>JBQELO010000033.1:0-4555 GCA_052103955.1 Paenalcaligenes sp. | reverse complement strand
TCTCGGTCTTCTTCATCGACCAGAATCACCATCCGACCAGCCCGTAGCTCAGCCACGATCTCGGTCACGGATGAAATTGCTTGTTGCATATCCGCTTCGGAAAGCTCTGTCTGTAATGTATGACTCATGACATTCCTGCTTTATAGTAGATAGCTCCATTTTAGCGCTTGCACGGCCAATTCGTACAATACGCTGATGGCGTGTGCCAATATCACTCATCAACCCAACACTTTTGTCATCCCTGTGCTAGAACGAGAGCTGAAACTGTATGTGCCTGAGCAGAGCCGGAAGGGGCTACTGGAGCAGGTTGCAGCATTAAACCCTTCCATCCAACCACTGCATGCGATTTACTTTGACACCCCCTCTAGGGCGCTGGCCAAAGCACGCACGGCACTGCGTTTACGCCTAGAGGGTAACCAGTGGATTCAGACCTTAAAGACAGCCGGCCCCGATGAGTTATCGAAGCTGGAATATAACCATGTCCGGCCCACACCTACTCTGGATCTGACGCTGTACGAGAACATAGAGGCCGCATCGGCTGTGCTACACCACGCCATTGCCTTAGCGCCACGCTATGAAACCCGTATTGAACGCCATCATGTGCGCCTTAACTGCGACGGTTCTATTGTAGAAATTGCGCTGGACAACGGCTTTATTCAAGCAGGCCGCTATCAACTGCCTGTCAGCGAGATTGAATTTGAGCTGATTGAAGGCGAGGTTTCCAGCATTTTCCAGATAGGTGCGCAATGGCTAGAGCAATTTGGCCTCGTTATCGACTTACGCAGTAAATCTGAACGCGGCGATATCTTGGCACAAGTCGTTGATAGCGGTGCCACGAGTAGTGAGGCACTACACACAGCGCTATACCAAGCCTACCGACTGCATTCACACGCTTTTCCTGCTATTCACGATTTACAGCAAGGCTATGTAGACAGCGCCTTGCTGTATTTAGGCCAAATCATTCGTAATGCCTCGCTATTGGCTAGCATTGACGGCCACGAAGCCGATGAAGAGCAACAAGCCACCTACTTGGCCTTAATGCGCGTAGGCATGCGTAGACTGCGTTCGTGCCGCCGCTTATTTAGCCCATGGATGAGCACCGCCGAACAAGCTGCCACACGCGAAATGCGCCCCTTCTTCGCCTTATTTGGTGAAGCAAGGGACTCCGACCTACTTAGCCTTGAAACGCTGCCCAGACTGATGCTAGCGGGCTTACCCGGCCCTGCACTGGTGTTACCCACCACAGCGAGCACCAGCGCAGAGATACAACAGCTAGCGGCTAGCCCGGGGTTCCAGCGCTGCTTATTAAACAACCTGGCTCAACTGCTTAGTGGCCAAAGCCTAATTGCAGAAGAAACCGATGCTGTACAGGCTAAACCCTATTTGGCCTTGCACGCCGTATTGCGCGCCCAACTGCAATCCATACAACTGCGCAGCCAAAACTTTGCCGAGCTTAGCCAACGTCAACAACACAGGCTACGTAACCGCATTAAAACCTTACGTTACTGCCTAGAGTTTCTAGGTACGTCATCGCACAGGCCCTTGTACGATGCTTTACGTAATACCCAGCATTTTTTAGGCAAAATTACCGACTGTGATGTTACCCACGAATGGTGCCAACACAACCTAGAAGATACTGAGCAGCGTAACTGGGCACTAGGTTGGCTCACTGCCACCCGCCAGCATTATGTGAAACAAGCCAAGAAAGTATTAAAGCAGCTCGTACACACAGCCTATCCAGAATAAAAAACGCCACCTGTAGTCATACAGGTGGCGTTTTCTTTGCGGGCTATGTTTACCACCAAGCCATATCACCCAAAACACCCAGAAGGGATCAATTTGATTGGATATGTGAAATAATTGATTGGATGTGGTGCTTTAGAGGAATACCTGCGCACGTAGAATGACCATCCATTGTGCAGCAATCAGCACAACATTGGCTTTTCACCCCCACAGGACTACACCTCACATGCAACTCATCAGTCACAGCTTCAAGGACGGCCAGCCTATTCCTGGCGAATTTGCTTTCGCGGTGCCAGACGCTACCCAGCACATTGCACTGTCGTCGAACCGCAATCCACACTTGGCCTGGAGTGATATCCCCACAGGCACCCAGTCCTTCGTCATTGTGTGCCACGACCCTGATGTGCCCAGTCGCGGGGATGACGTGAATCAAGAAGGCCGTGAAGTTCCGGCTGATCTGCCACGAGTCGACTTCTTTCACTGGCTGCTACTCGACATTCCCGCCAATATCACAGAAATAGCCGCCAGTTCGCATTCGGATGGCGTCACACCGCGCGGCAAGCCCGGCCCCGCTATCAACGGTGGTTTGCGCCACGGTATCAATGACTACACAGCGTGGTTCGCCGGTGACGAACACATGAAAGGAAACTACCATGGCTACGATGGCCCATGCCCCCCTTGGAATGACGCACGCGCTCACCGCTACATCTTCACGGTCTATGCCTTGGCTGTACCCTCACTGACAGTGAACGGGCTTTTGACAGGCAACAACGTGCGCGCAGCACTGGAGAGTGCTCCGGTACTAGGACAAGCCAGTCTAACCGGCTGGTACAGTCTCAACCCTTCCGTGCCGCTAGACTAACCTGTGAGCCAGCACACATTGCGCATTACAGAGCCCCGGCAAACCGCTTCCCTAACCGCACAAGCCGGGGCTTACAAGCACTGGTCGCTGCCATCGGGTACACCCGTGCTCCGGCGCGGCTTGTGCGCGCTGGCGCAGCCTGTTCTGACGCGGGTTCAGCACACTCCACGCTTTCTATTTCATGATGCCACCGTACTGCTGGTCGCTGCGGGACGGCTAGACTTGGAGGATGACATCCACCCGCTTGCGATTAACGCGCAAGCATCGCTACTACTCGTCCAGCCTGGCACATGCGTCAATATAGTGAAAACACCAGATGCCCACGAAAAGTGCTTCCGCTCCATCTTCCTGACGCTCTCTGCAAGCTTACTGGAGGCGTTTCAGCGCACTAACGACGCACAAATACCGAGTAACACGAATCTGGCACCTTATAGGCTCACACCACTGGACGACGACCTAAGCGCGACGTTTCACCGTGTACTCAACGGTGTGGACATTACCCGTGTGAGCGACGAACGACTGCAGTGCCAGTTACTGGATTTACTCTTTGCGCTGGCTGAACGAGGGCATACTTTCACGATCGCCAAGCAGAGTGGGACGGCTGAACGCTTACGTACCCTGATTAGCGAAGCACCGGATCAGGCATGGACAGCACACGAGGCCGGACGCGCTCTGGCGATGAGCGAGGCTACATTACGGCGACGCCTTGCAAGCGAAAACGTGCGTTTCGAGCATCTGTTGATAGATACTCGCATGCACCATGCCCTGATGTTGCTACAAACCACGTCCTGGAGCATTCCGCACATTGCACAGGCCTGCGGATACCAATCCCGCGCACGTTTCTCTGACCGATTCCGCACACGTTTTGGCTACCTGCCCTCTGTTGTCCGCTGATAGACATGGCTTTTGTTGGCGGCACAGAAAAGCATAGTGAAATAAAAATGCCACCTGTAATCACACAGGTGGCATTGATATTTTCTGGCGCTATTTAGGTTTTATCACCCAATAATGCCGAGGCAAACTCGCTCGCCACAAAAGGCTGCAAGTCGTGTATGCCTTCGCCCACACCAATCCAATACACCGGCACAGGACGCACACCTTGCCCGCCTGCGGCAACAGCCGCCAAAATACCACCCTTAGCCGTACCGTCTAGCTTAGTCACCACCAAACCTGTTAGGTTGATTGCGGCATCAAAGGCTTTAATCTGCGACAGCGCATTCTGCCCAGTATTGCCATCCACCACCAACAACACCTCGTGTGGTGCATTGCCATCAGCTTTAGCCACTACACGGCGAATTTTCTTCAACTCTTCCATCAAATGCAGTTGAGTAGGCAAACGACCAGCTGTATCCACCATCACTACACCAGTGTCACGTGCTTTACCTGCATTCACCGCATCAAAGGCTACTGCAGCAGGATCACCGCCATCTTGGGCAATCACAGCCACATTATTGCGTTTGCCCCACTCTACCAACTGTTCACGAGCCGCCGCACGGAAAGTATCCCCTGCCGCTAGCAATACCGATGCACCTTGGGCTTGGAAGGCATTAGCCAACTTACCAATAGAGGTGGTTTTACCTGCACCGTTCACACCAGCGATCATGACTACCAGCGGTTTGGCCGCAGTGGTATCAAACTGCTTTTCCAACACTTTCAGGTGATTGGCCAGAATTTCACGCAACGCAACTTTGACATCTTCGCCTTGGGTAATGCGGTCTT
This sequence comes from Paenalcaligenes sp., assembly GCA_052103955.1. Lineage (GTDB taxonomy): Bacteria > Pseudomonadota > Gammaproteobacteria > Burkholderiales > Burkholderiaceae_B > Paenalcaligenes. Next base: position 231 of record JBQELO010000033.1, on the reverse strand, counting down.
TCTTCACCTTTTCACGCAACTCAGTCAGCAACTTTTCGGTTGCTTCTAAACCTGCATCCGCCATAATGAGCGCAGTTTCTAGCTCTTCAAATAGGTCCTCATCGACCTTAACCCCAACAAAAATACCGCCAATGGCCTGCCCTGTACGTGACAAGCCCTGACGCAAACGCGACAACCATGACCCTTTAGCCGGTTCAGCTTGCGGTGCAAGCGCAGCAACAGGTTCGGGTT
>JBQELO010000032.1:0-9486 GCA_052103955.1 Paenalcaligenes sp. | reverse complement strand
CGGTGATGCCAGCGATGGTAAGTGGGAATACGCAAGCGGCGGTGATGATGGTGGCGGAGAAAGGGGCGGATCTGATTTTGAAAGATGCGCGGTGATTGGAGTATTCATCGCACACGCTGGGGGACTGCGGAACAACTTTTTATGATTTGAGACACCAAATCATAAAAGTTTTCCTCCGCTCCCCCGAATTTTTCGCAACCCCCCCTACACCTCTGCAGCCCGTTTCCGCGCCAAATAAATCGCCTCATGATTACTATCTGCCCACTGCACTAACTGCTGCATGGGCACCAGAAAAGAATGCCCCAACTCTGTTAACGCATATTCAACCCGTGGCGGGACTTCGGGGTAGAGCGTGCGGCTGATGTAGCCATCGTTTTCTAAGCGTTTCAGCGTACGCGAGAGTACCTGTCTGGAGATGTCGCCTATTTCACGGTGCAGTTCGTTAAAGCGCAGTATGCGGTCTTTGAGCGATTCCAGAATCAACAAGCTCCACTGATCACCAATGCGATCCAGCACATCACGAATGGGGCAGGGTTGGTCAAACTCTATGGGCTGTGTGCTTTTTTCAGACATGGTTGTTTCTCGTGCTAGCAGGATGGTCACGTTGAAGTGACTGAGGCACCTTCGTGTGACTTCTTGTGCTCAATGTGGGTGGAGTGTAGCATTCCTATCATCATAGGTCTATTTTAGTGACCTAGTATTAATTACAGATTATAGGAGCTAAAGATGGCACATATTGCACTATTAGGCGCACCGGGGCGCTATGTATTTTCTGCGGTTGCGGTGGCAATGGCTGCCGCACTAACGGGGGCGTCGTCGCTGGCATTGGCGGCAGAAACTGCTGTGGACACGACTACGACTGTAAATCAAGCGCAGCAAACGGCATTAACCATAGAACCGTTTAATTGGGGCGGCGAGGCGATCTTTGCGGTGTCGTCTGTGTTGGTACAGGGCAAAGAAGAGGCCATCCTTATCGATGCTCAGTTTTCCACTGTTGAAGCCAGTCAATTAGCAGAAAAAATTAAAGCGACGGGTAAGCGTTTAAGCACTATCTATATTAGTCATGGTGATCCCGATTACTACTTTGGGTTAGCGACATTGCAAGACGCTTTTCCTAACGTCAAAATTTTGGCGACGCCAGCCACTATTGCGCATATAGAAGCGACTAAAGACGCCAAGCTCGCATTCTGGGGGCCGAAAATGGGCAATAGCGCTCCCAGTAGGATTGTTGTTCCTCAAGCGTTAGAGGGCGATACCTTGTTGCTAGAAGGGCAAGAACTCAAGGTGGTGGGGATAGATGGCCCTACGCCCGATCGTACGTTTGTGTGGATACCTGCTAGTAAAACCGTTGTGGGCGGGATTCCAGTGATGTCTGGCGAGCATGTGTGGATGGCCGATACCCAAACGCCCCAGTCCCATGCTGATTGGTTGGCAACCTTAGAGCGCATCAAAACCTTATCGCCTGATGTCGTCATTCCAGGCCACTACATGGGGACGTTACCGAGTGGGGTAGCGGCGGTCACTTTCACGGCTGATTACATACAGGCGTTTGATGCAGAGGCCGCCAAGGCCAGTAATTCGTCAGAGTTGGTCGTAGCCATGAAACGGCGTTATCCCGAGTTGCAGGGGGATGACTCATTAGAGCTAAGCGCCAGCGTGGCTAAAGGCGAAATGCTATGGCAGTAAGGCTGATGCCTTAACAGTAGTTAGCCAGAGTATAGGTATAGAGGCTGATGTACGGCTCTTTTTAAGGGTGTACATCAGCATTTTTTATGCGTTTAAAAAGGGGTTTTCAGCGCAGGATTGAGGCTCGTAATCTTCTGTTTCATAAGTGTTTTATAGTCTTTTCTTTCCTAGAGAGAAGGCTGTTTTTATGGTCTTTTGAGGCCCATGATTATGCTGCTTTGGTTATGCTGCGCTAGACTGAAATTGATTTATTGATATAATGATTAGCTCTAGAATGATTCGGAGTCAAATGATTATGTTAATAAATAAAATCCTGAAACGTCTAAGTGTTGCAATGGGTACCGCTGTTTTTGGCCTAGGGTTATTGGGAGCTAGCAGTGCCTATGCCCAAGACAAAGGTACTGTGCATTTGGCCTATGTAGAGTGGTCGTCAGAGGTGGCTTCCACTAACGTGATGCGTGTGTTGTTAGAGCAAGCTGGCTACGATGTAAAAATGAGTTCGCTGACTGGCGCTGCGATGTGGCAAGCCGTCGCTAATGGTGATGCTGATGCAATGTTGGCTGCGTGGTTGCCCACTACCCACGAAGATTATTTCGCGCAGTTGGGTGACAAAGTTGAAGACTTAGGCCCCAACTTGGATGGCACGAAGTTAGGTTTGGTTGTACCGGCCTATACAGAAATCACTTCTATTGAAGAGCTGAACGACAACGCCAAGAAATTCAATAACGAGATTATTGGTATTGACCCCGGTGCTGGTTTGCAGCGTTTAACCGGTGATGTAGTGGATCAATACAACTTGAAGTTGCGTTTGCGTGATGGTACCGATGCCACCATGACAGCAGCCTTGGCAAACGCTATTCAAAATAATGAAGACATTGTGATTACAGCGTGGACGCCACACTGGATGTTTGCTCGTTGGGATCTTAAATACCTCGAAGACCCTAAAGGTATTTACGGTGGTGCAGAGCAAATTCATACCATCGCACGTAAAGGCTTGAAAGACGAAAAACCAGAGGCTTATGCCATTCTGGATGCTTTTAATTGGACTACCGATGACATGGGCGAAATCATGTTGATGAACGAAGAAGCCGGTAGTAATCCGTATGAAAATGCCAAAAAATGGGTAGAAGCTAACCCAGAAAAAGTACAAGCCTGGATGCCCACTACTGAGTAAGCCACATCGTGGTGAACCAGTAATGTCGCTATAGGCACAAGGCCGGGCGCATTGCGACCCGGCCTTGTACTTTTCAATTACAGCAAAAAAGAGGAACGGATGACGAATACTAGAAATGTAAAAATCAAAGTCCGTCAGTTAAGTAAAGTCTTTGGTGCTAACCCAGAACGAGCACTGGCTTTACGTAAGCAGGGCAAGAAACGCCCTGAGATTTTTGAACACACTGGCCAAACACTTGGGCTTTATGACATCAATTTTGATGTGTACGAAGGTGAGCTGCTTGTGATTATGGGCTTGTCTGGGTCGGGTAAGTCTACCCTGATCCGTTGTCTGAATAGGCTTATTGACCCTACCGAAGGGCAGGTGGAAATAGCTGGGCAAGACATCACAAAATTATCTGAAAAAGCGTTGCTGGCAGTGCGTCGAGAGCATTTCTCGATGGTGTTTCAGAACTTCGCCTTATTTCCACACCGAACTGTGCAGCAAAACGTAGAGTTCGGATTAGAAATACGCCACATGGAAAAAGAAGAACGTGCGCGTATCGCTGTCGATGCATTAGAGCAAGTGGGCTTAAAGGGCTGGGAAGATTCCTACCCCTCACAACTGTCTGGTGGTATGCAACAGCGCGTGGGTATTGCGCGAGCGCTGGCAAACGACGGCAGTGTGTTGCTGATGGATGAAGCTTTTTCTGCGTTAGACCCCCTGATTCGTAAAGACATGCAGCAAGAGCTACAAGAGCTGCAATATCGTACCCGCAAAACTACGATTTTCATCACGCACGATTTGGATGAGGCGCTAAACATTGGCGATCGCATCATTTTGCTGAAAGACGGTGAGATCGTGCAAGAAGGCACGCCAGAGGAAATCCTCAGTAAACCAGCGGATGACTACGTAGCGCGCTTTATTGAAGGCGTGGATAAAGCACGTGTACTGACCGCCAGCAGCGCTATGCGATCTTCGCGCGTGACCGTGCGCCCCGATGATGGCCCGCGTACGGCTTTGCGGAAAATGAGCGAAAACAGTATCGACTCGGTGTATGTGACGACTAGAGATAGACGCTTAATAGGGCTGATTGAAGCGGCTGTGTTGCGCAAAGCCATTCAAGATCAGGCACAAAGCATACAAAGCTATATAGATACCGATATTCCTAAAGTAGGCCCGGACGAGCCATTGAACCAACTGTTTGGGTTGTTTGATCGCAGTATTCCTGTTGCTGTAGTGAATGACAAAGATCAGTTATTGGGCGTGGTAGTGAAAGGTGCCGTGTTGGATGAACTGGCTAAAGCAGGAGAAACCTCATGATGAGTACTATCCCAACCTTACCGTTAAGCCGTTGGATTGAGCAGGGGCTTAACTCGCTGACTTCTAGCTATTCTGGTGTGACCCGCAGCGTGTCACGCTTTACCCAAGATGGCATTGATCTGCTTAATGATGGTTTGTTGGCACTGCCAGAATGGTTGCTGATAGCGGTATTCGCGCTGTTGTGTTGGCGTGTCTCGGGCTGGCGTTTGGCTATAGGTGCTATAGCCGGTTTGGGGTTGATCTGGAACCTAGGCTTATGGGTGCCTATGATTCAGACACTCACGTTGGTCGTGATTGCCACGTTGGTTGCCATTGTGATCGCCTTGCCTATAGGTATTGTGGCAGCATTGTCTAACCGCTTATATAAAGTGGTGATGCCAATGCTGGATTTCATGCAGACCATGCCGGCCTTTGTGTACTTAATTCCGGCCATTCCCTTTTTTGGTATTGGTGCGGTATCGGCAATTTTCGCTACGGTGATTTTCTCTATGCCACCGGCGATACGTCTGACCATTTTGGGCATACGCCAAGTGCCTTCTGACTTGATCGAAGCCGCCGATGCTTATGGTGCGACACGCCGACAAAAATTGTTTAAAGTGCAGTTGCCGTTGGCATTACCTACCATTATGGCGGGTGTGAACCAAACTATCATGTTGGCCTTATCTATGGTGGTTATTGCCGCCATGATTGGTGCCGATGGCTTAGGTAGTGAAGTATGGCGTGCCATTCAGCGACTACGCTCTGGCGATGGCTTTGTAGCGGGTATTGCCGTGGTGATTCTGGCGATGTTGCTAGATAGGCTGACGCAATCTTTGCAAAAGCGCAGCAGCAACAAGAAATAAGCAGTTGTAGCTAGAACAAAAAAGGCTTGGATATTCTCCAAGCCTTTTTTGTGTTTCTGCAGCCCCCAGCGCAGGCTATGAATCTTACAGCGACTTAAACGCCTCAGCTGCTAACGTATACGAATGTAGACGCGCCTTCTGATCGTAAATGTTGCTGGTCACAATCAGCTCATTGGCTTGTGTATTGACCAGCGTAGCGTGAATTTTCTGGCGTACAGTGTCCACATCGCCAATAGCGGTGCAGTGCATCATGTGTTTAATAAGCTCTTGTGCTTGAGGGCTGGCATTATCCATATAGCCGGGTGCGGGTGGCGGTAGGGTAATGGGTTTGCCCGAACGCAGGCTCACAAACGATTGCTGCCACGAGGTAGCCAAATCTTCCGCTTCGGCAGTGGTGTCTGCTGCAAAAATATTAAAGCCTAGCATCAAGTACGGCTTGTCTAAGTATTTAGACGGGCGGAAGTGCTGTCTATAGACTTCACAGGCATGGGCCAGTTGCGCCGGTGCAAAGTGCGAGGCAAAGGCGTAAGGCAGACCCAATGCAGCAGCCAACTGAGCACCATACAAGCTACTACCTAAAATCCAAACAGGTACGTTACTGCCGCGACCAGGTACGGCAACTACGGGTTGTTCGGGCTCGTCCGACATATAGTCCATCAGTTCTAAGACATCGCGGGGGAACTGTTCTGGGTCAGAGTTTAAGTCGCGGCGTAAGGCTCTAGAGGTGATCTGGTCCGAACCCGGGGCGCGGCCTAAGCCCAAGTCTATACGGCCAGGGTATAAGCTTTCTAAGGTGCCAAACTGCTCGGCAATCACCAGTGGTGAATGGTTGGGCAACATAATGCCGCCCGCTCCTACGCGTATGCGTTGCGTTTGCGAGGCCACATGGCTGATCAATATAGCGGTGGCGGCACTGGCAATGCCCGGCATACCGTGATGTTCAGCTAACCAGTAGCGTGTAAAACCAAGGTTTTCGCAGTGCTGGGCAAGTTCAGCGGCACGCAAAAATGCATCCCTAGCGGTGCCTCCTTGCGTGATAGGGGCGAGGTCCAGTACAGAAAAAGTGGCACGAGTAGACATGTATAAGGTCCTTGTAACAGACAGCAATACCCATATCATAGGGCAGTTAAAACCCGTTATGATGGCGGCACGTGATGTTTATTTTGGGAGCAACGTGAATGAATGAAACACAGCTAGTCGAAAGCACAACGTTATCCTTGCTGCAAACGTTTGGCATCAACCTGCTTGTGGCTGCACTAATCCTGATTGTAGGGTGGTGGCTGTCGTCAGTGGCAGCTCGCTTCTTGCGCAAGTTCTTACTGCGTATGCCACACATGGATCGCACTGTGATCCCTATGCTCACCATTGTGTTGCAATGGTTCATACGTATTATTGTGCTGATCGCCGTATTGGCGCGTTTTGGGGTACAAACCACCAGTATTGTGGCGATGCTGGGTGCCATGGGCTTGGCAGTGGGTTTGGCCTTGCAAGGTACGCTGCAAAACGTGGCATCGGGCATTATGTTGTTGATACTTCGCCCCATCAGTGCGGGCGAGTTTGTGTCGGTAGTTGGCAAAGGCGACGGTACGGTGGATGAAGTGGGGTTGTTCCTGACACGCTTTATACAAGCCGACGGTATTGAGTTCACGCTACCCAATGGTTCTATTTGGGGAAGTGCCATCATTAACTACAGCCGCAACAAAACCCGTAGGATGGATGTGGAAGTGGCGGTACGTTATGGCGACGACTTGGATAAAGCCATTAGCACTCTTAATAAAATGGTAGAGAGCAATGAGGCTGTATTGAAAGACCCAGCACCGCTGGTGATGGTCACTCAGTATAAAGACAGTGCCATTGTAGTAACCGTACGGGTGTGGAGCCTAACGGAAAACTTCTGGAACTTACGCTATGAGTTATTGCGTCAAGCGCCACTGTTGTTGCTAGAAGAAGGGTTACGCATTCCTGTTCCAGTGCGTGAAATCAGTGCCCCTAACGAAGCAGACAAAGCCAGTGCGTAATATCTGAACGAGCACAGTGCTACACAAAAACCCGCCCTTATAGGGCGGGTTTTTTATGCGCGACGTGCAGCAACCTTCTCTGAAATGGGAGGGGGCTAAATAGTGAGCACCGCGTATTCATTATGACTATGGGGTGTTGTTTTTGTTAGGTATCACCAATTTCAGTGATATCGCGCTAAGAGTGAACTGATTAGAATCCGGAGAACAATAGTAAATAAGTGTTAAGGGCATCAGGCTCAGAGCGATCTACAACAAGAATTGGGAAGAAAAAACATGAATAGAATTTATAAATCGCTCTGGAGCATGGCTTTGGGCGCATGGGTGGCGGTGCCTGAAACCGCACGTACCAAAAGTGCGGGGGCTACACAAGGTGGTGTGGTGTGTGCTACGAGCAGACCTGTATGGCGCAAACATAGTCTGGCTATAGCGCTGGCGGCTATAGGGGGCGGGATAACAGCAGCGCCGGTGTATGCGGCGTGCACTCAGTCCGGTGTGCAAGTTTCTTGTAATGGTACTACAGCTGGATACATCTCAAGTGGTAGCAACTTGACGATAACCGTGTCACCTAGTGCGATTGTATCGCCCAGCATGATAGAGGCTGCAGCAATTAAACTGACTGGTACGGGTGTTAGCCTGGATAATAATGGACACATTGGCTCAGAGACAGAGCCATCATCTGGTGTGGTGATAGCTAATATGGCGGGTAGCAGTATTAGTGTTACGAACACTGGTTCGGGGACGATTACGGCTGCTTCATCTTCAGTCGGGGAACACACCGCACTACAGATCAGAAATGGTGCAGGTGGTATGACCACAGTGACTAACTCAGGTACTATTCGCAGCCAAAGCATGGCGGGTGGTTCGACGGTGGCAGAGGACCAAATTGCCCTATCACTGGGTGGTGGGGCAACGAATGTGGTGATGAATAGTGGTGGTATCACTGGTCGCGTAGAGCTGCAAGCTTCTACCTCCCGTGGCAATACCTTTACTAATACAGACACCATTAACGGGAGTGTCAGCTTAGGGACTGGAGGTGCAGCCAACCGTTTTGTAGCAGTTACAGGATCAACTATCAAGAATGGTAATGGGGGTTTTTTTGTAGACGGTGGATCAGCCAATAATGGCAATACGTTAGCATTACAAAATAGCGTTTTTGGTGGCTCAGGAACTGCCGGTTCAGGATTAATAGACGGTGACAAATTCCTTAATTTCAGTAAATTAGAAGTTTCCAGCGGCACCTGGAATGTGCGTGGCACCTTATTTTCTAACTCTACGCTTAACCCTACTAGCGTGGAGTTAGGGGGGGGGCTACTGCTTGTAAGTTCTGGAGCGTTGGGGGCAGCGACGATACAGGCTAATGGCGGTAGTTTAGGTGCTAGCTCAGGCGGGGCAACGCTAGCAAATAATATCGAGCTAAATAGTGAGTTGACGCTAGCAGGTAGTCAGAATCTCACACTGACTGGTGTTATCAGTGGCACTGGTTCTTTAGTGAAAAATGGTAATAGTGTCTTAACTTTAGCAGGTGCTAATCGTTATTCAGGCACAACAACGTTAAGTTCTGGCACGCTGTCACTTGGCAATAATACCGCCTTAGGTTCAGGAGAACTAGAGGTTAGTGGGGCTGCAAAATTGGATAGCAGCAGTCCTATAACGTTAACAAATGGTATAGAGCTAAAGAGTGAATTGACGCTGGTAGGTGGTCGGGCTCTAACACTGTCTGGTGCTATTAGCGGTACGGGTTCTTTAGTGAAAAATGGCGCTAATGTCGTAACTTTAGCAGGCGTTAATTATTACTCAGGCACAACAACGTTAAATGCTGGTTGGCTGGAGCTAGGTAATAATGCCGCCTTAGGTGCAGGAGCATTGGTGGTTGGTGGGGCTGCAAAATTGGATAGCAGCAGTCCTATAATGTTAGCAAATAATATAGGGCTAAAGAGTGAATTGACGCTGGTAGGTAGTCAGGCTCTAACACTGGCTGGTGCTATTAGCGGTACGGGTTCTTTAGTGAAAAATGGCGCTAATGTCTTAACGTTATCAGGCGTTAATAGTTACTCAGGCACAACAACGTTAAATGCTGGCGGGCTGGAGCTGGGTAATAATGCTGCCTTAGGTGCAGGGGCCCTAGTGGTTGGCGGGGCTGCTGCGCTGTATACAGAGCAAGCGATGTCATTAGCAAATGCGATAGAGCTGAATGGTATTTTGACGCTTGATGGAGGCTCAACTACCAGTAGGCAGGATCTTACTTTGAGCGGTGAGATCAGCGGTAATGGTACTTTGGTGAAAAATGCGCCAGGTACCTTAACGTTGACGGGTCGTAGTACCTATGCGGGTAGGACCCAGATAAGTGTTGGCATGCTTGTGGTGGGCAGTAATACGGCCTTGGGTACGGGGGTTCTAGGGCTCGGGGCAGGTACCACGTTGGATAGTAATAGCGCGGTGTCGTTAGGTAATGGAGTGGAAACTA
>JBQELO010000031.1:0-10010 GCA_052103955.1 Paenalcaligenes sp. | reverse complement strand
TGGCTGAGCTACGGGCTGGTCGGATGGTGATTCTGGTCGATGAAGAAGACCGAGAAAACGAAGGAGATCTGGTTATGGCGGCAGAGTTCGTCACGCCAGAGGCCATTAACTTCATGGTTACCCATGCACGTGGTTTGGTGTGCTTGACCCTAACCGAAGAGCGCTGCCAGCAATTGGATTTGCCTTTGATGGCGTCGCGCAATGGTACGCGTTTCGGCACCAATTTCACGGTTTCCATTGAAGCCGCAGAAGGTGTTGCTACGGGTATTTCGGCAGCAGACCGTGCACGCACCATCAAAGCAGCAGTGGCTCATGATGCCAAACCTGCTGATTTAGTACAGCCAGGCCACATTTTCCCTGTAAAAGCAGTGAATGGCGGCGTTTTAGTACGCGCGGGCCACACTGAAGCAGGCTGTGATTTAACACGTATGGCAGGCTTGACGCCAGCCGCGGCTATCTGTGAAATTTTAAAACCCGACGGCAGCATGGCTCGTTTGCCAGACCTAGTCGTGTTTGCGCGTGAGCACGGTTTGAAGATCGGTACGATTGCCGACTTGATCCAATACCGTAGTGAACATGAGTCCATGGTGGAGCGTTTGTTTGATGACGAACTGACTACACCATGGGGGCAATTCCAAGCGATAGGTTACCGTGACTTGGCCTCTGGTGCGCTGCATTTGGCGTTACAACACGGCACGATTACACCTGAAACAGAGACGTTGGTGCGTGTACACGAACCAACAACTGTATTGGACTTGTTGTGCTCAGAAGGTAAAGAACACAGCTGGACCGTAGCAGCGGCATTGGATGTGATTAAAAAATCCGAGGCTGGTGTAGTGGTATTGATGAACTGCCAAGGCGAAACAGATGCGTTGTTTGAGCAGTTTGCAGCACGCCAAGCAGCGGCATCGTCCACCGAGTCTGGTGAACAGCGTCAGCACCGTTATGATTTGCGTACCTATGGCATTGGGGCCCAAATTTTGCGTGATTTGAACGTGGGTAAGGCAAAATTGTTAGCCAGACCACGTAAAATGCCAAGCATGGCAGGCTTTGCCCTGACCATTACGGGTTACTATAGCGAACCAACTCATTCTGCTTGATCGGAGCCGCCACTATGAATCCTTATATCGTTAATCCTGACTTTGATGGCGAAGGCCTGCACATTGGTATTGTGCGTGCACGTTTCAACGAAGAAATCGGTACTGCACAGCTGGACGCGTGTGTGGCTGAACTGGTGGCCTTGGGTGTAGATGCGCGTGATATCACCGTATTGTCTATTCCTGGTGCTCTGGAAGCAGGTTTGATTTTGGCCCAAATGGCTGAAACCGGTGAGTTCGATGCCTTGGTGGCATTGGGTGCCGTAATCCGTGGTGAAACTTACCACTTCGAGATTGTCAGTAATGAAAGCGCTGCGGCAATTAGCCGTGTGTCGTTGGAAATGGGCATGCCTATTGCTAACGGTATTCTGACTACCGAAAATGATGAACAAGCGCAGGTGCGCGCTGCAGAGAAAGGCCGTGATTGTGCCCGTACCGCAGTAGAAATGGCCAATTTAATGGCATTGCTGGAACCCGACTTCGATGAAGAAGACGAGTTCGAAGAGGAAGAAGATTTTGACAACGACGACGAATAAAGCACCAGGCAGTAACGGTCGCCAAAACCCTACTCGCAGCGCCCGTAGACGGTCGCGCGAGTTTGCGTTGCAGGGGATCTATGCGTGGTTGATCCGTGGTGTAGATGGCACGCGCGAAGCGGGTGCTATCGATGCCCACATACGTGGTGAAGAACACTTTCACGACGCCGATGCACAGTGGTACCACACGCTGTTTTACGGGGTAATCCAAGAAGCACCAGCACTGCGTGAGCAGTTCATGCCTCATGTGGATCGTCCTTTAGAAGAGTTGTCACCCATTGAGCACGGTATTTTACTGTTGGGCAGCTACGAGCTGGCTCATCATGTAGAAGTGCCTTATCGTGTTGCTATCAACGAAGCAGTTGAGTTGGCAAAAGAGTTTGGTGGCACTGATGGCTTCAAGTTCGTGAATGGCGTTTTAGACCGTGTTGCAGCGGCTGTACGCCCTGCTGAAGTAAAGAAATACCAGAATCGCAGCTGAGTTGCCTAAAGAATTTGATCTGATCGCACAGTATTTCACCCGTCCTGCCCCTGAAAAAATGGTAGGAGTGGGTGACGACTGTGCGATTTTTTCATTGCGCTCAGGCTACGACATGGCCACCAGCACTGACTTGTTGCTGGAAGGGCGGCATTTTTTTTCTGACGTTGATCCTTACTTGTTGGGGCGTAAAGCCTTAGCGGTTAATTTGTCAGATTTGGCTGCAGCAGGCGCATCAGCGCGTGCGTGTTTACTTAGTTTGGCATTGCCTTCGGTAGACGAAGCGTGGTTAGCAGGGTTTAGCCGTGGCTTCTTAGAAATGGCTGATGCGTATCACTGCCCTTTAATTGGTGGTGATACTACTCGATCGTTAGACCACATTACTATTGGTGTGACGGTGATGGGGGAGGTCCCATCTGGTAAGGCATTGCTGCGTAGTCATGCTCAAGTTGATGATGACATTTGGGTCAGCGATTATTTAGGTGCGGCCGATTTGGCGCTACGCTACTTAAGCGGTAGTTTGCAAATGGATGCACAACGCTTACACGATTCTAGAGCGGCGCTGGAAAACCCAGCCCCTCCTGTAGCCTTTGCTCAGCACCTACCCGGTGTGGCGCATGCTGCAATTGATATTTCAGATGGCCTTGCACAAGACTTAGGCCATATTTTAAAAGCTAGCCAATGTGGTGCAGAGTTGCACTGGCCTATGCTTCCGGTGCACGCGGCTCTACAAGGGTTGCCTTTGTCTTTGCAGCAGGAAGCAGTATTGGCAGGAGGCGATGTGTTCCAGTTGTGCTTTACGGCAGTGCCTGCGCAACGTGAAAGGCTGCAGGCATTGGCCGCCGAGCACCATATTACTTTGCACCGCATAGGGCGTATTATCAGTGGCGCTGGTTTACGTGTGTTAGACCCAGCAGGCCAACCTATTCTCTTAGCTCATCAGGGGTTTGATCATTTTGCCTGATGACGCCTGTGCTACAGGAAATAAGCATGGTTAAAGATTATTCTCAACAATCCCGCCCGTCACTACGCTGGGTGTTCGAGCGTCCCGAGCGCATCATCGCTTTTGGTTTTGGTAGCGGGGTTATTTATCCCGGGCCGGGCACATGGGGCACCGTATTGGGCTGGGTGCTGTGGGCTGTATTAGGGCAGTTTCTGCCTTTATCCGTTGCTCTGATCATAGGCGTGATCGCCTTTGTTATAGGGTGTTGGGTAAGCCAGAAAGTGGGTGATGAACTGGGTGAGCCTGATCACAGTGGTATGAACTGGGATGAAGCCGTCGCCATATGGTTGGTGTTGTGTTTTACACCGGCTACCTTCTGGGCACAGTTGTGCGCATTTATTCTGTTCCGCTTTTTTGATATTGTTAAACCGGAACCTATTCGCTTCCTAGACCGTCGTTTTAAAGGTGGTTTTGGGGTGATGTTGGATGATTTACTTGCTGCGCTGTATGTGGTGATTATTATGGCGCTATTGGTACGCTTCGAGGTGTTCTAAATGTTGAATGCATCCCTTCATGATCTGGCTACTGCATTGGGCGACAAGCTCATGCGTGAAAAAATGTTTTTGGCTACTGCCGAGTCGTGCACCGGTGGTTTAGTCGCTGGGGCCTGCACATCCATAGCCGGTTCTAGTCATTGGTTTGAGCGTGGCTATGTGACCTACAGCAACGAGGCTAAGCAAGAAGATCTAGGGGTGAGCACCGACACCTTGGAACGCTTTGGTGCAGTCAGCGAAGAAACTGCCATGGAAATGGCGGCGGGTGTATTGGCAGTAGTACCCAAGGCGAATCTTGCTGTGTCTACGACAGGGATCGCGGGGCCTGGTGGTGCTACAGCAGGCAAACCTGTGGGTATGGTGTGCTTTGCGGTAGCCAGACGCACCGGAGAAGGGGTATCGGCTCGCGCTTATACTCAGACCTTTGAAGGTGACCGAGCACAAGTACGCGAGCAGGCTGTGCAGTTTATTCTGCACAGCATTTTCACGTCACTATAAGGCTTAACGACCGCGTGCCTGATTGATGGCGTCGCGGGTTTGGCGAGCTGCTTGTGCAGCGGCCTCGCGCCAGTCTTCCCCTTGGCTGGCGTACAGAATGGCCCGCGATGAGTTGATCATCATGCCATTACCGGTGCTGCTGGCGCCTGCCACTACCGTTGCAGGAATATCCCCGCCCTGAGCACCAATGCCAGGAATTAGCAGCGGCATATCACCTACGTGCTGTCGCACAGCGGCAATCTCTTCAGGGAAGGTGGCACCCACTACTAAGCCGCACTGACCATTTTTGTTCCACTTGTTCGCGACCAATTCAGCCACATGCAGATACAAAGGCTGACCGTTTTCCAATTTTAAAAACTGCAGATCAGAGCCACCGGCGTTAGACGTACGGCACAGCACGATTACGCCTTTATCGTCCCATTCCAAGTAGGGTTCCACCGAGTCAAAGCCCATATAGGGGTTCACGGTAACGGCATCGGCTTGGTAACGACCAAAGGCTTCTAGCGCATAATGGTTGGCGGTAGAGCCAATGTCGCCTCGTTTGGCGTCTAGTACGATGGGCAACCAAGGGTAATGTTCACGCACGTATTGGCACAGTTCTTCTAATTGAGCTTCGGCAGCATCGGAAGCAAAGTACGCAATTTGTGGCTTAATGCCACAGGCGTATTGAGCGGTGGCGTCTACGATTTGACGGCAAAACTCAAAAATAGCATTAGGACGCTCACGCAATTCAGCAGGAAAGCGGTTGGGGTCTGGGTCTAAGCCCACCATCAACAGTGAATTGGTCTGATTCCAGGCGTGTTCTAGTTTGGTGTTGAAGGTGTTCATGTGTAGGCGTGGCGTAGTCTAAAGAAAGGCACCAACCGTGGTTGGTGCCTGTGGCATGAGCATCCATTATAAGACAAAGCCTTGCGCCTGGCATGGCTGTGCGGTCGGCTAGGCTGATCCTGCTCTGTTTGTGGTGTGTAGGGTCACACTGCAGTCATGACGCCCAACACCATGCACAACAATAAAATATAAATTTTTGCATGAATGCGATCGGGTATGCGACCAATCCAACGAGCGGCAACACGAATGCCTATCCACGACCCTGCTACCAAGATCAAGCAAGCAGCCAAGTCTACATAGCCTATGTGCCAAGCCCCCAACGATACCTGTGCCCTAGAGGCCAAAATCATATAGGTTAAAGTGCCGGATAGGGCCATAGGCAGCGATAGCGGATTGGCCATGGCGGTAGCGCTTGTCATGCTGGCACCGCGTCTACGCATTAAGGGTACGGTCATCACACTACCCCCAACGCCTAAAAGAGCAGCAAAGCCACCGATAAGTACACCTAATGATGCTGTTTGTGCGGTGGACATAGGACGTATTTGATTTTTACTTTCATGCATGAAGCCGGGTCTAAATAGGCTATCTACAATGGTGAGTATCAAGTAAAGGATAAACGCCCAACGTAGCCACGATGCATCCAGGTTAAGTGCCGCGGTAGCACCCAGCACAGCTCCTATCGCGATGTACAGCATGAAAGGGCGAATCAAATCCCAGCGCAGCGTGCCCGCAATGAAATGGCGGCGTGTTGCCAAGGCAGTACCAAAGATCATGACACAGGTGGATGTGGCAACAGCAATATGCATAGCCGCCTGACCTATTTCGCTTTGTGTGCCGTGTAGGGCAATCAGCAGAGTGTAGAGCAGTGGTACCACAATAAAGCCACCGCCAAAACCAAATAGCACAGTAGTGACACCAGTAAGCAGGCCAAAGCCTAAGAGTAGCCAATACATGGGAAACCTCAAGAATCAAAACTGTACTATAGGCAAGCAAGGTCTGGCTTGCTTGCGCATATTGGTCAATAATAAGTGAGTTTCGGCCAAATAGGGAAAGTGATGCACAACATACGCTTAAGTGAGGTAGATGCGGTGGATCGCCCTGTGTTGGCGATAGGCACAGATTATTTGCCTAATACCTTATTGGATACGCACAGCCATCGTAGAGCACAGATGCTGTATGGCATGAGCGGCTTGATGGAAGTAGAAACCGAGGCAGGGGCATGGGTGATTCCCCCTTACAGTGGTGTGTGGATTCCAGCGGGACAACCACATCGTGTACGTATGCAAGGCGTCAGCACACGTAGTTTGTACATAGAGCCTGATGCGGTGCCTAGAGCGACGTCGCAATGCGAAGCCTTAATCATTTCGCCGTTATTGCACCATTTATTATTGGCGTCATTAGAGGTGCCTGCGTTGTACGAGGTAGAGGGGCGTGATGGTGCATTGATGCAATTATTGCTGCACGAAGTTGGGCGAGCGCCTGCTATCCCCGTTTTTGCACCGTTACCGCATGATGCTGTGTTGGCGCAGCATTGCCGGCAATTTTTGCACCAACCCAGTATTCAATCTACGCCTCAGGATTGGGCGCAGCTTATGCATCAAAGCTTGCGTACTTTTACCCGTTTTTTCAGACAGCAAACAGGTATGTCTTTTGGTGAGTGGCGCAAACAAGCGTGTTTGATGGCGGCGTTAGCGCGCTTATCCACAGGGCAATCGGTGACGCAGATAGCATTAGATTTAGGCTATGAAAGCCCCGCTGCCTTTTCCGCTATGTTCAAAAAGCAGTTGGGGCGTGCGCCGTCTTCCTTTATGCAGAGCCCTGCGTAAAGGCTTTAAATGGGCTATTTTTCTTCATCGCGCAAGGTAAGTACCTTAACGCCAGTACGTGTTACGGCGACCGTATGTTCAAACTGAGCGGAAAGCTTTCCGTCGTCAGTGACGACTGTCCAGCCATCGTGTTCGGTGTACACGTCACGGCGGCCTTGGTTCACCATGGGCTCAATCGTAAACACCATACCTTCTTTTAAGGTTTGCCCCGTTTTGGGCTTACCCCAATGCAATACATCGGGTTGTTCGTGCATTTCTTTACCAATGCCATGGCCACAATACTCTCTAACTATAGAGTAGCCGTGTAGGCGAGCATGGCGTTCTATGGCGTAGCCCACATCGCCTAATCTGGCACCAGGGCGTACCGCATGAATACCTTTCCACATAGCTTCATAGGTGATTTGCACCAACTTTTTAGCAGCGGGTGACACGTTGCCCACCATGTAGGTTTTGCTAGAGTCAGCGATATAGCCATTTTTCTCTAGGGTGATATCAAAATTAACGATGTCACCGTCTTTAAGCAGTGCTGAGGACGATGGCACGCCATGGCACACCACGTGGTTGGGGGACGAATTTAACGAGTACGCAAAGCCGTATTGCCCCTTGCTGGCAGGGCGAGCTTGTAGGGTGTGAACGATAAAATCATCTACAAGGTCATTGACCTGCATGGTAGACATACCTAGCAGGTTATAGGTATCTAGATGGGCAAATACGGAAGCAAGCAACCTGCCCGATTCAGCCATGAGTGCGATTTCTTCTGGGGTTTTAATCATAAGCCAGTGCCACTTACTGCATGTGGGTCTACCCCGGCGGCCTGAAGTTCTCGGGCGACCAGATCATTAAAGGGCACTGTGGGATTCAGTTCACAAAGCATGCCCATTTTGATCCAAAAAGCAGCTTGAGCGTTGATGGACCTGCAGGCTACAGCGCTGGCTTTACGCAGCTGATCGTGCAGTTCATCGTCAATATTTACAATACCCATACCTTACCTATATATGAAACGTATACGAATCATATCATGATCGTAATTTGTGTAGATAGGTGCAGAGTAAAAGAAAAAACCCTGCAGCACGCTGCAGGGTTTTTAGAGGGGTTTCACACCTTGCTAAGCAAGGCGTGAAGGAGGATGGGTGCTTAGAAGCCGCCCATGCCGCCCATACCACCCATACCGCCCATGCCACCCATATCAGGCATGCCACCGTCTGCTTTGTCGTCAGCGATTTCAGCAACAGCAACTTCTGTTGTCAGCAACAAGCTGGCAACGGATGCGGCGTTTTGCAGGGCTGTACGTGTTACTTTGGTTGGATCCAGAACACCAGCAGCTACCAAGTCTGTGTACTCGCCTGTAGAAGCGTTGTAACCGTAGTTACCTTCGCCAGCAGCAACAGCGTTTACTACTACGCTTGGCTCGTCGCCAGCGTTAGCAACGATAGTGCGCAGAGGAGCTTCGATAGCGCGCAGTACCAGTTTGATACCAGCGTCTTGGTCCAGGTTATCGCCTGTCAGTGCAGCAACAGCAGCGCGTGCACGAATCAGAGCTACACCACCGCCAGGAACGATACCTTCTTCTACCGCAGCGCGAGTGGCGTGCAGAGCATCTTCCACGCGAGCTTTTTTCTCTTTCATTTCTACTTCAGTAGCAGCACCAACGCGGATCACAGCAACACCGCCAGCCAATTTAGCTACGCGCTCTTGCAGTTTTTCACGATCGTAATCGGAAGTTGCTTCTTCGATCTGAACGCGGATTTGTTTTACGCGTGCTTCGATGGATGGGCTGTCGCCTGCGCCATCAATGATCGTTGTGTTTTCTTTAGCTACTTCGATGCGTTTGGCTTGACCCAAGTGCTCAAGAGTAGTTGTTTCCAGAGACATACCGGTTTCTTCAGAAATTACGGTACCGCCAGTCAGGATAGCGATGTCTTCCAACATGGCTTTGCGACGATCGCCGAAGCCTGGAGCTTTAACAGCAACAGTTTTCAGGATACCGCGGATGTTGTTCACAACCAGAGTAGCCAGTGCTTCGCCTTCTACGTCTTCAGCAATGATCAGCAGAGGACGGCTGGATTTAGCAACTTGCTCCAATACGGGCAGCAGGTCACGGATGTTGCTGATTTTCTTGTCGAAGATCAGGATGAAAGGCTCATCCATTGCAGCAACTTGTTTGTCTGGGTTGGTGATGAAGTAAGGAGACAGGTAGCCACGGTCGAACTGCATACCTTCTACTACGTCCAGTTCGTTTTCCAGGGATTTACCGTCTTCAACAGTAATCACACCTTCTTTGCCCACTTTGTCCATGGCGTTAGCAATGATTTCACCAATGGAGAAATCGCTGTTAGCAGAGATGGAACCTACTTGAGCGATTTCTTTGCTGGTCGCGCAAGGACGGGACAGTTTACGCAGTTCTTCAACGGTTACAGCAACCGCTTTGTCGATACCACGTTTCAGGTCCATTGGGTTGATGCCAGCGGCAACGTATTTCAGACCTTCTTCAACGATGGCTTGAGCCAATACGGTAGCGGTAGTTGTACCGTCACCAGCGTTGTCGGAGGTTTTGGAAGCAACTTCTTTTACCAACTGAGCGCCGATGTTTTCGAATTTGTCTTTCAGTTCGATTTCTTTAGCAACAGAAACACCGTCTTTAGTCACGGTAGGAGCGCCGAAAGCACGATCCAAAACCACGTTACGGCCTTTAGGGCCCATGGTTGTTTTTACAGCGTTAGCCAGTGTGTTCACGCCGCGTACGATACGTGAGCGGGCGTCATCACCAAAAAATACTTGTTTAGCAGCCATTGTTTATTCTTCCTAGAATTTGGTACGTGAGACGTAGGGTTACTCGATGATCGCGAGAACTTCTTCTTCGCGGATAACCAGCAGCTCGTCGCCGTCTACTTTGACAGCCTGGCCAGCGTATTTGCCGAACAAAATTTTATCGCCGACCTTCAGGTCCAGGGGCTGAACCTTGCCGTCATCTGTGCGTTTGCCTGGGCCTACTGCCACTACTTCACCTTGGTCAGGTTTTTCAGCAGCGCTCTCAGGGATAACAATACCGGAGGCAGTTGTGCGCTCGTTGTCCAGACGCTTTACGATCACGCGATCGTTCAGAGGACGTAATGCCATGGTTGAACTCCTGTTCAAAAAAAGCAAATAAATTTGATAAAAATGGTTCGGGAGGAGTGTTAGCACTCTACCCGAGAGAGTGCTAATAATTATAAGGGCGAAAATCTGTATTTCAAGAGCCTATATACCTAGG
>JBQELO010000030.1:0-11045 GCA_052103955.1 Paenalcaligenes sp. | reverse complement strand
AGCTGGAATCACTGGCAAGAAATTCTGGAACATGTAGAGCTGGCTGTAGCCAAGCGCCCCGGGTCTTCCTATAACACACCCGCAGCATTAGCTGCAGAACTGCAGAAGCAACACAAAACACTGCATCAGCTGAGCTTTTCCCCTATAGATATTTCGGCCAGTCACATTCGCCACATACTGGCACTGCAACAAGATCCAAGCGATTTTTTGGATCCTGCCGTGGCCCATTACATACAGGCTGAAGGGCTTTATCGCCAAGCGGCCAACTCAACAGATACTGATTTATGAAAGATATTGAAAAACAGCAACGCGTTGTGATTGACGCCTTAGAAGACGTTAAAGCACAAGACATTCGCGTATTTGACAGCACCCACCTGACAGGTTTGTTTGACCGCGTCATCATCGCCAGCGGTACATCCAACCGTCAAACTCGCGCATTGGCGAGTCACATCATCCAACAAGCCAAGAAAAACGATATGGAAGTTTTGGCTCACGAGGGTGAAGACACCGGTGAGTGGGTACTCATAGACTTGGGTGACATTGTGGTGCATTGCATGCAACCCACAATTCGCCAGTACTACAACCTGGAAGAAATCTGGGGCGACAAACCTGTAGCCGTTACCCTGCTTCCTGAATCCACCCGTCCAGTACTGCACGAACCCTTCCAGCACGATCAGTCTGACGAAGACTAATCCCACTCTACGGAGCATCACACCGCGCTGATGCTCCGGTCATACTTTCTCATGAAAATCCATGTTATTGCTGTAGGCACGCGCATGCCAGCCTGGGTTGAACAGGCATGGGATGACTATGCGCGCCGCATGCCTACGGACTACGCCGTTGTACTAAAAGAAGTCAAACCTGAGCCCCGCACCAGTGGCAAAACACCTGCACAAATGATGCAGGCTGAGGCCAAACGCATACAAGCAGCCATCCCAGAACGTGCGTGGTGCATAGCCCTCGATGAACGCGGCAAAGACCTCACTACCGAACACTTAAAAACTCAACTGGAAACCTGGCGAGATAAGGCCGGCGATATAGCCCTTATCATCGGCGGGCCAGATGGTTTGGACCCCAGCTTTAAGGCACAATGTCAGCAGCAGATACGTATCTCGTCGTTGACCTTGCCTCACCCTATGGTACGTATTTTGCTGGTAGAACAAATCTACCGAGCATGGTCCATGCTCACTGGTCATCCCTATCATCGTAGTTGAGGAGTGCTTGTGTCCAAACGTCGTACCAAAATTGTCGCCACCCTTGGGCCTGCGTCAGAATCTGCTGATGTGATTGAAAAACTGATTCTGGCGGGCATGGATGTAGCCCGCTTGAATTTCTCGCACGGCACCGCTGACGATCATCGACAAAAAGCCAAATTGGTACGCGAAATTGCGACGCGACACCATCGTTACGTCGCTCTGATGGGCGATTTGCAAGGCCCTAAAATTCGTATTGCTCGCTTTACCAATACGCGTGTAGAACTTACCAACGGACAAGCCTTTGTACTGTCTAACGACCACCCAGCGGATGCTGGCAATGAGCATATCGTTGGCATAGATTACCCCCCACTGGTGCAAGACTGCGCCCCCGGCGATGAGCTGCTGTTAGACGATGGCAGAATCATTCTGCAGGTAGATAAAGTAGAAAATAATGCCGTCTACACTACCGTTACTGCCGGTGGTGAACTATCAAACCACAAAGGTATCAACCGACGTGGTGGCGGTATTTCTGCCCCCAGCCTCACCGACAAAGACCGCGCCGATATTCTGCTGGCCTCTGAACTGAAAGTAGACTACATCGCTGTGTCCTTCCCTCGTTATGGCCGCGACATGCAACAAGCCCGCGAGTTAGTGCAACAAGCAGGCAGTAACGCATGGATTATTGCCAAAATCGAACGCGCCGAAGCGGTGGCTGACGACGAAGCCTTAGATGACATTATCTCGGCCAGCGATGGTGTGATGGTGGCGCGTGGTGACTTGGGCGTAGAGGTAGGCGACGCCCGACTGGTAGGTATACAAAAACGCATCATCCAACACGCGCGCACCTTGAATAAGCTGGTGATCACCGCCACGCAAATGATGGAATCCATGGTGAGCAGCCCTATACCCACACGCGCTGAAGTCTCGGATGTGGCGAATGCGGTGCTGGATCACACCGATGCCGTTATGCTGTCTGGCGAAAGTGCCGCAGGAAAATACCCCGTAGAAGCCGTATCAGCCATGGCACGCATTTGTGTAGGCGCAGAGCAAGAGCCTGTAAACAAACGCTCCCAGCACCGCTTGTGGGAACGTTTCGAGCGCTGTGACGACACCATCGCCCTATCGGCCATGTATGCTGCCAACCACTTCCCGGGCATTAAGGCCATCATCAGCCTAAGCGAAAGTGGGCGTACACCGCTGATCATGTCGCGTATACGTTCTAGCGTACCGATTTTTTGCTTCACTAGACACGAGTCCACACAGAACCGTGCTGCCCTATTCCGTGGGGTATACAGCATGCCCTTTGATGCGGCAGCCTATGCCCCAGAAGACGTCAACAACGCCGCCATCAGTTGCCTAGTCGCGCATAATATTGTGCACAGCGGCGACTGGGTAATTTTGACTCAAGGCGATTTGTACTGCCCTCAAGGCGGTACTAATGGCATGAAAATACTGCAAGTAACCTAACCCGCATGTATCAACTCGCACACCCATTACTACTGGCCTCTGCCAGCCCCAGACGCCACGAACTACTACAACAAGTAGGTATAGACCATCGTGTGGTAGATATCCCTTCGCCCCCAGGCGAGGACGAACCACACTATGCCAACGAATCTCCGCTGGACTACGTGTGCCGTACGGCGCAAGAAAAAGCCCAACGCGCCACGGTGTACTTACATGCCAAGCACCTCATTGTGCCTGGACAAGCCATCTTGTGCGCTGACACCACAGTAGAGCTACACGGCGATGTATTGGGTAAGCCTGATAGCCCTGAGCATGCGGCCAGCATACTGACACGCTTATCGGGCCAAACCCACCACGTGCATACAGCGGTAGTATTAGTACACGGCCAATTAGAATTTCGTAGCATCTCTACCAGTCACGTACGATTTAAAGCACTTTCTGCGGATGAGATTCGTGCTTACTGTGCAAGCGGTGACTGCATGGGTAAAGCTGGTGCCTACGGTATACAAGGCCTAGCAGCCACCTTTGTAGAGCACATAGAAGGCAGCTACAGTGGGGTAATGGGCTTGCCACTGTACGAGACGGCACAACTGCTGCAAGAAGCTGGCTTAGTGTCTTTTGCCTAACCACGTTGCACAGCCCTATCTCTGGGACATAAAAAAACCTGCTAGGAAATTTCCCCAGCAGGTTTTTTAGTTTTTCACACCCAACTCTACATCAGCAGGTTGCCCAAGCCGGATTCCATCAACCTCATGAAGAACTCGTCGAGGCTCATTGTTTTGCCGTTCAACACTACTACAGTACCGTCTGTGGAATTGTATTTCAGATCTACTGACACATTTTCCCTGTCGTAGTTGATCAAACCCAAGGCGGCATATTGTTGAGCCCCTTTATCAAAGATTCTATCTACCATCGTACGCATCAACGGTTCTGTAGGCTTAATCGTTGCACTCACCATACGCCGAGATAGGGAAGCGTTTAAGGAAAAATCGCGAATTATCGCCCACGGGATGCTGTCATCGACAATGGGCTGGAAAGCAATCATGGCGTTGATCACACTTTCGCCACCCGTATTCTTCCATGCCAAAGGGCTAATAGAGACTTCAGGTTCGTTCTTTAATAAATCCAGCACATACCCCTTCAGCGCCTCAGGATCATCCTTAAACTTAATTCTGGCCTGCTTCAGTGCTTTCTCTGCTTTGATGTCTACGTTTTTCAGTTCGCCGCCAAACGCAATACTGCCAAAATTATGACCATTAACCTGTATAGCCCCCAGCTCATACTTTGCTACCGCACTACTGATGAGTTCGTCGCGCCACGTCCCCGTCATGTATAACGCCGTATCATCAAGCTCCACCGTAATATTTTCTGCCAAAGAGCTGAACTCAAAATGCTTACTGCTACTTTCATAACGCCCAGAAATCACACCATCGTCTTGCTCGGTGCGTTCTACCACTAAGCGAACGCCATCAAAACGTAACTGCCTGACTGGTTGGGTATCCGTAATGGTTAACCACCCAATATCTAACGAGCCGTCCACCCTACGCAAGTCTTTACCTACATCGGCATAAAGATGTACCGATGACGTTTCCAGTGTTGTTCCTTTTGAGGATTCCACTTTCAACGGAGCAAACATCACATCACTTTTCACTGCTCCCGTAAATTTCACTTGGCTAGTAGCCTGAACAGGCATTTCGCCATTAGTAACCTCATACCACTTTGTCCCACTGGCTTCGTTCAACAAGACAATCTGGCTGTAGTTCAGCATTGGCGAGAATACACCGGCAGACAACGCCTCTATGGGAAAAGGCCCATGGCTATAGTGAGCCGAAAAGTGCATTTCCTCACTTCGCTTCGCTGTACTCACTTTTAACGTGTACACAGCCGAAGAAGAAAACACACCACGCTCATAGCTCACTTGCTCCAAGTGAACGGAATCGCGTTCATCCGTCATATGCTGCGCTAGCTTTTCATTTACTGTGGCTACGCGCTTTGCAATCATGCTTTCTGTCTTCGTGCCTATATACCAGCTTGAGCCTACATATACCGCACCCAATGCAACGACTGCACCTAAGACTATTTTCGTTTTACTCATTACTCACCTTGATGAAGCCAGCCTATTTTTGTTATTCACACCATCGCCTGATAGCACCTGTGTAGGCTGAACTGCGTTTAGCTTCCTACGTCTCAACCAGTCTACTGCTAAGGCATAAAAAAACCTGCTGGGAAACTTCCCAGCAGGTTTTTTATTTCTTCACAACCAACTTACATCAACAGGTTGCCCAAGCCGGATTCCATCAACAGCATGAAGAACTCTTCGAAGCTCATCGTTTTGCCGTTCAACACCACAGTACCGTCTGCGGAGTTGTATTTCAGATCCATTTTGGTGGTTTTGCCGTCATAGCTAACCAGACCCATGTTGGCGTATTCTTTGGAACCTTCATCAAAGGCCATGTCAATCATGGAGCGCATGAAGCCTTCTTCGGAACCGAAGATGGCGCTAACCATGCTACGAGACAAGGACGCATCAATAGTCAGGTTGTTTACAGCAGCCAGTGGATCCTCTGCATCTACAGCAGGTTGCAATGCAACTTGCGCGTTGATCACACTTTCACCACCTGTGTTTTTCCATGCAGCAGGTTTGATGCTGATTTCTGGTTTGCTTTCCAACAAACGCAGCAAGTAAGTTTCAGCTACTTCTGGATTGTCTTCCAGCTCTTCGCTTACTTCACCCAACTCTTGCAGGGTTTTAACATCGATGTTTTTCAGCGCAAAGCCCAGATCGAAACTACCGTAGTCGCCATCGTTGATCAGCAGTTTGTTCAAACCGTAGTTAACAGTTGCATGATTCAGCATGGTGCCTGTTTGTGTGCCTTCACCGTCAAAGTGCAGACCATCCAGAACCACCACTACGCCTTCAGCAGTAGAGCTGTACTCGGTGCGTTTCACAGCGCCTTTGTAGGTGCTAGAAACCACGTCGCCTTTATCAGTGCTTGCACCTTCCAAGGTCACTTCGCTGAACAGCATGCGCTCGCCTTTAGCCGCTTCACTGATACCGATCCAGGCTAAATCACCAACGCTGTTTGTGTAGCTGTAGTTTTTACCTACCTCCAAGTACAGGTTTGCCAAGGAAGTTTCCAGCAACACACCTTTTTTGGATTCTACTTTGATGGGCGCAAACACTACGTGGCTCTTCACATCACCACCCAGTTTCACTTGGCTAGTGGCCTTCACGGGCACTTCGCCATTGGTCACTTTGTACCATTCAGCACCATCCGCCTCGTTCAACAACTGAGACTGGCTGTAGCTCAACATAGGAGAAAACACACCATCAGCCAATGCAGCACCAGGGAATGGGCCGTGGCTGTAGTGATCGGAAAAACGCATTTCTGCATCTTTGCTGCTCATCTTGATTTTCAGTGCGTATACGGCAGAAGAAGAGAACACACCGCGTTCGTAGCTTACTTGCTCCAGACGCACCGAGTCGCCGCTACCGGCAGTTTGTTGAGCCAGTTTCTCATTGGCTTTCACCAACTGCGCTGCAATAACTGTTTCGGTTTTGGAGCCCACATACCAGCTTGAGCCTACGTATGCAGCGCCCAATACGACCACTGCGCCTATGACTATTTTCTTTTTACTCATTGATCACCTTGATGGAGCAAGAATTAAGATTAAAGATTCAAAACTGTATCATCATAACGAAATTCAAGTGTAAACCCCGATGTTTTGCTGCCATGATTTGAGTTATTTAACACTTTGACACCATGATCAGCCTAACGGCAACATCTTGACACCTGAAACTTCGTTATTTAGTGTCTATTTTTCGGGACAGCTCGCGCGGCAGAGGGAAAGAAATCGTTTCTTCCACGCCATCTAGGGTACGCACAGTACGTGCACCCAACTCTTTCAAACGATCCAACACTTTGTCTACCAGCTCTTCTGGAGCAGATGCGCCAGCGGTCACACCAATGCGTTTACCACCATCCAACCACTCAGGTTGAATCATCGCGGGGTCATCCAACAAATAGGCTCGCGCCCCCTTACGCTCAGCCACTTCGCGTAAGCGGTTAGAGTTAGAACTGTTCACGCTGCCCACAACCAACACCACATCACACTGTGGCGCCATAAACTTCACCGCATCTTGACGGTTCTGAGTGGCGTAGCAAATATCGCTTTTCTTGGGTTCCACAATGGTAGGGAAACGCTCGCGCAATGCCTGTGCAACTTGTGCTGCATCATCCACCGACAGTGTAGTTTGTGTCACAAACGCCAAGTTATCTGGATTGGTGACGTGAAGATTTTGTACATCCTCTACCGTTTCCACCAAATACATACCGCTATCAGCTTGACCTAATGTCCCCTCAACCTCTGGGTGACCTTTATGACCAATCATGATAATTTCACGGCCATCTTTACGCATACGAGACACTTCCACGTGCACTTTGGTAACCAAAGGACAGGTGGCATCAAACACTTTCAAACCGCGTTTTTCGGCTTCTTCGCGCACTTGCAATGACACACCGTGGGCAGAAAACACCACAATTGCGCCAGCAGGTGCCTCTTCTAATTCGGCGATAAAGATTGCACCTTTGTTGCGCAAGTTTTCCACCACATAGCGGTTATGCACAATTTCATGACGCACGTAGATAGGACGGCCATGTAACTCCAACGCCCGTTCCACAATATCAATGGCTCTATCTACACCAGCACAAAAGCCACGCGGCTGTGCCAAGACTATATCTAAGTCAGTCAGTGACTCATGTTGTGTGGTCATAACACCCCCAAAATCTTTGCATCCAGACGGATTTTCGCCCCTGCCAATGGATGGTTAAAGTCAAACAACGCCGCATGCTCGTCTAGCTGTTTCAAGACGCCGGAATAACGCATGCCATTCACGGCCTTGAACTCCACCATGTCACCGGGCGAAAAGTGTTCATCTTGTGCGACATTCTGCGCCAGCATTTCACGGCTAATCCATTGCAACAACGCTGGATTACGTTCGCCGTAGGCATCCTCGGGATTTAAGTCTGCATGCAGCGTAGCTCCCTCGGGCTTGCCTAACAGCACAGCCTCTAAACCTGCAGACCATTGCCCCACCCCCATCTGCAACGTTGCAGGGTGGCCATCAAAAGTATTAGCAAACATGGTTCCGGCAGCGGGGCCAGACATGATTTGAATGCAGTAGTGCAGTGTCAGGTAAGAATCCTCACGGACAATCACATCACTGGCATCGGTTTGAGCGTTCAAGGCCTGTCATCCTATCGGTAATTCAACAATCAACCTGCTATTTTAGTGCTACTCATGGCATCAAGCGTCAAATCCTTAAATAATTTACGGCCTAGAGAACGGCTATTGCGTCATGGGGCCGCCACGCTCTCAGATGCTGAGCTACTCGCCATTGTACTTCGCACAGGCTCACGTCAGGGCAATGTGCTGCACTTGGCACAGGCTTTACTACAGCACTTCCATGGCTTGCAAGGTCTATTAGCGAGTTCAGCCGCTCAACTACAAAGTGTGCATGGCATAGGCCAAGCCAAAAGCTGCGAAGTGTTGGCTATTAGCGAAATTAATAGGCGTGCCTTGCTAGAACAACTGCAACGCGGCCCTACTCTCAATCAACCACAAACAGTTAAACAATACTGTATTGCTCGTATTGGGCATCAGCCTATAGAACATTGCTTAGCACTGTATCTCGATAACCAATTGCAACTCATCACAGCCGAGGAAATTGCTAAAGGGACCATTAATCAAGCCTCGGTTTACCCACGCGAACTCGTACGTGCCGCGTTACAACACCATGCCTGTGCCATTATCTTGGCGCATAATCACCCCTCTGGTGTCACCGCCCCCAGTCAAGCCGATATCGCACTGACTCAACACCTAAAACAGGCTCTGCAGCTCGTAGATATACAGCTACTAGATCACCTAATTATTACCCCTGGCTATGCAAATTCCATGGCTGAAAACAACCTACTGTAAGAAACATGCCATCCCGGTAAAACAACAACCTGCTGTAGTACTCGCGGATAAAATGGCTTTTTTTCGTAGCCGCACTTTATTAAAAAATAAGTCGATGCTAAAATCCTGTGATTCTCTAGGGCACGTGGCAGATCATTTTTACATCTGTTGGCGATCCGCTTTACGAACAACAGGAAAGCATCATGAAAAAAGGCATCCACCCAGAATACCGTGAAGTTGTATTCCTGGATCAACAAACAGGCAATAGCTTCATCACTCGTTCAACACTGCACACACGTGACACCGTTGAACAAGATGGCAAAACATACCCACTGTTCAAGTGTGACGTAACGTCTGAGTCCCACCCATTCTACACAGGTGCTCAAACACGTATCGTTGAAACAGGCCGCGTTGAACAATTCCGCGCTCGTTTCGCACGTACAGCTGGTACACGCAAAAGCAGCTAATTTGCTTTGCATGGAAAAAAGGCAGCCTAGGCTGCCTTTTTTTATGCCCCGCACATCCAGCTACGCCTCCGCTATAATTCGTGTCACGTATCATTCATTCTGCTGACTTGTGCCTACCTCACACCCCTACTCCCCTGCGCGCCTAACCTCACCAGGCGCAGCCAAACTGCCCCGCAGCATTCTGATTGCTGTAGGCCTGATTTATATACTTTCAGGGCTTATTTTCCGTGACCCATGGAAAACGGATGATGTGATTGGTTTGGCCACCATGCTCACCGCTTTTAACAGCGATGGCGTGCTGTCGGTGCTACTCCCACAAGTAGGTAGCTTGGCCTATGCTGAAAACGGGCCATTAGTGACATGGGTAGGCGTAGCGTGCATGACGCTATTTGCTCCTCTTTTTGCGTTATTTACCACCGAGTTAAACAGCTTAATTCTGGCTTCGCGTGTACCAAACCTTCTGTGGTTTGGCATTATGAGTTATTGCGTCTGGCATGGCACATTTCGTTTAGCAAAACGCCGCGAAGCTCAGCCGTTACCATTGCCCTTTGGTGGCGAACCTACTCCGGCAGAATATGGCCGCATGCTGGCTGATGCCTCGTTGCTGTTTCTGATTGCCACTGTAGGCATTATGTGGCGCATGCACGAAACCTCGTACGTGCCTGCCATCATGGCATTTCAGGCGTTGGCCTATCTAGGACTAAGTTTGCAGCTCTACCGCCCTGCTGCGGGTACCTTAATTCTAGGTTTGGCGCTAGCATGTGCACTGCTAACTCGCGGTGCTGTTGGCGCAACTCCTATCTTCTTAGCAAGTCTGCTATTACCCGTTTTCCACAGCCCATTTCGCAGTGTTATTAAGTGGCAAGCCACTGCCATTGTGCTGGGTATTGCTTTGTTTTTGCTGTGGTGGTTTCCAGCACGCGCCTACAGTTTGTACTGGACACAGCAATGGTTGCTATGGAACCAAGCCAGCTTTGGTTGGCCCGGCATAACTGGCCTGTATAAATCTCTGCGAGACTTACTGTGGTTCTTGTGGCCAACGTGGCCCATGGCTTTATTAGCAGCATGGAACTGGCGCCATTGGCTACGCTCCCCACACCTGCTCTTGCCTTGCACCCTCTTTGTCACTGCATTCTTGACCCTTCTGGTACAAGCCAATGCCTCAGAGCCAGAGTTTGCTTTGCTCGCCATTCCTAGTGCCGTGCTAGCAGCCTTTGCCCTGCCTACATTGCGTCGTAGCATCATTAACACCTTAGACTGGTTTGCTGTCATGTGTTTCTCGCTAACCGCCGCCACTGTCTGGCTAGGCTGGGTAGCACAGCAAACGGGTTGGCCACCTAAAATCGCTAAAAACATTGCCCGCCAAACGGTAGGCTTTGAAACCTTTATCTCTATACCTGCCCTGACGCTGGCCGTTTTAGGCTCATTGGGCTGGATTGCATTGGTAGTATGGCGCACACGCCGTCACCCCCCCGGCCTATGGCGCGGAACGGTTTTATCTGCGGGCGGCCTGCTGGCCACATGGCTATTGCTAGTCACGCTGTGGCTGCCATCCTTAGACTATGCTCGTAGCTACCGCAGTGTTTCCAACGAGCTGCTCACCGCCTTACAAACCCACAAAGCCCCCTCTGAGTGCGTGCGTGGTCAGGGCGTGAATTTAGGTCAACGCGCTTCCTTCTATGCATTTACCAATATAGACTTGGTCTTTGACCAGCGCTGTGACCTGATTCTTCAGCAGTTAAACCGCCGTAATTTAGAGCAAGGCTTACTGCCACCACCCGAGAATACTGACGTTCTATGGGTAGGACACCGTGGTGGCGATAGGCACGAAGCATTCCGTCTGTTACGTCGCCTACCTGCGACTAGCCGCAACACCCAGTAAAAACCGGTGCAGCCCACCCCCACTGGCTGCACTTTTTCATTTGTATTGAGGAGAACCATCGATGATCACCCGTTTGCA
>JBQELO010000029.1:0-17867 GCA_052103955.1 Paenalcaligenes sp. | reverse complement strand
TAGTTTCCACTCCATTACCTAACGACACCGCGCTATTACTATCCAACGTGGTACCCGACGCTGTGTCCAGTTTTCCCTGACCCAAGGCGCTATCACTACCCACCACTAACGTACCGCCACTAAGTTGAGTACCTCCTAGATAGGTATTTAGCCCATTCAACACCAAGGTACCCGTATCAAGCTTGATTAACTTGCTACTGCCGTGGATAGGCGTATTGATCGTCGCGGTAACACCTGTATCCACACGTACTACGGCACGGTCACCATTACGATTCATCAGATTGAACGCACCATTCGTCCCTGCATTCAGACTATAGCCATCCGTCACAAACTGCATACCGGTAACAGTTTGCGCTCCCTCTACCGTAACAATACCTGGCGCCCCCATAAAGACCGCAAACTGGCTGCTCCAAAGAGTGTTCGTGTCGCCGTTCAGCGTTGTCCAGTTCAATGTATTTGCTCCCCAGGTGCCAGCCCCTCCCTCTATTTGGCCATTCGCTACTGATTCTGCACCATCCCATAACTGAACTTTATAGTCTTCAGAATTGACAAGTAGGTTAACCTGCGTAGCTATGGCAGTCTGAACATGAACATCAGCCACCGAAAGCCCGCTAGGCAGATCACCCAATGTCAGTCCATTATTGACCAGCGAGCTGTACTCAAACAGCCTATATATACCTGTACCAAAACCACCGGCATCACTGATATTCAATACACCATTCAAGGCCAACATACCATTCACCTTAAACAGGGGAGTCTGCCCCGCCACCGGTGTACTGAGCGACACATCAATCTTGCTGTCAGCTGTCAGCTCCAAGTCGCTCATAGTCAACGTACTGCCACTACTACCCACCAAATGAGCACCATCGGCAAGCTTAACTTTACTGTTGATCGTCCCTTCACCCGTCAAGGCTGCGCCTGAATGTACCGTTACGTCCCTGCCACCTATACTGCCATTGACGGCCAGTGTGCCGTTTTTGACTTCTACCTTACCACCCAGCGTACTGGCTCCGTACAATGCCAGCATTCCGGATCCCTCTTTACTCAGCGTTCCCGTACCCGATAAGTTAACAGCTAATGAACTCGTCACTCCCGATGCCACCTCTACGGTGACCACGCCGTTGCTGTTATTTTCCAGATTGAGGTTACCGCTACCCTTTATGTAGTAACCATCACTCAGGAAGCGCAGCCCTTGCACCGTTTGAGTACCCTCTACGTTGACGATACCAGACGCCCCTTGAAACACAGCAGTAGTCCCATCCCAAGACTGGGCACTGTCACCCAGTTCGCTCGTCCAATTCGAGGTAGCGCTGTCCCAGATGCCAGCACCTCCATGTACGGCGCCATCAGCATTGGTAGTACTACCGTTCCAATACAAGGTTTGCGCTGTGTTGAGCGTAGTGATAGGTGTGGATTGTGCATAAGCAGGAACTGCTACCAGCCCTCCCCACGCTGCCGCCATGGCGATAGCAAGACAGTGTTTACGCCAGATCGGTATGGTGCTGCTAGCTCCCACTACACCGCCTACCGTGGTCGCGCCAGTTCTACATCGTGCAGTTTCAGGCACAGCCACCCATGTACCCAAAGCCTGGCTCCAGAGCGATTTATAGATTTTATTCATGTGTGTGGCTTCCCAATAAATGTTGTACACGACTCTGAACCGGCTGGCTCATCCGCGATAATCCGTCCCTACTTCGACGCATTCTACTGATTACAATAAGAACGGCCTATCACTGAAATTAGTTAGTTTTTTACAAATACAACAATTTTGAGCATTTCCTTCTTCAGCCCATCACACAGTAAAACAAACTGTTTCACGATGCCGTATACAGCACCATCTGCCATAAAAAAGCCGCCCAAACTCAGGGCGGTTCATGTACTTCATATTCTCTCGTTGTCGGCGATCGCAAGCTTAACAGCGCGAACAATAGATCACTTGCTCAAGACTGTCATCAGCATACGCATTCGCATTGCTCAGATGACCATCAAAGGGACCTAGCTTAGTAAGTGTTAGCCCGTGTTTAAAAACCAGTTGTAAACCGTGCTCCACTTCCCAATCACAGCCACACTCTAGCGACACATACACAGCCTTATCGCCATGCGCACTGCGGGATACCATGAGCTCAGAGCCGAACCGAACACGCTGCCATAACTCCTCAGCCGTAGCAAGAGGAGCATTACCTTCCTCTAACCAGTATTTTTCGTAGTCTTTATAGTAGCTAAAAAGGGCGTCATCCGCCTCGCGCAATATCTTTGGGCTGGCCGTTAAAAAATTGGCAATAGCCGTGTGGAAATCCGCTTGGCACTCATCCTCGTCGTACTCCTCTAGTACTACCTCGCACTCCTGACCGCCCAATACCGGAATCGCTATAGGATCACTAAAATACCAATCCGTACTGTCATCTTTTTCTACCACCCCCAAACCAGGAATATCCATCCCCTTTCCCCACTTGGCAACGAGCACACCACACTCATCAGTGAAACAACCGACCACTAACCGTGATTAGGCGCTGAAATAAATACGGTTACCACCCACTTTTTTGCTGAGCTCAATAAGCTTAGCCACAATAGGGCTCAAGTCTGCAGGATCACATTGCAACTCTTCTGTAGCCGCCCACTCTACAGCCAACGGTTGAATGTCTGCTTCGTTTTTAGCAGCCAATACCTCTACCAGTCGCACAGGCAGCTCAAACACCTCGCAATCCTCAAGCTCATCCATGGGTAGTATTTCGTGCAGATCAAAATCGAACTCTTCCCCTGCGGCAATGGAGAAGAAAATACTAATATCCAAGTCAGTAATACCACCGAACTCGTACAAATCATTGACCGTCGCTGGCTCACCCTTGGCATGGGCAATAGCGTCTTTTCGAGTGGAATAAAACAGGGTGTTTGGTAGCGACATGCAGGTAGGCTCCGTTGGTTTAGCTATTCAGTAGTAATGCGGTAGATTCTAACCAGAAACAAGCTAGTGCTCAGCCCTCAAACGGAGGCTTTGCCCCCAGCGTCGCTAAAAACGCCAAATCCTTCTTGGTAAGCGCCCCATTCTTCCACGCTGCAATTAACAAATCCGGACGGTTCTGCAAACTCAAGCGTAAGGACTGCTCTCTGCGCCACTCGGCAATATGTTTGTGATTACCCGATAGCAGCACATCCGGCACCAGCTCACCCTCGTAATTCTCTGGGCGTGTGTAGTGCGGACTATCTAGCAAGCCATCCAACGACGGATGGAAAGAGTCCTGCATCGCTGATTGTTCGTCGTTCAGGACACCCGGCAATAAGCGCACAACGCTGTCCATCATAACGGCCGCCGCCAACTCCCCGCCCGAGAGCACAAAGTCCCCCAAGGAGTATTGGTGCGTTACGCATTTATCAATGAAACGTTGGTCTATACCCTCGTAACGACCACACACAAAGATGGCTCCTTGCTGCTGATCGACGATTTCTTGAGCATGGCGTTGTTGGAACACCTCGCCTATGGGGCTAAGCAAAATCACAGGAGCCGGTTGCGGCTCACCCTGCTCATGTCTTGCTGCATGCACGCTATGCAATGCCGCCTCTAGCGGGGCCGCCATCATCACCATACCTGGACCACCACCATATGGGCGATCGTCTACAGTGCGGTGCGTGTCGTGCGTGAAGTCGCGAGGGTTCCAGGTATGCAATTGCCACGCTCCTTTTTTATGGGCGCGCGCATTCACACCGCTGTCCAACAACGATGTAAACATTTCTGGAAATATGGTCAGTACATCAAAGCGCATGTTTATCCCTAACGGGCCAGACAGTCAGTGCACCTGCTACCAGCAGGCTTAGAATCCAACCGGCCAGTTGCTCTCTAACCGCTTGGCGGTTAAATCAACGGTATGCACACATTCTTTGACAAAAGGTACCAGAATGGTCTGTCGCTTTCCTTTATCAGAAAGCACAGGTGTAAAGTGTTGGGCCTCATCCAAAATGCCTTGCTCGACTTCCAGCACTGCATGAGCGCCGTTATCTAGCACTTGCACCACACGGCCCAACAAGACAGATTGACCGCCTTCTTCTTCACCGTATAGCAGGCAATCCAGTAGATCTACCCAATAGAATTCTTCTTCGTCGGCAGCGGGGAAGTCAGCACGTGACACCCATACCGTATGTGCTTTTAATGGCTCAGACTGGTTACGGTCATCGAAGCCCTTAAAAAGAGCAACTACCGTACCACTATGCCATTTAGCTTGTTGCACCGTAAAAGGTGTAGTGGACGCAGAAACGCCTGCGCCTCCGCCGTGAGCAGGAGAAACAGGCGTTTTCAGCCACCACCGTTTTGCGGTAAGCAAAGCATCGCCATCTGCAGCATAAGGTTGAATTTTCACCCAACCACGTACGCCATAGGCAGATACTACTCGACCCAGCTCAACTAGATCATCAGGAATAACTGACATTGCGTAGACTACAAATGATGCTCAGCAACAGTCTACTTAGACTGCGCTGCTAACGGTTTTAGCGTATTCTTTAACCAGACGGCTAACGGAAGGCGACAATTGTGCACCGTTTGTTGTCCAGTATTCGATACGATCCAGTTGCAGGCGCAGATTTTCCTGGCCTTCACCACCGACGGGGTTGTAGAAGCCCAGACGCTCAATAAAGCGGCCGTCGCGGCGATCGCTACGATTTGCGGCTACTACGGTATAAAACGGACGCTTTTTGGAGCCACCACGGGCCAAGCGAATTACCACCATTGATAATTCCTTTTTCTGTTAGTAAAAGTGTAAAACAAAAGAGTTTATCATCATACAGCCCGAAACGGTACGTTTGGCTGCAAAAAACCATTATAAACCCAACCTAAAACAACATCCAGCGCTTTATGATCAACGCCGCTGTAAATAATGCACCAACGTTTCTCCGTCTTCCTCTTGTTTGAGCAAAAGGTTGCCGGTTTGTGTTGCAAACGCCTGAAAATCAGTGAGTGCATGGGTATCCGTAGTGATGACTTTTAACACGTCACCACTTTGAATTTGTGCTAAAGCCTTTTTAGCCCGCAATATAGGTAGCGGGCATTTCAGGCCGGAAGCGTCTACCTCTAGAGCGACGCTTCCTATTTCTTGGCCACTCATAGCTTGGCTTCCACCCAAGCTTGAACGGACGCTAGGGCTTGCGGCAATGCGGCAACATCAGAGCCACCACCCATCGCCATATCAGGGCGACCACCGCCCTTACCGCCTACTTGCTGAGCAATATGACCCACCACATCGCCCGCTTTCACGGTAGCGCTTAGCGCTTTAGTAACACCAGCCACCAAGCTAATTTTTCCGTCTTCGCTAGTGCTTAACACCACTACCGCCGATTGCAGCTTGTCTTTCAGTTGATCTACCACGTTACGCAGAGACTTAGCCTCAACACCCGGTAAATCAGCCACCAGCAATTTTACACCGCCAGCCAACTCAATCGCTTGTTGTGCCAAATCTTGGCCAGCAGAACTCGCCAATTTGTCTTTTAATTGGTCACGCTCGCGCTCTACATCTTTCAACTGAGCTTGTAGCGAACCAATACGTGAGGCCACTTCTTCAGGGGTGGTACGCAAGGCAGCAGAGGCTTGAGCGAGCAAACCGTTAATACCTTGTACCCACGCCAATGAATTCAAACCAGTGATGGCTTCAACACGACGTACACCTGCGGCTACACCACTTTCAGAAACGATTTTGAACAAGCCAATATCGCCTGTGTGCGAAACGTGTGTACCACCGCACAGCTCACGTGAGAAACCAATGTCCAGTACGCGCACTTCATCGCCGTATTTTTCACCGAACAACGCCATTGCACCACCTTCAACGGCTTCATCAAAGCCCATTAACTGTGCGGCAACCGGTGTATTTTGCAAGACTTCGCGGTTCACAATCGCTTCAACAGTAGCGATTTGTTCGGCTGTCATAGCGGCATCGTGAGCAAAGTCAAAACGTGTTTTTTGTGCATCAACCAGCGAGCCACGTTGCTGCACGTGACCACCCAATACCTCACGCAAGGCTTTGTGCATCAAGTGTGTTGCGGAGTGGTTGCGAATCGTCGCCTCACGTTTGGCCACATCCACTTGAGCTTGTAGCTTACTGCCAATACGCAACTCACCGCTTTCCAGTACACCTTGGTGACCAAAAACTTGCGATTGAATTTTCTGCGTATCTTGCACTACAAAGTGGCTTTCAGTGTTGTGCAATACACCCGTATCACCCACCTGACCGCCCGACTCTGCATAAAACGGTGTGTTATCCAATACCACTACCGCTTGTTGACCAGCGTTAACAACGTCTACAGACAAACCATCTACGTACAGTGCCAAAACGCTGGACTGTGTTTGCAGGTGATCGTAGCCTTCGAACTGTGTTGCTGCACCGTCATACACCAACTCCGCCGCTGCTTTGAATTTACCCGCTGCACGTGCTTGTTCGCGCTGACGTTGCATGGCGGTTTCAAAACCAGCCAAATCAACCTCTACTTCACGCTCACGGCAAATGTCTGCGGTAAGGTCCACAGGGAAGCCGTAAGTGTCGTACAGGGTAAAGACAGTTTGACCATCCAGTACGTTGCTGTTGCCTAACTGTTGCAACGCACCTTCCAAGATTTTCAGACCGTGTTCCAGTGTTTCGCCGAAACGCTCTTCTTCTTGCTTTAACACTTGCTCAATACGCGCTTGCTGAGCGAGTAGCTCTGGATAGGCTTCGCCCATTTGCGCGGCCAAATCGCCCACTAACTTATGGAAGAACGGACGCGTTTGACCCAGCTTGTGACCATGACGCAATGCGCGACGAATAATACGACGCAACACATAACCACGGCCTTCGTTGCCGGGGATTACGCCATCCACAATCAAGAAGCTGCAAGCACGAATGTGGTCAGCGATGACTTTTAGCGAGTTATTGCTAAGGTCTGCACATCCGGTTTCACGCGATGCGCCAGCAATCAGCGCTTTGAATAAATCAATATCGTAATTGGAATGTACGTGCTGCAATACGGCTGCAATACGTTCCAACCCCATACCGGTATCTACGCATGGGCTAGGCAGCGGGTGCATCACGCCATCGGCGGAGCGATCAAACTGCATAAACACCAAGTTCCAGACTTCGATATAGCGATCACCGTCCTCTTCTGGAGACCCGGGAGGGCCACCCCAAACTTCTGGACCATGATCAAAGAAAATTTCCGAACAGGGACCACATGGGCCGGTATCGGCCATTTGCCAGAAGTTATCTGACGCATAGCGTGCACCTTTATTGTCGCCGATACGAATAATACGTTCAGCCGGCACACCTACTTCATTTTGCCAAATCGCGTAGGCTTCATCATCTTCGTGGTACACCGTCACCCACAGCTTGTCGGCCGGCAAACCATACACAGACGTTAGCAACTCCCAGGCGTTAAGAATGGCATCACGCTTGAAATAATCGCCAAAACTGAAGTTACCCAACATTTCAAAAAATGTGTGGTGACGTGCGGTGTAACCTACGTTTTCTAGGTCATTGTGCTTACCACCCGCGCGCACACAGCGCTGCGAGGATACCGCTCGACGGTAAGGTCGGGTTTCTTTACCGGTAAACACGTCCTTAAACTGCACCATCCCTGCGTTGGTAAACAACAAGGTTGGGTCATTTCCAGGAACCAGCGAGGACGACGGCACGACTTGATGGCCCCGCCCCTCAAAAAACGAGAGAAACTTCTGGCGAATTTCGGATGTCTTCATTGATCGCTACAAAAAAATACAGATAACCACTCATTATAAGTAAGAGGGCTCACTACGCCTAACAAATGCGGGAAAGCTGTGGGGTTCTCACCGCAAAGCGGCGCTCACGATTCCCCGTGAGCGCCGCCCAAAAACACCTGCTAACCCGTATTAACGCTGGGCTTGATACGGATGCGTTTGTACCCAATGACGTGCAATATCTTCACGTGTCGCCACCCACACACGATCGTGTTTTTGCACGTGATCCAAGAAACGCTGCAACCCACGGAAGCGCGATGGGCGACCAATTAAGCGGCAATGTAAGCCAATGGACAGCATTTTAGGCGCTTCTTCA
Source organism: Paenalcaligenes sp. (assembly GCA_052103955.1). Lineage (GTDB taxonomy): Bacteria > Pseudomonadota > Gammaproteobacteria > Burkholderiales > Burkholderiaceae_B > Paenalcaligenes. Next base: position 9,828 of record JBQELO010000029.1, on the reverse strand, counting down.
CCCTCTTCGTACAGCACATCAAAAGCATCACGTAAGAAGTGAAAGAAATCATCCCCGGTATTAAAGCCTTGCGGCGTAGCAAAGCGCATATCGTTGGTATCCAAGGTGTACGGCACAATCAACTGCGGGTGAATACTACCGTCTTGCAAGCGCACCTCTTCCCAGAAAGGCAAATCATCACCGTAGTTGTCAGAGTCGTATAAGAACTGCCCTTCTTCGGCAACCAAACGGCGTGTATTAGGGCTATCCCGCCCGGTATACCAACCCGCAGGGTGTTTGCCTGTGAGCTGCTTAATGATGTCCACGCAACGTTGCATGTGCTCGCGCTCTAGTTCCTCAGGCTTGTCCTGATAATGGATCCAACGGTAACCGTGGCAGGCAATTTCATGCCCCGCATCCACAAACGCTTGAGCCACCTCAGGGTGACGCTCTAGCGCCATACCCACACCAAAAATCGTCATGGGCATTCCACGACGCTCAAACTCTTTTAGAATGCGCCACACACCAGCCCTAGAGCCATATTCATAAATAGACTCCATGGATTTATGACGTGCTGGGTAGGCCGCAGCCCCCACAATTTCCGATAAAAACTGCTCAGAGGCAGGGTCGCCGTGCAACACACAGTTCTCGCCCCCCTCTTCGTAATTCAGCACAAACTGCACAGCAACACGCGCCTTACCCGGCCAGTTTGCGTGTGGCACATCGCGCCCATAGCCGCGTAAATCTCGTGGGTATTCGGAAGTTATGGTCATGTATTGTCTCCAAGATTTATCAACGTGGGGCACCAAATGCTTGCCAAGGATCTGGCTTAGTCGATGCCTGTTCTTCATTCATACGCTGTTCACATGCCAGCAAGTGATGTTGCATAGCATGCAGCGCGCCATCTCGGTCGCGCTGGCACAGCAAGTCCAAAATCTGTTCGTGTTCGCAAAAAGAGCAGGCTTGCTCCCCCGGCTTGTCGTGATACGCAATGATCAGCGAGGTTCTGGCGCACAACATGTGCATCAACTCAGTTAACACATCATTGCCCAACAACCGCGCCATTTCTACGTGAAAGGCATTGGATAACCGTATCCAACTGATGCGCTGCCCGGCGTTATACGATGCTTGCTCTCGCTGCACCATGTCGTATAACCCCTGCAGTTTTTGCTCTAGGTCTGGAAAGCGCAGCAGCTTGTCTATGATTAAACACTCCATATCCCTACGCAGCTCAAACACCTCACGCGTTTCTTTGGGATCAGGCTGCCAGACAAAAGCCCCTCTATTGGTTTCCAAGCTCACAATTTTGTCGTGCGCTAACTCGGCCAATACCGTACGAATCACCGTACGGGAGCAGGAAAAAATCTCGCACAGCTTGGCTTCGGTTAATTTCGTACCGGGCAACAGCCGTCTGTCCATCACCGCATCGAAAATTTCATTGTAAATACGGCCGTTTTCCGATGTATGACGCTTACTGCCCAAAAGCGAGGAAGCCGAAGGCGCTTCAACATCCACAGCGGAAGTAGAAGGAGTGGATGACAGCTGAAGCATAAAATTTCCTAGTGATTGACCTTGACAATTATTAGAGATGCTTTCAAAATCGTCAACATAAATTGTCGACAATTTAGTTTCATGGGGCGGAACCCAGCGCACTGATCCTTGCACCGCTTGCCCCACGGCCGGTTTCCCAAACTGGGCTCGCTGGACTTATATTTTTCTTATATAGAATCCAAAAAAACCGGAGACACCAATGGGAAAGCTATCTACCCACGTTCTGGACACCATGCATGGCTGTCCTGCGCAACACGTCAACATCGACTTGTACCGTCACGAAAACGGCAAACGCTCTCTGATCAAGAGCGTAAAAACTAACGCTGACGGGCGCTGTGGCGAACCTCTATTGCAGGATCAAGAGGTAGTGAAAGGCCAATATGAACTGGTCTTTCATGCAGGAGACTACTTTGCTGCGCGCGGCGTAGCCCTTCCATCCCCACGCTTTGTAGACCAAGTATCCATTCACTTCGGTATTGCCGAAGAAGGTGGTAGCTATCACGTACCACTGGTCGTGACCCCTTGGTCCTGGTCTACCTACCGTGGCAGCTAATCCATACCTGCTCTAAGAGTCAGCAAGCAACACACACAGAGAGGTTTATATGGAAGCGTATTTGCTCGATTTCGCCAACTTATTATTGCGTTGGCTGCACGTTATCGCCGCTGTAGCATGGATTGGTGAGTCCATCTATTTCGTGATGCTAGACAATGGTCTGCGTCCCCCAAAAAGTGAAACCGCAAAGAAAAGCGGTGTGTTTGGTGAAATGTGGGCCGTTCACGGCGGCGGTTTCTACCACAGCCAAAAGTACCTAACTAGCCCATCTGAACTGCCTTCAGATTTGCACTGGTCTTTCTGGAAGTCCTACACCACTTGGTTGTCCGGTTTTGCGCTGTTCGCATTGCTGTACCTAACCAAACCCACCTTCTATCTGGTGAACCCCTCCAGTCCGTGGGAATGGGCCGCCAACCTAAGCGGTACCGAGGTAAACGTTGTCGCCATTTTGTTCCTGATTGCAGGCTGGGTGGTCTACAACGAGCTGTGTAAGCGCATCAGCCCCAACATGGAACGTGATGGTCTGCTCAGTATTGCCGTTGCCGTCATGATGGTTGCGGTGGCTTACCTAAGCACCCACATTTTCTCTGGCCGTGCAGCCTTCTTGATTACGGGTGCCGTGATGGCAACCAGCATGTCTGCCAACGTGTTTTTCTGGATTATCCCCGGTCAACGTCGCATGGTAGCCGCCCTGAAAGCCGGCCAAACGCCTAATCCATTGGATGGCAAACGCGGTAAGCAACGTTCGGTACACAATACCTACTTCACGCTGCCTGTGCTGCTGTTAATGCTGAGCAACCATTACTCCTTCACGTACAACAACGAGTATGCGTGGATCATCATGACCCTGTTCATTTTTGCAGGCGCCCTGATCCGTCAGTACTTTGTGTTGATGCATGCTGGCCATAACAAGCCTATGTACCCCATCGCTGGTGTACTGATTATTCTGGTTATTGTGTGGATTGGTGCACCCAAGTCCCAGCCAACCAGTGAGGTGAGCAGTGCAGAAGAAACCATCACTATTGCCCAAGTGCAAGACATCATGGAAGCACGCTGTATTCAATGCCATGCCGCTACACCTGATAAGCAATTTGGTTTTGCTGCACCGCCACTGGGCATGCAAATGGACAGCGAAGCACAAACTCTTTTGCACGCAGCAGACATCAAAAAAGTGGTGTCCAACCAATACATGCCCTTGGGTAACCTGACGCAAATGACAGCAGAAGAGCGTGAACTAATCGCTCGCTGGGATGCTCAGAACACCCACTAAGATTTACTCGTTTCACCGTCCCTTTGACCAGCCCACCTCCGTTTGGAGTGGGCTGTTTTTTTATCTGGCGGCCTATACGCCCCCCCTTTTCTTCTACGCACTTACCCTAGATTGCATATAGCACCATGCTTTTATGCGCTACCGCTAAACTCCGTAGCTTGTAAGCGCTTGATATGACTCATAGAATGGTAAAAAACAAAAAGCAGTTTATGGAGACTCTTAGGCTGCCTTAGCCGTAGCCGTCGAACAGGAGGAGTTCATGGTGAATATCAGCCATTGCACCACCAATGAAGCACCTCAGAGCCAAAAGCGCTACTGGGAAAAAATCGTCACGGAAACGTACTTCCCACTGTCCCTACGCTTTAAGGATAGCCCCAGTTTTTCTGGCGCCTTGAACTCATGGGATCTGGGACTAATTTCCTTATCCAAATTGGAATCTGACGCTCTGCTCTACCAACGTAATAGCCAGCACCTAGAGCAGGCTGAAGCAGAAGAAAGCTACTTGGTGACCATTCCCGATAATGACAGCATAGACTTTAGCCAAAACGGCAGAGATGTAGGCTGCTCACCTGGCGGGTTTATCTTGCAGCGCAGTCACCTGCCCTACCAATTTAGCTACACCCAACCCAATAGACTGTGGGTACTGAAAATTCCTGCGCCCTTACTACGCTCACGCGTAGGCATGCCTGAACGCTTAGTCTCTTTAGCGTTTGATGCCAGCCAAGGGGCGGGTGAACTGATGACAGAAATGGTACGTATGGTAGCCGTACGATTAGATCAAATGGATCAAGCAGCTAGGCAAACTATTGGTAGCCATCTGACTGATCTACTCGCCTTAGCTGTGCTGGACCACTCCCCCATGCAGTCTGGCTTAACCTCGGTACAAACTGCCCACTTGTATCGCGCCGAAAAATACATACGCGACCACATACAACACCCCTTACGTCCCCAAGATATTGCCAGCGCCTGTGGGATTTCGCTGCGCTATTTGCACATGCTGTTCCAAATGCGTGGGCAGTCCGTCAGCAGTTGGGTGCAAGAACAGCGCCTGCTGTTTAGCGATACCGCTCTACAGCAACATGCACACACTAAAAGCATTGCGCAGATTGCTTATGAGTGGGGGTTCAGCAGCCCTGCAGCCTTTAGCCAACTGTATAAAAACCACTTTGGACAGTCCCCCAGCGAAGCACGTAGCCAATACCGTGCGCGATTAAATCAACATAAAGACCATCATTTTCTTGTAGACAGCTAACCGCACCATACGTCGCTATGCCTTGTGCGATAAGCCGCCTAAGTTTCCCTCTTCTCTGTAGAGCGTTGTAGCGCCCTACCTACCCTTTACATTTTTTGCCTGGTTTTCACTAGGCAGGGGATTTTTTGTCCTCAAAATCTCTGGAGCACACTATGAAAAGCACACGCGTTGCCGTCGACGTTGGCGGCACCTTTACCGATATTTGTGTCATGGATGAGCACACTGGACGCATTAGCATCGAGAAAACCTCATCTACTGTAGATCCCATCGACGGCATTTTGAATGCCGTCGATAAAAGTAAAGTAGATCTACATCAGGTATCGCTGTTTTCGCATGGCACTACCGTTGCCACCAATGCACTGATCACACGCCGCCTGCCACGTACCGCCATGATCTGCACCGAAGGCTTCAGAGACGTCATTGAAATACGCCGAGCCAACAAAGAAGACTTGTGGGATATCTACAAAGACGTTGCCCCACCGCACGTTAAACGTCGTGATCGCCTCTGTGTCACCGAACGTATTGATGCGCAAGGCAAGGTAGTCACTGAACTGAATGTGGAGGAAGCCAAACAAGTGGCCCGCACCTTGCGTCGTCGTGAGGTGAAAGCCGTAGCCATCTGCTTCATGAACTCCTACATGAATCCCCAACATGAACAGCAAATGCGCGATATCTTGCGTGCTGAAATGCTGGAAGTAGCCATCTCCCTGTCTTCTGAAGTCATGCCAGAAATCTTCGAACATGAACGCTTTTCTACCACCGTGATTAATGCAGCCTGCAGCCCTGTGGTGGTGGACTACACCAAACGTTTGGGGCAAGAACTCAAACGCCGTGGCTATGAAAGCGATCTGCTACTACTGCACAGCGGCGGCGGTGTGATGACCACCGAAGCCGTAGAGCACTTCTCTGCCCGCTTAGCTGGCTCGGGAATTGCCGCTGGTGCCATTGCCAGCAGGCACATCGCTATGCTGTGCGGTTTCAAGAACTCTATTGGCCTAGATATGGGTGGTACTTCTACGGATGTATCGCTAGCCTATGACGGCCAATCCCGTATCACGAACGACTGGTTTATTGAGTTCGGCTACCCCATACGTTTCTCTAGTATTGAAGTACTCACCATTGGTGCAGGTGGCGGCTCATTAGCCTGGCAAGATGAAGCGGGCTCACTACGCAACGGCCCACAATCTGCTGGCGCCAACCCGGGTCCTGCTTGCTATGGCAACGGCAATATGCAACCCACCAACACAGACGCCAACGTCGTGTTAGGTAGACTGGGCACACGCTTAGCGGGCGGACAAGTCACGCTGAACGCTGAACTTGCGCACGAAGCGGTGCGGCAAGGTGTGGCCGAACCCTTCAAACTAGAACTGCACGATGCCGCTCAAGCCATTGTGGATGTTGCTAACGCCAACATGGCCGATGCCGTACGACTGCTTTCTATTAGCCGAGGATACGACCCTAGGGACTTCGCCTTGGTGTCTTTCGGAGGCGCGGGGGCCTTACACGGTGTAGCCATTGCACAAGAATTGTCTATCCCAGCCGTCATCGTCCCCCCTAACCCCGGTGTGGCATCTGCCTTAGGCTGCTTGCTGGTGAACATTCAGCACGACTTTGCTGAAAGCTATATCAAACAAGCCTCAGAGGTGGATATTGCAGAGCTTGAAGCCGCTTTCCAACGTTTAGAAACGGAAGCCATCTCGCACCTTAGCCATGAGGGCGTACAAGAGCAAGACATGGTGTTAGAACGCACTATAGACATGATGTATCAAGGCCAGTGGCGTTCCCTTGCCATTCCTGCACCACGCCCCGTCAAAACGCTGGACAGCCTAATTGATATCTTCCACCAAGAACACGAACGCGAATACAACTACCGTCGCATGGATGCCCCCGTCAGCATCTTCAGACTAAACCTCAAAGCAGTGGGTTTAGTAGCGCAAGCAGAGTTACCGCGTCACGAACCCACAGGCGTTATTCCACATCCAGTCAACCATAGAGAAGTCTGGTTCTCCAAGTTTGGGGCTTGCCACACGCCCGTTTACGAACGCACAGACTTACCTGCTGGCTTGCAGCTGCAAGGCCCTGCCGTAATCGAGCAACTGGACTCTACCGTCGTCGTACCACCTCAGTGTCATGCCGACATTGACGAATACCTCAACATCATCATCCGCTTCTAAAGGGACACATCATGACTACTACAACCACCTCCAGCACATTGGACCCCGTCACCTTTGAAGTGTTGAAAAACTCCTTCATTACCAGTGTTGACCAGATGGCAGAGCAAATTCTGCGCACCTGCTATTCTTTTGTGATTTATAACCGCGACTTTTCCAGCGGTTTACATGATGCGCAAGGTAACTCTGTCGCTCAAGGCAACCAAGACATCGCCGTACACGTAGGCACCCTGCATTTCACCTGCAAAGCTGTGATTGAGGCTTTTGAAGGCGACATACACCCCGGTGATGTCTACGCGATTAACGACCCCTATGCTGGTGGCACGCACTTTAACGATGTGCGCTTAATACGCCCCATTTTTTCGGGCGACACCTTACTGGGTTTTAGCCAGTCCAACGGCCACTGGTCCGACTTGGGCGGCAGCGTACCTGGTTCGTTTGATGTCACCGCCAAAGACATGTTTAAAGAAGGCATGCGCATCACCCCCGTGCGCTTGTTTCACAAAGGTGTATTTTGCCGTGATGTGGCCCACCTCATTGCCTCTAACACACGCGACCCCGCCTCTATTATTGGAGACATTCACGCGCAATCTCAGGCCACGCAAGTGTGTGAGCGCGAGATTATTCGTTTAAGCGAAAAATACGGCATTGATACCGTCTTAGAAGGCATGGGCGCCGTACAAGACTACGTAGAGCGTGCGGTACGCCAGCGCTTAGCGGCCTTGCCTGATGGCGAATGGGAAACACAGGATTTCATTGATAGAGACCCTATTGCTGGCGAAGGCATGATCCCCATTAAGGTCAAACTGACCATCAAAGGTGATCGTGCCACCTACGACTTCACTGGTAGCCACCCCACTATTGGCTCCATCTACAACTCCGCTTTTGGCTCCACTTTTTCTGCGGTTGCTGCCGGGATGAAAACCTTTTTCCCTGACCTACCGTTAAACAGCGGTTTTTACCGTGTGTTCGATGTGATTGCCCCAGAAGACAGTATTGTGAGTGCACGCTGGCCAGTAGCCGTCACCGGTTTCTTGATGCCATTTGAGAAAATCATGAATGCCATCTACGAAATCTGGTCACAAATCATGCCAGAACGCGCCACGGCATGTGCTTTTAACCTAGAGTATCTGCTCACGGGTGGTAAAGACGCCCGTAGCCCAGAAAAGCCCATTTTCATGTTTTACGATTGGCTCCCCGGTGGATGGGGTGGGCGTAATGGCAAAGACGGCTGCAACGTCACCACCGCTTCGTTTGGAGTGGGCTTGATGTCGCAGCCCGTAGAAGGCCAAGAACGCGCTAACCCTATCCTGACGACTGAGTTTCAAATTTTGACTGACTCAGCAGGCCCTGGTAAGTGGCGAGGCGGTGTGGGCGTACGTAAAACCTCAATTATGCAAGATGCTGAAGACCCCGTAATTTCCTACATTTGCGACCGCGAGCGCGCCATTGTTTGGGGGATTAACGGTGGGCTACCTTCTATGCCACACGGCCTAACCTTAAAGCGTGCCAATGCCGCTGAACCCGAATGGCTAGGGTCCGTATTCTCGGATGTATCCATTCATTCTGGTGATGAGTTCAGCCGCCCCACTGCTGGCGGTGGTGGCTTTGGGGACCCGTTAGAACGCGACCTAACGCTGGTGTTAGAAGACGTGATTGATGAGTACGTTTCCATTGCCAGGGCAGCTAAAGACTATGGCGTCATCATTGAGGCTGTGGACCCCGAAATTTGCGAATACCGCATTGATGAAGCCGCTACCCACACACTGCGTGAACATATGCGTGCAAACCGCAGAGACTGGATGCAAACCGATCCAGAACAGGTGGCGCAGTGGTACCGTGACGGAGACATAGATCAGCTTGATGCGGTACGCCGCTACGGCGTTATTCTGGATTGGGACCAAGGCACTGTACTGCCTATATCCACGCAACAATTCCGGGAAATGCTGGAAAAACGCACACTACAGCATTGGCCACAAACCGAAACCGTAATGGCATAACCGCACCAACAAACTGCCCTTCTTAACCCTAACGTAAGCCTATAACCTAGGCCATAAAACAATCCCCCAGTGTTTGACTGGGGGATTGTTTCTTTCAGCACAGGGGTTAACAGTAGCCCCGTGCGCGTGTTAATGCCTTAGCCGTTAAACACGCCGGTAGACAAATAGCGATCGCCTCTATCGCATGCAATAAATACGATGGTGGCGTTTTCGACTTGAGCCGCCACACGTAAGGCGGCGACCAACGCACCACCCGTAGAAATACCGGCAAAAATACCTTCCTGAGCAGCCAATGCCCTAGCGGCATCTTCGGCTTCTTTCTGGCCAATCAGTTCGTAGCGATCTACATCTGAAGGCGTAAAAATAGCGGGTTGGTAAGCTTCTGGCCACTTACGAATACCAGGAATAGAAGCCCCTTCAGCAGGCTGAGCACCCACAATCATCACGTCGGGTTTCTGGCGACGCAAGAACGACCCCACACCCATGATGGTACCGGTTGTACCCATTGCACTTACAAAGTGCGTCACGCGCCCCTGTGTTTGCGCCCAAATTTCTGGGCCTGTGCTGTGTATGTGCGCCTGAGGGTTATCGTCGTTGGCAAACTGATCCAACACAATACCTTTACCTTCGGCTTGCATTTTTAGTGCCAAATCGCGGGCGTATTCCATACCACCAGCAGAAGCGGGGGTCAGGATAAGCTCTGCACCATACGCTGCCATAGAAGCTCTACGCTCTACCGACAGGTTATCGGGCATGATCAAAATCATTTTGTAGCCACGCACCGCAGCGATCATCGCCAAAGCAATACCAGTGTTACCACTGGTGGCTTCAATCAAGGTATCGCCCGGTTTAATTTGGCCACGCTCTTCGGCACGGCGAATCATGGAGCTTGCAGCACGGTCTTTCACCGAACCGGCAGGATTATTACCTTCCAACTTGGCAAGAATCACATTCCCACGCTCAGTGGTCAGTTCTGGATGCAGGCGCTGCAAACGCACCAGGGGGGTAGAGCCAATGGTATCTTCAATAGTCGGATAAGCAGTCATAGTCTA
>JBQELO010000028.1:0-28199 GCA_052103955.1 Paenalcaligenes sp. | reverse complement strand
TGCGATCTTTCCAGTTGGAGGTAGTGGCAATAGAGATGTTGCAAATGGCATTGCCTTCTGCGCCATAACGTACTTCGGGATCACGCCCCAAGTTGCCCACCAAAATTACCTTGTTTACCGATGCCATGACTGTATCCTGTTCAAAAAATCTATAACCCGTATTATCTACGATCATTCCCGCTTAGACTACGCCATCTCAGATAATTACCGATGGCCATAGTAGTGCGGCGTGTTCTTTGTATTTAGTCTGGTGTTTTCAGACCACGCCCCAACACTAACCACGAAATGGCTAATGCAGCGCCTAACCACAACACCGTTTGGGTGCTTTGTTGGGCAGCCAGTAGTCCTCCGGCCACACCCCCACCAAACACGCCTAACGATTGCGACATGTTGTAAAAACCTAGTGCCAAGCCTTTGTACTCGGCAGGCGCTTGGCGCGACACCAACGAAGGCTGTAATGCCTCTAGCACGTTGAAGGCCACAAAGAACAGCACCAACAACGCCACCAACCACCAAAAATTTTGCAGCGCCAAAGGCATGACCAACAGCACTGCCGCCAGCAACAGCACCATCTTCATCAAAATGGCCTGATGACACTTGCGTGTTTCAGTGTAAAACACCACCGGCACCATAAAGACGAACGATACCAGAATCACTGGCAAATAGACTTTCCACAACGTTGCTGTCTGTAAGCCGCCGGTCTGCTCTAACAAACCAGGCACCACCATGAACATCATCATCAAGATGGCATGCAGTGCAAACACACCAAAGTTCAGGCGCAACAAGTTTTTATCGCCTAATACATCGCTCATGCGTGCTGATTGCAGTACTGGAATGGCTTGCGGGGCCGCTGGCACCACAAAGGCTGCCAGCAACAAACAGACAAAGCCCAAAGCGCTGATCACCCAGAACAACCCTGACAACCCGAATTGGCCTACCAATACGGGGGACAATACCAATGACAAGGCAAACGACAAGCCTATAGACGCCCCCACCATCGCCATAGCGCGAGTACGCACTTCGGGGCGAGTGGCATCAGCCACCCACGCGGTAATGGCAGCAGACACCGCCCCCAACCCTTGCAGCACCCTACCTACAATAATGCCGTCTACGCTATCAGACAGCGCACAGACCACGCCACCCACAATAAATAGCAGCATACCCGCCACGATGACTGGCCGGCGGCCAAAGCGATCTGACGCCATCCCTAAAGGGATTTGCATAATAGCTTGAGTAAGACCGTAAGCCCCTAGGGCAAAACCCACCCTCATGGCGTCTTGGCCACCCACCAAGCTGCTTGCTGCCACCGCAAACACGGGGGTAAGCAAAAACAGCCCCAACATGCGTGTCGCAAACAACCACGCCAACATGGTGCTGGTACGACGTTCTTGTGAGGTCAAGCTAAGGCGCGCCGGGCGACCGCCCATTTTTTTATTTTCTGTATGACTCATGCAACACTCTATTCTTACACTTCTTTGTGCAGTGCTATGCCAGACTTTTGGCACAAAAATGGCCTAACAGGCTATAGTAACAAGTTACCCTTTTAAAGCCCTATACCCTACACGATGGACGCAATACGTATCAGGGGTGCGCGCACGCATAACCTCAAAAATTTGTCAGTAGACTTGCCCCGCCATGAATTGGTGGTGATTACCGGTTTGTCCGGCTCAGGCAAGTCTTCCTTGGCGTTTGATACCTTGTATGCAGAGGGCCAGCGACGCTATGTAGAAAGTTTGTCGGCCTACGCCAGACAATTTCTACAACTGATGGATAAGCCTGATGTCGATTTGATTGAAGGCTTATCCCCCGCAATTTCCATCGAGCAAAAGGCCGCAGGGCACAACCCACGTTCTACGGTTGGCACCACGACCGAAATACACGACTATTTGCGCCTATTGTACGCTCGTACCGGCACACCTCATTGCCCAGAACACCACTTGCCGCTGCAAATGCAAAATGTCAGCCAAATGGTAGACCAAACACTGGCCTTGCCCGAGGAAAGTCGTATCGCTATTTTGGCGCCCGTACTGCGTGCCACCCATGACGATTTCGATCAACAACGCCAAGCCTTGCAAGCCCAAGGCTTTGTGCGTTTGCGTGTAAACGGCGAGATGGGCGCCATTGAAGACATTGCCGCCCCCGCACCGAACAGCTCATCGCTGGTAGAAGTGGTGGTAGACCGCTTGCGCGTCAAACCTGATAGCGCCCAGCGCTTGGCTGAAAGCTTTGATACAGCACTAGAGCTGTCCCAAGGCCGCGTCACAGTACTGAACCTCGATACCGCAGAAGATCTGCAATTCAGCAACCATTACGCCTGCCCGCTGTGCGATTACCAACTAAACGAGCTAGAGCCGCGTCTATTTAGTTTCAACAACCCAGCAGGTGCCTGCCCAGATTGCAGTGGCTTGGGTTTGGTGGATTTCTTTGACCCGCAACGCGTGGTCGCCTTCCCCGATTTAAGCTTGGCAAGCGGTGCGATTAGCGGATGGGATAAGCGTAATGCCTTTACCCACACCTTGCTGACCAGCCTTGCTGCGCACTATGACTTCGATTTGGACACCCCATTTGAGGAGCTGCCCGAAGCCATACGCCACTGCATTTTGTACGGCTCTAACAACGAAGAAATCGCCTTCTTGTACCTAAACGAGAAAGGCAAAACCACCGTTAAACGCCATGCGTTTGAAGGTGTGATTCCAAACTTAGAACGCCGTTGGCGCGAAACAGATTCCTCCGCCGTACGGGAAGAGCTGTCTAAATTACGCCGTACCCAACAGTGTCCGTCATGCCACGGCTCACGCCTGCGCACCGAAGCCCGTAATGTATTGCTGGGTGAAAATGACCCACGTGGCATCTATGAAGTAGAAGCCATGTCGTTGGCCGACTGCCAACATTGGTTCAGTACCTTGCAACTGAGTGGTGCCAAAAAAGAAATTGCCGAGCGTATCGTGCAAGAAATTCTGGCTCGGCTGCAGTTCTTAAATAATGTAGGTCTAAATTACCTATCGCTAGACCGCAGTGCCGACACCATTTCAGGTGGTGAGTCCCAGCGCATTCGCTTGGCTAGCCAAATTGGTTCCGGCTTAACGGGCGTAATGTACGTACTGGACGAACCATCTATTGGTTTACATCAGCGCGACAACGACCGCTTAATCGACACCCTGAAACGCTTACGCGATCTAGGCAATAGCGTGATTGTGGTCGAGCACGACGAAGACATGATCCGCCAAGCGGACTTCATCGTGGACATGGGCCCTGGCGCTGGTGAGCATGGCGGTCACATCGTTGCTGCAGGCACACCGGATGTTATTTTGCAGTCGCCTCAGTCCCTGACTGGACAATACTTAAGCGGCCAGAAGCGCATTGCTATTCCTGCCCGCCGCCCTGTCACACCCGATATGCCAGAATTAGTCTTGCGCGGTGCCAGTGGCCACAACCTGAAATCGGTAGATCTGCACATTCCTGCTGGCCGCTTTGTATGTATTAGTGGTGTCTCCGGTTCGGGCAAATCCACGTTGATTAACGACACACTAGCTACCGCCTTGTCGCACCATTATCACCGTGCACAAACAGAACCTGCACCATACCAAAGCCTAGAAGGGCTAGAGCATTTCGATAAAGTCATTAACGTGGACCAAAGCCCTATTGGCCGTACGCCACGTAGTAACCCCGCGACTTACACGGGCTTGTTCACCACCATTCGCGAACTATTCGCTGGTGTGCCCGAAGCGCGTACGCGTGGTTACGACCCAGGCCGTTTCTCGTTTAACGTTAAAGGTGGTCGCTGCGAAGCGTGCCAAGGCGACGGCGTGATGAAGGTAGAGATGCACTTCTTACCCGACATCTACGTACCTTGCGATATTTGCCACGGTAAACGCTATAACCGCGAAACTCTGGATATTCAGTATCGCGGCAAAAACATCAGCGAAGTGCTAGACCTGACGGTAGACCAAGCATTGACCTTCTTTGGGGCGGTACCGGCCATTGCCCGCAAGCTGGACACCTTAATGGATGTGGGATTGTCGTACCTACGTTTGGGTCAAAGCGCCACCACGCTGTCTGGCGGTGAGGCACAACGCGTCAAACTGGCGCTAGAGCTATCACGCCGCAGTACGGGGCGCACCTTCTACATTCTGGACGAACCCACTACAGGTCTGCATTTCCAAGATATTTCTCTGTTGCTAGACGTACTGAATAAGTTAGTAGATGCAGGCAATACCGTGGTCATCATTGAGCACAATTTGGACGTGATCAAAACGGCGGATTGGGTCATCGACATGGGACCAGAAGGCGGTGCAGCCGGTGGGCAGATTGTGGCCCAAGGCACGCCAGAAGTTATTGCCTCTACCCCAGCAAGCCACACTGGCCGTTATTTGCAGGCACTACTAGCAGTGCCTGCCTAAACGGCTGGCTACTTACATGTGGAACAATTGCTGGTGTTCACGGATAGCGTAACGGTCCGTCATACCAGCAATGTAATCCGCAATGGCCCGTGCTTGTGCTTGGGGGTTGTCGCGTCGATGCTCTGCCGTGAGCAAACGCGGGTCATCCAAATACGCCACAAACAATTCGCGAATAATACGACGAGCTTTGCTCATCATGCGCAGCACTTGTGGGTGTCGGTACAGATTTTCGCGCAAAAATTTCTTCAGATGATCCGCTTCTACCCGCATTTCCATCGAAAACGCGGCCATTTTCCCTGCTTGACGTAACTCATCCACACTACCCGGTCTGGCCATATCCAGATTTTGCTGGGTGGTGAGAGTTAAGTCTTGCACGAAGGTATTGATCATGGTGCGTATGGTTTCAGCCACCAAACGCTTTTGCGAAACGGCGGGGTACATCTGCCGTGCCGCCACAAAATGCTGAAAGAAAATAGGCACTTCGCATAGCTGCTCTACGGTGATCAGCTTGGACCGTAAGCCGTCATCAATATCGTGATTATTGTAGGCTATTTCATCAGCTAAATTGGTGAGCTGTGCTTCGAGTGAAGGCTGCTGGCGTAACAAAAAACGCTCACCCACGTCACCCAACAAATGGGCATGACGCAAATTACAGTGCTTCAAAATCCCTTCCCGGGTTTCAAAGCACAGGTTCAGCCCGTCAAAGGCGGCATAGCGCTCTTCTAAGGTGTCGACTATACGTAGGCTTTGCAGATTGTGCTCAAAGCCACCGGCTTGCGGCACGAGCTCGCGCATGCAGGCATTCAGCTCTTCTTGCCCTGCATGACCAAAAGGGGTGTGACCCAAGTCGTGCGCCAAAGAAATTGCTTCTACTAGGTCTTCGTGCACCTGCAGGTTTCTGGCTAAGGAACGGGCAATTTGCGCGACTTCAATGCTGTGCGTCAGACGGGTACGAAACAGATCCCCTTCATGATTGATGAAGACCTGTGTTTTGTACTCCAGCCGTCTAAAGGCTTGGCAATGAATAATGCGATCGCGGTCGCGCTGAAATTCATTGCGCCTTTCCGGGGTCTCTTCAGGGAGGCGTCTACCCCGGCTATGTTCTGGAAAACATGCATAAACTGCCAGTGACACCATAATGATCCCCTTAGTCTTTAGTTTATTTAAAACCTTCTAAGACCGTGGCCACTATTTCTGGCGCTACGGCCTGTACATGACTTTTACCAATGTCGGACATCAACACAAAGCGCAATTGCCCGCCTTCGGCCTTCTTGTCTATGCCCATCAACTCAATCCAACGCTCAGCAGGCCAAGATGGTGGCACCGTTGGGCAACCAATGTTTTTCACCAACTCCCGTACACGCTGCACTTTTTCAGCAGGGAAGCCACAACATGCCACTGACAGCTCGGCTGCCATAATCATGCCGCAGCCCACTGCTTCACCGTGTAGCCACTTGCCGTAGCCCAAACCTGCTTCAATCGCATGGCCAAAGGTGTGGCCCAGATTCAGCAACGCACGCAGCCCCGATTCACGCTCGTCGGCAGACACTACTTCTGCTTTGACTTCGCAAGAGCGCTGTACCGCATAGGCCAATGCCGCCGGATCACGTTTTACCAGTGCATCTACGTTTTGCTCGCACCACTGGAAAAAGCCCTCATCTACAATTAGGCCATACTTGATCACCTCTGCCAATCCCGCTGCTATTTCGCGATCTGGCAGACTCTGCAGCACGTTGATGTCTATCTCTACCGCGATGGGCTGATAAAACGCACCAATCATGTTTTTACCCAAGGGGTGATTCACAGCAGTCTTGCCACCCACCGAGGAATCTACCTGCGCCAATAAGGTAGTAGGCACTTGTACAAAACGTATACCGCGCATAAAGCACGCTGCAGCAAAACCGGCGATATCGCCCACTACGCCACCGCCCAACGCCACAATTAACGCTTTGCGGTCTAAACGCTCGCCCAACAGGCGATCAAAAATACTATTGAGCGTATTCCAGTCTTTGTAAGCTTCGCCATCGGGAATAGACACTTCAATCACGGCTTTACCCGTTTGCTTCAACGCCTCTACCACTTGTGCGCCATACAACCCCATAACCGTTGGGTTGCTGACCAGTGCAATACGGGTCACGTCTGCAGGAATGCTTTCAGCCAAGTGCGCCAACCGCCCCGCTGCGACATGGATAGGGTAAGCGCCACCAGGCGTCTGCACCGATACTACACTCATTGTTTGACCTCACATTTATTCAGTAATTCAGCCGCCAAATCACGCACTGCCGTAGCGATTGGCGCACTGCCTGTATCGAACACAATATCGGCCACTTCTTCATACAGCGGCTCACGACGTGCCAATAATTCCGCCAAACGCTGACGGGGGTTTTCCGTTTGCAGCAACGGCCTACTTTTATCTTTGGCCACGCGTTTGAATAATTCTTCCGCACTGGCACGTAAATACACAACCAAACCACGCTCTTTAAGATGGGTGCGGTTTTCAGACAACAAAATAGCACCACCACCTGTAGCCAAGACTAATCCGGGTTGGCGTGTGCACGCATCTAATGCGGCTGCTTCACGCTTACGGAACCCTTCTTCGCCTTCGATGTCAAAGATATCTGCGATGCGCACTCCGCACCTAGCTTCCAGTTCGTGATCCAAATCGGTGAAACTGCGATTCAAGCTGCGAGCCAGTTGTCTGCCTATAGTTGTTTTTCCGGCTCCCATCATGCCAACCAAGAAAATGGGGCGTTGTTCAGGTTGCCGTAAATGCTGCAGTTCTCTTTCCCCCAAAGGGGGTAAAGGGTCTATTTGCATGAGTTCTGTGGGTAAAGAGTCTGTCATTTGTGTATTATCCCATTAGCGCACCCAAAAAAAAGTACACTATTTGAGTTTTATAGCGTCTGTTAGCAAGTAAACTGGCACACACGCTCTACATTCTGTTTCTAGGGCCTAAAAATCACCCGCAATGAGTTCTTCCGCCCAAACCTCTACTAAACGTTCCGGATCCTGGTTGAGCCGGTTCATCGTGAAATCCATCGTGGTACTGACTGGTTTAGCCGTCAGTGGTGTGCTGCTGGTTGTGCTAGCACTCGCCTTGGCATGGCCTAACCTGCCTGACCTTACGGCCATGACGGATTATCGTCCTCGTATCCCCTTGCGCATTTATACCGCAGACAAGGTGCTGATTGGTGAGTTCGGTGAAGAACGGCGAAATGTTATGCCGTTCAATGAAATCCCCGATGTCATGAAATCGGCCTTGCTGGCCGCTGAAGATGACCGCTTCTATCAGCATGGCGGGATTGATCTGCGCGGCGTAGCCCGTGCAGCGATCATGAACATGGTTAATATGCGTAAGTCGCAGGGTGCGAGTACCATCACCATGCAGCTGGCGCGTAACTTCTATCTGTCGTCCGAGAAAACCTACACACGTAAGTTTTACGAACTGCTGTTGACCTTCAAGATTGAAGCCACGCTGACTAAAGATCAGATTTTGGATCTATACATGAACCAAATCTATCTGGGCCATCGCTCTTACGGCTTCCCAGCAGCGTCGCGTACTTACTTTGGTAAAAGCCTAACCGAAGTCACCTTGGCAGAAGCGGCCATGTTGGCGGGTATTCAGCGTGCTCCTTCGCGCTATAACCCCCTCACCAACTTTGCCGAATCCACTCGCCAACAACAAGGTGTACTGCGTCGTATGCTGGACTTGGGCTACATCACTCAAGATGAGTACGAGACCGCACGCGCACAAAAAATTGAAATCCGTTCCGCGCTAGGTACACCCGCAGGTGGCTATGCCATCCACGGTGAGTACGCCGCTGAATTGGCACGCCAACTGCTGTACAACGTTTACCAAGACAACATTTACAGCCGTGGCTTCAACATCTACACCACTATCGACTCCAAAGATCAGGAAGCCGCTTACTTAAGCGTGCGTAATGGCATTCTGGACTACACCCGTAGGAAGCCTTTCCCCGGTCCTGAAGGCCAAGTCAGCTTGGCTGAAGGTATAGAGCAAGATGCTGATGCCTTGAACGATATTTTGGACGAAGTACAACGCAACCACCCTGATACCGGCGACTTGCTGACAGGTGTGGTGTTGTCGGCCAGCCCAACCAAACTTACCGTTGCTCGCAGTGCCGATAACATTATCGACATTACCGACAAACGTGCGTTGGGTATTGTGGCGCGTGCTTTGGCACCAAACGCCGCTGAAGGCCAACGTCTAAGCCGTGGTTCTGTAGTGTATTTGTTCAAAAATCCAGAATCATGGGAGGTCGTGAACATGCCTGCAGTACAGGCAGCGTTGATTGCGATTCGCCCCCAAGATGGCGCTATTCAGGCCATGGTAGGTGGTTTCCACTTTGCTGACGGCAAGTTCAACCGCGTGACCCAAGCATGGCGTCAGCCCGGTTCGGCCTTTAAACCGTTTATCTATGCATCGTCTCTGGAAAAAGGCTTAACACCCGGTACCCAGATTGCCGACACCCCGTTCCAGCTCACCCGTGAGCAAACAGGGTCACGTGCATGGAATCCTAAAAACTATGGTGGCCGTTACGAGCCTATGCTGACCATGCGTCAGGGCCTGTATAAATCCAAAAACATGGTTTCTATCCGCATCATGCAAGCGGTGGGTCCTCAATATGTTCAGGATTACATCACCCGCTTTGGCTTTGATCGCGAACGTAACCCTGCGGTATTGCCGCTGGCATTGGGTGCAGGTAGCGTGACACCACTGCAATTAGCAGGTGCTTACTCGGTATTTGCCAACGGTGGCTACAAAGTGCAGCCCTACCTGATTGACTACGTTACCGACAGCAACGACCAAGTAGTGATGCGTGCCAAACCTATTGTGGCTGGTGATGCGAATGCTCAAGTCATCGACCCTCGTACCGCTTACGTCATGAATGACCTGCTTCGCGGTGTGGCTACGTCTGGTACGGGTGCTCGCGCTTCTGCCACGCTGAAACGTAGTGATATTGGTGGCAAAACCGGTACAACTAACAACTCGTTGGATGCTTGGTTTGCTGGGTACACCCCTAACTTAGTCAGTATCGCGTGGATGGGCTTTGACCGCCCGCAATCGCTGGGTTCAGGCGAAACTGGCGGTGGTGTTTCCATGCCTATCTGGATCAACTTCATGCGTGAAGCGCTGGCAGGTAAACCCAACGTACCACTAGGCCCTATGCCTAGCGGGTTGACCAAAACCAACGGCGATTACTACTACAGCGAGTTCCCGCCTGGGGTAGCCATTGAACGAGTAGGTTTGCCTAGTGCCATGGATAACTTTGTCTCTGATGTACCAGACGATGGCATTAACTCCCTGCTACAAGGCCTGCAAAACGATGACAACGTCTACGATGACAGCCCTCAAACCTTTGCTAGACCTTAATTAACAACCACACAATGGTGCCTTATGGCACCATTGTTGTCTGGAGGTTTGACGTCTACGTATAGACTGTCATACTTCAAGCCTAAATCCGTTTGTGACCACATCATGCAGCCAAATTTCTCACCTAAACGTGCGGCGCTTATCCTTTTACTAGGTGCCAGTGTCGTACTTGGGGGTTGTGGCTATAAAGGCCCCCTCGTCTTACCTGAACAAGCCGCGGCGTCTAACGTCAGCGCAAGCGTTGTACCCACTGCCTGACCCGCTTGCGGATCAGTCCCCTGCCTTTTTTCATGACTTATTTTTATCATCATGACTGTAGCTCCGAATTTTCAATTTCATAATGGCGTACTGCATGCCGAACAATGCTCTCTGGAAGATCTAGCCAAAGAGCACGGCACCCCTTTATACGTATATTCGCGAAAAGCTTTAAAAGACGCTTGGGACAGCTATGAACAAGCCAAGCAAGGCCGTGATGTACTCGTATGCTATGGCATGAAGGCCAACTCTAACTTGGCCATTCTGCGTGAACTTGCTAATCATGGCGCGGGCTTTGATATTGTGTCAGGCGGCGAATTAGCACGCGTAATTGCCGCAGGTGGCGATCCCCGCAAAGTGGTGTTTTCCGGTGTAGGTAAACAGCGCTGGGAAATTGAAGCCGCTCTGGATGCTCACATTAAATGCTTTAACGTAGAGTCCAAAAACGAATTGCTGCATATTGCGCAAATCGCTGCCGACAAAAAATGTGTGGCACCCATTTCACTACGCGTGAACCCTGACGTTGATGCCCACACCCACCCCTATATTTCCACTGGCCTAAAAGACAATAAATTCGGCATCGCCATTGAAGACGCCCCCGACGTCTACGCCTTAGCCGTACAACACCCACAACTGAAAATCGTGGGCGTAGATTGCCATATTGGTTCGCAGATCACCGAGATCAGCCCTTACCTAGACGCCTTAGACAAACTGCTTAACCTTATCGACGCACTGGGCAAACAAGGTATTCAGTTGTCTCACCTAGACTTAGGCGGTGGCTTGGGTATTCGCTACACCAACGAAACACCTGCAACCCCTACGATGTTGCTGACCGAGGTATTCAAAGCCTTGGATGCCCGTGGTTTGGCTCACCTGCAATTGGTGCTGGAACCTGGTCGTTCTATGGTGGGTAATGCCGGTGTGCTGCTGACACGTGTGGAATACCTAAAACCATCAGAAGCCAAAAACTTCGCAATTGTAGATGCGGCCATGAATGACCTCATTCGCCCTACGCTTTACGATGCATGGCACGACGTAGAAGCCGTACGCCCCCGTCAAGACGGCACTGCTGCCATGGAGTACGACATTGTTGGCCCTATCTGCGAAAGCGGTGATTGGTTAGCGCGAGACCGTACGCTGGCACTGGAACAAAACGACCTCTTAGCCATTATGTCTGCTGGTGCATACGGCTTCACCATGGCAAGTAATTACAACACTCGACCACGGGCTGCTGAAATTCTTGTAGATGGCACCACCGCACATGTAGTGCGGCCCCGAGAAGATCTACACAGTCTATTTGCATCAGAACGTTTACTGCCCTAAGCCCCATTAACTAAGCCCTGATTTTCAGGGCTTAGTTTTTAAAGAACACAGACGCCTCACCGTTAACAAACTATAACAATTTACCGCGACCGCTGATCCGTGTCTGTCGTGGTGATCAAGGCTGTCTAAATTCATGATGGATTCCACTATCACTCGTAATGATCGTACACGGTCTGGCGTAAGCCAACGTATTACCGAAATACTTAGCATTTATGTGCTACCGCTGTTTATCTGCCTGCTCTCGCTGGCGGCATTGTTGCAACTACCCGCACACTACCCCAGTGCTGCGGGTTTTTCGTTAAGCCTGCAAACGCTGCCGGCCTCTGTGACGCATTCTGCTCCCTCAATCAACATCCAAACAGCCTTAGCACAGCAACCTGCTGAATTACGCCTTTCCACACACGATCCATTTTGGTTGAAATTTTCACTGCCCGAAGACTTCAACAACAGCGAATACGATATACGCTTTGCAACCAGTCCCTTGCGCAGCCTGCACTGCTACGGCACACAACCGGATCACACCGACCTAACTGCCCTACCTAGCGTCGCCGTGCATGCCAGCCACGGCTATGCACTACAAACCGCAAGTTTATCGGCATTGGCAACGGTGTATTGCCATGTACTACCCAGTGTGGCCGGACCATTTAGTGTGCACAGCTGGACTTCCACAGAATGGGCACAAGCCAATCAGCGCCATACGCGCTATATCGCATTGCTAGAAGGCGGCCTCTTAACACTTGCCGCACTGCTGCTGGTCATCGCCCTGATCAATAAACACAACCTCTATTTGCTGCTTGCCGTCTGGTTAGTGGGCAACTTGCGACTGGGTGCCATGGCCATGGGTTGGGATAACTTATGGTTAGGCCACGAATTACCCGCTGCTTGGTTACCTACCATACGGCAAGCCACTCTCGCTGCCTATTTCGTGGTGAGCTATACCCTGTTTACCCAACTGCTACGCACCGTCATACAACCGCTGCCCTTTATGTGGCTACTGCGTGCCCTGCAATGGGGTGGATTAGCGTTGCTACCCGCAGCGTTCTTGCTAGAACGCGCCTTGTTCATGCCTGCCATGCTGCTACTAAGTGGCATAGGGCTATTAAGCTGTATTGTGATGGTATGCACCGCCATGATACGGGCCGAACACCCTACACCGTTATCACTGTGGCACATCATGCTGCTCAGTGTGTCGTTGTGTGTGCTGGTCTTAATGCTACTCATGCTACTGGGACTGTCTAGTAACTTCCTGGACACCTTCCAAAGCGTACTCGCCCTACCCTTGTCTAGCCTGATGGTCGCGATCTTATTAGGCGAACGCCTGCGCGAAGAGCACCATGCCAAAACGGTAGCCGAACACGCCTTACTCGCTAACCACTGCATCAGCCCCTTTGCTATTTTCACCTTAGATGAGAACGGCCAGTTCCTCTATGCAAACAGTGTGTTCTATGGTTTTTTAGGTTTAGCAGAAGACACCGACATTGAAGACTATCACTGGGAACAATTCTTTGGCGCAACGGACTGGAATAGCATCATACAAACCAGTCAAACAGGCGAAGATACCGAGATCAGCCGCCTAGATGCTGCCTCGCACCCTGGTTTGCCACAGCAATTCGGGCTACGTGCTCTGCAAACGCAAGGGGTAATAGAAGGTTCGCTGCAAGACATCAGTAAACGCTCAGAAACCATACGCAAACTGAAGCAAATGGCGAACCACGACCCTATTACCGATGTATTGAATAAACGCGGTATAGAAAAAGCCCTGTCGTTCTCGCTCGATAAGGTACGAGAAGGCAATAACTGCATCTTGGCCTATCTGGACCTTAACTACGTTAAGCACGTCAACGACGCCTACGGTCACGCGGCTGGCGATGCTCTACTTAAAGAGGTAAGCCATCGCATTGAAACCACACTGCACCCCGGCCAAGAACTAGGCAGGCTGGGTAATGATGAATTTTTGATCCTGTTTAACGACACTACGCCAGAACAAGCTCAAGCCACTGCCGAAAAGATCATCAAATCGCTCAACCAAGGCAGTATTTATGCTGGCAACCGCAGCTTCAACCTACAAAGCGCCATAGGCTTAGTAGAGCTATCTCCCGACACCCGAGCAGAAGACGCCTTGGCCGCCGCCAACCGTGCATGCCGAGACGCGCGCCGCACACAACTACCGTCTGTGCTGTACAAACAAGGGTCCACCGAGCTGTACCAACACGCAGAAGAGCTACGTCTCTTTAAAGAACTGGAAAACGGTGCATCTGGTGGGCTGTATCTAGAAATGCAACCTCTGATGGCGTTGCAAAACCCGCTTAACTCATTAAACGTAGAAGTACTGCTGCGCGTACGCGACTCACAAAATAACCTAATGCCGTCTGGCAAGATTATTGCGGCCGCAGAAGAAAGCGGTACGGTGTCTATTATTGATAAATGGGTATTTGCCGCCACCTTGGAATGGCTAAATAAACACCATACGCAGCTACCGCGCACACAACAAATCAACATCAACTTAAGTGGCGTGTCCTTAAATGATGACAAGTTCATTGATGAGCTTTTCACCATTCTGGAAAACTTCGACCACTTAGCCAACAGGCTGTGCGTAGAAATCACCGAAGGGGTAGCACTGCAAGACTTAGAACGTACGCGCCTGTTTATGCAGCGCTTGCAGCATAAAGGGGTACGCATCGCGTTGGATGACTTTGGAGCAGGCTATACCTCGTTCTCGTACCTACAAGAGCTGCCTACTGATGCCATTAAGATTGACGGCTCACTTATCCACAACATGCTGCTGAAGAACACCAATGTCGCCATTGTGCGCACCATTGTGGAACTGGCACGTAATCTGGGGATGGTGAGTATTGCCGAGTGGGTAGAAGACGTAGACACGTTGCATATACTGCGCGACATAGGCGTAGATTATGTGCAAGGTTTTGTGGTGTCTGGGGCGAGATCGCCAACCGAAATTTTGGCTGCCCGTGATATTCGAGACTTAGTGAAATCACCGGAAGTGCTGTCCTTCATAGACAAGCACTCCCGGTAAGCGCTGGCACTGTACTACTTACAATTCACCGTAAGAGTGCAGGCCAGACAAGAACATGTTCACGCCCAAGAACGCGAAGCTAGTAATCAACAGACCGCCTAGCGCCCAGTAAGCGCCAATCGTGCCGCGCATACCTTTAATCAAACGCATGTGCAACCATGCCGCGTAGTTCAACCACACGATCAGTGCCCACGTTTCTTTAGGGTCCCACTGCCAGTATGTACCCCACGCATCGGCGGCCCACAACGCCCCCAAAATGGTGGCAATCGTAAAGAACGCAAAGCCAATGGCAATGGCGCGGTACATAATATCGTCCAGCACTTCCAGATCAGGCAACTGACGTGAAATAGGACCTCGTAGCGCCAAAATAGCCCCTACGATCAGCGCACTAATGCCAAAGAACAGCATCCATGTGACAGAAAGCTCACTGCGTGAACCAAAGATCATGGGCTCCGCACAGAGCAGCATACCCAGCACGAACACTGGCCACAATTTGCTCCACGAACGTGTTTGGCCGTTTTCTTTGATCAAGTAGGCAAAACCCACCATGGCAGCCAACGCAAAAGTACCGTAGCCAATAAAGTTGGCGGGTACGTGAATTTTCATCCACCAGCTTTTCAATGCAGGCACCAAGGGTTGAATTTGGTGTGCATCACGGGCGAAGGAATACCACAGCAAGAAAATCACCGACGCGTTAATCACCATCAGTACAAAGCCACCCAAACTACGGGTCGCGTAACGACGCTCGTAATACAGGTAGAACAGCGCTGTGATTAAGGCAAACATCACAAACACTTCATACAAGTTACTAACGGGTATATGGCCCAAACCAGGGCCTAACAAGTGGCCTTCGCGCCAACGCACGAACATACCTACGGTACCGGCATACACGCCAGCCCACGTCAGTGCTGTACCCAACCATGCTGCGGTTTTGCTGACATAGCCAATCCAGTAGCACACCATCGCGATCATGAACAACGCACACATCCACAAGATAGCGGATTGTGACGAGAACAAATAACGCAGTAAGAACACACTGTCTGCACGGCTAAGGTCGCCACTTAGCAAACTGCCATCGGCGCTGTATAACCAGATAGCCAAAATAGCGGTTAAACCGCTTAAGACCGTCAAGGTGCGCAGCGGACGCCACAGCCAACCCATCCATACCAACAGTGGCACTGCACCACAGAGAATGAGCTTTTCATAGCCATCCATAAAGTCGGTATAGGCGGTCAAACAGTACGCTACGCCAAGCGACAATACAATAAAGTACAAATAATCACTGAGCTGCAAACGACCACGCACACCACGGGAATCCCCGCTTGCTGCCATGGAGGCCTGCCACTCTTTTGACTGGGAAAGCATTGCTGACTCAGACATCTCTTAGACTCCTCTCTATGCGGACAAGCGCTGGAAACTCTGTTTGAACTCGTCAAACTCGCGGTTGAAATCCAAATTGCGCCGTTGTGAGGTCATTGCAGCCTGCATAGAGCTGCCACCCTCTTGTGGTCGTATCCACACCCAAATACGTCGATCACGAACGTAGAACATCGTAAAGACACCAATCACCAAGAACAGTGACCCGGTATACACAATGTACATACCTGGACTACGTGCTACTTGGAAAACACTAGCTTGCACATGGTCAAACGAACGTAAACCTAACATGACGGGGGCCGGATAATCAGGCAAATTGGCCAATGCCAACACTGCCAACTGCGTCCACTGTTGGGCACGCATGCCTTCATCACCTTCATACACAATCGCTTTTTCGCCAGCACGTTCACGCAGAATATCACGTAACTCAATCAACGTAAGCTGAATCATCGGCACCGTAAACCCAAGAATTTTCTCGCGCTCTTCTTCGGGTACTCGGCCAATCAAGCCATTAAAACCTTCGCGTGAAAAACTGATCACTGCATTTTGTGCCGCCGTGTGCAGCAATGAACCAGGCGTGGCATCACCGTTACGTTCAGCAAAGCGCATCGCCGCTTCACGCACTAAAGCCGGATCTTCTAACGCCGCGCGCAAACGCATAAATTCCTGCATGGCTAGCTGATCATCAGCAGGGATACGCACGTAGCGAAAGCCCACTTGTGGCGACACATTCATACCCGCCAAGAACACAGGGAAGCCATCCAGCATCACGGGTGCCATGTACTGGGTATATTCACGTGCCTGACCACTGTTATCCGTCAGCTTGTAATGTATGCTGGGCCCAACGTTCACCAAGTTGTCATTACGTTTACCGGCAGCACTGCCTGCTACAGCAGCCACATGCTCGGCCAACGCCTTGGGCTGTGGGTCGCCTTCACGCAAATCTTCAACGTTGATCGTACGCAATTCAGTGAAGTTCACATTTACTTCAGTACCCGCATCGTCCACTACAAAACGGGTGCTCTCGCCAATTTTTCCTGACACAGGGAAAGGACGACTTTGCGTGCCATGCAACGGATACGCCAGCAATTCTACGGTAGAGCCACCATCGTCAAAACCGGACTGATACACCGTTACGCCTTTGTAGCGCAAAGGCTCGTTCACTTCGATGATTCGATCAAAGCTGTCGCCAGTGTCGGGGTCGGTAATGCGCACTTCGCTCTTAAAGCTACTTGGCATACCGGTAGAGTAGTATTCAATGAGAAAACGCTTCAGCTCCAGCACAAAAGGCATGGGCTGCACCAACACCCCTTCATCGACGTTCACCACCGCAGTGGCCGTACGTACACCTTCTGGCACTAACAGGTTAGCCCTGAAGCTAGGGTTGCCCGCTGGCAAACGCCCTTCAGGTGGAACCTCGGAAATCAAAATGTTTTCTGTAATCGGTTTTTTGCCGCCCAACCATACCTGTAAGCGTGTGGGCAACTCGCTATCCATCAGCCCGCCAATACAGATCACCACAATCGCCACGTGCGCGAAAATGTAGCCCAAGCGATTAGAGCTGCCTTTTTTGGCAGCCAGCATCACACTACCATCAGCATCTTTACGTACTTTGTACTGATAGCCCTTAACCTTCAGCCACGCTTGCACATCGCTTGCGTTTTTCTCGGTGTCGGCATGGTTGCTAACTTCTACCTTGTGTGGAAAGGCCCGTAAGCTATTACCGCGCACATATTCTTTAAAGTTGCGAGCATCTTTGAGCATTTTGGGTGCGTGACGGATCACACAGACGGTAGTAGAAACCACCAAGAAACCCATAATGACCAAGAACCACCACGTGTTATAGATGGTCCAAATCGAGAACCTATCAAACACATCTACCCAAAATGGCCCAAATTGGTCCACATAGATATTCATGGCTTGGTTTTGCGCCAGCACAGTACCAATAATACTGGCCACACAGATGAACATGAGCAGGCTCACTGCAAAACGCATGGAACCTAATAGCTCGAACAGTTCAGCAGCGCCAAATTGACGTTTGGTAGTCACAACACTCTCAGGTAGAAACTAAACAGATAATTCAGGGGGCTTATAAGTCTGGGCTATTAGAGTCCGTTTAAGACTAAAGGTTCCTGCCCAGACAACAAAAGCTCCCCAAGAGGGGAGCTTAGGTATCAACACCGCACCCTGTAAGAGTTACAGGATGCAACACTGAATATAGCAGTCGCTAAAAACAAGAGCTTTGCTCTAGCGCAAGCCAGCAGCGTAATCCGCTACAGCAGACAAATCGGCATCATTCATACGATCAGCCAACTCGTGCATCGCCGCTTCGTTATTGCGATCGCCACTGCGGAAGAGTTTCAGCTGCTCCAACAAGTAAGGTACGTGCTGCCCAGCCAAACGTGGGTATTTACCCGGCAAACCTGCGCCGTTAGGCGAGTGACAGGCGGCACAAGCAGCAACATTACGATCAGGCAAACCACCGCGCCAAATTTGTTGGCCACGCTCGAAGGTTTCTTCATTGGTTGCACGAGCAGCCAATTCCCAATCTACTTTTTGCTGGGATACATAAAAGGCCACATCACGCATTTCTTGCTCTGTCATACCAGTCACAATACTGGTCATCACAGCAGGATTGCCATTAGCGGCACGACGTAATGGGGGGGTATTTTCTGCACCGGGGCGGAAATCATGCAGCTGTTTAACCACATACTCAAACGGCTGGGCAGCAATACTGGGGTACATTTCAATAACACTGTTACCCGCTGCGCCGTGACAGGTCACACAGGCTAATACGCCACGTGACAGTTCACCATTCAAGTAGAGTTGCTCGCCCTTAGCTGCATCAGGTTTTGCAGCGGTATCTGCAGCATGCGCCAAAGAGAGAGTGGAACAGGCTGCCACAAGGCCGCTGGCAATAACGATTCTGGAAAGCACGCGCTTCAGCTTCATGTAGTCCTCGACGATCGCGATTTAGACACAAATACATCAGTATTTGAAGTCACTGGTCGTCGTATACCGTATTATTTCTGCTGTAAGGGATCTGCACGGAACACGACGGTTACTGTTTCAAATCCCAAGATTATACAATAGAGCTTGGATTTAAACGGGAAATTGCCTTAATCATGTCAATCTTACATCGCGCCAGCTTCACTATCTCCGCCGCAAAGCTGGATCAACTCCCGCCCCCCGGCCCACCTGAAGTCTGTTTTGTTGGTCGCTCCAACTCGGGGAAATCGTCCTCTATTAATGTGCTGGCGAATCAAAAACGCTTGGCGTTTTCCAGTAAAACACCGGGCAGAACTCGCCTGATCAACATGTTTGGCATTCCTGACCCCCTAGACCCTGAAGAATCTCTAGGCTACCTCGTCGACTTACCCGGCTACGGTTACGCGGCAGTAGGCCGTCAAGAAAAACAAGACTGGGATGAAATGCTAGGCGGCTACTTGCGCCAACGCAGCTCACTAGCTGGTGTTGTATTGATGCTGGATATACGCCGTGGCGTCACCCCACTAGACCTGCAATTAGCGCGCTGGATTGCCCCCACAGGCAAGCCATTACTGGTACTGCTCACCAAAGCGGATAAATTCGCGTATGGTAAACGTATACAAGCGGCTGCAGAAGCCCGCAAACAACTCGCTGCCATGGGGAACATTCAAGCAGTCCCTTTTTCGGCCACGCACCGTATTGGCATTGAGGAAGCTACCTTACTTATTGAAAACTGGATATCTCCAAAGGTTGTGCCATGACTCAATTTCTACCTCCCGTTAACTACCCCGTTAGCCGTCCCCGCCGTAACCGTCGCGATGACTTCACCCGCCGCCTTGTGCGCGAGAATGCATTAAGCGTAAATGACCTGATTTACCCGGTGTTCGTGCGCGAAGGCAACAACATACGCGAAGCTGTGGAGTCTATGCCTGGCGTGTACCGCTACTCGCCAGACACCATTCTGAGCGTTGCGGAAGAGTGCGTAAAACTGGGTATTCCTGTGTTGTCGTTGTTCCCCGTTATCGAGGCAGACCTTAAAACACCGGACGGTAGCGAAGCCACCAACCCAGACGGTTTGATCCCACGCGTAGTGCGCAGCCTAAAACAGAATTTCCCTGATCTGGGCATTCTGACTGACGTTGCGCTAGACCCTTACACCAGCCACGGCCAAGACGGCATTCTGGATGAAAACGGCTACGTACTAAACGACCCCACCGTCGAAGTATTGCGTGAACAAGCCCTGACACAGGCTAATGCTGGCGTGGATATCGTTGCCCCTAGCGACATGATGGATGGCCGCGTCGCCGCAATCCGTCAAACCCTAGACGAACACGGCCATATAGACACCCGTATCATGGCGTACTCCGCTAAATACGCCAGTGCCTTTTACGGCCCATTCCGCGATGCCGTAGGCTCTGCCAGCAACTTGGGTAAGTCAGACAAAGCCAGCTACCAAATGGATCCCGCTAACCGCGACGAAGCCCTGCGCGAAGTAGCCGCTGACATCCATGAAGGTGCTGACATGGTCATGGTTAAGCCCGGCATGCCGTACCTGGATGTACTGCGTGACATCAAGCAAGCCTTTGGTATGCCCACGTTTGCCTACCAAGTAAGCGGTGAATACGCCATGATTAAAGCCGCAGCCGCAAACGGCTGGCTGGATCACGACAAAGTCATGATGGAATCCCTGCTGGCGTTTAAACGCGCCGGTGGCGACGGCATTCTGACTTACTTCGCTATCGAAGCAGCCAAACTGCTGCGACTGCAAAGCAAGTAATTTGTACGCCCCCTGCTGCTTAGCAGGGGGCTACATACACCTTGAAATACTGCAGCTCTAAGCTATCAACCTGCTTAAGCAAGTTAGTCTCCCACGCTAAGTATTGCTGTGCTGCCTGCTTATTCCCCTCGTGTCTATCGTGGGCAAAAAACACATAATCAATACACTGCGCATCCGTAGGCTGGTTCGGGCTTACTTCCACTGATAACCCCGCTTCACACCACTCTGTTGGCACGCCCTTATGCCAATACACCTGCTGTATCCCCATGCCCGCTAACTCTTGAGTCGCCAAATGCGCTGTTTGCGCATCATCCGCCACTAACACGACAGGCTTATTAGTCTGCAAGACTGCACACCTTAACCGTGGCCGTATAGACCACTGCGCCTGCTTGATATGCCCCGCCCGGAAATGGTAGCTAGATCGTATATCTACCACTTGTACGCTATGGTTCTGAATGGCGTCGGCTAGCTGAGTAGCATCCATAGTCAATAAATTACTGACTTCACAAACAGCCTTGCTTGAGACTCGTGCTAATGCCGCTACCTCAGCACCCAGCACATAGACCTCCCATCCCATTTGATGCAGCCAGCTTGCAGTCACCCATGCGCGTACACCTGCATCATCCCACACCACTACCCTAGCACCTCGCACTCCTAGGTACTGGTCTGTGGCCTGCACTAACTGTCCCCCTGGAGTATGTACCGCTCCCAACAAGGTGGATTTTTGAAACTCCGCTGCAGTACGCACATCACACAAATAGGTTGTACGTGTGGAATCGGTTAACCATCGCTGTAACTGCACACCTAGTACCTGCGGCACACCCACCTGTTTCGCTAGTTTTTGTGCTTGCTGTTGCAAGCTGGGAAGTTCTGCCATATCAGGCTGCACGATCTCGCCGTGACGCATCGCCCCCAGCTCTAACGCAAGCCCTGCTAAATACCAGCCCTGTGTGCCGTTTTCTAGCGCAACCACCTCGTAGGGCACACCCAGGTTAATTAAGGTTTGTGCGCCAATAATGCTACGTGTACGACCCGCACAATTCACTACAACACGCGTGGCCTCTGCTTGCTCAAGCAAGGTCGATACCCGCAGTGCTAACTCGCCATTTGGGCAGCAAACTGCCCCCGGAATCGTTTTCTTTTGGTATTCCTCCCATGGGCGCCCATCCACTAGCAAAAGAGGCTCTTCCGCTGCCTGACTAGCCGCTAAATCAGTGGCTTTCACATGCGGGGTCTTGCACTGCAACTCTACTAATTCACCAAAGGTTTTGCTCAGGACATTCACGCCCTCAAAAACGTTATGTCCTGAGGCTTGCCAGGCGGGTAAGCCACCTTCCAGAACAAATACCTGCGTATAACCCATTGCGCACAAGCGTTGCTGTGCTTGCTTGGCTACCCCATCCTCTTGGTCATACAGCACTACTCTTGCACCTACACGTGGCACCAACTGTGCCACGCGATACTCCAATTGGCTATACGGCACATTCACGGCATAAAACAAATGACCAGCACCATATTGGCCGTGCTCTCGCACGTCCAACAATGCCAGTTCATTACCGTCACCTAGCCATTGCCGCAATACGACCACGGAAATTTTAGCTTCGCTGTACATAACGTTTATCTACGTGTTTGCACGCCAACAGGCATAACAGAGCACGTACCTTGCCCTACATCAAACCCCAAGCGTTGATCTAAGGTTTCCAAGGCTCGCCCATACATGTGTAAATGACGAATGACGTTATTGCCTTCAATTTCAACCGCATGAATATCGTCTGGCATTAAGGCTATGCCCATACCTGGGGCGACCACCACTTTTGCTGTTCGCTCTACCTTACCCACTCCGGGCACATTTCCATCATCTGTACGCGCATACAAGTAGTTATATTCCACGCCCTCTACTGCAGCAATACATGCCCATGTGGTGTGGTTATGTGGCACGATTTTCTTGCCCGGTCGCATCACATTCAAATACAACGCATACGACTGATCGTCTGCTTCAGAAATCAAATAACGGGCTTGTAACTCGCCCGCTTCTGGAGCAGGAAAATAACGCTCTGACCACCATTCTGACTGTGCTGCTAACACCAGTATTTGCTGCAAAATAGCATCCAGAGAATCAGGTGACACACCCTGTATTTCTACAATTTTTCTTATGTTTTTGATGTGTTTCTGTACTGCTGCTGCACGTATTTCTGACTGATCCATTACACCACCCCTTCCGCTTTATTGCTGCTTTCTCGTGAAATCAGTGCTACTTTACGCATAGATCGGGGGCTAAACAATACAGAGTTTTGTTCAATCACATAAGTATCACTAATATGATAAATCTGGATTTGGAGTTACTACGTACGTTAGTTGCCATCGCAAAATACGGTACTTTTGCCCAAGCTGCCGAAGCTGTCTGCCGCACCCAATCTGCCATTACCCAGCAGATGCAAAAGCTAGAAAATTTGACTCATCACTCTATTTTCATCAAAGAAGGGCGCAATAAAATACTTAGCCCTCACGGCAAAATACTACTGAGTTATGCGCAGCAAATACTCGCTTTACATGATGAATGCGTACGCACCTTACACAGCGAACACCCTGAAGGCATTGTGCGTATAGGTGCCCCTCATGATGTCGCTGACTCCATCTTCCCCACCGTACTTGCCCACGTAGTACGGCACTTGCCGCGCATTAAGCTAGAAATACATGTTGACCGCAGCCCTATGCTGATGGAAGCCCTGCATCGTAGCGACATAGACTTAACCATTTCCAGCCGCTTTGACCCACAACTTGAAGGCTTTGTTATTCGGCGCTCACCCACTGTATGGTTAGCCTCTGCACGGTATGTACACGACCCTAGCAAACCCGTACCACTGATTCTGGCTGATGAGCCTAGCCTATACCGAAAACTCGCTCTAACTGCTTTAGAAAACGCTCAGATAAAGTGGAACACTCATTACGTCGCTCCCAATTTATCGGGCATCAAAGCCGCCTTACATGCGGGCTTGGGAATAACAGCGCGTAACGTTGAACTGATCAGTACCGACTTTAGGGTACTAGGCGCCAGTGAACACCTACCCCTGCTACCAGACGTACCCTACTACTTATGGATGCGACGCAGCGCCCCACAAAGCCACACGCATCATGTGTACAAACTACTCAATCAGCATATGGCGCTTAATAACCACCCTAAGCCCCACCCCCTAAACCCTTAATTCACAACAGGTTAAGTAGCTATTCGGTAAATAAAAATTCATTCTATAGGTTGCATTCAGTACAGTTAACGTCAGGGGCGTTCTACCAATCATAATTATTCCTGGAGACAACTAATGCCTATCAAAAGAATACTCACCACCGTACTTTTTGCTGCTGCCTGTTTTAGCACCTCAGTACTTGCGGCAAATCCCTTAGTCATCAAATTTAGCCACGTAGTTTCACCCGACACACCAAAAGGTAAGGGAGCAAACAAATTCAAAGAGCTGGCCGAACAATACACCGATGGTAAAGTCATCGTAGAGGTGTACCCAAACTCCCAACTGTATAAAGACAAAGAAGAACTAGAAGCCTTGCAATTAGGGGCAGTACAAATGCTGGCACCCTCTTTAGCAAAATTCGGCCCCTTGGGCGTACGCGCCTTTGAGGTATTCGATCTGCCGTTCATTTTCGAGAATAAAGACGACCTGAACAAAGTCACCCAAGGGCAAGTGGGCAAGGACTTAATGGCAATGTTAGAACCCAAGGGCATCAAAGGTTTAGCCTACTGGGATAACGGTTTCAAAATCATGAGCGCCAACTCCCCGTTACGCACTCCTGATGATTTTCTTGGTTTAAAAATGCGTATTCAGTCCTCCAAGGTACTGGAAGCACAAATGCAGGCCCTAGAAGCTATTCCTCAGGTGATGGCTTTCTCTGAGTCTTACCAAGCACTGCAAACGGGCGTGGTGGATGGCACCGAAAATACGCCGTCTAACCTGTACACACAAAAAATGCACGAAGTACAGAAACATGCCACCTTATCTGACCACGGTTATATTGGCTACGCGGTTATTGTGAACAAGAAGTTCTGGGACGACCTTGACCCTACTTTGCGTGAGCCACTAGAGCGTGCCATGGCTGATGCTACTACCTATGCCAACGAAATCTCTCAAATCGAGAACGACGACGCACTAGCTGCCATACGCGCTGCAGGTCACACCACCATTTATGAACTAAGCCCTGAAGAGCGTAGTGAATGGGTAACCGCTTTGCGCCCTGTGCACGAACAAATGGCATCACGCATTGGACCAGAAGTTATTGAGTCCATTTACCAGACCCTGCAAAAATAAATTGCTGTGCCCAACGCAAACAGGCCATGCAGTTGCATGGCCTGTTTGCATCTACGATAGATAGCACAACTAGTTCGTAGCGTTCAACACCCGCAAAAACTTATCTGCTGGCATAAAGCCAACCACACGTGCATCGTTCAATTCACGGCCTTGGGCATCAAACAAAATAATCCCAGGTGGTCCAAACAAATTAAAGCGCTTAAGCAAGGCGCG
The DNA here is from genome assembly GCA_052103955.1 of Paenalcaligenes sp. Classification (GTDB taxonomy): domain Bacteria; phylum Pseudomonadota; class Gammaproteobacteria; order Burkholderiales; family Burkholderiaceae_B; genus Paenalcaligenes. Next base: position 3,124 of record JBQELO010000028.1, on the reverse strand, counting down.
GTGCTCTGGCGTGTTCGCCGTCACATCGGCCTGCAACAGCAACATAGAATTCATTTTGGCAGCAACGGCAGGGTCGCTGAAGGTGAATTTCTCCATCTCTATGCACGACACACACCAGTCTGCATAGAAATCTAGCATCACCGTTCTACCACCACTATTCGCCAGCTTTTCTTCCAGTTCAGCAATAGTCTCTACTTTCTGGAATGCGGGCGCCGTCACCGCACTACCCACACCCATAACGCTGCCACTTCCTTGCCAATGCTTTAGCGGCTCCATCACGCTGCGCCCACCGCTGGCTACGCTTACCAGAATGAAGATTGCCCAGCACATAGACAACCAACCCAGCGCTTTTAAGAACAATTTTCCTGCAGAGGTACCTACCTCGTGCGTACGCCCTACGCCCAGCAGCAAACCCAGCCACGCTGCCAGCACAGCCCAGCCCAGCATAAACCACACCGTAGGTAATACAGAAGTCAGCATCCACAACGCCGTAGCAATCAGCAACCAACCAAAAATCTGCTTCACGGTGTTCATCCACGCACCAGCTTTAGGCATTAACACCCCAGACGTTGCGCCGACTAACAGCAACAGCACGCCAGAGCCCCACGCCATGGCAAACAGGGCCATCGCACCAATCATGATGTTGCCTGTCTGCGAAATAAACAGCAGCACACCCGCTAAAGGCGCTGCCACGCAGGGGCCTACAATCAAGGCCGACAGCATACCCATCAAGAACACACCACTATACCGACCACCGGGAATGCGGCTTAGCACCCCTTGCAAACGTGACTGCATACCCGAAGGTACTTGCAACTGATACACGTCAAACATAGACAGTGCCAACACAAACAACAGCACAGCAAAGGTACTTAGAATCCATGGGTTCTGCAGCCAAACCGCCAAACTCGCCCCTAGCAAACCAGCGACAACGCCTAGCGCCGTATACACCAGCGACACGCCCAGCACATAGATAGCCGCCAACCCCAAGCCACGTTTGCGAGACACACTTTTAATCGGTGTACCCTGCCCTGCAATAATGCCCAACAAAATAGGCACCATCGGTAGCACGCATGGCGTAAAGGACAACAACATGCCCAGCCCAAAGGCCAACAGCATGATTTTCCACCACGACGCATCCAGTAAATAAGCAGCTAAGCCCGTATCTGACAAATCCAGCAAGCTGTTGGCCGATGATGACGAGGATGCTGCCGCTTTAGCGGGCACAGCCTTATCCGACACCACCTCGGTTAATGGTGCTGGCACACTTTTCACTACGCCCTCACCACTAAGCTTATAGCCATCGTTTGTGGCAGTAAGCGTTAACTCATGCGTGCTGGGTGAGTAACATAAACCGGCATCCGCACAGCCCTGACTAGTAATTTCTACCTGTAACGGCAGCATGGAGCCTTCGTTAATCGGCACACGAAGCGTGACTTCGCGGCGATAAATCGCCATGTCTTTTTCAAAGGTAGGGTCGTACACAATGGCCGCAGGTGGGTACGCTGGCTCGCCCAACCAATCACTGCTAGGCATAGCCTCAAACACGAAACGATCCCTATACATGTAGTACTCAGGGGCAATCACAAAGTGAATATCCAGCTCAGTAGGGCTGTGCATAGCAGCACTGAACTGGAAGGCATCTTCAGGATCTAGGTAATCTTCCTCTGCTAGCGCAGGCTGCATCATCAATGCCCAACCTACGATCAGTAGTAATAACCACCCTACTACAGCACTTAACCTGCTACTTTCATTCGCTGTTTTTGCCGCTACACGCTGCATGTGTCACTCTCAATTATGATTCTTTCAACACAGGAGGTGCTGCTGTTTCATCTTGAACCCACTTGATGTAACTGCCTAGCCCCGCCACTACTGGCACCACAATTACTTCTGGCACCTCGTAAGGGTGCAGGGAAACAAGACGTTGAATCAACGCCTCTACGCGGCGAGCCGTTGTTTTAAACTGTAACGGCACCTCTGTCTCCCCTTGTAGCTCACCCTGCCACATATACATAGACAGCGAAGCAGCGCCAAGGTTCGCACAGGCGACTAAACCTTCTTCAACCACATAATGTGCAATGCGTTTTGCCAGTAATTCATCAGGTGCATTACTGAGCACCAACACCACCGCATCAGGGCTAAGCGACGACAGGGCATCGCACGTCAACACAGTCATTTCATTACCTACTGAGTCTTATCAAACCGTTTTACGTATAGTACCTGCCACTACTCGCATCCAAAAGCTCTTAGGTCAGCAGTGTGGTGATTTGAGCGAGCTTATACATCACAGCCTACGCACAGAGAAGTACCTAACACTAGGCCTGAAGCTTAATTACGATGCCGATCAACATGTTTCAGGCATAAAAAAACGGACCTAAATATAGGTCCGTTTTTTCTAATACTTGCGAGCCGTATTATTCTGCAGCAGCTTCTTCAGCTACTTCTGGACGGTCAACCAATTCCATGAAAGCCATGGGAGCGTTATCGCCTTGGCGGAAGCCCATTTTCAGCACACGTGTGTAGCCGCCGTTACGAGCTTGGAAGCGTGGGCCCAAGTCGTTGAACAGTTTGGTCACAGCGTCACGATCGCGCAGACGTGCAAAAGCCAAACGACGGTTAGCAACGCTGTCTTCTTTAGCCAAAGTGATCAGAGGCTCGAATACACGACGCAGCTCTTTAGCTTTAGGCAAAGTTGTTTTGATTGCTTCGTGAGTAATCAAAGAAACGGACATGTTGCGGAACATAGCCAAACGGTGGCTGCTGGTACGATTCAGCTTACGTAAACCATGACGATGACGCATGATATTTCTTCCTAAAAAATAAATCTTAAATCAGATGAAAGGATTTCATCTGCGTTGGCTCTTCTATCGGTATTGCTGCGGGCCAACTGAGACATGGGACTTTAGCACGTTTTTATACGCCGCTAAAGCCCCAGTTACAACTATTTATGGACGCTCTAGCCCTAGAGGAGGCCAGTTTTCCAGTTTCATACCCAAGGTCAAACCACGGGAAGCCAACACTTCTTTGATTTCGTTCAAAGATTTGCGGCCCAGGTTTGGTGTCTTGAGCAGTTCGTTTTCGGTACGCTGGATCAGATCGCCGATGTAGTAAATATTTTCGGCTTTCA
>JBQELO010000027.1:0-28810 GCA_052103955.1 Paenalcaligenes sp. | reverse complement strand
TAAACGGTATTCCCACGCAGACCTTCACGGGCAACCAACGCATGTACGCCATGCCACCGTTTTCCCATGAACTCAGCGACAAAGAGATTGCTGATTTGTCTACCTGGATGCGTGCTGAATGGGGTGGCCAAGCCTCTGCTGTCACCATCGATCAAGTGCAGGGCATAGCTCGCGCCGTGCATTAAGAAGTTTATGGCACTGGTGGCGCATCACCAGTGCCATGTTTATGTGATTAATCATGCGGTAAGTTCACGCTTTTAGCCCACTTCAAAAAGGCGATCAACTTACGCTGCCACACTGCTTTATGCTGTAGAAAGAGTCGCATTCAACACACCATGTTTATGTGTACTTGGCGCTGTTTTCTGCTGTCAGAAAACAAACATTGTTGAACTCATTCTAGGTAAAGACCTGCTACAACCAAACCATTTAAAGCTAATGGCTATATAACCAACCAAACCATTAGCATATAGCTGGAACATAGCCACAATAGCAATGTGATGCCCCTACTTCTTAAGGTGTGCTGTCCTCATCATCGCCCCCAGAGCTAGGTGGCTCTTGTAGCAACTCTACCGCCTTCTCAACAAACGCTTCTGGTACCTGTAAGCGTACCCCTCCCAACGCATTTGAATACAACCACTGCATGTTAATGGTATGTTCGTCGGCCAAAAAAACTGGAATACCTTCAGACTCTAATAGTGCTCGCGCAACGTGAGCTTCGTAGGGGAAACTGTATCTGCAAATAGTCACTAACATGCCATCTCCTGAACCTAAGCCTTCTGTCCCTGCTGCCTTTAAGGCAAGAATTACCGCTTTGCAGTGTCATCAGCGCAGCATCCAATCTGCTGCATGTTCTTCATGTAATTGCGTGGTATCAAACAACGGAATGTCTACGTGCTGCGGTCCTATTAATAATGATATTTCCGTACACCCAAGAATAACCGCTTCTGCCCCATTTTCAACCCAATAGTTTTCATAGCATTCCTTGTAAAGTCTTGGTGCAATGGCCGTGATGTGGATTTGGAATACTATTGTACTTCTAGCTGGACTACACTTTCCCCGCCCTCTTGTTACCATAGCTACTTCCCCGCAGTTCCCTTTCTGATACCCCGCTTATGACCTCTACCCCTCTTAACATCCTGCATACCTCCGATTGGCACTTGGGGCGATCCTTGTATGGCAAGAAACGTTATCAAGAGTTTGAGGATTTTCTAAGCTGGTTACTCACACAACTACATGAACACCATATAGATGTGCTGCTGATTGCCGGGGATGTTTTTGATACCACCACACCTAGTAATAAAGCCCAGGAGCTGTACTACCATTTTCTACAACAAGTGGCTCAGTCGCCTTGCCGTCATGTGGTGATTATTGCTGGGAATCATGACTCCCCCTCCTTTCTTGAAGCGCCTAAATCGCTGCTCAAAGCAATGCGGATTCATGTGGTGGGTAGCCCTAGCGCTACGATAGAAGATGATATTTTGGTGTTATATGATGAACACCAACACGCCGAGCTCATTGTCTGTGCCGTGCCTTATCTGCGCGATAAAGACATACGCACTACCCAAGCAGGTGAAAGCCCTGACGAAAAAAACCAGCAGCTATTGCAGAACATCCATGCGCATTATCAGGCTATCGCCGCACAGGCGGAAAAAGTTCAAGCACAGCATGCTTCGAATCCTCCCATTATTGCTACCGGCCACTTGTTTGCGACAGGCGGCCAGACCATAGATGGTGATGGCGTGCGTGAGCTGTATGTAGGCTCACTAAACCGTGTGCCTGCCTCGGCATTTTCTTCGGTGTTTAGCTATGTGGCTTTAGGGCATTTGCACGTGCCACAAATGGTCGCGCAAGATCCGCGCATTCGTTACAGTGGCTCGCCCTTGCCTATGGGTTTTGGGGAAGCCGCTCAACAAAAATCGGTGTGCTTGCTACGTTTGCAGCATCAGCGAATAGAGTTATCTTTACTGCCTATCCCCGTGTTTCAGAAATTAGTGTCCGTACGCGGGGACTGGCCGCATATACAGTCCACACTACAACAGATCTCTGCCTCCACCGAATCGGTATGGGTGGAAATTATTTATGACGGCGAGGAGTTGATTGGCAATTTACGCGAACGTATTGATGACTGCATTCACGACACCGCCATTGATGTACTGCGTGTACAAAACCAACGCGTCATTGAACGTCTGCTGCAGCGTACCCACCAAACCGAAACATTAGAAGAAATGAGCACAAACGAAGTGTTTGAACGCTGTTTAACTGCGCACGATATCCCTGAAGAGCAACGCCCTATACTGCGCGAGCACTACCAGCATATTGTGCAGTCGCTAGACGAAAGCGATAACCACAGCGTGTAAGGCCTACTATGCGAATTCTGACTATTCATTTTCAAAATTTGAACTCTCTGGTAGGCGAGTGGCGTGTAGACCTTACTGATCCAGCCTTTGAGAACAGCGGTATTTTTGCGATTACCGGACCTACTGGAGCCGGCAAAACCACCTTGTTAGATGCCATCTGTTTGGCCCTGTATGGTCAAACGCCCCGTTTAGGGAAGCTCAGCAAAAGTAGCAATGAAATACTGTCACGCCAAACCGGCGAATGCTTTGCTGAAGTCACCTTTGAATGTACGCAAGGGGTCTTTAGATGTCACTGGAGCCAACACCGATCGCGTCGTCAGCCTGATGGTGAGCTGCAAGCCCCCAAGCATGAGATTGCCAATGCGCAAACCGGCGCCATTCTGGCGTCTAAACTGCGCGACGTCACTGAACAGGTAGAGAAATTATCGGGGATGGATTTCGAACGTTTTACGCGTTCGATGATGTTGGCACAAGGCCAGTTTGCGGCCTTTCTGCAAGCGCCTGCGGATGAGCGCGCGCCCATTCTGGAACAAATTACCGGTACAGAGATCTACAGCCAAATTTCGATGCGTGTGCACGAAACGCGCAGCCAGGCGCTGCGTGAGTTGGATCACTTACAAAGCAGCTTATCTGGCCTGCAACTGTTAAGCGAACAAGAAGAAACCGAACTTAAGCAACAACATGCGTTGGCTCAAGAACAAAGCACTGCCGTACAAGGCCAGCTTTCTACTGCCCAACAGCAACTGCAATGGCGAGTGCGCATAGAAAGCCTACAAGCTGACCTGATTCTCTTGGGCGAACGCCAACAACAGCTAGAACAACGCCGTACTGATTTCGCCCCCCAACAGCAACGCCTACAGTTGGCACAACGTGCGCTTAGCCTGCATGCAGCCTACACAGCATTATCTACCCAACGTGAGCAACTGCAGACCCTGACACTGGACCTACAGCAACGCCAACAGCAGTTGCCTGCGTTACAAACACACGTAGCACAAAGCGCCGCAGCCTTTCAAACGGCAAAGCAGCAATACGCTCAGGCGCATACAGCCCAGCACGATGCCCTACCTACACTACGACGTGTACGCGAACTCGATACGCAGTTAAGCGAACGCCGCCAAACGCTGCAACGCGACCACGAGGCACTATCTGAGCAACAGCGCCAGCATCAGTTATCACTGGCTACTCAAAAAGAGCTATACGCGACCAAAGCCACACAACAGCACAGCCTTGAGCAATTGCAGGCAGAACAAACACAAAGCCAGCATGATGAGCTTCTGGTCAGTGAACTGGCTGGCCTTAAAAGTCGATTCTCTGCCCTAGCCTCTAAACAAACCGCACTCGTAGACGCCCAAAAGAATCAAGAGACAGCCCTAGCACTGCGCCATAGCCGTCAATCGGCCGTCACTACCCATCAAGAAGCCTGCGTACGTTCGCAGGAGCGTTTAGCACACACAGCGCAGCAACTACATGCTCAGCAAACAGCGCTACAACAGCACTTAGCTGGCCAAAGCAGCAGCTATTGGCAACAAGCCCTAGCTACTAGTAAAGCACAGCAACAAGCATACCTAAGCGTTTTACAAGGGCTAAACACACAGCAAGCCATCACGCAGCGCTTGGCACAGTTGCAGCAAGAAGGTGCCCAACATCAACAGGCGCTAGAGCTCTCAATTACACGTCAAACTCAGCTAGAGCAACACGTCACCGAACAAGAGCAGCACCTTGCGCTGCAACGCAAACAGCAGCAACTACAACTACAGCTACGGTCTTTAGAAGCCGCCAGAGCAGAACTTCATGATGGCGACCCTTGCCCCTTATGTGGTGCCACAGAGCACCCCTACGCCCAGCACGTGCCCGACGCCGATGATGCGCTGTCTACAGCCTCCACACAGACTGAACAGCGTGTACGCGAACTGCATCAGCAGCATACAGAGCAGCGTATACGCACGGCCGAGCTACACGAAAAAGTACGTTATACCGAACAACAAGTCGCCTACACAGCAAGCCAACAGCAAGAAGGTATAGAGCAGCTTACAGTGCTAGTGCAAGGCTTAGGGCTTGAAAACATGCCCGAACTGAAGATAGAGACGTTTCAAGCACTGCAACACGAGCACACGCAAGCGCTTACCTCACTGACTGAAAAATTGGCTGCGCTTGACCACAAACAGGCGCAGATACTTGAGCTACAAACCCAACACGAGCAAGCCGCTACTGAGCAGCGACACCACAGCCATGCACATGAACTGGCACAACAAGCGCTACAACACGCTATCACCCGTGCTGATGAAGCGGCTGCACAGCTAGAAACTCTAGCCACAGAGCAACAGCGCATGCTGCACAATTTACAGGCTGAACTCGCCCCCTACGGCATTAGTACTTTGCAACCAGACGCGGACAGCTTAACGGATTGCTATGAACACTTACGCCAACGCCGCGAGCGACGACTTCAGCGTGCTCAACACCTGCAAGAGCTAGTCCAGTCGCTACATAGTGCAGATATACAGCAAGCTGAAAATGCCAAACACATCGCCGCACAAGAACAAAGTCTGAAAAAGCTCCAAGCACACCTAGAAGCACAAAATGCAGCATTGCAAGCGCTGCTAGCCCAACGCCACGAGTTATTTGCTGAGCAACAACCCGATGACGTAGAACGCACGCTTGCCCAACACCTGCTCGCTGCACAAACCGAGCAAGACACACGCCAGCAGCAATGGCAGCTCGCCAGCCAAAACGAGCAAAACCAGCAGCAACGTATCAGCGAGCTTACTGCGCGCAGCCAAGCCTTAACCCCCCTGATCAACCAACAAACGCTTGAGTTTGCAGAGCGCTGCCAGAGCCATAATCTGCGCGATGAAGCACACTTTTTAGAGGCGTTGCTACCCGAACCAGAACGGTTACGCTTAGAGCAAGAGGCGCTCGCGTTAGAACGCGATAGCGCCTCGCTGCACAGCTTGCTGCACGATAAACAGCAGTTGCTAGAACACGAGAACCAGCGCGCGCTCACCAGCGAAACCACGGTCACCTTGCAAGCGCAACAAGACCACCTACAAAGCCAACTGCAACAGCTGCAGCAAACACTAGGTGCTCTCAGCAATAGGTTAGACACGCATCAGCAAAACTTACAGCAACAAGCCGCACAGCTAGAGCAAATACGCGCGCAACAGCAACGCTGCGAACACTGGACCATGCTGCACGACCTTATAGGTTCTGCCGACGGTAAAAAATACCGTAATTTTGCCCAAGGGCTTACCTTTGAAATCATGGTGGCGCATGCCAATGAGCAGCTACAGAAAATGAGTAGCCGCTATGTGCTCATACGCGATCTGCAACAGCCCTTAGAACTGAATGTGATTGATAACGACCAAGCCGGTGAGGTGCGCTCTACCAAAAACCTGTCAGGTGGCGAAAGTTTTATTGTGAGCTTGTCACTCGCGCTGGGCTTATCCAACATGGCTAGCCATCGTATACGGGTGGACTCGCTATTCTTAGACGAAGGTTTTGGTACCTTGGATGAAGAAGCACTGGATGTGGCATTGGAAACGCTGTCTGAACTGCAGCAGCATGGCAAGCTTATCGGCATTATTTCCCACGTTTCCGTGCTCAAAGAACGCATAAGCACGCAAATTCAGGTGGTACCGCAATCAGGGGGACGCAGCCGCCTAGTAGGCCCAGGCTGCCAAGCCATTGCACGATGACTTTCACTGCTTCGCCATCCTAGTTCCTTTTAGCTAGTTAGGATGGCGGCTTCTTTCTCTAGGGCTTTTTGCCTATACTCAACAGTACAGTCTGAACTGCTTTTACTAGAGGAGCTTCACCATGAATCACCAAGAGCTAACCCAAGAAATCCTGCTTGCTAAACGTCGCCACAAACTCAGTTGGCAACAGCTTGCAGACATTATCGGTCATAGCAAAGAATGGTCTACTGCCGCGTTATTGGGGCAAATGACCTTAACGGAAAAGCAAGCTCAGGCCGTGGTTGCAGCGTTAGAGCTACCCGATGAAGCAGTAGAACTGCTGCAAGTGGTTCCTTACAAAGGCTCGCTGCCTACCTCTGTGCCCACAGACCCGTTGATTTACCGCTTTTACGAGCTAATCAATGTATACGGCACTACCTTTAAAGAACTGATACACGAAGAGTTCGGCGATGGCATCATGAGCGCCATCGACTTCAATATGGATCTATCCCGTCAGCCCGACCCCAATGGCGACCGTGTGAAGATCATCATGAGCGGTAAGTTTTTGCCCTACAAAACCTACTAATCACTGCCTCTGCACTGCGTGACGTTGGTGACGCAGTGCCTTCATTCGCGTCATAAAAAAGCAGGTTCCTCGTGGCGCTGACTAAATACCGCTTTTAAATCTTGCTGAAACGCTTGCAGTGCTTCGTCGTCGTGCTCGGTCACTCTATTTACGACCGTATGCAAGGTAACGTCATAATGCATTTTAGAGGGGTTTAAAGCACGCATTACCCCCTGCTGCACGTATTCCTCCCCTACCTCTTGGGGCAAATAGCCTAAATGCTCGCCAGACATCACCAGTATGGCCACTGCTTCCATATTGTTAGCCGTAGCCCTGATGTTTTGTTGTGGTACCTGTAAGTGTGCTTTAGGTGGCGTATAGCCACGGCTTACCCATGAATAATTAATGGCGTCTTCCACATCTACCCTGCCCGCTTGCTCAAACAAGGGATGCCCATGCCCACAGTACGCCACCTGTTTCTCGGTCAATAATGTGGTGTAACGCAAGTTTTGGGTACGTCGTAGAAAATAGCCAATAGCCAGGTGCAGCCTACCATATAGCAGCATTTCTTCTTGCTGGTCGGGCGAGTGGATGTAGAAGTTCAATCGTACCGCCTCGTCGCGTTTTCTAAAGCGCGCCACCACTTGGCTTAATCGCCAGCTGTCGCTACGCGATAAATGCCCAATTAGCCCTACGTTCAACTGCCCAATCAACTTCTTTTCTAAATGCTGCGTTTCAAACGCAAACTCACTTAGGTTTGATAACAGCCGGCGCGCCAAATTCACAAAACGCTCCCCCTTGGCCGTTAGCCTAAAGCCCGTGCGCCCTCGTTCACACAACTTAAAGCCTAAGCGCACCTCTAGGGTGGCCAACTGCGTGCTGATGGTAGATTGGCTCACCCCCAAGCGCTCTTGCGCCGCTGATATGCCATTGGCATCCACAATCGCCAAAAACACGCGAATCAGTCGTAAGTCCAAGTCCCTTACATTGACTAGCATAGTAAAAACCCTAATATGATATTCATTACATTGATATCTATCAATGTATCAATTCACAGCTGCTCATGGTAGTCCCCCTTAGGACGATTTACTCTCATAGCCATCCCATTTGTTTTATTTTGAGAGCCACCATGACAAGTTTCAATCAACCTCTTAGCGGTAACGACATGCCACGTGCAGGCGGCATTGCCACCATGATGCGTTTACCTTATGTGCAAAACACCGAAGGTTTGGATGTCGCATTCACTGGCATTCCTTTAGACATTGGTACCTCTAACCGTTCTGGTACGCGCTTTGGTGCTAAGGCTATTCGTTTTGAGTCCTCGTTGCTGCGCCCCTATAACATGGCAACGCGTGCCGCCCCCTTCGATAGTTTGCAGGTGGCCGATGTGGGCGATATTGCCATCAACCCTTATGACCTAAAAGACTCTGTACGCTTAATTGAAGAAGGCTACAGCAAACTGATTGACTCGGGCTGTAAGCTGATTGCCTTGGGCGGCGATCACACCATGACATTACCTATCTTACGTGCCATTAAGAAGAAATACGGCAAAGTAGGCTTGGTACATATTGATGCGCATGCCGACGTTAACGACACCATGAATGGTGAAAAAATCGCCCATGGCACCCCCTTTAGACGCGCCGCCGAAGAGGGCCTGCTGGATTGCGACCGCGTTGTACAAATTGGCTTACGTGGCACGGGCTACGCTGCCGAAGACTTTGATTGGTGTACCCAACAAGGCTTCACCATTTACCAAGCTCACGAATGCTGGCACCGCAGCTTAGACCCCATCATGGCTGAAGTGCGCGAGCGTCTAGGTGACGGCCCAGTCTATTTCTCGTTTGATATTGATGGTATTGACCCCGCCTACGCCCCCGGTACAGGCACCCCTGAAATTGGCGGCTTAACTGTACCCCAAGCATTAGAAATCGTACGCGGTATGCGTGGCGTCAACATCATCGGTGCCGACGTTGTAGAGGTGAGCCCCCCTTATGACCAAAGCGGGACCACGGCCTTACTAGGCGCCAATATCGCCTACGAAATGCTGTGTGTATTCCCCGGTGTGCGCTACGCCACCAAGTAACGCTCACTCCTACATCACTAAAGCTATAACAAGGAGACAACCATGGAAATCAGTATTGATTTAGGTGTAGTCATACTTTATGCGCTCGTTATCCTGTCTTTTGGTTGGATAGGCATGCGCCGCATTCGAAACAAAGATGACTTTCTGGTCGCTGGTAGAAACTTAGGACCGGTGTTTTACACCGGCACCATGGCGGCTACAGTATTAGGAGGAGCCGCCACCATAGGCTCAGTACGCTTAGGCTATTTGTATGGGATTTCAGGGCTATGGCTCTGTGCCACGCTGGGTCTGGGCATTATGGGGTTAAGCCTAGTACTGGCTAAACCCTTGCTGCGTCTACGCGTCTACACCGTAACCCAAGTACTAGAACGCTACTACAGCCCAGCGACCCGTAATGCCAGTGCCGTAATTATGCTGATCTACGCTTTGATGATTGGCGTAACGTCTACGATTGCAACCGGCACTATCTTGGCCGTGATTTTTGATCTGCCTTTTATCACCGGCATTATCTTGGGCGGTGGTTTAGTCGTGGTGTACGCCACCATAGGCGGCATGTGGTCACTTACCTTAACGGACATGATTCAGTTCATCATCATGACCATAGGCTTAGTGTTCATTTTGCTACCCGCCTCCGTGTATAACGCCGGTGGCTGGGAAACCATGACTCAGCAGTTGCCTGACGCTTTCTTCTCGTTGAGCAATATTGGTTACGACACCATTCTTACCTACTTCCTGATTTACTTTTTAGGCGTGTTTATTGGTCAGGATATCTGGCAGCGTGTGTTTACCGCCAAAGGTGAAAAAGTGGCTAAGCGCGCTGGTGTGCTAAGCGGCCTGTACTGCATACTTTACGGCATAGCGATGGCCATGATTGGTATGGCCGCCAAACTGGTACTACCCGAATTAGATGCGCCTGACACGGCCTTTGCCGCCATGATCAACGAAGTATTGCCCGTGGGGTTACGTGGCTTAGTGATTGCCGCCAGTTTGGCTGCATTAATGTCTACGGCTAGCGCAGGCTTATTAGCTGCCTCTACTACCGTCGCCCAAGACCTTTGGCCCTTAGTGCGCGGTAAAAAATACCGTGAAAGCGACTCCGTTACCTTAAACCGTGTGTTTACACTGTTGTTCGGCTTGTTGATGCTAGCCATCGCCCCCACTATTGGCGACGTAATCAGTGCTCTCACCATGGCCTACAACCTTTTAGTCGGTGGCATGTTAATCCCACTGATTGGCGGTATTTTCTGGAAACGTGCCTCCACACGTGGCGCTATTGTCAGCATGGCAACAGGGGCAATTACAGCATCAGTTTTCATGATTAAAGATGGCCTTCTTGCCAACACACCTATTTACTTCAGTTTGACGATTGGGCTACTCACCTTTATCGTTTTTAGTTTGAGTGACCCTAACCCTCGCTCACGTAACACCTCTATTCCTAGCCCTGTATCTGGAGAGTAATACCCATGTATAGCTGTAGCGCATACCTTATTCAACAATTAGAGCACTGGGGTGTAGAACAGGTGTTTGGTATACCTGGCGTGCACACTATTGAACTCTACCGAGGGCTAGAGCAAAGCCGTATACGGCACATTACCCCCCGACATGAACAAGGCGCTGGTTTTATGGCTGACGGCTACGCTCGTACCACCGGTAAACCGGGGGTGTGTTTTATCATCACCGGTCCCGGTATGAGCAACATCCTGACTGCCATGGGGCAAGCTTTGGCCGACTCCATCCCCATGCTGGTCATTTCCAGCGTGGGGAGGCGTGACACCTTAGGTAGCCAACAAGGTCGTTTGCATGAACTGCACTCGCAACAAGCCTTAGTCAGCCAAGTGGCACGCTTTAGCCAAACCATACTTGACCCTCTGCAACTGCCTCAGGCGCTAGAACGTGCTATGGCGATTTTTAACTCGGGCCGCCCTGGCCCCGTGCACATAGAAATCCCTATAGATTTGCTCACAGCCACTATAGATACGCCGCTACTGCCGCTACCTCGCTTTTACCCGGCAGGCGCACACCCACAAGCCGTCGCTGAATGTGCCACATTACTGTTAGAGGCCAAACGGCCACTAGTATTAGTGGGTGGGGGTTGTGCCGCTAATGCCGATGCGGTGTTACGTTTAGCCGAAACGCTTAACGCCCCCGTCATCACCACCATTAATGCCAAAGGCATTTTGCCAGGTAGCATAGGCCAATCTCACCCGCTGGATATTGGGGCGAATGCCGCTTTTACGGCCGTACGCACATATGCGGCACAAGCCGATGTAATTCTAGCCTTGGGCACCGAACTGGGTGAAACCGACTACGATGTGGTGTTTGATGATGGTTTCAGACTGCAAGGCAAGCTACTACGTGTAGACATTGATGCCGCACAGTTAGTGGGCAATCAACGCCCTCACCTTGCTCTGGTGTCTGATGCAGGGGAGTTTGCGCGTGCCTTACTTGTACACTTCCCTAACACCCTACCCCATAACGGCGCCCACACGGTGGCACAACTACGCGCTGAGCTGGCGCTAGAACGTGACCCTGCTTTTAGCCCTTTCTACCCGCTCTATACGGCTTTAGAAACACATCTCCCCCATGCCACATTGGTAGGTGACTCTACCGCTACCGTTTATGCCGGCAACCATATTGTTAGCCTTCCCAAAGCGCGCCACTACTTTAATGCGTCCACGGGTTATGGCACGTTGGGTTACGCCTTGCCTGCGGCACTAGGTGCCAAGCTAGGACGCCCACACAGCCCTGTTGTAGCCTTGATGGGAGATGGCGGCATTATGTTCACCGTGGCAGAGCTCTCCACCATGGTGGATGAGCAACTGAATATTGTGGTGCTGATTTGGAATAACACCGGCTACGATGAAATTCGACGTGCCATGGATAAGGCCTCGGTAGCCAGAATTGGGGTTAACGTTCCACCGCCTGATTTCGCCGCCTTGAGCCACAGTGTACGTGCAGCTTACCAACGGGTACACAACCCTGCAGAGCTTGGCCAACAACTGCAAGGCTGGATGCAAACGGCACCATTGATTATTGAAATTGACGCACACGCTTGGGCACAAAGCCTCTAACTGATTATGCTGACACTGACACAACATTTCATTGAAAACCAATGGGTACCAAGCCAGTCGCCGCATACGCAAAGCCTGTACTCACCCGCAACTGGTGCGCTACAGGCTGAACTTACGCGTGGCAGCGTCGCTGATGTGGACCACGCCGTTCACGCTGCAGCGGCAGCTTTTCCAGCATGGCGTGCTTTAAGCGCTGCACAACGCGGCCAGTACTTACTGGCTATCGCTACTGAACTGGCATCACGTGCAGAGATTCTGATCGCCGACAGCGTACGTTTTTCAGGCAAGCTAGTAAGCGAAGCCCAGCTAGACGTGGAAGACGCCGTTGCCTGCTTTAGGTATTATGCCGAACTCGCCAACACCTTGGATGCCCAGCAAGGCCAAGTGCGCGACATACAATCGCCTGGCGTTGAGGCGCGTTGCTACCGCCGCCCCTTAGGTGTGGTGGCTATGATTACGCCGTGGAATTTTCCTTTGGTGACTGCCGCATGGAAGATTGCTCCCGCCCTAGCGGCAGGCTGCACGATTGTGTGGAAACCTTCGGAGCTCATCCCTTTACCAGAACAGCACCTTGCTGCCTGCGCCTTAGCCGCAGGTTTGCCTACTGGAGTGCTGAATATGGTTCACGGTGACGGTATTAACGTAGGCGCTCCGCTCTGCTCGCACCCCTTAGTCAACAAAATATCGTTCACCGGTAGTAATGCGGTAGGTGAACAGGTAATGCGTGCTGCGGCACAAGGTACACGCCCAGTATCATTAGAACTAGGTGGT
Source organism: Paenalcaligenes sp. (assembly GCA_052103955.1). Taxonomy (GTDB): domain Bacteria; phylum Pseudomonadota; class Gammaproteobacteria; order Burkholderiales; family Burkholderiaceae_B; genus Paenalcaligenes. Next base: position 16,292 of record JBQELO010000027.1, on the reverse strand, counting down.
AAGTCGCCCATTATCGTGATGGAAGACAGCGACATAGAGAGCGCCTGCGAGTGGATTTGGAGCGGTATTTTCACCAATAGCGGACAGATGTGCTCGGCCACCTCTAGGCTGCTAGTGCATCAACGCATCGCCCCAGCCTTGTATGCAACGCTGAAAATACGCGCCAAAGGCGTCATCGCTGGTGACCCTGCCGAAGCCCGTACCAGCCTTGCGCCACTGATTAGTGCTACACAGCAAAAAAACGTGCAGGCGTTTCAACAGCAGGCCAAACAAGACGGTTTGGTAGACCTACTAGAGCCCGTGCAGATCACATTGCCAGCTAACGGTTATTTTGTGCGTCCCAGTATCTTTTTGGATGTACCTAGTGACCACGAGCTATGGCAAAAAGAGATCTTTGGCCCTGTGTTATGCGTGCAAGAGTTTAGTGATACGGCAGATGCCATCACCCTAGCCAATCAACAGCAATTTGGTTTGGCAGCAACCGTGATTTCAGGCAATGCGCAACAAGCCCATACGATTGCCCAACAACTGGTCAGTGGTGTGACATGGATTAATAGCCATCAGTTTGTGCCCGCAGCCGGCTCATGGGGCGGCTATGGTCGTAGTGGCATAGGTAGGGAGCTAGGTCCTTGGGGCGTAGAAGCCTACCAAGGCATTAGTCACATTTACAGTCCTTCTTAAGCAGACCTAATCGCTATAAAAAAACCGCCCCTAAGGGCGGTTTTTTGCTTCTGCGCAAGCTGACTACTTACCAACCTGCAGGCAAGTAACCAAATAACGATGCAATCGCGTACGCCGCACTACATAGGTACAGCACAACGATACTGATTTGCAAAACGGGATGAGTAATCCAACCACATTGCCAAGCTGGCGTAATATCGCCTTTTTTACGAGCACCGCGCAGCATCAAAATAGGCATAATAGACAGCACTACGCCACTAAAAGTACCAGCGATATACAGCGCGTTCACAAACGATACCAAGCCGCTATACGCCATGATGAAAGGCGGCAGTGTCACAACCATCAATACAATAAAACGACGCTTAGCAGGCGCACGGTCTTCTTCACCCAAGTTGAACTTGTCAAAAATGTTGGTGAAGAAACTACCACCTAGTCCCCAGTAGGACGTCAGCATGGCACACAACGCAAAAATATTAGCCGAGAAAAATGCCCACTCGCCCAGTGCTTGCCCCCAGTTAATGGTAGCCACATCAGAGATGTTATCCAGACCATTTAGCGTGATCACAGAAAACGGTACCAAGGACAGCAGGATGAAGGTAATCAACATACCGGTCATCACCGCTTTAGGCAGTTTTTCGGGTTTATCGGTAAAACCACGTGCCATTTCTGGAACAATATACTGAGCCGAGAAGCAGAACACCGCCACGTTAAACACGGGGATCATGTATTTCCACTCGCCGTGCATTGCTCGTGCAATATCGGTGTACTCATGTAAAGCCGTAGCGATAATCAGTACAGTCAGCATGGTCACCATACCAATACTGATGTATTTCTCGCCCCTACCAATGGCTTTTAAGCCCATGTACAACACACCGGCTGCGGGAATGAAGAACAGCACACTACCCAGCATAGGGGAAATGCCCAACAGCGATGCCAGCAACTTACCACTGCCATCCATGTAGGCAATTAAGGCACCTACCGAGTTCACACACACCGAGGCAAAAATTAGCCATGAACCAAAATTACCTACATAGCGTTTAGCCAAACCACTTAACTGCAAATGCGCTTTAGTACGCAAAGTAGTTTCCGCCACGTACAGCATGGTAATGGTGGTTAAACACCCGGCCAAAATCAGCCAGAATAACAATGGCATAAAACCTGATTTACGCGATGCGTATGCGATAGACAAGACGCCGGCACCAATGTTGGTACCTACAATCATCGCCACCCCTTCTAAAAAGGTCAGGGATTTACGTGTAGGAGCTGCCCCTACCGCCGACGAGTCGGCAGCAGTTGCTACATTTGTAGACTGCATAACATATCCTCACGACCCGATTACGCCCAAGTAATCACGGTCGTTATTTACGCGTGAAGTAGGTACTTCACGCAGTACTCATCACGAGAAAGGTTTAGGCCTCACAGACGCCAATCTGTGTAAGCTAAACGTACAAAATAGGTGGGTAAGCACGCGCAATGTGACCCACACTATGTGCAAAAACAGTAAGCAGCAGCTTGCGCAAAAGCGGTGCTAGTATTTTGCAAGGGCAAATTATTGCCGCGTTTACGGCTCAAATCAACGTCGACACCCGCCCCATATCGCTATACATCATCTATTTCCCAGCCATGAAGCACCCATAAAAAACAGCCCAACCCATTGAATAAAAAGAGTATTCAATAAGATTGGACTGTATGACTACGAGCCAACTAGGGGTTTTCCCTAGACTTGGTAACCCGCTAGGCTGCCGGTCTGTTTAACCCTAAATGATCCCGCAATGTGAAACCGCTGTAGTCTTTTCGGAAAAGTCCGCGTTGCTGCAAAATCGGTACTACATGCTCAATGAAGTCTTCAATACTGCTAGGCAATGCAGGCGGCATCAGATTAAAGCCGTCAGCCCCTTCATTTAAGAACCACTGCTCCATTTGGTCGGCAATCATATCTGGGGTACCCACCATGGTGCAGTGCCCGCCCCCAGCCGCTAAACGGCCCAGTAATTGGCGAACAGTAGGTTGCTCTTTCTCGATAATGCGTAGAATCGTGCCATAACGCCCTTTGGGGCCAGTAAAACTTTCTAGCGGTGGTAGATCAGGCACGGGGGCGTCTAGCTCCCACTGCATACAATCTTGCCCTACAAACATACTGAGTTGGCGCAAAGATGCATCGGCTGGTAGCAGCACATCCAGCTCGCGCTGCTTCGCTAACACTTCGGCCTGTGTTGAGGCCACGTAAGTAACCAACCCGGGCATGATGGGTACATCCACTGTTCTACCAGCGGCTTTCACGCGTTTTTTAATGTCGCGGTAGTAAGCTTGCGAAGCCGGTAGATCGTAAGCCACCGCATAGATGGCTTCGGCCTCTAAAGCAGCTAAATGCCTACCTTGTTCTGATGCCCCTGCTTGGAACAACACAGGGTGCCCTTGTGGCGACCGTGGCAAGGTTAATGGCCCATCAACCAAGAAATGATCGCCATGGTGCTTAATTTGGTGCACTAAGCTCTCATCGGCATACACGCCTTCTTTGTCGATCTTCAATGCCGCGTCGGGCCAGGAATCCCATAACCGTTTGGTGACCTCGATGAACTCGGCCGCGCGAGCATAGCGCCACGCGTGATCGGGCATAGACTCATGCCCATGGTTTCTTGCCTCGGCATCGTACATGGATGTCACCACGTTCCAACCTATACGCCCCTTAGAAACATGATCTAAAGACGACAACATGCGAGCCGCATGAAATGGTGTGTAAAAGGTGCTAGAAACCGTCGTAATCAACCCTACGCGCTCGGTAGCAACGGCTAAGGCCGACAACGTGGTGAGTGGCTCTACAAACCAACGTGGGCCATCCGATACGCTATCGGTATATTGCCCATCAGCAAAGAAGATCGCATCGAACTTACCGCGCTCGGCCAATTGTGCCAATGACTGGTAATAGCGTATGTCGCCTAACTGATCCACGCTTGAGTCCGGGTGACGCCATGCTGCTCTATGGTGTCCACACCCATAAATAAACAGGTTTAAATGCAGTTGACGCTTCATTAGTTCTTTACCATCCCGCCATCAACAATCAGATTCTGCCCGCTTACCGCGCTGGACCACGGCGACGCAAAGAACAACGCAGTTTCCGCAAATTCGCGCGGTGTAGTCACGCGGCGCAAAGGTGTGTTAGCCGCGATCAAATCAAATACCGCTTCTGGGGTGGCTGCTGATGCATCCGTAGTACGCAATAAGCCACCCGAAATCATGTTCACGGTCACGCCTTTAGGCCCTAGATCGTTTGCCAAAGTACGGGTCAACGACAACAAGGCGGCTTTGGCAGCAGTGTAATCATGGTAGGGAACAACAGGGTTTTGGAACAAGTTAGTGCCAATATTCACCACTCGCCCAAAACCTAGCTTTTCCATGCCGGGCAAACATGCTTGTACGCTATGTAACGCGCCAGCTACCACGCCTTCTAATTGCTGCTGCATCTGTGCCCAGCTAATAGTATCGGCATGGGGACGCGCATCACCATTGAAGGAAAACTGCGGCAAAGCGTTATTAATCACCGTCGTTACCGGTTGTCCAAAATGCAACGCAGCAGCTGCCACCATGGACTTCACTTGCTTAAGATCACACACGTCTGCTTGCCATGCCAAGGCAGTCTCGGGGTACTCGCTTACCAAAGCACGTGCTGCCTCGGCACTTTGAAAGTAGTTCACCACCACTTTGGCACCTTGCTCTAAGAAGACTCTAGACAACTGCGCGCCCAAACCACGTGCACCACCAGTCACCAGCACGACTTGCTGATTCAAGGGAAGAGAAACAACTGCAGACATGAAAAAAGCCTCCACAACGGCGCGAGGAGGCTATGGCTTTATGGCTAAAGCTAGAGACATCCCTACGCCAGCATTATCTGGTTCAGGTTATACGGGTATGATCTCAGCGTCGCTGTTGGCGAAGCACCCCGCGTCAAGACTTAAAAGAGTAGCACAAACTAGTATTTTCACAATACACACCAGCGTTATTTGACGAATAAAGCACCATCTACTAAGCTAGCTTCTGTTCCTAGGGGGGCCTGATTATTCAGGCTGAGATTCGGTTCCTACCGTAACCCTTTGAACCTGATCCGGGTAATGCCGGCGAAGGGAAGGATAACCATCTCGCACTCTCTCTGTGCCCTCTCCTATTCGCTTGCCTGCCGGTCCCTCCTTATTGGAGAGTCACTGTTACAGGAAGCTGTTTTCGTGTTGTTACCATCTACTGCCACCTTGTGGTGGCTGATCGCTTTTGCGGCGGTCTTTGCATTAGCTGGCGTGCTCTATGCTCGCCACGCTCGAGAGAGCCTAGAGGATTTCGTGGTTGCCCGAAATAGCCAAAGCTCTACGGCCACCATTCTTACGTTGCTGGCTTCGTCTTTGGGGGCTTGGATTCTTTTCTCCCCTGCACAAGCTGCCACGTGGGGCGGTTTGGCTGCCGTTACAGGCTACGCCATTGGCTCTATGTCGCCCCGCTTGGCCATGATCCCCCTTGGGCAGCGTATGCGAGAACTTATTCCCGAGGGGCATACCCTAAGCGAATTCGTACTGAGCCGCTACGGCAAACCCATGTATGCCTTAACGCTGTTGATCATGCTGTTCTATATATTTATTGCATTGACAGCAGAGCTCACCGCCATGGCGAAGCTAGTACAGTTGATTGCGCCCATCCCGCTTTGGGTAACCGCTGGGATTGTGTTGGTCTCTACCTTAATCTACACCTCGTACGGCGGCTTACGTGCCAGTATTTTTACCGACAAGGTACAGATGCTGATCATTGTTCCGGCCTTGGTTATTTTGGTCGCTTTTGGTTGGAAAGCTATTGGCGGCATCACGCCTACCGTCAACGCTTTGCAACAAAGCGCACCACAATTGCTGTCATTCACCGACCCGATGGGCATTAAAGCCGGTTTAACCTTTTTTGTGGCTATTTTGCTGACGGGCCTCTTTCACCAAGGTAACTGGCAGCGTGTCTATTCTGCCAAAGACACCCGCTCTATGCGCCGTGGTTTTCTGCTAGGTGGCTTGCTGGTTGCGCCCTTTATTTTCGTTATGGGCTTGTTTGGCTTAGCATTTATGGCCTTTACACCCGGTGGCGATAGCTCGGTTGCACTCTTTAATGTCATCACACCAGTACTGCCAACATGGTTTGTTATTGTGCTTATACCACTGGGTTTATCGCTGGTTATGAGCAGTGCCGATACCGCAATTAGTGCCATCGCCAGCATTATTGCTGTAGATTTGCAACGTTTGCGTCCGCGTACGCCAGCACAAACTTTGAGACAACTATCACGTTGGTTAGTGATCGTGTTGATGATCCCCGTTTTTATTGCGTCAGCGCAAGGTTACAGTGTTTTATACCTATTCCTTTTAGCTGATCTGCTATGCTCTGCTGCTGCTTTTCCGGTGTTTTACGGGCTTTACAGCCGAAAAATCTCCGGTAAGACGGCAACCATCAGTACGCTGTGCGGACTGGTTGCTGGCTTAGCTGTTTTTCCGGCTCCAGGTGCTCCGATGGACTACTTGCTGGAATCATTTTTGCTTGCTGCCATGGTCCCCGTTGGGGTAACGTGGCTTATACTAAAGTCTATAAGTAGCAACCATCAATTTGATCTAGACAGTTTAAAGTTTAAAATCAGAGGTATTGATCGCAGTGCGGATCTATCATAATGATTTGCACCTGACCAGTTGTGGCAAGGTGGTTGCTCAAGAGCGCGAATGCGAATTTTAGTACACCACCTTTTTAGACGTAGGGCACAATTGCCCTACGTCTTTTTTTCCCTCTACAACTACGGCTGTTCTGCCGCAGGTATATCCATCACCAACTCAACACGTCTATTACTTGCTCTGCCGGTAGCGCTGGCGTTGTCAGCAATAGGTCGCGTATCGGCGTACCCCACAGCGCGCAATCTATCTTTCGCAACACCATTGGCTTCAAAATAACGCACAACACTACCTGCCCTAGCTCCTGATAACTCCCAGTTAGAAGGATAACGAGAGCCGCGCATAGGAATAGAGTCCGTATGCCCCTCTACTGCTATGGGGTAAAGCGTCTGATTCAGTACATGACTAAGCTTACGTAACACGTTCATCCCAGCCAAACTAAGGTCAGCTTGCCCCGACGGAAACAAGATTTCGCTATTAATTCGGAAGCTCACTGACTGGTCATTAAGCAAGACATCAATATCATCCCCCAAACCGTCTAAGCCTAGGTCAGACAAACTACGTCCAGGCTTACCACTGTGCTCGCCGTCTCCGGTTAAGGCACCTCCGCTACCCGCTGCACCGGTACCCCCTACGCCCCCCGCACCAGACGCCGTGCCTGCCACATTCAGCGTGGAGCCACCACCGCCCTTACCCGTTCCATTGCCATCTGTTCCGTTATGGTTGCCGGCAAACGCTAACATCACCAGCATCAGCACTAGCAACAAGGTCATCATGTCCAGATAGGTCACAAACCATGCATCTTCATCTTCTTTGATGGGGTTAGCGGTTTCACTCAACCAATCTTTAGTACTACGTGGCCCTTTGCTTCGCCCCCCCTGCAAACGTCTAGCTTGCTGCAACTCGGCTTCTAACGCCTTCGCACGCGCCGTCAATTGACTAACGGCTAACGCATCACCTTGCTGACTCATGTGGTCGCTCCTGAATAAGTAGTGCAATGCGCAGGGTTATTCCGCATATTCATGGCGGATATCAGAATCATTGATCTCATCTTGGTACTGCGCCATAAATGAGTTCAGGGTTTCACGCATCACAGCTGGGCCACGCTTTTGGCTCATCAAGGAAATACCTTGCAGCACCATATTCATCAGCACCACGCGCTGCTCAGTACGACGCTCTAGCTTTACTGCTACGGGTTTGAAAAGTAAGTTAGCAAATAGCACGCCATAAAAAGTAGTCATCAACGCCAAGGCCATTTGCTGCCCAATAGCAGTCATATCACCATCACCCAACAAGAACATCAGGTTAACCAAACCTATTAGCGTACCCACCATCCCAAAAGCTGGTGCGTAGCTTGACATCACACGGAACAATTGAGCCTCAGCATGCTCACGCGCACGCATACGCGAAATACGCCATTGCAGTAGCTCGATAATCTCCTCTTCAGGGGTCATATCAATCACCAACTGCACACCCGTTTTTAGAAATGGGTTAGAGACGTTTTCAAGCGCATTTTCAACAGCGCGTATATCGCCTGCAATCCAAAGCCGTGAAATATTTACGAGTTCATCAATATCGTGTTGGGTATAGAGCTTCTCGTTACGCAAAACGGTGCCTATTAACCCGAATATTCGTACCACTTCACTTAGCGGATAACTAATAAACGTAGCCGCCAGTGTGCCTATGAGCACAATGCCCAAGCTGGGCCAATCCAGAAACAGCGATGCATCTTCTGCCGAAAAGAACAACACAACAGCCAGCAACAATACGCTGGCCACGATTCCAATCAGTGTGGAGGGATTCATAATACTCACCAAAGCAGCCCAAACAGAATATCTAGGCAACAAGACAACCCTCTGGTATCGGCACGAATTGACTTTAGTTTAGGTGTAGTACTTGATACGTATCAATGAACCCATACAAATCAGATAGTTACTGCGTCCATAAAGATAGATCGCTTTGTATAAACAAAGGACGTGGGCTAGTGCCCCACTGCTGAACGGTATGCGTCAGGGTAAAACCCACTGAGGCAGGTAAGCCCTTAAAGGCATCGCTTTGCCTGCCTTGCCGCCCCACCTGAATACAAGGGCTGCCGCTTCCATGGCAAAGCTCACTGTGAACTGCGGCATTACCCGCATAATTCACTGCTATATACACTTGCTCTAGCGTGCCCTGTTGCCCGGTGTTGGCAATGGGGTAGGACATCTCGCTATCTACGCGCTCTATACCGGGGCTCACCGCTGAATACGCACGTGCATCGTTAGCCATGCTTGCAGTGGGCAGCATCGCAACAGCACTGGCAACCAGCATTTTTATAAAAACCGTGCGCTTAGTCGCAAAACCACTGTATGAAAAATCAGCTTTTTTCATTATATAAAACACCTTGTTACTCTACTTGAAGTTTTTTTCAAGTTTAGCTCGTAAGCTCCTAATTTAAATCAAAAAACTCTGCTATTATTGCTGCACCATATGCTCTCTGCACAGACTGGCCATGACACACAAAACATCTGCCCGCTTACTCTACAAATTTCCAGCCTCGCTGGTTACCTGCATTGGTTTAAGCCTAAGCTCTGTTGCGGTCTTGGCTGAGACAGCAATGAGCTCTGCTACCAGCCCGGTGTACAACCAGCCTTACTTAAGCTTTCAGCAGAATTTGCGTCCTGTAGGCTTCGCTCCTGCTGAACGCCCCACTATTCTACCGCTGAGCCAAAGCAAGTCAGCTGCGCTGCACTCTGAAATTGCCTTGGTACAAGACTTAGAAAGCTCTACCGTACTGTACGAGAAAAACAGCGAAGAAATACGCCCTATTGCTTCCATCACTAAACTGATGACAGCATTAGTAGTCGCCGAGTCGGGGCAAGACATGGATGAGCTTCTGGAAATTTCCCGTGAAGATGTAGACACGCTTAAAAACTCTAGTTCGCGCTTGGCCATTGGCAGCAAACTTAGCCGCACCGATATGCTGCACTTAGCGCTCATGTCTTCTGAAAACCGTGCGGCTAACTCGCTAGGCCGCCATTACCCCGGTGGGTTACCTGCTTTCACCCGTGCGATGAACGACAAAGCACGTGCATTGGGTATGCGTCAAACGCACTTTGTAGAGCCTACGGGCTTAAACAGCCAAAACGTCTCTAGCCCACAAGACTTAGTGAAGCTGCTGCAAGCTACGGCACAGCACCCCATTATTCATCGCTACACCACTAGTGAGCATTACTCGGTACAACCTAGCCGTGGCCGTGAACTACAGTTCAACAACACCAATAGACTGGTACAAAACGAGAAATGGGACATCCAAATCTCTAAGACCGGTTTTATTAATGAAGCTGGCGAATGCTTAGTCATGCTAACGAAGATTGATGGGCGAGACGTTGCCATCGTTTTGTTAAACGCACAAGGCCGCTACTCGCGCATTGGTGATGCCGTACGACTACGTAATCTGGTTGAAGGCAGTTCACAACTGGCGATGCTCTAAGATAACGCTACAATAGTCGCATCACAGGCAGATCCCCTGCCTGTACTCCTGCTTTTTTGCGACCATGAAAAAATTCTTCTTATTATTTGCTTGGTTATTCTCTGCTACGCTGTCTAGCGCAACGCTTCATGCTCAAGAAGCACCTACCGCCCTGCCTCCACCTCAATACTACGGCTCTATAGTCTACGTAACTGGCGGCATTGGTAGTGATGAAACTGCCGCCTTCCGACGCGTACGCTCTAAGTACTCATTAAGCTTGAATTTTTCTGCCAACACCACTGATGGCCGCGCTGCATTTGTCAGTGACGTTCAAGTTGTTATTCGCGACCAACACGATAGCAACACCGTACTGAACATTACCAGCGACGGTCCTTTCTGCCTTATTCAATTGCCTGCAGGCTCGTACACCCTGCACAGCACCTATGACGGCGTTACCCAAACCCGCAACATCACGATCCAAGAAAACAAAAATACCGCAATTGATCTGAACTGGTCTGCGAAGCCCTAACGTCACTCCGATTTCACACCTCTATAGTAAAACTATCATGAGCCAAACGCTTAAAACTCGAATCAACGATGACATCAAAACTGCTATGCGCGCCCGCGAACAAGTGCGCCTAGGCACGCTGCGCTTTTTGCAAGCGGCGATTAAAAGTCGTGAAATTGATAGTCAAAGCGAACTAAACGACAGCGATGTACAAAGCATCATTGAAAAGCAAGTGAAACAGCGCCGCGAATCTATCGTCGCTTTTGAACAAGCTGGCCGCACTGAACTCGCTGAAAAAGAACAAGCCGAACTGCTCGTTCTACAAGAGTACCTGCCCGCCCAAGCCGACGAGCAAGAAATCCAAGCCACCATCAAGGCTGTAATCGATGAAGCTACCGCTAAAGGTATTCAAGGTCCTGCACTGATGGGCGCTGTAATGACTGGCGTACGCACTAAACTGGCTGGCCGTGCCGACATGGCTGCGGTCGCTGCACAGGTTAAACAAACCCTGAATGCTGCATGACCCAGTTAGCTGCACCACCGCTCACGGGTGAGCACTTTGGCCTGCATATTCCATTTATGGAGGCCATTGGCTTGCTCTCAGTATACTCAGACCAGCAAACCGCCACCACACGCCTGCCCTGGCGCGAGGACAACACCAACAGCAGGGGTGATGTTCACGGCGGTGCATTGATGAGCGCACTAGACTACACCTTAAGTGCTGCTGCACGTGCCCATATCCCAGAATCTGGTATGGCCACTATTGAAATGTCTACGCAATTTCTCAGCCCCGCCAAAGGCGATATAGATTTCACGGCGCAATGCCTACAAATCATTGATGAAATTGCGTATTGCACTGCTGAAGCCCGAGACAGCAAGCAACGCCTTGTTGCTACAGCCTCTGCCAGCTTCAAAGTGGTACGTAAACGAGATCGTAATACGCGTGTGTAAAGAACGCAGCCCTATTACAGGGCTGCGACACACGGCTTACTGCTCTAGACTGGAGTAGTCGGTATAGCCTCGTGGCCCATCGGCATAAAATGAGCTGCTATCCGCGTCAGATAACTGACTGCGTTGACGGAAACGCTCTACCAGATCAGGGTTAGAAATAAACAACCGACCAAATGCGACTGCATCCGCACGACCCGAGCTTATGGTACGTTCCGCACGCTCTAAGTCGTAGCTTTCATTCACAATCAGCATTCCGCTATAGGCTTGACGCACAACGGCAGTAATGTCTTGGCTACCATTGGCTTCGCGGCAACACACAAAGGCCACTTTGCGGCGCTCTAGTTCAGCAGCTACGTGAGTGTATAAACTGGCCGGCGCAGAGTCATGCATAGAGTGCACGGTGCCGCGTGGCGACAAATGCACGCCTACGCGCCCATGCCCCCACACTTCGGCGCATGCATCCACGACCTCAAAAAGAAAACGACTACGGTTTGCAATGCTGCCACCGTAGTCGTCTTGTCTGTGATTACTGCTATCGTTAAGGAATTGGTCAATCAAATAACCATTTGCAGCGTGTATTTCTACACCATCAAAACCAGCCACCATGGCGTTTTGCGCTGCATTTTTGAAATCCTTAACGATACCAGCAATTTCTTCAGTGCTCAGAGCGCGAGGTACGACGTATTCACGTGGTGGTCGCAGCAAACTCACATTGCCCTGACATGCGATGGCACTCGGTGCCACAGGCATTTGACCATTCAGCAGTTCAGGGTCTGATACACGCCCCACATGCCAAAGCTGCAAGAAAATCTTGCCTTCACGCGCATGTACACCTTGAACAATATGCTTCCAAGCCTCGACTTGTGCCGAGCTCCAGATACCAGGCGTGCGTAAATAACCCACGCCTTGAGGTGATACCGAAGTGGCTTCCGAAATAATCAAACCCGCACTGGATCGTTGGCAATAATAATTGCGCATTAGATCACTAGGCACGCGTGCATCGGTGGCACGCGTACGCGTCATGGGGGCCATGACGATGCGATTTGCCATCGCCAGATCCCCTGCTTTACAAGCATCAAACAAACTTACCATTACAACACTGCCATTTACAGAGTAAAAATATCAGCTGCAGACATGATATCCGTAGTTTCCCGAATAAGGTTTTTTTACCAGAAATTGGAGTAGACTACCAATCTCTTATTCCAAACTTTTCTAGAACCGCAACAATCAGGACAAAAAATGGCACAGTTCGCCGTCATCGGCCTGGGACGTTTCGGCTCCGCCGCATCGCTGGAGCTGACAAAAATGGGACACGCCATACTTGGCGTGGATAATGACCCCAAACTTGTAGAGCGCTATGCCGACGACATCTCCCGCGCTGTCATCGTCGATGTTACCGACAAAGCAGCATTAGAAGAGCTAGGCTTAGAAAACTACGATGCCGTACTCATTGCTATTGGTGATGATGTGCAAGCCTGTCTGGTGTGCGTAGTGCACTTAAAGTCCATGGGGCTGCAAAACATCTGGGTGAAAGCCGTATCTCACGCCCAGCACCTTATCTTAGGCAAGCTAGGTGTACAACGTATTGTTCACCCTGAAGAAGAGATGGGTATACGCGTAGCACAAATGCTCAGCTACCCAATGGTAAACGATTATATCTCTCTGGGAAATGGGGAATTCATCGTTGAGATTATCGCGAGCGATAATCTGGAAGATCTAACTATACAGTCTATCCTACAAAACAAGCCGAATGTTGAAGTGTTGCTGATTAAACGGCGCGGCCAAGTCAGCATACGTCCCGACCACGACTTCCTGTTACAGGCTAAAGATGTAATTGTACTGTTTGGCCCGCTCACGGCTTTACGTACTATTGCGCCTAAACTGATCTGATGAAGACACGTCGCACTCACGACCGATTTCCTTTTCAGGTAAATCGTCGTACTACCCTGAATGCCAGTCCACCTGCTGTACTGGCACTGGGTTTTTTCTTGCTGATCGTACTGGGCTCGCTGCTGTTATCACTGCCGGTTTCTACCCAACGCCCCATAGGCTGGTTTGATGCCTTCTTTATGGCAACCTCAGCGGTCACTGTAAGCGGCTTGGCTGTGGTTGAGCCTGCCACCACCTTTACCACCACTGGCCAAGTCATTTTGACCATTTTGGTGCAGTTAGGTGGGTTGGGGATTATTACCTTTGCTGTACTAGCAGCGCAAAGCATTCAAAAACGCATCAGCCTGAATCAACAGGCCTTAGCGCTAGAAGCTTTTAACCAGACCAACGTCGGAAAAATTCACCAAACAGCGTTGGCAGTAATTAAGATTTCGGCCGCCATACAGATCATCACCATCGTGATATTGGGCTTGTGGTGGTCGCGGCATGACCCATGGAAAGAAGCCTTTTATCAGGCTTATTTTCACGTCAGCATGGCGTTTAACAATGCTGGGATATCGCTGTACGACCAAAGCTTACGTAGCATGGTGCCTGATACCTTTAGCATTATGACGCTGTCGTTCATGATCATCTTGGGCGGCCTAGGCTTCCCCGTGTTGATGGACATTATCCAAAAACGTCGCTGGACAAAACTGCAGCTCTACACACGCTTGATTTTGCTGGGCACACTAGCACTGAACATCGTGGGCTTCTTGGCAATTTGGGCATTTGAAGCCAACAACCCCGCTACGCTAGAACCCCTGCCACTAGGCCAGCAAGCCACTGCGGCATGGTTCCAAGCCATTGCAACCCGTACCGCCGGCTTTAGTACCATGAGCGTGGTAGACATGCACGACAGCTCAACAATGTTGATGATGATGTACATGTTCATTGGCGGCGGTTCCTTAAGTACGGCCAGCGGCATTAAGCTGGGTACCTTCATTGTGCTGGTAGCAGCGGTGCTCTCTTATATACGGCACCGTGAAGAAGTGGTTATTGGTGGGCGTACGATTTCACCGGCTATCACTCAAAAAGCCTTAGCGTTGGCCTTTATCACCAGCGTATGGTTTGTGTTTGGGGTCATGTTTGTAACGATCTTTGATGGCCATCAACCCTTCCGTAGCGTACTGTTTGAGGTGATGTCTGCCATTACCACTACAGGTATGGGCCATGGTATTACGCCTGAACTTACCCGTCCCAGCCAAGCCATGCTAGCAGTTTTGATGTTTGTAGGGCGTTTAGGGCCGCTTACCTTGGTCTACACCATTGCGCGCCGTACACGTAGCCGCATCCGCTACCCCGAAACCCCCTTCCAGGTGGGTTAAACCGCACCCTAGCAAAAGCACCTACAAGCAGTCTACAATTCCTGATCAGGCCGCCCCTTTGGGGGCGGTACGTAGAAGAATGAACCCCACACAGGAAAAGGCTGATGAGCGCGCTATTATTTGATACAGAAACCACGGGCACCCGCGCCCCGCAAGTCATTGAAGCCGCCTGGCTTAAGCTGGACACCCCTGCCAATCTCGCCATACTTGAAGAGTTTGAACAGCGTTATAAACCCAGCGAAGCCATTACTCTGGGCGCACTGGCTGTACACCACATTTATGATGAAGAGTTGGCTGCTTGCCCACCGCATACTACCTTCCAACTGCCTGCTGATACCCAATACATCATTGGTCACAACGTAGACTACGACTGGGAAGTTGCCGGTAAACCAGACGTCAAACGCATCTGCACCTTAGCACTTAGCAAACAACTATTCCCACAAGTAGATAGCCACAGCCAATCTGCTTTGGTGTACTACATTGATAGAGCCAACGCACGCGAGCGCTTAAAAAATGCCCACTCTGCATTAGCTGACGTACGCAACTGCTTAGATGTGCTGCGCGCCCTACTACAAGCCATGAGTACCCCCATCACCACATGGGAAGAACTATGGCGCTATTCTGAACAAGCACGCGTGCCTAGCATCATGCCCTTTGGTAAACACCGTGGCATGCCTATCGCTGATCTACCACCAGACTATAAAGCCTGGCTACTACGCCAAGACGGCTTAGACCCTTATGTGAAGATGGCCGTACAAGCCAACTTTTAAACAAAAAAATAGCCCGCTGTATGCGGGCTATTTTTTATGACTTCTGGGCGTCGCTTGCACGACCTATTGCTTGCGAATGAATAAAAGCAGAGCGCAGCTCTGTTTCTGCCACAAACCACGAACACTCTACCCGACCGTGCGTCAAACCTAGCTGGGTCACTGTCATGTGTGGCCCACCGCTTTTCAGCTGAACCACATCACCTATATTCCACTTCACTTCTGTCATAACCTTAGTACTCATACTTTACGTCCAAACGCCTCTGCGATTTTCTTATCCGTATTGTATTGGCTTAACGCGTACACCGCCCATATGGCAGCGGGAATCCAACCAATAATCGTGATCTGTAAAATCAGGCAAATAATGCCAGACACAGGGCGCTTGATCGTAAAAAACACCAACCAAGGCAACAACAGCGCAATCACCAACCTCATAGCAACACACCTCCTGTAATAGCTCTGTCGGTATTCTACTGTGCGAAACCCCTTCACAGTAGCGATCTGCTGCTTACGCTAGCGTTTTTTTATAAAACCCTACAGATTGTCCGTGAAATATACATATTTGTTGATGTGACACAAATCACCGCACTACATAAGCCCCTACCATGAGGCTACATAACCTATTGTGCTATCAGGAGACAATTATGTATGAAAACAGACCCAATCAAAGCATCTTAGATCAGTTGGTTGAACTGCCAGCAGTAGGAAAACTATTTAAATCCAAATCCATCGCTGAAACTGAACAAACTATCGCCCGCGCACTCTCTGAGTTATACGGCGAAACCGTCAATGTGCGTATAGGCAGTTGCAACCTGCCCGCCTCTGACCGTTTTGCGGTATTAATTAAAGATCTCACCATTGAGGCATCGCACGAAAATCGTCTCTCGTAAACTGCGTATAGCGCACCCGAATTAGTTGACAAAAGTCTGTTACATAGGCTATAGTTTAATTCTCTCGGGGCGTAGCGCAGCCTGGTAGCGCACTTGCATGGGGTGCAAGGGGTCGAAG
>JBQELO010000026.1:0-29956 GCA_052103955.1 Paenalcaligenes sp. | reverse complement strand
AGTGCTAATAATTATAAGGGCGAAAATCTGTATTTCAAGAGCCTATATACCTAGGAGGTGTAAGTGTTTCTCCTAGGAGTTTGGCTGGCTTGAATATTTCACCTAAGCCGCACCAATCATGCGAACTAGGCATTTTCACTACTCTCAAACCACCTATTGCTTATATATGGGGGTGATGAGGTGAGTTTCAAGGCTACTGTTACATTTTAGGTGTGAGGAATAAGTGGTAGCACTTGCGTTGCCACAAGGCAGGTAAAGCCCAAGTATGATGTACTACGAGTTTGATTTTGATTGATTACTGTTCTGATTTTGGGAGTGTGTGAAACATGTCCGGGTCCAGTCTTTATGACCAATTTATAACGTTGGCAAAAAATCAGGCAAAGCGTGTGTGCGCTGTAGCGCATCCTTGCGATGAGGTGTCGCTTTCTGCCGCGTTGGAAGCACGAGCACAAGGGTTTTTTGATGTGGTGTTGGTGGGGCCGGAGTCGCGTATTAAAGCGGTGGCTGCTGAGCATCAGTTGGATATTACGGGTGTACGCATTGTGAATGCCGCACACAGTCATGACTCGGCAGAAATAGCCGTGCGTGAAGTCATGGCTGGGCGTGCTGAGCTGCTAATGAAAGGTAGCTTGCACACCGATGAACTTATGCATGCGGTAGTTGCTACCGATGGCAAAGGCTTGCGTACAGAACGCCGATTGAGCCATGTGTTCTTGATGGATGTACCGAATTATTCCGATTTACTGTTTATCACAGATGCGGCCATCAATATTCACCCAGACCTCACGACCAAAGCAGACATTGTGCAAAATGCTATTGATCTGCACCATGGGTTGGGCTTGGGTGAGCCTCGTGTTGCATTGCTATCAGCTGTGGAGCAAGTCACTGCCAAAATACCGAGCACGCTGGAAGCGGCCGCCTTATGCAAAATGGCGGATCGTGGGCAAATTACGGGTGGATGTGTAGATGGACCCTTGGCATTGGATAACGCCATTAGTGAAGCCGCTGCCAAAATAAAAGGTATTCACTCTCCTGTTGCGGGCAAGGCGCAAATCTTAGTGGTCCCCGATCTAGAGGCCGGCAATATGCTCGCCAAAAATCTTAGCTTTATGTCTGGTGCTAAGGCGGCAGGTATTGTGCTGGGTGGTCGTGTGCCTATTATTTTGACCAGCAGGGCAGATAGCGCTGAAACGCGGTTAGCGTCGTGCGCCGTAGCATCGGTGTATGCAGCGTACCAAAGCGCGCAACGCGCTGCGGCACTACTGGCGCAGCAGGAGTCATAGTATGAGCATCGATACCTTATTGGTGGTGAACGCGGGTAGTTCCAGCTTAAAGTTCCACGTTTATGCACTAGACCACGAGCAGGTTGAAGGATTGCGCTTTTGGTTTGGTGGTCAGGTGTCAGGTATAGGCACGTCGCGTGCCGTACTGAAAGTAAAGGACTCTGACGGTAAAGAGCTGATTAACCAGAAGCTCAGCGAAGAAGAGGCCGGTAACTTACGTCAAGCACAAGACTTATTGGCGACATGGTTGGCAACGCAGCTCGACAAAGCGCCTGTGGCGGTAGGTCACCGCATTGTGCACGGTGGTGTGAAGCTAACGGGTAGCCGTGTCATTGATGAAGACCTGTTGTGGTACTTGGATAGCTTGGCCCCCTTAGCGCCATTGCACCAGCACAATAACTTAGCGCCTGTGTCAGTGATTAAAGAACGCTGGCCAGACATGTTGCAGGTGGCTTGCGTGGATACAGCCTTTCATTGCTGCCAAAGCACAATGGTCAACCATTACGCTTTGCCCGAAAAATATTATGAGCAAGGGGTACGTCGTTACGGGTTTCACGGGCTGTCTTACCAATATATTAGTGAGTACCTCGCTGAAAACATGCCGAGGTTGCATCAAGGGCGAGTGTTGGTCGCTCACTTGGGCTCAGGGGCTTCTGCCACGATGGTGGTAGATGGTTTAAGTCGTGAAAGCACCATGGGCTTTACGGCGTTGGATGGTTTGCCTATGGCTACTCGCCCAGGGCGCTTAGATGCGGGTGTGGTTTTGTGGTGGATGCAGCAGCAAGACATGACCGCTGCACAGATTCAAAACCTGCTTTATAACGAGTCTGGTCTTAAAGGTATTTCAGGCATCAGTGGCGACATGCGCGAACTGTTAGCCAGCGATGCGCCATCGGCCAAGTTGGCGGTGGATTATTACGCTTACCGTGTTGCTGAAAGCTTGGCTGGCTTATGTGTGTCGGCGCAAGGCGTGGATGCGTTGGTATTTACGGCGGGGGTGGGTGAACACAGCCCGGAAATACGTGCTCGTATTGTGGCCCACTTAGGATGGTTGGGGCTGGAGCTGGATGCAGCGGCGAACGATGCCAATCAACCGTTGATTTCCACCCCGCATAGCAAGGTGGAAATACGCGTGATTCCTACTAACGAGGAATTGGTGATTGCCAGAGAAACCCTGCGCCACTACCGAGCGCAGGAAGCTTAGCGCAACATGCCGGCCGCTGCCGTTTGGTGAGTGGCCGGATCAATCAAGATAAATGCCCCTGTGGCGGGTTGTGATTGATAGGCTTCACTAACGAGTGGGTCTCGAACGGTAAGGCTGATGGAGGCCAGGTCATTCATTTGTAGGCTTTGTGACCCAGAAACGGGTTCTAAGGTTTCGATATCGCGTACGTGATGAATAGCAGTAAGTTTGGCCTGTGTTACTCGGGTACCTTGTTTTAGCCAGTAATGGCGTGCGGTGTTTAACGCTGTAGTATCCAACCAGCACAGGTCGGCTTCCAGTGTGCGCGATAAAGGTAGGCTTTCGTCCGCAAGGCTAATCAGATCACCACGTGAAATATCCAACTCCTTATCTAGCGTGAAGGTAACAGCATCCCCGGCTTGTACATGATTGGTGGGTTGCCCTGATCGCAGTAACGATGTAATGCGTGCCGTGGTTTGGCTAGGCCACACACGTACTGCGTCACCCACACGTAAAGAGCCTTGCTGTAATTGGCCAGCATAGCCTCTGAAGGCTTGTTCACTATGGCCGTCATGGCGTATTACCCATTGCACAAATAAGCGCACCTCTGGCTCGGGGGCACGCGTATCCGTAGGTAGTTGTTCTAGTCGTTGCAGTAGCGGCAGGTCAGTAAACCAAGGGCTGTGCTCAGACGGTTGGCTAATGTTTTCACCTTGTAGAGCCGATACCGGAATAGCATGGAAGTGCTTAATACCTAATTGTGCTGCCAAGTCGGCATACGCCGCCTTGATAGTGGTAAAGACTTGTTCGTCCCACTCCACTAAATCCATTTTGTTCACCGCCACAATAATGTGTGGGATGTTTAGCAGTTGGGCAATAGTAGAGTGACGACGGGTTTGCGTGAGCAATTGGCCATCACGTGCTTTGCTGGCATCAATCAAAATGATGGCTGCTTGGGCGGTAGATGCACCCGTAATCATGTTGCGGGTGTATTGCTCATGGCCGGGGGCGTCCGCCACAATAAACTTACGTTTAGGCGTGGCGAAGTACCTATAGGCTAAATCAATGGTGATACCTTGCTCGCGCTCAGCTTCTAAACCATCGGTTAATAAAGCGAGGTCAGGCTCGCTGGCAGCAGTACGTTTGTACTTAGAGCGGTTGATGGCGGTAAGCTGGTCAGCAAACACGCCACGGGTATCCAGCAGCAAGCGACCAATTAAGGTGGATTTCCCATCGTCCACCGAGCCGGCAGTCATAAAACGTAGTACGTCGGTGGTGGTTGCGTCTACCCAAGACTCATTGATGGTGTTCATTAGAAATATCCTTGTCGTTTGCGGTGTTCCATAGAGGCTTCAGAGCTTTGGTCGTCCATGCGGGTAGCGCCGCGTTCGGTAAGAGTGGCTAATGCAGTCTCACGGATAATGTCTTCAGGCGAGGCAGCACTGGATTCCACGGGGCAGGTGCAAGAAATGTCGCCCACGGTTCTAAAGCGTACTTGTACTCGCTCTACCGTTTCACCGTCTTGTGGTGGCGTCAGTTCAGTATTGGGAATTAATAAGCCATTGCGTCGTACCACTTCACGCTCATGGGCGTAGTAAATGGGGGGTAGGGCAATGTCTTCACGTAAGATGTATTGCCATACGTCTAACTCTGTCCAATTGGAAATAGGGAAGGCGCGCAGGTTTTCACCGGCATGGATGTGCGTGTTGAACAGATGCCAAAGTTCGGGGCGTTGGTTCTTAGGGTCCCATTGGCCGAACTCGTCCCTGAACGAGACAAAGCGTTCTTTAGCACGCGCTTTTTCCTCATCGCGTCTCGCGCCGCCTATGCAGGCATCAAAGCCAAATTCAGCGATAGCTTCTAGCAATGTGACGGCTTGTGCGCCGTTGCGTGACGAGTTTGCGTGACGCAACACCACGGTGCCGCGCGCAATAGAGTCCTCGACGGAACGAACAATTAAGGTTTCACCAAGCTCCGCAGCCCGTTGATCTCTAAAGGCAATAACTTCGGGATAGTTGTGCCCAGTATCTATATGCAGCAGCGGAAAGGGCAGCTTTCCCGGCCTAAAGGCTTTTTCAGCCAGTTTCAGTAAAACGGCAGAGTCCTTACCGCCAGAAAACAGCAGTGCAGGGCGTTCACATTCGGCAGCGACCTCCCGCAACACGTAAATGGCTTCAGCTTCTAGCCAGTCTAGATGGGTACGGGGAGAGGGAAGGGCACTCATGACAGCTCCTGTGTAGTAGACGATTGAGACAAGGGGGAAGCGTGTAAGCCGCATTCCACGCTATGGCGCTGCTCCCACCACCAGCGGCCTGCGCGTAGGTCTTCACCGGGGCGAATGGCGCGAGTGCATGGATCACAGCCTATAGAGGGGTAGCCTTGATCGTGCATGGGGTTATAGGGAATCGCAAAGGCGCGAATAATCTCCCACACCTGATCGGTGTTCCAGTCACGCAAGGGATTGAATTTTTGTAGACCAAAATGCGCGTCATATTCTTGTGCTTGCAGTTCTGTACGCGTTTGCGATTGTTCACGGCGCTGGCCAGTAATCCATGCCGATTTCCCTCGTAGGTAGCGCTGTAATGGCTGCACTTTACGCAACTGGCAACAGGCTTGCCGTAGGGCTAAGCTTTCGTAAAACGCGTAGGCGCCATGCTCAGAGACATGAGCGGTTACTGCGTCAGCGTCGGGATGCAAAACTGTAATAGCACTTTGATACTGTGCCTGTACCTGCTTGGCTAACTCCAGCGTTTGCGTAGGCAATCTACCTGTGTCGAGCATAAAGCTGGTAATAGGCAGTTGTTGTTGGCGTATGGCGTGTTCTATCACCATATCTTCAGCTGCCAGTGAGTTGGCGAAGACGGCGTCTGGATGCTGCTGGGAAATCAGTTGTAGTTGATCCAGTAGTTGTGTCCAGAGTGTCTGGGTAACTGTTGATATTTGTTGTGTGGCAGAAGAGGTCATGGCGCTATAGTCGGTTTGAAACAGAAGATGGCGTCAGGTTTTATGGGCCTGGCACGAGGTATGTCTACAGACCATTGTCAGTGTGCAGGGCAATGAAAGGAACGAACTAAAAGTAGGTTTCTTATGGCGGTTGTCTATATGGAGCAGAAAATGAGCGTGCCTAGTGGCCTTTGCGTTACCTTCTTAGGCCTGTTACCATGGAGGTAGTGAGATTATTATTACTTCGGTATGGTGATAGTAAAAATCAATCAACAACATTGTATTAATCAATTTCACAAATCAATATGTGTTTTCTATAATGAAATCACTATCTAATTGCTAATCACTGAATGGAGATACCTAGCATGTCTTTAATCAACACACAGATTCTTCCTTTCAAGTCTCAGGCTTATGTGAACGGTGAGTTCAAAGAGTACACAAACGAAAGCATCGCCGGTAAATGGGCTGTATTCGTTTTCTACCCAGCTGACTTCACTTTCGTGTGCCCAACAGAGTTGGAAGATCTGGCGAACCACTACGACGAGTTCAAAAAAATGGGCGTGGAAGTGTTCTCCGTTTCCACAGACACTCATTTCACTCACAAAGCATGGCACGACACTTCCGAAGCTATCGGTAAAGTTCAGTACCCAATGCTGGCTGACCCAACACAGCAGTTGTCTCGCAACTTCCAAGTGCTGATCGAAGAGGAGGGCATGGCACTGCGCGGTACATTCGTTGTGAACCCAGATGGCGTGATCAAAGCCATGGAAGTACACGACAACGGTATCGGCCGTGATGCTAAAGAGTTGCTGCGTAAAGTTAAAGCAGCTCAGTACATCGCCAAAAACCCAGGCGAAGTATGTCCAGCTAAATGGGAAGAAGGTGCTAAAACACTGACTCCTTCCCTGGATCTGGTTGGCAAAATCTAAGGATTGATGCCTAGGTTTACTGAGTGGATTGCTACACAGTAAACCAGTTATCCGGCCCTGGTGGGCCGGATATTCGGACACAAGTCCGATCACGCATGTAACAAAATATTTCAGAGGAGCCCTTCATGCTGGATGCTAACTTAGTCACTCAACTTAACGCGTACTTAGAAAAAATCACGCAGCCAATTGAGCTGGTTGCGTCACTGGACGACGGGGCCAAATCTCTGGAACTGCGTCAGTTGCTGGAACAAATTGCAGGTCTGTCCGACAAAATCACCTACCGTGAAGATGCTGACAGCGCCGAGCGTAAACCATCGTTTAAGATCAACCGCGTAGGCTCTGACATTAGTGTCGCCTTTGCTGGTATCCCTCTGGGTCACGAGTTTGCCTCTTTAGTATTGGCGCTCTTGCAAGTGGGTGGGCATACGGTACGTTTAGACGATGATGTTGCGGAACGCATCCGTAACCTAGATGGTGACTTCAAGTTCGAGGTGTATTACTCACTTAGTTGCCAGAACTGTCCTGATGTAGTGCAAGCGTTGAATGCCATGGCGGTTATTAACCCCCGCATCCGCCCTGTTGCTATTGATGGCGCGATTAACCAAGCTGAAGTTGAAAAACGTCAGATTATGTCTGTACCTACCGTGTTCTTGAACGGCGAGGTATTCCACCACGGTCGTGCTAGTGCTGAAGAGTTGCTGGCCAAAATGGGTGGTAACGATAGCGAAGCGCAAGCAGAAGCTATTAACAAACGTGACACCTTTGATGTGTTGGTGGTGGGTGGTGGCCCAGCTGGTGCAGCGGCAGCTGTGTATGCTGCACGTAAAGGTATTCGTACCGGTGTAGTGGCTGAGCGCTTCGGTGGTCAGGTGATGGATACGATGTCCATCGAGAACTACATCTCTGTATTGGAAACAGACGGGCCTAAGTTGGCTGCCGCGATGGAAGAGCATGTGAAGGTCTACGGTGTAGACATTATGAATATGCAACGTGCTGAACAACTGATCCCTGGTAAAGAGATTCAGGTGAAGCTGGAAAACGGTGGTGTGCTTAAAGCCAAAACGGTGATCTTATCCACAGGTGCCAGATGGCGTCAGTTGGGTGTGCCTGGTGAAGAAGAGTACCGTAACAAAGGCGTGGCATACTGCCCGCACTGCGATGGCCCATTGTTTAAAGGCAAAGATGTAGCCGTGGTGGGTGGCGGTAACTCGGGTGTTGAAGCGGCTATTGACTTGGCTGGCTTGGTAAAACACGTCACTTTGCTGGAGTTTGGCGAAACGCTACGTGCCGACGAAGTGCTGCAACGTAAATTGCGTAGCTTGCCTAACGTGACTATCTTGACCCAAGCACAAACTACAGAAGTGCATGGTGATGGTGCCAAGGTAACAGGCTTGCAGTACACCAACCGTGCAACAGGCGAAAGCCACAACGTAACGTTGGATGGTGTGTTTGTTCAAATTGGCTTGGTGCCAAACACCGAGTGGTTGAAAGGCGCAGTAGATTTGTCTAAACACGGTGAAATCGAAGTGGATAGCCGTGGTCAAACCTCTGTACCGGGTGTGTTTGCCGCTGGTGATGCAACGACCGTGCCATACAAGCAGATCATTATTGCTGCTGGCCAAGGTGCAACGGCTGCTTTGTCTGCCTTTGACCACTTGATCCGTACATCGGTAGAGTAAGTTACCTACTACTAACTAGGTAGTACATGCCCGTCTGGTTTGATATCAGACGGGCATTTTTTATTCGCTTTCCAGTAAATTGTCGGGCATCCACTGACCGCCTAGTATTTCTTCGCAGCATTGCAGCCAGGCGCGTGCTGCTAACGATAGATAGTGCCCATTCCATACCGATGCTACTTCCCAGCGCAGTTGTTCAGGGGCTAAGGGTAGGGCTTTAAGGTGTGAGTGCGGGAAACGCTCTAAAAAGGGCTCTGGCAGTATGGCAACGCCTAAACCAGAGTTGGCAAGCGATGCTACCCAGTCCCATTGACTGCTTTGCGCCACAATATAGGGGCTTAGCCCTTCTTTAGCAAACGCTTGTCGCAATAACCGCGTAAGGCCAAACTCATTACCCATCCAGATTTGAGGAATGCTCTCTAAGTCTTGTATGTGCAGGATTTTGCTTTTAGATGAGAAAAACGATGCATTACCTACGGCCCATACTTGGTGTGATACCACGGCTTGGCTTTGTAAGGCTAAGTCAGAGGCCACTGGCAAAATACTAAAACCTAACTCCAGCTCTTGAAGCGCTACCTGCTGTTCTATTGCAGGGCCGGGTAGCTCTTTAATGTGCAGTTGAATATCTGGGTAACGTTTGGTGAAAGTGGTCAGCACATCGGTAAACAGCAAATTGATCATGGGTGGAATGCCCAGCGCTAGCCTACCTTGTTTTAATGCCTGAGTTTGTCTCACATCTGTTTCTAGCCGTTGAATAGCGGCCAACACCTCTAGCCCACGCTCCCACACCACCTGACCGCTATCACTGAGTAAGAACTGTTTGGCTTCTCGGACAATCAGGGTGTCGCCAAAGTCATCCTCTAGCTGCCGTACCATTTTGCTGACCGTGGATTGAGTGACTCCCATATGCTGCGCTGCAACGGTAAAGCTGCGCTGGCGCACGGTTTCAATGAAATATTGCAGGGCTCTTACGTTCATAATTTCGGCATGTATAAAAGGAATGCTATTCAATCATTTTATTCATATTATCAATGATATTCTGCCTTCACAATCACTAGAATCAGGAGATTAGAATGTTCAAGGACCGCATACGATTAGCATCGCTAGAGCAAAAAGTTATGACTGCTGGGCAGGCGGCGCGCTTATTTAGTGATGGTATGACAGTGGGTATGAGTGGTTTTACCCGTGCGGGTGACTGTAAGGCGATGCCAGTAGCACTGGCAGAACGCGCTAAACAGGAAACTTTGCGTATTAATCTGTTGACTGGTGCGTCACTGGGTAACGGCAGCGATGGTTTGATGGCAGAAGCTGGGCTATTGGCCAAACGCTCGCCTTTCCAAGTGGATTCCACATTGCGCAAGAAAATCAATGCGGGGGAAGTGCTGTTTTGCGACTATCACCTTTCCCAGCCTGCAGAGCAATTGCGTGCACAAGGTGGCCGTCCAGTGGACATCGCTGTGATTGAAGCTGTAGCCATTACGGAAGATGGTGGCATTGTACCCACCACATCAGTAGGTAACTCCGCCAACTTTGTGGCTCAAGCTAAGCAAGTGATTGTGGAAATCAACTTGAGCATGCCTGTGGCGTTGGAAGGCTTGCACGATATCTATATCCCTGAAGACAGACCTAACCGTCAGCCTATTCCTGTTACTGAGGTTTCAGAGCGTATTGGTCAAACTACGATTAAGGTAGATCCAGCGCGTATCGCTGCGATTGTGATCACTGATGCGCCAGACAGCCCCTCTACAGCGACACCTCCTGATGCGGAAACAGATGCGATTGCGGCACACGTGGTGAGCTTCTTGCAGGGTGAGGTAGAGGCAGGTCGACTGACAGAAGAGCTGTTGCCATTGCAAGTAGGCATTGGTTCTATAGCTAATGCCGTCACCTACGGTTTGGCAGAGTCCTCATTCAAAAATCTCAGCATGTATTCCGAAGTGCTGCAAGATAGCGCGGTAGCGTTGCTGGATTCTGGTCACCTGCGTTTCGCGTCGGCGTCATCTGTCACGCTGACAGCGCCTGTGATGAACAAGTTTATGGACAACCTAGAGCGTTACCGTCATCAGGTAGTGCTGCGTCCACAAGAAATTAGTAACCACCCTGAACTGGTACGTCGCTTGGGCATTATTGCGATTAATGCAGCGTTGGAGTTTGATATTTACGGCAACGTAAACTCCACGCACGTAAGCGGTACTCACATGATGAACGGTATTGGTGGTTCGGGCGACTTTGCTCGTAACGCGCACTTGTCTATCTTTGTGACCAAGTCCTTGGCTAAAGGTGGTGATATTAGTCGTGTGGTGCCAATGGTGTCGCATGTGGATCATTGCGAGCACGACGTGGATGTTCTGGTCACTGAATGCGGATTGGCCGATCTACGAGGCTTGGCTCCGCGAGAACGTGCCGTCAAAATTATTGAAAATTGTGTACACCCCGATTTTCGCGAAACAATGGCTTCTTACTTTGAGCGCGCCTGTCAGCGTGGCGGCCACACACCCCACCTCTTAGAAGAGGCATTGTCCTGGCATTTGCGCTATGAGCAAACCGGGTCTATGCGTGAAACAGCAGATGTTGCTGTGTAACGTGTTTTGAAAAAACCATATCTTGTGGGTTTTTACCGGCGTAGAGCCGGTTTTTTTTTGCTGTGCATCAAGACTTGCTGTAGGTTAGAGTAATATGTTTTTTTAACACTCCAGTTAGGTGATGCAGGTGTTCGAGAGTATAGGGGTAGTCAATTTAGGAACCTATCTAGCAGGTGCGCTCCTGATTATTCTTTTGCCTGGGCCAAACTCATTGTATGTGTTGGCCACCGCTGCCACACATGGTGTGCGTGACGGTTATAAAGCAGCGCTTGGTATTTTTATCGGTGACAGCATTTTGCTGTTTTTGACTGCAGCTGGCGCGGCATCCTTGCTTCAAACTCTACCTGCCTTGTTCTACACCATCAGAATGGTGGGGGCGGTGTATCTAGCCTATCTTGGCGTTCGCATTTTATGGTCTTTGCTGCACCCTCAGCCTGTTGTTGAGGTGCGTACGATTAGCACCGAGAAAGCGCATGGTGAAAGCCGCTTGTTTAAAGCGCTTACTCTTAGTTTGCTCAATCCTAAAGCCATCTTGTTTCTGGTTTCCTTTTTTGTGCAATTTGTAGACCCCAGTAAAGGCCATCCTTGGTTGGCTTTCTTGGTACTAGGGGTGTTTTTGCAAGTTTTCAGCATGGCATATTTGTCAGCGCTGATTTTTGGTGGATCGCGTCTGGCCAGCGCGTTCAGGCGTCGCCGTCGTTTGGCTAGCGGAGCAAGTGCCGCGGTAGGGCTGTTGTTCATTGGTTTTGCTGTGCGCATGGCATTTGCCCGTTAATGAGTTAATTGATAAAGGAAAAATGATGAGTTCTCCTGTTCGAGTAGCGATTGCTGGTTATGGCAATCTGGGGCGTGGTGTAGAGCTAGCCCTACGACAGAACCCTGACATGCAACTGGTTGCGGTCTTTACCCGTCGTAATCCTGCGGATGTGAAACCGTTAACTGCTGGCGTGCCGGTATACAGCTTGGATGATGCTGAGCAGCATAAAGACAGTGTGGATGTCATGATTTTGTGCGGTGGTTCTAAGAACGACCTGCCAGAGCAAGGCCCACACTTGGCTCAGTGGTTCAACACTATAGACAGTTTTGATACCCACGCTAAGATCCCTGAGTACTTTGCTGCCGTGGATGCAGTGGCTAGCCGTACTAAAAATGTCTCTATTATTTCGGTGGGTTGGGATCCAGGTCTGTTCTCGCTGAACCGTTTGGCTGGTGAGGTAGTGCTGCCAGAAGGCAATACGTACACTTTCTGGGGTAAAGGCTTAAGCCAAGGTCACTCTGATGCAATCCGTCGTGTGGATGGCGTAAAAGCGGGTGTGCAATACACATTGCCAATCGAAGAAGCGGTGAACCGTGTACGTAGTGGCGAAAATCCAGAGCTAAGCACACGTGAAAAACACCGTCGTGAATGCTTTGTTGTATTGGAAAATGCTGCTGATGAAGCGCGCGTGCGTAACGAAATCGTGACCATGCCTGATTACTTTGCTGATTACGACACTACCGTTAATTTCATCAGTGAAGCAGAGTTGAAAGCCAATCACTCAGCTATGCCGCATGGTGGTTTTGTGATTCGTAGTGGTGTGTCCGGTGCCGGTACATCGCAAATTGTAGAGTACTCGCTGACCTTGGGTAGCAATCCAGAATTCACGTCTAGTGTATTGGTTGCCTATGCCCGTGCAGCACACCGTTTGGCTCAAGCTGGTGATGCAGGTGCGAAAACAGTATTTGATGTGGCTCCAGGCTTGTTGTCACCCAAATCTGCTGCGCAGTTGCGTAAGGAACTTCTATGATACCTGCCGCCTCGCTCGGAAACGGGCTTGTATTAGGCAGCACCCGAACCTGGCAGATTTTCTGCCAGGTTTTCTTTTAGGCCTTAGCGTACATATTCGCGTTCTAGCAGGCGTTGGCTATAACGGTACCAGCGCAGGGTCATGAGAATCGCTACAACGGTTAGGCCACATACCAAGCCTATCCATATCCCTACGCCTTCCATATCCAAGCCAAAGGCTAACCATGCGCCAATAGGAACGCCGATTAGCCAATAACCAATTAAGGCCAATAGCATAGGCGTGCGGGTATCGTACAAACCACGTAGCATACCGGCTGCAACGGCTTGGGCGCCGTCGGTTAGCTGAAATAGGGCGGCAAAGAAAATAAAATGCGTGGCCGTAATAATGACGGCGCGATTTTCGGGGGCGTTAACGTTGATGAAGAAGCGAATCAGCTGTTCCGGCATACCCCACATCAAAATAGCGGCAACTCCCATGCAACTGACCCCCAAAATGTACGACGCCCAACCAGCGCGTACGGCAGCACGTGGGTCGGCCCTGCCATTGGCTAAACCCACGCGTATGGTGGCAACCTGACCAAAGCCTAACGGGAACATATAGGTGATGGTACAGATTTGCATGGTGATGGCATGCGCTGCTAATGAGGTAGAACCAATCAGTCCCATCATGATTATGGCCGCATAGAACACCATAGTTTCCAGCGTAAAGGTGATAGCAATGGGGAAGCCTAGCTTTAGAATTTCCCACTGTAATGCTGGCTGGAAAGTCCAACGATGTGAACGTAATTGCAAAAACGAAAACTCGGGGTGCTTATGGGCTACTACCAACATGCCAATAAACATGAATAAGCTGGATAGCACGCTGGATATCCCTGCGCCAGCGATGCCTAAGGCGGGTAGACCCAAATGACCAAATATCAGTAACCATCCTAGCAGGGCATTCAGCAAAATGGCTACTGTAGCGATCAATAGTGTCCACAGCGGGCGTTCGTAGGCGGCTAGCAGGGATCGTAGGACTAAATAGAATAAATACGGTAGCAACGCCCATTGCAGGTTATGCATGTAGTGCCCAGCCATCGCAGCGGCCTCGGGCGTTTGTCCCAGCATGAGCAGTATGCTTTCGCTGTTCCAGAGCAAAATCCAAAAAGGCAGGCACACTAACAGGGCGGTATAGAAACCATGATGAATAATCGTACGTATAGCCTGCTTGTTATTGCGATCTTTCCCTAGTGTGGTGGCCAGCATAGGGATAATGGCAGACAGCAACCCCAGGCTGAAAATCATGCACGCCTGATACATGCCGCCGGCTAACGTAGCCGAGGCTAACTGTTCTTTACCCAGATGGCCTATGTAGATCACATTGGTTGTTAACAATGCGATTTGCGCCAAATTGGTCAGAATAAGTGGGGAGCCAAGGCTGATAGAGGCTTTGATTTCTTGTAGCCAGCCTAGTTGCGTTGCGTTCGTTGTCATACCCGTTACAAGAGAAGATAAAACCACCCCCTAAATTACAATTAGCAGGGGGCTGCCATAGTACACTTGCGTTATGCGTTACTGGAGCAGAGCTTACTCGCGTTTAATGTCAATCTCGCTAACAGCATGTTTGCTGGTAGCGGTATTGGTGCGTGGTGTAATTCCAGTGGGGTTTATGCCGGCGCCTTTGGGCGCAGAGGCCATGTCTGCCCTGACATTCTGTGTCAATGGGCTATCAAGTCAGAATATCGCTTTCTTCCACTTGGCGCAATCGTCGCCCATAGAGGGCGATAGCCATCCTGTACACGACTGTGCTTTTAGTGCGGGGCATGGCAAAGAATATATTCCCAGTGATGGCATTGTTATTCTTTTAGGTGCTTGGTTACTTAGCATAGCGTTGCTACGTCCAAGAAAGCACGGGTTATTGGGCTTGCGCCAGTTTGTCCTGCCTTTGGGCGCCCGAGCACCGCCAGTTTGTTGATGTACTGCATAGCCACGCAAGACGTGGTCTGGGCTGTAGGCCTATAAGTAATACATACATCTATAGAAAACAAACAGGAAATCTCATGAAAAAAACAGTAACTATTTTGAGCGTGCTGGGTGCGTTGAGTGTGGCGATGAGTGTACAAGCACAGGGACACGGAAGTCATGCCATGATGGATCACGGTTCAGCATGGCAGCAAGCCAGTGCAGCAACTACCGTAGCAGTACAGCATTGCTGGATTCGCAACATTCCTACGCCAGCACCATCTGCCGGTTATTTTGAAGTGCTCAATAACGGCAACGAACCGGTACAGTTGTTGGCCGCAGAGTCAGACCGCTATGGCGACATCATGCTGCACCAAACGGTAACTGAAGATGGTCTGGCGAAAATGCGCATGGCCGACAAAATTGACATCGAGGCAGGCAGCCAATTAGATTTCGTGCCAGGTGGTTATCATGCCATGTTAGAAAAACCAACTAGCCCTGTGAGTGTGGGTGAGCATGTGACTATGCGCTTCTTGTTTAGCAATCAACAAGTGGCTACGGCTCAGTGTGAAGTGCGTGCGGCGGGTGCGCGCAACGAGCATGCGCATTAATAGTTAGCTATACACAGCAATAAAAAACAGGGCTATTAGCCCTGTTTTTTATTGTGCCAGTGTTGAACCTGCTCGGGCTTGTAGGCTATCTGCCGCTTTCAAGAAGCGCAATAAGCTTTGATTAAAGGCTTTAGGGTTTGCTAAGTTCATGCCATGTGCGGCGTGCGCAATGGTCACGTCGTAAGCGTGGGGGAAAAACTGTAGCAGCTGTTGTATGCATTCTGCATAGCGAGGTGGGCTGTGTTGGCCACCCACAAAGAGTACAGGGCAGTGCAGAGTATTGGCCAAAGTGGGTAAGTTCACAAGGTAGCGCTGTTCTTGAGATTGTGGGCCCAAGGTGGCCGCGTTGTCGTGCACCATCTCTCTGAACCAACGTACCATTTGTCGCCATGTGCCATCGCCATTAACAGCATCCACGAACAGCGCAAGACCGGCATCTACATTGCCTTGGTCTATTAATGCACAGGCATCGCGCAGATAAGCGGCAGCAGGGGCTTGGGTGGACTGCACCAAGCCTGGGTCAGCCAGAGTTAGCGATTTCAAGCGTGTGGGTGCGAGTTCAGCTAGTAGCAGGGTAACGACAGCACCGCGAGAGTGACCAACAATGTGAAAGCTGCCGTCAGGGCCTACTAAGTCGTCTAGTTGCTGTAGCAGAGTTTGGGCTTGAATGCGGGCATCAAAACTCGGTAGATCTAACGTAGGCCAATAACCCGCCAAGCTAGGAGCGATCACACGATGTGTGTGCGACAAATCGCTAAGTTGCCAGCGCCAGTATCGGTGATCGCACAATGAGCCATGTACGAGCACAACTGGTGAGCCTGTGCCCTGATCTATGTATAGAGGGGGAGAGGCGATGGGTTCCGGCATGATAAAAATCTACAGAAGAGAAAAACGCCCCACAAGTAGGTGGAGCGCTTTTGAGGCTTAACGATATTAACGCAGTAGTTCCAGTCTGTTTTTTGCCGTATCTGCTGCGGCTGTACCGGGGTAATCTTTAACGATGCGTTGCAGCGTTTTTTGTGCGCCAGCCAGATCGTTTTGTTCTACTTCGCTAGAGGCGATCACCATCAATGCATCGGCGGCACGTGGGCTGCCTGGACGGTCTTTAACCAGAGCTTGCAGCTTCTGAATAGCACCACGGAAGTTACGTGAGGCGTACAGTGCGCTGCCTTCGTAAAAACGTACTTCGTCTAATTGTGGGCTATTTGGGTAGGCATCAATAAAAGCAGAGAAGCCGCTGGCTGCTTGCGGATATTGACCGCTACGGTAGAGATCCATGGCGCCTTCGTAAGCGGCTTGCTCTTGAGGGTCGTCAAACAAGGTCTGGTTGGTGTCGCCTTCTTGACCTTGGGAATTCTGCCAACTGAGTTGCTCTACTTTACCGCGTAGTGTAGCAACCTCTTGGCGCAGCATTTCTACCTCGTCTGCTAAGCGCAGGCGGGCTTGCTGGTTTTGCTCATTCATTTGGCGTATTTGCTGGCGTAGTTCCAGAATAGCGCGTCTGGCTTCATCATCAGCAAAAGCTTCGGCAGGCATCGCTGTAAAGAGAAACAGCGAGGCAAGGGAGGGCAATAACAGTCTGCGTAAAGGCAAGTTCTTCATGTCAGTGTCTCGAGTCAATAAAAACGCCGTGATGGGCAATGTTGCCACCACGGCGTTTAGTGTAAACCAGCTTTTAAAAATTAACGCTGGTAAACGATGTCTGCACGACGGTTTTCAGCGTAGTCGGCTTCGGTGTTACCGTGAGCACGAGGACGCTCTTTACCGAAGCTGATCGCTTCGATCTGGTTAGCGTTTACACCCAGCAGGCTCATCATGCGAGCAACTGCGTCGGAACGGCGCTGACCCAGAGCCAAGTTGTACTCGGAACCACCACGCTCATCCGCGTTACCTTCGATACGGATGTGCTGTTGTGGGTGACTGCTCAGGTAGGTAGAGTGCATCTCTACCAAGCCACGGTACTGCTCAGGAACAACATAGCTGTCAAACTCGAAGTAGACAGAGCGTTGTTGTGCCAGAGGGCTTTGTGGGTTGAACGGATCCATAATTTGGCCAGCATTTGCGCCGGTAGAACCGCCGCCAGTGCCACTGCCATTCTCGTCCAGGGCAACAGAACTACATGCAGCCAATACCATGGACATGGAAGCTAATAAAAAACCTTTAAAAATGCGCGAGCTCATTCGAGTTCCTTTTAAAAAGAGTCACACAGAAAACGAGTTAATTAGTAAATGGACCCCAGGTTGGTTCACGTACTCTTCCGTTCAATGATGACAGGGTTTGCCGCACGCGTCCGTCAACAGATGTTACAGCCAGTACGCTACGTCCGCCTTGATTCGAGCTGTAAAGCACTTGCATGCCATTAGGCGCAAAACTTGGAGACTGGTCGTCAGAACCATTTGTCAGTAGTTGTTCAGAGCCTGTTGCCATGTCTTGAATAGCAACGCGGTATGCACCATTCCTGCGTGTAATATAAACAAGGTTATTGCCGTCGGGAGAAACCTCAGGCGATATATTGTAGCTCCCATTATAGGTAATGCGACGTGCTTCACCACCATTTACAGGGACTTCATAAATTTGTGGGTTGCCACCACGGTCACTGGTGAACACCAACGAGCTGCCATCTGGCGAAAAAGTGGGTTCTGTATCAATCAGTGGCGAGCGCATGATGCGGCGCAATCCGGAACCATCTGCGTTAATGGTATAGATTTGTGAAATACCATCACGAGACAGAACTACCGCCAATTGTTGGCCATCCGGAGCCCAAGCAGGGGCGCTGTTATTGCCTTTGAAGTTAGCAACTGGTTCGCGTTTACCCGTAGCTAGGGTCTGTACATAGACTACAGGCTTTTCGGTTTCAAAGCTAACGTAGGCAATTTTGCTACCATCTGGCGACCAAGCAGGGGAAATGATGGGTTGCTTAGAACGCAGCATGACCTGTGGATTTTGTCCGTCGGCATCGGCGATCTGCAGTTCGTAGTTGTCGCCATTCTGTAACACATAGGCGATTCGTGTGGAAAATACGCCACGAACACCCGTGATTTTCTCGTAAATACGGTCGGCAATTTGGTGCGAAACGCGGCGTAGCTCTTTCTCAGAGCCCGCAAATGCGATGGCATCCATTTCATTTTTATTAACCGTATCGATCAGGCGGTACTGAACCGTGTATTGGCCACCGTCTTGTGTAACGGAACCGTAGGCCAGATAGTCTGCGCCACGGTTACGCCAATCATTAGGTTCAACGGTGCTGTTCACATCCAGTGCACTACCGTTAGTGTTGATCAGTTGAAATTGACCAGAACGACTAAGGTCGGCACGTATGATTTCGGCCACGGACTGGGCTGCCTGATTGTTGGCAAAGTCAGCCACGGCGATGGGGTACTGGGTAGCCCCTACACCGGAAATATCCACCCTAAGTTGTGCTTGGGCTGGGCTGGTGCTCAACAGTCCTGCCGCCAGAGCGACAAGCCCGGCGAACATGGAGCGCCAACGGCGGCGGCCCTGGATGTTAGCGGAGTATGCTGCGGTCATGTTCGGTATTCTCCTGATTACTCGTACATACGATATTCGCCATCAATATACGAAGGATAGCGGCCATTAGGCGGTTTTGGGAAGGGCGAGCACTTAGCTATCCCTTTTTGTACTGCATCATCGAACAGGGCAATACCCGATGATCTCAGTATTCGTACACTACGTACCGTACCATCACTATTCAGGTCAGCGCGGTAACTTAGTGTTGGATTGTTACGTCCATTGCGTGCAGGAGTATTGTAAATGACATTAGGGCGTACGCAGGCACGAACCTGTGCACCGTAGCCGTCATTTCCACCACCACCGCCTACCTGATTGCGGTTGGCGGTACCACCTGCAGCGCCAGCAACTTGTTGCCCGTCGCCCAGCATTGCTGCACGGAACGCATCTTCTCTGGCTTTACGCTCTGCGTCTTCACGGGCTTTGCGTTGAGCTTCGGCACGAGCGCGTTGTTCTGCAGCTTCACGCGCTTTGCGATCAGCTTCTTCGCGTGCTTTACGCTCAGTTTCAGCGCGTGCACGTTGTTCGGCTTCTTCGCGTGCCTTACGTTCTGTTTCGGCGCGTGCTCGTTGATCGGCCTCTTCACGTGCTTTGCGTTCAGCTTCAGTTTTGGCACGTTGCTCAGCTTCTTCGCGTGCTTTACGTTCAGCTTCGGTTCTGGCGCGTTGATCTGCTTCGGCACGAGCCTTGCGATCTGCTTCCTCTTTGGCTTTACGGTCAGCCTCTTCGCGTGCTTTGCGAGCAGCTTCAGCTTTCTGGCGATCTTCCTCTTCTTTTTTGCGTTTGGCTTCAGACAACGCAATATCGGGGTCGACCTCAGGAGGTGTGCTTTGAGCTGGCGTAGGGTCGGGCGCGACCTCAGGCTCCTTAGGTGCTACAGGAGTAGGGTCGGGTTCCGGTTGTGGTTCAGGCTCATCGGGTGCCGTGATGGGCTCGTCTTGGTTTTCTGCAATAGCCACATCGCCTTCAGCCCATAGTTCTATCTGTATGGGGTTAGGAGAGCGGGGGGTGGCAAAAAGGCTGAGTACCAAAGCAAGCAACAGTAGGCCGTGCAAAACCAGGGCGTACGTAAGCCCGCGACGCTGGTCTCGGGCTTCGGGTGTAAGCGATCTGTATTGACGTAATGCGTGCTTGAATACTTTCATACCTACTCGTCTTTATTGACTAGCAGACCCAAGCGGGTAAAGCCTTGACTGCGCAGTTGATCCATAAGCTCCATCACTGTTTCATAAGGAACTTTGCCATCGGCTGCAATAACGATGGGGTTGTCATTCTGCATGAGTGTTTGGATTTCAGCGATCAGGTTGGCTTTATCTACATCTTTGAATTCAGAGCCGCCTTCACGCAAACGCAAAGCGACTTTCCCTTCTTTATCTACCTGCACCTCAATAGGCACGGCGGGCACTTCAGAGGCCTGTCCTACGGTAGGTAAGTCGATAATCCCGGGCGTGATCATGGGGGCTGTCACCATGAAAATCACCAGCAGTACCAGCATGACATCAATGTAAGGCACCACATTGATGTCATTTTTCAGCCGGCGTCTACCGCGTCCTGTACTGTTACGTATGGATGGCATGCTTATTGCACCTGGCGTTGCAGAATGTTCAGAAACTCGTCGATAAAGCCATCAAAACGAATAGATAGTCTATCGATCTCTGTGGTGTAGCGGTTGTACGCTACTACAGCAGGAATCGCGGCAAACAGACCAATCGCTGTTGCAATCAACGCTTCTGCAATACCGGGGGCAACCGAAGCCAGCGTCGCGGATTGTGCACCAGACAATCCAATAAACGCATGCATAATCCCCCAGACAGTGCCTAACAAACCAATGTAAGGGCTAACTGAACCAGCGGAAGCTAAGAAGCTTAAGTTGGTTTCTAGGTTATCCAGTTCACGCTGGTAGGCGGCACGCATAGCACGGCGTGGGCCATCTAGTAGGGCTTCGCCACGTTGCGAGGTGCGACGTGCTTTTAAAAACTCGGCCATACCGGCTTCGAAGATACGGGCTAAGGAACCATGCTCATCGCGGCGGGAACCAATGGATTGTTGCAGGGCACTTAGATCACCACCTGCCCAAAAATCGTCTTCGAACTCTCGGGTTTGTTCTGTTGCGCGTTTCAGCGTGGCTCGCTTACTGAATATATACGCCCAAGAAAGAACAGAGATACCGAGCAAAATCAGCATAACCAGCTGTACTGGGATGCTGGCATCAAGTAGTAGGGTCAGTAGCGACAGATCGCCTGTGGGTTGCATGGTTAGTCTAATGCCTTTTCCAGAGTAGAACGTAATTCGGGGTTGAACTTGGCTGGTCGCAGATTCTCGGCGTCCACACAAACTACTTGGACGCTACTTTCGCATAACAGTTCAGTATCACGCCATGCGCTTTGCTGAAAAGTAATAGAGGCAGAGCCAAGGTGTTGGATGGTGCTTTGAATGGTTAGCAGATCGTCTAAACCAGCCGGTTTTCGATATTGTATTTCAACATTCTTGACAACAAATATTTGCCCAGTCGTTGCTGCCATAGAGGACTGGTTAATGCCCAGTCCTCGTAACCATTCAGTACGCGCACGTTCAAAGAACTTCAAATAGTTGGCATAGAATACAATGCCTCCCGCATCTGTGTCTTCGTAATATACGCGAATCTGTATCATAGTGTTTCCAGTAGGCGCAGAGCCTCTTCTACCACGGTGTCAGGTGCTACTTTTTGTACTACGCCGTCACGTCTTGCTTGCAGTTCTACAATGTTTTCTTGCAGACCACGCTCGCCTACGGTGATGCGTACAGGTACGCCAATAAGCTCCCAATCGGCAAACATCACGCCGGGGCGAATATCTCTATCGTCAAAAATCACATCCACGCCTTTGGCCTTCAGGGCTTCGTAGATTTTTTCGGCTTCAGCACGAGCTACTTCACTTTTGTTCAAGCCCAAGCCGCAGATCACTACTTCGAAAGGAGCAATAGCGCGTGGCCAGATCATACCTTTTTCGTCGTGATTTTGCTCAATAGCGGCAGCAGCAATACGGCTTACACCAATACCGTAGCAACCCATTTGCATGATGCTAGGTTTGCCGTCTTTGTCCAAGAAAGTAGCGTTCAGTTTTTTGGAGTACGTATCACCCAAGAAGAACACGTGGCCCACCTCAATGCCGCGTTGAATAGCTAGCGTGCCGCCACGAGGGTCTGGGTCGCCATGCACGACGTTGCGCAGGTCAGCTACGGTAGGCTCTGGCAAGTCACGGCCCCAGTTCACGCCGTCGTAATGGAACTCTTCTTCGTTAGCGCCGCAAATGAAGTCATGCATGTTGGCGACGGTGCTATCTACAACCATGGCAACAGGCTGTTTGGTGTTGATAGGGCCCAAGTAGCCAGGTTTGCAGCCGAAGGTTTCTACGATTTCTGCTTCAGTTGCCAAGCGGTGGCCTTGTTCGAAACCAGCCAGCTTAGACACCTTAACTTCGTTGAGCTCGTGATCACCACGGATCAGCAACAACCAGATTTTTGTCGTAATAGCTTTAGTTTTTTCGTCGGTAATGTCAGTAGCCAGAACGACGGATTTCACTGTGTCGGTTAATGGACGACCCAACAGTTCAGCAACCGCTTCGCATTTGGAGGCTGCTGGGGTAGCAACTTTGTTTAGTTCACGGCTAGGGGCTGCACGTTCAGCAATCAAACATGCTGCTTCAGCCAGCTCCATGTTGGCGGCGTAATCGGTTTCAGGGTTGTAGACCAAAGCGTCTTCGCCAGTGTCAGCAATCACTTGGAACTCGTGGCTACGTGAACCACCAATAGAACCTGTGTCAGCAGCAACGGCACGGAACTCTAAGCCTAGGCGCGAGAAAATGCGCATGTAGGCGTTAAACATGTTGTCGTAGCTAGCTTGTGCGGATTCCACGTCACGGTCGAAAGAGTAGGCATCTTTCATGGTGAACTCACGACCACGCATCAGGCCAAAGCGAGGGCGACGCTCATCGCGGAATTTGGTTTGGATGTGATAGAAATTCACAGGCAGTTGGCGCCAACTGTGCACTTCATTGCGTGCGATATCGGTAACTAGCTCTTCCGAAGTGGGTTGCAAAATAAAGTCACGGTTATGTCTATCTTTAATGCGTAGCAGTTCAGCACCGTATTTTTCCCAGCGTCCAGACTCTTGCCACAGTTCCGCTGGTTGTACTACCGGCATCAATAATTCCAGTGCGCCAGCACGGTTCATTTCTTCGCGCACAATGTTTTCAATTTTGCGTAATACTTTTAAACCCAAGGGCATATAGGAGTAAATGCCACCAGCGGCGCGGCGAATCATACCGGCTCGGGTCATTAATTGATGGCTAGTAACTTCGGCTTCTGTAGGGGCTTCTTTTAAGGTATTAATGTGATACTGGCTTGCATGCATGGTAGTGAACTCAAGTGATACGTATAATTAAGGTAATTGTATTGAATTTTGCATAGAGGTGGCCCATGTTAGACCGTGAAGGCTACCGTCCCAATGTTGGCATCATTCTGGCAAATCGCAAGAATGAAGTGTTCTGGGGGAAACGTATCCGGGAACATGCCTGGCAGTTTCCTCAAGGAGGCATCAACTACGGTGAAAGTCCGGTGCAAGCTATGTACCGTGAGCTTTACGAGGAAGTTGGTTTGCTTCCCGAACACGTGCGTATTTTGGGGCGGACCCGCGATTGGTTACGGTATAACGTTCCCAATCACTACATACGTCGTGAATCACGAGGCCACTATAAAGGGCAAAAACAAATTTGGTTTTTGCTGCGTATGGTGGGGCGTGACAGCGATGTGAGCTTGCGTACCTCCTCTACACCTGAATTCGATGCATGGCGTTGGAGCCAATACTGGGTTCCTATGGATGCCGTCATCGACTTCAAACGCGAGGTGTACTTGCAAGCACTGAATGAGCTATCAAGCTTATTGTTCAAACACAGACAAGAGTCTCGTTACTTGAGACAACGCTTACATCCTAGCGGTAAGGTAAAGACAGCAACTAAAAGTCTAATTTTACCGTCTGAATGATAAAGCATGGCGACACACCGACTCGGTGTGTCGCTTTTTTTTACTTAGGATTGCGGGGCTTGCGATTTACCCAGCAGAGTGATCAAACTTGAGCTATCAAGTCGGCCACCGCCTTGTTCTTGAACTTGCGCATACAGTTGGTCAATTAATGCGGTAATGGGCAAGCGAGCACCATTATTACGGGCTTCGTTCAGCACTAAGCCTAAGTCTTTGCGTACCCAGTCAACGGCGAAACCAAAGTCAAATTCACGATCAAGCATAGTTTGGCTGCGGTTATGCATTTGCCAACTGGATGCGGCGCCACCGCCAATCACTTTGACAACGCGCTGCATGTCTAAGCCTGCGTTCTCACCAAACGCCAATGCTTCAGCCAAGCCTTGAATGACGCTAACCACACAAATTTGGTTTACCATTTTGCACAGTTGGCCAGAGCCTGTGTCGCCCAACAGTTCAATGATGGTGCCGTAGTGTTCCAAGTAAGGCAGTGCTTTCTTGAAGTCATCGTCAGAGCCGCCGCACATAATGCTTAATTTCCCGGCTTCTGCACCACTTTGGCCACCAGAGATAGGGGCATCCATGAAACCTACTGATTTTTCGCCGCAAACTACGGCCATTTCACGAGCAACATTGGCAGAGGCTGTTGTGTGATCAATAAACAGGCTACCCGCTTTAGCGTGACGCAGAGCACCGTTCTCGCCTTGAATAACCTCTCGCAGGTCGTCGTCATTCCCCACACAGAACATCACAAAATCGGCATCGCGAGCGGCTTCAGCAGGGGTGGTGGCAACGTGGTTGCCAAACTCTTTTTGCCAAGCAAGCGCTTTGCTGTGCGTGCGGTTATAAACGGTGACATGGTGGCCTGCTTGGGCAAGGTGGCCAGCCATCGGAAACCCCATTACCCCCAAACCGATAAAGGCTACTTTTGCTGAGGACAGAGGGGCGTACATTTTTTTCTGTATAGAGGGCATGGACTACTCCTAGTGAAGCCGCTGTGCTAGGGATTTACGAGTGAAAAGGTTAAGGGTTACGATCATGCCTGTGTGGGGGCATTCCTGTCCAGTTTAGACTGGAATTTTGGTGTGGCATCAGGACGATTTTTGCGGTGAGTAGACTTTTTTAGCATGAGCGTCGCTGTTCAGGGTTATGATGTGCACATGTTTTGAATGGTTCTGACTACTCGTCTATTACATAACTATGCTCCAGGATCTTAACCATCTAGCCGACAGACTTAGCGCGTTGGCCGCGTATGCTAATCAGCTCAAGTCCGAAAGGGCTGCTCTTTTGTCGCGCATAAAAACCTTAGAAGGGGAATGCGCGTCATTACGGGACCAGCTAGACAAGCAGCAAACCGAATATGCTTCAATGGCAGAAATTTCGGTACGACATCAAGCCGATGTGGATGCTGCTCGCAAACAGGCTGAGCAAGTGCAAGAGGCTCTTTTTGTTGAGCTAGTACAGCACCAGGATGAAGCCCAAAAGCTCAGAAATCAACTGGAGCTTAGTCTGGGGCATAATGAAGAGTTGCGTCAGGTTGCAGAACAAGCGCGTGATCAAGTCACTGCTGTGCTGCAGCGTTTGCCAGGCCATATCCCGCAGGAATAAACATGGAACGTATTAATATTACCTTGTTAGGGCGTGAGTACACCTTGGCATGTGCTCCTTCAGAGAAAGCCGATTTGTTGTCAGCTGTAGCGCATGTGGAAAAACGTATGAAACGTGTGCAAGACAGCGGGAAGGTTGTGGGCAATGAACGCATCGCTTCCATGGTGGCTATACAGTTGGCTTTAGAATTCCTAACATTGCGCGCACCAGATGGCCCACTAAGTAATCTTGCATTGGGCGATTTCCAGCGTAGAATAGAGGACATGCACCAGTTGATAGACCAAGTGGTTGGTCCCGAAGCTGCTGCACGTTAAAAGATTTGATCCATGCTTTCTAAAAGCGATGGATTACCCAGTAAGTCCCTGCCGTGTTCGTGACGTGGCTATATATTCCTTGAACCAATGCTTATGGCATTCAGGTCGCTGGATTTATAAGCAGGAGCGATCGCTACAAGATAGCGAACCCGAAACTTATATGATGGCGGCCAATCTTTGGACCCTCGGTTCCCAGGATGCC
This sequence comes from Paenalcaligenes sp., assembly GCA_052103955.1. Classification (GTDB taxonomy): domain Bacteria; phylum Pseudomonadota; class Gammaproteobacteria; order Burkholderiales; family Burkholderiaceae_B; genus Paenalcaligenes. The sequence goes on along the minus strand of JBQELO010000026.1, from coordinate 4,357 downwards.
AGCCTTGACGGCACAGGTGGGGCAATTTTTTGAAGCTCGTTGCATTTTGCAACGAGCTTTTTTTGTTAAGGAGCTTCTATGCGGACTAAACGAACTTTTTCTTCCAAAAAAGCAGTGGCAGCAGTGTTGGCTGCATATGGAATGCTCGCCTTGCCGTTGAGTGCAATGGCAAATGAGGACGACGTGTCCAAGGCTTTGCAGCGCCCGCCAGTCATTAGTTTGCAGTCAGAGGCTTTTGCTGAAGTAGAGCAAGATACGGTGACTATCTATCTTGCTGTAGAGTTTGATGATGCCCAGCAAACGAATGTAGATAAAAAATTACGCGAGGCGTTAGAGGCCGTATTGGCAGAAGGGCGCAAGCAAGAGGCAGTGAAAGTCAGCAGTGGTAATTACCGTATTTATCCAAATAGCGATAGAAAAGGTGCAATTACTGGCTGGCGTGGCAGGGCAGAAGTGCAGTTGGAATCCACTAATGTGGCAGCAGCAGGAGAGTTGGCCGCTAAGATGTCTAAGGATATGCCGATTTCAGGTTTGAGTTTCTCTGTGTCGCCTGAGGTGCGCGCTAAGCACGAAGAAACGCTAACCGAAGATGCCATCAAGCGTTTTCAGAGTCGTGCTAAGCAAATCGCAACGACAATGGGTTATGCCGATTATCGTTTAAACGAAGTGAATGTAGGTGGCTCGGGTGGCTATTACCGTCCACCCATGATGCGTGCGATGGCGGCAGACGCTGGCTCATTTAAAGCGATGAGTACAGAGAGCATGCCGCTAGAAAGTGGTACGGAACAAGTTAGTGTGTCGGTGAATGGTTCTGTTTACCTGCTCGGAGGAAAATAAACAGGCCTACGAGTATCATTGGTAACGACAACAGCTGGCCCATAGATAGGCCAGCTGCTAGCAAGCCTAAGAAACTATCGGGTTCACGGGTGAATTCCACAATAAAACGGAAGAAGCCATAACCTATCAGGAACAAGCCACTTACTTTACCAGTGGCGCGAGGTTTACTGCTGTATAGCCACAGAATAATAAATAGCAAAATACCTTCTAAGCTCATTTGATAAAGCTGTGAAGGGTGTCTGGCTATACCGTCTTGTGCTTGGGGGAATACCATTGCCCATGGCATAGAACTGGCTCTACCCCATAATTCACCGTTAATAAAATTACCTAATCGGCCTGCTGCTAAACCTAGCGGTACTAATGGGGCAAGAAAGTCGCTAAGTGTGAAGAAACTGATTTTGCGTTTGTAAGCGAAAAGCGCCATTGCCGCTAATACACCTAGCAAACCACCATGAAAGGCCATCCCGCCTTGCCAGATATAAAAAACTTCCACTGGATGCTGCAAATAATACGTGGGCTTGTAAAACAGCACATAACCCAAGCGTCCACCTAGGATGACACCTGCCACACAATAAAAAATCAAATCCTCTAAGCCTTGGCGGTTTACGGGGGCGAGGCCTTTGCGTATGCGTGCTGTGCCTAACAGCCATACTAGTGCGAAGCCAGTGAGGTACATCAAGCCATACCAATGAATGGCGATGGGGCCTAGTTGTAGAGCAATGGGATCAAACTGGGGATGTACAAGCATAGAGAGTCTAGAGATGGGGTAGGCAGGAGCCATACATGTGATGGCTGTTCAAAAGGCAATGATCATTATGACAGATGTGATAGTACTTCGTTCCCCGGTGCGTGGCACTAAAGGAGCAGGGTATAGATCCGCTGAGGTATGCGTGATTTTGGCAATGGTTAGCAGCTATACATAGCCCTTCTGTAGGGCTCAATAATTGGGATCATACGAGTAGTGCTAATGCTAGTTGGAGTTGGTTTTTGTATTTATTGCGTATTTTTTTATAAATTGTTTTGCTAGGCGAAACTATTTCTCAATACATTATGATGCTTAATTAGGTTTTTTGTGGTTTTGTTTTTTGTTAGAGGGTGGTTGGGTTTGTCTATTAATTTCGCCTGACAGAACTTTATATGAAATTGTTTTGTTGTGCGGAACAAAATTCTGTTTTTATTGACCCCAAATTTATTTGGATGAAAGAATAAGTTGATAATAATTAAGGGGTCATCCATATGAAGAGAAGTTATAAGAGAAATGATTTCATTGGGCTGACTGACAATCCCAAAGAGCGAAGTTTTGTGTATGCGCTGGGCAGAGGGTTCGAGCTTTTACGATGTTTCGGTACAGATGAGCGCTTTGTGGGGGTTGCCGAGCTATCTAGGCGCTCGGGTATTCCAAAACCATCTGTAGCGAGGTTGGCGGGTACGCTAGTGAAGTTAGGGTATTTAGACTTTTCACCTGTTCTGTCAAAGTATTCGTTGGGTGTGGGGGTGATGTCATTTAGCCATGTGTTTTTATCTAGCTTACATGTGCTAGAAAAACTAAGACCGTCGTTGGTGCGCTTGGCCGAGTACGCTCAGGCTACAGTCTCAATCAACATGGGCGATAGATTAAGCATGGTCTGCATCGATACCATGCGAGGAGACCTAGCAACGGATATGCGTAACGAGATTGGGGCGCGTTTTCCTATAGTGGCAACGGCCATGGGTAGAGCGTATTTGGCAGGGCTAACAGAGTCTACGCGCAACGTGCTGATAGAAAAGCTACAGCTAGAGGTTCCTGCGTGGCCAAGCGTTGAAGCAGGGTTAAGGCAGGCAGTGCATGACTACAAGTTACAAGGATTTTGTGTGTCGCTAGGTGAGTGGCGAAAGGGGGTGAACAGTGTTGCTGTACCGTTTACAGATGTGGATGGTAATTATATGGTTATAAATTGTAGTGCCACAGAGTTTATCTTAACCAAGGATAGAATTGATAACGATATAGGCCCTCGCATAATCAGTATAGTAAAAGGGCTTTATGTGAATAAATATAATAAATTTTATAGATATTAGATTTTAATTTTTTATTTGAATTAAATTATCTAATTGATTTTATGTGTGCGTTAATTAATAATTTAAATTTTTATGCCATATAAGATATAGTGATTGCCTAGTGATTTTAAGTGGAAGAAAAGCTTTTGGTGGGTAGGGCTTCATGGCTAGGAGAAAATCTGCGTACTGTACAAAAAGTGGGCTTTAACGAATCTACAGTTTAGGTATCATAAGAAGAGGCCGCTAATCCGTGTGAGCAAGCTCTATGACGTATGCTAGTTCATGTATAGAGTGGATGATTGGTACAGGAGACGAATTATGGATAAGCATGAAGATAGACAACTAGAGATCGCCCTCTTAGGTGGAGGCTGCTTTTGGTGTTTGGAACCAGCGTTTAGTCAGCTAGATGGGGTGGAGCAAGTTTTGCCAGGTTATGCTGGGGGCAAATTAGAGAGTCCTAGTTATGAAGAGGTCTGCGCTGGGCATACAGGCCACATCGAGGTGGTTCAAGTTCGCTTCGATCCTCAGCGCATAGATTTTGAAGAGCTACTTGCTGTGTTTTTTGCTATTCATGACCCCACAACACTAGATAGACAGGGTAATGATGTAGGAACACAGTATGCGTCTGTCATTTTTTATCAGTCGCAGCAGCAACGAGCACAAGCGGAAGCCATGATCCAGAAGGTGGCGCAATTAATGGCTATGCCTGTAGTGACCCAACTACGGCCTGCGAGTCGCTTTTGGCCGGCAGAGATGGTGCATCACGAGTATTACGAACGTAATCCGCAGCAAGGTTATTGCCGTGTAGTGATTGAACCTAAGCTACGCAAGTTCAGGGAACAGTTTCGTGGACGTTTGAAGAAAACGGGGTCGTAGTCGTGTTTAGTCAGCATGTATGGCGAGCATGGCAGTCAGTAGATAAAAAGAGGCTCTATATATAGAGCCTCTTTTTATCGGGGAAGGAGCAGACTGACGGAGCAGTAGGGGTTGGTCGTAGTGGCTGTATAACGATAGGGCTCTCCCGTTAGGTTAATGCTAATAGTCCCTCTCTATATAGTAGAGAGTTAGTGGCTCTTGCTAGTTAGCGTTGTAGGGGGGGGGTAAGCGAGAAAGCTTCTCTATATAGAGGCATACTATATATAGAGTAGTGGCGGGTAGAGGAAAGAGGGTGGGGTTCAGTGACAGCTGGGGCGTCATCTGTGCGGTGCTGCTAGAAGTGATAGAAATCTCTACTCTATATAGAGTGCAGTCCGCTTACATGGTTATGGTGTATTTCTGGAAATAGCGTGTGACGAATGCTTTGTCGGGGTAGATCGGCATAAACAGCGTCTGACTTGAGGGTGAAAAGAGTCAAACGGCGAGGTTTATGCTGGCGATGGCTAAGTTCTAGATAGTAGTCAAAAGTTTTTCAAATCGTAACTTGTTGATTTGTTGATGGTTTATAAAAATCTTCATAAATACTTCATTTATTTGTCATAAAGGGCTT
>JBQELO010000025.1:0-30326 GCA_052103955.1 Paenalcaligenes sp. | reverse complement strand
CACGGTAAAACCACTCTGACCGCAGCGATCTGCACGGTTTTGGCAAAAGCATTCGGCGGTGAAGCACGTGATTACGCGCAAATCGACGCAGCGCCTGAAGAGAAAGCTCGTGGTATTACCATCAGCACCTCTCACGTAGAATACGAAACACCTGCACGTCACTACGCACACGTAGACTGCCCAGGTCACGCTGACTACGTTAAAAACATGATTACTGGTGCAGCGCAGATGGACGGCGCGATTCTGGTAGTTTCCGCAGCTGACGGCCCAATGCCTCAGACACGTGAACACATCTTGTTGAGCCGTCAGGTTGGTGTACCTTACATCATCGTATTCCTGAACAAAGCCGACATGGTTGACGACGAAGAGTTGTTGGAATTGGTAGAAATGGAAGTTCGCGAGCTGTTGTCGAACTACGATTTCCCAGGCGACGACACACCAATCGTTAAAGGTTCCGCTAAGCTGGCACTGGAAGGCGACGAAGGCCCATTGGGCAGCCAAGCAGTTTTGGCTTTGGCCGAAGCGCTGGACAGCTACATTCCTACACCAGAACGTGCAGTTGACGGTGCATTCTTGATGCCTGTTGAAGACGTGTTCTCCATCTCCGGTCGCGGTACAGTGGTAACTGGCCGTATCGAGCGTGGTATCGTTAAAGTTGGTGAAGAGATTGAGATCGTTGGTATTCGCGACACAGTGAAATCCACATGTACGGGCGTAGAGATGTTCCGTAAATTGTTGGATCAAGGTGAAGCAGGCGATAACGTTGGTGTATTGCTGCGTGGTACTAAACGTGAAGACGTTGAACGTGGTCAAGTTTTGGCTAAACCAGGTTCCATCAAGCCACACACAGACTTCACAGCTGAAGTGTACATTCTGTCCAAAGAAGAAGGCGGTCGTCACACACCATTCTTCAAAGGCTACCGTCCTCAGTTTTACTTCCGTACAACTGACGTAACCGGTACTATCGAACTGCCAGAAGACAAAGAAATGGTTCTGCCAGGCGATAACATTTCCATGACAGTGTCGCTGATTGCGCCTATCGCTATGGAAGAAGGTCTGCGTTTCGCGATTCGCGAAGGTGGCCGTACTGTTGGTGCTGGCGTTGTAGCCAAAATCATCAAATAAGCTATTGATATAGCTGGATGCAGGGGCGCGGTGTTGCCCCTGCAACTTTTCGTTCTTTAGGAAATCACATGAAAAACCAGAAAATCCGTATCCGCCTTAAGGCTTTCGACTACAAATTAATCGATCAGTCTGCGGCTGAAATCGTTGATACGGCTAAACGTACCGGTGCTGTTGTGCGTGGTCCTGTACCTCTGCCTACACGTATCCGTCGTTACGACCTGTTGAGCTCACCACACGTGAACAAAACAGCGCGTGACCAGGTCGAAATCCGTACGCACCAGCGTTTGATGGATATTGTTGACCCAACTGATAAAACAGTTGATGCATTGATGCGTCTGGATCTGCCAGCTGGCGTTGATGTGGAAATTGCTCTGCAGTAATTTATTACTGACAGAACACGGAATACGATAACCCCCTGAAGTGATCTTCAGGGGGTTGTTTTTTTATGTGTTGGGTTGAAAGCCCTGCTTAAATACATCGCGCAAATATTCTACAAACAGTCGCACGGTTAATGGCACTTGGGCAGAATATGGCCGTAGTGCATACACATAGTCACCAAACGCGCCCGAGGGCTGCCAGTCGGGCAGCACCTGTAGCAAACCTCCTTTTTGCAACGCCTCCTGTACGCTGAAATCAGGCACTAATGCGATGCCTTGATGCTGTAGGGCAATGTCGCGTAGCGCTTCACTATTATTCGCGACAAAAGCACCACTTATAGGTACGGTAAGCCGTTGCGCAGGCTGAGTGCCGTTTTGTTCAAATGTCCACGTGGCTGTACGCTGCGATCTAGGATAGTGCAGACAACGATGCTGCACCAATTGGTCTGGATGCTCCGGGATACCATGTTTGGCTAAATACTCTGGGCTAGCGACTAACAGCGATCTGGTTTGGCACAACTGCCAGGCCACATGGGTATCCGGTGGTGTACTAGTGTGGCGAATGGCCAGATCAACCGCCTCTTGCTCTAGTGATAACAGTTGATCAGATAGATTTAAGTCCAACTGAACATCGGGGTAACGGCTCATAAAGCCTTGCAGTTTGGGGATAAGCTGTTGGCGTGAAAAGGCTAAGGGAGCGGTGATACGCAGCCAACCACGCGGATGCGTCGCTAACTCTTGCACCGTTGCAAACTGATGGGCGATATTTTCGAACTCTTGTCGGGTGTTTTCCGCCAATCGGTAGCCAGCCTCAGTTAATTGCACACTACGGGTAGTGCGTCGCACCAAGGGTAAGCCGCAGGCTTTTTCCAACTCAGAAATACGTTGGCTAACGGCTGCTTTGCTAATACCTAAGCGTTTGGCGGTAGCCGTAAAGCTACCTTGCTGTTGCAGTACGCTTAAGCAATGCAGATGGGCCCACAGGGATTGTACTTTTTCTATATCCATGTGCTGATTGTTCAGAATACTAAACAATTAATCAAGCGTTTTTGGCTAGGCAGCAAAGCAGACACTTTCTACACTGTATAAAAATGATTATCCACAGGAGACTTGGTCATGACAGTACAGCAGCAAGAAGTACAGCATTTTATTGGTGGCAAGTTGACCGCCGGTGAAGGTAAAGAAACCCAAGCGGTGTATAACCCTGCGACGGGTGCCGTTGCTCGTCAGGTACGGTTGGGCACAGCGTCTGATATCAATGCAGCGGTTGCTGCTGCCACTGCAGCCTTTCCGGCGTGGGCAGATACGCCCCCTATTCGTCGTGCTCGCATCATGTTGAAGTTTCTTGAACTGATGAACGAACATATAGATACCTTGGCTGCGATCATTACTGCTGAACATGGCAAAGTATTTAGCGATGCCAAAGGCGAAGTAATGCGCGGTATAGATATTATCGAGTTTGCCTGCGGTGCCCCTCAATTGTTAAAGGGTGACTATACCGACCAAGTGTCTACCAATATGGATAACTGGGCCATGCGCCAGCCACTGGGTGTGGTCGCTGGTGTGACACCCTTTAACTTCCCGTGCATGGTGCCGTGCTGGATGTTCCCCATCGCGTTAGTGACAGGCAACTGCTTTGTATTGAAACCTAGCGAACGTGATCCGTCTGCTGCCTTGTTTATGGCTGATCTGCTCAAACAGGCAGGCCTGCCAGATGGGGTGTTTAACGTCGTGCAAGGTGGTAAGCCTACTGTAGATGCCTTGTTGTCACACCCTGATGTATCCGCCATAAGCTTCGTAGGTTCCACACCTATTGCTAAATACATCTATGAGCAGGGGGCTCATTACGGCAAACGAGTGCAAGCGTTGGGCGGTGCTAAAAATCATTTGGTGGTGATGCCCGATGCCGATATAGAGCAAGCGGTAGACGCGTTAATCGGTGCTGCTTATGGCTCAGCTGGTGAGCGTTGCATGGCAATTTCAGTAGCCGTTTTGGTGGGGGATGTAGCGGACCGTATTATTCCTCAATTGGCTGAACGCGCTCGCGCACTGAAAATCACCAATGGTATGAACCCAGAAGCAGAGATGGGGCCAATTGTGACTCGCGAAGCGTTAGAACGAATCGAAGGGTACATTGCCACCGGCGTAGAAGAGGGCGCAACCTTAGTGGTGGATGGTCGTGGCTTAACAGTAGCGGGTCACGAGCAAGGCTTCTTTACGGGTGGTACGTTGTTTGACCATGTAACCCCTGATATGCGTATCTATCAAGAAGAAATCTTTGGCCCTGTATTGTCGTGCGTACGCGTACCGGATTTTGCCCATGCCTTAGAACTCATTAACAATCATGCTTTCGGTAATGGCGTGTCGTGCTACACCAGTGATGGTAACGTGGCGCGCGAGTTTGGTAGGCGTGTACAAGTGGGTATGGTGGGGATTAACGTACCTATTCCTGTACCGATGGCATGGCAAGGCTTTGGTGGCTGGAAACAAAGTTTGTTTGGCGATATGCATGTGTATGGCGAAGAAGGTGTGCGTTTCTACACCAAGCAAAAGTCCATCATGCAGCGTTGGCCGCAAAGCATAGAGAAAGGGGCAGAGTTCGCCATGCCCACAGCGAAGTAACCCGTGATAAAAGGCGCCTTACAGGGCGCCTTTTTATGGTGCGGATTTACGCTTGTAGAGTGAAGTCAGAGTGATAAAGCTCTATGGCCGCTGCTTGCAATACAGGGGTGTGCGCCAGCAGTTGTTCAAGGCTGATACGTACTGCGGGTGCATGTACGAACAGGCTGGCTAAAAATCGTTGCTGGTCATCAAAAATGGGTACTGCACATGCCACCATACCTTCTATGAATTCTTCGTTGTCTGTGCCTATACCTGTTTCAGCAATGTGATCCAACTCAGAAGATAGTTGCTGTTTATCCGTAATGGTATTTCTGGTGAGGCGCGGCAAGGGTAGGTTACGCAGCAGTCGTTCACGCTCAGCTAGGGGCAAAGAAGCTAGATACAGTTTCCCGCTTGCGGTGCAGGTGACGGATACTTCGCTGCCCATGGGAACGTTGATTTGCAAAGGCCAGTTAGTTTGTGCGCGATCCAAATAGGTCATGTGCACACCAGAAAACGAAGGAATAGAGAGCCCGCAGGTTTCCCCTATTTGGGTGGCTAGCTGCTGCAAAATAGCATTATGACCAGCACGGAACCTAGCATTATGGAGAATACCTAGGGATATATTGCGTAGTTGTGGTGCAGGTAGCCAATGCCCTGCTAGATTGCTTTCAAGGTACTTTTCATCAGCCAGTTGCTGCAGCAACCTATGTACGCTGGGTCTAGGGATATCCAGACTTTCAGCGATAGTAGCCGCAGAAATAGGGTAAGTGGCACGGGCTACTAAATCAATGATTTCTAGCACACGGGTAATGGAAGAGCCTTTGGTCCGTTTCATGAAAAGTCGCGGTGCATATAAGAAAAAGTCAGCATGATTAGGCATTGTAAGAGGTGGTAGCTATTACCGTATAGCAGGAGAAAGTGATGAAGGGTAATTACGGATACCGAGTAGAAGCGCTTTAGGCAAGAATACGAACCATAGATAGTCCTGTACGGATGGCAATGATGCCAGTAGACCCGTTACGGTGACGGTAAGAACATACAAACAGAGTAACAAGGCAAAAGAGCCCATGGCGCAGTAGCGCGATGGGCTCTTTTTTTGTGGGAGTTGGAATGGCTTCAAGCGTTCATCGTATCGGTGTATTACTGTCTACCACGGGCTCGTATGGGCGGGTAGGTCGTTCTATGCAAAATGGGTTGCAGCTAGCGGCAAGTGAGATAGCCGCCACTACAGAGCTGCAACTGCAATTCGAATGTGCTGATCCTGCAGGGGATAACGTTCGTTATTGCGTAGAGGCCGAGCGCATGTTGCGCTCAGGAGTACGGCACATTATTGGGTGCTATACCTCTTCAAGCCGCAAAGAGCTATTGCCCTTGTTTGAACGCTATGGCGCGGTGTTGTGGTACCCCGCGCACTATGAAGGATTTGAGAGTTCCGATAATGTGGTGTACACCGGAACCGCACCCAATCATCACATGTACCCGCTAGTGGAGTTTATGTTGGGTAATGCGGGCGCAACCGCTTATTGCATAGGGTCAGATTACATTTGGGCCTGGGAGAGCAATCGAGTCTTCCGCGAAGAGTTCGCCAGACGCGGGGGACGAGTCTTACAAGAAAGCTATATTCCCATTGATGGCACAGAGATAGATGGGTGCATAGAGCAGATATTGCACTTGAAGCCGGACTTTGTGTTCAACAGTTTGATTGGGCATTCTAGCTACCACTTCTTTCGTAAGTTTCGCGATGTTTGCGAGCAGCGCAATATTGCACAGAGCACACGCTTTCCGGTGGTGAGCTGCAATTTATCTGAAGCAGATTTGATGGAGATAGGGCCGCAGGCTTGCGATGCCCATTTAAGCTCCAGTGTGTATTTCTCCTCTGTAGAAACGGCAGAAAACAGCATCTTTGTACAAAAGTATTGCCGTGATTATCCGGGGGATGGTTTGCCCACGGTAGAGGCCGAAGCAACGTATATTGCTACGCATTTATTGGCTGCTGCATTGATCTCTAGTCCTAGTGATGACGTGATGGCAGTGCGCCGCGCCGCGTTACAGCATCATCTTTGGGCACCGCAAGGCGAAGTTTTTCTAGACCCACTGACTTATCACGCCCACCTAACCCCACGTATGGGGCGTTCTACTGCACAAGGGAGCTTCGAGATTGTGGCGCAAGCATTGCGCCCGGTACGGCCTGATCCCTATCTGGTGAGTAGTTCTACGGAATGGATGTTATTGCCAATAGAAGATAGCGGAGTTTTGCAGACATGAGACCCGTACGCTGTGTGCAAAATTTTAATCATAGACGGGCTCTGATCGTGTCCGAGAACTTCCGAGCGTTGGATCGTTTGGGGGATTCATTAAGCCGCTTGGGGATGAGCGTGCTGCATTTGGCACCAGAAAACGGCGAAGTTGTCATGGATAAAGACAATCTACAAACAGAGCGCGATGTTTTGTTTTTGGATGGTGATTTAGGCATCAAGGTAGATGTGCCCCGTTATCCAGGTCTGGATCTTTCCATGATTCCGGTGGTGGGAATGGTAGGGATTGAGGCTCCTTCACGCTTAGGGCGACTGTTCTCGTATGGTGCTACCGCATTTATCAAAAAGCCTGTGCATGCCGGTACGGTGTTTTTTAGTTTATTCATGGCAGTGAACGAATATAACCAGCAGTTGGCATCGAATCTGAGTTTGTTGGAACAGAATCAACGGCGCCGACAACGTCGTTATGTCATCAAGGCCGTTTTGTTACTTATGAAGTGGCATGGCTTGACTGACGAAGGTGCATACGAATGGCTAAGACAACAAAGCATGTGTGCACAGACCAGTGTTGAAGAGTTTGCTAAACAACTCGTAGAGCAAGCTGCTCGACAACCACAGGCCATGCAACCAGGCCGTGGTGCAATGGTGGGGCAAGAGAATGCCTTGTCTATCACCATATAGCAATAATTTTTAAAAAAAGAAGGGAGACAAGATGAAAAAAGCCTTTATTTTGGCAGGACTGGCAGCCGCTTTATGTTCAGTTACGGCAATGAGTGCACACGCCAATAATGCCCCCATCAAGATGGGTGTGTTAGAGGATCAGTCAGGGGAGTTTGTGGTACCAGTGATTGGTAAAGTGCGAGGTATTCAATTGGCAGCAGAGGAGATTAATGCTGCAGGGGGGATAGCGGGTCGTCCTTTAGAACTGGTGATTTACGATACGCAGTCTGATAACACACGCCATCAGGAGTTGATGCGCCGTGCGCTGCAGCGTGACAAAGTAGATGTAGTGTTCTCGGGGTTTAGCAGTTCTTCCCGCGAAGCCTATAGACCCATCGTGCGTCAGTTTGATGGTTTCGCTTTCTATAACAATCAGTACGAAGGCGGTGTGTGTGATGCCAACATGATTGTGACGGGGGCGGTGCCTGAACAGCAGTTTTCTACATTGATTCCGTGGATGATGAAAGAGTACGGTAAACGTGTGTATGTGTTAGCTGCCGACTATAACTTTGGCCAGATTTCCGCCGAGTGGGTACGCCATTTTGTAGAGAAAGAAGGTGGTGAAATTGTGGGCGAAGACTTCATTCCTGTTGGCGTGTCCCAGTTTTCACAAAACATTCAAAACATTCAGCGTGCCAAACCTGACTTTGTCGTAACTCTATTGGTGGGTACAGCACAGGCCTCTTATTACGAGCAGGCTTTAGCCGCCAATGTGGGTTTACCTATGGCGTCCTCTGTGAATGTGGGCCAAGGCTATGAGCATAAGCGTTTTAAAGCACCAAGCTTGGCGGGTATGTACATCACCACCAACTACATTGAGGAAGTTGATACACCAGAGAGCAAAGCCTTTGTAGAGAAATGGCGTAAACGTTTCCCTGAAGAGCCGTACATCAACCAAGAAGCTGAAAACTCTTACCATGCTGTGTACTTGTATAAGCAGATGGTAGAGCGTGCAAATGGTTCTACCAACAAAGCCGACATTAGAGCCGTGATTGCACAAGGCGATGTATGTATGGATGCGCCTGAAGGCCGTGTATGTATTGACCCTAAAAGTCAGCACACCTCACACACCATGTACTTGGCGCGTGTGAACGAAGACCATTCCATTTCTTTCCCCCAAGTATGGAACGATACCCAGCCGTATTGGTTAGGGGAGGTGGGCTGCGATCTGACACAACAAGATCACAATGCTCAATATACGCCCTCGGATAACCCTACTACCAAGAAGTAAGAAGGGCTAGGCGGGACGATAACCGCCGCAGTTAATCAACGCAGGATTGCAAAATGGCGCTGCTAGAAAATTAGCAGCTAGGGTAAGTGTTGCCTGCTGTTATGCAATCCTGCCTAGGGGAGCATGATGGAATTGTTAAGTACGGCGTTCTCTTTTCTTTATCAGGCGGGCGATGCATTTGCCTTCTTGGTATTGGCCGCCTGCGGGCTGGCGATCATCTTCGGCATGATGGGGGTGATCAATCTGGCGCATGGCGAGTTTATTTTGTGTGGTGCGTATGTGTCCACGTACGCCATCCATGCTGGTGTGCCGTTTCCTATCGCTGTGTTGATGGGGGCATTGGCTGCCGGTGTATTGGGCATGGTGTTGGAACGATTGGTGGTACGACATCTGTATCAACGCCCATTGGACACGATTGTGGCTACATGGGGTATTAGCTTGATGGCGACGCAAGGCACATTAATTGTGCTGGGCTCTACCATCCAAGGTACCGGTACACCACTGAGTAGTTTTCAGTTTGGTGGCTACTCCTATTCCGAGTATCGCGTGGTGTTAATGGCGGTGGCTATAGGTTTATTAATCGCCTTATTTGCGTTGTTTCGCTACACCCGTTTTGGGTTATTGGCTCGCGCAACGATTCAAGTGCCCAGCATGTCTAGTGCTTTGGGTGTGAATACCGGATTCATGTATAGCCTGACGTTTGGCTTGGGTGCTGCGCTAGCCGGTTTAGCCGGTGCGTTGTACGCCCCCACGATGACACTCGTCCCCACTATGGGTAGCACGTTTGTGGTGGATGCTTTTGTAACGGTGGTTGTGGGTGGTGCCGACATCTTCTTGGGTACCGCACCAGCAGCAGCCATATTAGGGGTGATGAAAGCGGCGCTGACCTCTTGGAAAGGACAGATGTTTGGTCACATAGGCATGTTGCTAACCGTGATTGTAGTGATTCGAGTTTTGCCAAATGGCATCTCGGGCTGGTTCCTGAAGCGAAGAGGGTAGTATGAAAATTTTTTCTTGTCTGGCTTTGTTAGAAGGGCCACAGACGATGGGACGTGGGCCCAAGTTCTGGACCAGTGCTGCCGTTGTATTGGTGCTTGCCATTCTTTACCCCTTGTTTGCCGACGGTTATGACGTGGGCAATAACGTGTATTTCTTCAACTGGTTGTTCATGGCCTTGGGACTGAGTTTGATCTGGGGCTATGGCGGTATTTTGAGTTTTGGACAAACCGCATTTTTTGGTCTGAGTGGTTATACCTACGCCATCGTGACATTGAACATTGGCACGGTGTACGGGCTGACCTGGTTGGCATTGGTTTTGGCACTGGTGGTAGCGGCAATTTTTGCTGTAGTGCTGGGGTATTTCCTGTTTTTTGGCCGTATTGTGGGTGTGTTCCTAGGCATTGTGACCCTCTCTGTCACGTTGGTGCTAGAGCGTTTTATGTCACAAACCGCAGGGCCCAATTGGGTGATAGGGCAGGCGCGTTTGAATGGGTTTAACGGCATGAGCGGTATGCAGCCACTGACCATTCCTTGGCCTGGGGGCGATATTGTTTTGTTCCCTGATGTGACCTTGTACTACCTGACTCTGGCGTTACTGGTACTGGTGTATCTGGGGTTACGTATTTTGGTGAACTCCCGTTTTGGCAATGTGTTGGTGGCCGCGCGAGAAAACCCAAGACGTGCCGAGATGTTGGGGTACGACATACGTAAATATCAATTAGCTGCTTTCGTGATAGGTAGCATGTTAGCGGGGCTAAGTGGCGTGTTGTATGTCTCGTGGGGGCAGTACATCACCCCATCCAGTATGGGGATGACAGCAGCTGCATTACCTGTGATCTGGGTAGCTGTTAGCGGACGTACAGATTTAACCGCAACCTTGCTGGGCACGATGGTGGTGTTGGCAGGGTTTCAGGCATTGACCATTTACGGCAGTCAATACGCGCTGGTAGTGATGGGGGCGTTACTGGTACTGACTGTATTGCTTGCACCAAATGGCATTTTCTTGTCACTGGGCAAGTGGTTGGGTAAGCGTCAGGCGTTGGCAAGCTCACACACCAGTAAGGGGGAGTAATCATGACCTTACTTCAAACACAACGTCTGGATAAATGGTTCGGTGGCTTGCATGTTACCGGGGGTATTGATTTCAGCTTGGCCGATCAGGAAATCCATTGTTTGGTGGGCCCTAACGGCGCAGGAAAAAGCACCTTCTTCCATTTGCTGTTAGGCAGTCTAGCACCCAGTGGGGGCACCATTTTATTTAAAGGCGAAGACATCACGCATAGACCCTCCTACGAACGTATTCGTAGAGGGATTAGTGTGAAGTTCCAAGTGCCTGGTGTTTTTGCCGATATGAGTGTGCACCAGAATCTGCAAGTTGCTTTACAGCGTCATTACCGCAAACCAGCAGAGCTTAATGAACATACCGATAGATTGCTGGAGTTTTTGCATTTGGCGCCACATGCCAAGCAACTGGCTGGCAACTTGAGTCACGGCCAGAAGCAGTGGCTGGAAATCGGTATGGCGATCAGTTTGCAACCTACGTTGCTATTGCTAGATGAGCCCACGGCTGGGATGACGCCTGATGAAACGTGGCAAACCGGTCAGATGATTTTAGACCTGAATAAACAGGGCATGGCGGTGTTGGCCGTAGAGCACGACATGAGCTTTGTGCGACAGATTGCTCACCGGGTCACGGTACTGAATTACGGCAAGATCTTTGCCAGTGGCTCCATCTCGGACATAGAGCAGGATGAGCGCGTGGTTGAAATTTATCTGGGGAAATCACATGGCTAATCCCGCATTAATTGATATTCGTAATTTGCGCTCGGGCTATGGCAGCAAACCTGTGTTGCAAGGCCTGAACTTGCACGTTAATCCCGGTGAAATTGTGGCAGTCATTGGCCGCAATGGCGTGGGCAAATCTACGTTGATGAAAAGTTTGATTGGGCTACTGCCTTGTTCTGGGGGCGAGATTTTGATGAATGGTGAAGCCATTCATCAGTTGCCAGCCTATCAGCGCGCTAGGCACGGTATTGGGTATGTGCCGCAAGGCCGAGATGTCTTTCCCCGTATGACGGTAGAGGAAAACCTGCGGGTAGGTGAAGCCTTAGGTAAGCGTGTGAAGTCTGAACGCTATGAGGAAATTTATAACTATTTCCCTATCCTTCGCGAGCGTCGCAAGCAGCAGGCCAGCACCATGTCAGGTGGTCAGCAACAGCAGTTGTCTATAGGCAGGGTGCTGATAGGTTCGCCTAGTTTGATGCTGTTGGATGAGCCGTCCGAAGGGATACAGCCTTCTATTGTGAAAGACATTGCCAGGTTGGTCGTGGAGCTAAACCGTAGTACTGGACTAACCGTGCTCTTTGTAGAGCAGAACTTAGAAATGATTCAAGCCATGGCACAGCGTTGTTATGTCATGGATAAAGGGTTGGTCATTGAAGAGCTGGATCCGGCCATGTTGTCCGATCCAGAAGTAGTACGACGATGCCTATCTATTTAACAGGGCATTACGATAATTTAACGAGGAGATAACTATGTCATGGTTTGAACAGTCATTAATGGCAAGACGCGGTGAGGCCAAAGGTAAAGCGGGTCAAAAGCATCACTTGGATGAGGCCAAACAAGGTAAATATCACTATGTCTATGGCCCTTATGAAACGCCAGTCTTGCATGTAGAACCAGGTGCGGTGATTTCTGCCGAGACGCATGATGCCTTTGAAGGCAGTTTGCAAACCGAGCAGGACAAGCCCAGTGAAAAACTGAACTTCCCATTTCTGAATCCACAGAACGGTCCTATTTATGTAGAGGGAGCAGAAAAAGGGGATTGCTTGGCTGTTTATATTAAGGAGATTCGTCCTCGTGGCCCACAGCCATGCGGTACTACCGCTTTGATCCCTGAGTTTGGTGGATTGGTGGCAACGGCTGATACTGCCTTGTTGCACCAGCCTTGGCCTGAGCGTGTCGTGAAAGTGAATGTAGATGCGGAAAAAGGCGTGCGGTGGAATGACAAAATCACGCTGCCGTATGAACCTTTTATCGGCACTATAGGTGTGTCCCCACAAATTGAAGCCATTAGCGCCTTAGTGCCCGACTATTATGGCGGCAACATGGACTTGCCGGACATAGGGCCAGGTGCAGTCATTTATCTGCCTGTGCAAACTAAAGGGGCCTATTTGTTCTTGGGTGATTGTCATGCTGCACAAGGGGATGGTGAGTTGTGCGGGGTAGCGATTGAGCATCCCACTACCACCACCATACAAGTGGACTTGATTAAGAACTGGAAGTTGGTGAATCCGCGCTTGGAGAATGAAAAGTTCTACATGAGCATTGGTTCGGCACGCCCTATGGAAGACGCTGCGCGCCGCGCGTACCGTGATTTGATCCGTTGGATGGCTGAAGACTTTGGCTACACCGAAGAAGATGCATATTTGCTGTTGACCCAAGCTGGCCGTGTGCGTTTGGGTAATATGGTAGACCCCAAATACACCTTGGGCGCATCTATTCTGAAATCAATTATTGGCACAGCTCAATAACGTTGGCCAAACATGGTGGAGGAGAAACCATGACTAGTGATCAGGATACCGTAGCGGCGTATATTCAGGCCGTATCCCAGTGTTCAGGGCTGGGTATGTCGGCACAACGTCAGCAAGCACATGTAGCCGAGTTTCAGCGTTTGCTGAATGAGGCCAATGAGCTATGTAGAGTGATGGGGGGCGATGTGCATTTAGGTGTAGGCCCTATAGTGGTCGTACAACACGACGAAAGTGTTGTAGCAGCGGGAGGGGCTTAAAACCATGGCACAGAATCTTTCATCTCCGACTGACTTGTGCGATTTGACCGTAGCGCAATCAGCAGCGTTAATTGCGAGTAAGGCCTTATCACCCGTAGAGCTTACCCAAGCTATCTTGAACCGTATTGATCAGGTTGGTGAGCCATTGGCGGCATTTGTGTCTGTGCATCATGAAGAAGCCATGGCGGTAGCCAAAGCGGCCGAGGCTATGATGCAAGTTGGCTATAACGTAGGGCCATTACACGGTGTGCCACTCGCGATTAAAGACAATATTAGTTTGGCGGGAAGGGCGACTTCTGCAGCCAGTAAGATATTGAAAGGCAAAGAGGCTACTGAGGATGCCGAGGTGGTACGTAGGCTTAAAGGGGCGGGAGCAAACCTACTGGCCAATACCAATATGCATGAGTTCGCATGGGGTGCTACCTCCGAAAACCCGCATTATGGTGTGGTACGTAATCCTTGGAATACGGCCTGCATAGCATCGGGCTCATCGGGTGGTTCGGGGGCGGCGGTTGCGGCGCGTGCTGTACCGGCTGCATTGGGCACCGATACGGGTGGCTCTATACGTTTACCGGCAGGTGCTAACGGTATTGTAGGTATACGGCCTACCGTAGGTCGTGTGAGTGGGCGCGGTATTATCCCGTTGGCATGGAGCATGGATACGTGTGGCCCTATGACACGTACGGTAGAGGACTGCGCGTTGCTACTCCAGGTCATTGCAGGCCACGACCCATCTGACCTCAGCACTTCACGTGCTCCCGTGGCTGACTATTTAGCCACGTTAGAGCATGGGGTGAAGGGGCTACGTATAGGCGTGATTCCAGAGTACTTCTTCACTCAGCTACAGCCCTCGGTGTTGAAGGCTACTCAGGATGCATTGGATGTATTGCGCTCATTGGGGGCCATCGTAGTGGAAACCTCCATCGCCGATTTGGAATTGAATCTGTCGGCATTAATGACAGTAGAAAGTGCCGAGCCTAGTGCATTTCATCAGCGCTGGATGCGTGAGCGTCCAGAGGATTACGGTGAAAATGTGCGCTTTATGTTTGAGCAAGGCGAGTTGTATTTGGCTTCGCACTATATTCAGGCTCAGCGTTTCCGTTCGGTATTGCGCCAGCGTTTTATGGATAGATTCTCTGAGGGCATCGATGCGTTTGTACTGCCTAGCTTACCGTTTACGGCACCTGAAATAGGTACGGCCAACATCGAGTTAGAACCCGGTGTGGTACGTCCTACCTTGGAAGCTATTATGCGGTTTACAGGTATTGCCTCAGTAACGGGTTTGCCTGCGTTAAGTGTACCTTCAGGTTTTGACCAGCAGGGCTTGCCTATAGGCTTACAACTGTTGGGTAGGCCATTTGATGAGGGGATGTTGTTTCGTATTGGTCATGGGTTCCAAGGAGCAACGGATTACCACCTACGAAAACCAGCATTGTTGAACTAAGCGTGGCAAGGGAAGAGGCTTAATAGGCCTCTTCCTTTTGTACGTGTTAGTCCCACAACTGTTGATACAGTTGCTCCATTTCTGGCTGGCTAGGAATACGAGGATTATTGTTGGGAGAGCCAGAGGCAATGGCTTGTTGTGCCATGGTGGGAATCAGCTCCATAAAGCGAGCCTTATCAATGCCGTATTGTGCTAAAGAGGGTACTTGCAGATGGGCATTTAAAGCATACAAGGTATCTAGCAGTTTTTGATTCGCTGCATCTGTGCTGTCGTGTTCCGAGGCAAAGCCTAACGCCCGTGCGCAGTCAGCATATCGCACAGGAGCGGCAGACAAGGAGTAGGCTGTGATGGTGGGTAGCAACATGGCATTGGAAAGACCATGCGGTACATGGAAAAACGCACCAATAGGGCGGCTCATGCCGTGCACCAAAGCAACAGAGGCGGCAGAGAAAGCAATCCCTGCCAACGTAGAGCCTAGCATCATAGCTGCACGTGCTTCGTGATTGTTGCCGTTGTCGTAGGCGTGTTTGAGGTTAGGGCCAAGTAGGCGCATGGCCGCCAGCGCTTGGCTATCACTGTAAGAGTTAGCTTTGCGACTGACATAGGCTTCGATGGCATGGGTCATAGCATCAATGCCTGTATCAGCAGTGGTGCGAGCAGGTACAGATAAGGTCAGTT
Source organism: Paenalcaligenes sp. (assembly GCA_052103955.1). GTDB lineage: Bacteria > Pseudomonadota > Gammaproteobacteria > Burkholderiales > Burkholderiaceae_B > Paenalcaligenes. The sequence continues at coordinate 15,103 of JBQELO010000025.1, read as the reverse complement.
CGTAATCAATCAACGCCGCAGTAGGTACGAAAGCAGTGCCTATGCACAGCAATTTTTCATCGCTCTTTTCATCCGTAATAATCGTGAACCGTGTGACCTCTGAGCCTGTGCCCGCAGTGGTGGGGATAGCGATGAGCGGCAAGCCAGGGGTGTTTACTTGTACGGGGAATGCATAGTCCCGAATATGACCGCCATGTTTGCCCAAAATAGCCATGGCTTTAGCGCTGTCCATAGGGCTGCCGCCGCCTAACGCAATCAGCGCATCGTAGTTGCCTTGGCTAACGGTTGCTACGCCTGCTTGTATAGAGGCAGAGGTAGGCTCGGGAATGGTATTGGAAAAAACATCGCAGCTAATGTGGTGTTCTGCGAGTAGTTTTTGGATGCGGTTTGCATGGCCTAAGGTCACCATCATTGCATCAGTCACAAGTAATGCACGGCGGCATGATAATTCCTGCAACACAGTAGGTAGTTGATTAAGTACGCCACCACCTACTAGCAGCGTTCTGGGCAAGGTGATTGTTGTCATTGTCTTCTCCTATTTCGATATGATTTGAATCGATATTGTTGTATCGGTTTTATTCTAATCGTTTTATTTGTTTTTAGATATGCAGGTTGTGGTGTGCTGGCACTACTGCTTCTGTATGTAGAGGGCACAGAAATAGGCCTGACTACTCGGCAGGTATGGGGAGAGATGTAGTGGGTGTAGAGAAAGAAGCTAGCGTAGTGGCTGTTACGGCAAAGGAAGCGGTGCGTTCAATGCTTCCAGAAACTTATCCACAATCAAATTCTGGCGTCGCCCTTTACGGGTAGCCGCTGCCAAGGTAATAGAAAAATGCATTTGATCAGGGCGTAAGGCTCTCATTACGCCTTGATTAACCCAATTGGCCGCTAAGTGGTCGGGTAGAAAGCCTATGTGCTCACCGGTCAGGATAAGAAACGCGATCGCCTCACGGTCAGAGGCTGTGGCTGTACGCAGTAAGGGGTGATGTAGCTGTATGGCGTCGGGTGGCATGCGGTAGTTAGGCTGTATGGCACGGGCGGTGTACAGCGTGGCGAGCTCTACGGTCGCGGCATCGGCAAATAGCGGATGGCGATTGCTGCAATAGAGATACGAGTGCTCGTCATACAGCGGTACATAATCCAGACTCGGTAATGTAGTGATCAGGGGCAGTGCACCGACGTGTAAGCGTCCGTCTAGCAGCCCGCGTTCAATTTCTCCGGGGGTACTCATACTGATATTGACACGTACGTTGGTGTTGGCGCTGCACAGTTGTTGTAGTGCGGTAGTGATGCGCATCTTGGGTTGGGTAACCAAGCTATTCATCAAGCCTATATTGAAGTCACCGCGTAGACTGTGGTGCAGTTGGTTGACCTCACTACGAAACCCTTCAATAGCAGCCAACACTGTTTCACTGGCACGTAGTACTTCGCGGCCTTGGTCGGTTAGGCTGAATCCAGCGCGGCCCCGCTGGCACAAGCGCATGCCCAAGCGTTTTTCTAGATCGCTCATGTGCATGCTGATAGCGGATCGGCTTATACCCAAAATACTTTCTGCAGCCGCAAAGCCACCAGCTTTAGCCACGGTCTTAAATACGCGTAATAAGCGCAGGTCAAAGTCACTGACTTGATTTAGGGTTGCTCTATCCATAGTTCAGTAAATGCTGATGTATCTATCAATAGATTCATATCCTACTGATCAAACAAGCTTTCTACAATCCGCATATACCACTCTAATAACGCATGGAGACACGTCATGGATACCTTGAATCTACAAGCGCATTGGATGCCTTTTAGTGCAAACCGTAATTTCCAAAGCGACCCACGATTTATTGTAGGGGCGGAAGATAACTGGTTAATTGATGCAGATGGCCGCAGGGTGTTTGATAGCTTATCTGGGCTGTGGTGTTGTGGTGCAGGCCACAATCGCAGCGAGATACGCGATGCGGTAAGCCAGCAATTAGGCACTTTGGATTACTCGCCTGCATTTCAGTTTGGGCACCCGTTGGCGTTCAAGTTAGCGGAACGCATTACGTCGTTGGTGCCAGATCCACTCAATCATGTGTTCTTTACGGATTCGGGGTCTGAGTGCACGGATACGTCTATTAAGATGGCACGTGCGTACTGGCGTTTAAAAGGCCAACCTTCTAAGACTAAGATGATTGGCAGGGCGCGTGGCTACCATGGGGTAAACGTGGCGGGTACGAGCTTAGGAGGTATAGGCGGTAATAGGAAAATGTTTGGGCAAATGATGGATGCCGATCACTTACCACACACCTTGCAACCCGGTATGGCATTTACCAAAGGGCAGGCAGAAACGGGTGGGGTAGAGCTGGCAAATGAGTTACTCAAACTGATAGAACTGCACGATGCTTCTAATATTGCGGCGGTGATCGTAGAGCCAGTGTCGGGTTCTGCAGGGGCGCTGGTTCCTCCACACGGTTATTTGCGCCGGTTACGCGAGATCTGCGACCAGCATCAAATCTTGCTGATTTTTGATGAGGTGATTACCGGGTTTGGGCGTTTAGGCACCTTAACGGGGGCAGAATACTTTGGGGTCACGCCTGACATCATGAATATGGCCAAGCAGCTCACCAATGGTGCGATTCCAATGGGCGCGGTAATTGCATCCAGCGAGATCTATCAAACCTTTATGCAGCAAGACACGCCGGATTACATGGTGGAGTTTGGGCATGGTTATACCTATTCGGCTCACCCAGTAGCGTGTGCGGCAGGTCTGGCGGCGTTAGATATTCTAGAGCGCGAACATTTACCTCAAAAGGCAGCAGAGCTTGCTCCGCATTTTGAACGTGCTTTGCACGGCCTACGTTATGCCAACCATGTAGTAGACATACGTAATTGTGGGCTGGTGGGGGCGATTCAGATTGCTCCCCGTGATGGTGATGCGGTAGTGCGTCCTTTTGAGGCTGGCATGGCATTGTGGAAGAAAGGGTTTTATGTACGTTTTGGCGGAGACACCCTGCAGTTTGGCCCTACCTTTACGACAACAGCCGCCGAGTTAGACTCGCTTTTTGATGCGGTGGGCGATGTGTTAAATGCCCTAGACCGAAAACCTACCCAGATAGCACGGGTAGCGTGATGTAGATAAGAGCCTGCTACGGCTTAGTTTTAAGCAGCGTTTTTACGACTCCACAAACACGATGCCGTGTGCTCAGTGAAAGGGATAGCCGTAAAAAGGCTGCTTTTTTTTACCTAGTGTCGTACTTCTGCGTACAGAGTCTGTTTTCTCTGGCTGTGATTTGCTGATTCAATTCCCCCTGTCGTAATATACCTTTGCTTATAACGAATAGAAACAATTGGGAGAGGCAGATGAACAGCAACATTCAGCGCAGCCCGTCTACCACCACGTCGTGGTTAGGCTGTGCAAAAAATCGTGGGGTCTGGCGTTTGACGGCATTATGTGCCGCGTTGTCATGCAGTGGCATGGCGTATGCCAACGACGATAGCAGCACCGTCTTTAAATTGGGCGAAGTGGTAGTGCGTGGTGACATTGGCGGTTCATTGTTGTTGGGTGAAACCACATTGAATGAAGCCACGATGGAACGCTTTAACCGCAACAACATTGGCAGCGCTGCAACAATGATACCGGGCGTGACCATGGCCTCCAGCGGCCAGCGTAATGAGCAAACTGTTTCTATACGCGGGTTCGACTCGCGCCGTATTGCCATCTTTATGGATGGTATTCCACAGTATGTGCCGTATGACGGTAATGTGGACTTAAACCGCTTCACTACTTTCGACTTATCCACATTAACCGTTGCCAAAGGTAATGCGTCATTGCTGTATGGTCCTAACGTTATGGGGGGCGCCATTAACCTGGTGTCTCGTAAACCTGAGCGTGAGTTTGAGGGCGATGTGCGTGTGGGCTATGCCTCGGGTCAAGAGCGCCTGTTTTCAGTTAATGCAGGTTCCAGACAAGAGAAATGGTACTTTCAGTTTGGTGCATCGTATTTAGATGCGAATGGTTTCCCTCTACCTAAAGACTTTCACGATCAAAAAAAATCACCCACAGACTTAGGTAGTTACCGTGAGAATGGCCATTACACCGATAAGAAGCTGTCATTCAAACTGGGCCTGACTCCTAACGCTACGGATGAGTATGTGTTTGGCTATGTGCGCCAAGAGGGCAAGAAAGGCCAACCCGTGTACACCGGTGAGCGTAAAGGTAACCGTTTTACCGGACGCTTCTGGCAATGGCCATACTGGGACAAAGATAGCTTGTACTTCATGAGCAGTACCGATCTGGGCTCAGACTACACCTTGCGGTTGCGTGCTTATGCCGACTCCTATAAGAACGGCATGGACAACTTTAGGGATGCGTCCTACACCGATTTGCAGGATACCCGTAGCAAGTACGATGACAAAACTTATGGGGCAGCAGCGGAGCTAGTCATAGATCGTTGGGAAAACCACGAACTGCATGTGGCCTTCAACTATAAAGACGATAGGCACAAAGATATACAAGCTGGCTATGCCACAAAGAACTACCGCGACATTACGTACTCGTTAGCCGTTGAAGATTACATACGCTTGTCTGATACATGGAGAATGCGTGCTGGCTTGAGCCATGATAGGCGCAAAACCAAAGATGCTAACGTGTGGGAATCTGGTGCTGTAGATAAGGCGACTAATGGCGTGCTAGAGCTAGTGCACAACGTTACGCCTAGCACCGAGCTATTTGGTAGCGTGGCGCACAAAACGCATTTTGCGACGATTAAAGACCGTTATTCCGCAAGCTTTGGCGAAGCCCTGCCAAACCCCGATTTGAAGCCCGAAAAAGCGTGGCACTATGAACTGGGTTTACGTACGGAAGCGTGGGAAGGTGGGCAGTTGGAATTCACCTTGTTCCGCAGCAATTTGCGTGATGCGCATAACCGCGTAGATGTGCCGGGCACAGTGTGTGGCAAGTACGAATGTAGACAGTATCAGAATATTGATAGAGCACGTCATCAAGGTATAGAGCTCTCCTTAGAGCAGCAATTTAGTCCTGCATGGCGAGCAGGTTTGGCGTACACCTATTTGAATAGTAAAAATCGTAGCGAACCCGATGTGAAGCTGACGGGCTTGCCACGTAATCGCCTGTTTGCGCATGTAGGGTGGAAACCGCATGCACAGTGGGAGTTCTTAGCAACCCTAGAAGCCGAGAACGGTCGTTACGATGAAGGTGTAGTAGATGCCTACGAGCAGTTGTCTGGCTATGGCATAGTGGGCCTGAAAACCATTTGGTCCCCACGCAGTGACTTATCCATTGAGGCCGGTGTACGTAACCTGGGCGACAAATACTACGAGTTGTCGGAAGGCTACCCCATGCCAGGTCGCGTATGGTTTGCTAACGCGATCTACCGCTTCTAATGGATCTCGCTAAACGACGATTGCTGCAAGCTTTGGGTGCTAGCCTGTTAACCACAGGCTGGGTGCCCAAGGCGTTTGCTACTAAGCAACTGCTGCAGCACTATGGGCAGTTGCCAGTTGGGGGTGTGCAACGGGTCTTTGCTGCGGGGCCGCCCGCATCGGTGCTGTTGTATTGTGTGGCACCAGAGAAAATGTTGGGCTGGCCGTATAACCTTAGCGATAGGGCACGTTATTACTTGTCTGCTGATTATCAAGACCTGCCTTTTGTAGGGCGACTTGCAGGCAGGGGGAGCACTATCCCCCTAGAAGGTTTGTTAGCGTTATCGCCGGATGTCATCTTGGATGCTGGCGTTGTGAATGCTACGCATCAATCTGCCGCCGAGAATGTAGCGCGGCAAACGGGCATCCCTTATGTATTGTTAGACGGCACGCTAGTCGATTCACCACGGCAATTGCAGTATGTCGGTGAGTTGCTGCAGGTACAAGACAGGGCAGAGATGCTTGCTGCTCATGCAACTGAAATCCTGGCACAAACGGCAGATGCCGTGGCACAGCAGCAGCCTAGTGTGTATTTGGCCCGTGGTTTGGATGGCTTAGAAACAGGGTTGGCCGGTTCCATACATGCCGAGGTGATTGGCCATGTAGGGGCGCGTAATGTGGCGGCTGCGGCTGGCACAGGTGGGTTAGCTAAAGTATCCATGGAGCAACTTCTAGCGTGGGACCCCGACTTCATTTTTGCCCAAGATGCTACCTTCTTTGATATGGCTACGCGATCCTCTTTGTGGCGATCACTGCGCGCGGTACGTGAGGGTAGGTTGTTATTGGTGCCAGCCTTACCCTTTGGATGGATAGATGTTCCGCCAGGTATTAACCGGTTGTTGGGGTTGTTATGGGTGAAAGCCACGATAGAGCAAGATCAGCTCTGGTTACCAGATAGGGTTAGGGAGTTCTTCTTGCGCTTTTATCAACGGTTATTGAGCTTAGAAGAAATCCAATCCTTATTGGCGCAGCCCTCTAAATAAGGTAAGGCATATGACACCACAAGGTATGAGCACACGTGCGGGCTATAGGTATTGGTTATTGCTGTGGTGCGTATTAGTAGGTGCTGTGGTGATTGCCGTGTTTGCTGGGAAGTACCCGTTGAGCTGGTCCGAGTTGGGTGCGGCGCTATATAGCCCTTTTACTGCTGAGAGCAATGCCAGCACAGCCAATACGGTGATATGGCAACTACGGTTTCCTCGTATAGCGGCCGCGCTACTTGTGGGGGCGGGGTTGGCGGCAGCGGGTGCCGCGTATCAAGGTATGTTTAGAAACCCATTGGTGTCCCCCGATATTTTGGGGGTGTCTGCTGGTGCTGGTTTGGGTGCCGTGGTCGCTATCTATTTAGGGCTGTCTTTATTTTGGGTGCAACTGCTGGCCTTTGTAGGTGGGCTGTTAGCCGTATTGTTCGTCTATGTGATTGCGCGCATGGTGCGTCGTCATGACCCCGTACTGGTGTTGGTGTTAGCAGGGGTAGCAGTAGGCTCATTGTTGGGAGCAGGGATCTCGCTGGTTAAGGTTCTGGCCGACCCTTATTCGCAATTGTCGGTGATTACCTTCTGGTTGCTTGGTGGGCTCAATAGCATCAATCAAGCCGAAATGGTGTGGGCACTGCCGTGGATGCTTGCCGGTTTATTACCGTTGTGGCTATTTCGGTGGCGCATGAATTTGCTTAGCCTTCCTGATGAAGAGGCGCAAATGCTAGGTGTGCCTGTGCAACGTTTACGTGGGGTACTCATCGTAGCGGCTACTTTGTTAACGGCCAGCGCTATTTCTTTTACGGGCATTATTGGTTGGGTGGGCTTGGTCATTCCTCATGTGGCGCGTTTACTCGTAGGGCCCAACTTCAGTAAGTTGCTGCCCACATCGTTAATGCTGGGCGGTATTTTCTTGTTGCTTACCGATACGCTGGCAAGAACCGTTGCACCTATTGAGCTGCCGTTGGGCGTATTGACCTCGTTAGTGGGGGCGCCATTCTTTTTATTTCTATTGGCGCGTAAGAGTTCCAGCTAACAATGACCACACCTATTGTTGAGTTACGTGATGTCAGCATTGGCTATAGCAAACACCGCAACGTGGGGGCGGGCATCAGTTTGTGTGTATGGCCACAAGAAGTGCTGTGCTTATTAGGGCCTAACGGCAGTGGTAAATCCACCTTGTTTAAAACCCTGCTGGGGTTGTTGCCGACGTTGGCTGGACAGATAGAGGTCATGGGCAAGCCATTGCAGGCATGGACGCGTCAGGCTTTAGCAATGCAGATTGCTTACGTACCGCAAGCGCATGCAGCCGTATTTGCCTTTAGCGTGTTAGAGGTGGTGCTAATGGGTCGCACCGCTTGTTTGAGTATGTTCTCTAGCCCATCAATGCGGGATCAGCACATCGCTCGCGACTGCTTAGAGCAGGTGGGCATGCTGCATTTGGTGGATAGGCCATACACACAGATTAGTGGCGGTGAACGGCAGCTAGTATTAATTGCTAGAGCCTTGGCACAGCAACCACAGTTGTTGGTGATGGATGAACCCACGGCCAGTTTAGACTTTGGTAATCAATTACGTGTGTTGTCTCATATACAGGCCTTACAGCAACGCGGTATGGGTATCTTGCTGTGCACACACCAGCCAGAACATGCATTACAGATAGCAGATCGCGTTGCACTGTTTAAGGCGGGTAGGCTACACGCGGTAGGTCCTACGAGCCAGACCATGACCGCACAGCATTTAGCTAAGTTGTATGATTTGGATGAGCCTACCGTTAGACAGCATTTGCCTAACGTGTGTTAACTACAGGGAAACTACATGCTGATTCATGACATAGACTTTGCGCAGATGTACCGTGAGCATATGCAGCAAAGCGATAGATCGGCCAAAACGGCCAGTGCGTGGGATGCGCGCGCAAAAGAACTTAAAGGCAAGCCATTACAAAGTGAATACGCCCAGCAGTTTGTGGCGCACATGGATTTGACGAATGCTCATACCTTGCTCGATGTAGGCTGTGGGACAGGGACTATTGGTATTACGGTCGCACCACACTTACAGCAGGTGTATGGCTTGGACTACAGCACTGAAATGCTAGCGCGCATGCAAGAGCATGCTGCCGACGCGGGATTAACGAACGTAGCTACGTTGAATAAGTCGTGGTACGACGACTGGTCTGACGTGCCTGTGTGTGACATCGTGGTGGCTTCGCGTTCAAGCTTAGTGGCTGATATGCAAGATGCTCTACAAAAGATGAGCAGCAAAGCGACCCAGCGGTGCTATATGACGCATCTGGTAGATGGGCATTTTGGTGATGCAGCCATTGCCGAAGTATTGGGTAAGCACAAACGAGGTTTGCCCGACTACATCTATATAGTGAACATCTTGTTTTCAATGGGTTTTCACCCACGTGTCGCGTATCTTTGCTTCCCCGGGCGCTTGGCGGGCACCCAAAATGTAGAGGAATTCATTGGCAAAGTGCAGTGGACATTTGGTGACCTGACTTCCGAGCAAATAGATGCATTACGAGAGTGGTATGCCGAGGACGACGAGCGTGCTCAGCAGGGTGGGGGTGACACCCGTTGGGCCATGATTTCCTGGGATGTGGATAAAGTCGGTAGATGATTGATTGCAATCAGCTAAATAGACTGGATGAATACCACACTTGACAAAATCGTGCTTGTTTGAGTATTGCTTTGGTGATAATATTTAGGGCTTGGCTAGAAAAGCCAAGTTTTTTGGTACATTCATAAAGTACATTAGCCCCGACCAATCGCAGTCGGGAATGGAGAAAAAGATGTCGAACTCGACACCTGTGCCTGCCGCTTGGCGGTTGGGACTTGTTGGGCGTAAAGTCGGCATGACTCGCATTTTTACTGAAGACGGTGAATCCGTGCCAGTAACTGTGCTTGACGTGTCCAACAATCGCATCGCACAAGTCAAAACCCCTGAAGTGGATGGCTACGCTGCTGTTCAAGTGGCATACGGCACTCGCCGCGCAACGCGCGTCACTAAAGCTGCCGCTGGTCACTATGCTAAAGCTGGTATTGAAGCTGGTAGCATCCTTAAAGAATTCCGTCTTGACCCTGCAAAAGCAGCTGAGCACACCGCTGGTGCTGTTCTGGCTGTAGAAAGCGTTTTCGAAGCAGGTCAGAAGGTAGACGTAACTGGTACAACTATCGGTAAAGGTTTTGCCGGTACCATCAAACGTCACAACTTCTCTGGTCAGCGCGCTTCCCACGGTAACTCACTGTCTCACCGTGCCCCCGGTTCTACCGGTATGGCTCAGGATCCAGGCCGTGTGTTCCCAGGTAAGAAAATGGCTGGTCACATGGGTAGCGTTACTCGTACAGTACAGAACCTCGATATCGTGCGTGTAGACGCCGAGCGCGGTTTGTTGTTGGTACGTGGCGCCGTTCCAGGTCACAAAAATGGTGACGTAGTTGTACGTCCCGCCATTAAAGGAGCCTAATCATGGATCTAAAGCTCCTGAATGATCAGGGTCAAGCTGCTTCCACCGTTGCTGCATCTGATTTGGTGTTTGGCCGCGAATTCAACGAATCTCTGGTTCACCAGATTGTTGTTGCTTTCCAAGCTAACGCTCGCAGTGCAAACAGTCAGCAGAAAACCCGTGGTACCGTTTCACACAGCACACGCAAACCTTGGAAGCAAAAAGGTACAGGCCGTGCTCGTGCTGGTATGTCCTCTTCCCCGCTGTGGCGTGGGGGTGGTCGCGCGTTCCCGAACACTGGCGAAGAAAACTACAGCCACAAAGTTAACAAGAAAATGTACCGCGCAGGTCTGCGTGCCATTCTTTCTCAGTTGGCTCGTGATGACCGTTTGGCCGTAGTAGAAAACTTCGCTGTGGATGCACCAAAAACAAAATTGGCTGCAGCCAAGCTGAAAGACATGGGTCTGGATTCAGTGTTGCTCATTACTGACGCATTTGATGAAAACCTCTATCTGGCTACGCGTAACCTGCCAAACGTTGCTGTGGTCGAACCGCGTTATGCTGACCCCGTATCGTTGATCCACTTCAAAAAAGTGTTGATCACTAAGGCAGCTATCGCTCAACTCGAGGAGATCCTGGGATGAACACAGAGCGTTTATACCAAGTCATCCTAGCTCCTATCGTGACTGAAAAAGCTACGATGGTTGCTGAGCTGAATCAGCAAATCGCTTTCCGCGTTGCCGCTGATGCAACTAAACCTGAAATCAAGGCTGCTGTTGAGCACTTGTTCAAGGTTGAAGTTGAGTCTGTTCAGGTTTTGAACCAGAACGGTAAAGCAAAACGATTTGGCCGTTTCCAAGGTCGCCGCCGCAACGAGCGCAAAGCATATGTGTCGCTCAAAGCGGGTCAGGAACTCGACTTTACTGAGGTGAACTAATGGCACTCGTTAAAGTAAAACCTACCTCGGCAGGCCGTCGCAGCATGGTGAAAGTTGTGCACTCTGAGTTGCACAAAGGCGCACCGTACGCTCCCCTGCTGGAGAAGAAATCACGTACAGCTGGCCGTAACAACAACGGTCACATCACTGTACGTCACCGTGGTGGTGGTCACAAACAGCATTACCGTATTGTTGACTTCCGTCGCAACAAGGATGGTATTCCTGCGAAAGTAGAACGTCTGGAATACGACCCTAACCGTACAGCCCACATTGCTTTGTTGTGCTACGCCGATGGTGAGCGTCGTTACATCATTGCTCCACGTGGTCTGGAAGTTGGTGCAACTGTTGTATCCGGTCAGGATGCTCCTATCCGCGCTGGTAACACACTGCCTATCCGTAACATTCCTATCGGTGCAACAATTCACTGCATCGAGATGTTGCCAGGTAAAGGTGCTCAGTTGGCTCGTTCCGCTGGTGCATCCGCTGTGTTGTTGGCACGTGATGGTGCTTACTCTCAGATTCGTCTGCGTTCCGGTGAAGTTCGTCGCGTGCATATTGATTGCCGTGCAACTATCGGTTCCGTAAGTAACGAAGACAACAGCCTGCGTCAAATCGGTAAAGCTGGTGCGACACGCTGGCGTGGTATCCGTCCAACTGTACGTGGTGTAGCCATGAACCCGATCGATCACCCACACGGTGGTGGTGAAGGTCGTACAGGTGAAGGTCGTGAGCCGGTCAGTCCATGGGGTACTCCTGCTAAGGGCTACCGTACCCGCCGTAACAAACGCACAGACAATATGATTGTCTCGCGTCGTAAGCGCAAGTAAGGGGCGTACACATGTCACGTTCGATTAAAAAAGGCCCATTTGTAGACGAGCATCTGATCAAAAAGATCGATGCAGTGGTCGCGGGCAACGATAAACGGCCGGTCAAAACTTGGTCCCGCCGTTCCACCATCCTGCCTGAGTTCATTGGGCTGACTATTGCCGTGCATAATGGCCGTCAACACGTTCCTGTTTACATAAACGAGAACATGGTTGGTCATAAGCTGGGCGAATTCGCTCTGACCCGTACGTTTAAGGGTCACGCTGCGGACAAGAAGTCTCGGAGATAAGCGATGGAAACCACAGCAACAATTCGTGGCGTACGTATTTCAGCGCAAAAAGCTCGCTTGGTTGCGGACATGATCCGTGGCAAAAGCGTTTCTTACGCACTGAATACTCTGACTTTCACGCCAAAGAAAGCCGCTGGCATTATCAAAAAAGCGCTTGAGTCCGCTATTGCTAATGCTGAACATAATGACGGTGCCGATATCGATGAACTGCGCGTGACCACAATTTTTGTGGACAAAGCACAGTCATTGAAACGATTCTCTGCTCGTGCCAAAGGCCGCGGTAACCGTATCGAGAAGCAGACCTGCCACATTGTGGTTAAGGTCGGTTAAGGAGTCACAATGGGACAAAAAGTTCACCCAATTGGGTTCCGCCTCGCCGTTAACCGCAACTGGAATTCTCGTTGGTATGCTGATCACAACGAGTTCTCTGGCATGTTGGCTGACGACATCCGAGTACGCGAGTACCTGAAGAAAAAACTGAAGAACGCTTCGGTAAGCCGTGTGCTGATCGAGCGCCCAAACAAAAACGCCCGCATCACCATTTTCTCCGCCCGTCCAGGCGTAGTAATTGGTAAACGTGGCGAAGACATCGAAAGCTTGAAGGCTGACCTTCAGCGTTTGATGGGCGTTCCTGTTCACGTGAACATCGAAGAAGTTCGCAAGCCAGAAACCGATGCTCAGTTGATCGCTGATTCCATCGCCCAGCAATTGGAAAAACGTATTATGTTCCGCCGCGCCATGAAACGCGCTATGCAGAACGCAATGCGTCTGGGTGCACAAGGTATCAAGATTGCTAGCGCTGGTCGTCTGAACGGTATCGAAATTGCCCGTACAGAATGGTACCGCGAAGGTCGCGTGCCTCTGCATACATTGCGTGCCAACATTGACTACGCAACAGCAGAAGCTCACACAACCTACGGTATTATCGGTATCAAGGTATGGGTATACAAAGGCGACATGCTTCCTAACGGCGAAATGCCAGTAGAAGCTGCTGCTCCAGAAGAGCGTCGTCACCGCCGTCCTCGTGGCGAACGTCCAGAAGGTCGTCGTCCAGGTCGTGGCCGTGGCCCACGTCGTGATTCTGCTGCTCCTGCGCCTGAAGGAGAATAACTATGTTGCAACCCTCACGCAGAAAGTATCGCAAAGAGCAGAAAGGCCGTAACACTGGTTTAGCCACACGTGGCAACCTGGTGTCTTTCGGTGATTTTGGCTTGAAGGCAACCGGCCGTGGCCGTTTGACTGCTCGTCAAATCGAAGCAGCTCGTCGTGCGATCAACCGTCACATCAAACGTGGTGGCCGTATTTGGATTCGTATTTTCCCTGACAAACCTATTTCGCAGAAACCTGCTGAAGTACGTATGGGTAGTGGTAAAGGTAGTCCGGAATTCTGGGTCGCTGAAATTCAACCTGGCAAAGTATTGTACGAAATGGAAGGTGTAAGCGAAGAATTGGCACGTGAGGCGTTCCGCCTGGCTGCCGCTAAGCTGCCTATTTCTACGACCTTTGTATCGCGCCACATTGGTGCTTAAGGAGATCTCATGAAAGCCAGTGAACTCCGTGCTAAAGATACGGCCGAGCTCAATGCAGAGCTCGAGAGTCTGCTGAAAGCACAATTTAGTCTGCGTATGCAGCGTGCAACTCAGCAGCTTTCCAACACCAGCCAGCTATCCAAAGTACGTCGCGACATCGCTCGTGTTCGTACCGTAATGGCTGAGAACGCAGGAAAGTAAGATGAGCGAAACGCAAACAACCCAAACGCAAAAGCGTCAGCGTACTTTGCAAGGTCGCGTGGTCAGCAACAAAATGGATAAAACCGTTGTCGTTCTAGTAGAGCGTCGCGTAAAACATCCTTTGTACGGCAAGATCATGATTCGTACCAACAAGTACAAAGCGCATGATGAGCAAAACCAGTACAACGAAGGCGATGTAGTGGAAATTGCTGAAGGTCGTCCTATCAGCCGCGGTAAATCGTGGTCTGTAGTGCGCCTGGTAACAGCATCTCGCGCCATCTAATGCGTATAGCGTAATTTCGGTTACGTGGAAAAGCCCGATTCTTAGGAGTCGGGCTTTTTTTATGTCCATCACCAACGCAGCTCTATATAGAAGGCTGATCTCAGATGGGGTACACATCTGGTTTTGCCTGGTGGTGCTCGCGTATAGCTTGATCTTGTTGTTAGGGAAACAAGAAGTCGCATCACACTGTGTTATTTCCTGTAGGAAGTCGAACGTTATATCGCTGCAGCTAACCAAGGCCCCCACAAGCAAGAAGTAGTCTGTAGTCTCGAATGACAGTGAGTGTTGCAGTGGTACGGTGCCGCACTACGTAATAACGGTTGCCTCTATATAGCTATGTTTGTACGGCTACTCTCTATATAGAGTAGTAGAGGAATCAGGTGGACTATCAGTCGAGTGGCATGACCATGAGTGATCGGTGTCGTGGGTAAGTCATAGAGTATGGGTTACTTGCTTCTATATATAGAGATGCATGACTGGGCTGCGTCCAACTACTCTTGGTCTCTGTGTTTTGTTAGGTTTAGGGGGAATACCTGACTTATTTCTATGCTCCTGCCTGTCTCTATATAGAAGAGGCATACTTACCGTAGTGGCATAGATAGCCACACATCTTGGTGATCGCCATCTTTCGTATAGCGTGAATGGTAAACACAAGATATCGATAGCGATGATGCTTGTTGCTTAGTAAGAGGTATGTCTCTCTATATAGTAGAGGCCAGCCATCAAGGGCAGATCTAAAGAGCTGTACCGTCTAGAGTTAGGCTGGTGTGTTCTAAATCTTTGGTTGCTACGCACTAGGCTGTACGTTGTGCCTACTTATATAGGTAAGCAGCTACCACTATGCTCTAGCTCTTTGTTGGGTTGACGCTATATATAGAGTGTTATTGTGCATAGGTAGCCTGTGCCTCTATATAGAGTAGGGTAGCAACCTCAATCGCTACTGTTTGCATACTGTTCTTATGTATGGGTTAGTACTGCAGCAACTAAGATTCACTGTTTTCCTACGATCCGTAGCGAATACAGGCAGAAACAGGCTAGGTAACCACCTGTAGAGGGCCGTAAAACCTAGGATTTAAACTATTTGCAGTATTTTGTAAGAAAAATAACAAAAAGGGGTTGACGCACATGCAAAAAAACAGCTATAGTTACTTTCTTCGCTAAACAAACAGATTGTTCAGCAAGGCAGCAACAACCTTCGGGGCGTT
>JBQELO010000024.1:0-30669 GCA_052103955.1 Paenalcaligenes sp. | reverse complement strand
CTCGCGACCTCAACCTTGGCAAGGTTGCGCTCTACCAACTGAGCTATTCCCGCATATTTTCCTTCTCAGGAAAGATTAGAATTATAAGTTGGTTTCTTTTGTTTTGCAAGTGTCTTGCTGGAACTTCGAAACTACTTCATCTAACCGATGCCGCACCTACATTGCTGTTTGTTTGGCTGCTTGATTGTTTGGTGTTCAATCAAGCGAGAAAGTGAATATAGCTGTTTTTACGCTGATGTGTCAAGCAATTTTGAGAAATGATTTGAAATAAATGTGTGATACCACCGTTGTGCAGCGTAGGTGGGACAGTACCTGTTTTATACTCAGGGTTGTACTTCATCTGCTGACGTGACAGGCAAACACACCTAACTATGTTGAATAACCACGATTTATCCCGCTGCAATACCTTTGGACTGCCCTGTGTGGCGCAGACACTGTTTAGGTTTGAGCAAGTGTCTCAGTTGCCAGAACTGAGCACGGCTATTAACGAGTTTTCGCAACACAGAGTGTTAGGTGGGGGAAGCAATGTGATCGTGCCTCCTAATTTGCCTGGGCTGACCATTCAAGTAGCCAATAAAGGTATACGGTTATTGCGTGAGCACGATAACTTCTGGTTGATAGAAGCCTGTGCGGGCGAGGTGTGGCACGATTTTGTGGCGTATACCTTAGAGCAGGGTTGGTATGGCTTAGAGAACTTGGCCTTAATTCCCGGCACAGTGGGGGCTGCACCAGTACAAAATATTGGTGCGTATGGTCTAGAGCTAGACCAGCGTGTACACAGTGTGTTGGCGTGGAATTTACTGGAAGGTGAGTTGCACGAATTTAGCGCGGAAGAGTGCGAGTTCTCGTACCGAGACAGCATGTTCAAACGTGCGAAGCCGGGGACATGGTTGATTGTAGCGGTGCGCTTTAAATTACCCAGAGCATGGCAACCATTGTTGCAGTACCCCGATTTGCGCGATCATGCGTCGTTGCAAGCAGCACCTACGGCAAAGGCTATTTTTGATGCAGTGTGCGAGGTGCGTCGTACTAAATTGCCTGATCCCACTAAAGTGGGCAACGCTGGTAGTTTCTTTAAGAACCCTGTGGTTCTCGCCGAGCAATACGAGGTTTTGCGATCACAGCACCCCAATGTGGTGGCGTATGCGCAGGCAGATGGTAGGTATAAAGTTGCCGCAGGCTGGCTAATAGATCAAGCTGGCTGGAAAGGGCGAGCAGCTGGTGCAGTGTCTATGCACCCACGCCAAGCGTTGGTGATGACCAATTGCGGTGGGGCGGTCTTAGAGGATGTGCTGAACTTAGCGCAGCAGATACAGAATGATGTACAGCAGAAGTTTGGCGTACAGCTGGAACAAGAGCCCGTACTGTACGCCTAAACTAGGCAGTTAGCCTGCCAGCACGTCTTGCATGTTGAAGAGGCCGTGCTGCTTGCCTTTCAAAAAGCGAGCAGCGCGAAGGCTGCCTTGTGCATAGATAGTACGATTGCTGGCACGGTGGGAGATCTCAATACGCTCGCCTTCACCGCAGAAAAACACGGTGTGGTCGCCAATGATGTCACCGCCACGCACTACCGAAAACCCAATGTTGCCTTCTTTGCGTGCACCTGTGTGGCCATGGCGAGCCCAATCTGCGATCTCGTCCAGAGGTTTGTCCCAGGCCTTGGCAACGGCTTCACCCATGGCTAACGCGGTACCCGATGGGGCATCCACTTTATGGCGGTGGTGCGCTTCAAACACCTCCACATCAAAGCCACTTTGCAGCATTTTTGCGGCCATTTCCAGCAGTTTTAACGTAGCGTTCACGCCTACGCTCATGTTGGGGGCAAACAGCACAGCGACTTTCTCTGCGGCGTGTTGAATGCGCGCTTTTTCTTCATCAGAAAAACCGGTAGTGCCAATCACACATTGTGTGTTGTGACGTACACAAGCATCCAGGTGTGCCAAGGTGCCTTCAGGACGTGTGAAGTCAATCAGGCAATCGGCATTTGCCAACTGATTGAGGTCGTCGCTAATGGCTACGCCTGTGGTTTTTCCCAGAAATGCACCGGCATCTTGGCCCAAAGAGGTAGAGCCAGCATGATCCAGTGCAACGGCAAGAGTCATGTCGTTGCTGTTTAGTACAGCTTCAATCAGCATGCGGCCCATACGGCCGTTTGCTCCAGCAATGGCGATACGCATTACAAATTCCAGAAATTATTGATCAGGGCTACGGTAGTTATCCGTCACATTGGGGTTTTCGGCCTCCAATGGGGCTTCATCTACAGCTTGTTGAATGGCATTGGGTGTATCCGGCCCCATGGTTGCGGGGTTCTGGAAAGGTTCGTGGTTAGGTTGTGTGTCGCCATCCCAACGTACCACCGTGTTGCCATCAAACCAAACGGTAAACAAACGTTTCTGTACGTCACCGTAGCCTGGTTTGTTGTAGTAAGGGTAATCCCAACGATCCGAGTGGAAGATATCTTGCAGGGTAGGAGTGCCCAGTACGTAACGTACTTGCTCACGGGTCATGCCGACGCGCAGTTGTTCTACCTGCTCGGAGGTGATCCAGTTACCTTGCTGAATATCAGCCTTGTACGGGAACCCCCACTTGGTGCCGCCGCAAGCACTCAGTAATAGTGCGGTGAAGCACACAGCAACACCAGCGCGTAGAACAGAAGAGTAGTTTTTTGCTTTCATCAGCTTACCGTGCTCTTGTTAAATAAAATCGTTATTATAAGGGATATGAGGTAGGACAACCGTGCATTATGCTACGATGTAACTCATCTCGGAATCCGTCGGTGCAAGTTGCCAGATGGGCCACGAACCCTTCCCCCTTTCAGATATTAATTTTAGCTATGAACGATCAAAACGAACTGAAAAGCATGGGGCTTAAGGCGACATTCCCACGCCTCAAGATTCTTGATATTTTTCGCCGCAACGACGATACCCAAGAACTGCGCCATTTAAGCGCGGAAGATGTGTACCGTTTGCTTATTGCCGACGACGTGGATATTGGTTTGGCCACGGTCTATCGTGTGCTGACTCAATTCGAGCAGGCCGGCATTTTGGCGCGTAGCCAGTTTGATGGTGGTAAAGCGGTATTTGAATTGAACGATGGGGATCATCACGATCACTTTATTTGCACCAATTGTGCCAAAGTGGTTGAGTTCTCTGATCCAGAAATTGAAAAACGTCAGCACAAAATTTCAGAAAAATTAGGTTTCGAGCTGGAAAGCCACACAATGGTGTTGTATGGCCTGTGCAATGATTGCACCAGCACAGGTCGTGCTACTGGCCGAGGGTTCGCTAAGTAACCTGAAGTCTGTACGGCAGATCAGTACATAAAAAGCGGCTTGCGCATCACTGCACAAGCCGCTTTTTTTATGATTGTGACAGCATTTCTTTGGCGTGTTGGCGTGTGGTGTTGGTAATGGCAATACCACCCAACATACGCGAAATTTCTTCCACACGAGCCTCTTGGTCTAGCGCTTGTATACGAGATAACGTATGGCCGTCTTGGCTTTGTTTGCTGACTTGCAAGTGGTGTTGGCCTTGTGCCGCGACTTGCGGCAGATGGGTCACACACAGTACTTGGTGACGTAGCCCAAGTTCGCGCAACAGTTTTCCTACCACTTCGGCAACTGCACCACCAATACCCGTATCTACTTCGTCAAAAATTAAGGTAGGTACTTGGGCAGCTTGGCTAGCAATGACAGCCAAAGCTAAAGAGATACGGGCTAACTCACCGCCCGAAGCCACTTTAGATAATGGAGCAGGGCGCACACCAGCATGTCCTGCCACCAGAAACTCTACCTGCTCGTTACCATGTGCCGACGGTTTGCAAGGGCTAAGCTCAATCGCAAATTTTCCGCCTTGCATGGAAAGCTCTTGCATGGCTTGGCTAACTTGCTGACTCAGTTGTTTGCTGGTGCGTGTACGGGCATCGCTAAGTTGCTGCGCAAGCGTGTCGTACTGCGCGTGAGCCTGAGCTACTTTAGCTTCTAGTTGCTCTAGGTCGGCATCTTCGCTGAGCTGTTCCAGTTGCTGCGTAAGTGTTTGCAGCAGAGTAGGCAGTTCTTCAGGTTCGCATCGGTATTTGCGTGCCATGCTAAAAATATCCGCCATACGCTCTTCTAGATTCGCTAAGCGATCTGGGTCTAGCTCTACCGAACTTAAATAGCTATTTAGGTCAGAAATGGCTTCAGTGCTGGCAATACGTGCCGATTCTAAGGTGTCTAGAATGGGTTGCAGTGCGGCAGGATCATGGTGCAATAAGCGAGTGATTTCCTGGGTAGCCGAAAATAAGGCGCGTTGCGCGGCGTGTTCTTCGCCATCCAATAGATTTAACGCCCTAGTAGCACCATCTAGTAACGACTGGGCATGAGCCAAACGTTGATGCTCTATACCTGTTTGCTCCCATTCGTTGGGCTGTAGGTCTAGTGTTTGTAGTTCATCATGCTGCCATTGCAGACGTTCGCGCTCGGCTTGTAGGCCAGCGGATTGCTCTTGGGCTTGGCGCAGGCGTTGTTGTAGCGATTGCCAGTGGCTCCATACCGTAGACACCTGCTTGGCAAGGTCGGTATGCCCGCCTTGGGCATCCAGCAGCGCGTATTGATTTGCGCTTTTGAGTAGGCTTTGGTGGGCGTGCTGCCCATGTATGTCTACCAGTTGTTCGCTGATCTCGCGCAGTTGCCCCAAGGTAGCGGGCGTGCCGTTGATGTAGGCACGGCTGCGACCTTGTGTGTCTATGACACGGCGCAGTAGCAGTTCTTCACCATCGTCTAGGTCATTGCTTTGCAGCCATGTTCTGATGTCATCACTGAGGTCAAAGTGCGCACTGAGATCGGTTTTTTCGCATCCCTCGCGTATGACACGGGTATCGCCGCGTGCGCCCAGCAGCAGCGATAACGCATCTATAAGTATGGATTTCCCGGCGCCAGTTTCGCCAGAAAACACAGTGAAGCCCTCTTCGAATTCGATAAGGGCCTCATCCACAATGACAAAATCACGTATATGCAGGGATCGCAGCATAAGTAGGGATTATTCGTTGGCGTCGTTGGGTTGTGGGATACGGTTCCAGTCTAGCTTTTGCCGTAAAGTAGAAAAGAAACTGTAACCCGTAGGATGGATAAAACAAACGGTTTTCTGAGCGCGGCGTATCTCTACACAGTCGCCAGGCTGACAGTCAGACCATGCTTGCATATCAAAGTGCACACTAGCGCCTGATTCTACTCGGCCAAGTGCGGTAATAGTTAGGCTAAGGGTGCTGCTGTCTGGTACAACCACAGGGCGATTAGACAGTGTTTGTGGCGCGACAGGCACCAGCAAAAATGCGTTAAGCGTGGGATACAAAATAGGGCCGTTTGCCGCCAGAGCATACGCCGTGGAGCCCGTTGGTGTGGCTACGACTACACCGTCTGCACGTTGGCGATGCATAAACACACCATCTAGCTCTACACGCAGCTCTATCATGCCACCACGACCGGCACGGTTAATTACGATATCATTGAGCGCGATGCCAGACACCAGTGTTTCACCGTCACGTACTACACGGCCTTCCAATAGGCTGCGGTGCTCAGTTTCGTACTGGCCATTGATCACGCTGGTGATGGCTTCGTGCGCATGCGGTAGGGGGATGTCAGTAATGAAACCCAGACGCCCGTGGTTAATACCAATCAAGGGAACGCCGCTGTGTGCCAGTTGACGTGCTGCACCCAGCATGGTGCCATCGCCACCCACAATAATGGCGAGGTCGGCGTGTTGGCCTATTTCGTCAAAACTGACACAGGGGATATCCTGTATACCGGTGTAGCGCGCTGTGTCGCTTTCTATAATGACCGAGCAACCCGCTTGCTTCAGCGTGTGGGCAACGGCTCGCAGCGGGGCATCAAGTCCCGAGTCATGATAGCGACCCACGAGGGCGACCGTTTTGAAATGCATGAGGTAAATTGCCTTATGATGGAATAGGAATAGGATAATCTGAATTACTGGATTATAGAATTGTGTAAGGGTTTAGGGCATCGATGCTGCAGTTTGATCCTGATGTGAGTGTATGTAAGCATGGCAAAATATCTGGACGATAGAGCAAGTGCATTATTGACGCTATTAATAGAGCGTTATATTGCGGACGGTCAGCCGGTAGGGTCGCGTACCTTATCCCGGCTTTTTGACTTGTCGCCAGCCACCATACGCAATGTGATGGCTGATCTAGAAGACCTGGGGTTGATTCATAGTCCCCACACATCGGCGGGGCGCGTGCCCACACCGCAAGGGTACCGCATGTTTGTGGATCGTCTATTAGCCGTACCGCAGTTCGAGGTGCCTCGCATCGAGCCGTTGCAACTGCGTCTACCGATGGAAGAGCCCTCTCGTGCGGTATCGTCGGCCGCCGCTTTGCTGTCTAACTTATCCCAGTTTGCTGGGGTAGTGATGGTGCCGCGCCGCGCACAAACCTTCAAACATATTGAGTTCATCCGACTCTCGGGTAAACGGGTGTTGTTGATCATGGTGTCGCCCGACGGAGATGTACAAAACCGCATCTTGTTCATGTCACGAGAGTATCGCGAAGAAGAGCTTACCGAAGCCAGCAATTTCTTCAATCAGCACTTTTCAGGCAAGTCTTTTACTGTGGTGCGGGAATCCTTAGCGGACGAGCTTTCTGCCTTGCAGACCGATATTTCTCAGCTGATGCAAGCTGCTGTTGCTGCCAGCACTGCCGAGTCAGATATAGAAGAAGATGTGGTGATTTTTGGTGAGAGCAAGCTGCTAGACGTGAGCGAGATGACGGATGACCTAAGCCGTTTACGCCGCCTGTTCCAGCTGTTTGAAAAGAAAACCGAATTGCTGCATTTGTTAGATGCGTCTAGCCATGCGCACGGTGTACAAATTTATATTGGTGGCGATTCTACGTTGTTGCCTTTAGACGACGTTTCCATGGTGACAGCGCCGTATGGTGTGGATGGCGAGGTGGTGGGTACCTTAGGGGTAATTGGTCCTTCGCGTATGGCATACGACAAGGTGATTCCTATCGTGGACATCACTGCCAAGTTATTGTCCAATGCCTTGAGCTGTAATCAGAACAATTGACAGGAAATGGCGTCGCACTCGTAAGTGGTGGCGGCGCATAGGGCCTAAATATGCTGTTAACTACCTATTTGCCTGAACCGTCGGATCCATCGTTGTTGGATGCGCAGATCAGTGTCCGTCCCGCTACGCCCGTGGGCATAGTGGTTATGAATCTGGGTACGCCAGACAGGCCGGATGCTAAATCTATACGACGCTACCTTAAAGAGTTCTTGTCTGATCCCCGCGTGATTGAAATTCCTCAGCCTATTTGGCAGTTGATTTTGCGCGGCGCTATTTTGCCATTTAGACCGGGCAAGTTAGTAGAAAAGTATGAAATGGTGTGGATGCCAGAAGGTGCTCCTTTATTGGTGTACAGTCAGCGCCAAGCCGAGGGCTTACAGCAACGCTTAGATCCTACGGCTACTAAGGTGAAGGTAGAGCTGGCAATGCGCTACGGCAATCCATCGGTAGAAAGTGCCATGGACAAACTGCGTGCGCAGGGGTGTGAGCGCATCTTGGTGGTGCCGTTGTATCCACAATATGCAGCAAGCACTACCGCCACAGCCGTAGATGCGGTGACCCGTTATGCAGCAAAAATGCGTAATCAACCCGAGCTACGTTTTATACGTAGTTACTGTGATCATGCTGCCTACATACAACCGCTGGCACAGTCCGTGAAAAATTACTGGGAACAACATGGCAAGCCTGAGCGTTTGCTCTTGAGTTTTCATGGTTTGCCACGACGTTGCATAGAGAAGGGTGACCCGTACTACCGCGAATGTATGTTGACTACCGCGGCATTACGCCAAGCTCTAGAGGGTTGCGATGTGCCAGTAGAGGCAGCCTTTCAAAGCCGTTTTGGTGCAGAACGCTGGTTGGAGCCGTACACTGAACCCCTGTTGCGTCAGTGGGCGAAAGAGGGCGTGAAAAACGTGCAGGTGTTATGCCCTGGTTTCTTGGCAGACTGCTTGGAAACCCTAGAAGAAATTAAGCTCATGTGTAGGGATGCCTTCCTAGAAGATGGCGGCGAGCAATTCGCGTATATTCCCTGTTTGAATGACGATGCCCAATGGGTAGATGGGTTAGCACAACTGGTGCGTGAACACGCCGCAGGCTGGTTATCCTAGGCTAAATGTAAATAACATGTTTGCTCTCTTGAATATGGGGTGATTGATCCCCATATGAGTAGCAGTGATGTTTTTTAGCCGTGGAGATCCATTATGTCTGCATCAACAGACCAGCACGAAAACCAGATTCCCGAAGACAACCAACCTGAAAACGAGTCCATTGATGTGGCGGCTGAGTCGCTTGTCGAACCCGGGTTGGATCAGCAGTTGGAAGAAGCTCAGGCTAAAGTAGCCCAGTATTACGATCAGTTGCTGCGCGCTAAAGCCGAAATGGAAAACATTCGCCGCCGTGCGGATGATGAAGTATCTAAGGCACGTAAATTCGGCACAGAGTCTTTTGCCGAAAGCCTGCTGCCAGTGCGTGACAGTTTAGAAGCTGCACTGGCTCAAGAAGAACAGACGATTGAAGCCTTCCGCGAAGGCGTGGAAACTACGCTGCGTCAGTTGGATAACGCGTTCACACGCAACCAACTGAAAGAAGTAGCGCCACAAGCGGGCGACAAGTTTGACCCCCATCTACATCAAGCGATTTCCACCGTCCCTTCTGATCAAGCTGAAGGCACTGTGGCTATGGCATTGCAGAAAGGCTATGTGTTGGCCGACCGCGTATTGCGTCCCGCACTGGTGATGGTGTCTTCCGGACAACCTGCCTAAATTATTTAGTATTAGGGGGCTTGAAAATGTGTAGTGAGTCCCCATCTATAAATCATCGGAATAACTAAGCAGTATCCCAAAAATGGGTACGCTGATTTTTGCAAGGTGAATCAAAAAAATGAGCAAGATTATTGGTATTGACCTTGGTACTACCAACAGTTGTGTTGCCGTTATGGACGGTGACCAGGTCAAAATTATTGAAAATGCAGAAGGTACACGTACTACTCCTTCCATCGTTGCTTACATGCCCGATGGTGAGGTTTTGGTTGGTGCACCCGCTAAACGTCAAGCCGTTACAAACCCACAGAACACGCTGTATGCTGTGAAGCGTTTGATTGGTCGTAAATTCGACGAGAAAGCCGTACAAAAAGATATCCCATTGATGCCTTACAAAATTGTTAAGGCCGACAATGGTGACGCATGGGTAGAAGCTCAAGGTAAAGCATTGGCTCCTCAGCAAGTTTCTGCTGACACCCTGCGTAAAATGAAGAAAACAGCAGAAGACTACTTGGGTCATGAAGTGACCGAAGCGGTGATCACTGTGCCTGCTTACTTTAACGACAGCCAACGTCAAGCAACTAAAGATGCGGGTCGTATTGCTGGTCTAGAAGTAAAACGTATTATCAACGAACCTACTGCTGCTGCATTGGCGTTTGGTTTGGATAAAGCGGCTGATGGCGATCGCAAAATTGCTGTGTATGATTTGGGTGGCGGTACGTTTGACGTATCCATCATCGAGATTGCTGACATCGACGGTGAAAAACAGTTTGAAGTACTGTCCACCAACGGTGACACCTTCTTGGGTGGTGAAGACTTTGACCAACGCATCATCGACTACATCATCGACGAGTTCAAAAAAGAAAGCGGCGTAGATCTGTCTAAAGATGTATTGGCTCTGCAACGTCTGAAAGAGTCCGCAGAAAAAGCGAAGATCGAACTGTCTTCCACACAACAGACTGAAATCAACCTGCCGTACATCACTGCAGATGCTTCCGGTCCTAAGCACTTGAACCTGAAAATCACACGCGCCAAATTGGAAGCGTTGGTTGAAGATCTGATCGAACGTTCTATCGAACCTTGCCGCGTAGCGATTAAAGACGCTGGCGTGAAAGTGTCCGAGATCGACGATGTGATCTTGGTGGGTGGTATGACACGTATGCCTAAAGTGCAAGAACGTGTGAAAGAGTTCTTCGGTCGTGAGCCACGTCGTGACGTGAACCCTGACGAAGCTGTTGCAGCTGGTGCGGCCATTCAAGGTTCCGTACTGTCTGGTGACCGTTCTGACGTATTGCTGTTGGACGTAACACCATTGTCCTTGGGTATTGAAACCCTGGGCGGTGTGATGACCAAAATGATTCAAAAGAACACCACTATCCCAACACGTCACTCGCAAGTGTTTTCTACAGCGGATGACAACCAGCCTGCGGTAACCATTAAGGTTTTCCAAGGTGAGCGTGAAATCGCTGCAGGTAATAAAGCGTTGGGCGAGTTCAATCTGGAAGGTATTCCACCAGCACAACGTGGTATGCCACAGATCGAAGTGACTTTCGACATTGACGCGAACGGTATTTTGCACGTTTCCGCCAAAGACAAAGGCACTGGTAAAGAGAACAAAGTTACCATTAAGGCTAACTCTGGTTTGAGCGATGAAGAAGTACAGCGCATGATGCAAGACGCCGAGGCACACGCCGAGGAAGACCGTCGTTTGGCTGAACTGGCAACTACACGCAACAACGGTGAAGCACTGGTGCACTCCACACGTAAATCGTTGGAAGAGTACGGTGACAAACTGGAAGCTAGCGAAAAAGAAGCCATTGAAGCAGCGATTGTTGAGCTGGAAGCTGCGCTGAAAGATGGCGACAAAGAAGCTATCGATGCCAAAGTTGAAGCATTGAGCACAGCCTCGCAGAAACTGGGCGAGAAAATGTACGCTGACATGCAAGCTCAAGCCGGTGCGCAACAAGCCGGTGAA
Organism: Paenalcaligenes sp.; assembly: GCA_052103955.1. Lineage (GTDB taxonomy): Bacteria > Pseudomonadota > Gammaproteobacteria > Burkholderiales > Burkholderiaceae_B > Paenalcaligenes. The sequence continues at coordinate 19,873 of JBQELO010000024.1, read as the reverse complement.
GAAGGTGCCAAGCCTGCGGATGAAAACGTGGTTGACGCAGACTTCAAAGAAGTGAAGCGCGATCAGTAATCCAGTGACTGTGCACTGAACAGGCCCGGTAGCCAACCTTAAGTGGGGGCTCCGGGCATCCTTTTTTCCATGAAAAGGCTTTACTAGCCTGACAGTCAAAATGGCAAAACGCGATTTATACGAAATACTAGGCCTCGCCAAAAATGCGAGCCAGGATGAGATCCGCAAAGCCTATCGCAAGATGGCAATGAAGTACCACCCGGATCGTAACCCTGACAGCAAAGAGGCCGAAGAGAAGTTCAAGGAAGCGAAAGAAGCTTACGAAATTCTGAGCGATGAGCAGAAACGTGAAGCTTATGACCGCTATGGCCATGCCGGGGTAGACCCCAACGCTGCCGGTATGGGTGGTGGCGCCGGTGGGTTTGGTGGGTTTGGTGACCTAGGCGATATTTTCGGCGAGATTTTTGGTGGTGCGGCACGTCGTGGCCAAGGTGGGCCTCAGGTCTACCGTGGTGCAGATTTACGGTACTCGTTGGAAATCAGCCTAGAGCAGGCAGCCAAAGGTTTTGATACGGAAATCCGGGTACCCAGTTGGGAAAACTGTTCGGTCTGTGAGGGCTCTGGTGCGAAACCTGGCAGCAAACCTACCACCTGCGGTACGTGTGGTGGTGCGGGTGCGGTTCGTATGCAGCAAGGCTTCTTTAGCGTGCAGCAAACGTGTCCAACATGTCATGGTTCCGGCAAAGAGATCAAAGATCCGTGTACAGCTTGCCACGGTGAAGGCCGAAAACGTGTAGAGAAAACACTGCAAGTGAAGATTCCTGCCGGTATTGATGACGGCATGAGCATTCGCTCTATGGGTAATGGTGAACCGGGAGTAAACGGTGGCCCAGCAGGTGATTTGTATGTAGAGATTCAGTTGAAGCCGCATGGTATTTTCCAACGCGACGGCGACGATCTGCATTGCAGCCTGACCATTCCATTTACTACCGCTGCATTGGGTGGTGAAGTGGAAGTGCCTACCTTAACAGGCCGAGGCGAAATCACCATTCCTGAAGGTACACAAACCGGAAAAACCTTCCGCTTGCGTGCTAAAGGGATCAAGGGCGTGCGCTCCAGCTACCCCGGTGATTTGTACTGCCACATTCAGGTAGAAACACCAGTACGACTCAGTGAAGACCAGAAGAAAATTCTGCGTCAGTTTGAAGAAGCGCTGAAGTCGGGTGGCGACAAGCACTCTCCCAAAAGTGAGTCATGGACAGACAAGGTAAAGAACTTCTTTTCCTAATTCTGTGCAGTACTAAAAAACCGGTATAACGATGAACGTTGTACCGGTTTTTTTATTGCCTAGCGTGTTAGGCAGGGCACTGTGTTAAGGCTGCAATTGCAGGCGGTCAGCCATGCGTACCAGTTCGGCTAAAGAACCTGCCTCCATGGTGCGCATCACTTGTCCACGGCGCACTTTAACGGTGATTTCGCTCACGTGCAGTTGGCTGGCAATTTGCTTGTTGAGCAAGCCTTGTACCACCAAACGCATCACTGACTGTTCACCAGGGGTGAGTTTGTTCCAGCGATCACGCAGTAGGGTGATTTGTCCTTCCTCTTGCCGGCGTTGGGTGTCTTTTTGCAACCCCAGTTGTATAGCATCAAGCAGGTCTTGGTCGCGGAAGGGCTTGGTCAGAAACTCAATAGCACCATTTTTCATGGCCTCCACACCCAATGCGATATCACCGTGCCCCGTAATGAATATCGTGGGCAGTTGAATGCCGTATTCGGACATGTGGCGGTGAAAGTCCATACCGCTTTGACCGGGCATACGAATGTCTAGAATCAAGCAGCCGGGTGCATCTTCAACGCCTTTGTCTAAGAAGTCTTGAACCGAGCTATAGGTGCGAGTGTGCAAGCCTACAGAGGCAAGCAAATCGTCTAGTGCGGCACGCATAGAGGGGTCATCATCAACGATATAGACCAATGCGTTTGAGGTTTCTGTAGAGGAAGGTGACATCATGAACTGGCAGCCGGATGATTCAGGGGAAGAATAAATTGAAAACAGGCACCGCCTTCAGCGCGGTGAGAGGCCCAAATACGTCCCTGATTGGCCTCCATGATGGTGCGGCTAATGGCTAGCCCCAACCCCACGCCTGTTTCCTTCTCGGTCCAGAAAGCATCGAACATATGAGCAAGCGCATCATTACTGAAGCCCTTACCGGAATCCGCCACACTGACCAACAACGCGCCTTGTTCATCCACTTGTGTGGTGAACTCTATTTCGCGGTGGGGGCGTGAGTTCTGTCGTATGCTTTCTATGGCATTGTTTAATAAGTTGCCCAATACTTGCTGCAATTGTATGCGGTCGGCCAATACCTTAGGCAGGTTCTCGGCCAAGGTCAGTTTTAGGGCTATGCCGTTGCGTTCTAAGTCGTTACGCGAAAATTGCACTACTTCTACAATGGCCTGATTCATATCGAATAGGCTGGTTTGTGGTGCATCGCCGCGGGTAAGCGCACGTACACGGGTAATGACATCGCTAGCACGGTTGGCATCGGCAATAATGCGCTCGATGGCCAGTCGTGCTTTATCCATGTTGGGCGGTTCAAAATTTAACCACCGTTGGCAGGCATTACTGCTGGCGATAATAGCGCCTAAAGGTTGGTTAACCTCGTGCGCAATCGAGGCGGCCATTTCACCTAAACTGGTAATGCGTGCTAGTTGCTGTAAGCGAGCTTGGGACACTTCGGCTGCCGTACGGGCCGCCATAATTTTGATGCCCAACAACGAGGTAATGCCAATCGCTACCAAACTGATGGCGGTGTTGAGCAAGCCTATCTCGTACGCACCATCGTTAGTCATGTAAAAACTGATGATGGTCAGGGTAATACAGGCGGCTGATAACCAGCCCACAGTACGTACGCTGTACAAGTTAGTGGCCGCTAACAGCACAGCGCAATAAAACACAGCAAAAGCGATGGCGTAATCGGTGACGGTATCCGCAATGAAAATTGCAGCCATTACGATGGCAATAGTCAGACCGCCTAGAATACGGCGAAAATTCAAGCTACCCGTCATGAGTGTCCTTGGTTGGAAAAATGGCGTGTTTAGTCTTCGTGTTCGGTGACAGAGCGCCAACGTACCGATGTTACCATTGGCTCTAAACTCAGCCTACCAATGACTTGCTCAACCAACCTATCTTGTTTGTCTTCAGCACGCACTAAGGCATTCACCTCAACACGGTTGGTGTCTTCAATGTCGGTACTTTCTAATTCTTGTATGTGAATATTTTGGCCTAAGTCACGTAGCAACAGCGCGCGCACGTGGGCTTCGGCTTCGCTGTAGCACACCAAACTAATGCTGTAGCTGTTAGTAATGTCGGTGTTGCTGATGGCTTGGCGTTCAATTAAGCGTACTAGCGGACGTAATAGGCCATTCACACCAATAATAAAGAAGGCGGCAATCGTAGCGTGGAAAATGTAGCCAGCACCACAGAGCACGCCAATGGCGGCTGAGCACCACAAGGTGGCGGCGGTATTTAGGCCACGTACATTCATGCCTTCTTTGAAAATGATGCCAGCCCCTAAAAAACCGATGCCCGATACCACTTGTGCGGCAATACGGGTAGGGCTGGCTTCACCGGGAAAAAGCCCTGCAAAAATGACAAAGGTAGCAGCACCTAGTGCTACCAGAGTGTTGGTTCGTAGTCCGGCCTGACGCTGATGCCATTGCCGCTCAAACCCTATTAGCCCGCCCAGCACCAAAGCGCCAAACAGGTTAATGGCAACAGAAGACAGATCGTGAAAATCCATAGCAGTGAACCCTTCCAAACTAGGAACCAACGTGGTGAGTAAAGTGTTTATAAAGCCTGTGTGACGCTATCACGTTTGGATGTCTGAGTTGTGTCAGAGTGTTGTGGTGCGTTGTAGGCTGTGTCCACGGTAGCGGCTTGGGTCGCCCACGACAAGGCCAGTAGACCAAAAAGCGATACTAGATACAGCGCCACGACGGAGAAGTACAGGCGGTGTGTGTGTAGTGTGGTCAAGCGGCGAGTCAGGGAGTGGTGAACACCAGAAAAAGCGATACGGAACATGGGAGCCTCCATTTTGTAAGGTTCCCACTATGCGTTGCTTAGTGTGGGAACCAGTGTGTAGCAAAAAGGTGAAGGGGGTGTGTCTCAACGCATAAGCGACACAACGATCCAGGGTCATCATCCATAAGGACCTCCTTATAAGGTTAAAACCAACGGCCAAAGCGGCGTATGTACAGCATTTTCATCAATTGGGCGGCTACACAGTAGCTGAGCAAAATACCCAGTAACCACGGAAAATATGCCCACGGTAAAGCCTCTAAACCTACTAAAGGCCCCAGTGGCGAAAACGGTAAGTACACGCCTATGGCCATAATGCTGCCGGTCATCAGTAGCACCGGTAAGGTAGCCGTGCTTTGTATGAACGGTATTTTTTGTGTGCGCAGCATGTGCACGACCAGAGTTTGGGATAGCAAGCCTTCTATAAACCAACCGGACTGAAATAAGGTTTGGGCAGAAGGGCTGTTAGCGGCAAACACAAACCACAAAACGCTGTAGGTCACTAAGTCGAAAACCGATGACGTAGGCCCTATGCACAACATAAAGCGCCCTGTATTGCGAGCATCCCATTTACGTGGTTTAGACAAAAACTCTTTATCCATTTTGTCCCACGGCAGTGACAGTTGCGATAGGTCATACAACAAGTTCTGTATCAGCAGTTGTATGGCCAGCATGGGCAAGAAAGGAATAAAAGCGCTAGCAATCAGTACGGATAACACGTTGCCAAAGTTAGAGCTGGCGGTCATGTTTAAGTACTTAAGAATATTGCCAAACGTCTCGCGACCTTTGATCACACCTTCTTCTAGCACCAACAAACTTTTTTCTAACAAAATAATGTCGGCAGATTCTTTAGCAATGTCGGCACCGCTGTCTACGGAAATACCTACATCGGCCTCACGCAGTGCGGGGGCATCATTAATCCCGTCACCTAAAAAACCAACCGTATGTCCATTGGCTTGCAAGGCTTTGAGTATGCGCGATTTTTGCAGTGGAGTCAGTTTGGCAAATACCGTGCGTTCCTCTACTTTTTGGCGCAGGGTTGCGTCATCCAGTAATTCAATTTCACTACCTAATAGGGCTGCACCGGGTGCTAAACCTACTTCTTTGCAAATACGGCTGGTAATGATCTCGTTATCGCCTGTTAGCACCTTAATCGTTACACCATGGGCGTGCAAAGCTTGCATGGCGGCGCTGGCGCTGTCTTTAGGTGGGTCTAAAAAGATCAATAAACCCCGTATGACTAAACTGTGTTCATCACTGGCGTTATAGTGTCCAGAGCGTTGCTCGTTGCAGAGCTGTCTTGTAGCCAGTACTACGACTCTAAAACCATCTTGGTGATAGGCCCTTGCCATAGTGAGTAACGTAATGCGACGGGCGTCAGTGAGAGCAACGGTTTCTTGTGCGTGCACAATGTGACTAGATACAGCCAGCATTTCCTCTACAGCGCCTTTGCAAATCAGCAGGTGTTCATCACTATCGTTACTCACCACCACCGATAGACGTCGCCGCTCGAAATCAAACGGGATTTCATCTATCTTTTTCCAATGCCTAACAGTAGTCAGATGCTGGGCAGAGGCTTCAGCAAAACGTACTACGGCTTGATCAATTAAGTTCACTACACCGCTTTGGTGAGCGCTGTTTAACCATGCCAATTGCAAAACGGTGGTGTCATCTGCGCCCGTGGTATTTACGTGTTTTGCCAAGATCACTTTGTCTTGGGTAAGCGTGCCTGTTTTATCAGTGCACAGCACATCCATCGCACCAAAGTTTTGTATGGCATTTAAGCGTTTGACGACTACCTTCTGTTTGGCCATTGCCATCGCGCCTTTGGCTAAGTTGGCGCTCACAATCATGGGCAGCATTTCGGGGGTTAGCCCTACCGCTACGGCTAAGGCAAACATAAAGGCTTCTACCCAATCGCCTTTACTAAAGCCGTTAATTAAAAACACCAACGGCACCATGACCAACATAAACCGAATCAGTAACCAGCTCACACTGTTTACACCGCGGTCAAAGGCCGTTTGTGAACGAGTGCCCACAATAGAGTGGGCCAGAGCACCAAAATAACTGCGGTTACCGGTAGCCATCACAATCGCAGTGGCGGTACCACTGACGACATTGGTACCCATGAAGCCAATGTTGGGGGTATCCAGCAGGTTGTGTTCATTTGCTGTAAACAAAGCTGGGGTGTGCTGCTTTTCTACAGGAATGGACTCCCCTGTCAGCATGGCTTGGCTCACAAAAAGATCACGAGACTCCACTAACCGTACATCAGCTGGGATCATGTCGCCCGCACGTAGTTTGATCAGATCGCCTTCTACCAACTGCTCAATGGGTAGCTCTACGGTTTGCGGTCTATCTTGTACAGCGTGGCGGCGGATCACAGTAGCCGTCGTGCGTACCATGGCTTTTAGTGCGGCAGCGGCGCGGGTAGAGCGGTACTCCTGAATAAAGCGCATCACGGCGCTGGCTAATACCATGGTCAAAATGATGACCATGCTGGCAGGTGCGGCGGCATGGCCTGCTTGCCAAGGTAGCCAAATGTCAGTGATGGCACTAATACCGGCTAACACTAACAGCACGACGATAAATGGGTTTTTAAAGGTACTGAAAAATTGTCTTAATGCTGACGGCGTTTGTTCATGAGCAACTATGTTGAAGCCATCGCGTTGTTGGCGTTGAATCACATCCGAATGCAGCAAGCCATGTGGGTGTGCTCCCACGTTTTTTAAGGTGTGCTGCAGGCTAAGAGGGGCCTCATGCTGTGCTCGCAATGTACGTGTTTGCGCCACTTTTTTGGGCGTTACACGTGAGAAAGCAGAAGCAAGAAACGTCATGAGTGAAACCTCTGCCACGGCACCAGCGGCAGCGGTTCTATGCCGGGTTATGTGGGCATGCAGAACAGCATGGCATCGCTGTAGCCATGGTTGTTAATACGATGAAATGAATAGGGTGCGGGTGGCTTCATGCCTGATTCAGCTAGGAAATAGACAAAAAGTATTATGCGATGGCTAGAACGTAGAAACCAGACTACGTGTGTATGCACTGTTCAAACTAAGAGGTGGTAGTTCTATACCTTGGTATAGATGAGGGTGGTGAATACGTGCGATGCGCTGCATTTTTTGAACATGAGGTGCAATTTCATTTACATACGTAGTGTATGTATATAGTATTTATACATACACTACGTATGTAAATGATTGGTCATGTCGTGCCTCTAGGAGATTTTCTGTGTACGTGCAGTACAAAACATTATTCATTCGTCCCGATGTACGGGCATTTGTGTGGGCAGGTTTGTTGGCCCGCTTAGCCTTACCCATGATGGGGATAGGCATTATTACGCTATTGGTACAGTGGCGGGATAGTTATGCGTTGGCAGGGGCTGTATCCGCCACTTTTGTGTTGATGTATGCCTTATTGTCACCACATACGTCGCGCTGGGTAGATAGCAAAGGGCAGCGTTATGTGTTGCCTAGGGTTACCTTGCTTTGCGTAAGCGGTGGGGGGATTGTGGTGCTAGCCTCGTGGTGGACGTTGCCGGATACATTTTTATTTGTGGGGGCGGCATTACTGGGTTTTATGCCCAGTATCTCGGCTTTTATTCGGGCACGGTGGACGGCACTGCTTTCTGGGCAACCTGCATTGCAAACGGCGTACTCACTTGAAACAGTGGTAGATGAACTCAGTTTTATTGTGGGGCCTCCGCTGTCAGTGGGGGTAAGCGTTTTGTTGTTTCCACAAGCTGGGGTGGTGTTGGCACTGGTGATGTTGATGATAGGGGCATGCGCACTTAGGCGTCAGCATGCTACAGAACCTGCCATAGAGGGCAGTAACCAGACAAAGCAGCCATCTGTATTGTGGTCTACACCAGCGGTGCCGCTGTTAACACTAGTCATGGTAGGCATGGGGGTAATGGTAGGGGCAGTAGACATACTCAGTGTGGCTTTTGCCGAGCAACAAGGTCAACCAGTTGCAGCCAGTGTGGTGTTGTCTGCCTATGCCGTGGGTTCATGCGTGGCGGGGTTGATCTTTGGTGCACATACTCTAACTGTGCCATTACACAAGCTACTCGCATGGGGTGGTGTGGCTATGGCAATCAGCACCATTCCCTTCATGTGGGTGAGTAATGTGGTGGGATTAGGTGCAAGCGTGTTAGTAGCCGGTGTATGTTTTGCTCCTACCATGATCGTGGCCATGTCGTTAGTAGAACGGCAGTTGGCATCGTCTCAAATTACCGAAGGCATGACATGGTTACTGGCGGGGCTGAACAGCGGTGTGGCGTTAGGTGCTAGTTGGTCGGGAAGGGTGGTGGATGCGTCTGGCGCACAAGCCGGTATTACCGTGCTGTGGTGGGCAGCCATAGCAGTACTGCTGTTAGCCCTCATAGCAGCCATGCGGCTACGCGAACCTTCTAAGCTTGCTTGCTAAAAAAACGCCCCCAGTCGAATAAGCTTCAGACTGGGGGCGTGACGTAGCGTAGTAACTATCAGGGGGTACTGGCTACCTGAGGTTCCTCGTTAGTGGTGGCCTCGATTGCCTCTACCTTAGGCGGTGTAGCAGCAACAGTAGGCGCTACAGGGCTAGAAGCTTGCAGTGCTTGAGCATCACTAGCCTCTGCGCTGTTTACCACTTGCACTGCACTGTCTTCGTCGGTGGCAACCGCCGCGGCATGGTTTGATGCTTGGGGTGGCACTTCTGCAGCAACAACGGGTGCTGCTACGGCGTCTCCAGCAGGCAATTCACTAACGGTAGCGGGCTCTGCGTCGTTTGCCGCTTGTGGTTCGTCTACTACCGCTGCTTCAGCATCATTGTCTACGGCTGGGCTTACTTCACTGGCCTTTGTAGACGGAGTACTGTCTGTAGCCACTTTATCGCTTTCTGTGGTTTGTTTGCTGTGATCGGCGGCGATAGCAATGCTTAGTGCTTGTGGGTCTAGATAGCGTTTCAGGGTGTCATTAACCTGTTTGGCATCTAGCTTTTTCAAGGCTTCATCAATCTCAGCAGACCATGCAAAACTACGGTTTTGATCCAGATAGCGCAGCCATGTATTTGCCAAGATAGCATCTCTGCTGCGAGACAACTCACGGTATTTCAGCATAGCGTCTACCGCTTGTGTGACCTCTTCTTCGGTAAAGCCGTCTGTCAGCACTTTTTGGATTTCTTCCTGCATCGCTGCAGCAACTTTGGCAGAGTTTTCAGGTGCATGTATAGCGTAGAAAATCCATGTGCTATTAGGCTCGTAAGACGATGTGTTCAGCATACTGCGCACATCGTAAGACAAACCGTCTTGCACGCGTACTCGGTTCCATAATCTGGATGTTTCAGATTGACCCAGCATGTAGTTAGCTAAATACAGCGCAGGGAAGTCGGCGTCAGAGTCTTGCAGCGGCAAACTTTGTTTGGCCATGTAGAAAGCATTGGCTTTGTCTGGTGTGTTGATAGAGAACTCTTTGGCCTCCACTGTGTGGAAAGGGTTCTCGGGGCGTACGTAGGCAGGGGCTGCTTTCCATTGGTTCAAGCCTTCAACTAGCGCTTGTTGTACGACATCTGGGTTAAAGCTACCGGCAGCACTGAAGCGTACATTGCCCGTTCCGTAGAACTGCTCATAGAACTCCAGCACATCGTTGTGGGTAAGTGCTTTAGTTTCTTCTAGGCTTTCTTGCAGTGTAGGCACATAGCGAATATCGTCTTTGGGCCATGTGTTTTCATGCTGTGTGAGCGCCTGTGCGGCGAGCTCTGTAGGCTCGGTCATGGCATTTTGGTAGGCGGTGATTAACTGGGTTTTGTATTTTTCCAGTTCGTCAGCTGGTAGGCTCGCACTGCGTAAGATTTCTAGCACCAGTTTCACTACCGCTGGTAGGTTTTCGCCTAGAGTGGAAATGCTGACATTAATTCCCGTGCTGTGGCCACTGAACCCTACATCGGCTTGCAGTTCGGTGAAGCGGTCGGCAATTTCCTGGCGGCCACGCTGTTGTGTACCAAAGCTCAACAAGCTTGCTACCGTTGTGCCTATGGCGCGTTTTCCTTTGAGGCTTTCTGCATCACCAAATTGCAGGCTTAACACGGCTTCTACCCGATCACCACGTGTGGCTTTAGGTAGTAGGGCCAGTTCAACCGTGCCTAAACCTTCGTTTAGGGTAAGTACAGGGCGCAAGGTTTGGGCATCGATATTGGCAGGAGAGACATCAAAGCTGGCGGTTTCTTGTACCAGTTCTTTTCCTTTGTAGTCGCTCACGAGCTTTTCTATATCCACAATCTCGGCTTTAGGCGCGCGAGTAGGGGATTCGGTAGGAATGTATTGGCCATTCGTGCGGTTGTCGGGCACTAGCCAGCGTTCGACGGCTTTTTGTACTTCATTGGTTTTCAGGTTTTCAACGCGATCACGGCCAATAAAGAATAGTCTCCAGTCACCGACTGCAGCACTTTCAGACAGGGCTGAGGCCAATTGTGAGGGGTCAGCATAGACGCTAGACCAGCTGTTTAGCCACTGGTTACGGATGCGGTTAACTTCTTCGTCAGTGAAGGGGTGTGTTTGTAGGTTGTCTACGGTTTGATCCAGCACTTGCAAGGCTTGTTCTTGATTCATTTCAGCTTGCAGTTCAGCGGCGAAAAACGCGTAGCCAGGGTCGCGCATACCGGCAGCATAACCAAAGACGCTAGTGGCTAGGTTCTGGTCTACCATGGCTTTGTACAAGCGGCCAGAGGGTGTGTCACCCAAGATGCCTACGCCAATGCTGAGTGCAACATATTCTGGATCGGCCTCTGAAGGAATGTGGTAAAGCGCCGCCACAATAGGTGAACCGCCTTGACGTCGCAATGCGACTGAACGTGCACCATCTTGTACGGGTTCAATGGTGTATTCAGGAGGTAATAGGCGAGTGGGCTTTGGAATGGCTCCAAAGCTTTGAGCAATTTGCGCCAAGGTTTGGTCGGCATCAAATTTGCCGCTCACAATCAAAATGGCGTTATCAGGCTGATAGTACTCGTGGTAAAACGCTTTTAGCTGAACTACATCCACATTTTCTACGTCAGAGCGCGCGCCAATGGTGGACTTGCCGTAGTTGTGCCACTGAAAGGCGGCCGATTGCATCTGCTGCATCAAAATACGGAAAGGGCTGTTTTCACCACGTTCCATTTCATTGCGCACCACCGTCATTTCAGCGTCTAGATCGCTTCTGGAAATGGTGGCGTTGACCATGACATCGGCTTGCCAATCTAAGTACCATTTCAAGGTATCGTCATTCGCGGCGAAGCTGGCGTAATAATTAGTGCGGTCACCCGAGGTAGTACCGTTGGCCGCTAAGCCACGCTTAGAAAACTCTGCTAATGCATTAGGTAGGGTTGGGGTGCCTCGGAACAGCATATGCTCCAGCAAGTGGGCCATACCTGTCTGACCGTAGTTTTCCTGACGTGAGCCTACCAAGTAGGTCATGTTGACCGTGATGTTGGGTCTGGAGGTATCGGCTGCCAACAAAACGCGTAGGCCATTTTGTAATGTGTATTCGGTGACACCTTCTACACTGGCTCCTTGAACTACACCTTCTGGTAGAGCATAAACGCTGACAGGCATCAGGCTGAATAGCGCTAGCCCTAGTCCGGCGGTTAAGCGTGAAACTCGGATGGACAGCATTGTTTGGGTTCCCTTGTTGAGCATGAATGACAACGAATGGTCTTGTAACCTAAGGCCTATACTGTACAGGGAGATAATGGAATGTGAAACAGCCGGAATCGTGAGAAAACGCAACCAAAATCAAACCGCCCCTAGAGGAGGCGGTTTTGGTGTGTATTCAAAGATGTTAGCGAAGGTTAATGCTATCTGGCTAAGTTTTGCATGGCACTTTCTAAACCCTGCAAACTGAGGTCATACATACGGCCACCCATTAACTTCTGAATGGTCAGAATAGATTGATGGTATGACCAGTAGCGACTGGGTTCAGGGTTAAGCCACGCGGCGTGTGGCCATTGATCTAACATGCGCTGTATCCAGACAGCGCCAGTTTCATCGTTGTAATGTTCAACGCTGCCGCCTGGCATCATGATTTCATAGGGGCTCATGGTGGCATCACCGACAAAAATCACCGTCCAGTCATCGCCATAACGGTGCAGTACATCCATGGTGGGGATGCGCTCTTGATGGCGGCGGTGATTTTGCGTCCATAGGCCTTCATAAGGGCAGTTATGAAAGTAGTAGGCGTGTAAATGCTTAAATTCACTACGTGCTGCTGAGAACAATTCTTGAACGAGGGCGATGTGGTCATCCATACTGCCACCCACATCCAGCAGCATTAATACTTTGACCGCGTTGTGCCGTTCAGCACGCATTTGAATGTCTAGCAGGCCGGCGTTATGCGCAGTTTGGCGTATGGTGCCTTCAAGGTCTAATTCTGTGTGTTGGCCAGCGCGCGCAAAACGACGTAACCGACGTAACGCCATTTTAAAGTTGCGTGTCCCTAGCTCTTGTTGATCGTCGTAATCTTTGAACTCACGCTCTTCCCATACCTTGACCGCAGTTCGGTGCCCAGCCGAAGGCCCGCCTACACGTATGCCTTCAGGATGATAGCCGCCATGTCCAAAAGGCGAGCTTCCCCCGGTACCTATCCATTTGTTACCACCTGCGTGACGTTCGGTTTGTTCGGCTAAGCGTTCTTTGAATAGCTCCATCAGCTTGTCCCAGCCGTGCTTTTGAATGGCGGCACGTTCTTCAGTGCTAAGGTGGCGTTCAAAATTCTTAATCAGCCAATCTAGCGGGATTTGGGTGGCGTCAGGGTCGGCTTCTAGCTTCATTTGGTGCTGCTCATAAAACTGAGCAAAAGCACGGTCGTATTTGTCGTACAGGCTTTCATCCTTAATCAGGATGAGTCGTGCCAGCCGGTAAAAGTCTTCCACACGGGTGGGCATTACCGGTTGGCGTAAAGCGTCCAGCAAGGTGAGGTATTCGCTTAGCGATACCGGCAACTGATGCGCGCGCAGATGGTAGAAAAAATCAATGAACATAGCAGAGCTAATACCTAGGCTGTAGCCTTAGGATCGTAGCAGACGCCCTAAGCGGTTAAGCAGGCTTAGGTCTTGTTCGTTTTTCAGTAGAGCACCTGCCATGACTACAGAATTTTGGCCGGGTTGCTGTGCAGCAGCCTGCAACTGTTCGGGGGTAATGCCTTCGTGCAGCAGCAAATTAATCCAGTCTAGGAATTCGGAGGTAGACGGTTTTTTCTTCAAACCGGGGGTGTCGCGCAAGGCGAAAAACACATCCATAGCCTGATTGAGCAATTCGCTTTTTAGCTGCGGAAAGTGCAGTTGCACAATTTGTTCTAAGGTCTCACGGTCTGGAAAGCGTATGTAGTGGAAAAAACAGCGGCGCAAAAATGCATCCGGCAGTTCTTTCTCGTTGTTCGAGGTAATGATGATTAGCGGGCGATGGCGAGCGGTGACGGTTTGCTGGGTTTCGTAGACATGAAAGCTCATTTGGTCTAGTTCACGCAGTAAGTCGTTGGGGAACTCGATATCGGCTTTGTCTATTTCATCAATCAGCACGACGGTAGGCACATCGCTTTCAAACGCTTGCCACAGCACACCTTTAACAATGTAGTGGGCAATGTCGTGCACTCGTGGATCACCTAGCTGGGAATCACGTAAACGGGACACCGCATCGTACTCATACAAGCCTTGCTGGGCTTTAGTGGACGATTTAATGTGCCATTGCAACAAAGGCCTACCCAGAGATTTGGCCACTTCTTCTGCCAAGTGTGTTTTGCCTGTACCGGGTTCGCCCTTGATGAGTAGGGGGCGCTGCAACGCAAGTGCGGCGTTGACGGCCATACTGAGATCATCGGTGGCAATGTACTGATCAGTGCTAGAAAATCGGACGGAGGTATCAGAAACAGAAGCAGACATGGCAAACAAGAAAAAAGGTTAGCGGGTGCTGTAACGGTTAATCAGTTCTATATAGCGTTCGTTATCAAGCGGTTTATTCAAACGTTGGGCTTCCCAGATGATTTCACCTAGGGCTTCCATAATGCAGTGCACCGCATCATGGGGACTGCGGTGTTGTAACAACCGATTGTAAGCGGCCTTGATGCCTGGGGGCTGATCAATGGACAGTTGCTCATGGATGGCCAAGTGCATGGACAAGTGTAGGAAAGGGTTGGTTTGGCCTTCCTCTACCGTGAAGTCCGCTTGTAAGGCATCGGGGTTGCGCAGCAGTTCGTGGTATTCGGGGTGCTCACGTACCCAGTCCACCGCAATGGTTTCAATGGGGGTAAGTACGCCATTTCTCTGGTCTTTTTGCCAGGCCTCGACAAAAAATTGTCGTACCTGTTCGCGGCTGGGGTTGAACATGTGTATCTAGTCTCGTGCAGTATCGTATCTGGTATTATTTTACGCCATGAATTTTGTATTATTACCCGGCTTCGGTTTGGGGGCTTTTCCACTACAGCGGTTGATGCGCGGTTTGCAGGCAAAAGGACATACCGTACAGTTGCTTGAGCTGCCGCAACAGTCATCGTGGGATGCCTACGTGCATAGCCTTACCATCCCCGAACCCCCTACTGTAGTGGTGGGGTGGTCATTGGGTGGGCAAGTGGCCACGTTACTGGCTGAGCAGTGGGGCTGCGCCTTGGTGACACTGGCTTCCAACCCGAAATTTTGTGCGTCAGACGATTGGCCATGTGCCATGCCGCACGCGGATTTTCAGGCGTTTGAACAGCGTTATGTTACGCAGCCCGACAAATCACGGTTGCGCTTTGCGGCTTTAGTGTGCCAAGGTGATGCACAAGCAAAAGACTATGTGAGTCAGCTGCGGGCAAGTTTTGATCAGGCGGTAGATGTGGCCGTCAGTTCCCAGCAATTGCGTTTGCTGGCTGAGTGGGACACCCGTCCGGTGTTGGCCAATTTGCCTACAGCACACTATCACTTTTTTGCGATGAATGATGCCTTGGTACCTGCCGAGGTGGCACAGCGCCTATCATCGTATTGCGAAGCCTCGCAGATATTTCAATGGGCTGATGCCAGTCACTTTTTGCCTTATACACATGCGCCAGAATTGGTAGAGGCGTTGTGTGAGCTATTCTCTGGAGCGTAGACAGTGAGTAATACCACCATGAACATGGATGCTTTTGATAGGGAGCATCTATGGCACCCCTACACCTCGGCGGTAGATCCGCTGCCAGTTTATAAAGTTAGCCATGCCCACGGCTCTACGATTGTGCTAGAAGACGGCACAACGCTGATTGATGGCATGTCGTCATGGTGGTGTGCCATTCATGGCTATAACCATCCGGTATTGAATCAAGCCGCTAGCGATCAGTTGCAGAAAATATCGCATGTGATGTTTGGCGGTTTTACGCATGATCCTGCCATTGAGCTAGGTAAGTTATTGCTACGCATAGCACCGCCCAGCATGGACAGGATTTTTTATGCGGATTCAGGTTCTGTGGCTGTCGAAGTGGCATTGAAAATGGCGGTGCAGTATTGGGCTGTTCAGGGCAAAACACTGAAGCAAAACATAGCCACCATACGGCAGGGCTACCACGGCGATACGTGGAATGCTATGTCGGTGTGCGACCCTGTTACTGGCATGCACCAAATTTTTGGTACTAACTTACCGACACGGTTGTTTGTACCTGCGCCAGAAAGTGGTTTCTATGACCCTTGGGATGCTGCCGATATTCACGAGTTAGAACAGCTTTTCGCTACTAACCACCATGAAATGGCTGCCTTTATTATCGAGCCCATTGTGCAAGGTGCAGGCGGGATGCGTTTTTATCATCCTCAATACTTGGTGGAGCTTAAACGGTTGTGTGAGCAGTATGGGGTATTGCTGATTTTTGATGAGATCGCAACGGGGTTTGGTCGCACAGGCAAAATGTTTGCGTGGGAACATGCCGGTGTAGAGCCTGACATTATGTGTATAGGCAAAGGGCTAACCGGTGGCTATATGACGCTATCGGCTGTGCTGGCAACAGCGCAGGTGGCCGAGGTGTTATCCAGTGGTTCACCGGGTGTGTTTATGCATGGCCCTACCTTCATGGGCAATCCGCTGGCCTGTGCTGTGGCACGCAGCTCTACCGAATTATTGTTATCGCAAGACTGGCAGGCTACCGTTCAGCGCATTGAGTCTCAGTTAGTAGATGAACTGGCGCCCGCTAAAGCATGGTCATGGGTACGTGATGTACGCGTACTAGGGACTATTGGCGTCATAGAAATGCAAGAGCCTGTGGACATGGCTGTTTTACAAAAAGAGTTTGTACGCCGAGGTATCTGGGTGCGACCCTTTGGGCGCTTAGTCTACATCATGCCTCCCTATGTCATCAGCGAGCAGGAGCTGCGTACGCTAACTTGCGAGCTACTGGCTGTGGTGCAGCAAATGGGGGCAGGGCAATGAGCTGGCAGCAGTATTTTGTAGAGGCACAAGAAAAACAGCAGCAACAAGGTACGTTGCGACATTTGAATAGCTTTGAGCATCACGATACGCAGTTGCGTCGCCAAGGGCAAAGCTGGTGCAACTTAGCGTCGAATGATTACTTAGGGCTGGCATCAGATCATGCCTTAAAGCAGCAGTTTTATGCACAGTTAGCGGAAGCTGATTCAGCGCTTTCGGCGTCGTCCTCTAGGTTGCTAACAGGAACCTTCTCTACCCATAGTGCCTTAGAGCAGACCTTAGCTACCTTGTTTGAGCGCGAAGCGGCCTTGGTGTTTGGTAGTGGCTATCACATGAACGTAGGGATATTGTCTGCCATTGCGGACAAGCAAACCTTGGTATTAGCCGATAAGTTAGTGCATGCCAGCATGATTGATGGTTTGCGCTTAAGCCCAGCTAAGTTATTGCGCTATAAACATAACGACTTGCAGCATTTGGAGCAGTTGCTGCATACGCACCATAGTGATTATGAGCGTGTGCTAATCGTGACCGAAAGCATCTTCAGTATGGATGGCGATATCGCTGATCTACAGGCACTGGTGCAGCTTAAGCAACGTTATCCACAAGTGGCTTTGTATGTGGATGAAGCGCATGCCGTAGGCGTGCGTGGTCAAACAGGCTTAGGGTGTGCTGAAGAACAGCAATGCGTGCAAGACATCGATTTTTTGGTGGGTACCTTTGGTAAGGCTTTGCACTCTGTGGGTGGTTACGTGGTGTGTTCGCAGGTGGTGCGCGATTACCTGATTAACCACATGCGCACCTTTATCTTTAGCACAGCATTGCCGCCACTCAATATGGCATGGACAGATTTTGTTTTACAGCACTTGGCGGCTCTGCAACCTAGGCGCGATAGATTGCAACGCCTAACGCTACAGTTGCGTGAGTGCGTGGCCGAACGATACGACCAGCATTTATCTGCCTCGCATATTGTGCCCGTCGTACTGGGCAGCAATGAGGCTGCATTGAGTAAGGCCAAACAGTTGCAAGAGCAAGGCTTGTGGGTGATGGCGGTGCGTCCACCGACTGTACCAGTGAATCAAGCAAGGTTACGTCTTTCGTTAACCGCAGATGTGCCTGAGGCCGACTTTGAACGGCTACTTGCGTGTTTGTGATGGATAAAGCCAAGGTTAAACAACGCTTTCGCAAAGCGGGGGCGCAGTATACGCAGCAGGCTCATGTGCAGCAGCATATGGCGAAGCGGTTATGGTTGTATGCACAGCAATTTACTGTTTCACCCACGCGAGTATTGGAAATAGGCTGCGGCCAAGGTGGTTTTACTCAGTACGTAGGTGGTTGGGCATCCTTGCAACAACTGGTGCTAAACGATCTATACATTCCGCAGGACGCGTTGCAAGCCGTGCTGCCAGCAACGTTAAGCGTGCAGTATTTGGAAGGTGATATTGAAGCTGCAGCGTTACCCACGGATCTGGATGCGGTGGTGTCAGCGGCGTCAGTACAGTGGTTGGTGGATGTACCAGACTTACTGCAACGGTTAAGTGCTAGTTTGAACGAAGGCGGGTATGTGATGCTGTCTACTTTTGGGCCTGATCAGTATGTGGAAATACGCCAACTGACGGGGCAAGGGTTGCGCTATTACAGTGTGGCCGAGTGGCGTGACCTGTTGTCAGTCGAGTACGACGTGCTGATCGCCGAAGAGGAACCTTTACAACGTTATTTTGCTTCCCCTTGGCAGGTGTTGAAGCATTTGCAAAACACGGGCGTGACCGGAGTAGGGCAGTGGGAATGGAACAAAAGCCGCTTACGTGAGTTCACCGAAGGCTATGTACAACGCTATGGGCGCGACGACGATTCTGTGTCGTTAAGCTATCACCCTATTTATTTGATTGCCAGGAAAAAAAATGGCTAAAACGTATTTTGTGGGCGGTATTGATACCAATATAGGTAAAACCGTGACCACCGGTTATTTGGCAGGCCAATGGCTGCGTGATGGGTATAAGGTGATTACCCAGAAGTTAGTACAAACGGGAAATCCTCATATATCAGAAGACATCGTTCAGCATCGTAGCTTGATGGGTATGGGGCTGATTGAAGACGATTACCAAGGCTGGACTATGCCTCAGGTTTTTTCCTACCCAGCATCGCCACATTTGGCGGCAAAATTGGATGGTAAAACCCTAGACTTGGCGGCTATAGAGCAGGCTACGCACTATTTAGAGCAACGATATGATCGCGTGCTGGTAGAGGGGGCGGGTGGTTTGTTAGTGCCGTTAACCGATGATTTGCTCACGCTAGATTATGTGCAGCAAAAACAATGGCCCATTATTTTGGTGACCACCGGAAGGTTAGGCAGCATTAGTCATACGCTATTAAGCTTACAAGCCATAGCGCAGCGCCAACTCAGGGTTGAAGCCGTAGCGTACAACCATATTCACGATCACGAAGATGAGCGTATTGCTCAAGACACGCTGCAGTACTTGCGTCAGTACGTGCAGCAACATCATCCTGAAGCTCAATTTCTAGAGGTGCCAGTGGTGGAGTTGTAGCGCTGTCCACTACAATAGCAGAGAGAATTTGATCCAAAAATCATGTCTTTTTCATGTTTTGATCAGATTTGGGCTAAACTCTTATATAAGACTGGGGCGAGACGACCATCGGGTTTATCACATTCGCCTGTTTTCTACTTTGGAGCACTCATGTCCTATCAGCACATCAAGGTCCCCTCAGAGGGACAGAAAATCACGGTTAATGCCGATTTTTCTCTCAACGTACCAGATCAGCCAATTATCCCTTTTATCGAGGGTGATGGTACTGGCGTAGATATTTCGCCCGTCATGATCAAGGTTGTGGATGCAGCCGTTGCGAAAGCTTACGGTGGCAAACGCAAAATCCACTGGATGGAAGTGTACGCAGGTGAAAAATCCACACGCGTGTATGGCCCTGATGTTTGGCTGCCAGAAGAAACTATGGAAGCCGTAAAAGATTACGTTGTTTCCATCAAAGGTCCTCTGACTACACCTGTTGGCGGCGGTATCCGTTCATTGAACGTAGCACTGCGTCAGCAACTGGATCTGTACGTTTGTTTGCGCCCAGTACGCTACTTCACAGGCGTGCCTTCACCAGTGCGTGAACCAGAAAAAACCAACATGGTTATCTTCCGTGAAAACTCCGAAGATATCTACGCTGGTATCGAGTTTGAAGCTGAATCCACTAACGCCAAAAAACTGATTGCATTCTTGCAAAACGAATTGGGCGTGAACAAAATCCGTTTCCCTAATACTTCTGGTATTGGTGTGAAACCTGTGTCCAAAGAAGGTACACAGCGTTTGGTTCGTAAAGCGATTCAGTACGCCATCGATAACGATCGTTCCTCTGTGACTATCGTTCACAAAGGCAACATCATGAAGTTCACC
>JBQELO010000023.1:0-33641 GCA_052103955.1 Paenalcaligenes sp. | reverse complement strand
GTGATGTTTTGGAGAGCATCTATTTGCATTGAACCTACTGCCCTCGCATTCGCAGTGTCAGCGTCAGTTCCGGTAAAACGGAGGAATTGATCGCGCAAATCAGGGGCACGAAAATCTGTGCTACTTACATCACAAATCTTAAATTCCTTGGCTTTCCAGGCAGCAGAAGAAACCAGAAGACCAGACGCTTGAAAACGTGCATACAGCGCAGGGTAATCTGCTTTTTTGAATACACCACCCGTTGCATCGATCTGCCACGGCAACGGCGCTGGTGTCCAGCCGTACTCAACTGATCCCACACGCGGCGATGCGTAACCCGTCCACGTCCCTATCGTCATCCATTGCATAATGCTCTGGCGGCTCAGCACGTAAATCACTTCACTTGTTTTCTGTGTCGGCACACTAGCAAAAATGGGCAATGCAATTTTCTTAACTGCAGCCAGCAATTGCTTGCTATCAGCTTCCGCAGGGTCAATCCCTGCATCTTCAATAACCGCCAACAGCTCATCTGTAACTTGATTAGCCCAAGAGGACAATATCAACGAGCCAGGGCTACCAGCAACAAGATCCTCATCAACAAAACGTCCATTCACTAAGCCCGCACTAGGCGTTGATTTAGGGAAGTCCATAACCATCCTCACTGTAATCAAAAAACACAACGGTATGAGCTGGTGCGTACTTGCGCACTACACACTCAATCAAATCACCTGGAATAGCGCCAAAACGCTCACCAAAATGCGCAATACCAAAGCGCGTACCACCCACCACTCGCTCCCCTAAATGAAGCGTCCACACAAACTGCTTAGCCCATGTACCAAAGCGATCCCTACCGCATCGAGCACGCCCCATGCGTGGTGTTCTCCACTCCCGCACCCGCGCATTAGAGTAACCATGCTTCTTTGCTAAGCCCTCGAAATAGGCTGCGTCTTGCCTGCCTGCTTCGGTAAACCTTTGCAGCACTGCTCTGTGACGCTCCCCCCATGAGGACTGAACAGGCAAACATGGATCAGGGAGTTGCATCACCCTTTCCCAATCCGGCAATAAGTCACGCACTGTCCCAGGGAACATTTCGAGCAACAACCCCTCTGCTCGGCCATCAACTCTCGCCAGTTCCTGAGCAAACGCAACAATCACTTTGTAGGGGAGTGGATAAGCGTCACAGTCCCATGCAGGGCCTGACGGCAACAACTGGCGCAGCTGCTGCGAATAGTCATCTGCAACCCTCATACCCATGTGATTCCCCCAAACACCGGCAGTTGGCCACGTGAGGGAACCACATCGCCCGCTGGCTCAAAAAGCTCATGATCATTTTCACCAGGCGCACCGCTAATGGCCGCAGTCATATGAGAGCGATACATCCTCGCACCCAGATCAGATGAATCCTCATGCAACTGCCTTAACGCCTTTTCTACACTCGCTCTCGTTGCGGCTGTGTCTGGACGAATGGTTATTTTGTAGTGAACAGGTAAAAGGACTGGCCCCGCACAATGCAGCTCCGCAGTAACAGGACGAACCGAATTGATATGCGCCTTGACGTCCTCCACCTCATCCGCTGTAGGCAAAACGTCATCCCGACCGTCTCGTACAAAAAAAACAGCAACTGTGCCAGGGCCACTCCACGCAGGAATACACCATGCTCTAGTCACACCCGCACACTCCAGCGCCCACGTTTCATAGTCATCAGCATTGCCGCCATGCGGCTGAATGCGAAACGCCCTTACCACCCGCCTACGCCACGCCTCCACAGCTTCAATATCTGCACCACCAGAGAACCCTGCCGCTTCAACCTCAGCATTTGCTACAAGCCCCGCTAAAGGCGAAACAGCGGCCAACTGGATGCCACTAGGCAGATTACCCAGCACTCCAGCGTCAACAGCTTGCGCAGGCACCTTTGCCCGACCATTCACCAAGACAGTATCTTCAACGGCAACAACTTTTCTGCCTGTACGATCCTGCCACTCAAAGCCAGCCCCAATTTGGATGCCTGTCGTACCCTCAACCAAAACGAGCCCTGATGCTGTTGTAGGCTGAGTACGCATAACGCCTTTTAACGTTGCCCAACGCTCTAGGATGTCCTCATCGCACGCATCAGGAAGGATCTGCTTCGCCATCCACGCTTGATGCCCATACAACCCAAAAATACCCGCTGCCATCACTCTGGCTAAGACAGCGCTATCCGAATGCCGTAAAAACTCATCAACACCCTGACGGTTTAAATCAGTCGTAGCGCCCTGAACTAAAGCAGCAAGAGAAGGAATTTCATACGGCATTTATAAAGCTCCCAAACACATCATCAAAATCAAACTCCAGCAAGCCAGACTCAGACCGCAGGTTCACCCGCAAATCAATCCGCTCACTCCCTTTTCTCAGGACTGTTACCTCGGCACTATCCACATAGCCATCGTCAACTAACCATTTCAAAGCCTCATCCGCATAGCGCTTCGCATCCCTAAGAGTGTCCGCTGTCAAAGTTCTCCGTCGCAACAACCACAACCTAGAGCCGATCTTGTCACCGACCTTGCTAGGGAATGCATCTCCCCAGTAGCCATACAGCTCATCGTCATCAACAGGATCAGACGGCTCTGCTCTGCGCCATGTAAAAAGGCTGATAACCACAGCCCTTTTTAAAACTTGCTCACTCACAGAATCACCCCATTTGTTTGTCCGGCACACCATCCCGAGGATGCTTATGCTCGTTATAAGTCCCCCGCATAGCAGACATTGATCCCCTAGAGTCCGAGATATCGCCACCCGACTCAATGTCACCCGACACTTTCAGCTTCGGCGTTTCCATTTCCACCATTGCTGAACAGATGAACTTAGCTACTGGCGCGACCACCTCAACCTTAGAGCCCGCTGTAACCTTAATTACCCGCCCATTCTGTAGACGGATCTCATCACCCTCATGTGTGTACAAGCAGACCTCACCTGCTAGTAAGCCCTGTGGCCTATAACGACGATCAGACACAACCAGCGCGATCGCATGAGAACGATCCCCACCGATAAAACCCGTTAAGACCTCAGCTCCAACTAGCGGGTGAGACGTAAGCCCATACGTTTCGAAGTGCTCAACGGAATCTTTCACTTCACCCGCCGTTAACTTGATCTGTAGCATTTGGTTTTTAAGCGCGCTATTTACAAGCGACACAACACCCCTAGCAAGAAAATTGCGTAGTTTGCTCATTACAGTTTTTTCTCCCAATCCTCTGGCAACAAATACTCAAACGAGTCTCCGCTCATATCCTTCTTGCCCGATTTCTTGCCTTTTTTGGGGGCTTGAGGTTCAGGAGCCACCATTTCAGGAGGTGCGACAACACATTCACAACGCGTTCCCTGCTCATCCAGCACATACTTAATCTCAACAATTAGCATGTCCCGATCAAAGCCCATCATGCTGTCTACTACCCGCACAATCATGTTGTGCCGCCACAAGCTACCGTCGCTTTGTCTCCAGCCAAGAATTACGTACTCTGCCTTCAGCGCACGCCCCATGCGGCTGCCGCGTTCCCAGTTAACCCGTCTAGCAGCGATCGAAGTGGTGACCTGCCCTTGTGGCTCTATTGTTAAATTCCGATAACGAGCAATCCTGTCATCACTCGCCAAAGCCTGCACCTCTGAGGCCCCCTCACCAAAAGAATCATCATCACCAGACTTTTGGCCTATGCACTCGTACTCTGAAAACACCTGCGAGAAATCAAACTCCGCACCAGCAGAAAGCACGTTACCGCCCTCTCCTAGCCTGATTTCATCTGTTGCCCTGCCGGCGCTACCCAGATCAGCCAACACTAAGCGCCCATGCTCATCATCCGTTGAGAGCAAAGCACTTGCACTCAATAAGCGGTCAATAGAAGCAAAGACTGTCTCACCTGGATCAACCTGATGGTCAGCAATACTGATGGCGTCACTTACCTGATTGACTACAGTAATCCCGTAGGGCTGCACCAAAGCCTTGACGATATCTGCCACACTTTGCCGTCGCCATTGGTTTCTAGCAGCACTGCAATCCACCACATCGGCTGTTAACGATCTACCGGAAACCCCTAGCGTTACCTGCCGTGCATCGTAGCTAATGGGCGTTTTAAACACATAGCCCGTCAACACTAAATCCCCGCCTATTTTTACTTCACAGCGAGAACCGAGTTTTATCTTGTGGGCCTCCCCACCGCTTTCAGGCCAACGCCATGTAATAGCCAGGTCAAAGTCTCGCGCCTGACGCTCAACACCCGCAGAGATAGAGATGGCTTTCCAGCCCGCATACACCTTGCCATCGACCAGCAAAGCGACTTTATGGCTATCCATACCTATCTCCTGGGCAACAACAAATCAGACACAGGCACAAAGCCAGGATGCCGCACAGCATTGCGCGCCACCAACTCCGACACATGATCCGCATCACCGTAGCGCCTGTACGCCACCACCAAAGCAGGAGCTACGCGATTGTTTTTAGCAATCTCTAGCTTTGTCCCCTGCCTAGCCACTTTGGTTAGAAATCTCACGCTCTCAGTACGAGCCTGCACTATTGAGCTGTAATGCTCTGCGGGCGAGGATTCTGCTATTCGCCAAAGGGTCGCTCCCAACTGATCTCGGATATGCAAAACGTCATCGGCAACGGGAGGCCGGATTTCCTCTTGCCCCAACAATTCGCCCACCAGTTGATCAGCCTGCCCCATCGTGGTTTCCACCACTTTAGGCATGGTTTCAACTGCGACCTTCTTGCCTGTCGTGACAGCGCTTTCGCTTGGTAATTTACTAATCGACTTAACCACATCGACAGCTATCGCATCCTGCACAAGATTTTTGATTGAGCTAACAAACACACCATTCACACCACTATCGGGAGAATAAATCGCGCCAACTCTATTCACAGAATCAACCCTATCCCCCAACGAGAAAATGGAAACAACATCTTTGCCACGTTGATAAAAGCCATCAAAAACTGATTCCGAACCGCGCACCAAAGAAAACAAACTATTTGCAAAAACCTTGGGCCCACTCACTACCGCATCAATGACAGCAGTTACTGACGAAAACACGCGATCAGCCGTTTTGTACACATCACGTAAGACACTCAACGTCTGATTAAGCGGCTCAAAGATTGCGGCCTCTCGCAACTGCGTAAGATCTATAGACTCAATGGCCTCCAAGAAACGCTCAATGCCTGTTTTTCCTAATGCATCAGCAGCGCCATTTAAAATAGCAACGGCATCCGCTGATGCTGTGGGATAGTCAGGATCAGAACGCCCCTCAACAAACACGATCTCAAAGAGAGCAACCCCCTTCTTTTGCCTATCGTGCGAAACACTACAGTCTGTGACCGAGACAAACAAACTACCGAACCACGGATGTATCAACTCACCCGCACCAGGTTCCTCGATCACAGCAAGCAACGCATCCCGTTTGGCCATAAAGTCATCACCAGCCACAAAGCCAGAAATCTTTATTTCTTTGGTTCGCTTGCCCAGTGCTTCCACATGGGGCAGATCCTGCTGTGGAAACTCATGCACTTGGGTTCGCTGCCCAAAGGGCTGGGAGTCCTTAACCGCAATAAACGGGACTCCCTTAAACGATGCTGCCAGTTCCTCATCACGCCAATTGCTCATCACCCTGCCCCTGCTAATGATCTATAGCCAACATCCTGCCGCATGCGTAATGCAGGCTGATTAGTTTTAATAGGATCGACCCGCATACCTTGTGGTGCATTCTCGAAACGCACAACAAAATCCCCCTCCAATTTCGCTGTACTTTCTTGGCTATACAGCGGAGCCGGAGCACTACCCAGGGCTGGAGGTGCGGCCGCTGCCTCACCAAAGCCCAACGCATTAGCCGTCCAATTCCAAGCGCCTGATGCCGCATCAGAAATGCCTGACCCAACGCTTGAGACAGCATCAGATACATAGTTCACGCCATTCATAATGGGCTCTATGTACCCCCTAACCGTCTCCCATGCCTCTTTGAACCAATCAACAATGGGCTGCCAATTGGAGATGACCAAACCCAGCGGCGTCCAATTAAAGAAGCCATTTTTTAGCCACTCCCAGTAAGCATTGGCAAACGCCTTAATGCCCGCCCACAGACCAGAAAACCATTCTGAAATCGGCTGCCAATTAGCGATGATCAAGCCCAAAGGATGCCAGTTAAAAAACACATCTTTCAGCCATACCCACAACGCATTGGCATAGCCTTTAATGCCTGCCCACAAGTTCCTAAACCACGGCCCAACACTCGACCAGTTGGCAATTAAGAACCCCGCTGCAACAGCAATCCCTCGCACGATCAGCCCAACTGGCGAGGTTGCCATAACCGCTGCCAACACCTTAGAGGCAACAGCGACACCAGCAACACTAAGTCGTAGTGCTCCGAATGCTAGTGCAGCACCAACCAACCCCTTAATGAGCCACGGATTAGCCTCTGCGAACTCAACAACCCAATCAACAATAGGACCAGCAAACACCAAGAACTCATTCACAGCAGGCAACAACACATTGCCCACCGTAATTCCGAGCGCTGTGAACCTGTTTTTCATCAACTGAATAGAGTTAGCAGTCGTAGCCGCCCTTGCCGCAAACTCACCCTGCATAGAGCCTGCATACTTTGTTTCGTCTGCTACGAGCTCAAAGTTCTTTTGCAACAGCTCCAAGTTAGTCAGCATAGGAGCAATCGCTGTAATGGACTCTTTACCAAAGAGCTGCTGTAAAACACCTGCCTGCTTAGCCGCATCCACCTGACTAATCGCCTGCATAACTTTCAGCATTGTTCCTTTAGCGTCCTGCTGCATCCCAATAGAGATTTGCTCAGCATCTAACCGCAACGCTTTAAAAACTTGCTTCTGCGTATTCGTGGCCGCTTTACCCGCAGTCATCGCTAGCATGAAGTTTTTCATACCTGTCGCAGCCTTATCCTCTGCAACACCGATCCCCGCGAGAGTTGCCCCCATCGCCGCGATCTCACCACTTGCTAGGCCAGCCACCTCCCCCAACGGGCCAATATTCGTAACGATGCTAGAGATTTGCTTTGCTGTGGCTGCTCCGTTATTCGACAAAAAGTTAATTTTGTCTGCCAGATCCACAACCTCTTTTTGGCCCATGCGAAACGATGTGCGCCACTTCGCCATCATCGTTCCCGACTCATCAGCCGTCTGATCAAAAGCAACACCCATCTTGACCGCATCTTCCGCAAACTGGGTCAGCTCATGTCTAGCCAAACCCGCTTGGCCACCAGATGCGACAATGGCTGCAATATCTTGTGCAGCCATTGGTAAATACTTAGTCATCCCAATAACCTGTTTGCCCATCTCTGCAAACTGCTTGGGACTCTCAAACTCAACCACCTTCCTGACATCGGCCATTGATGACTCAAAACCGATAGCTGCCTTTGTCGCCAAAACAAAAGGGGCGGCTATTGCGCCGCCCTGTAGGATGTTTGAAAGACTTATGGGCTTACCAAGCCCACTATTTAGAAGCTGCCGCCTAAAGCCCATCACACTCTGACGAGCACTTTTTAAGGCTGGTGACAGCTTATCAACGCCCATAATGAGGGCTTTTAACTGAAACTCTTTTGCCATCACTCAGTCCCTCGTCTTGCTGCTTCTATGCGATGCCCCTGCTGGGTCAACTCCATCAGTTCACTAACACTTAACTCCATCACGCCAAAAGGACTCAGCCGCCAGTAATGGGCGGCTGAGAAGGCATAGTCTGTTAACGCTGTTACTGATCGGAGCCCTGAGTCAAAAAAGGCTGTGACACCAACCACGAGAGATTATTAAAGTCATGCACATGAAGCTGATCCACGCTACCCAGCGGGATGCCTGCCAGCCGAGAGATGTACTTAGCACATACCTCTAAATTCAGTGCCACAGTCTCGCCATCAGACTGAATAAAATACGGCAATGACTTCAGTGCTCGCGCATCAGCAGTGGAGGCCTCGCGTAAACGAAGCTCCGCCACTTCTTCACCGTGGGCTGTGATTGCTTTTTTCAACGGATAAACTGTTGGTTCAGACACTCCACACCCCCTTTTCACCTTCAAACTCTAAAGACACCTTGCCATCTTCGGTGTTGCTCTCGGACTCGCCCACCAGATAAGCCCCAACAAGCGTATAAGTACGTCCGTTATTCAGCTCAACAGTTACGGTCATATCCGTACCTTGAGTGATCTTGTCGATGGGAAAGTCTGACGTATGCAGCACATCACCTTTCACGTATGGCACGCGCGCTTTTTCTGAGAAATAGCCAGGCTCCAACGTCTCTCGCGTCACGTCTCCAATGGGCAGAGAAAATGCCCCTGTGGTCGTGAGCTGCACGCCATCCACTTTTACATATACGGTTCCCGCTATTCGCTGGCCCATACTTCACCTCATAAAAAAACCCCGCATAAAGCGGGGCATTGACGTTTGTTTTACAGTTCGTCTGGATACTGCAAACGGAACTCGTTGCGTAGAGCAACGATGCGAAGCTGATTAATGTAATCAGGCGGATAAAGCACATTGATGCGGTTCGGATTATTCGGGTCACGCTCAACAATCAAGTGCTTGCCAAACATCTCCGCATTTTCAACAAGGCCATCGCGCTCCATGCGCGCATATTCCGCCACCAACTCACTGCGAATGGTTTTGGGAGTAACAATCGCCTGACCAGCACCAAAGCGTGTGCCGTCGTTTGCTAGTTTGTGTCGCGCAAACTTGCTGGTAATCACTGCCTGCAAACGGCGTAAGATAGCTGCCGACTGGTGCATTGTCTCGCTATCCAAATAGCTATCGTCGGGCTGCCCAAAACTATTTCTCTGGTACAGCGTCACGGCCCGAGCAATGCGGACATAACCACCCTCGAAATAGCTGGTAGCTACACCTGCCCACAACAACGAGTTGTTTTCCAATAAACCAAAACGTTTGCCATCTTCGGCTGGCATCACACCGGCCAATGCCCCCGTCTGTGTCGGACGAGCAGGGTCTGCGGAAATAAACACAGCCTGACGTGCTGCGTACTCAGCTGCATACTTCCAAACTGGTGTAGGCGATGTTACTTCTAGTGCCGCAACCGTCCCGTGCTGATCATTACTGCCCGCACGACCAAATGCCACCAACTCACCCAGCGAGCCACGCCGTGCTGAATACACATGCCCATACATCATGCGGGCCCAAGACCAACGGCCTGTAGTGTCATCCATCATGTGTCGCAGCGCTTCTAACGAACCTGAGTCTGTGAACGGATGCACAATAAACTCAAAGGGCTCATCACCCACCATCGCGAGATCTGTGGCCAGCTCTGGAACACCAGCACCACCAATCATCTGCACAAGCTCTACAATCAGCCCTGCTGGCGTTCGTTCGCCACCCGCTGAACCACGAAGGTTCAGGCCAAGTCGCAAATCATTAGCAAGCTCACCACTAAACTTCGTCGTGAGCTTCACTTCCCCAACTTCTGCTATGGCCTTGACTGACAACGGTGCTTCATTCACCGCATCAGCTACAGCCTGAGCCACATCACTGGCGGCTTGATCTTTTGATACTGCAACAGCGACCCGCGCATCACCCACATACACAGACAGCACACCAGCTGAGGCCGCAGCGCCTGTGACCTTGATCGAACCACTCGCTGGCTGTGCTGCATCCAGCTTGATAGGCAACACCCACGTCTCACCCATCGGATCATTTTTGCGATGTGCTACGTGCATCTCATGCAGTGGTGACCCCACCCCTGCCAGCATAGCCACCTCGGATGATGTAGCAGGAAGAACCAGACGGCCATCCACATCAACATCATCATTAACCAGACCAATCAGCAAACGCCGAAGCTGAGAAGCACCACTGTTTGCCTGGCTGTTATCCATTTCGGCATAAAAAAGCGGAACCCGAAGTTCCGCTGGAATTTGATTCATGCTTACGGCCATCTCAGACCTCCCCTTTTCCTACTGCTTTTCTTGCAGTAGAGACTTTATCAATAACCACATCACCATCCGCGATGCGACGAGCCCAATACTGGCTATGCTCCACCACTCGCCCGTCAGACGGTATGGTATCCATACGCTGAGGGTCAGGAACCTCACGACCAGGCGCAGGCTTTACCTTAATTTGCTTCACTCAATCTCTCCTGTTTCTGCTTAAACTCTACCCTGCCATCAGGCCCTGTCTCGGATAAGTTATGGTCAAAGATTGGATCTATAACATCCACAGCTATATCCATAGCCTTCAACTCCGGCAGACCAGCAAGCTCATACTCATGCCAGGTCTCAGGCGGTCTTTCTTCTGATGTGCCTGCAGCATGACCAACGACAAACGATGATGTGAATCGCATTACGTAATACGTAAGCGACCTATCCATTTCTGTCACTTCGCCACCCACATACTCGATGGGATCGTAACCATCATCAGGAACCCACCCCAGCAACGCTCTGAATAACTCAGCCCTTAGCAAATGCAAGTGATCTGCTGTTTCATCACCTCTGACCGCATCCTGTGTTTTCAGAATCAACACAACAGAGAAAGTATCTTCAACATCTTGCACAATGCTTTCTTTTGCCATGCTCGACGATGCCTCATCACCATCGGGAAACACCACGGCACAAGGTACAGCGAACTTCACTTGCGAGCGTTCAGGTGAAAAATCCAAGCCCACTGCAATACGCCTATCAAATGATGGGCAATGCTTACGCAAATGCGCAACTATCCTAGACACCCTCACGACAAAGCCTCCAGTAACCCTTCGCTTAGTTTTCTCTGTACTACTGATCTTTCCTCGTTCAAAGCATCAGCAATCCAGTTGCCACCAGGCTTAATCCCTCTTGTTGTTCCACTATGTAAGAATGCGGGATAGAACGCCTGACCACGAGGGTCACTTCTCCACTTACTCGCAGGCGCTGGCATTTTGTGCTGCACTTTTGCGTACAGCCCTTTTGAACCAAGTTTTACAACAACAGAACGCATCAACCGCCCTGTGCGTCGCGCTGGCAACCCACTTCCAGCACGTCCTGACAATTTGCGCCTTGCATTCTTTGCAACCACATTACCGGAGTTACGAAAAGCTTTACGCATAGCCCCGCGTTTAAACATAAATACGGGAATATTCTGAAAACCCTCAACAGATAACGAAGCCTCCAAACTACCCATACAACGCCTCCTCTGTACCCAATTCCTCGAGATCAATGATTAGATAAATCCGCTCACCATTTAATGGGGCACTACGTTTGACCCGATAAACCACTCCCGTATATACCAACTCATAATCAACAGTAATGCCCTGCATAAACCTGATTACAGCTCGATGAGTTACCGTTTCCTGCGTTTGCAGCGATGAGGACCACACAGAAGTACCCACAGGCTTTAGGCTCGCCCACCTTGTCCTTACCTCGCTATAGCTCTGAGTAATAGAGGAATAACCCAGAGCACGGTCCTCTCTACGACGAATAACCACACGCTTATCAAGGTCCCCTGCACCGAAATCCTCATAGGCTTTTAACGCTATTGATTTAGTCATGTTCTTAGAAAAGGCTTGGAATGCTCATGGAGGTCAACATGAAATCAAGTGACCGTATTTTGGGAGAATCTTTGGACAAGTCTCGTTCCCTAAAAAGAAAACCACATACCATCAACAACCAAGATCTTAGTTGTGGAGGATAGTTTTCACGCTTATAGCCAGCCTCAAAGGTCACCTCCAACACCGCAGCAGGACCTACCTGCGGCACCACAACTAAGGTGCGCCCTGCAACTAACTCACTACGAAACGGCACAGACAAACCGTTAGCTTTTACTGAATCAACCCTCTCAACATTCCCTTTCGCGAGTGTCTGGCCGGAGAGAATTGTTTCAACATAGATTCCCCTGCGCAATATCGAGCCGGTTATTTCCTCAGCCATACCTCGGGCTGCCGGAATAGTGATGCGTTCTAAATAATCAATATTCTCTGGCTCATCATCGATACGAAGATGAAGCAGCGCATCAGTGGCATCAACCAGCTCGTCATCCAGCCACTCACTTAGCTTGAGCATTAGAGCTAGCGCCCTTAACTTTCTCAGGCGTATGCTTCTCAGCAATATTGCGCTTTATCAATAACTCGGCCTTGTCATTTGTAAAGCCAGCAACATCACCAACAGTGTAAGCACCGCAGTTTTTCAAAAACTTAACTTGAACCATGAAAACTCCAAAATAAAAAGGGTGCACTAGGCACCCTGTGTTAACGCGGGATTAAGCGCCCCACTGAACATCTGTCAGCACAGCAACAGACTCAACGTGACGCGGGCCAAAGTCGTGTTTGGCAATCACACGCACCAAAGTTTGGTCACGTTGGAAAGCAGACACTGTTTTGCCGTCACCATCGGTATAGGTAGCTTCTTTGGAGAAGTCGATAACCAGACGGCTATCTTCACCAATGAAGCAGTCACCGAAGTCAGCTAAGTAAATTTCAGACCCATTAGAGTCTGCGCCGACAGCCAGGTTGGTCGGAATTTGAGTAGTTGTACATACGGGATAGCCCATCAAGAAGCCCTGATCCAACTCTGGGTAAACCTTGTTGCCGTTACCGTCACGCAAAGCCTGCAGGAAGCGTTTTGTACGCGGTGCCATCACCCAGCCCACCGCAGTCATATTGGCGTCGGCAGACTCAAGAACCAACACCAACTTGTTTAACTCAATTGAAACCTGCTCAATTGTTGGCTTAGGCTGCGCAGCTGCATACACGTTTTGGGTTGGCGCCCAGTAACGCAAACCTTTAGGCGTATCACCGGTACCGTTGTCGCGGATAAAGGCCTTATCTTCACGGGTACCCATCGCGGATGTAAGATCGCCCACGACAATCTGATCCACGTTTGGATTTGCGCTGGAAGTTGCCAGCAAGTCGTTAGAGATTGGCACCAAGCCTGTTAGCTTTTTAGCCGATAGTTTCAGGTCATCAAACTCTTGCTGGCTAGTTGGGATATCAGAATCAGAACCGATATAGCCAACCACTGCACCGCCCTTCAAGCGAGGGATAGTGAGATTACCGTTGTTCAGCGGCATAGCACGCGCACCCAGCTTACGCACTACCGATTTCGGACGCAGCAGTTCGATCACTTCCGTAGAAAGGTTCTCCGGAACCAGCACACCACCAGCACCAGGAGTCAGCGTATTGAGTGATGCGGCAATATGATCTCCATAGCCACGGTCCATGGCAATTTGTGCCGCTAGTTGATTGTTACCCTGCGCAGCTGCCAACGCCAAGACCATGCGGGCCATACCGGCACCCTTAGCCTCTGGCTCACGCGGTACAGCTGGTACGGTATTAGTGCTACGCACATGGCTTTCAACTGGCGTTGCTGATTGCGCGGCCATACGCTCTGATTTTTCCAGACGCTCAATAGAAGCCGTCAGGTCGTCAAATTTTGCTGATAACGTGGAAAAATCAGACGTCTGCTCAGCTGTTAGCTCACCGTTTTCCTTTTCGACAGTAGCCAGAGCTTGAATCTGATCATTGATTTTTGCGCGTTCAGCACGAAGTTCATGCACTTTAGGCATTGTTTTCCCCATAAAAAAAGCCACCCGTAGGTGGCAAGACATCATTTAGTCGCGAACGCGCCTAAATACGATTTTGG
This sequence comes from Paenalcaligenes sp., assembly GCA_052103955.1. GTDB lineage: Bacteria > Pseudomonadota > Gammaproteobacteria > Burkholderiales > Burkholderiaceae_B > Paenalcaligenes. The sequence goes on along the minus strand of JBQELO010000023.1, from coordinate 20,085 downwards.
ATTTCCATAGCCGCCGCACGGGTGGCCACACTGCTTTTCTTTGGAGCGCGTGCACGCTTTTGTGCAACCTCCGCTGCAATTCGGTTTACAGCCGCCTGCGGTGACTCAACGGAATCAGCAAAGCCCATCTCTACTGCCTTCTGACCAAAGAACACACCGGCCTCGGTTTCCTTTACCGATGCAACAGACAGGCCACGATTACGGGCAACTATATTGGTGAAGGTTTCGTAATTGTCATTAACCAGATCCGTTAGCCACTGCCCCGCCTCTTCAGTTAAAGGCATATGGCTGGCTAAGTCGTCTTTACGCGCACCGGCAAAGATCGAGGTGATCTTTATCCCTTGCTGCTCATGGCGTTTACTTAGGTCAATATGGCGGGCAATGACCCCCACCGACCCCACACCTGAGCTGCGCGAAACGATAAGGTTTGTCGCTGCAGACGCAATAGCAAAACCTGCTGAGTACGCACCAAAGTTTGAAATGGCGGTGATTGGCTTACTGGCACGCGCTGCATAAATATCATCCACCAGCTCAAAACACCCTAACGTCGAACCTCCCGGACTATCTATGTCCAGAACAATATGCTCGATGCTTGGGTCATTCACCGCAGCGTTTAACATGCCCCGTATTTCTTCGTAACTTGTCATGGAGTAGCACGGGTCTAGATGCGTGTTACGCGACACTAGAACGCCATGAACAGGCAACACATAAACCCCTGTATCTTGTGCTGCCTGCAGGCGCCGCTCAGATGGCGAAACAGCCTGCGTTTCTGCACCGTCATGCTGAGCGGTTGCCCCATGGACATTGACAATATTCAGGTTCATGGCCTGATTTGCCCAGTGCACAGCCATATCCAGTACGTCCTCTCGGATAAGCTGCGGCGTATTAAATATCAAGCCGATTAAACGGTGATGGTTTTTCATTGAAGTACCTTGTGAATTTCGGCCAAAGCCTTAGCCTCGTCTTTGTTAGTTGGAAGCCCTGTGGCTGCATCGACCATGTTTAATGGCTGCAAGTACACATCCCCACCAGGTATAGGAGGAAGATTTTCAAGCTTGCGAATGTCGTTTACAGATAACCAGCCCCACTGCCGTGCAATTGCATACGCTTTGTAGCGGGCCTCTTGGTTACCCCGGAGCAAGCCACCAATGTTGAACTCAATGTAGAGCTCGTCCATTTCATCCAAGCGGAGAAAGTCGCGCTGCATAGCGCTTTCGTGGCGCTTAACCCATGGAAGCAAGGCATAAATGACAAACTGGATTTGGAGGTTCTCAACGTTATTGAGCGTCGCCCCCTCCATCACAGCCAACATGGGTAAGGGAATTTTCCAAATCCGAGCCATATCAGCACCGGTTAACGTCAGTGCCTTAATCAGATCGGCATCGACGTTGCTCATAGAAAGGGGCTTAAAGGTCATCCCCTCCTGAAGCATTGCCACCTTGCCCTTGTTCCCAGAGCCACCAAAACGAGACTGCCAATCATCGGTTATGGCATCAACAATCTTCTGATCTTTGATGGCTGGTGATTCTCTTGGACGCTCTAACACGCCAGACAATGCTGTACCGTTAACAAACGACTTAGCCGAATACTCAGCCAACGCCAGTGAGTAGCCGATTGCATTGGCATGGAGTGCTATTGGCGATGCACCAACATAGTTATCAAATGACATCCAACGCACATGATGGAAATAGCGCTGTGGCAGCCTTTCATCACTTCCCGCGATTTGATAGTAGGGGCACAGGTCTGATCCCTTCCAGACCGTAATATTTTCGGGGGCCATCGGGTATAGCCCGGTGATAACCCCGCCACCATCCCGTTCTATATAGCTGTATGAGTTCCCCCGTAAACCGGCTGACATCTGGCTAAACTCTCGGTATTCAAACGAGGTTTGCCACGGGTTCGGCCTGTATTTCAGAATTTTGTATAAAGGGTGATCTGTAGCAGCTTCCCTGCCTCCGTCGGGCAAGCGGCGGTAGAGTTCAATGGGTAGTTGCGCAATACTCTCTGCAAGCAAAGACACACAGTTCTGCAACACAGGAATTGCCATAGCACTCTTGGCATTAACATCTTGCCCAGCTGTTGAACGAACACCACCCAAGAAACTAGAAAGCCAACCAGAGCCACCCTGCCCACTATCGGTAGCTCTTCTAAACAGCATTTCTGTCTAGTCCTATACCAAAGAGAATTAATAAAACACCGCCCACTACGGCAGCCCACGCTGGTGATATCTGAGCAATACCGCCAACCAACGCAATGAAGCCCACAAGCATGCACACCAGTGCGATTTTTTCCTGACGATTCAAATCCCTACTCCTTGCTCATAAATGCTGGCTTCTTCTTTAGCGATAGGCAGCATGACTCGGCCAATAGCCATAATTAGCGCTACGGCCCCATCAATTTTGTTATCTGGGTGTTGTTTAGTAGGACGCACAATATCGTCACTACCAGGAAGGTGACGCCCCACCACGTTTGAAATACACCAACTCATAATGGGGTTGCCATCGTGGTGAAAGCGCCCAGACAAAATAGCCGCCTCAAGCTCTTTCATTGGGTCGGACATGTTAGTGAAGTTCTGGACAATTGTGATTGGGCTTAACCCCTCATCATCCAACTGGTGAGATAGGTTCGCCGCGCCATGCGGGTCAACGGGTGACGCGATCACTGGCGACTGCGCATTAACCTCTAACGCCTCAGCTAGAATGTCGCGGTAATCAATTTCCGCACCATGCGTCTGGATCAAGTGACCGGAAGCTACCCAACTCTGGTAACGGTCGGCCATGCGCCTATTATCACTACCTGTCACTGTGTCCTCTGGCACCCAAAAGGTAGGAGCAACACAGTAATAGTGAATCTTTCCGTCGATCACCTCATGAAATAGTTTCACCATGGCGGTAAGGTCAATCTTGGATGCCAAGTCCAGCCCCAGCACACAATCCCACCCAGCAAAGCGCTCTAGCGTTAGAGAGCGGTCAATACACGAATCGGCTACAAACTTTGCCATGTTGTAGTAACCACTCTTTGCCGCCGTCCACACGTTCAGGTGCTTATTCTTAAAGGTGGTGGCAAAGCGCGCTCTGCGTATAGCTTGCTGCTGCTGAGAAACTAGGTAGTCCTCATTAACCGAGACCCCCATGTTGGGATTGGCCTTGGCCAACACTTTGGGGTCAGTCCAGTCGTCCCCCTCGTCAATCGTCCAAATCCAACCAAACAGCTCATCATTAGGAACAATGCCCTCAAGCATTTCAATGACTTCTTGCCGCTTGTCATAGCACGGCCCAGAGATATTCGCCCCCGCCGTAGTGATGATGAACATCAACGGTTGTTCGCGCGCGCCCATCCCAGTTTGCATGGTGACGTAGAGGTCATCTGCTATGTGTTCGTGATACTCGTCAACAATCGCGCAGGATGGTGAGGCACCGTCACCCGGATTACCGATAACCGGCTCAAACCGGCTCCCGTCCTCTGGGCGATTCATGTTGCCAGCATTAACCTCAATACCGAGTAATGCCTTTAACTCTGGTGTACGCATGACCATCAAGCGAGCTGGTCTAAACACCTCCCACGCTTGCTTCTCGGTTGTTGCCCCGCTGTACACCTCTGCGCCAAACTCACCATCAGCGCAAAACATAGCAAGGCCCACGCCGGCAGCAATTACACTCTTGCCGTTTTTACGTGGTACTTCCCAATACGACTCTCTGAACCTGCGTAACCCGTCCTTTTTCCTGACCCATCCAAAGGTGCAAGCCATGCCAAACAACTGCCATGGCTCTAAAGTGATCTTCTTCTTTTCCCTCGCCCACTTACCTTTTGTGTGCGGCATGTACTCAATAAGTTTGATTTTTTTCTCGGCCTGTACCGGATCAAACTTATAAGGGAAGTCTCGTTTTTTGCTTTTGACTATTTCGTCTAAATGACGCTGGCAGGCTAGAGTTATATATCGGCAGCATGGTATTTTGCCGCGCACGACATCGCGGGCGAACTGCGTAGCTGCAGCCACCCGTGGAAACTTCGCTTTTGACATTTCACATGCTTAAGATGCCGGCTAGCTCAGCAGTAGGGTCCTGTTTCTTGGGACCCAACAGTCTCTGTCGACTGGATGGGTCGAGGCCAAGCAAAGATCCAAAGGTTGCCATTTGCCTTGTAGCCTCGTTGATGATTGTCGCCGCAGGGTTCTTAACGATCCCGCCTTGCGCCCCTTCGACAGTAATGCCGTTCCTAGCAATATCTTCTTCGGCCATTCGGAATCTGCCGTAAGCCGCACAATAAAACTCTAGGTTCTGAATATCGGTTGCCTGTAGCACCTTCTCTACGCAGAGTAGCGGTGCCAAGTGCTCCCACAAATTACGGCCCGGCCCTTGCAGCCAGTCCGGTGCATCAATATTTACTACACCACCAAACTCAGGTGCATCTTTGTTCAGTGCGCGCTTACCAGGATTGCCAGCAGCAACCTTACGCTCGGTCGGTTTTGGTCTACGACCTGAACGCCCCGGAACACCCGCCATACCCCCTCCCACTAAATTTCATTTTACGCGGGGATAAAAATCTAACTAGACGGGCGGTCTAGGAAAGGAAAAGATTTGGGGTTTTATACCCCCCCTACCCTGCGCCTGCTCGACTCCCTGCGTGTTTTTTCCTTATGACAGTCCTCGCAAATGGTTTGCAGGTTCTCATAAGCATCCGTTCCACCCTCTGCTTTGGGGATACGGTGATCGACTTCATTACCATACGTCACTAACCCCTTAGCTGCGCACGGCCTGCATTGGCGACCATCTCGCTTCAGCACAAATCTGCGCTTGCGTTGCCACTCCGCACCATAACCACGCTGCGATGATGTGCCGCGCTCAGGAGCATTCCACCCAGACTCTTGATCTAAATGCTCATCACAATAGCCACCTGCATTTCTATGGGGGCGCCTGCACGTTTTAACCCTGCATGGTTTTTGTATTCTTCTTGTCATTGCACCGTCACCTTCTTAGTCACCTGGCATAGCAAATACTTCTTTGCCCGTATCTAACACCACACTGACGTCTACTTCATATCATCTGTACCTAATATAAGAAACAGGCGAAAATATGCTTTTTCATAAGCAACTTAGTGGAATAAACAATGCACACCTCTGTAAACCCTAGTTCAGTCTTCAATAGTCTTCAGTATGGGTTTAGCCAAGCTGTACTAACAAAAGAGGGGAGGCACCTTTTTTTGTCTGGCCAAGTCGCAACAGATAAAGATCAAAACACCATAGCTACTTGCATGAAAGAGCAGACAAGAGTCTGCCTTGAAAATATAGAAAAAGTGTTGCTCGCCACACAAGCCACAAAAGAGCATATTGCAATGCTTCGCATCTACATCAAAGAAGATGCAAACAATCCAGACAATCAGATGGAAATCACTGATGCTCTTAAAGACTTCTTCCAAACAAACCCACCAGCTTCATCATGGGTAGTTGTTACCGGTCTTGCATTGCCAGAGTGGTTAATTGAAATAGAGGCTCAGGCAGTCATTCCAACAGAAGCATAGCCCAAGCTTTTTGTTCCAAGCCTCTATTGATTGACATGCGTAAATCCTAACCCTCGCAGGCAGGTCAATTTCCTTCACCCATGAAAAAACCACCCGAAGGTGGTTATATACCTAAGCAGCTAAAAGCCTCTTGGGCTCATCTGCTAATTGAAGAATCGTTCTGTGAGACTTCTCGTTTAGCCCGAGAAGTTTCACTGCAACCCCTTTAGCGTTGAGCTTGGTGTGTATTTTCTCGATAATCTCCACAGCCGTTATGTCCCAGACATGTGCATCAGAGAAATCTAGAATCACCTCTGGTATTGGCTCATTTAGATCAATCTCATCGATCACTTGATTCGCTGAAGCAAAGAACAACTGCCCCTTGATCTTATAGATCCTCGATTCCCCTTCATCGCTCAAGTAGTTATATACACTTACTACACCAACTACTTTATTTGCAAAAAACACTGCCGATAACAATACCCCTGTTAACACTCCCTTTGACAGGTCATGCGTCCATACCGTAACGATTACAGTTGCTACCATCACAACACTAGAGCTCTTAGGATGCGTCACTAAAGTGTTAAGCGACTTCCAATCAAAGGTACCTATAGACACCATAACCATGACAGCAACTAAGGCCGCCATCGGAATCATTCCAACCCACTCACCAAAGAACACAATTAAGATCAATAGAAATACGCCTGCACAAAGTGTAGAAAGTCTCCCTCTGCCACCTGCTCTAACATTGATTACTGATTGGCCTATCATTGCGCAGCCTGCCATACCGCCTAGAAAGCCCGTCACAATGTTCGCTGTACCCTGACCTAAACACTCTCTATTCTTATTGCTTGGTGTGTCTGTCATATCATCAACAATGGATGCCGTCATTAACGACTCCAGCAGACCGACTATTGCTAGCGATACAGAGTACGGCAAGATGATTAGTAGTGTTTCTAAGTTAAAAGGAATGTCTGGCAGCAAAAACACAGGCAAAGAGTCGGGTAAGGTACCCATATCACCTACCGTTCTCACCTCTATCCCAAAGGTAAGAGTAACGACCGTCAATAACACAATAGCTACGAGTGGTGATGGAAGTACATTGCTTATGCGTGGTAGTAGATAAATGATACCTAAGCCAGCTGCAGTTAGTGCGTAGACATGCCATGTAACATTGGTCAGCTCTGGAAGCTGGGCCATAAAAATTAGAATAGCCAACGCGTTGACGAAGCCAGTCACAACAGAGCGTGACACAAACTTCATTAGCCTTCCCAATCCAACAGCTCCAGCCACAATCTGCAGCATGCCTGCCAAAACTGTTGCTGCCAACAAGTACTGTAAGCCGTGTTCCTTAACCAGCGTTACAACCACTAAAGCCATTGCCCCAGTAGCAGCTGAGATCATTCCCTGCCTACCACCTACGAATGCGATGATCGTGGCAATACTAAATGAGGCATACAGCCCTACTTTTGGATCTACTCCAGCAATAATAGAAAAAGCTATAGCCTCTGGAATAAGAGCTAAAGCCACAAGCAAGCCCGAGACTACATCTCTGCGGGCATTAAAAAGCCAAATGGATTTCAAATTCAACATGCAGATTCCTATCTGCACGGCGAGTGACAAGACTTTCTGGAGCTAGATAAAGGTAGAACCGAGACGCCACGATGCCACCCGCTGTGCTTCATCAACGAAAAAATGTGAGAACAAGCAGGTAGCAATAATTTACATGGGTATAAAGAGGTAAAAGTTGTGGGAAGTCGCAGTTTAACATAGGCCCTATACAAAACTCTGTCGATCTCACGGTGGTCAGGCCCAGAACACCAGCTTATAGCTAAAGATTGCCTCAGAACAACTCATGCCGCACACGTAATCATTGTCAGATTTTGTAATCTACAAATCTGGGTACAGCATTGAATGAGCGCTTTTCAGTTACTATCGATTATGAGTTTTTTTCTACTTGATATAGGGCAAAAAATGGATATTGTGGAAAACAAAAACGCAGATGAAAAGCTAAAGAACCTTACGCTAATAATTTACATTCTCTACTTGGCATCAGTTTTCATCGGTGTGACGGCTATTGCTGCCATCATCATTAACTATGTCAAAAAAGATGACGTAGCCGGCACTCTCTACGAGAGCCACTTCCGTTGGCAGATACGCACCTTTTGGTTTGGCATACTCTGGGCTGTGATTGGTGCAATAACAGCAGTTTTTTTTATTGGTTTCCTTATTCTTATCGCAACAGGTATTTGGCTGTTGTACCGCATGATTCGCGGCTTGCTTGCACTGAATGACGGTAAACCCATCTATTAAGTTAGAGTGTGCTGTTCAGCAGCAAAAAGCCCGCCAACCTAACGATTGACGGGCTTTTTCTCCACCGCACTTCCAATAGACGCAACTTCTCAACCCCTATGTTACCGTTTGCGTTACCGAATGTGCGACGTGATGTTATCGTTCGGTAACATTTGCCCTGCTGGACGCCAGACATACATATCTCCATAGCGTCCCGGCTCCGGTTTAACGATCTCAACCAATCCATGCTCTGCTAAAGCACGCATCGCCCGTTGAATCCCTCTCTCATACTTAGCGCGCTCACCTTTTGGTAGTACGCGCCCTTTAGATACATGACGTACCAGTTCATACATCCGAAACTGGCGACCAGGATAGCAAGACAACAAATCACCAGCATTAGCATAGATACTCACTTAAACGCCCCCCAAACCTTTTTTCTAAAACTCAGCAGTGCTAACTTGTAGTAGCTCACTGTTATCCCTATTTTTTTGCTAGCTACCGCCGCCCTTATGTGGTCGGGCATATTGCCGTACTCTTTGACCCTTGTGTATTCTGCATGCAGCACCCTACGGTCTTCATGCGGCAGCTTCTGATAGATCCCTTCTACCTGCTGCGCACGCTCATAGTTCACCGTCTCATACCCCGGCTCATCCTCCTCCACATCTTGGAACGGATACATGCACTGGCGCGCCTCCTGACCAATACGACGCGGGCCGGGCATACTACCTACCCAATGCATCCGCGCCCAGTTTTGTATCTCGTACTCGACCCATGAAGGTATTTGCATCACACCTCCCGTATTTCAATACTATGTACCTTTAGCATTAGCTTGCGTTTAATGCGGTACGCCTCTGTACGTACACCCTTTACATCCTCAACGACCTGCGCACCGTCCTCGATGTAAACGAAGTCCGCCACGTAGGAACATCGCTCTTCGGCTTTTCCATCTGACTTACGCTGCGTAGGTATTAGCTCGTAGCGTTTCTGTAGCTCAAGGTTAGAAATTCTGCCCGCCTGAAGTAGCAGCTTCAGCGCCTGGTACCGCCTAGCCTCTTTCTTGCTATCGAACTTATGACCGTCAACAACTGTTTTGACGTTCTTGTATTTGGATGTCTGCTTGCGCCCCCGCGCTGTTATGACTGCCGCCATCACAACCTCCACTGGCTTGGTTTAGCGCTTCTGAACGCATTAAAGAACTGCGGCACACCTCGCTTAACACCAAAGTGCTGCAGTGTGGTGCGGTACCCAGATTCGCGTACTAGGTCTAGGTACTTGCCCACTGTTTCCCATCTCCCCGTCTTACCCCACCAGCACGCTATGACTGGCTGGCACTGCTCAAGCTGCTCAGCCGCCCATGCGCTTACCTCTGGCCAATACGCATCCCTAAAGCTGTACGGGTCCAAGAAGAGAAGATCAACGCCGCCCCCGCCCATCGCTTTAGCTTTGATTTCACAGTCCTGCACTGACACACGATCAATATCGAGTGGCGCACGCAGAAACACAAAACCAACCGACGGCACAGAAGCATCCCACTGATTGCGGTACCCAATGCTGCAACGGTTGTCTGCTGACCATGTATACACACCGCTCATGGACGCACCTCCGATGGAATGGGAATGCCGTGTTGCTGCGCTACTTCAATGGCATTCTTCAATGAGCGCATTGCCACATGCTTATGGTTTTTAAACACCGTATGCACCCAGTCCAACCCGCGATTATTGTTTACAGCGCCCCCAACCATGCTCATGACCTTTTTGTTTTCCTTAATAGCCTCAGCCTTGCTCACCACTGGTGGTGGCAGTGCTTTAACCGGTGCAGGTATCTCAGGCCACGTTTTCTTGGCCAGCTGCGCCGCTAATGCTTTTTTCCAGCGCTCCTGCATAGCTACGTATGAACCGTTCATGATGTCGTGTTGCCCTGCCGCTATCGCTGCAAAGAAAATGGCTGGGTGCGAATACGCGAAGCTCTCGCCCTTGGCTCTGGCCTGCATGCCATCAACTGCTTCATGAAAGGCTGTGCTCGGCTCTAGATATGGACGACACGCTTCCAGAAACTCTGGCAGGCTTGGTGGCCACTTAAACAACGTGCGGCAGCTATCCAAACCGATTTTCACGTCGCAAGGCGTAACTCCCTCTTCATCAAAAGCCTCTACCCATGTCTCTTCCCATGCGGTAACTGCTTTGTCATCAGGGAAGTTCACAGTCCATTTATTCGAGTACATACCACTCAAGCGGTTAAACAAGTGCGTCATCAGCGACTTACCATCCAGCTTTGCCACCGGTACCAACCATGGGCTTTGTTGATTAAACGTCGATAACATCGCCTGCTCCTTTCCATCCGTTACGGCCTGCGTCTCTCTGGCGCATTGCCTCTGCTGGGTTGAACTTTCCACCACTTGTCGCTACAGGCTGCAGGTCCCTAACCGCAAATAACCCCGTCCAGCCACGCTCAATGCTTTGGTTTACAACCTCGGTAATGTCATTGCCTGCTGCTAGTAGCTTGCCCAAGGTGTCAACAGAAAGCTTCTTGGCTGCCATGGTCCACTTTTTACCCGACACTTCTTTTCTGAACTCATCCCATTTTTCCCAAAGCTCTACCGGCAACCAATCCGGTAATTCCAAATCTTCAGTGCGTGCTTTGCGCGCCTTTGATGGTTCTATGATGGTTACTGATGGTTCTTTGATGGTTATATGCGGGTGCAAACTGTTGCACCCTTTAGTGTCGTCACTTGCACCCTTTGCGTCGTCGTTTGCACCCTTTTCTGTTTCAGACTGCACCCTTTTAATGGGTGCAATTTCTGCGCCCTTTATCCAATCTGGGTTTATGCGGTATTCATTGGGTTGCCCACGACCGCCATTTCCAGCATTAACCAAGATCAACCAGCCGCACTCTTCCATCTTTCTAAGCTGGTATTGCACAGAGCGCACAGACTGACGAGTCTTATCAGCTAGGCTTTTCACGAACGGGAATACCTTGGTACCGTCATCATGCGCGTGATCAGCAAGAGCCAAAGCAAGCAGCATTTCACCGCCGCCATTTGGGTACCGCTTAAACACGGCCGTCATTACCTCTACGCTCATACAGCCCTCCTGTACGTTCTAACTGGATGGCCTTTGGTGTAGCGGCAGATAGACGGCATAAAGCCAATGTTATGCACCAAGCGGCGTTTAACAGCCAAGCGACCTACTGCTCCCCAAGCGTTTGAGCTTGGCGGTACCAGATCAGGGCGATGCTCAGCTACGTACAAACGAAAGTGCGTAATAGTGAATTGCCCGTCCTGCTTGCTCACCCATGCCTCAAACAAAGACATAATGCGGTCGCTCCAATTAGGCGTAACGAAATCAGCATGGTCTTTTGCCAACGCTACTCCTTCATCAGCCAATTGCTTGCCGGTGAGTTTTATTGGTATCATTTGAGTCATTCAATAGACCTCCGTGTAACGTTGAATCGCCCCCAGAGCTGTTGCTGCAGCTGCTGGGGTTTTTTTTCCATGCCTGCAGCTTCTAGCGCTGCCTCTGGCACGTCTACACCACGCGCTAGTAGCATCTGTATGCACTCACGCAGTAAATCCATTTGCTTGCCGTAACGAGCCTCAAACTGGCCCTTGTGCGGATGAACGGCAATCCGACCAGGTGCACCGGTACAGTGCTGATGATTGCCTGCAGATAACGGCAACACTAACCAGTGCGCGTTAGGCTTTGTTCGCCCATCAATGTGATGAATGCTCACCATCGGATCAAAGAAACCATCCTTCAAGCTGGCGATACAGCCCAAGCTAGCCATCTGATCGTGAAAGCGCTTTTGCTCAGCAGTTACCGGACGACCTTTCATGCCACGCGACGCCATCGGCTTCTTCTTACTTGTCGTGGTTTTTTGGGGGCGGTTCATGCCTCCCTTTGGTTGCCACGGCTTCTTAGCGCGTAGTGGCTTCTTGCTGGCCCGTAGAGTGCTGTTCCATGCTTTATTCATCGCTATATACCCGCCGCCGATTTCAAAGACGATGGCAACGTGAATGCCAGCCCCTTACTCGCTATCAAACGCACAAAATCAGCCGGTGGCAGCTTCGCTAAACTATCGACACCTGTAGCCGCGTAAATCGCTGATTTGATGGCCTGCTTTCTGTCCTCAGGTTCTAATGCGAAATTCACGCCAAAAGCTCTAGCCACGCGCGGGCTGTTAAACCACCCTGCCTTACCATGTAGCTCTCTGTAGTGTTTGCCGTGGATGGGCTGCAAGTTACTCATACAAACCCACCTCTTTGCGGCGCCAGCGCGTTACGTTACGGATAATGCGGAAACAAAGACGCGCTAACTCCCACGCTTTTGAAACCACCATTTGGCGCTCATCATCAGTAACGCGACCATCTGCCGTGGTTTTAATGATTGCAGTACACAACTCGCCCAACTCCGAGGTGCAGTTCATTGCTTTCGCGCTTAAAGCAGCTGCCTCATCCTCAAAGCCGCCAACAGGCTCATCTGGAAGGTGAACCACATTAAGCCCTGCCTGCTGGGCCAGCGCGATGATCCAGTCCTGACTTTCTTCTTTGCTAGATACAAACTGCGCTAAATGCTCTTGCAGCAAGATACAAAGATCAGGATCCAGTTGCTCGCCACCAGTCAGCTTTCTACGCAGGGACTCTGGGTGAATGGACACGCCGCGACGTTCCGACAAGAACAAGGCAGCGCTATTAACGCCACCGCTTGAGTTACGCACCGCGTTGTATAGAGCATCTCGCCAATTCAACGATGAGAGCTTTTTAGTCATTGGGTTGAAACCTCATTCATTTCAGCGTATCGCCCAAACTGGCAACGCCCTATAGTGATAAAAACAATGGAGTGAGCAATGAAACCAACTCAAACCGAAGGCCTGTTACGCCAAGCCCTTAACCTCTGTAAAAGCATCACAAACCAAACCGATGTCAGTGATCAGTTGCTGCTCTCTGTCTTTGAGCGGCTATGTCTTGAGCAGGACATGCGAGAACCTACTGAACCACTTCAACACTCGCATGACCTGCATTAGTGGGACACCTCGATCAAATATGTTCACTAAGCTCAGGTTTTCGGAGATTGATTAGCTCGGGCCATATTTCATGCCAGTCATTGGGGCGTAGGTCTTGCCTTGTCACGGCCCGCTCAGACACTCCCTCAATCCGGACGCACACCTTTTCAGAAACGGGGCGGATGCCGTTAAGGATTTGATACACCATCGCCTGGCTCACCCCAATTTTTTGAGCAAATTGAGACTGAGTTAAGCCCGAGGTAGAGAGGAAGGTTTTTAATTTATCCATAACCAAATACTAGCAAAGCTAGTCATAAACATCAATAGCTTTGCTGGTTGCTATACTTAATAGCATTGCTATATTCACGGAATGGCAAAAAACACTAAGAAAATCGAACAGTGGCAGATCGATGATGCTGCGCGACTGAAAACACTATTTGCAGCCAAAGCCACATGCAGCCAGGCTGAGTTTGGCGCGCTCTATGGAATCGGCAATCAAGGCTATGTATGGCAAATCCTAAATGGACGCAGGCCGCTAAACATAGAGACCGCGCGAGCATTTTCGGTAGGCTTAAAGGTTCCCATTGATGAGTTCAGTCCAGAGCTAGCTAAGAGAATATCGGCAGCACAAGCACAAGTAGGTGGTGCCGACTTACCAACCGAAGACTCCAATGCCAGCTTCGTAGGCAAAGCACCTATGCGTACCCTTATTCCGGTGGTCGGCATTGCGCAGCTTGGAGAGAACGGCTGGTACGAAGAAGTGGAGACGATTGGTGCTGAAGGCTATATCGAACACTTTTCCAATGATGCTGACGCCTATGTACTGAGAGTTAAGGGAGATAGTATGTTCCCCGCTATTCGCAATAACTGGTATGTAGTTGTTGAGCCAAACTCGCCTGTCGTTATTGGTGAATACGTAGCCATCAAGCAGAAGGATGGCAGGAAAATGGTCAAGGAACTGCTTAACAAAAATAGCGAAGAGGTTAGCCTGACCTCAGTTAATGGCGGCAACCGCTTAACGCTGCCGATTGAACAAATTGCATTGATTCATGCTGTAGCGGCTGTTGTGTCGCCAAGCAAGCACAAAGAGCTATAACACTACCCAAGCAGTAACAACTAACTCTGATGTAATCGTGCCATAACGCACACTATGCCTCACCCTCCCTTTTAGTAGTATCAAACCTAGTAGGAGTCGGAAATGAGTAAATCAGCAGAAAAACACTCTGGTTTTGTAAATGATCATGAGATGAACGACTGGTTAGTGCGTAACAACTACCGGCAAACTGAGCAAAACCGCCAAACCCTGAGAAACCTATCCGATAGGCTCAGAGCAGAACGCCCGCACGTCTACTACCAACATCTGTCTATCAAAGACCTAGATCAGCATCATGCAGAACACGGCATCCCTGATCTTGATAAAGCCATGTAAGTACCACGTTGAAGATTAGGTGGGAGCAAGCTTATAGCTCCCCCTACTTTTAGCACCACCCAGCAGCAATACCGCGCACAAGGTCTTATCGCCGCGCTTGGATATTGCAGCAGTAAACAAGTAGGTTAGTAACAGTTTAATGGAAGAAATTGATGCCTAATTTCACTATTAATCGTGATGCACAACAAAATGGTAACTACGAGGTGCACAACACCTCAACTGGGTGCAACTGGACCCCTGCACAAGAAAATCTTGCAGACCTTGGATGGCATATCGATTGCCATAGTGCTATCAAGTATGCTCGAGAGCTATACCCACAAGTGCAGGAGAGGATAGTGGGCTGTCCACGATGCAGTGTTGAATAGGCAGTAACACTGCGCAAAAAGCTGTATTGAAGCACCTTTACTTTAGAACTCATTAGAATAGAGACATGAAATACACTTATAAGATGGTTCAAATCCCGCCAAATGTAGAAGTAGCAGCAAAAACCCATAAAGGAAGCGAAGCTGCGTACTACCTGGAAAGGGTTGTAAATCAATATGCCGAAGAGGGCTGGGAATTTCAGCGCATAGACAGCATCGGCGTAAAAACAACCCCGGGTTGCCTTGGGGGGCTGTTTGGGCAAAAAGACGATTTTTCCCAATATCACGTCATAACCTTTCGCCGACCAGCTGATGAGTAGCCTAACCAAGCTAGTAGTTCAGATCTATCGAAAGCTTGCTTCAGCAAGAGTCAGACAGTCATGCCGGTTTGAGCCGAGTTGCTCAGAGTATTGTCTTTTAGCCGTTGAAAAGCATGGTTTCTGGCAGGGATGGATACTAACAATTAAACGGCTTGGCAGGTGCAAACCACCGTATGGCGGAAGTGATCTACCTTAGCAGTAACACCGCGCACAAGTCGTATCGCTGCGATCTGATGTATCTATAAACCAGTTTACGTATACGGTGATTTATGAGTAATGAGGACACAAAAAAACTGCAACAGAAAAATATAGTCCTTGCTGAAGAAATTATTGCTATTAATTTGGCTGTTTCCAGCATTGCTGCCGCCCTTGTTAGGCAGGGCATATTGACTCATGAGGAGATGAGTCAAATGGCTTATTTGTACGCAAAAAGCAAAGCGCTAGCAAATACTCTACCGGGCCTTGAAGGTAAATTAGACGAAATTTTCCAGCTAGCTAAAGAATTTGAGGAGAATATGAGCAATTACAATAGCGAGGACTAGCTTCATGTCCAGCGCAGCGGAAAGTCTCATCTCTCGTTTCGAACAAATTCAAGCAGCCGCCAATGATGATGTGGCGGTACGAGAGTCTGAAAAAATAATCGAAGATTTGAGCCTCGCCAAATCTGATCGACAAAGACATCCCCTATGGCATAATGAAAACATGACTGAGCCACTTACGCGCCCCGAGCTTGACGCTAAACTCGAAACCATCGAAGCTAGGATGGATGGAAGGCTTGCGCGTATTGAAGATCGATTTGCTTCAATGGAAAAGACCATGGAGCAAATTAGCCAGTCATTAAAAGAGCAACGAAACATACCGTGGAAAGCGGCCTCCGCAACAATCGCTGTAATGATCGCAACGATTATCGCCGTTGGCGCCCTTGCTTTTACTGCATTTGACTCTGGTAGAGAGACAGCCCAAGTGGCAGCAGATGCTAAAGCGGATATTTCCGCCAGTGTTGCGGAAGTCAAAGAAATGATTAAGGGTCTGCAACAAACACAACAGGTTCCTGTTCAAACCTCGTCACAACCATCGCCCCATCAAGAAAAGTAACCCCGCTTTTTCAAGATAAGCCGCTTTTTAGGCGGCTTTTTTGTGCCCTGAGTAGCACTCCCCATCGGTTATAGTCTAGCTATCTTTTACCAGGGAGATATCACATGGAAAGAAAAGCATCAGGGGCTCTTATTGGACTTTCTATTTTTCTAACTATTTTTGTTGTCGTTGCATCTATTATTATTGGTGCTTTCTATGGCACCATTGAGATCATTGACCCATCATCCTATGGTTCCTCACGAATTCAAAAAATCACAAACTGGCCGCTGATTGTAGGGCTTCTGTTTAGTATCCTGTACTCGATTTTTCTGACAATACTTGCAATGCACGTATCTCAAACACACGACCGAATAGTAGACATACACAACAAGCTAAAGGCTGATCAACCAGATTAGTCGTAGCCAAACTCTCACACCGAAGCCCTCGCAATGAGGGCTTTTGCAATTCTAATTACTTGTAAAAACTAGCGACGACGAGGAGCTCTGCGTGTATGAGGTCTTACATATGTACCATTTTTTCTGTAATACCCTTTGACTCGTACAGAACCTCCTGAAGATGGCGCATACGATGACGGAGAATAGGCTCTTTGAGGCACTTGTACAGCACCGGCTGGTATATGTATTTTCTCCGTGCAAATCACATCCTCTTTTTGAGTCTCTGGATTAACTCCAATAAAACAACCTATATCACTTCTACCTGCTTTTTTATAATACTCTTGGCTGGTATATAACTTTTCATGTAATGGTGACGTCCACTGTGGCGATGAGGCACAGGCCGTCAAAAAAACAACTATAAAAAATAATAAAAATCTTGCTGCCATGAACCTCTCCTCTTATTTAAATTTCAGAAAGCCTCCGCTCCCTTAGCGTATTAATCCACTTACTTAGCTGGCTCTACGTCTGTACCGCAGTGTTTACACTTCTTAGCTTCAGCAAGTATCCGCTCCGCACATTGAGGACATTTCCGTTTTCCACGAAATGAACCATTTTCAGCTTCCATCTGATCACTTGAGCGAACAGCCAATGCTGCTATCACAACGATAGCGGGAAAGCCCATCAATCCCGCCATCATCGCATACTCATTGGCTCTGGTTACAAACGACATAGCAGTTGTTGTCACCAAAGAACCAAACACTGCAACCAAGAGAAAAACCCATCCTGACCGCCCTCTCTTTGCCGCAATTACAGCGGCAAGTAAGGCCAGTACAAATGCAGTGATGAACATAAAGATTGGTTCCATAACTACCCTCTCCTAGATATTTATAAGTAACAAAACCTTACCACCTATAGGTGAGATCTAACCGTGCCTAGGCGCTCTCTTTAGTCCATAACTTGGGCGCGCATTGGTGCGGTGGGTGCCCTCTCAAAATCAATTACTAGCTTTGCTATTGACACTCAATGACTAGCGTTGCTATTATTAATATCAACAACTCACCAAAGCCTAACCCAAAGGGCAGCCAAACAGAGTTGCAGGCACTAGCCGAACTGTTCTTTTACAAAATGCGATCGATGAATACTGCGCCCTGTCACTGACACGCGATTGCGCGGCTACCTGTAATCCGTTGGGGTAGAAGCAAAACCTGCGAAAAACACCTTGCACCTGGGCGGAGTGAGACCGCTTAACTGGGTACTGGGTGCGGTCCTTTGGGACGCCTTGATTGCGGCGGGTAGCAATCTCCAACGGCCTAGCGATAGGCCGCTTTGGTAAGCATCAATGGTGGTGCTTACTGAAGCGAGGATAAATATGTCCACGATCACTATAGAAACAAGGGTCAATGTCGACGTAGAGGTCGATGTTGATCTCGATGACATCCCCGATGCGGATATAGTCGCGCATCTGGAAAGAAACGGCTATCGCGTCATTGATATGAGCGAAAGCAGCTCGCCCCACCAAGAAATGTTCAGAGCCCTATCCATGGGCGATAAGGACAAAGCCATAGACCTATTGCGTGATTATCTTTGCGATGAGCTAGGTCGCGTTATCTAGGAGAGACGGTATGTCTGCCTTTTGTGTTTTTGGTATGACTGACGTTGTGGCCAAGCAATTGGCAAACAAGTCCTATCCCCCCCCTATCTCAACGTAAAGAACTGACACCCGAACAGCTAGAGGAATGGCGCAAAGAGAAAGCGCAAGAGATTCTGAAAAGCGGCAGAGTTCGCCAAGTATCAACCGAGTTCTGCGCACCGCAATTCTGCAATGACTGGATTGCCCTAGCTAAACGTCAGGTCAAAACATCACGCCTCAAAATCATGGTGCGTGGCGTTAAGACAGACAAGAAAGGCGCGATAGTCATCAGCAAGCGCACCAAGCAGCCCATGCAAGCATGGGTTCCCTATGACTTCTCCCCTACTAATTGAGAGTGCCAGCGGGGAATGCATGCATAACCAGTACAAACAAATCCAAGGCTACCGTGACTTGAGCTAAGAAGAAGTCAACATTATAAATAAGGGCCAAGAAAAAGCCGCCTTTCAAGGCGGCTAGGGTAACAAGCTAATGCTTATTTATAAGGTATAGCTCTTAAGCAAACCTGTTTTTCAGTGTTCTAGAAAAATTACGGCGGATTTCAGAAAGTTGTCTTTCTTGGGCTTGTTCTTCTTGCTGTTTAGCTGTTTGTTTAGGTTCAAGCAAAGGGGATACGTGCAGGGGGCTCATGCCACCCTGGTTCAGTTTGTGGTAAATCATTAAGATCTCCAACGCTTCTTCATATTGATCATTGAGAGCGGTCGGGAGCTGATGCTGCCAAAAGCGTAGCGTAGAAAAAAGTGAACGCGTAGTAAAAAGTTTTAGGCGAGCGAGGGTGCTAGCCTTTTTTATGATTGTTGTAGTTGTGTGTTAACGCACGTAGGCACTATTGGGCTTTGCGGTAAGCACAAAAACCGGCACTTCGTAAAGTCGCCGGTCTTTACTCTCTTATGTTCTTGCTAAGTTATGCAAGAACTGCTGTATTAGACAGCTTGAATCCTTGTAGCGCATGGGCCTTTTTGACCTTGGCCAACAACGAAAGATACTCGTTGGTTTTCATCAAGCGATTTGTGATATCCATCACCTTGGATTTCACTATGGTGTGCGAAGAGGTCCTTACTACCATCCTCTGGCATGATAAAGCCAAAGCCACGTGTGTTATCAAACCACTTCACAATACCGATTTCTGTTTTCAATATAAATCCTAAATCATCAGGGAAAAATATCCCTGCACGCACTATCGTCTATTTAGCCAACAATAGATAGCACTGTTACAAAAACAAACTAAAAATAGAGGCTCCAGCCTAACAGTTGCCTTTCTTGGCCTGACCTGGTGGGCAATGTTTTTGCTGCAGGTTCCCATTAGGATCAACAACAACGGAGCCTCTAGGTGTATACACCGCACAGGCAGTTAATCCAAAAGCAAGTAAGCAAATTAGTAGTTTTTTCATCGCTGGTTACTCCAAGAAGCTTTGGCAAGTATAGCGCGCTCTTTTATGCTTCAAGCATTTATCACCACGATCTGTTGATAACGCTGGTGACACTCCCTTAACAGCACAGCCAGAGCCGCAGTAAATGCGGCTCGGAACGGTGCTGGCTATTTACTATCCATCGGGCATACCGCCCACAACTCAACAGGAAATCATCATGAGCATGCTCGCAAGCCTGTTCCTGTGGACGGCCGCATTTACTGTGTGCGGTACCGCCTCATGGGTTTGGCAACACCACATCCGACCACCTATCGACCCCAGCGAAGTAATACCCACACAAGCATATGTTTGGAGCTGGCTGGTCTGTATCACCCTCTACGTAATCTTGGCCTTCACCGGCCCCTACCCCGGACACTAATTCATGGCTTCAGTTAACAAAGTAATTTTGGTAGGCAACTTAGGCCGTGACCCAGAAGTACGATACGGAGCAGAAGGTAACGCCATCTGCAACATCTCTATTGCCACTACCTCTAACTGGAAAGATCGCAACAGCGGCGAGCGTCGTGAGGAAACCGAATGGCACCGCGTGGTGTTCTACAACCGTTTGGCTGAAATCGCTGGCGAGTACCTGAAAAAAGGCCGTTCAGTTTACGTAGAAGGCCGCCTGCGCACACGCAAATGGCAAGGCCAAGACGGTAAAG
>JBQELO010000022.1:30369-49511 GCA_052103955.1 Paenalcaligenes sp. | reverse complement strand
ATGAAGCTAAAGCTACTTCTGAGCGTGCTTGGCGCGATGCGCAAGTGCAGTCAGTCGAATGGCTGCGTAATCGTCATAGAGACGAAGTAGAGCAAGGCATTGAAACCACTTTAAGTACAGAGCAGTACGAAGAGTTGCTGGCTTATATTCAAGCGCTGAGAGACTGGCCCACTGCTGCTGGTTTTCCTGATGCTGTTAATCGTCCTGTAGTGCCTGCTTGGGTGGGGCAGTAACCTGCTCTTAGTTTTATTTGTTGCTTGCGGCCGAGGGGGGAACGAGAGAGCTTTCTAGCAAGCTCCCATCCGCGAGGGTGATAGTACCGTAATAGCATTTTTGTGCTGAGGTGGCCTGTGATCTTCGCCAACTCATGAGCAGAAAAGACAGTGGCTAAGCGTGAAGTGCCTTCATGTCGCAGATCATGAAAACGCAGGTCGGTGAAGTAATGCTGTTTGGGTTGGCGGTTATGTTCTTTGCATAGCGCTGTGTACTGCCGTTTTGCTCGATCGCGGGCGCGTATGAATGCGCGAGTTACGGAGCCAGGCTGCATTGTAAAGATAGGGCCGCGCAGCGGTTTACCAGATAGCCACTGCTTAAGGGCTTCGCGGGCAATAGGAGATAGCGGGATGTCGCGTGATTGTCCATTCTTTGTGTCTCGAAGATGAACGACGCCGTGTATTAAGTCCACATCTTGACGCTGAATGTTAACGATCTCAGATCTACGCATACTCGTTTCAACAGCAAGTATGAGAATGGTCGGTAGTTCTACTGATCTAGTCGCTTTAATAATCCAGTCTATTTCGTGTGGAGGGCAATCATCTTGTGAAATGCCGCGCAGCTTGATGCGCTCAAATAGTCGTCTATCACGAGCATCATCAACAGAGGGGCGGCTTACGAGCTGAGCAGGGTTGGCAAGGGAGGTGAAGTCCCACTCCTTTCTAGCAATAGTAAATACATGAGAAAGCAAGGCCAGTCGCCGCACTACGGTTGCTGGCTTTCTGTTTTCTAGCCATTCGTCACGTAGCCGTTTGAGGTCTGTGTGTCTGATGTTGTTTAGGGTGCGGGTTGCTAAGAAGGTGCTTTTCCAACATTTGATTATTGATGCCTCATGCACAGCACTTTTTTTGTAGCGTGAGACTTCTGCTGTGTATCTATCAAGCGCTTCTGAGAGGGTGGGGAAGGGCTTTCTACGCGGCTGCATTCCGCGCTTAGTAAAAAAATTCATTTTCTTTAACGTAACGAGGATAAACCTGTGATTGTTACATTTCTAAAAACGATACATGCACTGGTTAAATGGTCAGTGCTTTTTGTGCTTGTGCTTCTAGCTAAGGCATTGGCTTGGGTTTTAGCACCGGTGGGAGCGTTGTTTGTAGAGCGTCATGGCAAGCGTGATTATCTCGCAAAAGGCTGGCGCTGGATGACCACGCATGATGCGCCAGTTGATGAGTGGTGGTTTGGCGGGTATTACGAGGGCTCGTGGTTGCGGCCATTGTTTGAACTGTGTAGCTACGATAGCAGTGCGACTTTGCGTTGGGTGGCTAGGGTGTTTTGGATATGGCGTAATCCTGCGTATCAGGTTGCGCATTGGTTGGGTTATGACCAGCGGGGTATGAAGTTGCTTTATATCCGTGATGAGGGCAGTAAATGGGATAAGGGGGAAGGGAACTTTTCTTTTTGGTTGGCGCGTAATGGGCGGGGGCAAATAGGTTGGATGTTGCAATGGCAGTGGTTCTGGTGGGGGCCGCGTTGTGTAGAGGTTTACTTGGGTTGGAAACTGTTTAGAACAGATCCAGACCAAAGATGTATGGTTGCGGCGAGAATAACGCCCTTCAAAAAGTACGAGAAACGGCCCGTCTAATACGGGCTTTTTTTATTGGGGAGAGGGTTTTGATTGTATGGATATGGCTAGTAGAGAACTATGACGCGATCGGGTTGTCGGTCGCTGGTTTTATAGGCGCGGCGTTTTCTGGCTGGCTTCAGCGTGACGACATCAAAAACCGCCGGGACTATGCGGTGTTTGTGGCGTCTGGAGCAGCTACAGCCCATTTCGTAACGCCACTCATTGCGCATTATTTAGGCGTTTCTGGAAACACCGAGGGTATTGGTTTTCTTGTTGGCGCCTTTGGGGGCAGGGTGATCCAGGAGGGCATCAACTGGATTAAGTCGGGAGTAATCCGGCAGTTCATTATGGGGCGTTGGGGAAAGTGATGGCTTATATAAATGTTGTGGCGTGTTTGCTTATTTGTGGCTGGGCTACGTGGGGTGCGGTCTCGCAGCGGGTGCATTGTGGCCCTACGTGCCGTGTGCTGTTCGGAGTTGCAGCGTTGGCTGCTATGGGCGTCATATTAAGCCCGCACGGCGTGTATTCATCGGGGCGCACTGCAGAGGTGACATTGAATGTGGCGTTAGCGTTGCTGTGCTTGCGACATATGCTGCTCAAGAAACGTTTGACTTGGTGCAGGTTTAAAAAGTGGTGGAGAAAGCAGGAATGCAACTAAGTGAAATTATTAAGCAGGCCATTGATCCAGCGTTGAGCTTGCTGCCAGCGCGGATGGATAGCAAAGAGGCGCGTGTGCAGATGCTGGCTATGGGTTTGCAGGAAAGCCGTTTTGAGTACACCTTCCAGATTGTACAGGGTAGGCCAGAGGTCAAGGGTCCGGCACGTGGCTATTGGCAGTTTGAGCGCGGTGGCGGTGTGCGTGGGGTGCTGAATCACGCAAGCAGTAAACAGCACGCGCTTGCTGTTTGTGCTGAACGTGGCGTAGGACCAGATGCACGAACGGTATGGGATAGGCTGGAGTATGACCCTGTGCTTGCTGCTGCGTTTGCGCGGCTGTTGCTATGGACGGATCCACGTAAGCTCCCAGCGCTTGGTGATGCACAGGGAGCATGGGATTTGTATATCCGTACTTGGCGACCAGGTAAACCGCATCGCCATACTTGGGATGCTTTCTACGCTAGAGCATTAAAGGCCGTGCAATGACTGCTATCAAATCGTATTTAATCGGGGCTGCTATTTTGGCAGCCTTTTATTTTGGGCTGCAGATGTATGGTGGGTTTAAGTACCAGCAGGGTGCCAGTGACCATAAGGCAGAAGTGTTACTGGCACAAATATCAATAGAGCAGGGGATGCAGTATGAAAGGGACAGAGCGGATACTGAGTATAGGGGTCTGGTGCGTGCGAGGGAGACTACGCTGCTTGATCTCAATACTGCTCGCGGTGAGCTTGACCGGCTGCGGCGTAGTGCAACCGGTGGCCCCCAAGTTGCCGGAGGTGGCAGCGGACTTGATGGAGCCGGTACCGACTGGATCGGAGGTTTTGCAGCGTGCTACGAAGAATATGCAGGGCTGGCAACGGACGCTGCAAAGTGGGCAGATATGGTGAATGGGTTACAGGGTTACTTGAGATCACTGAGGTTGCAGTAGGCACGCTGCCAGAATCTCTGAGTTGAGTTTTTAGCTGACTTGAGATGATTCGGGCGAGAGACGAGAGGAAAGTGAGAGTGTTTTTTGAAAATAAACTTTGATTTCTATACTCGCCCGGGCGAGGTAAGTATTAGGATTATGTGGTGGTGTTTTATACAGCACTACATATGGTATATAATCCTTTGCTGTCACCTATATGTGGTGTTTTTGTGCCAGTCACTGTTTTGCCACTTTATACATCTGTAGAACTCTCTTGTTAGCAGTCTGCTAAATTCTAAGGTTCTCATTTTTATTGTTGCTTTTCTTCGTGATGGTTTCTATAATTCGTATAGGCGTAAAAAAACCCAGCAACTTTCGACGGTACACTGGGCTTTTTTGAGCAGGTAGGGAAATTTAATTGGTTAAGACCAACCCTTGTATCCACCACCATTAGGAGGGCGGCTTGTCGTCCATTATAGAAAAATATGATCTTTTTATCAAGGATCAAATCTCGCATCAAGAGCGAAGCGCAGCCCACTACGCTGAAAAGCAGGATAGCGTTCGCGCTGCCTCCTATGCGGATCGTGCTCAAAAACTAGAAGAAATGTGGCACGCTGTGACGGAGGCTTTGCAGGATGTGCAGCCCTTTAATAAAGAGGCGCAGTTCCATTTGGCTGCTGATGAACTTGAAGGTTTGCCAGAAGAGCTCATCAAAGAGCTGGGTATTTCTGAGTCTGATAGGAAAGAGTTTTTCCTGATCGAGCTTATCAATAAGCTAGGTGGTATTACGTCTATCAATAAGCTACTGGTTTTGATCTATAAGGAATCAGGAGAAATTGAGAAACGAGTGAGACTGGTAGCTAGACTGTATCGCATGCAGAACAAAGGCATGATCTATACAACACCTGATAGAAAAGGTATTTATGCTACGCAGCCCATCCCAGACGGGTACTTTGACTCTAGAGATGAGGACTCTGTAAATGATGATGCTGTAGAAGAATAAAAAGCCGCTACACTTCGCTTGCCGGCGATCGTGTAGCGGCTTTTAAGCTAGAGAGTTGTACACGCCAATGTACGCTCTTAGCAGTTCTCCACCCGCTGCCTGCATTGAGCTTGGCTTAAGAGTAAAGAGGTCAACCCGTAAATCTTAAGCAAATAATGCTTCTTTGTCTAGCGTATTTACAAGTGGTGGCAACTCCTTTTTTAGGAGGTGCAACATGTTTTGTTCGTATCCACTTGGTGTATATGTCAGAGCGTACACGCGCTTTCGCTTTGGGAAGTTAGAGAATGTTAGTCAACATTGTCGCTCTTACCCTGGGCAATTAACCCTGTTCTAAAGCAACAAGGCGTCACTTTCGAGAGAGAGGGTGACGCCTTCTTGTGTCGAATCTGCTGCACACCCGTTCGTTTGTTTTTGCTAGCGTTACGCGTGCCTATGTGGGTGATTTGAGTGCCACACCAGTACACTCCTGGTCGTCTTTAAGCTTAGTATTGGAAGTGCGGGGTTTGACGATGGTATTCCAATTCACACCGATTTCACACCGATGGGGTGGGGTGTCCAAAAGCGTCTGTGTAAGCCATTGAAGTTCCAGCGTTAACGATTGTGGTTAAATGCGCTGGACGCGGGTTCAATTCCCGCCGCTCTCTATTGTTGCATGGCTGCTCAACGTGGCTCTGTGGCCTACGTTGTTGTTGATTTTGCGGAGCGCCCCGATAATTGCGGAGCAACCTACAGACGAAAAAAATGGCCTGCATTTCTGCAAGCCATTCATTTCTTTGAGAAGTGTGTGGTGGGCCCAGCTGGACTTGAACCAGCGACCAACGGATTATGAGTCCGCTGCTCTAACCAACTGAGCTATAGGCCCACGACCTTCACAAGAATGCAATTATGACATAAAGAAGGGCGGTTTGCCTAGTAAGCTGAGCAATCAAAAAAAACGTCGTTTTCCCTGTATAAGATGACAGCCTTCAATGCTATGGTGAGGGGCGTGTGTGGGCAGCAAAAAAGGATAACTATGGAAGCACCAACCCAGTCTAGCGAGGCACCAGTAAATAGCCGTAGCCGCGCGTATTTATATACCGCTCAGGGGGCGTATCAGCACGAAGATGTAGGGGCTTTAGGCTCGCTGTCGCGCACAGAGGAGGATGTGTTGTGGGTGATGCTGTCTGACCCCGAAGAGGCCGAAATTCAGCAGGTATGTACGGATTTATGCATTTCAGAATATGTGCAGCAAAGTATGCAGGAGCGTCACCGACGGCCAAAGCTAATCAGCCTAGAAAATGTGGGTTTTATGGCGGTGATTACGGTAGCACTGAAGGGCAAGCGCCCCCAGTTTGCCGAAGTGCAGTTGGTGATCGGGCGTAATCTATTGATTACGGTCAGTAAGGGGCAGGATCTTCAGCATGAAAGTTTGCATCAGCGTTTGTCGTCGTTAACGGGGGCGGCGCGGCGTGGTAGTGATTATTTGGCGTTCGAGTGGTTGGATTTGGTGATAGACCACTATGTGCAATCGTTGGATGTGCTAGAGGTTGCTGTAGAAGCGATGGAGCAGCGTCTGTTGTTGCATGGTTTTCAGCGCAGTGATGTGCCAGGGATTTACCGCTTGCGTCGCGATTTGCTGCGCATTGAAATGGCTATTGCGCCTTTGGCCGAGATTTGTAGGCGTATGGCCAGATTAGATACGGCGTTTATTGAAACGGCTAATCAGGCATATTTTGCCGAGGTATCAGACAGGGCGTTGCGCGTCACGGAGCTGATTCATGCGTTGCGTGATGCGTTGGCGTTTGCGTTTGAGGGCGGGCAAATGCTTGAGCAAATGAAGCAAACCGACACAGGGCGCAAGCTGGCTGCATGGGCAGCTATGTTGGCTGTGCCTACAGCGATTGCCGGTATTTATGGCATGAACTTTAAATTTATGCCTGAACTGGAATGGCGCTTTGGCTACCCTATGGTGCTTGCAGGGATGGGAAGCCTGTGCGGGTTTCTGTATTACAAGTTCAAAAAAGCGGGTTGGTTATAACGTTGTAGCAATTTTTCTTGTGACCGCTGGCTAAGCAGGCAATTACTGACCAAAGAACCTTCTTTGTATGATTGATGCGTCTCAGCGTGGTTTCTTATTAAGTTGTCCCCAAAGTTATACACAGATTTTGGGGATATCTTTCTGCTTGACTTCTAGTGATTGTTGAAAATCGTTCTGTGCGATGTGAATACTTGGTCACAATATTTTTGTTGTTCCATTGCTTCAAATCAAAGAATTTATAAAATTCTTTTAAATCAATAGGTTATTTGGTTTTTAACCGGAGATTAGCAATTTTCTAAAAGTGATTAAGAAGATTCTGAATGCGAACGATTTTTGCGTGCAAAGTAGCGTTAAGCGTAAGTAAAGACTGAAAATTTTCTATCTTTTTATGTGCTGACTTGCAAAGATATCCACTGTTTCTGAATTGTCAAGATGGAAGTAACCAGTGGTTTGACATTAGTCTATAGACTTGACCTTGGCTTCCACATCAATGACTTCACCGCGTGGTGTGATGGTGTCTTGTTGATGTGCCAGCAATTGACTGGCGATGTGGAAGCATTCATCGATGTGCTTGTTTCCCACGCGGCGCAATATTACATAACTTAAGCCCGAGGCTGCCACCGAGCCAAGTACAGGAATATACTTACCGCCGTATTTAGTGGCTAAGCTTTTCATTCCCATGCTTTTAAGTAAGCTAAGTACGCGTTGCGGGGTGATAACCTTACCTAATAAGCCAATGCTGAAGTTGGCGCCCCCTACGACCATGATTTTTTTTAGTTCTGGGCTGAGCTTTTCTACTTGCTGTGCACTGAGCCCAAATTTTTCATTGATTTGGGGCAGTATTTGCAAAAGCAGGGCAACGTCAGTGCTGACGTCTAAGCCGGGTATGGGTACGACGGCTGCAGCGGCCGAGATTAATGCGCGTTGACTGACCAGCTTACGGCTGTCGGCACGTATTTGTTCTAGTTCGGCAAGGGTAGTAGCGGCCATAGATCTTTACACTTTTCAAGGGTGCTAAAGGGCAGCACGTCTTGATAATGCTAGCAGAAATAGCAAACCTATGGCGGCGGTTTTATAACGAGGGCTAACCTGAAAAAGCCAGCCCTCGTTGTTGATTAGGCAGCTACGCCTAAGGCTTGCAAGCACTGCTCTAGTGAGCGTTGTGCGGTTTGAGCATAGAGCTGCTGCTCATCAATCACGACTTGTCCTAGTTGAGACTCAAAAATCTCTTGATTGGACAATTGTGCATAGCTACTGTTGCCACCATCGCCCAAGTTAGACTGGAAAATCCCCGCAGCGCTAACGGGTAAGAAGTCTTCGTAGACGATAGGTGACAAACGTACATCACCATTTTCAATTAACGTTGCCAGCGATGTTTGTGCCGCAAAACTGCCTGCTTTGGCTAAGCCTTGGCTGGTAGGCAGATAGTTGAAGTACACCAAGTCGCTTTTGAACAGTTGTTCCAAGGTATCGGGGAATTGTTCAAAGTGCTTATTCATCAACTGCGTGTAAGTGCTGGCGTTGTGTTCGGCTGGGGCTTCCCCCAAGTCTGCGCGGGCGGCGTTAAGCAATTGGTCGTATAGCGCACGGCCTTTTTGTGTGACGGCGGCACCGCGCTGTTCAATTTCTCCAAAACGCGCAGTGTGGCTGCCTTGTGCGCCATCTTGCTGGTCAGCAAAGCGTACGGGCTCGTTGAGTGCTTTAAAGCTGGTTTGGCGCAACAAAATAGGGTGCTTGCGTGTAGGCGGGCCTTCAATGACCGCTTTAGGGGTAATGCCATATTCGGGCATGGCGCTTTGCACGGAATCAATATTCAGCGTGCGCGGCGTTAAGTGGTTAATGTGTGGGCCTTTAAACGCCACCACATCTGCAATGAGTCGGTGCTGGTCGTGCAGGTCTTTATATTGCGAACTCGACACTGTGGATTCACCGTGCCAACTAAAGGTTTTGAGAGCCTCTGCTACAAAGAGAGTTGCATCATCTGCTGTCAGGCCACCGTCTGCTTCGCATTGTGCAATTAAACGCAGTGCTTCAGGGCTGAAAATCTGACGCTTTGCCAGAATGCTACGCGCTTCATCACGCAGCTCTGGGTCCTCAATCAACTCTAAGCGCAACAGCGAGGTGAAGACTCTAAAAGGGCTAATACGTAGCTCATCTTCGTGCAGGGCGCGAAAAGCGGTGGAATGCACAGGTACGCCAGCAGGGCTTAAATCATAGTAGCCAACGGGGTGCATGCCCATGACGGCAAACAAACGGCCAATGGTGTGCAGTTCTTCGGGGGTGCCCACGCGTATAGCGCCGTGGCGCTCTTCATCCAAGCGCTCAAGCTCTTGTGCTTGCTGCAGGTTGTTATGCAGCGCCTGATCGGCTTGCAGGGTGTTTTGATTGATGTCTGCAACCATTTCCATTAGCGTGCCGTACAAAGGCACTTCGTCTTTGTACATGGCTGACATGGCGGCAGAAAACTGCGCACGTATCTGGCTGGGGCTTACAAAATTAGAGGATGTCATGCAGGCTACTCCTTTGCGTGATGACGGCATAATCAAAATAAAAAATCAGTAACATTCAGCTAGGCATTCGCCCAGAATACGTAGACCTTGATCCAGCACATCGGGCTCAATGGTGAGCGGTGCCAGTAAACGGATCACGTGGCGATATTCACCACTAGGCATTAACAACAGGCCGCGTTCACGGGCCCGTTGTAGTACCTTGGCAAGCTCTTGCGTGCCAGGACCACCTTGTGGGTTACGTAGTTCAATACCGCGCATGGTGCCTATACCGGTGAGGCGTTGAATAACGGGCAGTTTTTGGGCTTCCCAGCGCTGGTAGTGTTCTAGTACGAGGTTTTCGTAGGTGCTGGCCCATTGTTGTAATTGTTCGTTGTTAGCCAGTTGCTGAATAATCTGCAAGGCGGCGGCGCAGGCTACTGCATTGCCAGAGTACGTGCCGCCCAAACTACCAGAAGGCATGCTTTGGAACAGTACCGAACGGCCCATGACGGCACCTAACGGCATACCACCGGCAATACTCTTACCCAACAGCAATAAGTCAGGTTCTACCCCTAGCTGTTCAAATGCAAAGCGTTTGCCTGTGCGTCCAAAACCAGACTGCACTTCATCCCACACTAATAAAATACCGTTCTCATCACAGAATTGACGTAGGTAACGAGCAAACTCAGGGTCTAGTGATTGGAAGCCGCCGTCGCCTTGTACAGGCTCGGCAATAATGCAGGCAATGTCGTTAACGTCTAGTTCAACTTTAATTAAACGCTGCAAAGCGGCGATGGCAGTAGCGCAGTCAATGTTACTGTCTGGGCTGGGGTAGGGAATGTGATACACCGGACCAGGTAGCGCACCTAAGCCTTTTTTGTAGGGGCTCACTTTACCGTTTAGGTTCAGTGCTGCCAAGGTGCGGCCATGAAAGGCACCATCAAAGGCAATGACAGCACTACGTTGGGTGTTAAATCGGGCAATTTTTAGGGCGTTTTCAGTGGCTTCTGCCCCGCAGTTGGTGAGCATGCCCAAAAACGGTTCTTTGCTAGGAATGAAGGCTGCGAGCGCATCCATCAGCTGGCTATAAGGCTGGTGAGGGATGGCATTAAAGGCCGAGTGCGTCATGCGCTGGGCTTGATCAATAATGGCTTGTACGACTGCTGGGTTGCAATGGCCAAGATTCAGCACGCCAATGCCGCCGATGAAATCTATGTATTCACGTCCTTCGCTATCACACACGCGAGCATTCTTGCCAGAGGTAAGCGTGATAGGGTGAACAATAGACAGGGCGGGGCTGATATGCGCACTGGTTTGCATGGGAAATCCTTTGTGATGTTGTCTCGGTATTCTTGTTTTGAATGCGAGCTTGTATCACAGCAAAAATCATGCAGTGCAGCAAACGAAAAAAAGGGTGGGTGTTATTCCTTTTTTTCCTGATCCTCTAATTCTATGTGCTGGGTGAGCCACTGTATTAACTGACGTATGCGCGGTTCGTCAGCGGTGTGTGCTTCGTAGGCGACATAGTAAGCCCCTAAACTGGGTAGTTCGTACTCCCAGGGGCAGATCAAAAGTTGGCGTTGTAAGGCATCAGCCGCAAGAAATTTGGGGACTAACGCAATGCCGTAGCCGGCAAGTGCAGCCTGTATACAGGCTGACCATGTGGCAAAGCGTGGGCCATGGTAACTGTGTTCAACGGGGTCATTTTGGTCTGAGAAATAGCGTTCCCACGCATTGGGGCGTGAGTGGCACTGAATTAATCCGAAACTGGCTAATTGCGAGGCATGGCGTATGGTTTTATTGCCCAGTAAACCGGGTTGGCAAACAGGAATCATGCCTTCTTCAAATAGCTTTACGCATTCCAAATTTTCCCAATTTCCATGTCCAAATAAAAAGGCTACATCAATATTTTTTTGCGCCAGGCTAAAAGGCTGCAATGAATCGTGCATATCAATTTGTATATGCGGATGCAGGTCATGGAAATGTTTGAGTAGAGGAATTAGCCAATGCGCACCCAGACTAGGGTGGGCAGCAATACTCAGCACCTCACGCTCATGGTCATAGGCCAGCATTTGTAAGGTGGATTGCTCTATGCTTAGCAGTATTTTGCGCGCTTGCTCTAGGTACAGTTGCCCCGCAGGCGATAGGCTCAGGCGTTTGCGTAAACGTCTAAATAGTGGAGTTTGTAGGGTGTCTTCTAATAGCGCCACTTGTTTGCTGACAGCGCTTTGGGTGAGGTGCAGCTCTTTGGCGGCATGAGTAAAGCTAAGGTGTCTGGCGGCCGCCTCAAAACATTGCAGTGATGTGATTGAGGGGTATTGGTTACGGGAAAGGCCCTGAAAGCTCATGCTACAACCTACACAAACAAAGAGTAAGGGTATTGTAGCCTGCGAATCAGCAGGAAGAGCTCCGCATTAAGCAATAAAAAAACCAGCCCGCAGGCTGGTTAAGAGGAGGAGACCACCACAGAAAACCTGAAAACTACAGAGCTTGATTTCATTATGGGAGTATTGGTTATAGCGTCAAGGCATAAATCCTATTAAGTTTTTGTAAATGAAAATGGTCAGTAATGGAAAACAGCTATATGATGGTCGTAAAGCTACTGTTTATATGGCTTTGTGAGGTTTTCTTGTAATTTCGTGAATTGCTTTTTGTTACGATATAAAAGAGTAAAAGCAATGATTTGCGCGTTTTTCACTAAAGGAGTGCAGCAATGGCTAAAAAAATACTGATGTTGTGCGGGGATTATTGTGAAGACTATGAAACGATGGTGCCGTTTCAAACGTTGCAAGCGGTAGGGCATAGAGTGGATGCTGTTTGCCCCGGAAAGAAAAAGGGTGAAAGCATCGCCACAGCGATTCATGACTTCGAAGGTGAACAAACCTACTCAGAAAAGCGTGGCCATAATTTTGTACTGAATGCCGATTTTGATGCCGTGCAAGCGGCCGATTACGATGCGCTGGTGATCCCCGGCGGTAGAGGCCCCGAATATTTGCGCTTAAACCCACAAGTGATTGCCATCGTGCAGCACTTTTTTGTGGAAAACAAACCTGTGGCAGCGGTGTGCCACGGCGCGCAACTGTTGGCAGCCGCAAAGGTATTGAATGGTCGTACATGTTCTGCTTACCCAGCCTGCAGGCCTGATGTGGAGCTTGCTGGTGGACGCTATGCCGACATTGCGGTGAATGCGGCTATTACCGAAGGCAACTTGGTGACAGCGCCGGCGTGGCCCGCTCACCCAGAGTGGTTGGCACAATTTCTGAAGCTGCTGGGTACAAAAATCACCCTGTAAGTAGCCACTAGCGCACGGTAAGCGCGAAGGTGATGCAATGAAAAACGCCCGATGACTCATCGGGCGTTTTTGTGTAGGCTTTGTAGTGCAGGCCAGCTTTTGTGTGGACTGAACCAGATGGTTTGCCAGCGCTTAGGTGGGTTCTACCAATAAGGTAGCGCCTTCAAACCCTACTATGCGTACCGCATCACCTTCGGTAATGGCGGTGCTGCACAGCGCGCTATAAAAACTATCGTCTAGGCGTACACGACCTTGGCCATGGGCAAAGGTGGTTATGGCTGTAGCATGACGACCTACGTAACTTTGTAAGCCGCTGTTGAGTGCAGTTTGCTCGGCACTTAACTTACGTTTGCGGTGTAACGTTAACCCAGCCCATAGTGATAGGCCGATGGCGACGGCTAATACGACAAACTGTATGCCTAATGGTGCTTCAGGCCATACGCTGACGAATAGCCCAACCACAAGTGCTGCAGCACCTATCCATAGAATAAATACTCCGGGGATGAGTGCTTCCAGAGCCATCAGTAGGCAGCCGATAATGAACCACGGCCAAGGGCTAGCGAACATGTTTGAGCCTTTAATTAGGGTTTGGTGGTAGGGTCGGTAGACAGATTTTTCAGCAGCTCACCAATACCAGCCACAGCACCGGTTACGCCTGTTGCCTCTAGGGGCATCATCACCAGTTTACTGTTTTCAGAACTACCAATATTTTGCAGCGCTTCCACGTATTTTAAGCCCAAGAAGTATTGCACGGCGTGTAGATTACCGTCGGCGATAGCGGCAGATACGTCACGAGTGGCTTTAGCTTCCGCTTCCGCTTGGCGTTCGCGTGCTTCTGCAATCAGAATGGCCGACTCACGTTCACCTTGTGCACGCAGCACAGCGGCTTGTTTTTCACCTTCAGCTTGTAGAATTTCGGCTTCACGTTGACCGTTAGCCTTAGTTACTAGTGCACGACGATGACGTTCGGCTGTCATTTGCAAGTTCATGGCTTCTTGCAGCTCTGGCGACATGGCCAAATCGCGAATCTCAATACGCGTTACCTTCACTCCCCACGGTGCTGTCGCGGAATCGACGGCCGACAGCAGGCGTTCGTTAATTTGTTCACGGTTGGACAGCATGTGGTCCAGTTCCATCGAACCCAATACAGAGCGCAGGTTGGTAGTGGTCAAGTTAATAATGGCGCGTTGCAGGTTATCGACTTGGTAGGCGGCTTGCGCTGCATTATCAATACGGTAAAACACAACGCCGTCGGCAGTAATGGAAACGTTATCGCGCGAAATTACGTTTTGTGTAGGTACATCCAAAACCGATTCCATAACGGAAAGCTTTGTACCGATGCGATCAATAAACGGAACAATAAAGTTTAAGCCGGGGCTAAGTGTGCGGGTGTAGCGGCCAAAACGCTCTAGGGTCCATTGCCTACCTTGGGGAATAACTTTGACCCCAGCACCTATTACGACTACCGCCAAAATGACTAAAACGATAGTGAAATCAAAAAAACCACCTAACATATGAGAAATCCCATTAAAAGTACAGTAAATTGCTATAAATGGATTTTAGCGTATTGTGCGAGGATGTTTTTATGCTTGAGATGGTAATTGAAACTCGGTTACATAATATAGGGGCATTTGACGTAGGCAGAGTATTGCCATTTCGCAAACGTAGAATGGTAGGACCTTTCATTTTTTTTGATAGGATGGGACCGCAACATTTTGCTGCACCTATTACAACTGATGCAGACGTATTGCCACACCCGCATACCGGCTTAGCGACAGTGACCTATTTATTTGAAGGCACGATGACGCATAGGGATAGCTTAGGCGTGCAGCAGCAAATACGTCCTGGCGAATTAAACTGGATGAGTGCAGGTTCAGGTATCAGCCATTCAGAACGCTTTGATGATATGCGGCCAACAGGTGGCACCTTAGATGGCATACAGGCGTGGGTGGCACTACCTAAAGAGTTCGAGGAAAGCGAGCCTAGCTTTCAGCATTTCGATACGGCGCAACTGCCGTTGTTAGAAGACGCACACTATAGCGGTAGATTAATTGCTGGCAAGGCCTTTGGCTGTGAGGCGCCAGTAGACGTGTTCTCGCCACTGTTTTATGTGGATCTGCAGGTGAAAGCAGGTGGACGTATTCCGTTGCCAGCCGCTTATTCTGAGCGTGCTATTTATGTGGCAAAGGGTGTGATTGAGTATGGTGGCCATCGCTACGAAGCGGGTCACATGCTGGTGTTTGCGGTAGGTGCTGATCCCGATGTGCGTGCCGTAGGGGATGCCCGCGTGATGCTGTTGGGTGGGGAATCCGTAGGCGAACGCTTTATGTGGTGGAACTTTGTTGCTTCCAGCAAAGAGCGTTTAGAGCAGGCCAAAGCAGACTGGCAGAGTGGACATATTGCGTTGCCACCAATGGATAACGAGGCGTATATCCCTCTGCCAGAGCAGTAAGTTAGCGTGTTGTTGCAGGTACTTCGGCTTGTTGTTGGCGCTTAAAACAGGGTTTGACCAATAGGGTTAAACCTAGGGCCAGTATTGCCAAGGTGGTACAGAAACTAATCAAGGCCGCATGCATACCAAAATGGTCAGCAATATAGCCTATGGCTAACATAGGCAAAATTGCACCTAAATAACCCATAATTAGGTAGGTAGACATCAGTGCTGCCCGTTGCTGTGGGCGTGCCACCAAACTAACGGTGGCGGTGCCCGAGGTCAAACACAGGCCGTGACCCAAGGCGGTAATAAACACGCTAACAATAAATAGCCATGACCAGCCGCTAAACAGGTTTGCCATCAAGAGTAGTCCGCTCAAGGCAATGAATGACATACCTTGCTGCATGTTTTGTTTGGGCGAGCGATGGCGTAGTAGAAGCTGAAACGAGGCCGACAAAAATAAAATAATGCCAATAGATATGCCGCTGACAGCCGGGCCGTGCCACGGCACCATGCTGTGCATGAAGCTAGGCGCTAAGGACGCAAACAAGCTAAAAATAGCAAAGGCAATAAAGGCGGAGCCACCAGCAATGAGGAACAGGGGGCGTGATGAGCCTTTGGGTAATTCAATTTTAGGTAGGGGTAGACGTCTAGTTACTGCTAAGCGAGCCGATTCTGGCGTATTGTGACGCAGCGAAAATAGGGCATAGGTAGCCAAACAGCCCATCAAAATCGACGGGATATAACTACTGAGTAACGGGGCAGGAAAAACTTGAGCAATGACCCCACCAATAGCAGGACCCATTCCAAAGCCAAAGGCTAGCATCAAACTGGTGGTTGACGCGGCCCGTTGTAAATCACGTGACGGACTAAGCTGTGCCAACCCTATAGAGGCTGAGGTCACAATTAAGCTAGATGCTAAACCTATGAGTACGCGGCTAAGTATAAAAATACTAAAGCTGTTGGCTACAGCAGATAGCGCTAGCCCTGCTGTCACAAGCACCAAACCGCCGCGCAAAATGGGCATGTAGCCGTATTGGTCACTTAACTTGCCTAAAAAGAGCAGGCTGCACAGTGCCGAGAACATGTAGATCACATAGACCAACGTAATATCGCCGGTGCGTAATCCCCAAAGTTCTTGATACAGCGGGTAGAGCGGGCTGGCTAAAGCCGTCCCCATCACCCCCACGAACATGGCATAGCATACCCACGCATAAGGGTTGCGATGTAAGTGTCGTGAAAAAAATGAAAGTGGTTTAGCTGGTGGATGAGAATGTGACATGAGTGGAGTATTATGGCGGAGTTGCGCATCTGCCTATTCAGGCAAAACTTTCATAGAATACAACCGCCTACATTATGAGAATTATTCCGTTATCGGTGTCCTTGGCCCTAGCGCTAGGGGGCGCTGCGGTATCAGCACAAACCTTGAAAGCACCTCATTTTACGCCTGAATTAGGCGAGGAGGGATTAGGCCTACGCGCTGTGGTGGCAAATTTCGGTCAGAACGTGGCTGTATTGGGCCAGCAGTCCGAGGCGCCATTCATTGTACAGTGCGACGATCCTAAGGCTATAGGCTCTGGTAGATGGCTAGACGCTAGGCGTTGGGTCTTCGAGTTTGTAGAGATAGTTGCGCCAGGTGCTAGTTGTACTGCGCAGACAAATCCGGTTTTTGTTGCAACACAAGATAGAAAGCTGTCACCAGACGTATCTTACGCGTTTAACTCTGGCGGCCCTAAATTGTTAAGCTCAAGACCGTATTACTACTCAGATATTAGTGAAGATCAGGCGGTAGTGATGCGCTTTGCTGCGCCTGTGGATCCTAAAGAGCTAGAGCGTTTGGGTGGGTGTGCGGTAGACGGTGTAGGGGAAATGATTCCCTTGCAAGTGGTAGAGGGTGCGCGCAGAACCGAGCTGTTGACGGCGGTGCTGTATGACTACGATCCGGCAAACGATAGTGCGGCAGATCAGGTGGTGCAGTGTGCACGCTTGCTGCCTGCCGGCGCGGATGTGAAATTTGTGATTGAAGCTGGATTGGGTAGCGCCTTTGAGGGGCGTGAACCGGTGCGTTATAACGACCCTACCGTGCTTAATTTCCAAGTGCGTCAACCTTTCTTGGGGCGCATTAGCTGCGACCGCAGTAACGCAGACGCGCCATGCAATCCTTTGTTGCCCATTAACGTGGTGTTTTCCTCGGTGGTGGAAGATGCCTTGTTAAATAACGTGACTTTAGAAGGCGGTGGTAAGCGTTGGGAGCCTGCTAAAAAAGATGCTGACGAGTATTACTACTCTGGCAATAGCCGAGTCGTGCGTTTTGAGGGGCCTTTCCCGCCGGAAATCAGCGTCAAAGTTAATATCCCCGACACGTTTGTGGACGACAGTGGCCGTAGTTTAGAAAACATGCAGGCCATGAAAGACGCAACGATTGCACTGGGCGTGTATCCACCGCTGCTGAAGTTTGCTGCAGGTGACTTTGGTGTGATTGAGCGTTTTGCTAACGCCGGTGTGCCCGGTGAAGAAGACAATGAACCGCCAGCTGTGCCATTAACCATACGTGGTTTGGAAGCGGGGTTTCGCGTAGAAGAATTGCAGCGCAGTGCTGGTAGCGTGCAAGATTACGCAACGCAAGACGATCAAGAGGTGCTGAAGTGGTTAGCACGGTTGCGCAGACTGTATGAAGGCCCGATGCAGCAACAGCAAATTAATAATGTGCTGGCTGACCGTGAATGGAGCTATAGCAACGACAGTCCTGAAATCGATACGCGTTCTATTTCTGTATTCCAACGATTAGGGTTACAGGCTAAAGAGCTCACCTTGCCGGGTGTACCGGATCAAGGTGAAACACCGTTTGAAGTGATTGGTGTGCCATTGTCAGAGCCGGGTTTTCACGTGTTAGAAGCGCGCTCTGATAAATTGGGTGAGGCCTTCTTGGCGGATGCCGAGCCTATGTACGTGCGTACTAGTGCTTTGGTGACTAACCTTGCTGTGCACATGAAGCATGGTAGGGATGATATGTTGGTGTGGGTGACCACACTAGACGATGCGCAGCCAGTAGCGAACGCTCAAATCCGCGTGCTGGATTGTGATGGCCGCGAACTGATGACGGGTACCACCAATGCGGATGGGGTATTTCATCGTCAAGCGGTGGTAGAAAAACAGTATTGCCCGCGCACCAGTTCTGGTGCCTTGTATGCGTCGGCACGTATCCCTGCCGATCACCCTCAAGCCTACGGTAAAGCCGATTTCTCTTTTGTGCTGTCCGATTGGGACCGTGGTATAGAGCCATGGCGCTTTAATGTGGCAGTAGGGTATAGCCAAAACAAAGACCGTATTGCACATACCGTTTTAGACCGCTCGTTATTCCGTGCGGGTGAAACCGTGCACATGAAGCACTTATTGCGCGAACAAACGCGTAACGGTTTAGAAAACCCAAGCTTTAGCAGCTTGCCGGAAACGGTGCAGTTAACGCATTACGGCTCTGGTGAAAGCTTTGAGCAACCACTGCGCTGGTCTAGTGGTGATGGTGGTGCTCGTGCGTACTCCAGTTTTGATTTGCCTAAAAATGCACCGTTGGGCGAATACATGATCATGCTTAGCGGCTCCAATAGCTGGCATGAAACAGGTAGTTTGCGTATTGAAGAATTCAAGCTGCCCTTTATTAAAGGCAGCATCAAGCTTAGCGATGGTTCCGATCACCCTAGCATGGTGCGTCCACAGCAATTGCAAACCGATTTGCAGTTGGCTTACGTGAACGGCGGTGCCGCTGGTGCGTTGCCAGTGACAGTATCGGCTGTGTCTCGCCCGTATTTCCCTAGCTTCTCGCAATACGGGGAGTACAGCTTCGGTAATGTACGTAGCTCGAATTACGACGAAGAAAGCCCAGCACCTTCCGAACAAAAACTGTTCTTAAACAAACATGCATTGGTGTTGGATGTGGAAGGTGGCGCGCGTGTGCAGGTAAGCGATGTGCCAGTGGATGAAAAACCTCAGCAGTGGTTGGTAGAGGCAAGCTTCCACGATCCTAATGGTGCTATTCAAACACTAAGCCAAACTACAGTAGTGTGGCCTTCGGCAGTAGTGCCAGGCATACAGGCTGATGGTTGGATGAGCAAAGGCAGCAAGAACAACGTGAAATTGCTGGCATTGGACACACAAGGCCAGCCTATTTCGGGTCAATCCATGACGTTGCGCGGACAGGTACGTAAAACCTTGTCGGTGCGTAAACGTTTGGTGGGTGGGTTCTATAGTTACGATAACCAGCAGCAAGTGGAAGATTTAGGGCAATTGTGTAAAGGCAGCACCAACGAGCAAGGTGTGCTGGAATGCAAGATAGATCCTAAGCAGGCGGGCGAGGTTGTGCTTGTGGCGGAAGCTGTAGATGCTGCAGGTAATAAAGCCGATGCTTCTACCTCGGTATGGGTCAGTGGTGGTGATCGCTTGTGGTTTGGTGGCGAAAACGATGATCGTATTGATTTGATCCCTGCTAAGAAAGTCTGGGCACCAGGCGA
>JBQELO010000022.1:0-30269 GCA_052103955.1 Paenalcaligenes sp. | reverse complement strand
AAAACGATGATCGTATTGATTTGATCCCTGCTAAGAAAGTCTGGGCACCAGGCGAAGAAGCTGAGTTCCAGATTCGTATGCCGTTTGAAAAAGCGACCGTGTTGGTCAGCATAGAACGTGAAGGTGTGCTGGGCTACGAAATTATGGAGGTTTCTGCTGATAACCCAGTTATCAAACTGCCGGTGTTGGCCGAATGGGGTCCTAACGTCTTTGTATCGGCGTTGGTGATACGTGGTCGTTTACGCAGTGTGCCATGGACGTCTTTCTTTAGTTGGGGCTGGAAACAACCCTTTGACTGGTACGACGCATGGAGCAATAGCGACGCAGAATATCAAGCGCCAACAGCAACCGTAGACTTATCTAAGCCTAGCTACCGACTGGGGTTGGCCGAGATTGAAGTGCGTACCGATGAAAACCAACTGCAGGTAGAAGTAAAACCCGCACAGCCACGTTATGCCGTACGCGAAACGGTGGATGTGGAAGTGCAAGTAACGTTACCTGATGGCAAACCTGCTGCAGGTGCGTTAATGAGCTTTGCCGCTGTGGACGAGGCCTTGCTGGAACTGTCACCAAATCGCAGTTGGGATGTGGTGAAAGCCATGTTGCAACCGCATGCGTATGGGGTGAATACTGCTACAGCACAATCCGAGGTGGTAGGCCGTAGGCATTATGGTCGCAAAGCTATTCCCGCAGGTGGCGGTGGTGGTAAAGCCCCTACGCGTGAATTGCTAGACACCCTGTTGTTGTGGAAGGGGGAAGTGCGCACGAATGATCAAGGTATTGCGCATATACAAGTGCCACTCAATGATTCATTAACCGCCTTCAAGCTGGTGGCCATTGCTGAATATGGCGAGCAGCGCTTTGGTACAGGAAGCGCTACGATTTTGGTGACTCAAGATGTGCAGTTGATCTCGGGCTTGCCAGAGGTGGTACGCAATGGTGACAGCTATCAGGCTACATTCACCGTGCGTAACAGCAGCGAGCAAGATCGTACATTGGTGTTGAATGCATCCATGCAGTGGGAAGGCCAAGCTAAACCCGTAGCCTTAGCGTCACAGGAAGTGGCCTTGGCCGCTGGCCGTGCACAAACGGTACAGTGGGCAGTAGAGGTGCCTGCTGGTTTGGCGGGGGCTGGTGATGCCAAGATTACGTGGAATATTGAAGCACACGATGCGGCACAGCCGTCTACACGTGATGCGCTGACCGTGACCCAAGTGGTAAGACCCGCTATCCCTGTGCAAACTCAGCAAGGTTTCTGGGCTTTGGTGAAAGAAGGTAAAGCCTATGATGCGCAGCTACGTACCCCTGAAGGTGCGTTGCGTGACAGTGCTGGCCAGTACTTAGGTGGTATTGCCATTGAACTGCAATCGGGCTTGTCCTCTGATTTGCCTGACGTGCGCTTGTGGTTCCAGCGTTATCCGTACACTTGCTACGAACAGCAGATGTCTAAGGCAGTGGCGTTGGACGATACCGAGTTGTGGCAGCAGTTAACGTTGGGCTCGGCAGCATATATCTCGCCAGATCAGTTGCTGCGTTATTTCCCAAGCCCTATGTTGAGTGGTAGTCCAGTGCTTACCGCATATATTCTGAACTTGTCGGATGATGCTAAGCAGCGCAACAGTGACTTTGGTTTGCCCAACACCATGCAAGCACAATTACTGCAAGGTTTGCGTAATGTAGTGCTGGGCCATACCTCACGTGAAACGTGGTTGTCACCCGAGCAACGGGCTTTGCGCCAGTTGATGATGATAGAAACCTTGTCGCGTTACCAAACGGCTACCGCTTCTATGTTGGATAGCATCACCATTGAACCGCAAAACTGGCCTGTAGAAAGCATTCTGGATTGGTTAAGTGTGCTGGATCGTGTGCCGGGTATCGCGAATGTGGCAGAGCAAAAAGCCAAAGCCATCGATGTATTGCGCACCCGTTTGGTCACACGAGGCAGCAGCCTGCGCGTGAACGAAACGGATTACCAGTGGTGGTTGATGCGTAGTCCTGTGACGGCACAAGCGCGTTTATTAGTCTGGGCTCAGCAGCAACCAAGTTGGGAAGACGATGTGCCGCTGTTGTTGCAGGCGTTGATCAACATGCAAAGCAAAGGTCATTGGGAAAGCACTACTGACAACGTGCAAGCATGGCAGTCTATCGCGCTGTTGGCGCAGCAAGTGCAGCCTGCAGAAGGCATGGCCTTGTTAAGCCTAGGCGAAAAAACACGCATGGTGAACTGGGCAACGGTAAACGGTAAAGACTCACGTAGCTACAGCCAACAATTGAACTGGCCTGAAACGCAAGTGCCACTGCAAGTACAGCAAGAAGGTGCTGGCGATGTGTGGGCGTTGATTCGTTTGCAAGCGGCTGTGCCTACAGCCAAGCCAATCATGGCAGGCTATTCAGTCAAACGCGAAGTGATTCCTGTGACCCAAGCTGTGAAAGGCGAGTGGACAGTGGGCGATGTGTATAAAGTACGCCTGACTATTGATGTGAATGCCGCTGCAGGTTGGACTGCGGTGAACGATCCTGTGCCACCTGGTGCGATGATTCTGGGTAGCGGTTTGGGTCGTGACTCGGCGATTGAAGCAGCGGGTACCGAGCAAAACGGTATGTGGCCAAATTACGTAGAGCGCCGCTTTGATGCCTATCAGGCTTACTACGAGAATCTGCCTGCAGGTAAGCATCAACTTGAGTATCAAGTGCGTCTAAACACGGCGGGTGAGTTTGTGTTGCCAGATACCAAAGTGGAAGCATTGTATGAACCTGAAACGCATGCGTTGCAGCCCAACGCACCTATGGTGATTGGTGAAGCAAAATAAGGTGAAAAAACGCGTTTTATGGATGGTAGGGGTAAGCGCTGTAATGCTGTCAACCAGCAGTGCAGCGCGTTATCCTGACCTGCAAGAATTGCGGGAACAACACCCAGCCTCAGAACTGGTGGTGCAAGATAAAGCGGGCGTACCGCTGCAAGCGCTGCGTGTGGATTTTCAGCAGCGTCGTGGTGATTGGCTAGCTTTGTCGCAGATATCGCCGGCCTTACAGCGCGCCGTACTGGCATCTGAAGACCAACGGTTTTTTGAGCATGGTGGGGTAGATTGGCTAGCCGTCGCTAATGCCGCGTGGGATCAGTTGTGGGATCAACGCGTGCATAGGGGGGCGTCTACGCTGTCCATGCAGTTAGCCGATTTGATGGGGCTAAGTGAACGCCCAACTGTGCAGCGTCGCTCGTGGCAGGGTAAGTTGGATCAAGCCTATGCGGCGTATCAGCTAGAGTCTTTGCTCACTAAGGCGGAAATTCTAGAGGCCTATCTTAATCTGGCCCCATTTAGGGGCGAGTTAGTGGGCATAGATGCGGTAGCCCGTGTGCTATTTCAGAAACAAGCCAGCGCCTTAAATAACAGTGAAGCGGCGTTAGCAGCAGCTATGCTACGTGCCCCAAATGCGTCGGCATCAGTGTTGCAACAGCGCGCGTGTTCATTGTTGTTGAGCATGGGTAGAGCGGATCAATGTGGCTCGTTAGGCTATGTATTGGCTGCGGCGCTATCCAGAATGCAAGCACCTATGTGGGATCAGCCGCAGGCAGCACGCCATTATGCACGGCTTCTGCAAAACCAAGGGCTGACCGCAGATACGTCACAGATCAAAAGCAGTATAGATGCCGCCTTGCAGGCGCAAGCCAATAGGGCTGTAGATACTACACTGCAAACCTTAAATGTGGCACGCGTCAGTGATGCGGCTGTGGTGGTGCTTGATAATCGCAGCGGGGAAGTGCTGGCGTATGTAGGGGCGAGTTCAGGTTCTGCAGCCGTTGAAGTGGATCATGCACGCGCCAGGCGCCAGGCAGGTTCTACGTTAAAACCCTTTTTGTATGCCCAAGCCATCGCCGAGAAGCGCTTAACAGCCGCGTCGCTGTTAGATGATTCCCCCTTAAATCTG
Source organism: Paenalcaligenes sp. (assembly GCA_052103955.1). Lineage (GTDB taxonomy): Bacteria > Pseudomonadota > Gammaproteobacteria > Burkholderiales > Burkholderiaceae_B > Paenalcaligenes. Next base: position 26,342 of record JBQELO010000022.1, on the reverse strand, counting down.
GCGACGGCTAGCGGGTTGTATGTGCCGCAAAATTATGACCAGCAATTTTCAGGCTGGGTGAGTGTGCGTACGGCGTTGGCATCGTCACTGAATATTCCCACGGTGCGTACGCTGGAAATGGTGCAGGTAGAAAGCTTTGCGAGCCATTTGCGTGCTTTGGGTTTGCCGTTAGACAAAGCTACAGAACATTATGGTTTCAGTTTGGCGCTGGGCAGTGCTGATGTGGATTTGTTATCGTTAACAAATGCCTATAGGGCGCTGGCGAATGGCGGTTGTTATAGCCCTGTGCGTTTTGTGCCTAGCGATACCACAGCAACGGTGAACTGTAAGCAGGTCTTGGCGGCAGATGCCAGTTGGGTAATTGCCGATATCTTGGCTGATAGGCAAGCTAGGTCCTACACCTTTGGGTTAGACAGCGCGTTAAGCCTACCTTTTTGGGCTGCGGTAAAAACGGGCACCAGTAAAGATATGCGTGATAACTGGGCTATAGGTTTTAGTGATCGTTATACCGTAGGAGTGTGGGTAGGAAATAGTGATGGTTCGCCCATGCGTAATGTGTCTGGCGTCACGGGGGCTGCCCCCATCTGGCATAGCATGATGCGTGCTTTGCACGATAACGATTTATCTATACCGCCCGCCATGCCTACGGGCGTGGTGGCACGAGTGATACATTTTGATGGTGTACCGGAAGCAGATCGTACAGAGTACTTTTTGGCGGGTACAGAGCAAGAGATAATTCGCTTAACGACAACGAACACAACCGTCGTTCAGCAAGGGCGGGCGCGCATTGTGTCGCCTGCATCAGGCAGTATTTTGGCCTTTGATCCGGATATCCCCAGGCAGCATCAATTGCTGCCGTTACGCGCTAGGGGAGGAAGTCAGCTTTATTGGCGTGTAAATGGTCGAGATTTTGACCGTGGTTCAGAAGTATGGTGGCCTGTACAACCCGGCAGGGTTACAGTGGAATTGTTGGATTCGGAGGGCGTTGTGCAAGATACAGTCACACTGCAAATTCGCGCGCCCATTAATTAGAATTAACATTTAATCATGTTAGGTAACGTAGTATGCTGCTACACTCCCGACATATATTTACTTAGAGAGGAAAAGCCATGTCCGTGAAGCTCTGGATGAGCCGTACCCTTGCTCCAATTGGTTTGTTGGCATTGGCTGCGTGCCAAACTGTACCGCAGAATACGGATGCAGATGCTAACACTCCTATCGCCCCAACTACGACAGCGCCGGCAGCGTCTGGTCAGCAGCCAGTGGGTGGTGCACAGGAGCAAAATGCACAGCAGATGTCCCCAGTACTGATTTTCCTTGCTGATACACAACCGCGCGAAGGTTGGGTCACAGTACAAATAGGTGAAAACAGTAATCTGTATCTAGAGCCTGAAGCCTTTTTGGCATTGGAAGACTTTGTAGGTGTAGAGGCTGGTCGTAGCGAAGCTGGTGATGGTTTGTTGGCATTGGATATGAGTGAGCAAGCTATTGCTACTACCACCAAAGTCACTTCCGCCAACCCAGGTAAACGTCTGGCACTGGTAGTAGATGGCACCTTGTTGGCTGTTCCTGGCTATTCCGAGCCTATTACCAGCAACCGTCTGGTATTTATGGTGGGTAGCGAACAAAACGCAGTAACTGCCGCACGCATTATTGCTGGCGATGCAGCACCTGCTCCTACTCAGGCTCCAGCCCGTAAATAATAGGCTGTAGTTCAGTAGGACTAGCAACGCCCCGATGGTGTCTATACGCCACTCGGGGCGTAGTGCTATCTGGGCTGTTTGTTTCCGCCTACAAAAACCGTAGTTCGTGTAAAAAACGCTTGTTCCTTCGTGGTTTGATTATAAAATGTGCGCATTGCGTATAGTTAATGGAGCTCATGATGGCCGTTTCTCAACAAGTGTTTTTGCGCGATGCAATGCGTCGTCTGAATTTAACCAGAGATGTATTTGCAGCTCGTGTAGGTGTTAAGCGCCGTGCGTTGGATACCTGGTTGTTGCCTGAAGGGTCGCAAGAGTTCCGATCCATGCCTGAAGTGGTGCTGCGTTTCGTGACGGAAATTGTAGAAAACGAATCGCTACTGAATAAATATGCGCAGAGCGTACAGTCTGGCCCATTGCGTGACCGTATTGCAGTAGGTGGCAAACACCAATTGCTGTCGGTAGAACAGTTTGGTCGTGAGTCTGTAGAAGAGCTGTTTCGTGTTGCCGACTTAATGCAGCCTATAGCCAGACGTCAAAAAGTATCTCGCGTGCTAGAAGGCGCAGTGCTGGGTAACCTGTTTTTTGAAGCCAGTACTAGGACGCGTGTGAGTTTTGGTGCGGCATTTTGCCGTTTGGGTGGATCGGTGTGTGACACCACAGGTTTTACCTTTTCTTCCATGGCAAAGGGCGAGTCTATTTACGACACCAGCCGTGTGATGAGTGGTTATGTGGATGCCATGGTGATTCGCCATCCAGAACAAGGTTCGGTCGCTGAATTTGCGCGTGCCACCAATATTCCTGTGGTGAACGGTGGTGACGGTGCGGGTGAGCACCCTAGCCAAGCATTGCTGGATTTGTACACCATTCTGACTGAGTTTTCACGCTTGGGTAAATTGCTAGATGGCGCTCATATCGTCATGACTGGCGATTTGAAGTATGGCCGTACGGTGCACTCGTTGTTGAAGCTATTGGCGTTGTATCGTGGTTTGAAGTTCACCTTGATTTCCCCATTGGGCTTAGAAATGCCAGAAGACATCATTGAACATGTGGCAAAACTGGGCAACCATGTGATCGAACAGTCGCACGATTTAGCGGATGTCAAAGGTGCTGATGTTATCTACGCTACACGTGTACAGAAAGAGCGTTTCTCGGATGAGCAGCTAGAAGGTTATACCGCAGACTTCCAAGTGTCCAAAGCGCTGATCGATCAGTACTGCGATGAGAACGTTATTGTGATGCACCCACTACCTAGAGATAGCCGTGAAGGGGCGCACGATCTAAGCGTAGATCTAAACGATGACCCTAGACTAGCCATTTTCCGTCAAGCAGATAACGGTATTCCGGTGCGTATGGCGATTTTTGCGGTGTTGCTGGGGGTAGAGAACTTAGTGCAGCATTCTATGCGCGATGTGACATGGAGTCCTCCATCACACATTGGACCAGAGGATGCCGTTTTCCACGGTATGTACTAAACAAAAAGGGCACCTACTGGTGCCCTTTTTTATACAAGCAACGTGCTTAAACGACTTTCTTTTCGCCGCCCAAGGCGTTGAGTAAATCATCAAACAGCTTAGTCAGTTCGGCAGTCATCAGCGTCATGTCTGAATTGAACAGCTCGGCCTCATCGCCGGCCATTACTTCGTTTTGCTCTTTTAGTACATCCAGTGGGGCTACGCGTTTAAGCTCAAGGCCATCGGTCAGTACAAAAGAAATGCGATCGTCCCAAGTGAGTGCCAAGCGTGTGCATTGCTTGCCAGACTCAATATGGCGACGAAGTTCGTCAGGTTCAGCGCTATGGCGCACGTAACGAACCACGGCACGGCTTTCGCTAGTAGAGCGCAGTTCGGTGTCTTGGTCGATGCTGAAGTTTGAAGGGGCTTCGTCTTCCAGCAACCATGAGGTCATGGCTGAGCCAGGGGAAAGCTCGGTGTACAGCGGCAACACAGGGAAAGGATTCAGGCTTTTGGCCAGTAACCCCATAACTTCATCACCGGTTGCAGCCGATGCGGCATCTACAACCAACCATAGGTTTTTGGTGTCAATCCAAATACGGGTATCACGGGCGATGCTAAATGCACGAGGCATTAGCTCGGTGATGACCTGCTCTTTGATTTCTTGCATTTGTTTGCGACCAGGTTTGTAGCCTTGTTCGGCTTCTAGATCGCGAGCTTTAGCGCGTGCTACCTGATTGATCACTGTACTAGGTAGTAGTTTTTTCTCGCTACGCAGGCAAATTAAGAATTGGTCATTTAATGCATGTACCAAGCCTTCGCCTTCGCGTGGCGCAACCCAACCTAGGCTCAGAGGATCTTGGCTAGTACCGGGTTGAAAAGCATGTTCTTGCAGTGCTGCTTCTAGCGTGTCTGCAGTGTAGTCCCACTCGGGGGAGAGGCGGAAAATTCGTAGATTTTTAAACCACATGTGCAAGTGTCTTTGTTGAGAAAGTGATGCCTGCTATGGGTGCAGGTTAATGAATGAGATGAATGGATTGTACGCGTATTTTTCAGGCTGTCAGGTGAAAAAGTCCACGCATAGGCATAAAGAGCGGGCTTGTGTTTTAATGGCTGATTTCGTGATTAGGCAACGATAGAGCAACGCGTATACGTACAATATCGCACGGCTTAGTACTGTGCCTAGCATAGGTATAGCAAGTTCTGCGTTGTATGCTGCAACAGAAATACAGACTGTATTCGGTGTGGCGTAATACTGGATATCTGTTTATTTATACAGTATAATATTTTTTTGAATTTCATGCCTCTCTTTGAAGGATTACCCCATGGACGATAAGCGCAGTAAAGCGGTATCGGCAGAACGCGCCAAAGCGTTGGCAGCCGCCTTGTCTCAAATCGAAAAACAATTCGGCAAAGGCTCGGTCATGCGTTATGGCGATAACCAGATTGAGCACGACATTCAGGTTTGTTCTACCGGCTCATTGGGCTTGGACTTGGCACTGGGCGTAGGTGGCTTGCCACGTGGCCGTGTGATCGAGGTCTATGGGCCAGAATCCTCCGGTAAAACTACCTTAACGTTGCAAGTTATTGCTGAAATGCAAAAACTGGGTGGTACATGTGCATTCGTCGATGCTGAGCATGCCCTTGATGTGCAATACGCCTCTAAGTTAGGCGTAAACCTAAGCGACCTACTGATTTCCCAGCCTGATACTGGTGAGCAGGCCCTAGAAATCACCGAAGCTCTGGTACGTTCCGGTTCGGTGGATTTGATCGTGGTTGACTCGGTTGCAGCGCTTACCCCTAAAGCCGAGATCGAAGGCGATATGGGTGACTCCTTGCCTGGTTTGCAAGCACGCTTAATGAGTCAAGCACTACGTAAGTTGACCGCTACAATTAAGCGCGCCAATTGCATGGTGATCTTCATTAACCAGATCCGTATGAAAATCGGCGTGATGTTCGGTAACCCCGAAACCACTACAGGTGGTAATGCGTTGAAGTTTTACGCTTCGGTACGTTTAGATATTCGTCGTATTGGCTCCATCAAACGTGGCGACGAAGTGGTGGGTAACGAAACCCGTGTGAAAGTGGTGAAAAATAAAGTCGCACCACCATTCAAACAGGCAGAATTCGACATCATGTACGGTGGTGGTATTTCCCGCGAAGGCGAAATTGTCGACTTGGGCGTACAAGCAGGTATTTTGGATAGAGCTGGTGCATGGTACAGCTACGGTAGTACGCGTATTGGCCAAGGTAAAGATAATGCACGTGATTTCTTGCGTGAGCATCCTGCTTTGGCTCTTGAGATCGAAAATAAAGTGCGTGATAAGTTTGGCGTAGCACTGGTTGCTGTGACCGAGTTTGTGCCTACAGAAGAAGAGGTTGCTGAAGGTACTCCCGAGCCAGATGCCGAGTAATGTCTGACTGGGACGATGAGTTCGAAACGGACCCCGCTGAGCGCGCCGAACGTGCACAACGTAAGGAGCCTCAGGGGCCGTCCCTGAAAGCGCGTGCTATAGATTTCCTTTCTAGGCGCGAGCACTCTAGGCTAGAGCTGCAACGTAAGTTGGCACGTCATAGTCAAGACGAAGATGAAATTACCGAGCTGCTAGATCTGCTAGAGCGCGAAAAGTGGCTATCCAATACGCGTTTTGCACAAAGTTTGGTCAGTAGACGTGCTTCTAAACACGGCACACAGCGCATCGTACAAGAATTAAAGCAAAGCGGTGTAGCGCAAGAAGACATCACCTTACTTGCCGAGGAACTACGCGGAACCGAGTTCGAGCGGGCGGTAGAGGTGTGGTTCAGAAAGTTTGGCCATTTACCCGAAGATCAAAAAGCTTACGCTAAGCAAGCCCGTTTTTTGGTGTCTAGGGGGTTTGCATTAAGCACGCTGCACCGCATTTTGGATGCGGTGAAAGCAGGGGATATAGACCTAGACGATTACTAGAAACTTACGGGGTAGGCTTCTTCAATATTGTTTAGCGTGGCAAAGCAGGTTTTTCTGGCCTGCGTTAAAAACGCCTGTATGTAATCTGAGTCGTGATCTTCATCACGCATGGCAGCATATAAATTGCGCCATATCCCATGTTCTCCCAATTTACTCGTACGCAACCAACCGGAATGCGCAAATTCAGATAATGCCCAGTTTGGTAAGGCCGTAACACCCCGGTGGCTGGCTACTAGCTGCATGATCATGGGGGTGAGTTCGGCTTGACGTATATGCAAAGGCTCTACATCGGCCGGGTCTAGAAACTGGGTAAAGATATCCAACCTATTGCGTTCAACGGGATAGCTAATCAGCGTTTGGTCGCTAAGCTGTGCAGGCACAACGTAGCGATATTGTGCCAGAGGGTGGCCAGAGCTGACTGCCAATACCAGTTCGTATCTAAATAGTGGCACGTAATTCACGCCCGGTAAGTCTTTGGGATCAGACGTGATCACCACATCTAAATCGCCGCGCAGTAGTGCTGGCAAGGGGGCAAAGGAAAAGGCAGCCGATAAGTCTAGGCTTACGTCAGGCCAGTCCTGCCTAAATTTGTCTAACGCCGGCATCAACCACTGAAAGCACGAGTGGCAATCAATGGCAACGTGTAGCCGGCCAGTGCGCCCGGCCGACAGGCGTTGCAGTTCGCGCTCGGTGTGTTTAATGCGAGGTAGTACATCGTCAGCCAAACTCACTATACGTAAGGCGGCAGTGGTTAGGCGGGCAGGGCGAGTACGACGATTAAGCAGTTTGAGTTTAAGCCTAACCTCTAGATCACGGATTTGGTGTGATAAGGCCGATTGGGTGACATAAAGTCGCTCGGCGGCTTCTTGCAAACTTCCCGTATCGCGTATGGCGCAAAGCGTTTCCAGATGACGTATCTCAAGCATGGCAGTTGTAAACACTAAACATGAAATTTACTCATTCTAATGATGGTGTATTTGATTTTTTTTCATTGAATTGTACAGGCACAATGCATGGGTTGACGAATTTTTACTGCAAACACGACTATGGGTAGGCATCAAATGACAGTGATTCATAACTTGGGTTTTCCTCGTATTGGTAAGCAGCGTGAGCTGAAACGTGCTGTGGAAGCATATTGGGCAAATGAGCTGTCTCAAGAGGCTTTGTTGCAAACCGGTAAAGCGTTACGTGCACGTCATTGGGCGTTGCAAAAAGCAGCCGGTCTGGACTTGATCCCCGTGGGGGACTTTGCTTGGTATGACCAAATTTTAGAATGGACGTGTTTGCTGGGGGCTGTGCCTGCACGTTTTGAACATGCAGCGGCGTCAGAGGTGGATTTGGACACCTTATTTAGGATGGCGCGTGGTCGTGCCCCGCAAGGTAAGCCAGCAGCGGCATGTGAAATGACCAAATGGTTTGATACCAACTACCACTACATCGTTCCAGAAATTGCACCGGGACAACGTTTCCGTGTGGCACGTACGGCGCTGTTGGAGCAAATAGAAGAAGCTATTGAGCAAGGCTATACAGTGAAACCTGTGATTCCAGGCCCACTGACATGGCTGTGGCTAGCCAAAGGCGATGCCTATACTGAAGGTGCTGCAGATGCGGCTAAGCTGGAGTTGCTGTCTGCCTTGGTGCCGGTGTACCAAGAGGTGTTGGCACGCATTAATGCGCTGGGTGTGGAGTGGGTGCAAATTGATGAACCCATTTTGGCCGTAGATTTACCTGCAGAATGGCGTGATGCCTTTAAGGGAGTGTATGCCTCGTTAGAGCGTAGTGGCGTGAAGCTATTGTTAGCCACGTACTTTGACGGCTTGCGCGATAACGTGTCGGTATTGCAGGGGTTAGCTGTGGCGGGTGTACATATTGATGCGGTACGTGCGCCTGAACAACTTGCAGCCGTACGTGCGCAGTTATCCAGTAGGCAGGTGTTGTCCGTAGGTGTGATTAATGGTCGCAACATTTGGCGTACCGATTTGGATAAGGCTGCTGCAGTACTTAAGCCCTTAAAAGCGGAGTTGGACGAGCGGTTGTGGTTAGCACCTTCATGTTCGTTATTGCATGTGCCGGTAGACCTAGAGAGTGAAGAAGGCTTGGATGCTGAACTCTACAGTTGGTTGTCTTTTGCGACGCAAAAACTGCAAGAATTACAGTGGTTGAGAGCTTTGGTAGAGGGTAATGCGGATGCCGCTATCGAGGCCAGTGTGGCTGCACAGCGCCATGCGCTGGTAACGCGTACGCAATCATCGCGTACCCATAATCCCAAAGTAGCAGCGAGTGTAGAAAAGCTGGGGACACTGAAACGTGATCGTGAGCCTTTTGCGACGCGTATCGCAGCTCAACAAGCACGTTTGAATTTACCTGCATTTCCTACGACGACTATAGGTTCGTTCCCTCAAACCCAAGAAATCCGTAAGTTGCGCAGCGAATGGCGTTCGGGCTCGTTAAGTGACACTGCCTATGAAAAAGGAATACGAGCAGAGATAGAGCGCGTTATTCGTTTCCAAGAAGAGGTGGGCTTAGATGTGTTGGTGCATGGCGAAGCCGAGCGTAACGACATGGTTGAGTATTTTGGTGAGCTACTGGGTGGTTTTGCGTTTACTCAAAATGGTTGGGTGCAAAGCTATGGCTCTCGTTGTGTGAAGCCGCCTATTATTTTTGGTGATGTATTGCGCCCCATTCCCATGACGGTGGCGTGGTCTGAGTACGCACAGTCATTGACGACTAAGCCGGTGAAAGGGATGCTAACCGGCCCCGTCACCATGTTGCAGTGGTCTTTTGTGCGCGATGATCAACCCCGCTCCGACACGTGCAGGCAATTGGCGTTGGCGCTACGTGATGAGGTGCACGACCTAGAAGCAGCGGGCGTCAAAGTCATTCAAATAGACGAGCCAGCCATACGTGAAGGCTTGCCACTGCGCAAAGCGGATTGGGATGCTTACTTAGCGTGGGCGGTGGATTGCTTCCGTATTTCTACCAGCAACATTGCCAGCGACACACAGATACACACGCATATGTGCTATTCCGAATTTAACGACATCATTAAGGCTATTGCAGCCATGGATGCCGATGTGATCACCATAGAAACCTCACGCTCTAACATGGAGCTATTGGAAGCGTTTGAAAACTTCCACTACCCCAATGATATAGGCCCAGGCGTGTATGACATTCACTCGCCTAATATTCCGGATCAGGCGTGGATGGTAGCGTTGATGCGTAAAGCGGCTAAACGTTTACCGGCTGAGCGTTTATGGGTGAACCCGGATTGTGGGTTGAAAACCCGAGGCTGGCCAGAAACCACTAAGGCGTTGCAAACCATGGTTGCAGCAGCTCAAGAGCTGCGATTAGGCTAATAGGCTATTTGCAGCGTAGTTTCTTACGCCATGCGTGCAGACGCATGGCGTTTCTTTATGCTTGAAATTTATGAATAGCGCGTGCTTTTGTCATCATGTTAGCTGAGTGAACGGTGGCCATTACGCCTAAGATCGATCTGATGAGCTGGGCATGATTGGTTTTCTTTTGTTGGTAGTACGCGCATGTTTCTAAATAGGTTTAGTTTAATTCGTCGGTTCTGGGTCACCATCTGGGTGTTTTGGTGTGTATTTGTCTTAGCCATGGGTGCGGGTATCTGGGGGTTGATGCAATCCAAGGAAAGCTTGGAAACGGTGTATCAAACGCGCATGAGTACGATGTCACAGGTGGACAACATGGTGCGCAATGTCTACAACACCCGACAAAGCGTGTTGTTGGCGTTTCAACATGATCCAAATGGCCCGTTGCATGCCTTGCATGACCATCCCACCTCTATGCACTTGGATGATGTGTGGGTGAATATGCAGCGCAATGGTGAAATACGTCAGTGGTTGCTGGAGCGCATACAAGATCAAGACGAATTGCAGCTGTTAGAACAGTCGACCAAAGCCCAAGCCGAGTGGCGCAAAGTGTTAGAACAAGCCGTAGGTCAACTTGAGAAAGGGAACTTTGCACCGGAAGTCATGCAAGCATTTTTAAAGGGTGGACGCACCGAGGGTGAGTTTGCTGTGACTGCTTTACAAGGGTTGCAGTACTACCAAATGGCCCAAGCAGATCAAGAGGTAAAGCATGCGGAACGACGCTATAACCAAGGGCTGATGCTGTTTGCGGCTATTGCTTTACTGGGAGCGTTACCAGTTACCATTATTTTGCTGCTGACTTTACGTAGATTGACCAAAGGGTTTTCAGAGGTAAACGTGGCGGCGCAAGCCATTGCTAAAGGTGATTTAAGCCGTTCTGTGCATACCGATGGCGCGGACGAAATCACGCAGTTGCTGCAACAAATACGCACCATGCAGCACAATTTGCGCCTATTGATTTCACGCATTACACGTAGTGCTGCGGCTATTTCTGAGGTTACTAACCACGTGGCCGATAGTTCGTTATTGCTGTCAGATAGAACCGACCAGCAAGCAAGCTCACTGCAAGAGACATCGGCGGCCACGGAAGAGCTAAATAGCACGGTGCATCAGAATGCTGCCAACGCGCAAGAGGCTGAAGATGTTGCTGATCAAGCTGCCGATGCCGCTCGTCGTGGTGGTGACACCGTGGGTAGCGTGATTTCTACGATGGAGCAAATTTCAGCGTCATCCCAGAAAATTTCTGACATTGTGGGGATTATCGACAGCATTGCTTTTCAAACCAATATTTTGGCGTTAAACGCCGCAGTAGAGGCTGCACGAGCAGGCGAGCAGGGCAGAGGTTTTGCTGTGGTGGCGTCTGAAGTGCGTGCCTTGGCGCAACGCTCGTCTAGCGCGGCGCACGAGGTGAAGCTGCTGATAGAAAGTTCAGCCCAAGTCGTGAGTCACGGAGCAGGCTTGGTGGGAGTGGCGGGCGACACCATGCATGATATCGTGACCAATAACGAGCGTATGTCTACCTTAATACGCGAAATCGCCAGTGCTAGCCAAGAACAGTCGCTGGGCTTAAGCCAGATTAACCAAGCTATTACCCTCATGGACGATACTACGCATCAAAACGTGATGCTGGTAGAGCAAACTAGCGAGGCCGCTACCGCTTTGCGTACACAGTCTGATGAGTTGGTGGCGTATGTATCGGCCTTTACGTTGGGTGATACGGTAGAAATGGAGGTGGTGGCAAGTACCATCAATGAGCCAGAACCCAGTGGTGAGCGGGTGGATACTCGGTTCCACCTATCCTAGTCATCATAGAAAGCCCCATTATTTTAATGGGGCTTTTCCATGGCAACTGAATAGCAAAAAAAGCCTTTGAAATTGACCGCCGTTTCCCTAGTGGCTGCATGTGATGTATTTAAGCAAAAAAGCCTCTTTGACACTGTTCAGACGGCTGCCAGATAGTCCTTGTCTGGTGCTATCATTGTTTGTTACGCATCGGTGGTTACCTAATCCCATATGGCAAGTCATGCCGACCTTGCTATGTATGGTTTTGATGATGGTGTGCCCAGTTGTTGATGCCTTATGACGCACCTATTTTCCAAGGAAAACCGTTCATGAGAACGATCAGTAAATCGAGTAAGTTGGCTCACGTCTTGTATGACATTCGCGGCCCTATTATGGATAGGGCTAAGCAAATGGAGGAAGAAGGCCAGCAGCTTATTAAGCTCAATATCGGCAATCTGGCTGTGTTTGGCTTTGACGCTCCTGCAGAAATCCAACAAGACATGATCCGTAATCTGCCTAATTCAGCCGGTTACTCCGACAGCAAGGGTATTTTTGCGGCGCGTAAAGCGGTGATGCATTACACCCAAGCACAAGGTGTTGAGGGCGTGACGCTGGAAGATGTTTACTTGGGAAATGGTGCCTCTGATCTGATCGCTATGGCGACTAACGCTTTGCTGGATGATGGCGATGAGTTGCTGTTGCCTATGCCTGATTACCCATTGTGGACGGCTGTGACCAGTTTGTCCGGAGGGACGGCTGTTCACTACTTGTGTGATGAAGCCAATGGCTGGATTCCTGATTTGGCTGATATACGCTCCAAAATTAACTCGCGTACCAAAGGTATTGTGGTCATCAATCCGAATAACCCTACAGGGGTGTTGTACTCGGATGAAGTGCTGAAGGGCATTGTAGATATTGCGCGCGAGTTCAATCTGGTGATTTTGGCCGACGAAGTCTACGACAAAGTGCTGTATGACGATGTGAAGCATACTGCCTTGGCGAGTCTAGCTCCTGATGTGCTGACACTGACATTTAACTCGCTGTCCAAGAGCTATAGGGCATGTGGTTATAGAGCGGGCTGGTTGGTTATTTCCGGTGATAAGCAAGCAGGTGCTGACTATATCGAAGGCCTAAATATGCTGGCCAATATGCGTCTGTGCGCCAATGTGCCAGGGCAATGGGCCATACAAACAGCGTTGGGTGGCTACCAAAGTATTGCGGATCTTGTGGGTGAGGGTGGGCGTTTACGCCGTCAGCGTGATTTGGCGTATGAACTGATTACGGCAATTCCGGGGGTGACTTGCGTTAAGCCACAAGCGGCGCTGTATATGTTCCCGCGTCTGGATCCGGAAGTTTACCCTATCAAAGATGACCGCCAATTCTTCTTGCAACTGCTAGAGGCAACGCGTGTGATGTTAGTGCAAGGTACGGGCTTTAACTGGCCGCACCCGGATCATTTCCGTATGGTGTTCCTGCCCCATGAACCTGATCTGCGTGAAGCGATTGAGCGCATGGCTAAGTTCCTAGCAGACTACCGTAATAAACATAGCAAACAGCCTCAAGTAGCAATAGAGGCGTGATGCATAAAGATGGGGGCCCAACTAGGCCCCCATTTCACGTCAGTGAAACAGCTATGGGTAAGAATACAGAGGGATCTCAGCCGTGTGCTTGCTGGGAACGCATCAGCCTGTGAATTTATTGGCTCCATTTTTTATGCCCTACTATTTAGCTGCGGTATACTGGGGCGTTAACCGTTATTTTTTTACCCTTGGTGAGAGATGTCGCTTCCACCGTCAACGATACCGCGTAGTCCTCTACATACCCGTACTTATCATGCGCAAGCGTTTGCGCGTGAGGATGGGATGTTAGACATCGAAGCAGAAATCATGGACACCAAAGCCTATGATTTTCCATCGAAAATGTCCGAAAGCGGTGTGCATGAAGCAGGCGATCCGGTGCATCATATGTTGATGCGTGTCACCATCGATAAAAATTATGTCATTCAGGATGTAGTGGCAACGTATGGGGCAGCGCCTTATCGTAACCATTGCACCGGTATTGCTGATGCGTACCGCAAGCTCATAGGATTAAGCTTGGTGAAAGGCTTTAAACGTTCGGTAAGAGAAATTATGTCTCGTACCTCTGGCTGTACACACATGACTGAACTGACGGATATTTTGCCAACCGTTGCGATTCAGTCCATGGTGAAAGAGGCGCGAGCCAAGCAAGATGACGAGCCAGAAGACTCACAGCAGCGGCCGTTTCAAATTGATGGCTGCCATGCATTACGACGTTCCGGCGACGTAGTCAAAATGTTTTACCCTAAGTGGTACGAGGCAGCAGAACACACAGAAGTTGTACCAGAGTAGTCAACGGTGGTGGATGTAGGCAAAGTTTTTTTTGTGTTTTTTTAAGACTGACAGGTAATCAATGAAAATTCATGAATATCAGGGTAAGGCCCTGCTAAGAAAATACGGAGTAGTGGTTCCCCGCGGAAAACCTGCTTTCTCGGTAGATGAAGCCGTTGCAGTGGCTGAAGAGTTGGGCGGCCCAGTATGGGTTGTTAAAGCTCAGATTCACGCTGGTGGCCGTGGTAAAGGCGGCGGCGTTAAGCTGGCCCGCTCCATGGACGAAGTGCGTCAAATCGCTGACGAGATATTGGGTATGCAGTTGGTAACACACCAAACTGGTCCTGAAGGTCAGAAAGTACGTCGCTTGCTGGTAGAAGAAGGCGCGGACATCAAGAAAGAATACTACGTTGGTATTGTTACCGACCGTGCTACTCAGCGCGTTGCCGTGATGGCTTCCGCAGAGGGCGGTATGGAAATTGAAGAAGTGGCCGAGCGTAACCCTGACGCCATTTTGAAAGAATTCGTAGACCCAGCAGTTGGCCTGACCAACGAGCAAGCAGCTAAGTTGGCTCGTGGTATTGGTGTGCCTGATGCTTCCATCGAGAAAGCGGTTGCTGAGTTCCAAAAACTGTACCAAGTGTACACAGACACAGACGCAGAACTGGCTGAGATCAACCCATTGATTCTGACAGGCTCAGGCGACATTATCGCTTTGGACGCTAAGTTCAACTTTGATAGCAACGCGCTGTTCCGTCACGATGACATTCTTGAGTTCCGCGATCTGGACGAAGAAGATCCTGCTGAAATCGAAGCTAGCAAATTTGATCTGGCCTACATTCAGTTGGACGGCAACATTGGTTGCTTGGTAAACGGTGCCGGTTTGGCGATGGCTACGATGGACACCATCAAGCTGTTTGGCGGCGAACCTGCCAACTTCTTGGACGTAGGTGGTGGCGCTACAGCCGAGAAAGTAACCGAAGCGTTCAAAATCATGTTGGCTAACAAAGACGTTAAAGCCATCCTGGTAAACATTTTCGGCGGCATTATGCGTTGTGACGTTATCGCCGAAGGCGTGATCACAGCATGCAAGGCTGTAAACCTGAACGTACCTCTGGTTGTACGTATGAAAGGTACCAACGAAGAGTTGGGCAAGAAAATGCTGGCTGAATCCGGCTTGCCTATCATCAGTGCCGACACGATGGCTGAAGCAGCCACTAAAGTCGTTGCCGCCGCCAAATAAGTACAGGAAGGGATTTTTCAATGTCGATTCTGATTAATAAAGATACCAAAGTTATTACTCAAGGTATTACAGGTAAAACCGGTCAATTTCACACACGTATGTGTCGTGAATACGGTAACGGTAAAGAAGCGTTTGTAGCTGGCGTGAACCCACGTCGTGCAGGCGAGGACTTCGAAGGTGTGCCTATTTACGCTAACGTGAAAGATGCACGTGATGCGACTGGCGCAACCGTATCGGTTATTTACGTTCCACCAGCAGGTGCTGCTGATGCCATCTGGGAAGCGGTAGACGCTGACTTGGATCTGGTTATCTGCATTACCGAAGGTATTCCTGTTCGTGACATGCTGCGCGTGCGTAACCGTATGCGTGCTGAGAACAAGAAAACCTTGTTGTTGGGCCCTAACTGCCCAGGTCTGATCACTCCAGACGAACTGAAAATCGGTATTATGCCTGGCCACATCCACCGTAAAGGTCGTATTGGTGTGGTGAGCCGTTCCGGTACATTGACATACGAAGCAGTTGCTCAGGTAACTGAGTTGGGCTTGGGTCAATCCAGCGCGGTAGGTATCGGTGGCGACCCAATCAACGGTCTGAAACACATCGATATCCTGAAAATGTTCAACGACGATCCAGACACTGATGCCGTTATCATGATCGGCGAGATCGGTGGTCCAGACGAAGTGAACGCTGCTCTGTGGGCTAAGGACAACATGAAAAAGCCAGTTATCGGCTTTATCGCTGGTGTGACTGCGCCTCCCGGAAAACGTATGGGTCACGCTGGTGCGCTGATTTCTGGTGGTGCTGATACTGCAGACGCCAAACTGGAAGTCATGGAAGCTTGCGGTATTCGTACTACACGCAACCCGTCCGAAATGGGCAAGTTGCTGAAGTCCGTACTGTAAGAGCTGTGTGTGCCCAGTTGCGGTAAACTGGGCATAGGCATGCAAAAAGAAGTGCCCTGCATTGCGATGTAGGGCACTTTTTTGATGGGAAAACCATCCATGCGTGATGGCCGTGTGTAGCAGAGTGGGCAGCCACATACGGGCGATGAGAAAGATCTCTACGCTGGAAAACTAAATGATCGAGTTCTTCGAAACGCTCCATTGGGGGGCTTTGTTTCAGATCGTTTTGATTGATATTTTGCTAGGCGGCGATAATGCAGTCGTCATCGCCTTAGCGTGTAGGAACCTTGACCATACACAACGCATCAAAGGCATATTGTGGGGTACGGTAGGGGCTATTATCCTGCGCGTACTGCTGATCTTCTTTGCGTTAACTTTGTTAGATATTCCGTTCCTGAAACTGGTAGGGGCGGCCATGTTGTTCTGGATAGGGCTGCGGCTGTTAATTCCAGATGAGGGCGGGCATGGTGATGTAAAAGCGGGTAGCAGTGTGTGGTCGGCAGTAAAAACCATTCTGATTGCCGACTTTGTAATGAGTTTGGATAATGTGATCGCCATTGCGGGTGCCGCACAAAACACTCAAGCCGATCATCAGATGGTGTATGTAATGTTTGGCTTGCTGCTAAGTGTGCCCATTATTATTTGGGGCAGCACGCTGGTATTGAAATTAATTGACCGTTTCCCTGTGCTCATTACCTTGGGCGCTGCCTTATTAGGATGGATTGCAGGGGGTATGTTGGTAACCGATATTGCTATTACACGTTATGTGGGCGATATCTCTTCTACAACGAAGTTGATCGTAGAAGCCTCGGTTGCCGTTATACTGGTTATATTGGGTAAATGGATGGCAAGACGCCAGCCAACCACTAGATAAAAGGATGAAATCATGAGCTTTCTACCTGATTCTGATCGTAAAAAACATGAATCTGGCCTGTCCTTATTGCAAGGGCTTGGCATTCTGGCCATATTGGGGATCGTAGGCGCCGCTGTGGCCCGTTACTTTGCTGGGTAGGAGTTGTTTTGTTGGTACCTGAACAGTTGATTATTGCAACACGTGCTAGCCGACTGGCATTGTGGCAAGCCGAGTTTGTACGTGATTCACTGCAAGCGCTGTATCCTACCTGCAAGGTTGAGCTGCTGAGCATGACTACCCGTGGTGACCAAATCCTAGACCGCACACTGTCTAAGGTGGGTGGCAAAGGGTTGTTCATCAAAGAGCTGGAAGTGGCCTTGCTGGAAGGCAAAGCCCACTTGGCCGTGCATTCATTAAAAGACGTCCCCTTTGATCTGCAAAGCCCTTTTGCTTTGCCTGTGATCATGAAGCGCGAAGACCCGCGTGATGCCTTTGTGTCTAACCACTATGCATCGCTGGCTGATTTGCCTGCGGGTGCCGTAGTGGGTACAGCCAGTTTGCGCCGTGAAGCACAAATACGCGAACGTTACCCGCATCTGGTAATTAAGCCGTTGCGCGGTAATCTAGACACCCGTTTGGGCAAGCTGGATAAAGGCGAGTACGACGGCATTATTTTGGCTGCCGCTGGTCTGATTCGTTTGGGCTTAGGTGAGCGTATACGTTCTTTGCTTTCCCCTGAAGACAGCTTGCCCTCAGCAGGCCAAGGTGCTTTGGGTATAGAAATCATGGAAGCCAACAGCGACTTACAAGCGTTGCTCGCGCCGCTGGCCTGTACAGAATCTACCGCACGTGCTTTAGCTGAGCGTACCGTATCCCGTTTGTTGGGTGGTTCTTGCCAAGTGCCAATGGCCGCTTATGCCACAATCGACAACGGCCAATTGCATTTGCGTGCGTTGGTGGCTGAGCCAGATGGTTCTCGAATCATTCGTGCAGAAGCTACCGGTAAGGCTGACGATGCTGTGGCACTGGGTACAGAAGTTGCTAATGCCCTATTGGCCGATGGCGCTAAGGACATTTTGTCCAGACTGTCTATTGCCAGTAGCGAGAACTAGCGCGTGAGCGAAGGGCGTTTAGCTACCGCCATACTGACCCGTCCGGAAGGCCGTAACCAAGCCTTGCAGGAGGCCTTGCAGCAGCAAGGCCTACAAAGCTTGGTGTTACCCGCATTAGTGTTGGAAGAACGGCCGGACGGCTTTGATCCCTTGTTGCACCACCCCGCTAAGTTTGACTTGGTGGTGTGCGTGAGCCGGCTTGCCGCACAAAGTTACCTAACTATTCTGAAGCAGCACGGTATTGTGTGGCCTGCTCAGGTGCGTGTGGCGGGTGTGGGGCAGGCGAGTATTGTGCCGTTTCGCGAAGAGCGCGTGGTATCAGAGCAACTATTGTTGTACCCGGCGAGTGATACAGCACAGGATTCCGAGGCATTATGGCAAGTACTGCAACCGCATCTTTCTAGCGTCTCAACGGTGCTGGTGGTACGTGGTCAGAAAGGCAGGGAATGGTTGGGGGCGGCGTTTGAGGCCGCTGGCAAGCAGGTTCAACGCCTAACCGCCTATCAACGCCAGCCTGCTATATGGACGGGTGTGGCAGTAGAACAGCTGAGTGATGCACTCTCGACGACTCAGTGCTCCATCTTATTTAGCAGTTCAGAAAGTGTCGCGGCGATTTTGGATAACGTATGTCGCCTAGGTTTAGAATCTCATTGGTCTAAGATTGGGGGCGTGGTCATTCACGAACGCATAGGGAAGCGACTACAATCGGAACAAGAGAAGCGGAATTTGGCCCCGTTGCAAAGGCTGCGTTATGCTTCACCTAGTGTGGAGTCCATGTGCGCGGCCTTTAGTGAGCTGGCCTGCGTCAACAAAACGTAATCGGATTACATCTTGCTATGACAGATAAAACAGATAAAACACCTGAAATACATCCGTCTCAGCCCGAGAAGGCAGCTGTGCAGGAAACGCCTGCAGCAGCAGGCGCTGAGAATGCCGGCAAGAAAACCACCCATTTTTCACAAAGCGAAGCCGCTAAGCCAACCGCTAAAAGTAGCAGTGGCAAACACGGCTTAACTGTGTTGGCAGCCGCCATCGTCTTGGCGCTGGTGGGTGGCGGAGTATGGTATGGCCAGCAACAGCAAAAAGGCTATGTTGATCTAGAGCGCCAACTTCAAGCAAACATTCAAGCCAGCAATAAGGCTGTGGATCAAGTACAGCAAGTGCAGGCGCAATTACGTGACTTGCAACAGAAATATCAACAGCTGCAACGCGAATTAGCTGATAGCCAAGAGCAAACTCAAGACTTGCACCAAGCCTTCCAAACACTAACGGATGCCGGTGGGCAGCAAGCGTTATTGAATGATGTAGAGCACTTGGTGAATTTGGCGCAGCAACAATTGTTGATTGGCGGTAATGTCAGTAACGCCATTGTGTCTATGGAAACAGCACAAGCGCGATTAGCGCGTGCGAACCGTCCTACCTTGGCATCGTTGCAGCAAACCATTAATGGCGATTTACAGCGTTTGCGTGCGATTAGCATTGTGGATGTCTCGTCGCTGTCGCGCCAACTGGATATCTTGCAGCAAGAGTTAAACCGTGCCGTGTTGCTCGCTCCCGATATTGCGGCTGAGGCCAGCGAAAACGTCACGCAAGAAGTTGCTATTCCCGAGCCCGTATTCACAGAAGAAACCCCGTGGTGGGAGCGTTCTGCCAAACAAAGTTGGTACTGGGTAGAGCGCGGTTGGGATGCGTTAACCTACGACTTGGGCGAGTTGGTATCGGTGCGCCGTATTGATGACGCTTCAGCGTTGTTACTGTCACCAGAACAAGCTGAGCGCTTGCGCGATAACTTGCGCTTGCGTATTACCACAGCGCGTTTGGCTTTGATGACTGGCCAGCCTTTAGTATGGCAGTCCGAGATGAATGCAGTATTGGCGGTTTTGCAGCAGCGCTTCGATGTACAAACTGGTGCGGGTGCCGATGCCTTGCAACTGACACGTAGCTTGCTGGAAACGCCGATTGTGACGCAGTTGCCTACACTGGATAACAGTTTGCAGGCGTTAGAGTCCATGATGCAAAAAGAAGCAGTGGGTGATGCCGCTAGCACCGACGAGGCAGAGGAACCTGCAGAAGCCGGTTCCGAGGCTGTGGAGCAAGAGCAGGCCGGTGAGCAAACTGCGCCTCCTGCCGTGCAACCCGAAGCTGCACCAGTTAGCGTAACGCATGCCACACTGGAAACGCTGGGCACCCCTTTTCAAGGATAAGTCATGAGAGCCTGGATTTGGACGCTGGTAGTATTAATCGCGGCGGTGACTCTGGCGCTGGTATTGCGTGAGCACAGCGGTAATGTTGTGGTGTTGGCACCGCCATATCGTGTGTCGTTCTCCCTGACCTTTGCTGTCATTGCTGCGGTAGTTATTTTCATCGTGCTGTATGTGGCATTGCGCTTCATTAGCTGGATCTCCGGCGGTCCTGAGCGCTTTCGCTCGTGGCGTGGCCGCAGAGCGCAAAACCGTGACCGTGCTTTGCTAGAAAGCGGATGGTTAAACGTACTGGAAGGGCGTTACGACCAAGCTGAAAAAGATCTGTCTAAGTTGTTGGCTAAAACACGTTCGCACAGCAGCCGCGTTTTGGCGGGGTTGGCGAGCGCCAGAGCCGCGCACAACCAAGGCGAGTACCAACGACGTGACGAACAGTTCAAGCAAGTACAAGATGAAGCAGCTAAAGACGAGCGCTTAAACGTAGCAGCAGCAACGGCGATGGCTGAAATGTGGCTAGACCAAGGCAACCCGCAAGAAGCCGTGGCACTGTTGCAGCCGTTGCAAGACGTGAATGCTCGTTTTTTGCATACCACGAGGTTGTTGTTGCGTGCTTATAGGCAATTAGGCGAACACGATCAGGTGTACGAGCTGACTCGCTTGTTGGTTAGACGCAGTGCTATTGGTCGTGAAGACGCGTTGACCGCGATAGAGGAAGCGGCAGCAGCACGTATTAAAGCAGGCGGTATAGAGCAATTTAAAACTGTCTGGGGCGATTTGCGTGCTGACGAGAAAACGCTGCCAACAGTCGCGTTAGCTGCAGCACAAGTGAAAGCGGAAGCGGACGAATACGACGATGCGGCCCGCATTTTGGAAGCTGCTATTAACGTGCGTTTTGAACCGGTGTTGGTGATGGCCTATGCCAATTGCACACCAGAGCATTATGCGCGTCGTTTAAGTAAAGCCGAAGAATGGTTGCGCAAGCATCCTAATGATGCCGATTTGTTGGCGGCGTTGGGTCAGTTGTGTTTGACGGGTCAGTTGTGGGGGCAGGGCGAACACTATCTGAAGCGCAGCATGAAGATTCGCAACGACATGCGTATTCATGCCCTATTGGGGAATTTGTACGATGGTTTGGGGCGTAGCCAAGATGCTATGCGCCACTGGCAGTTAGCGTCGGCTGTAGTAGTAGGGGCGTTGCCTAGCGTGCGTACCAGCCGTTCATTACCCGCTGCTGAAACGCAGGCTGATCCCGACATCGTTGATACCGCATTTGCACCAGATGCCGTCATGGCGGACCCCTCTGATGTACAGCCTATGGCTGCCAGTGCCGCAGACTTTTATTCTGACGATCCAACTAGCCCTACACCGGCGGTTGACGTTACACCCCCATCTTCCACCACATCCGTAGCAAGTACATCTAACGATGATGACGAGTATTTTGACTCGGCCTTGCCGCCAGGGGTGGATACCAGCATTATTTCTGACCGCCCTGATCGCAGGGTTGATTAACCATTATTTGAAGGTTCGCTCATGAGCTTAAATCTCGTCACACCCGGATCCAATGCACCGGAAGAGTTCAACGTCGTTATCGAAATTCCTATGAATTCCGATCCAGTGAAATATGAAGTAGATGACGAAACTGGCGCGATCTTTGTTGACCGTTTCATGTTGGCTGCAATGCACTACCCTGTGAATTACGGTTACGTGCCACAAACTATTGCTGATGATGGCGACCCAGCTGACGTATTGGTTCTGGCTCCATTCCCAATCCAAATCGGTGCAGTAGTGAAATGCCGCGCCATTGGTGTGTTGATGATGGAAGACGAAGGTGGTGGCGACTCTAAAGTGTTGGCCGTGCCTGTTACCAAACTGTACCCTCCCTACCGCCACATCAATGGTCCAGATGATTTGCCAGAAGAAGAGTTGGCACGTCTGAAACACTTCTTTGAGCGTTACAAAGACCTGGAAAAAGGTAAATGGGTCAAAGTAAACGGTTGGGAAGGTGTAGAAACTGCGAAGCAAGAAATTGCCAACAGCATCACTAGATTCCAAGAAGGAAAAAAATAAAATGACTTGGGCAATCCAACCACAGGACGTTGTTGGGCTGGAGGTGACAGGTAGTGAGCAGCGTTTTCCAGTCAATCGCATTTTTTGCGTAGGCCGGAATTACGCTGAGCACGCTCAGGAAATGGGTCATAGCGGACGCGACGATCCATTCTTCTTTGCCAAACCAGCAGGTGCAGTATGGGCAATGGGTACGGACTCCGCACCCGTATGGCCTTACCCAAAACAAAGCCAAGATGTGCACCACGAAGTAGAGTTGGTGGTGGCTTTGGGTGCGGGCGGCAAGGACATGAGCCTAGAGCAAGCAGAACAGAGCATTTGGGGCTATGCCATTGGTTTGGATATGACCCAACGCGATGTGCAGACCCAATTGAAGAAACAAGGTAGACCATGGGAAGTGGGCAAAGCATTTGATGCGTCTGCTCCTATGGGGCCATTGCATCCGCGTGCGTCGTTGGGTGTGCTGACAGCGGGTGCAATTAGCTTGGACATCAACGGCGAGCGTAGACAGTCTGGTGATATCAACCAGATGATCTGGCCCATCGTTGAGACTATTGCGTACTTGTCTACACGTTTTACCTTGCAAGCCGGTGACTTAATCATGACAGGCACGCCAGCGGGCGTTGGCCCTGTGCAGGTGGGTGACGTACTAACGGCAACGGTAGAAGGTTTGGGCAGCGTGCAGTTAACGGTTGGTCGCTGACCGCTAGCAGTACTACAGTAGCAACCCGGTTTTGCAGCATTGCTCAACCGGGTTTTTTCATGGTTGGAAACTATGCAACACGCAACACAGCAACGTGGTTGGAAAGCCGTCCCGGGTGGGGTATGGGCGCTAGGCTTTGTGTCTATGCTGATGGATATTTCTTCCGAGATGATCCATGCCTTGCTCCCCATTTACATGGTAACGGTATTGGGTACCTCGGCATTAAGCGTAGGCTTTATTGAGGGTATAGCCGAGGCGGTAGCCTCAATCACTAAGGTGTTTTCTGGTGCGGTAAGTGACAGATTGGGCAAACGCAAAGTCTTAGCCGTATGTGGCTATGGTTTAGGGGCGTTAACCAAGCCCGTGTTTCCACTGGCGGGAACGCTGGGGTGGTTGGTAGGGGCACGTTTTGTTGACCGTATTGGTAAAGGGATACGGGGTGCGCCGCGTGATGCGCTGGTGGCAGATATTACGCCGCCAGAACTGCGTGGCGCGGCCTTTGGCTTGCGGCAAACCTTGGACACAATAGGCGCGTTCCTCGGGCCATTACTGGCAATAGGATTAATGTGGCTTACTGCTGACTCGTTTCAAAGCGTTTTTTGGATTGCTGTTATCCCCGCGTTTTTAGCGGTGTTCGTGCTGATCGTCTATGTCAAAGACCCTGCGCCAGGAGCATTGAAAAAAGACGCGAAGAAAGTCCTGAAATGGCGCGATCTGGTCAAGCTGGGTAATGACTACTGGTGGGTGGCTGGGGTAGGGGGTGTGTTTGCCTTAGCGCGTTTCAGCGAGGCTTTTCTAATTTTGCGCGCCCAGGATGTTGGCATAGAAATTATGTGGACGCCTATTGTGCTGGTGCTGATGAGTTTGGCTTTTTCGCTCTCTGCGTATCCGGCCGGTGCATTGTCTGACCGCATTAATCGCATCACTGTGCTGGGCATAGGGTTGGGGTTGTTGATTGCGGCCGATGTAGTGATTGCGCTGGTACCTGGCTTGCCTGGGTTATTGGTGGGCGTGGTGCTGTGGGGTTTGCATATGGGCTTTACTCAAGGATTATTTGCTGCCTTGATTGCCGACAGTGCACCCGTAGAGCTTAGGGGGACAGCCTTTGGTATGTTCAACCTGTTAACCGGTATTGCGTTGTTTATTGCGAGTGTATTGGCAGGTTTGTTGTGGGATGTAGTGGGTTTTCAAGGTACATTTTTAGTGGGTGCGGGTTTTGCCATAGTAACCGCCGTAGGGTTGATCGCATTAAAGCGTAAAACTGCTTTGTAAACACGGGTTTGTGAGAGGCATGATGAAGTCAGTGATACAAGAAGAAGTGACAGGGTGCGGCATCGCATCAGTGGCCAATATTCTGGGTAAAAGTTATGCCGAGATGAAGGCCATTGCTAATGCGATGGGGGTTTATGCTGAAGACACCTCGTTATGCTCAGATACACACTATGTGCGTCGCATGTTGGCGAGTGCTGGGGTAAAAACAGCAGACGACGAGCTACCCTTTACGTCGTGGGAAAGTTTGCCGGATCTGGCTTTATTGGCGATTAAACACCATCAGGAAAATGGAAAAAATTTCTGGCATTGGGTGGTGTTTATGCGTAAAGATGGCAACGCCGTGGTGCTAGATTCAGCCAGTTACTTGGTTGAAAACACTCGTACGGATTTTGATGTGATGCAACCTAAATGGTTTATTAAGGTTGAGCCGCCGGCACTAGCTGGCTTATCAACCTAAGCACGGGAATCGGTGTTGCATGCCGTGACGACGTTGTCATACGCAGGTTTATAGTGGCGCTGTATACTGAGCGACTTTTAGCATGACAGACTACTAACGCAGGGTGAGAAATACATGTTTTCTAGAATTTTTGGTTCATTAGATAGAACCTATTTGATCCGAGCGTATTGCGTAGGTGCGCTGTATTTCGCGTTGTTTTTATTTATGGAGAACAACATAGGTTGGAGCAGTAATGGCTTATGGAACCGTATTGTTCCTGGAGTTGTGTGCTTGATCTTGTTCCCATTTTCTAAGTTGGTGTATGACGAGTTAAAGCGCTTTGTGTTTGGCGATAATGTGTTCTACATCAACACATGGATTATGTTGCTGGGGAAAATCATCATTAATTTAGTGCTGTTTGTGATGGCATGGATTATTGCCCCTGTAGGTATTGCCTATATTTGGTTTAGAACGCGTGAGCGTTAAGCATGTGCTGTATTGCATAAGGTTGATGACATGTCTGCGCAATTGCTACGGGTATTAAGAAAGCTGTATAAGTACCAAAATGGCCAATACGATTACGAGCGCTGTGTGTCGGTTTATGATGACAGCATTCTTAGCGACAAAGAAAAATCTATACTGGGCCAGCAGCAATGGGCATGTAATGAGATTGTGTATTTTGCAGGCCATGATGAGGTACTAGAGAAATTAGCCTCACTAAAAGATGCGCCTGAGCTAACTGAAGAACGTATGATCGCGACGTTTGTTGCCGGGGTAGGGGGCAGCTACTTACGTGGTCGTTCTGTGCTGTCAGCATGGGCTAAGGTAAAAAGCCTACAAGCACATCCCTATGTAGAAAAGCCAGCGTATCGTTGTTGCTGGGTGTGTGCTGACTACGATAAATCCAACTATGAGCACAACTCTCACTTTCAATATTGTTTGCAGGCGGGCAACTCGTACAGCAGCACGCCTACGCATGCGTACTTAAATTTGGCGTATTTACGGCATCAGCCCGTGGTAGGGCCGTCCGACGAAGACAGGCAGGCTTTTATCAACTTGATTAACCTGCTTAGGCAAGCCCCTAGCGATGAAACGCCCGGGCAATTTGAAAAGCGGCTAACGGCAGCAAAAATCATCAAAGGTGATGTATACACCAAACGAGGAATGTTGGATGCGTTGGCACGTGTTGGGGTGATACCCAATCAGTTCATCCGCTTAACAGATAGCAGTTGGACAGACTTTGGTGATATGGTGAGCTGTGAAAACCAGCTTAACAACACTAAAGGCAGATCGGACATGGAAATGCCGTGGGCAGGCTGGAAGGGCAGTCTAGGGGTGGATGAAGTGCGTTTGCAGCAGTTGTTTGGGGCGTATCTATAAATGGCAGTATGCTGAGACCAAAAGGAACCATCATGTATAAAGCAGTCATTGTTACGGCAGTAGTAGGGTTGTCAGGGTGTGCACCTACAGAATCCAAAGTAGGTATGGCGAACCCTGCGTCTACCTATTGCGTGGACATAGGTGGTAGCGTCAGCATTCAAAACACAGGTGGTGGTGATATAGGCATCTGCACGTTACCCGACGGTTCAACCATTGAAGAGTGGGAGCTTTTTAGGCGCGATAACCCACAGCGCTAAAAGCTGAGCAATGGGGCAAAATAGTTTGAAATCGTTTTGGTGCTAGGTTTTAAGCGTCCAAAACACTGAGATATTTCAAAAACAAATAATATTTCGACTATTTATACAGAATCTTGTATTTAAGGCTTGACAGCATGGGCAGCTACTGACATAATACTGTCTATCGATACAGCAACTGCTGATCGGAAAAGTTTCAAAGTCTCGCTTAAGTGCGTGGCTTTTATTGGTCAGACGCGGGATGGAGCAGCATGGTAGCTCGTCGGGCTCATAACCCGAAGGTCGTAGGTTCAAAT
>JBQELO010000021.1:0-51517 GCA_052103955.1 Paenalcaligenes sp. | reverse complement strand
TACTGGTGGAGCCGGCGGGAATTGAACCCGCGTCCGCAAGCCCTCTACAGGCAGTTCTACATGTTTAGTTGATATATTTTAGAATTTAACCTCGGATTATGCCCATCAACAGGCCTTTCCTTAGCGATTCGCTTAGATTTAAAACTTGGTTGAGCGAACCAACCAAATTCGATTTCTTGTAAGTGACGCTGCTGTTAGTTGCCTAACCTAACCCAAGAACAAGCTAGTGCAGCGGCAAAGCCGCTTAAGCGGCTAGTGCGAAACGCTCTTCGTTTGCGTTTAAAGTTTTCCAGTGGATTAACGAGCTTACTGGTGCTCGACATGCCCTGCTCTGCTTCGCGACCCACGTCGAAGCCAGATCGGCCCCAAATGTTCGTTTATGCAGTGTGTCTAGTATACATGGTTAGCCCTGCTAGCACCAAACGCTACCGCAATTTTTTTATTCAGTTGCTGTGCTGTTTTCTTGCCATTCTACGCTAGTCATTTCCCATGCATCGCTGTCTTTCATATAGCGCACGCTTGCTGTGAATATAGCCTTGTCGCTGCGCCCGGTTTCAATAATGACGCGATCAGCGGGGGCTTGAATGATGAATTCGCATTCTCTGACCATTTTGGACTCATGTGTAGGCACAAAGGCAAATGATAAGGTCATGTCTGCTTTGCTGGCTTCACGCACCAAAATTTGCGTTGCTTTGTACGCTTCCAATACATCGGTGCAACGTGTTTCTTGCGCGGCGATAGTACGTTCTTGCTGGGCTTCGGGGCTGTCGTAATACTGGTTGTACCAAAACACACACAGCAATAACGCTAGCGCCGCCACACCACCTTGTTTCCAAGCACGCTTACGTTGTTCAGCATTTATGTCGGCCACACCAAACAGGATACCGCCAGAGCGTATCAGCACGTAGATGGAATACAACCCTACTGCACCCGCCACAATTAGACCAATCATAAATCACCAAAATTCAAAAAAGGAATCGTAGCAGATAGTGTACCTGCGTCTTTGTCTGTACCACCACCCTCGCGTCTTATTCTGCGGTTTCTTGCGCCAGCGCAAATAGTCTGCCCCAATAAGGGGTCTATTGTTGCAATAATACTTAAAAATAGTTACAACTCTTTTAAGTATCAAACGTTAACGAAAGCAAATTTTTCTGATGTAATACAAACATCTACCAATGCAACTTTATGTAGATTTTTGTAGCACTTGCGGACCTATGCAGCACCTTAGTATTTATTGCCCAAACTTGGACAACACAGTTAAATATTTGAGGGATCCCATGATAGATCTTTATTATCTCAGCACTGATCTGCTCCCTGCTATTTTGATTGCTTCTGGCTCAACAATTGTTCTAGTGTTATTGCTCAGCCGGAATTACTGATTACGATCAGGCACACATACTGACATTGGCAACCTGTACAGCAACATTTGCTTGCTTCATCGCATCAGCGAGCCAATCAGGCAAGGCTTCATTACAAATGAAGCCATCAAATGCTATTGCTTTGCATACCCGTATATTGGCTTTAGCGTCCTGCCGGATCTGAGAAGATAAAGCGATGACTTTATCTGTTTGCTCAATTACCCCCTGCGTTAGTGCCACCTCGCTTAGATCCTCTTGCATGACAGTGCCTTCTTCATCAAAAGCTTGCACACTCATGAACGCAATATCGTAGTGAAACATACGTACGATATTCATTACTAAGTCGCCGTGTGCAATAAAAACATCGCGCTTGGCTAAGCGTTTAACAGAACCGCCGGGAATAATGGCTTCAATTGCTGGGCTGGCGCTTAAGCGTTGAGCAATATCTACGTTATTACTAATGACTCTGCAACGCTTCTGGCTTGCCAACAAGGCTGAGGCTACGGCACTGCTTTCTTCGCCCGCATCCAAATAGATAGTCATGCCTGACTGTATATGCGCTACGGCTAGTTCTGCCAAAGGCCGGATGGCACATGCCCGCTCAACGGGTAATTGTTGGAAGGTAATGGCTGCTTTCATCGCGCCGCCATGACAGCGCTGCACCAAACCGCGCTCAGCCAAATAGCTGAAATCGCGACGTATGGTTTGTTGAGATGTATTGAAGTGCGCAGCCAATGCCTCGATCGTTACATAACCACGATGTTGAATCATCTCCAATATGCTGGCACGACGATGATTTAACGAGGGAGGAACAACAGGCAACATAGCAAACCCAGATCTTCAAAATGGACAGGCCTATACAACCCGCCTCTTGCTTAATTCTCTACAGAATAGCATCTAGGTATCAGTTCAACTTCGCCAATCTAACGCCAACATCCCTCACTCTTTATGTAAATGCCCTCAGAATCATCAGCTTGGGTGTGGCGTAGTGCTGCCAAAACGCATAACGTTTCGGCAGCACGTCTATCTAGCTTTCATGAAACACATGCTGGTCTATACCCTGCACGCTTTGCAATAACACGTTTAACCCTGCCTCCAGGTGCTCTAGCTGTATGCCTTCTTCGGGGCAATGACTACGGCCATTCAAGCAGGGAATAAACACCATGCCTGCTGGCGCAATACCCGCCAAATACACCGCATCGTGCCCTGCACCGCTGGGTAAACGCAAAGAGCTATAACCCAGCGCTTCAGCAGAGTGTTCAATCATATCCACCACCTCAGTATCAAAACGGGTAGGTTTACCGTGACTGACAGATTCGGCGTGAAGCTGCAAGCTCAGTGACTGTAACTCTGGCTGTAGCGTGCTAAATAACTGTTCACCGTAGTGCTCTACAACGTAGTCATCATTACTGCGAATCTCTAGCATGAGCTCCACCTTACCCGGCACCGCATTCGACGAGTTTGGTGTCACCGACACATACCCTACGGTAGATACTACATAGCGCTGGTCAGAGTTCATCTGTATGGCTTTTCTGTGGGTGGCTTGTATCAGTATGGCCGCCCCCACCAGTGCATCTTTACGATGATCCATAGGGGTAGTGCCAGAGTGATCGGGCTGCCCAGTAATGACTACTCTAAACCGCCGTATGCCCACTAAGTCGGTGACTACACCAATAGGAATATTTTGACGTTCCAGTACAGGCCCCTGTTCTATGTGCAGTTCTACAAAAGCATGTAAATCGCCCGAGGTATACAAAGGTTGAGTGAGTTTCTCTGGGTTGCCACCCACTAACGTGAGCGCCTCGGCCAAGGTACCTGCGCCCGGAGCACGCTGTGCCAGCATATCTGCACTTAACGCCCCCACCATGGCTCGGCTTCCCACACACGACACGCCAAAGTCGCTAGGCTCTTCAGACAGAAAATCCACCACTTCAAAAGGGTGCTCTAACTGTTGGCCGCTTTCGTGCAAGGCTTGGGCGACTTCTATACCCGCTAACACACCAATGATGCCGTCATAACGCCCCCCGTCAAACACCGTATCCGAATGCGACCCCGTCATAATAGGTTTGGCCTGCGGCTGTTTGCCCTCTAAGCGACCTATTAAGTTACCCCCACTGTCTATACGCACCGACAAGCCCGCTTGCTGCATTTGCTCGGTTAGCCACTGGCGAGACGCCATAAAGCGTGGGCTAAAAGCCCTACGTGTCCACGGGCGATCCGGATCGGTAAAGGTAGATAGGGTTTCTAAGCGCTGCCATAAGCGTTGATTACTCAATGCTTGCATGGCTGTCAGTGTGTGACTCATGAGTGAGCTCCTGCCCGATGTGGCCGAACAAACTGACCATCACCAGCGTGATTACGTACAGCCACACCATCCCACACCAATTGACCACGTAAGAAGGTAGCTGCCACTTTCACCATGAATTCGCGCCCTTCAAACGAGCTCCACGTGACGGCAGACAGGCTCTTAGATGGGTCAAACACATAACGCTCTTGATCCACAATCACAAAGTCGGCATCTGCCCCTGGGTTTAAATGCCCTTTACGATGCTCCAACAAAAAGTGTTTAGCGGGACCATCACACAGTAACTGCACCACCATCGTCGGTGATAAACCATGCTCTATGCAGCCCGTCCACAAGGCTGGCAACAACGTTTCTAAGCCCGGACCACCAGACGAGTTTTTAAACACATTAGGGTCTGATTTACGCTCTAAACCCCAGCTCACATGATCTGATGATACAAAAGTACATTCCCCATTACCGATGTGAGTCCAGAGTTTTTCCACTTCCGCTTTGGGGCGAATAGGTGGGTAATGCTTGGTTAAGGCACCAAAGCGCTTGGTGTGTTCCTCGTGATTCAGCATCAAGTATTGCACGCAAGTTTCTATACTGGCTGCTGTACCTGCCTGCTTATACATATTGCAAAGCTCGAAACCACGCGACAACGATACGTGCACAGCGTGAGCCCTAGCACCGGTTAACGCCCCCAACTCGTAGATAGTAGCGGTTGCCAGATTTTCCACCAATGGGGGGTGAGCACGTAAAAACGCATCCCAACCCGTATCGCCCTCTTCTGTCATGCGCAGAATATTTTTGCGTGTAATTTCTTGATTCTGGTTATGTACCCCACACGCCAATCCAGATGGTGCGATCAACCTAAACGCTTCGTACAACACGTCTTCTTCTACCCGTGGGAAACGATTAGGGCTGGCCTCAAAGGTAGAAAATTTAAACGCACATGCCCCACCCTCAATCAGGCCTGGTATCGCTTCTAAACCATGTTCATTATTCAAGGTGGCGTAAGCCGCTACATCCACATGGCTGTCTTTTTCTATCAATTGAATTTTTCTATCCAATTGGGGGCGTGATGCCACGGGTTCGGGATCGTCATACGGCATTTCCACCATGGTGGTGATACCACCGGCTGCTGCCGCACGCGATGCCATCCCTATACCTTCTTGATTGGCTTGGCTGCCAGAATGCACTTGCCCATCTAACACGCCGGGAATAACCCATCGCCCTCTGGCATCCACAAACTCACGCGCAGCGGGTCGGTTTGCGGCTTCGCCTGTAGCTACTACTTTACCGTCACGAACTGCAAACCAACCGTCAAAACGTATGCGGTCAGCACCCACAATATTGCCTTGTACCACCAAATCAAATTCACTCATCGTCGTCTCCTAACTATTTCTTAGCGGGGTGCGCGTAATGACGGCAACGCTTTATTGCTGGCCAGCAAACGCTCCCACGCTTGAGCGGTTGCATTTTCGGCCTGCTCTAAGACCTGTGCCTCGTCCATGCTTAATACTTTGCCGTCACGCATTAAAAACTCACCTTCCACAATGACGGAATCCACCACGCCCGGATCGGCGTAATGCACGATGTTCGAGACAATCTGGTTTACAGGACGCATACGAGCATGCGCCAAACTGATTAAGGTCATGTCGGCCAATTTACCTACCTCAATAGAGCCCAGCTCCTCAGCTCGCCCTAAGGCCTGTGCTCCATTACGCGTGGCGCAGTTTAGTATTTCTTGGGGTTGTGGCGTTACTCCGCCCCCAGCGCTACCCCTATGCACCACAATGCCAAACTGCATGGCTTTAAACATGTCTTCGGTCATGTTGTCGGTACCGAAAGCAATGTTCACGCCTTGCTTCATGGCATAACCCACTTTCACCTGATGCGGGCCACGTCTGGAGGAGTTTGCTGGGCAATGCGCCATATGCACGCCTTGGCGTGCCAAAATATCAATGTCTGCTTCGGTGCAATGCGTCCAATGCGCAGCCGTTAAATCCGCATCTAGCCAACCCTGATCCAACAAATACTCCACCGAAGTTTTACCCGTCAGCTGATGTATTTGTTTAAGTTCGGCTCGCGACTGCGCTAAGTGCACGTTACGCTTCACACCATATTTATGTGCAATATCCAGCAGTTCTTTTAGCATCCACGGTGAGCAATTATCTGGCGCATGAGAGGCCACCTGACATTGGATACGCCCACCTTTGGCACCGTGATAACGTTCTAGTAGCGCTTCGGTACGGTCTAGGTATTGCTGGCCCCAATCACGCTCGTAGTGGTATTCGCCGGTGGCCATTTTTAAGTTATGCGCATCCGCCCCCAACTCACTAAACACCACACGTAATCCAGTATCTACCACGGCATCGGCGTAACTGCCTACAAAGCGGCTGGAATCGCTAACAGTAGTAGTACCTGAACGTAATGCCTCTAACGCCCCCAACCTCGCCATAGCGGCACGCTCTTCGGGGGTCATGATGAAGGTGATCGGCCCCATATAGCCGTAGATTACCTCGCCCATGTAATCTTCAATGGTGCCGCGCATAACAGTTAGCACCAAATGCGTGTGCGAGTTAATAAAGCCTGGCAACAACGCCTTTCCTGCCGCATCAATGCGTTCTAGATTAGGGTAGCGCGCCAAAATATCGGCAGAGCGTCCTACGGCAGCAATCTTCCCATCTACTACGGCTACTGCCCCGTCGTTGATAATCGCCCCCTGTTGGTCACACTGAACTATGGTTGCGCCGTGAATTACATATGTCATGGTTGTCTCCTTTTTTAGGGCGCACGTCGCCCTCCCGCTTTTTTGGGGATATCGTTCATCAAAAAGAATCAGTACTGCGAGAAAATCCTAGGAAGGGGGGTGCACGGCCATCCAATGCCGTGCGAGGTCTGCTCGTCTACACACCCACACATCCTGCTTCGTTGCGATATGGTCTAAGAATCGGGCTAACCCCGCTGCACGCCCCGCGTGCCCCGCCACACGCAAATGCAACCCTACTGACATCATGCGTGGGGTATGTGCTGATTCCTCGTAGAGGAAATCAAAGGCATCACGCAATGCCGTATAAAAATCCGAGCCAGACGCTAAAGCGCCACGCATAAATTTAGTGTCGTTATTCACTAAGCTGTACGGCACCACCAAATGCGGACTTTGCTGCACCTTTACCCAATAAGGTAGATCGTCGTTGTACGCATCCGAGTCATACAACAGCCCTTCTTGCTCTACCACCAAACGACGCGTGTTTGGGCTAGGGCCATAACGGCAATACCAGCCTTCGGCAGGCCTGCCCAAACTTTGCTGTATCAATGCCAAGGCTTGCTGTATACGCGAGCGCTCTTCATCAATAGGCAAACCTTGATGATGTTCCCACCGCAAACCGTGCGCACAAATATCGTAATTACGTTCATTAATACGTGCACACGCATCAGGATGTCTTGCCAATGCTTGTGCACACGCCATCACCGTCGCAGGCATATCTCGCTCGGCCAATAAGCGGTCCAAACGCCAAAAACCCACACGGCTGCCATACTCAAACATGGACTCCGCCGCCAGATCGCGCTGCCCAGCTACGCCGGCACCACCTTCGGTTAAAGCAGATTCGGTTATGGCATCGCCATCTAACACGGACAGCTCAGCGCCTTCCTCGAAATTCAGGCAGAAGTTAATAGCTAGGCGTGCACCACCCGGCCACTGCGCCTGTGGTGGGGTCGCACCATAACCTATGAAATCCCGTACAACATCATGCTGGTTCATGTCCTTTGGCCTCCCGTAACACCCCCGACTGATCATGAATTTCTATAGGCTGTGCCAAATCCATGAACACATCGTCTTCCCCTTTACCTGTTAGGCTCATCACCACAATAAAATCGGCCTCATCATCCAAGATGGTTAGGCCGTGGTGCCACACGTTACGTGCATAGCACACGCCCTGCCCCGGGCCTGCGGCAAAAACCTTTAGGGTGGATAGATCAGGGTTGCCATCGGCCTGCGCCGCACATACCACCACCAAGTGCCTAAACTCACGTGTAGGTAAAAAGGTCTGTGCCGAATAGGGATGGCGCTCTAAATGGCGCACCAACATGGGTAAATCGCGACGCCCTTTCACGCGACGCAACCACAAGCTGGGCGAGGTTAAATCACATGCTCTATCAAAGGCTTCTGGCACATAGTGCCTGCCTGGTACTCCGCCATACTCAATGACCCGACCATAAGGGCGGAACATCTCTGCGGATAAGGGTTCTACTTGTACTGCTCGTAATTTATCGGTCATGTTGTACGCCCACTCCAAAAGCAGCTAAGAACCCATCACGTATATTGTCCAAGTGCTTCAGCACACTGGTATGCACAGCCTCGCGATTGCGATCTATCATGGCCTGCACAATACGCAAGTGCTCATCATCCGCATGGTCGCCTCGACCAGGCACACGCTCAATATTGGAGACACGTATACGCTTTCTGGCTTGGTCAAGCACATCAGCAAGCGAACGGTTGCTGCAAAACTCGGTGATCAGATCGTGTACGTCATCCCCCGTACGCCAACTCTCAGGGCCGCCTTGGTCCATCACATGGGGATTGCTCAACACTTCTTTTAGGTTATGTAAGCGTTGTTGGGGAATTCGCTCCACCGCCAACATGGCGGCTTCTGGCTCCAATAAACGCCGTATATACAGCAGTTCTAGAACCTCACCTACACCAATTTCCCGCACCACCATTGCACCATTGGCTAAACGTACCAAGTAGCCCTCCCCCAACAGTCGGCTCAATGCGCTGCGTAGTGGAGTGCGTGACACACTCAATGCCTCTGACAACCGGCGCTCATCCAACACATCGCCCGCAGCGAGTTCGCGATTCTCAATCCAGTTCAACACATCGCGATACGTACGCTCCGTCGCGCTTAAGGCTGCCGTCGGCACAATTTTGGTTTTTTCACTCACTACTTTCTCTCTTTTTCTTGAGGTCCCATTGAACCTGGGAAATTATTCTGATCTGTCTCTGTCAGCCCCACTGCCCTGATTCTCCTACTCAATCAATGGCGCGATAAGGCCAGTGTTTCTTTCCACAATCTGCACAATAGTGCGCATAAAACTGCTGCACGTGCGGTAATAAAGCCTCGGATAAGGCGTAGCGCTCATGCTCTGCTGGCGTCAATGGCTGCTTCAGTTGGTCAGCTAAGGTTTCCAGCACGGCCTGCTGATCCACATTAACAAAACGCTTATCCGCGTAAATCACCTGCCCATTTACCATCACCGTTTCTACGGCATTACGCTGCGCTCTATGCAAGACAGCATCCACCACGCTAACCACAGGATCTAGATACGGGTAGCGCAATAACGCATCGTTAAGCAGCACCACATCCGCCGCTTTCCCAACCGCCAACACACCAATGTCTGCCGCAAAAGGTGTGCTGTTAGCCCCCCCTTCTGTCGCCATCTGCAAAACATCTTCTGCGGTAGGCACATCAGAAGGATCCATGCCCGAAACACGATGCAAATGCTTCACCAGCCGCATTTCTTGCAACATGTCACGATCTTCGTTAATACCTGCCTCGTCAATGCCCAGTGCAACAGAAATACCGCGTTTCTGGAATTGTCGCCATGGAGCTATGCCACTGCGCAAACGCAAGTTTGAACTGGCATTGGTGCACACCCCCACACCACGCTCTGCCAATAAATCCAGCTCGTCTTCCTCCAGCCATACGCCATGCCCTAAGGTCATTCTGGGAGTTAACAAACCAAACTTATCCAGATACTTAACGGCAGAACCTCCTGTGCGGCGTCGAGCATACTCCCACTGATAACGCGTTTCCAGCAAATGCATATGCATACACGCTTGGTGCGTTTCTGAACAAGCAGCCACACGCTCTAAGGCCTGATCGGAACACCAATGCAAGTTTACTGGTGCCAGCTGTATACGTGCCAAAGGATGTTGTTTATAGCGCTGATGCAGCGTCTCGAATAGACTAAAGTTGTCTTCTAGCGGCATGTGCTGTGCGCTAGACCACTGCCTGAATGCATCGCCTAACCCTGCGGGCAAACGCTGGGCAAACTGTTCATCTGCTTCGTACACCAAACGGTTCTGATCCCGTAAACCGTAGGAGTACGACACCCGCATACCCAGCTTGGCATAGGCCCCTATCACCGTATCGGCATAAGCGCCTATTTGACTAATAGGCGGTAACACCCGGCCATGCAAATGCTGCACAGTAGTCACCCCAGACGCCACCAACTCGAATGCTGAATACAGCGTATCGAGTTCAGGGTCTACCGTTCTAGCGCGTAGGCGATGCGCCAGCCAAAGCTCTAATGGCAAATCGGGTGATCCCAACTGAAACGGCGTCACCCCTACATGATGGTGGCCATTCACCAAACCAGGAATCACCACATGGCTGCCATCACCCACTACCTGAGCCTCTGGATAACGTGCTCGTAACTGTTCCCAAGGGCCTAGGGCGACAATGCGCCCGGCCTCTTGGTACAGCGCAGCATTTTCCAGTAGCTCTACCTGATCGCGGCCCGTCACCTTACAAATGATGTAACGTCCGCGCACCAGTGAGGCTGATGAAAAAGTCTGTGCAGTTGTCATTTTTTCTTAACCGTTTCCAAATGCCATGCCAACCCAAAGGAAGAAGGTGTCCAGCTTTTCACCCTTGGCCCCACTGCGGTGACCTCATAACGCAAGGCCACTGGGTAGCTATTAAACTCACCATACAGTTGGTGATTCAATTGCTTCAATTCCGCATCCAGTTCCTCTAAGGTAGTCAGCGAAATTAACGTGTCCCATTCCGCATCGATTTTGGGTAAATTCCAATAGCCTTGAATCAAACCACCTTTTTCTTGGCTAATGATCCCCACACGCAATGCCGGAATCACAGAAGGACGTGGAGCACCAGCATCCAAGTACAAGTGGGCACCGTAGTTAGTTTCCCACTGCTGCGGGCTTGAGGCATAACGCGGTCTGAACGCACCAAACTCCATAGGCGTAACTTCAGTTTTGAAACCAGCCGCACGCAAATAACCATCCACCAAATCCATGATCTCTGGTGCTTCCGGCATAGCGTTGGTACGTACCGACCATAGTTTTACGGGTGTGCCGTCATAGCCGATTTTCTTCAGCAACTCGGCAGCACGCTGTGGGTCGTACTTATAGGGTTCAAGCGCTGGGTCATAACCTAATGAGCCTTCGGTCCAGTAGGCCGTCGCTAAGCGTTCTGCCGTGCCTTCTGGATAAATGCTTTTCATGATGGCATCCATATCGATGGCGCGTACCAACGCTTCACGGAAGTCTTGCTGATGGCACAGCATTTCTTCCTGCCAGCACCCGTAGAACGACAAACCACCTTTAGACGACCCACGGTTAGTCAAAATATCCAACTTGGCTGCTTTGGCATCAATCACCTGACGGGGATCAATAAATGCCATGTCTGCCTCACCGGCTCGCACCATAGACAAACGCGTGCTGGCCTGACTGCGTGGAATCAACCGTAATTCTGCAAACTCAGGAATACGAGTTGGATCCCAGTACGACTCATTTGCCGTCAGCAACATGTCTACGCCGCGATTAAACTCGGCGAACTTCCAAGGCCCGGTACCAATAGGCCCTGCTATCATCTCAAACCCCTCTGCGGTGGGTGTAAAGTTGTGGCGAGGTAGTATGCGGATGTCGCCATCACGCGCGCTAAGCACGGCCATAAATGATGGGTCCGGCTCTTTTAATACTATTTTGACGGTGTGATCGTCCTCGGCCGTCACCGTGTCTATCACTTGCAGCAAACGGCAAAACGTACAAATGGCATCCTTTGCCACATAGCGCTCACCCAAGCTAAACACCACATCGTCTGCGGTGAAAGGTTTGCCATCGTGCCACAGCACATTAGGACGCAATTTGATGGTGAATACTTTGGCACCATCATCCATCGTCCACGACTCAGCCAAGCCACGTTCAGCCGCTAGCTGACCATTAGGCGCTGTCCCAATTAAGGGCTCATTAGTATGGCCGGTGTACTGCAAGTCTTGTGTAGAGGTTTTGCCCATATCCAGCATTTCTCTACCGAAGTTGGGTACCACTACAGTTAGCGTACCCTCGGGTGCTGCTACCACAGGCGAAGTCTGTACCAAGGCTCCCAGCGTTAATACAGTAGCCCCTAACAGCTTGCTCAACATGTTCAGATTCGTATTCATTTGTCTCTTCCGTATCGTTGATTTTGGTTTATTGCGCATCATTGCGACGTACGGTTTCAAGGTGCCAAGCAAATCCATAAGGGGTAGGCGCCCAGCTCTGTACACGCGGTCCAGCTACCGCTACTTGGTTACGCATCACTACAGGGTGGAAACTGTATTCGCTGTATACCTGACGATTAAGGTCTCGCAAGGCCACATCCAGTTCTTCCAATGAGGTCAAGGTGCTCAAGTGATCCCATTGCTGATCCATCCACGGCATATTCCAGTAGCTTTGAATCAACCCTCCTTTTTCATGGCTGATCATGCCCACCTTAAGATTAGGCATGATAGTGGGACGCGGACCCGCACCGTTTAAGTACAAATGTGCCGCGTAATTAGTTTCCCAGCGCTGAGGGCTGGAAGCATAGCGGGGGCGAAATGCCCCAAACTCCATTGGGGTAACTTCAGTTTTAAAAC
The DNA here is from genome assembly GCA_052103955.1 of Paenalcaligenes sp. Taxonomy (GTDB): domain Bacteria; phylum Pseudomonadota; class Gammaproteobacteria; order Burkholderiales; family Burkholderiaceae_B; genus Paenalcaligenes. The sequence continues at coordinate 39,226 of JBQELO010000021.1, read as the reverse complement.
CTGCTGCTCGCAAATAGCCATCCACCAACTCGATAATCTCAGGGGCTTCTGGCATGGCATTGGTACGCACCGACCACAGTTTTACTGGCGTACCGGTATAGCCAATCTCTTTTAAAATCTCGGCCGCACGCGCCGGGTCATAGGCATAAGGTTGTAGTGCGGGGTCATCACCTAGCGATCCTTCTGTCCAATACACCGTAGCTAAGCGCTCACCTGTGCCTTCTGGGTAAATGCTTTTGATCACGGCATCCATATCAATGGCTTTCACCATGGCTTCCCTAAAAGCCTGTTGGTGACACAACATCTGCTCTTGCCAGCAGCCATAGAAAGACAATGTGCCCAAGGCTGAACCTTTGGCTACCAACACATTCAAACCCGCATTTTTGGCCTCTATGACTTGGCGAGGGTCCACAAACGCCATGTCTGCTTCACCTGCTCGCACCATAGCCAAACGCGTACTGGGCTGGCTACGCGGCACTAAACGTAAGGTTTCAAAATCAGGAATACGGTCGGCGTCCCAATATTCAGTATTGGCCGTCAGCAGCATTTCCATGCCGCGTTCAAAATTTTTGTACTTCCATGGCCCGGTACCAATAGGATCGCCTACCATTTCATAGCCACCCTCCACCTTTTTGTAACCATGGCGCGGCAACATGCGAATGTCGCCATCGCGGGCTGTGAGCACCGCTAAGAATGCGGGGTCTGGCTCTTTTAGCGTGATTTTCACGGTGTGATCATCTACCGCTTCTACTACATCTACTTGCTCCAACTGTTTGCAAAATGTGCATACGGCATCGGGCGCCACAAAACGTTCGCTCAAGCTAAACACCACATCATCTGCGGTGAAGGGTTTGCCATCGTGCCACGTTACCCCCTCACGCAAATTCAGTGTGTAGGTACGGGCGTCTTCGCTCATGGACCAGCTTTTCGCTAGCCCTCTCCCTGCCGAAAGCTTTCCCTCCACATCTGCACCAATTAAAGGTTCATGTATATGGCCGGTATATTGCAAATCTTGGGTAGAGGTTTTACCTAAATCCAGCACTTCACGGCCAAAGTTAGGCACTACTACTGTCAAGGTGCCTTCGGGGGCTGCTTGTACCACTGCAGCGGTCATAGAGAGCCCTGCTAAAAACAAGGCGGCTGATAATTTTTTAAATGTCATTGTCATGTTGTCTCCCCTGCCATACTGATTAGGACAGCGTGCTGCCCTGTACATCGCAACGGTGGCAAGCCACCTCGTAGTCCGTAGCCACAGACAGTAGTTCTGGACGTTCTTGCCAGCACTTCTGCATCACTACTGGACACCTTTCCGCAAACATGCACCCGGCTTTGCTCATCCCTGCTGGCGGACTATTGTGCAAAGGCGCAGCCGAAGTGATATCACCCGGCTTACGTATACGTGCAGCCTCGATTAACCTGGCGGTATAGGGGTGTTTAGGGTCGCGGAACAAGGCTTCAGACTCACCCTGTTCAACAATACGGCCCTTGTACATCACCACCACACGCGTGGCTAAAAACCGTACTGTCGCTAAGTCGTGAGAAATCAGCACATAGCCCATACCCAAAGACTGCTGCAAGTCTTTAAGCAAGTTCATGATCTGTGCACGTACCGACACATCTAGCGCAGATACTGGCTCATCCAACACAATGGCTCGCGGGCGCAATGCCACCGCACGGGCAATGGCAATACGCTGGCGCTGACCACCACTAAACTCATGCGGAAAGTTATTGGCAGCCGCTTTTTCCAAACCCACTTCATCTAAGCTTTGGTACACGGCACGGTCTATATGCGCTTTATCAAAACCATTGATGAGCATGGGCTCTGCAATAATGTCGTAGACCCGCATGCGTGGATTCAACGAGCTCCATGGGTCCTGAAAAACCGCCTGCACGCCCGACCTATAACGTCTACGAAGATCGGCATTCGCACCGGCAAGATCCTCCCCCTCGAAGTACACCCCACCTGCACTCAGCTCTTCCAAGCCTAGTAGCATCTTGGCGGTAGTACTTTTTCCGCAGCCTGACTCCCCCACCACTGCTACCGTTTCTTTGCTGGCAACAGACAATGAGATTTCTTCTACTGCGCGTATTTCTGTCCCTTTAGTAAACACGCCTTTACGTCGGTAGGTTTTTTGTAGTTTTCTACCTTCTAGTAACGCGACTTGAGTCATAACGCCTCCTCGTACAACCAGCAACTTACTTTTCTATTTCCTATCTGCACTTGCTCAGGGCGCTCTTGATGACAACGCGCCGTTGCCTGAGGGCAGCGCGGTGCAAAAGCACAGCCCGGTAAGGGCGCAAACACAGAGGGCGGCTGCCCCTCTATGGAAAACAAGCGCTCCTCCCTACTGGACACATCGGGCACTGACTTCAACAACGCTTGGGTATACGGGTGCAAGGGCTTATCGAACAGCTCGCCAGTTTCTGCCAATTCCACAATGCGCCCGGCATACATCACGGCAACCCGGTCACACATACGAGTCACCACACCAAAGTCATGCGTCACCAGCAAAACACCTAACCCTGCCTCGTTTTGCAATTGTTTTAACAGTGCCAAAAATTCCTCTTGCACCGTCACATCCAACGCGGTGGTAGGCTCGTCGGCAATAATGACTTGCGGGTTGCCCGCCATTGCCATGGCACCGACCACACGTTGCCGCATCCCACCACTGAAGTGATGCGGGTACGCTTTTAAGCCTTCTGCTGGATTAGGAATACGTACTTTATCCAGCAGTTCACACGCTGCCGTATGCAGCGCCTCACCCTGCAACTGCCTATGCAGTATCAGGGCTTCGTTCATTTGCTCGCCGATGGTGAGCACCGGGTTTAAGGCACGCATAGGGTCTTGCAGAATCATGGCAATGTGCTTACCCCGGTAGGAGCGCAGTTCGTCATCGCTCATTTTGAGCAAATCGTTGCCATTAAAGAGAGCTTTGCCCCCCGTTACCTTAGAGGCCGGTTGCGGGTTTAATCGCAATACCGATAAACAGGTCAGACTTTTACCGGAGCCCGACTCGCCCACCAAACCCAAGGTTTGGCCGGCATACAGCTCGAAGCTCACATCGTTTACGGCATAGCCCACACCTCGTTTGCTGTAGAGCCGTGTTTGTAAATTTTCTACCGCCAAAACAGGCGCTGATGTATGTTGTGTAGTCATGTCAGATATTCCGCAATTGAGGATCAAGCACGTCACGCACCCAATCGCCTACGATGTTGTAGGAGAACACCACAAACAAAATGGCTAACCCAGGCATAGTGGAAATCCACCACGCTGACTCCACATAATCCAAGCCCTCAGCAACCATCCCACCCCATGTAGGTGTAGGAGGTGGCACACCGGCGCCCAAGAAGGTCAACGAAGCTTCTACGATAATGGCCCAACCCACCTGCAACGTAGCCAACACTAACAAGGTGTTCGCGACGTTAGGCAGAATGTGTCTAAACACAATACGAAAGCCACCTGCGCCCGCTACGCGAGCCAACAACACAAAGTCCCTGTCTTTCAGTGCCAGCACATCACCTCGTACTAAGCGAGCAAATCGCGCCCACAACACCAACGCCAGCACAATCACCACCACCCAGAAACTTGGGCCTACGGTGACGGCCAATACCAAGGCCAGCAAAATACTAGGAAAGGCCAAGAAACCATCGGCTGTACGCATAATCAAGGCATCTACCCAGCCACCACGGTAGCCAGCTAGTAACCCCAAGCCCGTTCCCAAGGCACCGCCCAATACAATGGTCACGATGGCAATACTGAGAGACACTTGCGTACCTAAAATAATGCGGCTTAGCACATCACGACCTAGACGGTCGGTACCTAAGGGGTAGGTCCAATCCCCACCCTCTAGGAACACTGGTGCGCGCAATGCCGCTGCAGGGTTAATGGCCAGCGGATCATGCAAGACCAAGTAATCTGCAAACAACGCCACCAGCATCGTGATCAGCACCATCAGCAACCCCACCCAAGGGGCTTTGCTTTGCCGTATCTGCGTGATGATTTTTCGTAGTCGGCCTACAGGGGCCGTATTTTGAGTAATAGAGGCTTGCATCATCAGCTCCGTACACGTGGATCAATCAGGCCATAGGCCAAGTCCACCAAAAAGTTGATACCCACAATTAAAACGGTGTAGACCAGCACTGACAGCTGCAGCACAGGGAAATCGCGCCACAACGTTGATTCATATGCCAGATAACCCAGCCCCGGCCAACCAAACACCACCTCAATTACCACCCCAGACGCGATAATCACGCCGTACATAAAACCTATGAATGTGACAACGGGAATCAGCGCATTACGCAGGGCGTGCTTCCACACCACTTTGCTTTCTTTCAGGCCTTTGGCTCGTGCCAACTTCACAAACTCGGCACCCAATACCTCTAACATCGAAGAGCGCAGCAAACGCACAATCCCCGCACTAATACTCCACCCCAACACTAAACTGGGCAGCACAAAGTGTTTCCACGAACCAGCCCCTGAACTGGGTAACCACCTCAGGTGCACCGCAAAAATAAGGATCAACATCACACTCAGCCAGAAAGCTGGTGTAGATTGCCCCAATAAGGCAAAGCTCATACTGAACTTATCCCACCCTTTCCCTCGGTTGGTGGCGGCTAACACTCCTAACGGAATACTGATGATGATGGCTACCAATAACCCTGAGGTCGCCAAAATTAGTGTGCGTCCTATACGTTCAAACACCAGTTCCGTTGCGGGGGCCCCTGTACGGATGGAACGCCCGAAATCCCCTTGCAAAGCATCGCCTAAAAAGATCAAGTACTGCTGGGCAATAGGCTTATCCAACCCCATGCGCTCTATGTATTCGGTACGCTCAGCGGGCGTGGAGTCGGCCGGTAATACCAAGTCAGCTGGGCTACCAGAAGAACGCGCCAATACAAAAATAATGAGGCTGGTCATCAATACCGTCATGAACGCCTGAAACAGACGAACCAGAATTAACTTAATCATCGTCGCTCCTCTTCTGTAGCGAACTTATGTGGTGATGCCGTCTGGGTATCCAGCTTTTTCACACCACTCAGATCTATGCCACCACTAGGATGTGGTGTGAACCCCGTTACCCGAGGCGACCAGCCCACCATGTTGTCCATGGCAAATAACGAGAAAAATGGTAGTTCTGCCTGAACCTTATGTTGAATACGTGCATAGCTTTGGCGACGTTTCTGTTTATCTATCTCGCCCCGCACACCATCAATCAATGCATCCATTTCTGCGCAGGCATACCCCCCAGCATTAAAGCCACCTTGGCTATGCAGCTCACGCCCCAACAAGGTATCCAGATGTGGTCTAGCGGGCGTGCCTTGCAAACAAATATCCCAGCCACCACGCAAATACATGTAAGGCCACCATGGCGGATCGTCATAGCCGGTGAACTGCACCGTTAGCCCTACAGCACGTAAGTCGTTACCCACCTGTTCTGCCACCAGCGAGAAAGGAGCCGTATTGGTAGTCACCATGCGAAACACCTGACTGCTACTAATGCCCGCTTCTTTTAATAACTGACGTGCACGCTCAGGGTTGTATTCAATAGGATCTGTAGCGACAAAAAACGGGTCTGCTGCAGCCAGCATGCCATCCACGACCTCGCCGGATCCGCCCGTAACGGCGTGCATTAAGGCTTCACGGTTCACCGCATGCGCCAACGCCAAACGTACCTTAGGATCTTGCAATAAGCTGCCCGCACGGCAGTTGAAATACATCACACTGCGGTGCTTAGAGGCTGTTAACTGGGCATGTAATACGCCATCTGCTTCTAGTGATGCCGCAGCAGAGGTGGGCACACTTTCTACAATATCTATATCGCCTTGACGAATGCGGGCTAAACGTTGCTCCACACCGGGGGCAAACTCCAAATAGACTTCATCCACATCAGGCGCGGCATGTACGCCTTGATAGTCATCAAAACGGCTAAGTAGTACATGGCTTCCGCGCTGCCATGTTTGTAGACGCAACGGCCCTGTGCCACAAGGCTGATCATAGGTGTCATCCACAATGTAGGTGCGCCATGCCAAATTCGGTAAAAATGCCTCGTTAGGGCGTTTCAGCACAAACTCAAGCTCATGGTCATTCAGCACATTAATGGCTTCAATGTCCTGATAATCACGAGTTAGCAAGCTGTCTGCTGCCCCGCTGAACATGCGGGTAAAGTTCCACGCCACTTTATGTGCATCACAGGCCTTACCATTGTGAAATCTCACCCCTTGACGCAACTGGAAGCGGTATCTACACAAGTCGTCAGACACGCTCCAGCTTTGTGCCAAATCGGGCACCAGCTTTCCATCAAAATCCTGCTTCAGTAAACCTTGGCAGGTGAGGCGCAAAATAGCCGTAGAACTGCTTGAGTCCGAGTTAAACCCATTGGGTACCAACGCTATAGTTTCGTGCTTAAGCAATACCCTCAAACGGCGTGCTTTTTTGTCTCTTTCCATCCTTACTCCCCATCGCACTTTTATGTATTTTCTTGGTATACCAAGATTACACCAAAAAAATTTGAGCAGGAAAATAAAACGGATCAGGAAAACCCTTAGCAGACATAAACCATTAATACTTAACAACTTTCCAGAACACACAACCACCAAAACCGTGCTAAAAGCGGGCACAAAAAAACGCCTGAAACGGCGTTAACCGTATTCAAGCGTTTAGGTACTGCTACTTTTTTACGTTACTGCTGTGATAAGCCTGTTTGCTTATCTACCTACTTAAGCTTCTGTGGTGACCAGTTCAGGCACCAAGTTTTTATAGTAGTTTGGCAATGCAAAAAGCGCGCCATGTATTTCGCTGTTGTAGTACTGCAGGTCAGTAATATCGCGCTCTATCAGACGCTGCTCTATCACCTCGGCTGCGACGGCTTTAGGCGCCAAACTATCAGACACTACCACCAAGCCCCAGTACGCACCGTACAACGGAATATGCAAACCAAAGGGGCTTACCTGCTCAAACACCGTAGCAAGCTTACCCAACATGTTTTGGATTTGCTCTGGCTCGTAAAATGGTGCACCAATATGCAACACCACAGCACCACCCGGTTTTAGTACCGCTTTGCAGGACTCAAAAAACTCTGTGGTGTACAACGGGCCTGCCGGTGTTTCTGGATCAGTAAGGTCTAACAGCACAACATCAAAGCGCTGCTCAGTGGTGCGTACAAACTCGGCACCGTCACCCACCAACACTGTCGCACGTGGACTATCTAAAGCACCACGATTGATGCTAGTTAAGTGCGTGCGCGCAACCTCAATCACCTCACCATCTAAATCTACCAAGGTAGCTTGCTGAACGGTGTCGTGCTTCAGCACTTCTTCCAATGCACCACCATCACCACCACCAATAATCAGCACAGAGCGTGGATCAGGGTGGCTTAGCATGGCAGGGTGCACCAGTGCTTCATGGTAGAAGAACTCTTCGTTCTCGGCTGTCATTAAACAACCATCTAACCGCAGTGTTGTACCCAGTTCAGGGGACTCCAACAACTCTAAATATTGGTACTGCGTTTGTTTGGCAAGCAAACGTTCTGGGAAACGGAAGCCATACACGGCGTGTTGGTTCAGGTTTTCCAGCAGCAACTCGCCACTGCCCACTGGGCCATGCTCGTCGCCACGCAAAAGATTATTGCGTTGTACTTGGCCGGGTTTAAATGCCTTGATTAAGCCATCGATCAACAACTGCGCTTTGGCTGAGTTATCTGAACTGAAGTTACAGACATACACATCCAGTGTCACACCCGCCCGTTCAGGCCAAGTGTGCAACGCTAAGTGGGACTCTGCTAAAAGCAGGGTTCCAGTTACGCCACCAGGCTCACCCTGATACTCCGGAAAGGTTACCCACTTCTCACCTACGATGGTAAGCGTGGACAGCTCTGTCAGTTGACGACATAAAGCGGCTAAAACGTTCTCGTCTTCGAAGAACGCGCGGTCACCAGCGCACTGGTACAAATCTGCTGTAAGGTGCAGGCCTTGCATAAGACAATCGCTCCTTGGGGAAAGGAATCCAACCCGAGGATGGGCTGAAAAAAGGCCGAAGCCAGCCGCTAGATCGCTAACATTGGCTTCACGTGAAAAACACATCACTATACAACAACATATAGCGAAATAAATATAAGTTTATTCAAAAAAACAGCTTAACAGCAATTACATTCTTTTCCGTTGGAAATAGGATGCAATAAAAGCAAATAAACACCAGATATCGCAAGACAGGGGGAGCAAAATCCCCCTTGTTTTCAAACCAACTTTAGCCTTGTATCGCGCTGTATAGGGCGATTACACCCAAAACCAGGAACACACACGCCGCAACGGCATGCACCATTTTGACAGGTAATCGTTCTGCTAATTTTTGACCAATGAAAATAGCGGGTACGTTAGCAATCATCATGCCTAATGTAGTACCAATCACTACCGACCAGAAAGCTTCGTATTGAGCAGCTAATGCTACGGTTGCCAACTGCGTTTTATCGCCCATTTCAGCGATAAAAAACGTACAGACAGTGGTCACGAAAATACCGTGGCGTGCAGTGATACTAGTGTCTTCATCCAGCTTATCTGGAATCAACATCCAGCCCGCCATAACCAAGAAAGAAATCGCCAATATCCACGTTAAGACTTGTGGATTGAGGGCATCAGATAACCAGGCTCCCAAACCGCCAGCCAAACCGTGGTTCAGCAGTGTCGCTACCAGCACACCGGCAATAATGGGTAAGGGTCGTTTGAATCGTGCGGCAAGAATAAATGCCAAGAGTTGGGTTTTATCACCGATTTCGGCTAACGCGACTATACCGGTAGAAACAAGAAAAGCCTGCATGATACATATTCCTGGCCGGATTTAGGACGATTGACTACGTCACCCCTCCGGCCATTCCGGGGATGATGTAGTCAAAGGTCTTGCCAGGCTATGTGCTGCGCATGCCATGCAAGCGAACTTGCAAGTGTGTTGACATGTGCCTCTAGAAGAAGAGCGGCTACTCCCCAATGACGAGCGTCATCATAGCAGCTATTAGCCATAAAGACCAACCCATGTGGCCTAAAGCCTATTGTTGCTATTTAAACAATTACTAATTGTTATTGCTGATCTAAATCATTACTTTAAAAAATTGCATAATGGTCCCATCGAATGACTTATTGGTACTACGCATCATGCAAACCTTGCTACATATTGATTCCAGCATCAACGGCGATAAATCCGTTTCCCGTCAACTTAGCGCTTTTATCGTTGAGCAGTGGGTAGAGCGTCACCCAGACACACGCGTTGATTACTTGGACTTAGCCGTTTCAGCTCCTAACCATTTAAGCCAAATTGCTATTGGTTTTCGCACTCCCGACATGCCTGCGTCAGTGCTAGAAGAAGCCGCCCGTGAAAATGCGGTATCTGAAGCCTTGGTGAGCCAGTTTTTAGCCGCGGACGTTATTGTGCTGGGCGCGCCCTTCTACAACTTCACCATAGCTAGCCAACTAAAAGCATGGGTAGACCGCATCTTGCAACCTCGCCGTACCTTTCATTACACCGCCAACGGCCCAGAAGGTTTAGCCGGCGGGAAAAAGGTCATTATTGCTTCATCACGTGGCGGCGTGTACAGCACGTCTGAACAAGGCCAAGCCATGGAGCACCAAGAAAGCTTCTTGCGTGTAATCTTCGGCTTCATGGGCATTACTGACGTAGAGTTTATTCACGCCGAAGGCACGGCCATGGGCCCAGATGCCGCCACTACAGCACTGCAAGCCGCCAAAGAAAGAAGCATCGCCTTACTAGACAGCATGGCTACTGCCTAACGCATCGTACTGTATGCAACAGCCATCAAAAAAGCCTTAGCTAACACCTAAGGCTTTTTTATGGACCACATACACACGTTCAGCACTATACCGCTTGATTACGCTGCCCTCTGCGCATCGCAATGGCGGCAAGTAACATAGCGAAAAAGACCAAACTTAACCCCACAACAAACAGGGTAGACAGCGTATTACCCAGCAACAACACTGAGGCTACTATTCCTATTAACGGTACGCCCAACGTGAAGTTAGACATCCCAAAAGTACTAATACGACGCCCATATTCAGAAGAAATCACAAAGCAAGCTGAAGTCGCTACTGGGCCAATAAAAAACAATAATTCCAATAATCGCTGATCAAATGGAATCACAGTTGGCGTACCTTCTAGTACAAACGCAAACCCTGCTAAAGGCACTGTTGCCAATACCATCTGCCACGGCGCCAACGCCAACGGCGATGCAGACCAACTGTGTTGTTTCACATGCAAAATCACCACTGCCCAACACATAGCCCCTACCAGCAAAAAGGCCGAACCCATTACAGTGCCGGGCGCACTCCAATCCATTTCCCACGGGGAGCATATAGCCGCAATCCCCCCCAACCCCACAATCAATGCCAATAATTGCAGCCGTGTGGGCACCTGCTTAAACAATAACCAACTGGCCAACACACCCCACAATGGCGTGGTATATGCCAACAGCACGGCCCTACTAGTATCCACGTGCGTCATGGCAATCATGCCCAAGCCCGTGAAGGTCATCATCTGCAACAACCCCACGCTGGCCACAATGGGCCAATCGGCACGCGTAGGCAATCTACATACACCACGCACTATCGCCAATACAAACAAACACAATGCCGCACTACCAAAGCGTAAGGCAGCCAGCCACAACGGTGGCACCACATCCAACGCCAACTTTGTCGCTGGCCAGCTTAATCCCCATAGCACCACCATCAGCGTTAGCCATGCAATGGTCCCTGTTCCCGCTAAGGGATTCGTGGTTTTAGAGGATAAAAGACTGGTAGGTGCGGTGCTCATGACTACAGCTAAACGGTTGATTACTAAGGCTATAAACAAGTGAATAGTCTACTCATTTCCTGGCGAAATTAATCTCCTCATTTACTGAGTTTTCACGTAATATCGGTACACCTATCCTGTTAATTAACTAAAATAGAAATTTTTAACCATGAACACGATCGAGCTAGATAAAGCTAGCCTACGCATACTGGACGAGCTACAAAAAAATGCAGAATTAAGTAATGCAGAGTTAGCCGAACGCGTAGGATTATCCGCTTCGCCTTGCTGGCGTCGAGTCGCTGACCTTAAACAAGCAGGCGTACTCAGGGGTTCAGTGTCATTGGTAGACCCTTTAAAGCTAGGGCTAGCCGTGAACGTGTTTGTGCACGTCACACTAAAAAACCAAGACAAACACTCGCTAGAAGTCTTTACCGATGCCATCAGTAAACGCCCCGAGGTGATGGAATGCTATTTAATGAGTGGCGATGCTGACTTTATGCTGCGCGTGGTCATACAAGACTTACAACGCTTTCAAGCACTGCTACTGGAGTGCCTTACCCAAATCCCTAGCGTGGCCAGCATCCGTTCTAGCTTTGCATTAAGCCAAGTAAAATACACCACAGCTCTGCCCACCGAGCATTTACGCAGTTAGTATTCATCCTTATGCGCTGATAAAGCGCTAGTAATCACCCAATAAAAAGCCCCTCTAATTGAGGGGCTTTTTTTACAGAACTACGCGGTACGTTTACTCTGTTGTCGCATCAGAGGCTAACAAGTGCCCTAGTTTTTCTGCTTTGGTTTGCAAGTACCCGCTGTTAAAGGGATTGCTCACAATTTGGTGTGGCACACGCTCAACCACGTTATAACCCAGCTCTTCCAAAGCTTTGGTTTTTCTGGGATTGTTAGTCATCACCCGCAGATCCTTGATACCAAAGTGATCCAACATAGGCTTGCACATATCGTAGCGACGCATGTCGGCCTCAAAACCCAACTGCTCATTAGCTTGAACGGTATCGGCACCTTGATCTTGCAACTGATAGGCACGAATCTTGTTGACCAAGCCTATGCCTCGGCCCTCTTGGCGCAGGTACATCACCGCACCACGGCCTGCCTCGGCAATACGCTCAAGCGCTTTACGCAGTTGCGGGCCACAATCACAACGCTGGCTAAACAGCGCATCACCCGTCAAACACTCGGAGTGCACACGCACTAATACAGGTTCAGGTGTAGAGATGTCGCCAAACGCGATCAGCAGATGCTCTTTATTCGTTTGATCATCCACAAAAACATGCAGATCAAACACGCCCCAAGGCATGGGTAATTTACTGGAGGTAATATGGTTCAACAAAACAGGAAACCCGCAAAAAGACGTATAAGCAAACCATCCTGCCCTGCCCTACGTCGTACAAATGCCAAGCTATAAGAATACCATTCTTACTCTTTCATCGCACTGCACTATTGCGTCTTAGCACGGCGACCACACCCACCGTTCACACTTTTTTGCGGTTCTATACTTGGCGTGCCTGCAACGTACCGCATATGATACGCCTCAATCATTCTTTTTACGGAGCATGCTCTGATGAAACTACTGTCCTTATGCCTGGCTGGCACTGCTATTTTGCTAAGCGCCTGCTCTACCACTATTCCCGACATCATTGACCCACGCACTTTCAGAGCGCAAGGTAATGAACCCGGCTGGCATATAGACCTGCAAAACGGCCACGCTTCTATAGTGCTGAATTATGGCGATACACGCTACACCAGCTCTGCTGCGCAAACACTGATGGGCTCTACCCAAACCCGCTACAGCGGCCAAGGCCCTAACGGCGACTGGACCCTAACTGTGATCAAGCAAGAGTGCTCCGACACCATGAGCGACCAAAGCTACGAATACACCAGCATTTTGAAAACAGAAGGTAAAACCTTACGCGGCTGCGGTAACTACATACCACAACCCTAAATGCACTAAGCCCTGTACTAGACAGGGCTTAGTTTTTCTTGCTACCTAGTTAGGTAGACGTAGAACGCATCCTTACACCTGCTTAGCCAACTGCTCCGCCAACCCTATGTAAGTACGTGGCGTCAGAGCCAACAATTGCTGTTTAGGCTCTTCAGGCAATTCCAAACCCTGAATGAATGCACGCAATGCGGCTTCAGTAATGCCCGCACCACGTGTTAGTTCTTTCAAGCGTTCGTACGGTTGTGGCAAACCAAATCTACGCATGACGGTTTGCACTGGCTCGGCCAGCACTTCCCAGCATGCATCAATATCTGCATCAATGGCTTTGGCATTCAATTCCAATTTACCCAAGCCACGCAAACAAGAGTCGTACGCTACGATGCTATAGCCCAAGCCTACGCCCAAGTTACGCAGCACGGTGGAATCAGTCAAATCACGCTGCCAGCGCGACACCGGCAGCTTTTCGGACAAGTGGCGCAATACGGCGTTAGCCAAGCCCAAGTTACCTTCAGAGTTTTCAAAGTCGATGGGGTTTACTTTGTGCGGCATGGTGGAGGAACCAATCTCACCTGCTTTCAGTTTTTGCTTAAAGTAACCCAGCGAGATATAGCCCCAGATATCGCGGTTGAAATCCAGCAAAATAGTGTTAGCACGGCCAATGGCATCAAACAATGCTGCCATCCAATCGTGTGGCTCAATTTGAATAGTCAGTGGGTTTTGCGTCAAACCCAACGACGCCAACACATTGGCACTAAACGCTGCCCAATCGGTATCAGGGTACGCGGACAAGTGCGCATTGTAGTTACCGGTAGCGCCGTTCATTTTTGCCAAAGGCTCAACGGCTTCAATCGCGGCAATAGCGCGCTGCAAACGATACGCCACGTTGGCAAACTCCTTACCCATTGTCGATGGGCTAGCTGGCTGACCATGTGTACGAGACAGCATAGGCTGATCTGCAAACTGGTGTGCGTAACCACTAATAGAGGCCAGAACAGCTTTCAAGGAAGGCACAATGACCTGCTCGCGAGCGCGTGTCAGCATCAAGGCGTGCGAGGTGTTATTAATGTCTTCAGAGGTACATGCAAAGTGAATGAACTCTGCTGCTTTTTCCAAGTTAGCATCGCCCGCCACTTGTTCTTTCAACCAGTACTCCACCGCTTTCACGTCGTGGTTGGTTGTGCGCTCGATCTCTTTGATTCGTGCCGCATCAGCCTCAGAAAAATTGCGTACCAAGTTCAATAGCTTTTCTTGTGTTTCAGCACTAAATGCTGACAACTCTGAAAAACCAGCTTGTGACAATGCGATCAACCAAGCAATTTCCACCTCGACGCGGTGTGCCATAAAAGCAGCTTCAGACAACAAGCCACGTAAAGCATTACAGCGAGAGCCGTAGCGCCCATCCAAAGGAGAAAGCGCATTTAGCGCAGAAAGTTGGTCAGCAATTTGCATGATGTGAGGTCAAAGAAAAATAGCAAAGCGCTATTCTACCATTGCCTGAGCATGGCTTTCGTTGCTCACATCAGAAGCACTCTCTCGATCTACTCGAAAGCGCTAATAATCACAAGACCAACTCTATTAGTGGATTATTTCTATACATATAAACCACACTCTTTCGCACTTACACGATGCTGTATGCCCAAACAGGTAATTTCACATGACTTAGTGTACCTTCCTGCTATACTTTTCTCGGATTAGATTGATGTAATACCTATGAAACTTCTCGGTTCTCTAACAAGCCCCTACACCCGCAAAGTTCGGGTGGTGATGGCAGAAAAAAAATTGGATCATGAACTCATACTGGAAAACGTATGGTCTGCTGATTCCGACATTGGTCGTTATAACCCGCTAGGCAAAATTCCTTGCTTATTGGTTGATGACGATAGTTCCCTGTTCGATTCCCGCGTAATCGTTGAATACCTGGACACGCTGTCCCCGGTAGGTAGACTGATCCCGCAATCCGGTCGTGAACGTGCGGCAACCAAATGCTGGGAAGCCATCGCTGATGGTCTGCTAGACGCTGCTGTTGCCATTCACATCGAACGTAACCGTCGCCCACCCGAACTGTATTACGCAGACTGGGTTACTCGACAAGAAGGCAAAATTCATGCGGCTCTTGAACACATGAATACCGCCTTGGGTGAGCAACCGTTTTGTACCGGTATCAGCTTTACCCTCGCGGATATTGCCGTAGGCTGTGCCCTAGGTTTTCTGGATCTACGACTGCCCAGCATCAACTGGCGCGAGTCGTTCCCCAACCTAGATCGTCTGCACGAGAAATTGCTAGAACGCCCGTCGTTCTCAAGCACGATTCCACCGCAGCAAGCCTAAATAAAAAAGCACTGTTTTCACAGTGCTTTTTTTATGGTGCTAGAAAGAGGCGTTAGCTGATCAAGCCACCACCCAAACACACATCGCCGTCATACATCACTACAGATTGGCCTGGAGTCACGGCCCACTGCGGTTCAGTAAACGTTAACGACAGAGTTTGCGCATCGCCTTGCAGCAAGGTGCATTCTGCATCAGGTTGACGGTAACGGGTTTTAGCCCCGTATACGCCTTGTGCTGGCGCCTCACCGGAAATCCAACTCACGTGGTCTGCTTTGAGTTCGCGATCTAATAACCAAGGATGATCATGGCCTTGCACCACATACAAGGTGTTATTCGCCAAATCTTTTCTAGCGGCATACCACGCATCAGCCGTACCATCTTCGCGCTGATGCCCTTTAATGCCACCTATCCCTAGCCCTTTGCGTTGGCCAAAAGTATAAAACGCTAACCCCACGTGTTGACCCAATACTTCGCCTTCAGGGGTTTTAATAGGCCCTGGTGCTGTAGGCAAGTAACGGTTCAAGAACTCCCTAAATGGGCGCTCACCAATAAAACATATACCGGTAGAGTCTTTTTTCTTGGCATTAGGCAATTGCAGTTCTTCCGCAATACGACGTACCTCGGTTTTGGGTAGCTCACCCAACGGGAACAAAGTACGAGACAACTGCGCCTGATTTAACCTATGCAAGAAATAACTTTGATCTTTGCTAGTATCCAAACCTTTGAGCAGCTGATACTGCGTACGGCCAGCCTCTTCCACCGCTCGCACACGCGCGTAGTGGCCAGTCGCAATCAAATCAGCGCCTAAAGACATTGCATGATCTAAGAACGCCTTAAACTTAATTTCGGCATTACACAGCACATCGGGATTGGGTGTACGGCCAGCCGAGTATTCGCGTAAAAATTCGGCAAATACGCGGTCCTTATATTCAGCCGCAAAGTTTACTGCCTCTATATCTACACCGACTAGATCCGCCACACTGGCGGCATCCAGCCAGTCCTGTCTAGACGAACAGTACTCTGAATCGTCATCATCTTCCCAGTTTTTCATGAAAAGGCCGATGACTTCATAGCCTTGTTGCTTTAGCAACCAAGCACTTACCGAGGAGTCCACACCACCGGACATCCCCACCACTACACGACCTTTTTTCATGGATGAATGCTGCATAACACTTTACCGTTTTCCGTTTTAGGCTGTTGCACCAGCCTCTTGTTTGGCGGCCACTACTGTACGACGTGTACGACGAGCCAGTGCCAAACGCTCCAATACTGCGATGGAGCTTTCCCAACCAATACAACCATCAGTAATACTTTTACCGTAGGTCAACTCTTGACCTTCTACTAGGTCTTGACGGCCTTCCACCAAGTGGCTTTCTACCATCACACCAAAAATACGCTCGTCGCCATTTTCGATCTGCTCGCAAATCTCGTTGATCACTTCTGGCTGACGACGGTAGTCCTTATTACTGTTTGCATGGCTAGCATCAATCATGACACGCGCACGCAAACCATTGGACTCCATTTCTTGGCTCGTTTTCTCTACGCTTTCTGCATCGTAGTTCGCTGTTTTACCACCACGCAAAATAATATGGCAGTCTTGGTTACCTGTTGTGGAGACAATGGCAGAATGACCGCCTTTAGTCACTGACAAGAAATGGTGCGGTGATGCAGCTGCTTTAATCGCATCCACAGCAATACGTGTGCTGCCGCCTGTACCATTTTTGAAACCCACTGGACAAGATAAGCCAGAAGACAATTCGCGGTGTACCTGACTTTCTGTAGTACGCGCACCAATAGCACCCCACGATACCAAGTCTGCAATGTACTGAGGCGTAATCATATCCAAGAATTCGCAACCAGCGGGCAAACCTAGCGAGTTCACTTCTAGCAGCAACTCACGCGCAGTACGCAAACCTTGGTTAATGTTGAAGCTACCATCCATGTTGGGGTCGTTGATCAGACCTTTCCAACCCACGGTGGTGCGAGGCTTCTCGAAGTACACACGCATGATAATCAGCAAATCGTCTTTGAAACGTTGCTGCTCCACCTGCAAGCGGCGCGCGTAATCCATCGCGGCTTTAGTATCGTGAATAGAGCATGGCCCAATCACTACTACAAGGCGGTCGTCCTTAGCGTGCAAAATGTTATGAACCTCACGGCGCGTTTGGTGCACGGTAGAGGCCACTTCTGTGGAACAAGGGAACTCGCGCATGACATGGGCAGGCGGGCAAAGTTCTTTAATTTCTTTAATACGCAGATCATCTGTATTGTGCGACACGATTTCACTCCATTGAACAGTGCCGGTAGCAAATAAATGCGGCACAAAAAAAGCCGCCTTTTTTGCTGGCGGCTTTTTTAAGGATTTCGTTTACTAGTTTGCTTGTGTAGCAGACATCCTTCCTAGCGCCAGCGGCCTCGGAAAAGCAAAAAAGTAAGCGAAAAAATAAGATTTCTGTAAAAGCATTTAATCATGCTAGCACAAAGAAAAATGCACCACAACGATAAATTGCATAAAGCGCAGCAGCCACGCACATTGGGTCGCGCGCGCAACGCATGGTTCATTTACTCACGCTATGTCAACCCCAACTACTATCCATACATACAATTTGAATTGAAATCATTTTTCAGTGTACGATTTCAATGGAAATTATTTGCATACCGCATTATCTGTACGCGATACCCACAAGGAGTTTGCAATGAAACGTCCCCTATTACGCTCAGCCATCGCCACCTCATTGGCATTAAGCTGCGCCGCCCTACTGCCCGCACATGCCGTCAGCCTAGAAGACTTACAACAACGCGGCACCGTACGTATCGCCGTTGCTAATGAAATCCCCTACGGTTACATGGACATGAATGGTGAAGCCAAAGGCCCTGGCCCAGAAGTAGCCGCCGCCATCATGAAAAACCTGGGGGTAGACCGCATTGAATGGGTGACCACTAACTTTGGCTCCCTGATCCCCGGCTTACAAGCTAACCGCTTCGACATGGTGGCTGCCGAAATGGCTATATTGCCCGAGCGCTGCAAACAGGTGCTGTACTCCAACCCTAACAGTTCGTATGGCGAGGGTTTGCTCGTTGCCAAAGGCAACCCTAAAGATCTGCATACTTACGAAGAGTTTGCTAAAGGCGATCACACTATTGCCATCATGGCCGGTGCCGATCAGCTAGAAATGATGCAAGCCTTAGGTGTGGATGAAAGCCGTCTGGTGACCCTAGCCAATAATGCGGATGCCATTTCTGCAGTTTCCACTGGGCGTGCTGATGCCTATGCAGCGACTAGCCTTACCGTAAGCGAGCTAGCTTCTAAGAGCGACAAAGTAGAACCCGCCGCCGAATTTAAAGACCCCATGGTAAACGGTGAACCCGTACGTAGTTGGGGCGGTTTTGCCTTCGCCCAAGACTCCGAAAGCTTACGCGATGCGGTGAACGACGAACTACGTTCATTTAAAAGCACTCCAGAATGGCAAGACATACTCTCGCGTTATGGGTTTAGCGATACCGACATGAGCCAATCTAACGAGCGCAGCACCGAACAGTTGTGCGCTGGCTGAAATGAATTGGTTTAGTTATTTGCCCCCGTTACTAGAGGGGGCTTGGGTGACGGTACAGCTAACGTTGTACTCCAGCGTATTGGGGTTGATATTTGCCTTTGCCTTTGGACTAGGCAAGCTCTCCTCACACTGGGTGCTTAAAAGCCTTTCCATCGCCTTGATAGAAATATTCCGAGGCACCTCGTTATTGGTGCAATTATTCTGGCTGTATTTTGCACTACCCGTACTCGGCGATTATCTGGGTATAGACCTGCGTCTTCCCGCCGTTGTAGCCGGCACCTTAGCGCTGTCCTTAAATATAGGTGCCTACGGGGCTGAGGTAGTGCGCGGCGCTATACAAGCGGTGCCCCCCACACAACTAGAAGCGGCGCTCGCCCTAGACTTCACGCCACGCCAAACCTTGTGGCGCATTAGTATCCCCCAAGCCATTCCAGAAATGATGCCCAGCTTTGGCAACTTGGCTGTGCAAAACCTCAAAGACACGGCCTTAGTCTCGCTGATCAGCTTAGGCGACTTAGTGTTTAGAGCCGAGCAAATACGCAACTTCACCCAAGACAGCACCACCATCTACAGCTTATTGCTGTTTATGTACTTTGGAATGGCCTTGGTCTTAACGGCTGCCATCAAGCTGCTAGAACGCTACGTCTCACGTTGGCGTCAGGGGGAACTTTAATGTTATTTGGCTATAGCTGGGACACCAGTTCCAATTGGGCATTTGCCGAATCCATTTTGCCCATGCTGTTGCAAGGCATGATAGTCACACTACAGGCCACGTTACTGGGCTTTGTCGTTGCCGCCTTTCTAGGGCTGGTACTCGCTGGCCTAAAAAGCGCCCCTGTTAAATGGATATCATGGCCTACCACTTTAATCACAGAATTTATACGCGACACCCCCTTACTGGTGCAGCTATTCTTTCTGTATTACGTACTGCCCGACTACGGCCTAGTGCTACCCGCTTTTCTTACCGGCGCCCTGGCCTTGGGTCTGCAATACAGTGCCTATACCGCAGAAGTCTACCGAGCCGGCATTCAATCACTCGCTAAAGGCCAACTAGAAGCCGCACGTGCTCTGGATATATCACCACTGCGCACCTTCGCAATTGTGGTGCTACCCCAGGCTATTCCCCGCGTTATTCCCGCCTTGGGTAACTATCTGGTTTCTATCATGAAAGACGTGCCGGTGCTTTCTGTAGTCTCGGTACTAGAAATGTTAAACGTTGCCAAAATCATAGGCGATCGTACCTTTAACTACCTGATCCCCCTTTCAATGGTGGGCGGCCTCTACTTACTGATGACGTTAGTGGCTTCGTGGTTAATACGGCTACTGGATCAACGTTTGCCAAAAGAAGGAATTCCACTGAAATGACCATTACCTCCCCCGATGCTGAAGACATCATTAGCTTTGAAGGCGTGAACAAGCGTTTTGGTGAGCACACCGTGCTAGACCAGCTAAACTTCACGGTAAAGCGCGGCGAAAAAGTCACCATTATTGGCCCCTCTGGCTCCGGCAAGTCTACTGTCTTGCGCATTTTGATGACCTTGGAAAACATCCAAGATGGTGTAATTTGGGTAGCCGGAAAGCCGTTATGGCATCACATCGAAAATGACCAATTATTGCCTGCCAGCGCCAATCATCTACGTGAAATGCGCAAGGAAATGGGCATGGTGTTTCAACAGTTCAATCTGTTCCCTCACATGACGGTGAAACGCAATATCACAGAGGCCCCTAGGCATGTACTAGGACTCAGCAAAGAAAAAGCGGACAAACGCGCTGAAGAGTATTTAGAGCTGGTGGGGCTGTCGGATCATGCCCATAAATTTCCCTGCCAACTCTCTGGCGGCCAGCAGCAACGGGTAGCCATTGCTAGAGCCTTGGCCATGCGCCCCAACATAATGTTGTTTGATGAGCCCACCTCGGCACTAGACCCTGAACTGGTAGGTGAAGTGCTAAACGTCATTCAACACCTAAGCACCAAACACGACCTCACTATTTTGTTAGTCACGCACGAAATGCAATTCGCTAAAGAGGTTTCAGACCGTGTGTGTTTCTTTGATCAAGGAAAAATGGTGGAAGAAGGCCCGCCCGAACAGATATTTGGGGCGCCACAACAAACGAGAACCCAAGAGTTTTTAAGCAGTTTTCTACAACACGCGTAATACTCTGTATATACAAAAATACAGGCCCTTACAGGCCTGTATTTTTTCGTGCTCGGCAACCCCACCTGCTGCGTTAGCTCGCCATCACCGGTTGGGTATGTTCTCTGGCGGCCACATACTCAGGACGAGGCGCTAGCCCGTACTTAGGTGGGCGCAGCTGATTTTCCACGCTGTTATACACCACAAACACATTAGCGCGGGGCCAAGGCGACAGATTACCTGCCGACGCATGCAACGTATTGCAATCAAAAAAGACGACTGAGCCGGCTTTAGCTTCTACAGCCTGCAGCCCTCCTTGATCTGTCAGCATACGTAAACTTAACTCATCAGGCACTCCCACCTCTTGCTGGCGTAGAGAGTACTTATAGTTATCTTCAGGCGTTTCACCTTGGCAACTGACAAACTGCCTATGCGACTTCGGTATCAACATCAACGGCCCATTACACGCCGTGTTATCGGTTAACAGCACAGAACAACTTAGCGCCCTCATGGCAGGCATGCCATCTTCCACATGCCACGTCTCAAAATCAGAGTGCCAATAGAACTCTTTACCATTTAAGGCGGGTTTCAGATTAATTCGTGACTGATGCACATACACCTCAGAACCCAGTATTTGCCTCGCCACATCCAGCACTCGGCGGTCGCGAACCATACGCTCTACCGCCCTCGCTAAATAATGCACGCCAAATACTGAGCGCAATGCTTGGCTATCGGGCTCCAGTACACACTCGGGTCGTTTACGAATTTGCGGATCGTTTTCCAACTGCTGCAAGGCTTCCCATAAGGTTTGCACTTCTGCTGCATCGAACAATTGATCCATCACCAAAAAACCCTGTGTTTCGTAGCGCTGCAATTGCTGCGCAGTCAGCCCTTGGGCGTACTCTCCCGCCTCGTACACCACCGGCTCTTGGCGCACAATAAGTGCACCACCTCGGTCTGTGCGTGATACATAAGGATCTGCTACCAACACATTCATCACATCACCTCCACTGGCTACTTAGGAAGACTGCAAGGGATACACCCCCTTCTCATCGTGCACCTCTTGGCCGGTTAGCGGCGGGTTGAACACGCAGATCACGCGTAGTGGTTTTTCACCGCCACGCAACCAATGCTCATCGTGTTCATTCAAGGCATACACCACACCGTCATGCAACGCGTATTTCTTGCCATCTTTAATGGTTTCAATTTCCCCGTCACCCTCTATGCACCACACAGCCTCTAGGTGATTCTGGTAATGGATATGTGTTTCAGTACCCGGAAAAATTACCGTTTCATGAAAAGAAAAGCCCATACCATCTTTACTGAGCAAGACGCGTCTGCTTACCCAGTTATCAGTACGTACCTCATCGGTTGTGCCTTTCACATCCTCTACATTTCTCACAATCATGTTCTGTCTCCTTAGTGTTAGTGGGTTAGGACAGCGCTGCTGTCACGCTGGTTTCCAAAATCGCCAAGCCCTGCTGCAGTACGTCATGCTCAATCGTTAACGCAGGCAATACCTTCACGACTTCGTCTTGAGCACCGGCTGTTTCAATCACCAAACCACGCTCAAAACAACCTTGGGTAATACGCTCTGCCAAACCATTAGGTGTGCATACCAAGCCTTGAATCAACCCACGCCCCCGTACACTTAACCCTGCTTCTGGGTGGTTTTGTACGATGTTTTCCAAGAAGTCAGCCACGCGATCGGCTTTATGCTGAGTTTGCTTCACAAACTCGCCATCCGCCCAATAATGCTCCAACGCATGAGTGGCCCCCACAAAGGCCAGGTTATTTCCCCTGAAAGTACCGCTGTGCGCACCCGGCTTCCATACATCTAGCTCAGGTTTCAGTAAGAGCAATGACATGGGCAAACCAAAGCCCGATAACGACTTAGATAAGGTGATCATGTCGGGTTCTATGCCCATACCATCAAAGCTAAAGAAGCTCCCTGTACGCCCGCAGCCCACTTGGATGTCATCAATAATGAGCAGCATGTCGTGGTGTTTGCACAGCGTAGCCAACTCTTGCAGCCACGCTTTGGTGGCCACATTCACGCCCCCCTCGCCTTGCACGGTTTCCACAATGACAGCGGCTGGTTTGTCTAACCCGCTACTGGGGTCTGTGAGCATGCGCTCAAAGTACGCCAACGTATTCACGTCTGGCCCCAAGTAACCGTCATACGGTAAGAAGGTCACGTTACCTAATGGCATTCCGGCCGCTTCGCGAAACTTCCGGTTTGCCGTCACCGCCAAAGAACCACTGCTCACACCGTGAAAGCCATGGGTAAAAGACACTACATTAGCTCTACCTTTAACTTGGCGTGCTAACTTCAATGCGGCCTCCACCACATTGGTGCCGGTAGGCCCGGTGAACTGCAGCACGTATTCCCAGCCACGGGGCTGTAGCAAGTGACGTTGCACGGCCAGCATAAAAGCGCGCTTTGCACTGGTAGCCATATCTAGCCCGTGCAACACACCATCCGCTGCGATGTAATCGATGATTTTCTGCTTGAGAAAAGGGTTGTTATGCCCGTAATTCAGCGTACCTGCGCCGCTAAAAAAGTCCACATACTGTTTGCCTTGTTCATCAAAGAGTATGGAACCTCTGGCTTTGCTAAATACCACTGGAAAAGATCGTACATAACCACGTACCTCGGACTCCATCGTTTCAAAAATTTTAAGATCGGTCACAAGTTCGTTCTCCTTTTTTAGGGTGCACCTAACCTCCCATCCTTAATAAGGATAGGTATGCAGTACACACCAACATAAAACGTCACCCTCTAGCGGGGTGCCTTAGATTGCCGCACGCGCTGGCAGTGGGCCAATGCGTAACAGCGGTTCTTCTGCATGCTGCTGCTGTCCGAAATGTTCTGCCTCAAACCATGCCTGCTCGTTAATACGCGTGCAGTATTGCTTAGCCACACGTGAAAACATGGCACGAGAAGCGGGGTTATCGGGGCTAACTGTAGTTTCCACATACCGTATATGGGCTAAAGAGCTACGCCTTAGCAACTGCTGCAACATGCGTAGTCCTAATGCTTGCCCACGGCACTGCGAATGCACGGCAACCTGCCATACAAACAGCACATTTGATTTTGAGGGGGGAATGTAGGCAGACACAAATCCGACGAGGCGGCCCTGCTGTTCTGCTACGAGACTGGTTTGCGAAAAATGCGTGGCGAGAAGAAGATAGGCGTACAGTGAATTTACGTCCAAAGGTGGACACGCCTGAATGAGCTGATGAATGCGTGCCCCGTCTTTTTCTGACGGGGCACGCAGAACAATATCTACGTCTGTCTCCGCCGTGTGAGCCGGCGATGCCGGCTCGGCTGATGCTATAGGTGTTGTAGTAGTATCACTCACACGACCAACCCGGATTCGGGAGGAACACCCCCGACCGGGACCTCCAGAATTGGTGTGATGGAATCCAATGGCTCTGACGCCACCTCTGGATCCGAATCAATTAAGTGAACAATGCGCTCAAGTGACAAGGTAATTGTTGCCCTTTCTTGTTCGGGCAAGTCATTTAACGCATCCGATAATTTTTTCTGTAATGGGGATGGCGTGTCTTTCGCTAACTGAATACCTTCTTCAGTAGGCGTGACATACACGATACGACGGTCTTCTTTACCGCGTTCACGACGGATTAGATTTTTATCTTCCAATCTATCCAAAATACCAACAACCGTACTAGGGCTGACATGCATTTCACGGCTAATAGCCGTTGCCGTCAGTGGCGCCTTATCAATCACCGCACGTAAACAGATCAACTGCGGAGCAGTGATTTTGTTATACGCCGACAATTGACGTGAGTGCAGTGCAATAGAACGAGTAATCATGCGCAGTGCACGTAGAATGCGCAAATCGTATCCATCTTCAGTCTTCATTGACAACACATAACCCAAAACAAAAAATAGTTTGAACTGAAATAATATGACTTCTAACTAACCAAGTCAAATACCATTAAGCAAGACTGCAACAAAAATGCCGAACATGAGATGCTCGGCATTCTGTACTACACAGACCAAGCGCGAGACCTAACCGCCTGTACCACCTACGGTTAACCCATCAATGCGCAACGTGGGCATACCCACACCTACCGGTACGCTCTGGCCTTCTTTACCGCACGTACCCACACCAGAATCCAACGCCATGTTGTTACCAATCATGCTGACTTTGTTCATGGCATCAAAACCATTACCAATCAGCGTGGCACCTTTTACTGGGCATACCAGCTTACCGTTTTCAATCAGCCATGCCTCAGAGGTAGAAAACACAAATCGGCCACTGGTGATATCCACTTGTCCACCACCAAAATTAGACGCGTAAATACCATTTTTAACTGACGCGATAATTTCGTCGTGTTCATGTTGGCCGCTCAGCATATAAGTATTGGTCATACGTGGCATAGGCACATGTGCGTACGATTCACGTCTACCATTACCTGTTAACGGCGCATTCATAAAGCGCGCGTTACGGCTGTCTTGCATGTAGCCCTTTAAGATACCATCTTCAATCAATACGGTTCGCTGTGTGGGGTTCCCTTCATCGTCTACGTTTAAGGAACCACGTCTATCTGCCAAGGTACCGTCATCAATCACGGTCACACCGGACGCTGCGACTTTTTCACCAATACGGCCCGAGAACATACTAGAGCCTTTGTGGTTGAAATCGCCCTCTAAGCCATGCCCCACTGCTTCATGCAGCAAAATACCTGGCCAACCAGACCCCAGCACTACCGTCATTTGCCCAGCAGGTGCGGCAACCGCATCCAGTGAACGCATGGCAGAGCCCACGGCCTGCTCTACATACTCATCAATGATTTCGTCCGAGAAATACGCCAGCCCAAAACGGCCACCGCCGCCAGAGGAGCCCATCTCACGTCTACCCTCGCGCTCTACCACCACATTCAGCGACAAACGCACTAAGGGACGCACATCCGCTACCAAGCGGCCATCGCTACCCGCAATTAACACCACATCGTACTCAGCACCCAAGCTCGCCATCACTTGAATCACCGCAGAATCCGCTGCCCGAGCACGTTTTTCCACACGCTCTAGCAAGGCCACCTTTTCGGCGGCGCTCATGGTTAGCAACGGATCTTGCGCAGGATACAATAAAGGCTGTGCCTGAGCAGGTGCCACATACCCCTTTACACGCTTGCTCTGCCCTTGTCGGCCAATGCTACGCACCACGCGCGCGGACGACAATAACGCATCAGGGCTTAAGGTATCTGAATAAGCAAAAGCGGTTTTCTCGCCAGACAAGGCGCGAACACCCACACCTTGCTCAATAGAGAAGCTACCTGCTTTAACAATACCCTCTTCTAAGCTCCAACCTTCGCTACGCGTATATTGGAAGTAAAGATCGGCATAGTCCACTTTATGTTCAAAGATCTCGGACAACGCTTGATCCAAATTTGCTTCGTTTAACCCCCAAGGCTCCAACAAAACAGATCGTGCAATTCCTAACGCTTCAGAGCTCGGATTACTCGGTTTCATATATGCTGCACATCCTTTAAACAACTTGATTACATAACACGGTGTGCCAACGCTGGCAGGTTTTCCCGTATTTTTCGTAAATAATCCAGATCTAGTAAGCCAGATACACAACCTGGCCCCTCACCCAATACATTCTGCACCTCACCCCACGGAGTAATCAACATGGAATGCCCCCAAGTACGTCTACCATTTTCGTGTTTTCCGCCTTGAGCAGGTGCTAATACGTAACACTGATTTTCTATCGCACGCGCACGCAGCAAAATTTCCCAGTGCGCCTGCCCCGTAGTATAGGTAAAAGCAGAGGGTATCACTAATAACTGAATATCGCCCATCGCTCTGAACAACTCGGGAAAACGCAGGTCATAGCATACTGCTACCCCTACGCGACCGAAGGGTGCTTCAAACACGTGCGGCTCTGGTTTGCCTGGGCGAATTGAAATAGCTTCGTTATAGGATTCTGACCCTTTACTAAAACTAAACAGGTGTATTTTGTCGTAGCGTGTAATACGCTGACCGTCAGGTCCATAAACCAATAATGAATTGTAAATACGATTTGGGTCATTCGTTTCTATAGGTAATGTGCCACCTATAATCCAAATTGCATATTTTCGAGATATTTTATATAAAAAATCTTGAATCCTACCGCTGCCGTCTGACTCCTTAATCGCCAGCTTATCATGGTCCTTATGGCCCATGAAACAGAAGTACTCAGGCAGTGAGACCAATTGGCAACCAGACTCTGCCGCTTCGCGAATCAACTTTTCCGCTTGGTCCAAATTATCATCTAGTAAAGATGATGAAACCATTTGCAAAGCAGCGACTTGAAATGAAGAAAGCATGGATACAAGTTTCCTAAACGAAAACAAATTAAGTATTTACAGAGCTCAAAAAAAAACTATAATTTCATACTGGTGCAAAAATTCTAAAATTAAAAAAGCTTGACCTTAAGAATGCACCAGAACAAATCCCTAACTAACAAAGGAACTATAATGCCACAAGAGTCCTACACATCTGAAAAGCAAAAAATTGAGAAAGAAATTCTCAAGCTACAGCGTCAAATGCGTACTTTACAAACACGTCAACGTCGTCCTGTAATCAACTCCATCATCCGTTCTATGGTGGATTACGATATTACATTGGAAGAGATCACCGAAGCTTACAGCCGCCGCGGCACACGCAGCGCTACAGCAGGTGAGAATGCGAGCAAAAGCGCGCTGCCTCCAAAATTCCGTAATTCTGCAACCGGTGAAACTTGGACAGGCCGTGGCCGCCCACCACGTTGGATTACAGACGCTGAAGCAGCTGGAAAAAGTCGAGACAGCTTCCTAATTAAGGATTAAGTCTCGACTAGCTAATTAGCTTTTCTATAAAGCGCAAGTATGAACTACTTGCGCTTTATTTTTACTTCTCGCACCTGGCCATTACTACCAGGGAAATCTTCAAAAATCGCTTGTGCCAAACTTGCCATTTCCGCAAGTAAACCACGTCCATCATCTTCGGTTACCGCTGTAGTGCGATACACCTCTTTTTTGTCTTGCTCGGTATCTAGAATCAGAACACTCAAACTGTATTCTTTATATTCTACCGGCACATTCACGACACGCGGGCTGTAATAAATACCACCACCCCACCCGCCATAATAGCCCATATAACCACCCCAGCCCGGCCAGAAAGGCCCCCAGCCATCTACATACGGATCAGCAAAGCGTTGTGCCCAACCCTTTTTATTCTGATCACTGTAATCTAGGTACACAATAAAGCGGGCGTTTTCACCCCCTTCAACCAAACCGGTAGGTCCCATTGCAGCACGCACGGTATCTGCAATAGATTCAAACTCTATTTTGCCAGCTTGAGCAGGCCCAGCTTCAATACGGTAGGTTTGTCCCATCGTATTTTCTGGCCAAAACTCGAAAGTCGAAACCTTTGCTGACCACGTATTTGCACAACCCGACAATAGTAGGACAGCAAATACCCACATAAGAGAGCGCATTCCACCAAAAATCTGTTTGCCCATTTTCAGCCTCTTTTCATGTAATTGGCTCATAAAGAACCAGCACAAAACCAGCAAATTCTCTTCACGCACATCATACCGTCAAAACACCACGGCATGCGGTTACAGTTCGCAATACTGAAGAACTTATCTATTCGCACTACAATTAGGTTTGACTCACACTTGCTTCAACTTATCCCGTCATGCGTACTGAAATCAGCCCCACTATTAATCGTCACGACTGGAAGGCATTTGCGTTCCAAATCCCAGACATCAGCCTGACGCTGGAACTGGATAACGACCTCACTACAGTCACCACTCAATTTACCGCCACCATGCTGCATGAAGGCCAGCATGTATTGGAATTGCAGGGCGAAGAGCTCACGCTACTCAGCCTAAAAGTGAACGGCCAGCTCTGGGATGCATCGCGTTACTCGCTAGATGCTCAGATGCTGCGTATTCCTTTAGAGACTACAGATAGTAAGATTGAAATTATCAGCCAATGTTCCCCATCTCAAAACAGCGCGCTGATGGGGCTGTATGTTTCTAATCAGCAGTTATTCACACAATGTGAACCCGAAGGCTTTAGACGTATTACGTGGTTTGCCGACCGCCCTGATGTCATGTCACGCTACCGTGTCACCTTACTAGGCGATGCAGCACGTTACCCACTCATGCTGTCTAACGGTAACTTAATCGCCACACAACAACTGCCAGATGGCCGCCAACAAGCCATCTGGGAAGACCCCTTCCCTAAACCCTCCTACTTGTTTGCGGTAGTGGCCGGTAATTTTGACTGCCGTGAAAAACGCGTCAACACCATGTCTGGCCGTGAAGTGCTACTGCAAGTCTATAGTGACTTAGGTGATGGCGATAAAACCGAATGGGCGCTAGAAAGCCTAGAGCGTTCATTACGTTGGGACGAACAGCGCTTTGGCTTAGAGCTGGATCTAGACCGCTACATGATTGTGGCCGCACGCGACTTCAACATGGGCGCGATGGAAAACAAAGGGCTGAACGTTTTTAACTCTGCCTACGTACTAGCCGACCCACAAACCACGACTGACGCCAGCTACCGCGATATCGAAGCCGTTATTGGCCACGAGTACTTCCACAACTGGACCGGAAACCGCGTCACCTGCCGCGACTGGTTTCAACTGTCACTAAAAGAAGGCCTGACGGTTTTCCGTGAACAAGAGTTTTCCGCTGATATGTTGGCCGACGGCCTAGATCGTGCCGAAGCTGCCAGTGCTAAAGCCGTGAAACGCATTGACGATGTGTGCACTTTACGCGTTGCCCAATTCAGCGAAGATCGTGGCCCTATGGCTCACCCTATTCGCCCAGAAAGCTACGAAGAAATCAGTAACTTCTATACGGCCACTATTTATGAAAAAGGCGCAGAAGTAATTCGCATGCAGCACACCTTGCTGGGCGAAACTGATTTCCAAGCAGGTATTAAAGAATACTTCCGTCGCCACGATGGCCAAGCAGTGACCTGCGATGATTTTATTGATGCCATGGACTCGGTGTATAGCCGCAATAACCCCGGTAAAAACCTAAACACTTTCCGTCGTTGGTATCAACAAGCAGGTACCCCCACCGTCACCGTACAAGAACACTACGATGCCGCCGCACGCCAATACCACCTCACACTACGTCAACATAACCCTGCCGTAGGTATAGAGCGCTTAAACGCCAACGCAACACCTAAACAACCTTTGCTGATCCCCATCAAAATGGGCTTACTCAACCAGCAAGGCCAAAGCGTAAGCGTAGAGCTGAATGGCGAACAGCAACACGAGTTCTTATTAGAGCTGGATCAAGCCGAGCAAAGCTGGACCTTCAACCACGTAGATAGCCAACCTGTGCTGTCCATTTTGCGTGATTTCTCGGCCCCCGTGCAGTTGCACCACGAACAAAGCCTAGACACGCTAAAACTGCTGGCCAGATTCGACAGCAACAGCTTTGGTCGTTGGGAGGCCGCACAACAAGTAGCACGTATGGCGTTGCTTGCGCTATCGGCTGATGAACAGCTTTCGTTAAACATTGCTAGCGTCCAAGCGGTTGCCCACGTGTGGGAAGAACTGCTGCAAGACCAAAGCCTCTCGCCAGCGTACTTGGCACGCATTTTGTCCTTGCCTTCGGTGCGTGAATTACAAACCTTGCAAGACCCAATGCGCCCGTTAGATTTAGCACGTGCCCGCCACGCGCTACACGTACATTTGGGAACTCGTTTGGCAACGCTCTGGCAACAGCGCTACGAACAACACCAACTGCCAGCACAACCTTACTCTCCAGATGCCCTATCCGCCGGTCATCGTGCACTGAAAAATCTAGCCCTGCACTACCTAGGAGCTACGGCTACCGATACCGCCTTAGCTCTGGCTAAAACACAGTACGAAAGTGCTAACAACATGACAGACTCATTGGCAGCACTACAAGCCATAGTCTATTATGCTAAACCTGCAGTCAGCCAACCGTATCTAGATCGTTTTTATGCCCAATGGCAGCATAATCCATTGGTGGTAGACCGTTGGTTTAGCGTACAAGCATGCTCGCCACAAACGGATGTTGCGGCCTTGCGCGCACTGATGCAGCACCCAGCATTTACCTTACGTAATCCGAATAGAGCACGTTCCCTGATTTTCCAGTTTTGCATTAATAACAGCACCAGCATTCACCGCACTGAAGGCTATGAGTTCTGGGCCGAGCAAGTGATTGCTTTGGATGCCCTTAACCCAGAAATTGCGGCACGCCTTGCTCGTGTATTTGACAACTGGGCACACTATGCTGAGCCCCAACGCCAAGCTCTGCACACCGCATTTTTGCGACTGCAAGAGCAAGCACAATCTGCCAATGTGACTGAGATCATTGGCAAAGCACTAAATATCTGATCCCCCGGAGCACTACGTTGAAAAAAAACCTGACTCAATATCTGATTGAACAAGAACGTCAGAACCAAAACGTTCCCACTGAACTGCGCTTGCTAATTGAAACCATTGCACGCACCTGCAAAGCTATTGCACAAGCCGTGAACAAAGGTGCATTGGGTAATGTACTGGGCAGCCAAGACACCGAAAACGTGCAAGGTGAAATCCAGAAAAAACTGGATGTGATTTCCAACCAAATGCTGCTGGACGCTAATGAGTGGATTGGTTGCTTGGCGGGTATGGCATCAGAAGAAATGGAACTGCCGCACCCTATTCCTGCGCACTACCCCACTGGCGACTACTTGCTGTTGTTTGATCCTTTAGATGGTTCTTCCAACATCGATGTCAACGTATCCATTGGTACGATTTTCTCTATTTTGCGTCAGCCAGAAAACGCCAAAGGCCGTGTAGCTACCGAGCAAGATTTCTTGCAAGCCGGCACACAACAAGTGGCTGCTGGTTATGCTGTATACGGCCCACAAACCATGCTGATCTTGTCTATTGGGCAAGGCGTGGTGGGCTTTACGCTAGACCGCGAAACAGGCTCTTGGTTGCTGACACAAGAAAACATCCGCATCCCAGAAGAAACCCAAGAATTCGCTATCAACATGTCTAACATGCGTCACTGGGAAGCCCCCGTTAAACGCTACATTGACGAATGTTTGGCCGGTAAAGAAGGCCCTCTGGGTAAAAACTACAATACGCGTTGGATTGCCTCGATGGTGGCAGATGTGCACCGCATTCTGAACCGTGGCGGTATCTTCATGTACCCTCGCGATCACCGCGAGTCCGTACGTCATGGCAAACTGCGTTTGATGTATGAAGCTAACCCAATGAGCTTCTTGGTAGAACAAGCTGGTGGTGCCTCGGTAGACGGTAGCCAACGTATTCTGGACTTGCAGCCTGAACATCTGCACCAGCGTACTGGTGTAATTTTGGGTTCTAAAACAGAAGTTGAGCGCTTGCAGAAATACCACCAAGCTGCCAACTAATATCGCGCTATACGTGATATGCCAGCCTCGTTATTATCACGACTAGGCTGGCCATAAAAAAAGGCCGAGTGCATCATAGCACCCGGCCTTTTTTATATTTTGAAGATTACTCCAGCGTCAAAATAGTGGACCCCACTGTTTTTCTGGATGCCAATGCCTCATGTGCCTTCGCCACATCGCGTAGCGGGAAGCGCTGACCAATATCTACTTTGATGTTGCCTTGCAAAATCTGCGCAAACAAATCGTCTGCCGCAGCCTGCATAGTTTCTAACGTCGGCACAAAGCTCGCCAAAATAGGTCTAGTCACATACAGCGAACCATGCTGGGCCAACACACCCAAGTTCACCCCAGTTACCGCCCCCGAGGCATTACCAAAGCTCACCAACAAGCCACGTGGACGCAAGCACTTCAACGACGTTTCCCACGTTGCTTTACCCACGCCGTCATACACCACAGGCACCATCGCACCATCGGTAAGCTCACGTACACGCTGCACTACATCTTCAGTGCTGTAATTAATGGTCGCCCATGCACCATTGTCTTTAGCCATTTGCGTTTTTTCAGCGCTAGAAGCCGTACCAATAACGCGCACGCCCATGGCATTTGCCCACTGACATGCCAACGAGCCTACCCCTCCAGCAGCCGCATGAAACAGCACGGTATCGCCTTTTTTCAGGTCATACACTTGGCGCAGCAAGTACTGCACCGTTAACCCTTTAAGCATAATGGCCGCACCCTCTTCGAAACTGATGCCTTCAGGCAAGCGCACCACACGATCAGCGGGGATATTACGCGCCTCGGCATACGCACCTAAAGGGCCTTGTCCGTAAGCGACTCTATCGCCTACTTTGACATGGTGTACGTCTTTACCAACAGCTTCCACAATGCCCGAAGCCTCAAAACCCAGACCATGTGGCAACGGGTTAGGATAGAGACCATCACGGAAATAAATGTCGATAAAATTCAGGCCAATGGCTTTATGTCGAACACACACTTCATTGTCAGCCGGTGCCGCTAAAGGAATGGATACCCATTGCAGTACCTCAGGGCCACCATTTTTCTCTATGCGTATTGCGTTGACTTCTGTTCCCATGACGAACTCCTTCTGTCTCACGTTATGATCTGAGCATCATTGCTATTCAACCCCTAAATCTACCCTGTTCACCCGCATTCGACAATGACCCATCAACGCGCCCTCTTTCAGAGCCACATCGCTGCCGTTCTTTTTGGCCTTACCGGCATCCTAGGCGAGCTGATTAAAAGTGATCCCATCATGATCACTACCTTTAGGGCTTTTTTCGCTGTGATCGTCTTGTTTGCCATCATTCGCTATCAAGGTAGAAAGCTCAGCGAGGGGTTACATAAAAAAGATATAGGGGTGCTGCTGCTGGCCTCTATTATGCTGGCCATACATTGGGTGAGTTTTTTTATTGCCGTCAAAGTGGGGGGCATTGCCATCGCCACCTTGGGCTTTGCCAGCTTTCCGGCCTTCATCACGCTATCGGAATGGCTGGTATTACGCGAGCGAGTGCGTACAGACGAATGGCTGATTCTCGCGCTGGTAACCTTTGGTTTGGTCTTAGTCACCCCCGAGTTTGATTTAGCGGCTGAGGCCACCATAGGTTTGCTATGGGCTGTGCTATCGGGCTTTACTTTTGCCCTGTTTACCATCATCAACCGGCGTACCGCCTCGCATATTCCGGCGATGCAAGTAGCCTATTGGGAAAACTTATTTGTGATGCTGCTGTGCATACCGTTTGCACTGCCGTATTTGGGCCAGCCATCGGCTGCTGATTGGTTCTGGATGGCCATGCTAGGGATATTCTGCACGGCGCTTTCGCACTATTTGTTGGTGTCCAGCCTGACACGCATCAACGCCCGCAGCGCCGGCATTATCATCGCGCTAGAACCTATTTATGCCATTGCTTTTGCTGCCTTGCTGTTTGCACAATACCCCAGCATTCAAGCTATTTTAGGCGGCACCATCATCGTGGGCGCCATCGTTTGGTCGGGCCTACGCAAGCCCGACCAAGCCTAAACACGTATTTACTTACGCATTAACGAGCCCAACACACCACGTATTAGCTTCGTGGCGCCTCGTCTAGCCTCTGACTTAATGGTTGACTGCACCAAGCCGTCTTTGCGTCCACCACGAGGCCCTGTAGAGCCAAACAGAAAATCATTCAACACCCCCATCAGGCCAGAGCTTTGCTCTGAAGCCTGCTGCGCTTGTTGTTCTGCTTCTTGGCCTTGTTTAGCCAACACCTCGTAAGCCGACTCACGATCGATGCTGGTGTCATATTTCAAACCAAACAACGACGCAGCACGTACCTGCTCTTTTTCTTGCTCAGAAGCTGGGCCAATACGACTGCCCGGTGCGTACATCCATACCCGCTCTGTGGGCGTAGGAATACCTTTCTCATCCAACATAGAAACCAGCGCTTCCCCTACCCCTAGCTCGGTAATAGCCGCCTCTATATCTAACCCTTGGTTAGGGCGCATGGTTTGTGCAGCCGTCTTTACGGCTTTTTGATCACGTGGCGTATAGGCACGTAGCGCGTGTTGCACGCGATGCCCCAATTGCCCCAATACCGCATCTGGAATATCCAAGGGGTTTTGCGTGACGAAATAAATACCTACTCCTTTAGATCGCACCAAACGTACCACTTGCTCAATTTTTTCCACAAGCGCTTTAGGTGCTTCATTAAAGAGCAAATGAGCTTCATCAAAGAAGAACACAAACTTGGGTTTGTCTAGATCGCCTACTTCAGGCAAGCGCTCGTACAGTTCCGCCAACATCCACAACAGGAACACCGAATACAACCTAGGTGATTGAATTAAGCGGTCGGCTGCCAGCACGTTAATCATGCCTTTACCTTGCGCATCGGTACGAATCCAATCAGCAATATCCAAAGCGGGTTCACCAAAAAACTGCTCGGCACCTTCGCTTTCTAAGCGTAACAACGCCCGCTGTATCGCCCCCACCGAGGCGGCTGACACGTTACCGTACGCAGCACGCAGTTCCGTTGCACGCTTGGTGACATGATTCAACATGGCACGCAGGTCTTTCATGTCTAACAGTAATTGGCCTTCGTCGTCTGCCAAGCGAAAAGCAATATTCAAAATGCCTTCTTGGGTGTCATTTAATTCCAAAATGCGGGCCAACAACATAGGCCCCATATCGGAGACGGTGGCACGAATGGCATGACCGGACTTACCAAACACATCCCAGAACACCACAGAATTCGCGGCGAACTCAGGTGTAGGTAAACCCAACTTTTGTAACCGGCCTTCCAGTTTAGGGTTGGCCTCCCCTTTCATTGCTATACCGCTTAAATCACCTTTGACGTCGGCCACAAACACTGCTGTGCCTTGATGGGAAAAAGCCTCAGCCATCAGCTGCAGACTAATAGTTTTCCCTGTCCCCGTCGCGCCGGTAATACAGCCGTGCCTATTTGCCATACGCGGCAACAGCACAACCTCAGCCGCCTTTCCTCGTGCAAGATTGATTGTTTCTGCCATGACTCTGTCCCAGATAAAAAATAGCCTGCTATATACTACAGGTACCTGATGCTGCCAGTGTAGTGCAGGCGAAGTTTTGCGCACAGGTTAAAATAGTGATCTGAAACGAAATTTTCTAATTTTTAAATTGGTACGAAGTTATGGCCGGACATAGTAAATGGGCGAATATTCAGCACCGCAAAGGGCGTCAAGATGCCAGACGCGGCAAGCTGTGGACTAAAATCATCCGTGAAATCACCGTTGCAGCACGCGAAGGTGGGCCTGACCCCGACTCCAATCCCCGCCTGCGTTTGGCCTCCGAGAAAGCCGCTGCGGCGAACATGCCTAAAGACAACGTTAGCCGCGCCATTCAACGTGGCGCTGGTGGCACTGATGGCGCAAACTTCGAAGAAATCCGATTTGAAGGTTATGGCATTGGCGGTGCTGCCGTTATTGTGGATTGCATGACCGATAATCGTCAGCGCACAGTTTCCGATGTACGTCACGCTTTTAGTAAACATGGTGGAAATCTGGGTATTGATGGCTCAGTTGTGTTCCAATTCCAACACTGTGGGCAGTTTCTCTTTGCCCCAGGCGCCGATGAAGACAAAATCATGGAAGTGGGCTTAGAAGCCGGTGCAGACGATATCATGACCGACGAAGAAGGTCTGATCGAAGTGGTTTGCACACCCTCCAACTACGCAGCTGTCAAACAAGCATTTACCGACGCCGGTTTAGAACCCGAAGTCAGTGATGTCATCATGAAAGCACTGAGTGAGTCCGAATTAGACGGCGATGACGCTCAAAAAATGCAAAAAATGCTAGATGCCCTAGAGGGCCTAGACGACGTGCAAGAGGTTTACACCACTGCCGTCATGGATGAAACCGAATAATCCTGTTAACCCTGTGGGGCATCCAGCCCCTTTTTCTCTGAAATCCTATGAAGTTACTCGTCATTGGCGGCGGGGGCCGTGAACATGCTATGGCCTGGCGCCTCGCCCAATCACAACGTGTCAGCACGGTGTTTGTTGCTCCCGGTAATGGGGGCACGGCAACTGCCGAACGTCTACAAAACGTACCTATTACCGATGTAGACCAGTTGGTAGAATTTGCCCGCAACGAAGACATTGCACTGGCCGTTGTTGGCCCTGAGGCCCCTCTGGCGGCTGGTGTAGTGGATGCATTCCGTGCCGCAGGGCTAAAAATCTTCGGTGCTAGCCAAGCTGCGGCTCAGCTAGAAAGCTCCAAAGACTACGCTAAAGCGTTCATGGTACGTCACCAGATTCCTACAGCTGAATACCAAACCTTTACCGACCTCGAAGCGGCCAAAGCGTACGTACGCGAAAAAGGCGCTCCTATCGTGGTTAAAGCAGATGGCCTAGCTGCCGGAAAAGGCGTTATTGTCGCCATGACCGAAGACGAAGCCCTTACCGCTATAGACGATATGTTGGGCGGCGGTATGTTTGGTAACGCTGGCGCACGCGTGGTCATTGAGGAATGCCTGACTGGCGAAGAAGCCAGCTTCATCATCATGTGCGATGGCAAAAACGTCTTGCCTTTGGCTACTAGCCAAGACCACAAACGCTTAAAAGACGGCGACGAAGGTCCAAACACAGGCGGTATGGGTGCTTACTCACCCGCCCCTATTGTGTCCCCAACCTTGCACAACCGCATTATGCGTGAAGTAATCCTGCCTTCTATCCAAGGTATGGAAAAAGACGGTATTCCTTACACTGGTTTCTTGTACGCTGGCCTAATGATTGGTGATGGTCCAGACAGCACTCGTCCACTAAAAGTATTGGAATACAACTGCCGTTTGGGTGACCCAGAAGCACAACCCATCATGATGCGCATCAAAAACGACTTCAGCGTAGTGCTTGAACAAGCCATCGCTGGTGAACTTGATGAAGCCAACATCGACTGGGATCGTCGCACCGCCTTAGGCGTTGTGATGGCTGCTGCTAACTACCCAGAAAACCCACGCAAAGGCGATGTGATCCAGCAACTGCCGGAAGACAACGACAACTGCATGGTGTTTCATGCTGGTACCGAGTTGGTAGATGGTCAATTGCTGACGTCTGGTGGCCGTGTTATGTGCGTGACTGCGCTGGGCGACTCCATTCGCCGAGCTCAAGACAAAGCCTATGCGGCAGCGGCTCAAATCCAGTTTGATGGCAAACAATTCCGTAGCGATATTGGCTGGCGTGCTATCCCCAGCACTGACGCGTCCTAAGTCTGTAAAAGAGGATCTTGCATGAACCATTCCGTCGCCGATGTCCGGGAATATTTCCTAGACCTACAACAGCGTATTGTGAAACATCTGGAACTGGCTGACGGCTGCAAGTTCCAATCGGATCAGTGGGAGCGCGAAGAAGGCGGCGGCGGTTTGTCACGCTACTTAGAATGCGGCAACCTGTTTGAACGGGGCGCCGTACTGTTTAGCCACGTAAAAGGCAAAACACTGCCTCCTTCTGCTACAGCACAGCGCCCAGAACTAGCTGGCCGCCCATGGGAAGCCATGGGTGTGTCGCTTGTTCTGCACCCGCATAACCCCTATGTCCCCACTACGCACATGAATGTGCGCTTATTCATTGCCGAATCTAGGCATGAAAGTGAAGAAACCATATTTTGGTTTGGTGGTGGTCTGGACCTCACCCCTTATTACCCTTTTGAAGAAGATGCCGTGCATTTTCATCAAAAGTGTGCCGACGCTTTAACGCCCTTTGGTGAGCAGAAGTACCCCGCCTATAAAAAATGGTGTGACGAGTACTTCTACCTCAAACACCGTGACGAAACTCGTGGTATTGGCGGTATTTTCTTTGACGATTTGAACGAAGAAGGCTTTGACCGTAGCTTTGAGCTGGTTAAATCTGTAGGCGATCACTTCCTTAAAGCCTACATCCCTATCGTGGAACAACGCCGCCACCTTAGCTATGGCGAGCGTGAGCGCGATTTCCAAGCCTACCGCCGTGGCCGATACGTAGAATTCAATTTAGTATTCGACCGAGGCACACTCTTTGGCCTGCAATCCGGTGGTCGCACCGAATCCATTTTGCTGTCCATGCCTCCCATCGTGAAATGGCGTTACCAATGGGCGCCTGAAGCAGGTACTCCTGAAGCCAAACTGGCTGATTTTCTTAAACCTCGCGAATGGCTAATCAGCAACACATAGGATTACTTGGTGGCAGTTTTGACCCTGTACACCGAGCTCACATAGCACTGGCTGAGCGCGCACTCTCCGAGCTGAAACTCGCCTCACTTCAGCTCATTGCCGCCGCCAACCCATGGCAACGCGCCCCCTTGGCTGCTAGCCCCGAACAACGTCTGCACATGTTGGAATTAGCCTGTGCACACAACCCAAAACTACACATTAACCGTAGTGAAATAGACCGTGGCGGTGCAACATATACGATTGACACCTTGCGCGAGCTACCCAAAGGACCGGTATACTACTGGATATTGGGTGCTGATCAATTGCAGAACTTTTGTAGCTGGAATCACTGGCAAGAAATTCTGGAACATGTAGAGCTGGCTGTAGCCAAGC
>JBQELO010000020.1:0-59000 GCA_052103955.1 Paenalcaligenes sp. | reverse complement strand
GGCTTGTAAGGATCCAATTCGTGGGTGGATTTCCACACAATGAATGCAAGAATGCAAACAATGATCAGGGGAACCCCCCAAACCACAACTTCAATTTTTGTGGAATGAGTCCAGTTTGGTGTGTATTTTGCTTTTTGATTAGATGCCCTGTATCGCCATGCAAAGATAAATGACATGACAATGGCGGGAATCACCACAATAAGCATAAGCGCGACGCAAATAATAATTAGGTCGCGTTGGGCAATGCCTACAGCTCCTTTAGAGTTGAACAGCACCCAGTCGCATCCGCTAAGACCCAAAAGCATAAAAGCCATGAGTGCATAACGGGCACGGTTCCAGCAAGTTTTCATCATGCCTAGACCTTGTGTAATGGTTTTTCCAAGAAGATGAGCGTGAATTGACGCAACAACAGGGACGTTGCACTTACTCTTGGTATGATGGCTATGTAAGAAGAAGAGTCAGCACCATACAAGTGTAAAGAATGTTCCATGCAAGTTCGCTATTGTATGGTAATTTTATGGGGTTTTGTATAGAGGAGGTGAGTTTCCGTTATGGAAGTTCCAACCACAATCCGCAAATTAAAAAAACCAAACTCCTCTTGGGTCAGGCCTTTCCAAGACGGAGAAGGATCCCTTTATCAACAGATTTCCAACCAAATCATCAATGCGGTACATGATGGCGTGTTGCGCCCAGGGGACCGTTTGCCGCCTCAGCGGGAGCTGGCGCAAGCGATGGGTGTCGATCTTACAACGGTTACACGTGCGTATGCAGAGGTACGCGCGGCCGGTCTTATGGATGCATATGGAGCAGGGGGCTCCTATATTTCCTGTACGCACGCTGAGGATCACGGCACCGTGGACCTCAGCATGAATACGCCTCCTTTATTAGGCAGTGCGTTGTTTAGTCGCATGATGTTGTCAGCCATGAGCTATGTGCAAAAGCTGATGTCTAATGGCGACTTTATGAGTTATCGCCTAGGTGCAGGCCTAAGCCAAGACCGTCAAGCTGCAGCAACATGGTTAAAACCCATGCTCAGCAATGTAGATGGCGATAGGATTGTGATCTGTTCGGGGGCACAGGCTGCATTAAGCGCTTTGTTGCTGGCGCGCACCCAACCCGATGATGTGGTGGTGGTAGATAGTTTGACGCATCCTGGTTTTTTGGCGGCCATACGTGTATTACAGCGTAGGGTAGTGACCGTGCCAGCGGATGCGGAAGGGATGTTGCCCGACGAACTTGAAAAAGTGTGTAGGGAAAACAAGCCTTCACTGCTGTACTTAGTGCCTACTATTCATAACCCCACAACAGCGACCATGTCGCAAGCCCGTCGCGAGGCTATCTATAAGGTTATCAAACGCCATGATGTGGCGGTGATTGAAGACGACCCCTATTGGCTGCTAGCCGGTGATGCGGCACCGCCTATTGCTGCATTGGGTTTGTCAGATCGATCCGGACCACCAGTGTTCTATGTGTCTACCTTGTCTAAATGTTTGGCGCCAGGGTTGCGTACTGCCTATTTAGTGGTACCGCCGTCAGAGCCTATAGAACCCATTTTGGATGCTTTGCGCTCATTAAGTTTGATGCCTGCGCAAAGTATGGTGTCTAGCGTAACGCACTGGATACAAGAAGGCGCAGCACAAGAATGGATGCGGCAAATACGCCAAGATGCAGGCCAGCGACAGAAAATTGCGGCCAAAATCTTGCCAGGTACACCCATTGCTCACCCTTATGGGTTGCACTTGTGGCTAGAGCTGTCACCTAAGTTAGATCAGTATAGGTTGATACAAACGGCACAAGAGCAAGGTTTGGGGGTGACCAGTTCGGATGTGTTTTGCCCATTTGAGTCGTCGCCGGGCGCTATCCGTATCGCGCTGGGAGGTGCATCAGATCATGCGCGTCTGCAAGTAGCCCTAGAGAAATTGTCAGATATTTTACTATCTGCTGATAAACCGCAGCGAATTGCCGCTATCGTGTAGTCATTTTCGCCCTACATGTTTTTTGTAAATGCATACAAGAAAGTCTTGTATGCAGTAAAATAAAAGGCATGTAGGGTTAAAAAATGGATGAAGTATGTCGTCTCAGCAAGGCCAAGGGCCAAGACGTTCGCGTTTGCACTTCCACATTATTATGGCGGGAAGTGGTCTTTTTATTATTGCGATGCTGGC
Source organism: Paenalcaligenes sp. (assembly GCA_052103955.1). Lineage (GTDB taxonomy): Bacteria > Pseudomonadota > Gammaproteobacteria > Burkholderiales > Burkholderiaceae_B > Paenalcaligenes. The sequence continues at coordinate 56,835 of JBQELO010000020.1, read as the reverse complement.
CGTCTTGGCCTATGTCATGTCTAGACCGCAAACTCCGGTAGTGCAGGCGGCTGAGCAGCAAGCCATTCTTAAATGCCGTGAGCGTAGCGTCGATCCCAGTCGTTCACTGATTGCGCAGCAGGAATTGGCTAAGTCCTGCCAAGAAATGACTAAACAATACGTACGCAAGTTTGGGCAACAGCCGTGAGTGGTGGAGTGTATAGATCATGACAACACCGCCCTCAGCGGTTGAACGCCCCGGTTTTTGGCGTCGTAATGCGTTACGTGTTTTTGTTAGCGTGTGCATGCTGATCTTGTTCGGTATGGGGGCTGCATTATGGCGTTACTTTGGCATCAGTGGCCTAAGTGCCTATCCTGAACAAGCGGTGGTGTTTGAAGATACCTCGCTGCAATTACCTATTGAAATAGCGGGTGCAACAGGCCGTATTCGCATGGTGCATTTCTGGGACCCAGACTGTACTTACTGTAATAGAGAAACAGGGGCACACCTTAGTTACTTAATCAGTATGTATAAGCGCGCCAATATTGATTTCTATAGCGTGCAAAAGCCTGGCTCTACCGGCGAACTACCGGTTTTTTTGCAAGGCAAATTGAAGCCGTTGGACTATGTACCTGGCATGGAGCACATTCCAGCTAGCCCTTCGGTGGGGATTTGGGACGAGACAGGACGCTTAGTCTATGCCGGCCCCTATAGCTTAGGCATGGTTTGTACATCGGCCAATAGTTTTGTAGAGCCTATATTAGATAGATTAGTGGCAGGTGAAACAGTGAATCAGCGTGCAGGCTTCTTGGCTGTGGGCTGCTATTGCCCGTGGTCTGAACCGGCCGTGAAGCCTTAACGCACAGCAAAGTGGCTAAATAAGCCAGATAGGTGTTCTACCGTAGGTGGGCTAGGAAATGACGTGCCGCTAAGGGGGCCGAGTCTATCGTTGGCACAGCCTTCGCGCCTAAAACGTTGCAAGACTAAGTGTTCTACCCCCATCTTAGCCAAGTTATCTGCCATGTTGCATAACTGGCTATCACTATGTAAATCAGGGTGTACGGTAGTACGGCATTCGTAACGTACCCCGCTTTGTAGCAGAATTTCTAGACTACGTTTAGCAGGTTCACCGCTGCGCGGTAATTGCGTAACCGTAGGGTAGCCGTCAAAGTTGGTTTTTATATCCAAACCCACCCAGTCCACATAGGGCAGCACGCCTTTCAGGGCATTGGGATAGGCGCCGCCCGTGTGTAGTCCCACCTTAAAACCCAATTCGCGGACTTCTGCCATGGCGCGGGGTAGCACAGGGTCTAACAAGGCTTCCCCACCACTAAACACTACGGCATCCAATAACCCTTGGCGCGTGGCTAACCATGTTAGTACGTCTGACCACGCAATGGTGCTGTGGGCGGTACGTTCTAGCAGATGTGGGTTATGGCAATAATGGCAACGCCACGGGCAGCCTTGTATAAAAACGACGGCGGCTAACTGACCGGGGTAATCGGTGGCACTAAAAGGAGTTAGGCCACCGATTTTTAGCTGCCGGCCAGGGCGTATGGGCCATGGGGTGGGTAAGGCGGAGGGCATAGTGTTAAGCCTGTTTGCGCAGGGGGGTAATGACGTGCATGGGTTGCTCGGTAAAGTGCAGACGCTCGTTGAATTCCCCTTGTTTGCCTATATTGAAAGACGAAACGGGGCGGTGATAGCCCATTACACGGGTCCATATTTCGCAAGGCTGTCTATCTTCGTCACGTAAAACAGGGTGCTGTTTGGTAGTCATGGTCGGTACTCCAATAGTTAATGTAGAGCAGGGGTTTGATGGGCTAACAGTGCATCATCACATTTGGGGCAGAATTCATGCCTACCCGATAAATAGCCATGTTTGGGGCAAATGGAAAATGTAGGTGTGATGGTGATATAGGGCAGGCGGAAGTTTTCTAGGCTGCGTTTGACCAAACTGCGGCAGGCATCCACAGAGGACACGGCCTCAGTCATGTATAAATGCAGCACCGTCCCACCTGTGTATTTGCACTGCAAGGTATCTTGATGCAGCAAGGCTTCAAAAGGGTCATCGCTAAAGCCCACAGGCAATTGGGATGAATTGGTGTAATACGGCGTTGCATCAGTGCCGGCCTGCAAAATGTCTGGATAGCGTTTGCGGTCTTCTTTGGCAAACCTATAGGTAGTGCCTTCAGCGGGAGTGGCTTCTAGGTTATACAAATGGCCAGTTTCTTCTTGGAAGGCCACCATGCGTTCACGCATGTGGTCTAACAAACGCACAGCAAAGTCATGCCCCCACGCTGTGGTGATATCGTGCTTATCCAGTGTGAAGTTACGAATCATCTCGTTAATACCATTTACGCCCAAGGTAGAGAAGTGATTGCGTAAGGTGCCCAGATAACGTTTGGTGTAGGGGAACAAGCCGTCGTCCATGTGTTGCTGTATGACGCGGCGTTTTATTTCTAAGCTGTTTTTACCCAGCTCTAGTAAGGCATCTAAACGGTTGAGCAGAGCGGCTTCATCCCCGGCGTACTGATAGCCCAAACGGGCACAATTGATGGTCACGACTCCTACAGAGCCGGTTTGTTCAGCCGACCCAAATAACCCATTACCGCGTTTAAGTAGTTCACGCAGATCTAACTGCAAGCGGCAGCACATGGAGCGCACCATGTTGGGTTCTAGCTCTGAATTAATAAAATTTTGAAAGTAGGGCAAGCCGTAGCGCGCTGTCATGGCAAATAAGCGGTCGGCATTTTCGCTATGCCAATCAAAGTCATGGGTGATGTTGTAGGTGGGAATAGGGAAGGTGAACACACGGCCTTTGGCATCGCCTTGAGTCATGATTTCCATATAGGCACGGTTAATCATGTCCATTTCGGCTTGTAGATCACCGTAGTTAAACGGCATTTCCTCGCCACCTATGACCGGAGTTTGTTCGCGCAAGTCTTCGGGGCATACCCAATCAAAAGTGAGATTAGTGAAGGGGGTTTGTGTACCCCAACGCGATGGCACATTCAGGTTGTAGATCAGTTCTTGCATGCACTGTTTGACGTCGTCATAGGGCAAATTATCTTTGCGTATGAACGGTGCCATATAGGTGTCAAAAGAGCTGAATGCTTGAGCGCCTGCCCATTCGTTTTGCAGGGTACCCAAGAAGTTAACGATTTGGCCTACGGCGCTAGAGAGGTGTTTGGGTGGGGCAGATTCCACTTTGCCGGGCACGCCGTTTAAGCCTTCGTGCAGTAAGGTGCGTAACGACCAGCCTGCGCAATACCCGGAAAATACATCCAGATCGTGTATGTGCAGATCAGCGTCTCGGTGGGCGTGGCCTACGTCGGCGGGATAAATGTGGCTGAGCCAATAATTGGCGACCACTTTGCCCGCCACATTCAGAATTAACCCACCCAGCGAGTACCCTTGGTTAGCATTGGCATTGATGCGCCAATCACGCCTGTGCAGGTATTCTTCCATGGTGTTGCCTACCTCTACAACAGGGTCTGGTAGCGGGTGATTCCCTTCTTCCAGCGAGTGATCAGGCAGCAGTGTCATAACGCTCTCCATCTACATGTTGTGTTTAAAATTTGTTTTTAAACTATATATAGTGGTTTAGAGCATAGGTGCTAGTGGGATAACAAACCTTGATCTGGATTAAAAACTTGCGGGTTTGTGGTTTGGGTGGATGGCGCACACGAGGGATTAGTGGCTGAAGTCTGAGGGGGGGCTACTCGTAATACTGGCTCAGGGTAACGGCTGTATCCATCGCACGCGCTGGGGGACTGCGGAACAACTTTTTATGATTTGAGACACCAAATCAAAAAAGTTTTCCTCCGCCTCCCCCGAGCTAACGCAATTGATAGGCTTATGTAGCCTAGCCGTTAACCGAATTACGTAAGGCTTTGCCAGCCTGCCAATCCAGCAAGTTAGTAACGGCTAAATCCACCATACCTAAGCGTGTGCGTTTGGTGGCGCTGCCTATGTGGGGTGTCAACACAGCGTTGGGAGCGGCCAGTAGTTCTTTAGCGATGTTGGGTTCGTTTTCGAACACGTCTACACCCGCCGCACCCAGTTGACCGCTCTGTAGAGCATGAGCTAAGGCTACATCATCCACCACGCCACCACGGGCAATGTTGACCAACACAGCAGTAGGTTTCATCAACGCCAACTCGTTGGCGCCAATCAGGTGGTGGGTGGCGGGGGAATAAGGCACCACCAAAATAACGTGATCGGCTTCTTTAAGTAGGGCCTCTTTTTCTACCCACGTTACACCGGGAGTTTCTTCTGCAGGTAAGGCAGTGCGGTTGTGATACAGCACACGCATACCAAAGCCCATGGCACGACGGGCAACAGCACCACCAATTCGGCCCATGCCAATAATACCTAAGGTACTGCCTTGAATGTCTACGCCTAGCCAGCCATCTAAGGCCATGGATTTCCATTGGCCATCGCGTAACCAACGTTCGGATTCGCTGATGCGTCTGGCCGCAGCAAACATCAATGCCCACGCTAAATCGGCGGTGGTTTCAGTGAGTACATCCGGTGTGTTGCTAACGGCAATGCCACGCGCTGTTGCGGCAGCGACATCGATGTTGTTATAGCCCACGCCTATGTTGGCAATGACTTTTAAAGCAGGTAGTTGATCCAGCATGACCGCATCCACACGGCTGCTGGCGGACACCAATAAGGCCTCTGCGCCGTTGGCCCATGCTACTAGTTGATCACCTTGTAAGGCACTGTCACCGTGGTGGGCGTGTACAGAAAAACCAGCGGCTTCTAAGGTAGCTAACGATTCGGGGAAAACGCGTGCACACACGGCAACGCGGGGAGAAGAAACACTCATAAGGGGCTCCAGCAAACAATTAGCCTAGGTAACGAGGTAAGAACAACGACAGTACGGGGAATGCAATCAAAATGGCCAGACGGATAATGTCGGCGAACACAAAGGGCATGACTCCTCGGTACATGGTTGCTAACGGTACCTCGGGAAGTAGGCTGCGTAAAACAATAACGTTCATGCCAAAAGGGGGCGTGATAAAGCTGATTTCAGTGACCACCACCACGATAATGCCAAACCAAATCAGGTCAAAACCCAAATACTGCACCAGTGGGTAGAACACCGGTACGGTAAGCAAAATCATGGACATGCTTTCCAGTACGGCACCCAGCACGATATACAGCAGGCTGATTAGGATAATGACGGTGTACGGGTTAAGGTCAAACTGCATGACCAAGGCTTTAAGGTCATCCGGTAACGAGGTGAAGTTGATGAAGTTGGCAAACAGTAGCGCACCAATAATCACCATAAACAGCATGCCGGTGGTTTGGGTGGATTCGATCAGTACTTCCGACAAGCTGCGCCACGTTAAGGTGCCGCGAAGCAGCGAAAACACCATCGCACCAAATGCACCTATGCCAGCGGCTTCGGTAGAGGTAAAAATACCGCCATAAATACCCCCCATAACAATGCCGAACAGTACTAACAAGCCCCACACTTTTTTGAGTGCTTGCCAACGGGCTGGCCAGCCTTGACGCTCACCAGCAGCAGGGCCAGCAGCGGGGTTACGCCAGGTTACCCATGCAGAAGTCAGCAAATACAGCAAAATGGCGAGTGCGCCGGGTATCAGGCCTGCTGCAAACATCTTGCCTATGCTTTGCTCGGTCAAAATGCAGTACACCACCATTACAATGGAGGGCGGCAGCAAAATACCCAGTGTGCCGCCAGCAGCAATAGAACCCGTAGCTAATGCGGGGTCATAGCCAAAGCGGCGCATTTCGGGATAAGCCACTTTAGACATGGTGGCCGCCGTGGCTAAACTGGAACCACAGACCGCGCTGAACCCACCACAGGCCAAAATGGTAGATAACGACAGCCCACCACGTCGGTGTCCTAAGAATGCGTGGGCAGCGTTATACAACTCTTTGGATAAGCGGGCTTGGGTAATAAAGTTGCCCATCAAGATAAACAAGGGCAATACTGACAAGGTGTATTGGAAACCGCTTTCATACACCATGGAGCCCGCCATCGCGTAGGCAGAATCCCAATTTCGTATGAACGCGGTGCCCACTAATCCTACTAGGGCCATGGCAAAAGCCACGGGTACTTGCAGCATGATGAGGGCGAGCATGGCGGCAAAGCCTAATAGCGCTTCAGTCATGGTTAGCCCCTTGGAAAACAGTGTGTAGTAGTTGCAGCAGGTGATACAGCGTAGTGACGCTAAGCATCACCGCCATAAAGTAGGCTACGGGGGCAATGGGCAGTAGTAAGACAGCTGTTTTGTCACCGTAATCGGCTATTTCTGCCGCTTTACCCCAGCTCACTACTGCTAGCAGCGCAATGATGCTGAAGGAGATCAGGTCGCCTAGTACTTGCTGTAGCCAGCGGGTGCGGCCATGCAGCGCCATGGCGACTAGATCCACCGTGATATGGCCTTTAGAGGCTGAGGAAAGCGCAATCCCTGAAAAGATCACGCCCACCATAAGTAGCTCAGTAAGCTCCACAGACCCTAGCACCGGAAAATTGAAGAAATAGCGTCCCGCCACGTCCAGCATGGTGAGGCACATCATCAGAAAGAGTGTCACTTCGGCGATGCGCCGCATGACGCAAAGCACGGAACGAAGCAGAGCATTCATCATGATTTCCTGATTGAAAGGCAGGGATTAAGGACGGCTGTCTATTTCGGCATCCAGTTGTTGCAGTTGCTCGCGGAACTCAGCCAGCACTACTGGACCATCAATGTTCTTTGCTGCCGCTGCATCTAGCCATGCTTGCTCAAAACGTTGCGTGCGCTCACGAACTGCTGCAACCAGAGCATCGTCAGCCTCAATGATTTCTACGCCTTTTTCTTGGCCAGCTTTAAGAGAGCCTGCATCAGCACCGCCCCATGCCGCACCCGCCATGCGAGCAGCATATTCCCCGCTTAGTCTATCCAGCACTTCACGATCTTGAGGGTCTAGATTGTCGTAGGCGCGTTGGTTCATGATGAGGCCATGAGAATCACCATATAAGCCACCGGGAAAACGTGTGATGTGACGTACCACTTCATCCAGTTTGAATGCGGCTAAGGACTCACCGGGAAAGAACAGGCCATCTACTACACCAGTGCTTAGCAGCTCGTAGGAGTCAGGCGCGGGTTTGACCACGGGGTTGATGTTCAGGGCTTGGGCGACATCGGCAGCCATCCCACCACCGACACGGACTTTTAGGCCATCAAAGTCTTCTATAGTGCGAATGGGTTTGCTGCCTGTCATGACCAAACCGGGGCCGTGGCCGTACATGCTTAAGAGTTTGACGCCTCGGTGCTCGCCAGCGTCTTTTAGGTACTGGTCATAAATGCGCCAGGCGGCAACCGAACGGGCTTCGCCATGGTTACCCGTTAAAGGCAACGAGGCCAGTTTGGTTAATTCAAAACGGCCAGGGTAGTAGGCGTGCGAGATAAAGGTAATGTCTACCAACCCGTTGCGGGCGGCATCGTAATGGCCCGCAGGGTTAGTGACAGGTTTGGGCAAGAGACGAGGCTTAACACGCCCTTCCGTTTGCGCTTCAATTTCTGCTAGCCAAGGCACAATAAAACCCGCCACAAGGGAGTGGGTGGGCGGAAGCCAGACGGATACCGTCAATTCGGTAGGCTTTGCATGCGCTACCTGAGTGCTGCCAAGTGACAGTACAAGGCCAGAACAGTACAGTAATTTTTTACAGAGTTGCAGCATAATAAGTCTCCTCGTTTCTCTATGTTTTATGTATCAAGCTGATGGGGTAGTCAGAAGGGCTCTGTGTAGTAGGGTCTCAACGTTGTGGTCGTGGGTGAAACCCAGTTGGTCGGCCAAGGCCGTGTCTAAGGTGGGCCAACAACCAAATTGCGCTTCAATCTGCGCGTTGGGTTGCCAGCTCACTAGATTCTTTCTGTCCGCGCCATACATGGCGGCTAAACCGTGCACTAACTCACCGGTAAGCACGCGTAGTGCCGGCAGCGTAACGACGCGGCTACTAGGCCAAGCCGTAGCGGGTGATAGCGCGGCATGCAGCAATTGTTGTAAACAACAAGGTAGGGAAATCAGCCAGTTAGCGGCCTTTTCTGAGACGGGGCAGGTGTAGGGTGTGCCGGCGGCAAGATGCTGTACAAGGTCGCTGGAAAAACTGGATAAAGCAGCGATAGCTTGTAGGGGGCGAGCGATGATGCCGGGCAACCGTACGGCGCGTCCGTCTAGATGGCCTAAGCGGCTGTAATCGGCAATCAGCAGTTCCACCATGCGTTTGTGCGTACCGTAACTTAAGGTGGGTTGTATGGTGGTGTGATCGTCGACGTGGCTGGGCAGCGGTGTGCCAAATACACCTATAGAGCTGGTGAACACCACGGTAGCTTTTGGGCTTTGCTGACGTAGGTCTTCAAACAAAGCAATAGAGGCTTGTAGGTTGACCGCTAAGCTTAGGCGTAGGTTTTCTTCTGCACGCTTACTGGTAATGCCAGCCAGATGAAAGACATAATCCGCTGGTTCAGACAACAGTTGTTCGCGTAGTGCGGCTTGGCACAGATCGCCTTCTATATCGTGTAGAAAAGCGGGCGTTTGTGGTAAGGGCGGTAGGGTTAGATCGGTACGACTTAAACGCGTAATGGGGCGACCGGCAAAGTGACTTTGTGTACTGAGCCAACTGCTGAGTGCATGGCCTATATACCCGCCTGCACCGGTAATGACTATATGCATGATGTGTGCTCCGGTGCGGTGCATAAACCTGCTTGTTGCAAAATCACGAGAAATTTCAACCCTTGCTCAAACTTGGCGATGGGTTTGTATTCGCAACCTATGCTGCCGCCATACTGCGTGTTCAGTAAATAAAGCAGGGCTTGCAGCATTTCGGGGTGTTGCTGCAGGTTGGGTTCGTGACGTTTGGCTGGGTCTGCAATTTGCACGTGAGACACCACATCACGGCAGGACTGTAAGGTTTCCAGCAGGGGTAAGCCTTCTACCAAACTGTGATAGAAATCGAATTGCAGTCGCAGTTGGGGGGAATTCATGCGGCGTACTATAGCCAGCACATCAGCAGGGTTCCAGTAGGCATAACCGGGCAGGTCGCGCCTATTTAAGGCTTCCAATTGCAAGGTGATACCGGTACCCGCTGCTTGCGCTAAGGCGTAGCGTAGATTGTCTTGCAGCGTGTCTTGCCAGAGCTCTGGCTCTAGATGTTGTGTAATTCCGGCCATCACGTGAATAGCGGGTACGCCTAGATTTTGTGCCGTATGCAACGCACGATCAAAGTCCGCTTTGAAGCGGTCTTTGGCCTCGGGCAAAGCGGCTAAGCCAAAGTGGTCGTCCGCAATGGGGGTGTTGATCAGTAATGGCTGCAACCCGTGATCTTGCAGCGGCAATAGATATTCTTGTGGATGCAGATCGTAGGGGAAAAGCATTTCCACATGGTTGAACCCTTGAGCGGCAACGCGTGCACAGCGCTCAGCAAAGCTTACATCGTCAGGAAAGAGCAGACTGAGATTGGCAGCAAAATGCATGGTAGCGGGTTCCTGTGATTAGGCTTGTGCTTGAAAACTAGGCAGGCTGTCAGGGTGGCTAAGGCACACCAGCGCAGAAATTTCGGCGGCCCCCAGCCCTAAGGCACTGGCTTGGCGCAAATTTTGCTGTACGGTACCCGCCAAGGCGGTGGGCGTACGTGTTTGCTTAGCAAGGTCCAGTGCGCTGTCTATGTCTTTCAGCATGGTGTCTAGCGCGCCTACGATATGCGGCTGTGCTTGCAACATGCGTGGCGTAAACAAAGGTAAGAGCTTGGAATCAGCCCAACCACCTTGCAGCGCTTCGGGGAGTTTTGAGGCATCCATCCCTGCAGCGCGGGCAAGGCTTAAGGCCTCGGCGATGGCATTGAGCGTTGCTGCCACAATGGTCTGATTACATAGCTTGGCGGTTTGACCTGTGCCCGAAACACCCATGTGGGTGATGCGTGCGGCGTAGGCCAGTATGGCAGGGGTGGCCTGTTGTAAGGCGGGGGCATCGCCACCCACCATGACAGTGAGTGTGCCTTGTTCAGTACCTGCAACACCACCGGATACTGGCGCATCTAACCATTGCGCATGTTTCTGCTGATGCAGTTGTTGTGCCAGTGTTTGAGTGATAGAGGGAGTAATACTGGAGTGGTCCACTACCCACGCGACAGACGGTGCATGCACCACGCCTGAATCGCCAAATACGACTTCTTGTACGGCGTTGGCATCTAGCAAGCAAAGCAAAACGCCGTCTACATCAGTAGCTGCTTCTTGCGGCGTGCTGCACGCACGTGCACCTAACGCGACCAAGGCTTCTGCTTTAGCGGGGGATCTATTCCACACATTCACCTGATGACCAGCTGCCAGTAGCCGTTTCACCATGGCTGTGCCCATTAGCCCTAGACCACAAAATGCCAGCTTCATGCGTTGTCCTCCGCGGGGTCGTAGGGCCAATCCAGATTACCCGAGTGGGTAGTAGCACCTTCGTTGGCGGGGCCTACTAATTTGGCGTATTTTTCCAGCACGCCAGCTAAGGGGGCGCGATCTAGCACCGGTTTATTGGCACGACGTAGCGCTAACGCTTCGTCACTGACTTGTAGGTTCAGGCTGCGGGTGGCGGCATCAATGTGGATAATGTCGCCGTCTTGAATTAAGCCTATAGAACCGCCCATAGCGGCTTCGGGGCTGGCGTAACCAATACACATGCCACGGGTAGCACCGGAAAAGCGACCATCGGTCAGCAATGCGACTTTTTCGCCTTTACCTTGTCCGTACAGTGCGGCGGTAACGCTAAGCATTTCGCGCATACCGGGGCCACCCATAGGGCCTTCGTTACGTATGACCAGCACATCGCCATCTTGATAGGCTTGTGTGGATACTGCTTTCATACAGGCTTCTTCGTTCTCAAATACACGGGCTTTGCCGGTGAACTGTAGCGATTTCAAGCCTGCAATTTTTAGCAGAGCACCATCGGGGCACAGATTGCCTTTTAGCACTACCACGCCACCGCTAGGGTGTAGCGGCTGGGAACAGGAAAACACGATGTTGTTATCGGGGTCTGGGAAGAGCTCCAAGGCTTCAGCCAAGGTATTGCCTTCCAAAGTGAGGGTGTCGCCGTGCAAGAAACCACCTTTGAGCAGCGATTTTAAGACAACGGGAGTACCGCCAATGCGGTCTAGATCGCGCGCTAAGTAACGGCCACCGGGTTGTAAGTTGGCAATTAGCGGGGTGCGTTCAAACACACGGCCTACATCTTCTAGGGTGAAACGAATGCCTGCTTCGTTTGCAATGGCGGGAATATGCAGCGCAGCGTTAGTAGAGCCACCGGTGGCTGCTACGACAGCACAGGCGTTTTCTAAACTTTGGCGGGTAACCAGATCGCGAGGCAACGGGCCGCCTGTGGATAAAATGGACATCACTTGTCGCCCTGCACGACGTGCTAAGGCTAAACGGCTGCTGTACACCGCTGGTGTCATGGATGAACCCAACAGGGACAAGCCTAAAGTTTCACCCACCATCGCCATGGTATTGGCTGTAAATTGGCCGGGGCAAGCGCCCGCTGTGGGCGATGAACTGCACTCTATACCGCGTAATTGATCTAGGCTGATGGTGCCGCTTTGGTAACGGCCCACCGCTTCAATGGTGGTCAGAATCGTGCTGTCTTGGCCTGTTTCGCCATCAAAGCCGGGTAGCATCGAGCCACCGTAGACAAATACCGAGGGCACGTTAGTACGTACCATGCCCATCATGATGCCGGGTAGGGTTTTATCGCATCCAGCAAAACCCACTAAACCGTCATAGGCATGACCTCGCACCATGAGCTCTACGCTGTCGGCAATGGTTTCGCGAGACACCAGGCTCATGCGCATACCCGCATGGTTCATGGATGTACCGTCTGATACCGAAATGGTAGAAAAACTAATGGGTACGCCACCACCTTCGGCTACGCCTAAGCGGGCGTTATCGGCCTGCGGCGCTAAGGACATAGAGCAAGGCGTGTTATCGCCTGTTGTGCTAACGATGCCTACAAAGGATTTCTCCAGCGAGTGATCATCCATACCTGTGGCGCGCAGAAAAGCACGGTGTGGCGCACGGGTAGGGCCGTTAGTCACGACGCGGGAACGGTGTTTGTGCAACATGGGGTGTCTCCTCCACAAAGGCTTAGGCTTTGGGTTGTTGTAATTGCAGTAGCTGTTCAAAAGGCCAGCTAATGTCGGCTTGCAAGGCTTCTTGGGCGGCCTTGGCATCACCGTTTCGTAAGGCGTTCACGATGGTTTCGTGGTGATCATCAATAGGGGTGCGTTCGGGCCCACAGTGCTCACGCACTTCACGTAAATAAGGACCTGATTGCAGCCATAAGCTTTCGATCATGCCCAACATTACGGGGGATTGGGCATAGCGATAAATGCAGAAATGAAACTGGCGGTTTAGCTCAAGGCTAGTGGTCATGCCGTCGGGTTGGCTACGGCTATGGTGTATGTCTTTGGCAAGTTGGGTCAGTAACGCCAAGTCGGCCTCGTTAACATTACCAGTCGCCCATTGGGTGACGGCACCTTCAATCAACACACGAGAGCGGCGTAAATCTTCTAAGCGTTCGGTGGTGATCAGTGGCACACGAGACGAGCGGCTGCGCATAGGTTCCAAGGCTTGCTGGGCAACAAGTCGGCGCAGAGCTTCACGCACGGGCATGGTGCTGGTGTCTAAATCATCGGCCAGTTCTTGTATGCCCAATACCTGCCCGGCACGGTATACGCCATGCATGATGCGGTTGCGCAGTACTTGATACACCGCGTCGTGAACAGAAGTGCGAACTATAGGCCCTGTTGTGCCGGGAAGATGTACGTCCATATGTGCCCACAAAAATTAATATGATTTTTGATCTTTGATCAAAGATATGATGAGACAAAAAAAACCAACATCCGGAATATCCCTTGATGTTGGTTTTAGTGTGTAGCGGCTAGCGCTTATGTCGCGGGTGTATTTTGCTTGTTTACATAGAGCGTTTGCGTGGGGTAGGCGAAGTCGGCGCCGTGTTGTTGCACTATATCTATCACTTTTAGGTACACGTCTTGCTGTATGCCCAACCACTCGGCCCAAGCCGTAGTTTTGGTAAAGCAGTAAATCATGATGTTTAACGACGAATCGGCAAAAGCATCAAAATACACCAGAATGGTTTGGGTCTGGTCTATGTCGTTGTTGCTTTTCAAGTAAGCATTAATATCGTCCACAATGACACGTATTTTGCTGGAATCTTCGTAGCGTAGACCAATTTGCGTATTAATGCGGCGGTTAGTCATGCGCCCAGGGTTCTGCACACTAATAGTCGAAAACAGCGAGTTGGGCACATACAGCGGGCGGTTATCAAAGGTTCTAATCTTGGTAATACGCCAGCCAATCTCTACTACCGTACCTTCAATATTACGGTCGGGTGAGCTAATCCAGTCCCCTATATTGAACTGTCTATCGTAGTAAAGCATCACCCCTGAGAAAAAGTTACTCAGTATGTCCTTACCGGCCATACCAATCGCAATACCCCCAATACCCCCAAAGGCCATCAAGCCCGATAGGCTTAGCCCAAAGTGCTCGCCAAACATCAATAGCAGTACCACAAACACAGCGATCTTCAGCATTCTGGCAATCACGCGTGTAGAGGTGGCGTCGCTACCTTTGCTGATTTGGTGCTTTTCAAAGAGCGTAATGAGCAGTGATACCTGACGCAAGATGATCAGGGCGATGACTAAAACGGTGAGGAAATCAATGGCGCTGGAGCTGGCAGCACGTAGTTTGTAGTCAACAATGGCGTACTCAGCGTATTGCTTAACCGTTAAGGCAAGCGAACACAGGAAGACACTTTGTATGACATGAAAGGTGATTTTTCGAGTCAGGCTTTGTCTGCGACGTAATCGCACATCGGCCCAGATTGCACCTGCTAAGCAAAATATGGCGATACCCAGACCGACAGAGTACTTGATGAGCAAGTCACTAGAGACGGGGATTAAGTCTTCTGGCATGAGTTCAATATAGCCCAAACTAAAAAGGGCAGAATACCACGGCTACATGTCTAGTTAGGTGTCAAAAAGTGTGTAGAAGCAGCAGCGATGCGCCGCATTGTGGGCGTTTGGCTGCGTTATGACAGTTGCCACTTGATTTGATGAATTTCGTTCTATATTATGGATTTTATGTTCTATATATAGAACGTTGTTCGTTTTAATGAATTGTTAATGCTTGAGGGGCATGACTGTCATGGATATCTTATTCTTAGGTTCTGATTTGGAAGCCTTTAGTTTGTCTTCCTGTCATACGCGTCATCTGGGTGGGTTGCTGCGCCCCACTAATCTGCATCACGTTAAACAGTGCTCTTCTGCAGATTTACATCTGTTGAAAGAACACAGTGTAGACGTGATTATTCTGGATGCAACCGTAACAACGATGGATAAGAATCAGAAAAACGAGGACATGTTGGGGGCGGTATTGCGTGTGGCCCGTCGCGGTTATATTTTTAATACACCTGTACGCGCTAGCCAACTACACGCTAAAGCGGCTTAACGCTTTATAGATTCCACTACCAACCACGCGGTTGCAGCGGTAGTGCCAATATTACTGATAACGTGAGGCTGATCAGCCGGGTAGCGGGCGGTTTCGCCAGCCTGCAGTTGTTGCTCGCTATTGCCAGATTTCACTTGCCACAATCCCGAGAGCACCGTTAAGTGCTCTTGGGTGCCGGCCTCGTGTGGTTCAGACGCCAACACGCCACCGGGTTCTACGGTAAGTGCATACCATTCGGTAATGCCTGCCAAGTCTATAGGCCCTAAAATACGCAGTTCACAGGTGCCATCCTTGTTTTTGATGACAGGGGTGGAATGTGCCGATTGCAGCGTAATGTTGGGTTCAGCAGACGATACCGCTTCCATACCCAAACCTAGAATATCGCCCACGCTAATGTCTAGAGCCTGTGCCAGTTTCCACAGCACCGCAATGGTGGGGTTGGTCAGGTTCCGTTCTATTTGCGATAGCATGGACTTAGATACCCCCGAGCGTTTAGACAGGGCGTCCAATGAAAGCTTCTGTTGGGCGCGAATGGCTTGAATAGCCTGGCCTACAGGAGGTGGATCGTGTGGAAGGGAAGTGTTGTCCCGTGCCATGTCTCTACCTTTATGTCAGGGTGAATAGGTGTGCTGATTTTACTACGGGCAACAAATTAAATTCTGTGACAATGCTCTCTACCCCCCATTTTGCATCTTGCCGTTAAAATAGCGAGGGCAAAATACAGGATAGAGTGATATATGGGGCTTACCCAGCATGCCGTCATCGTAACCGAAACCTCTGGCCAAACCACGACAGTGCGTTTGCAAGGCCCGTGGGAGGCCGGCGTATTAAGTGATGAAAAATACAGTAAACGTTTGCTTCCACAGTTGCGTCAGGCAGCAGGCGGTACGCAGACGGTATGGGATCTTACCGATGCCCAAGGGCTGGACTATGTCACCGCACAAATTCTATGGGATTGTTGGGGGCGGCAGTGGCCCGAGCAATTGCAACTTACCGATATTCAACAGGGCATTCTTGAGCGCGTTGCCGAATTAACGGTAGAGCCAGTGAACGAACCTGAGTGCACGGTTATGCAGCGCGCTTTTGTGTCTCTGGGTAATATGGCTTTCAATGGTTGGAATCATGCCCAAGGCATGATTGCGTTGTTGGGGCAGTTTTTATTGGATGTGCTGAAACTGATACGCCGTCCTGCACGTGGCCCGTGGCACGATTTTTCGGCACATTTGTTCAGAATGGGTGCTCAAGCCTTACCCATTACCGCGTTAGTAGGTTTTTTAATTGGTGTGGTGGTGGCTTACTTATTAGCCCTACAGTTACGCCAATTTGGTGCAGATGCCTTCATCGTTAATATTTTGGGCATTTCATTAATACGCGAGTTGGGCCCATTGTTGGCGGCCATTTTAGTGGCTGGTCGATCGGGTTCTGCTATTACCGCCCAAATTGGGGTGATGCGCGTCAATGAAGAACTAGACGCCATGCAAGTGATGGGTATTTCCCATGGCTACAGGTTGGTGATGCCTAGGGTGTTGGCGCTTGCTGTGGCCATGCCGTTAGTGAGTGTATGGACAACGCTAGCTGCATTGTTGGGGGGGATGTGGGCCTCTGAAGCCAGTTTGGGTTTATCGCCAGCGTATTTTGTGCAAGCCTTACCTAATGCAGTGCAGGTGGCTAACGTGTGGTTAGCCACAGCAAAATCTGCCGTGTTTGGTGCGGCGATTGCCTTAATTGGGTGTTATTGGGGCTTGTGGGTGAAACCGAATACCGAAAGCTTGGGTTCGGGTACTACCGCGTCGGTAGTCACGTCCATTACCGCCGTGATTTTGCTGGATGCCGTATTCGCCATTTTGTTTAAAAGCGTGGGGTTCTAAGTCATGACACAGACACAGGCCCATTCTGGTGGCGAGAACAGCGATATCTTGGTGGATATTAAAAAGCTGTGGACGGTGTTTGGTGCTGGCGACAAAGCCTTTGCCGTACACCAAGACCTAGATTTACAAATACGTCGCGGCGAGATCATGACGATTGTAGGGGGCTCCGGTACCGGGAAAACCGTATTGTTGCGCCATATTTTGGGCTTAACTCGCCCTACCAAAGGCTCCGTACGCATTGCAGGCCAAGACCCAGCGTCGCTACCCCCTGAAGGTGCATCGGCTCGTATAGGTATGCTGTTTCAGCGTGGTGCGTTGTATTCCGCATTTAATGTTCTGGATAATGTGGCTTTTGCTCTGCGTGAGCAGCAAAGTCTGCCAGAATCTGTGATTCGCGATGCGGCCATGGTGAAGTTGCAAATGGTGGGCTTAAAGCCCGAACACGCTTCACGTATGCCGTCAGATTTATCGGGTGGCATGATTAAACGGGTAGCGTTGGCACGCGCCCTGATTATGGACCCACCCTTATTGTTGTTGGATGAACCTACAGCAGGGTTAGACCCGCGTGGCTCGGATGAGTTTTGTGAGCTGCTGTTAGCCATGCACAAAGAGCTGGGGTTCACGGTGGTAATGGTCACGCACGATCTGGATACGTTATACGCCTTAAGTGACAGGGTAGCCGTGTTGGCAGAGAAAAAAGTGATAGTGGAAGGTACTACCGACGAAGTGGTGCAGTTCCAGCATCCTTTTATAGAACAATTTTTTCTGGGTGAACGAGGCCGTCGAGCACGCGAACCCATGCAATCTTCAGCGGCGGCACAGACCGTCTCGACGCAGCATCCGGAGTCGAATTAAATGGAAAATAAATCGCATGCCATGGCAGCTGGCGTTTTTGTGCTGGTCGTTGCAGCACTGCTAAGCGTACTGGCGTATTGGCTGACCCGTGATCAGGGTACTTATGAAGATTACGAGCTTTCCAGCACCCAAGCAGTGACCGGTTTGCAGCCGCAAGCCGCTGTACGCTACAAAGGGGTGACGGTGGGGCGAGTGGCCTCCATAGGCTTTAATGATGAACAGCATGGCATGGTCATCATTCAGATCAAGGTAGAAGAATCCACCCCTATTTCGGCTAAAACGTATGCCACATTGGGTTACCAAGGGGTAACTGGTTTAGCGTACATAGAGCTGGATGATGATGCGGTGGCGCAGCCTGTATTGGGTGAAACTGCTAGTGGGGTTAAGCGCTTGGAAATGCGTCCTTCACGTTTAAGCCGATTGGTAGAAATGGGGCCAGAGTTCTTGGGTGAAATACAAGAAACCGTAGTCAGCCTAAACACATTGTTGAATAAAGATAACCAGCAAGTGTTGATGCAAGCTATCGCATCAATGGGTTCAGCCGCGCAAAATGCTTCTGATGTGATGGAAGGCTTAAAGCCGGTTGTGGCAACCATTGCCAAAGACATAGAGTCTGACATGCAGGTGATTAGGCAGGCAGCGGGTAATCTGGCAAAAATGGGTCAGGACGTGAGCGGTATTGTGCAAAATATGCGCGCACCGGGTGGCGTAATTCCGCAATTGCAGCAGTCTGCACGGTCGCTGTCATTGGTGGGCGAAGAATTGGGTAATGCCACGCTGCCTAGCTTGCAGCGCATGATGGAAGAGGTGAACAGTGCGGTTCAAGAAGTTAAAGTGCTGATTCACCAAGTGTCTAGCAACCCGCAGCGCTTCCTTTACGGTCCGGATAGTAGTCAGCCGGGGCCGGGAGAACGCGGTTTTAGCGCGCCGGTAGCTCACTAAGAAGGGGATAACAATGATTGCGGCACAAGGAAAACAGCACATCATGAAGAAAAGCATCGCTAGTAAAGCAGGCCTGTTCGTAGCAGCAGTATTGTTGTCGGCCTGCTCGGTATTACCAAAACCGCCAGCAACGGCAACCTTGTATGACTTGGGCCCCGCTATCAGCAAGCCAGTGGACTTGCCCGTGGGCAAACGCCCGGTGATGGTTGCAGCCATTACTGGTCAAGGCTTGATGCCGGGTAGTACAGCCATGCTGTACCGCTTTGTAGACGTAGATCAGCAATTACGTGCTTACCAAGAGGCCCGTTGGAGCCGTCCTATTGAGCAGTTGTTTGGGTTGCAGTTGCGTCAGAAGTTAGAGCAAGGTAGACCTATTTTGGATACCGAGTTCAGCTTATCGCGTATGCGTGCAGGGGATCAGTACCCATTAGTCTTGCGTGTGGATATAGAAAATTTTGAACAAATTTTTCAAAACCCCCAAGATAGCAAAGGCGTGGTGCAACTACGTGCTACCTTAATAGAGCCCGGAGTAGGGGGTGATAAGCTTTTGGCACAGCGTACGTTTGTCAGTGCTATTGATGCGTCTGAGGCGAATGCTGCGGGCGGTGCAAAAGCCTTAGCTGAAGCCAGCCGTACCTTAGCGGTTGAAATTGATAGCTGGTTACGACACTACGAGTAATTGTGAGAGAGGATGTCATGAAATTTGGATATACGATTGTCTATGTGCCAGATGTAGAGGCATCTTTGCAGTTTTTCACGCAAGCCTTTGGTTTCGAGCGCCGGTTTTTGCACGAATCGGGTGATTATGGCGAGCTAGAAACTGGGCAAACCACATTAGCCTTTGCATCGCATGCTTTAGGTGAGATGAATCTCCCTGCAGGGCATATAGAAGCGCATGCATCGGCCAAACCCTTAGGTGTAGAGCTGGTGTTTGTGACCGACGATGTGCCGCAAGCCCATCAGCGTGCATTAGCAGCAGGTGCCACCGAGTTAGCGGCCCCCGTCACCAAGCCTTGGGGGCAAACGGTGTCGTATGTGCGTTGTCCCGATGGTTCATTGGTAGAGCTATGCAGCCCTATGGCGGGCTAAGTTATAGCGGCAAGCCTTTATCTTCTTTTACCCATTCCAGTACAAAGCTGGTGCGGCAATCGCGTACGATTTCATGGCGCAGCAGTTTATCGGATAAAAATCGCGAAAAATGCGCCATGTCCCGCACCACCACACGCAGCATGTAGTCCATTTCCCCCGCTAACGACACACAGCTCACCACTTCAGACCACGATTGCACTAACGACCTGAACATGTCGCGTGGGCTGTTTTTGGCGTGTGAGCTTTGTTTTTCTAGACGCACACTAATATAGGCAGTCAGGCCAATATCAATGGCTTCGGGCAGAATAGTGGCGCGGTAATCTAGGATTATCCCTTCGTTTTCTAGGCGTTTCACACGCCGTAATACGGCAGAAGAAGACAGCCCTACTTGCGAGGCTAGCTCGTCAAACGAGGCGCGCGCCTGTAGCTGTAGCAAGCGCAAAATTTGTACGTCGGTTTTATCAAGCTTAAATTCATTCATTTCTTTAACTAAATGCCTAATTTATGCAGGAATCTTGCGTATTATAGGGTTTAACTGAGCTGTCTTTGCATTTTTAGTGCGGTGTTTGAGTCTTAAAATAAACATATCTAAAAGTCTGTTTTTCAGGAGATGGTTATGGCGGATTTGTTTGAAAACCCAATGGGTCTGGATGGTTTTGAGTTTGTAGAGTTTGCTTCCCCAGAACCGGGTCTGCTGGAGCGCACTTTTGAATTGATGGGCTTTACCGAAGTGGCCAAGCACCGTTCAAAAGATGTATCGCTGTACCGCCAAGGTGATATCAACTTCATCGTGAACCGCGAGCCTAACAGCGAAGCTGCTTACTTTGCCGCTGAACATGGCCCAAGTGCCTGTGGTATGGCCTTCCGTGTGCGTGATGCTCACCATGCGTATAACCGTGCCTTAGAGTTGGGTGCTCGCCCAATCGAGATTGAAACTGGCCCTATGGAGCTGCGTTTGCCAGCCATCCGCGGTATTGGTGGTGCGCCGCTGTACCTGATCGACCGTTACGCTGATGGCCAGTCTATTTACGACATCGACTTTGAGTTTATCGAAGGTGTAGACCGCCACCCTGTTGGTTACGGCTTTAAGTTCATCGATCACCTTACCCACAACGTATACCGTGGCCGTATGTCGTTCTGGGCTGATTTCTACGAGAAGCTGTTTAACTTCCGTGAAATCCGTTATTTCGACATTAAAGGTGAATATACCGGTCTGGTATCCAAAGCCATGACAGCCCCAGATGGTAGAATTCGTATTCCTCTCAATGAAGAATCGGCTCAAGGGTCTGGCCAAATTGAAGAGTTTTTGCTGCAGTTCAACGGGGAAGGCATTCAGCATATTGCGCTGCTGTGTGACGACATCTTCCACGGTGTGGACCAGTTGATTAAAGCAGGTGTGCCACTCATGAAAGCACCACCTGCCACGTACTATCAAATGCTAGAGTCGCGTATCCCAGGGCATGGTGAAAACGCTGACGAACTCAAAGCACGCGGTATTTTGTTGGATGGTACGGCTGAAGGTGGTCAACGACGTCTGTTGCTGCAAATTTTCTCTGGCACATTGCTAGGCCCTGTGTTTTTTGAGTTTATCCAACGTAAAGGCGATGAAGGCTTTGGCGAAGGAAACTTCAAGGCACTATTTGAGTCCATTGAGCGTGACCAAATTGAACGCGGTGTGTTGGGCACAGCAACTGCTGAATAAACCATACCGCGTGTAACCCTCAAGGAATGATGATCATGTTGAAATTAGACGACCAGGAAAGGCAAATCGCATTGGAGCAGTTGTCTTCCTGGCAGTATGAAGCACAGCGCGGCGGGTTAATCCGACGCAAATTTGTGTTTCATGACTTCACGGAAGCCTTTGCATTCATGACGCAAGTGGCACTGCACGCCGAAAAGCATGATCATCACCCCGAGTGGAATAACGTCTATAACCGTGTAGAAATCGTGCTAACTACGCACGATGCAGATGGGTTAAGCCAGCGTGACATCGCGTTGGCTCATATTATCGATGCTGTTTTTGCGCGCTGCGCAGCGTCAGCTGATCAGGCCTAAGTCAGGCGTGACAGCAGGAGGATACCCACATGCTAGAGCAGGAACATACTACGCAGGACCACAGCAAGCACGGTTTGGCGGCGGGCGAAAATTTTCAGCCTGAGCGCGCCGACTGGACGATAGACCAAGGTTGGGATCGTTATACCCCCGAAGAACACGGTGTTTGGAAAACGCTGTTTGAGCGACAAACCAAATTATTGCCACAACGTGCCTGTAAAGAGTTTGTAGAGGGCATGAAAAAGCTGCCTATCTCTGCCGATAAAATCCCGCACTTTGAACAGCTCAGTGAGGTGCTGATGAAGCACACTGGCTGGCAAGTCGTCGCGGTACCTGGGTTGGTACCAGATGATGTGTTCTTTGAGCATCTAGCCAATAGGCGCTTTCCAGCAGGGCAGTTCATACGTAAGGCGCATGAGCTGGATTACTTAGAAGAACCCGACGTGTTTCACGATGTGTTTGGCCATGTCCCCATGCTGATGAACCCAGCCATTGCCGATTACATCCAAGCCTACGGTAAGGGCGGTTTACGTGCTAAAGAACTGGGTGTTTTGCACCGTTTGGCACGAGTGTACTGGTACACCGTTGAGTTCGGCTTAGTGTTAGAAGATGGTGCCCCACGCATTTACGGTGCAGGCATTGCCTCGTCGCGCACGGAAAGTGTGTTTAGTTTGGAAGACGACTCGCCTAATCGCATTGCCTTTGATCTAGACAGAGTAATGTGTACCAACTACCGTATAGACGATTTCCAAGAAAGCTATTTTGTGATTAAAGACTTGGATGCGCTGTTAGAACTGGCGGCTATTGATTTCCAACCCGTGTACAACCGTATTGCGTCACGTCCTGATTTGGATCCTGGCACTATATTGCCGGAAGACAAGGTGTATCACCGTGGGTCAGGCCGTTATCATGCAAACAAAAAGCCTGTAGCGTAAGCGCGCAGGCTGAACTCTTAGTGTAGTCAGGAAGTAAACATGCAAAATACACACTCACCGGTGGTGATGATTAGTGGTGCTGGTGGAAATTTGGGTCAGGCTGTGGCGCAGCACTTTGCGCAACAAGGCGCACGCTTGGTATTGGTAGCGCGTAATCGTCAGGCGCTGGAAGCCATCGCCGCAGAAAGTGATAACGTGCACTACATGCTTGCCGATCTGATGCAGCCTGATGCCCTACAGCAAGGGGTAGCGGCGGCAGTGCAAAAATTTGGCCGTATTGATGTACTGTGCAACGTGGCAGGTGGTTTTCACATGGGTGAACCTGTGCACGCCACACCGCTTAACGCGTGGCAACAGCAATACGACATGAACGTGATGACTGTTTTGAATACAGTGCAAGCAGTAGTACCGCAAATGTTGCTGCAAGGCCGTGGCAAGGTGGTGAATGTAGGCGCTTTTGCTTCTCGCCAAGGGTTGGCGGATATGGGTGCTTATATTGCAGCAAAAAGTGCCGTAAGCCGCATTACCGAAAGCATGGCAGCCGAGTTGCGTGAAAAAGGCATTAACGTGAACTGCGTATTGCCCACCATTATCGACACCCCGCAAAACCGTGAAGCCATGCCTGATGCGGATCCAGCTCGTTGGGTCAGTCCCGAGAAGTTGGCGGCAGTGATGGCGTTTTTAGCGTCTGACGATGCTAGCGCTATTCATGGTGCTAGTGTGCCCGTGACAGGGCTTAGCTAATCTAGGAAGAACGGGCTGTAGACCTATCAGCAATCAGCATACTCGGAGGGGGCGGCGGAAAACTTTTTTGATTTGGTATCTCAAATCACAAAAAGTTGTTCCGCAGTCCCCTCCGCATGTGCGATGAATACAGCCACCACCTTTTATGCCTCAGCGTCGGGTTGCTGAGCTGGCGCAGCTTGTT
Source organism: Paenalcaligenes sp. (assembly GCA_052103955.1). Taxonomy (GTDB): domain Bacteria; phylum Pseudomonadota; class Gammaproteobacteria; order Burkholderiales; family Burkholderiaceae_B; genus Paenalcaligenes. Next base: position 33,658 of record JBQELO010000020.1, on the reverse strand, counting down.
GAAACGCGGGTAGCGCTTCGCAAGCATCAACGATACGGTTGATTGTAGGGTAGTCTTCCATAGGCAAATTAAAGCGCTTGGCATTAAACACCTGAGGCACCAAGCAGCAGTCGGCAAGCCCTGGCGTATCACCGTGACAGAATATGCCCGTCTGCGGGTCATTGGCCAACATGGCTTCTACTGCTGCCAAGCCTTGCTTCAGCCAGTGCAAATACCAGTCGTTTTTCTGATCGGCACTCACACCCAGTGTGTTCTGCAAATACTTCAAGATGCGCAGATTGTTAATGGGGTGAATATCGCAAGCGATGGTCAACGCCAAGGCACGTACACGAGCACGTTCGGCCGCTGGTGTGGGCAGTAGGGCAGTGCTGGGGTTAGTCTCGTCCAGATACTCAATAATGGCCAAGGATTGCGTTAACGTTAGGCCGTCATCGGTTTCTAGGCTGGGTACTATTCCCATAGGGTTTTTTGCCAGATAAGCAGGCTGATATTGCTGCCCGCCATCGCGCAACAGGTGCACGGGAATGGTCTCAAACGGCAACTGTTTCAATGCGAGGGCAATACGAACCCTATATGCCGCAGAACTGCGGAAATAACTATATAGTTTCATGGGGATATCTAGGCCGGTGAAGGCTACCCGCCTGCGTGCTGCAAGCGGGCATACCTAGTGGATTAGGAGTTTGGTATTACGCGTTGTTCAATAGCGCCAAAAATGCTTTGGCCTTGCGCATCCAGCATCTCAATTTTCACTGTGTCGCCGTACTTCAAGAAAGGAGTTTGCGGTGCACCGGTTTCAATGGTTTCGTACATACGTACTTCGGCCAAGCAGCAGTAACCCACGCCGCCGTTCTCAATAGAAGAACCGTGCAAGTTACCTTGTTTGTTGGACACAGTACCGGAACCAATAATGGAACCTGCCTCTACTTCGCGCGACTTGGTGACGTGAGCAACCAGTTGAGCAAAGTTGAAGGTCATGTCAGTGCCCGCGTCAGGGTTACCAAACAATTTGCCGTTCAGGTGCACAGTTAATGGACGGTGTACTTTGGTGTCTTGCCATGCATCACCCAACTCGTCGGGTGTGATCGCTACAGGCGAAAATGCCGAAGCGGGTTTGGATTGGAAGAAACCAAAACCTTTAGCCAATTCACCGGGAATCAAATTACGTAGCGATACGTCATTCACCAACATCAGCAAGCGAATAGCGCCAGCGGTTTGTTCTGGTGTGGCACCAATAGGCAGGTCGCCAGTAATCACGGCGATTTCGGCTTCCAAGTCTATGCCCCATTCTTCAGAAGGCACTGGGATATCGTCGCGTGGGCCAATGAAAGAATCCGAACCACCTTGGTACATCAAAGGATCAGTCCAGAACGATGCGGGCAACTCAGCACCACGGGCACGACGTACCAGTTCAACGTGGTTCACGTAAGCGGAACCGTCAGCCCATTGGTAAGCACGTGGCAGCGGTGAGTGCACAGCGTTGCTATCAAAGGGTTTAGCATCAGCAACGTCGTTACGGTTTAGCGCGTCGTAAACGGTTTGCAGTTGAGGCTCAACCTGCTCCCAGTTATCCAGGGCAGCTTGCAGGGTGGCAGCGATCTGGGGCACGGGCGTGTAGCGTGTCAATGTCCGGTCTACAACGATCAGGGTACCATCACGGCCACCTTGTTTTAGGGTAGCAAGTTTCATAATGACTCTTCCTTATTCGGTATTGGTGGGCAAGGGCTGGGCTAGGCCGCAGCCCTTACGAAATTAGTTAGCAGGAGCGCGCAGCTTCTCGATTTCGCTAAAGGTTTCAGCGGCGAATTCAGGGCCAATCTCGGCGTTAAAGCTTTCCCATACAGGTTGCATTTTTTCGCGGAAACGGATCATTTCAGCATCGCTTACTTCGTTAACTTCTAGGCCTTGAGAGGCCAGTGCTGCTTGGGCTTCTGCGGCTTGTTGGCGAGCAATTTCACGCTGGTAAATACGGGTTTCCTCAGCGGCTTCTTTGATGATCTGTTGATCCGCTTCAGAGAGTTTGTCCCAGAATTTTTTGGAGGCCAGCGGCAAGAACGCACCGTAGGAGTGTTTGGTCAACGACAGGTATTTCTGTACTTCACCCAGTTTCAGGGAAGACGTTACTGCTGTAGGTGTACCTTGACCGTCAATAGTACGGGTTTCCAATGCGGTGTAGATTTCAGGTACTGCTAAGGACACAGGGTTTGCGCCCAGTGCTTTCAGCGTTTCTTGAGAAATCTTGGCTTGTACTGCACGGAATTTCAGGCCTTCAAAGTCTTCAGGCTTGGTAATAGGGTGCTTGCTGTTGGTGGCGTTAAAGAAACCGTTTTCCCAGTAGGCCAAACCCACCAAGCCTTTTTCTGGCAATTGGTCTAACAAACGTTGACCAATTGCGCCGTCCAAGATGGTGTCGGCTTCTTGTTCGTTAGCGAACAAGAATGGGTAGTCCAGAATTTCAAACTCACGCACCATACCGGTTAGGGTAGAGGTTTGTGGCACGGTAAATTCAATGGTGCCGCCTTGCAAGGCCGAGGTCACTTGTACGTCGTTACCCAATGCTGCGTTGTAGTAAGGACGGATTTTGATACGGCCATCACTTTTCTCTTTTACCAAGTCAATAAACTTAGCTACACCCAAACCTTGGTGGGAAGTTTTAGGCAGTGTGACCGCAAATTTTGCATCAATGGTTTGAGCAACAGCTGCGCTGGACAGCAAACCTGTAGCCAGTAATACACCCAATTTTTTTAGTAGCGTAGTGCGCATAGGGATATCTCCAGAATAATAAGTATTGTGTTTAACGCCACCACGAAGCAGGTGTGATCACCAGCTGTGGGAACAAAATAAGCAGTATCAAAATAAGCAATTCAGCGATCAAGAAAGGCATCACACCACGTGTTGCACGTTCAATGCTGATCTTGCCAAGCGAACTTACTACGTTCAGTACCACCCCAATTGGGGGCACGATCATACCAATCGCGCAGTTCATTACGAACAGCACACCCAGATAAACAGGGTCTACACCAGCATCTACTGCGATGGGCACGAATACTGGAGCAAAAATCAGCACCAATGGGATCATGTCCAATACCATGCCGGCGGTGAAGACTACTGCCATCATGACGGCGACCAACAAGATTGGGTTGTCGGTAAAGACATCCATCCACTCACCAACTTGGTAAGGAATGTCGGCAATGGTGATCATGTAAGAGGCCACCATAGCCAGTGCTGCCAAAATCAGTACTACGGCCGAGGAACGAGCAGACATCAACAAGCAGTGATAAATGCTGCGCCATGTGAGCTCACGGTAAATAACGGTACCAACAAACAGCGCGTAGGCGGCTGCGACTACTGCCGCTTCGGTAGGTGTGAAAATACCAAAGCGCAACCCCCCGATAATGATCACGGGCATCAGTAGTGCCCAGAAGCTTTGGTACACCACTTTCAACCGCTCACGCATAGGAACGCGAGGGTTAATGGTGACGGTAGTGTCTTTGCGGGACACCAAGTACCACGCCACAATCAAGGACAGCGCCATCAAAATACCGGGCACAATACCGGCCATAAAGAGGCGGGTAATGGACACGTTAGTTACCACACCAAACAGCAGCAAGCCAATGGACGGTGGTAGAACAGGGGCAATAATCCCGCCCGCCGCCATCAAGCCGCCTGCACGTGCTGGGTCGTAACCAGCTTGGCGCATCATGGGCATTAAAATTGCTGCCAAAGCGGCGGTATCAGCCACAGCAGAACCCGATAGACTGGCTAGCAGCAGCGCCGCAAAAATGGTGACGTAACCTAAGCCACCACGCAGGTGACCAAAGAAGGCGCTGGCCAAATTCACAATACGTTTAGACAAACCACCGGCGTTCATGAATTCGCCAGCAAGAATGAAAAACGGTACGGCCATCAAAATGAAGTTATCGGCACCGCCAATCGCGTTCTGTACCACAATCTGGGCATCAAACGAGTCGGTGGCCATCATGATACCGATGGCAGAAAACAGCAGGGCAAAGGCGATGGGCATGCCGATGAAAATCAGCCCCACCAAAATGCCAAGAAACAATAATACGGCGGTCATGTTAGTCGTCTCCGCCAGGGAATCCGGTGGGGCTAGTGATGCTTTCCCACAAATTCAATACAGTACTTAAGGCCAAGCCCACACCAAAGACAATCGCTGTGCCATACAACCATGCATAGGAAATACCTAGCACGGGGTAGCTGTTGTCCATGTTGATTAAGGTTTGCTTCCAGCCGCCAATAATGAAAATAATGCCACCAACCAGCATCAGTAGGCTGCTGATAGCAACCAAGACTTTGCGACAGGTAGGCGAGCGTTTTGCCAGAAAGGAATTAAAAGCAATGTGGGCGTGCTGACGGGTAGCCAGCACCGCGCCAAGGAAGATTAGCCAGACAAACAGCAGTCTTGCTAATTCTTCCGAAACCGCAATACCCGAGTCGAAGCCATAGCGCAAAACCACATTGGCAAATACCAGTATGGCCATGATGGCAAGGCAAACGACTAGGAACAGCTCTAGCCCCTTGTTGACCCAACGTGTCAGGGTGTGAAGAAACATGGGTAATCCAGAAGGGTTTAGTTGGACTGATAGCTGCCGTCATGCATCCACTGTGCATGCTGAGGCGCTTTCTTGGTTCTATCCCACTCTTCCAACATGGCCCATTTCACGTCGTCCAGTTTTTTGCTCATGTCAGGCGTGGCAGTGTTAGCAGCCAACTCCAGACGGTGACCATTAGGATCAAAGAAGTAGATGGATTTGAAAATAGTGTGATCAGTAGGGCCAACTACAGAGATGCCATCGGCTTCCAACATGGCTTTAGTGCGCATTAGATCATCAACGGAATCTACTTCCAGCGCCAAATGCTGTACCCATGTAGGGGTGTTGGAGTCACGGCCCATTTCTGGTCGGGTAGGCAGTTCAAAAAATGCCAGCACATTACCACTACCTGCATCAAGGAATACGTGCATGTAAGGATCGGGTTCCTTCGTGGAAGGTACCTCGTTTTCGGCAATAGCTAGGATGAAACGCATGTTCAGGTACTTGCCGTACCACTCCACGGTTTCCTTAGCGTTTTTGCAGCGGTAGGCAACGTGGTGAATTTTTTTGATTTGCATGGATGTCCCCTTAAAGGTAGCGCTGTGACCGTGTTGGCATAGTAGCCAAATAAAGAGCTAAAAGTTGCTCTGGTCACACAGTGACAAACCTATTACAAGGCATAATTACTTATAAAACAAATGATATTTATGGATTGTTATATCAATTTACCTTATAAATTAGGGGTAACCATTAGTCGAGGAAAACCCAATGTCTACGGATCAATTACAGCTTTTGCGCAGCAAGCGTAACGTGACCTTGCGGCAGTTGCGCGCGTTTGTGGCCGTGTCGCGTACCGGCAGTTTTTCACTGGCAGCGGAAAGCCTGTTTGTGAGCCAGTCTGCCGTGAGTGCCTTAATCAAAGAATTAGAAACGGCATTGGGTTTGGTGCTAATAGATAGAAGCACACGCAGGTTGCAGCTGTCTGATGTGGGGCAAGATCTGCTACCTATTATTGGCAAGGTGCTAAATGACCTTGATCATGCCTTAGACGAGTCATCTAATCTCAAAGATCTAAAAAGTGGTTTGGTGCGTATTGCTGCCCCGCAGCTAATGTCCTCTACGTTGCTGCCCGGTATTATCGCGGCCTATACCCAGCGTTATCCGGGCATACGGGTGAAGTTGGTGGATTGTGCGGTGGAAAGCGTGGTGTCGCGTGTGTTTTCAGGCGAAGTGGACATAGGTTTAGGGCCTGAACGTGACAACAACTCTGATATTCATGCCGAGGCGCTATTTAAAGGCCCCTTTATGGCGGTGTTTCCCCCCGGGCATCCTTTAGAAAAACTGCGCAGAGTGTGCTGGTCTGACTTAACGCAATACCCGTTAATTTCTTTGCAGGGGCAGTTTATTGAGCGTTTGTCAGAAGACTTATACGGTGCAATCCGTGGCATGGTCTTGGAGCCTGCGAATGAGGTGACCTTTATGTCCACGGCATTGGCGATGGTGAATGCAGGCTTAGGCGTCACCATTTGCGTGGCGTATGCGACGCCATTGGTAAAACTGTACCAATTAGAGATGCGGGCGTTATATAGGCCCGTGATTACGCGCAGCTTTTATTTGTTTACCCGACAAGGGCGTGCGTTATCTCCTGCTGCAACCAGCTTTATTCATTTCTTGCACGAGTACATGGGGCAGCATCCTATGCTGAAAGCCAGCGGGCGCGAGAGAAAAACCAAAGCGGATTAGTACGTCTATACGCTGAGCATTTTCTGTATGAGGTCAGCCGTAGAACTGGCTCCAAACTTTTGCATTAAGCGTGAACGGTAAATCTCCACTGTGCGGTGGCTAATGCCCAGCTCTTTACCTATGACTTTGGCACTTTTGCCTTCTAACACGCGCGCGGCAACTTCGCGTTCACGCCCGGTAAGGTGATGCTCAGAAATAGGGCGTTGTTCGCTGATGTCCTCAAAGCTCCAAATGCCGGCATCATGTGGCTTCTCGCGGTCAAAGGCACGGCCCGTCACATGACACCAGAAGAACTGTCCAGTGGATCGCTTCATGATGCGGCTGTCTGAATACAGGCCGGTGGCATTCATAATAGGGGGGATGCGTAACCCTAGACGCTCGAACTCATCGGCACTGGGGTAGAGCGTTAGAAATGACTGCCCCACAAGAATGTCTCGGGTAGTCTGGAAAATTTCACAGACCCGCTGATTGCACTCTACGATGGTGCGATGACGCGAGATAACCAGACCGATTGGGGCCATTTCAAAGGCTAATCGGTAATCTTCCAGCATTGACAAAGCAGCTCCTGTACGAAAAACTACGTATGCGCTTACGTAGTGCATCTTGGTAAATTATCATAGCAAGCACCTTAAGCTGCCAAGTCTACCTACCATTATCTGTAAAGTGTGGCACGATAGACTTGATGAATAATTATTGACGGAGGACTTACCTTGAACAAACTCTATCCTTCGGCGGCGGAAGCTCTGAAAGGCGTAGTAGCTGACGGCCAGACCTTGGCTGTAGGCGGCTTTGGCCTATGTGGCATTCCTGAAGCATTGATTGATGCGCTGCGTGACTCTGGTGTGAAAAACCTGACTGCCATTTCCAATAATGCAGGTGTGGACGGCTTTGGTTTAGGTAAATTGCTGGAGACCCGACAAATCAAGAAGATGATTTCTTCCTATGTAGGGGAAAACAAGGAGTTCGAACGCCAGTTTTTATCCGGCGAATTGGAACTGGAATTTACACCTCAAGGCACGTTGGCTGAAAAGCTGCGAGCAGGGGGCGCAGGTATTCCTGCATTCTTCACTAAAACTGGCGTAGGTACCTTGGTAGCAGAAGGTAAAGAACTGCGTGAGTTCAACGGTGAAACCTACGTGATGGAAGAGGCATTGGTTGCGGATGTGGCGCTGATTAAAGCCCACAAAGCAGACAAATCCGGCAACCTGCGTTTCCGCTACACCGCACGTAACTTCAACCCAGCGGCAGCTACCGCAGGCAAAATTACTATCGTGGAAGTGGAAGAAATCGTGGAAGTGGGCGAGTTGGCGCCTGATGATGTGCATTTGCCCGGCATTTATGTGCATCGTATCGTGCATAACCCCAATCCCGAGAAGCGCATTGAACAGCGCACCATTACCACCAAGGCAGGAGCTTGATAGTCATGGCATGGACCAAAGATCAAATGGCTGCTCGTGCGGCTAAAGAGTTGCAAGATGGTTTCTATGTGAACCTGGGTATTGGTATTCCGACTCTGGTGGCTAACCATGTGCCAGCGGGTATTGAGGTATGGCTACAAAGTGAAAACGGTATGTTGGGGATTGGCCCCTTTCCTACCGAAGACGAAGTAGATGCTGACCTGATCAATGCCGGTAAACAAACCGTGACTACACTGCCAGGTTCCTCTATTTTTGGTAGCGATCAAAGCTTTGCCATGATTCGTGGCGGCAAAGTGAACTTGTCTATTCTGGGCGCAATGCAGGTAACGGCCACCGGTGACTTAGCCAACTGGATGATTCCAGGCAAAATGGTGAAAGGTATGGGCGGCGCGATGGACTTGGTAGCAGGCGTAAAACGTGTGATTGTGCTGATGGAGCACGTAGCGCGTAAAAAAGACGGCACTACCGATCTGAAAATTTTGCCTGAGTGCACATTGCCATTAACAGGTGTGGGTGTAGTAGACCGCATCATTACTGATTTAGGTGTGATGGATGTCACCCCTGAAGGTCTGAAGCTGGTTGAACTGGCTGAAGGCGTAAGCTTCGAAGAAATCCAGTCTCAAACTGGTGTTCCATTGTTGCGTTAGAATCGCAGCATCCGTTGATGACAGCCCCACTCTCAAAGGGGGCGCACAGCGGAATTTCTAAGCCATAGCACCGATGATTGGCTGATCCTCACAAGGGGTCAGCCATTTGTGTGTGCAACGATGTAATGGTTTCTGATCTGTATAAACAATAAAATATCCGGAGAAGTTGCATGTCTACATTACAAGAGAGCCGATCGGCTCGTTTTGCCATGCGTTGTGCCAGTTGGGCAGAACGTTGGTTTCCAGACTCATGGGTGTTTGCGACCCTAGCCGTGTTAATCGTAGCGGTGGCAGCGCTTGCGATTGGTGCGCCAGTGGGTGCCACCGCTAAAGCGTTTGGTGATGGTTTTTGGAGCCTAATACCATTCACCATGCAGATGGCTTTTGTGGTTATAGGCGGTTATGTGGTGGCCAGTTCAGGCCCTGCTTCAAAACTGATTGACCTGTGCGCCAAGGTGCCTAAAAACGGCCGTTCTGCCGTGGCATGGGTAGCGATTGTGTCTATGCTGGCATCGCTGCTGAACTGGGGCTTAAGTCTGGTATTCGGTGGTTTGCTAGTTAAAGCTTTAGCACGTCGTACCGACATTAAAATGGATTACCGGGCAGCGGGTGCGGCAGCGTATCTGGGTTTGGGGGCCGTATGGGCATTGGGTTTATCGTCTTCGGCAGCACAGTTGCAAGCGAACCCCGCCAGTTTGCCACCGTCTATTTTGGCCATTACAGGGGTGATTCCATTTACGGAAACCATCTTCCTGTGGCAGTCAGGCGTGATGTTGTTGACGTTGATAGTGGTGTCGGTCATTGTGGCGTACATGACTGCACCTAGCGATAGTGGTGCTAAAGATGCAGAAGCTTGCGGTGTAGACCCTACCGTAGAGATTCCTAAAGCATTTAAACCTACACGTCCGGGTGAGTGGCTAGAACACAGTCCACTTCTTATCATCGTGTTGGTGTTGTTGGCGGGTGGTTGGCTGTGGCAAGAGTTCGCCACTAAGCCTGCTATTTTGGCTATTTCGGGTTTGAATACCTATAACCTGCTGTTCTTGATGGCTGGTGCGTTGTTGCACTGGCGTCCACGTAGTTTTTTGGAAGCCGTGGCTAAAGCGGTACCAACCACGACTGGTGTGTTGATTCAGTTCCCGCTGTATGGCTCTATTGCAGCCATCATGACTACAGTTCAAGGCTCAGGTGATCACACTATTGCGCATTACATTTCTGAGTTCTTTGTGAGCATTGCTTCGCATGACACCTATGCATTGTTGATGAGTGTGTACTCAGCTGTATTGGGTTTTTTCATCCCATCAGGTGGCGGTAAGTGGATTATCGAAGCACCCTATGTGATGTTGGTGGCTAACCAGTTGGAATATCACTTGGGTTGGGCGGTACAGATTTACAACGCGGCTGAGGCCTTGCCTAACTTGATTAACCCCTTCTATATGTTGCCATTGCTAGGGGTGTTGGGAGTGAAAGCGCGTGATTTGATTGGTTTCACTTTTGTGCAGTTAATTGTGCATATTCCGGTTGTGTTGCTGCTGTTGTGGGGGTTAGGTAGTACCTTGACCTACTTTGCACCTATGCACCCGTAAAGAGTAGAGAGCACTATAGCCATAATGGTCTGTAGTGTTGATGCTAAAAAGGCCAGCCACGTATGTGGTTGGCCTTTTTTGATGTGTATAGGTAGTGTGTCATTAGCTGGCGGTGGCAGTAGAAGCTAAGCGAGTAGCAGCCGGAGTAGTCGCACACAGATCAACGAAGTCGTGCAGAATTTTTCTGGCCACGGGCGTAGCGGCTAAGGCTGCGCACATGGCTGGGATGTCATAGCCCTCGGTGCTAAAGAGTGCCTCACGTCGGCTTAAAAAATAGCTCATGACCTCGGTAGAAAACTCTGGGTGAAACTGCAGCGACAGCGCATGGGGGCTGTAGCGCAAAATCTGGTGTGCATCGTGTTCTGACGAGGCCAGCACAGCAGCTTGTGTAGGTGGCTGCAAGACGCTTTGTTCATGTGTCAGGTTAGCCATAAAGCTAAGGGGCAAGTCTGACAGTAGAGGGTCGTTTTTGGCACCTTCATGCAACTGTATAGGCAATTGGCCTATTTCTCGGCCAGCGGGGTGGTAGTCCACCACGCCACCCAAGGCATGAGCCATCAGCTGATGGCCATAACAAATGCCTAATAGGGGCACATGTTTGTCCATGGCTTGTAGTATCCAGCCAGCGGTGTATTCGCTCCATGCTTCGCGGTCAGTCACCATTGATGTAGAGCCGGTCAAAATAGCACCTGCTAGCGTAGAGGGTTCAGGCAGTACGTCGCCGGACGCGGGGTATAACACCTTCACGGTGAGCGTGGTGTCGGGTAATGCCGCAATCACCCAATCCGACTGCACGCCCAACTTTTGCTGTATATCCAGCGGTGGGTCACCCATTTGTAGAATAGCCAGAACCTTATGTTGCATGATGTGGTGTGTGTAAAAAACGCAAAAAGAAAGGAAGTGATCGCCCGTTATCTGACGTCGCAGTACGCAGTCAGCAATGAATACTATAAGATAGCAGCTTATGTTGTGATGTACATTTTTCTTCTATCTATAAGTCCCCACCATGTTTTCGTTGAGTAAGCAGGAATTAGCTCTGGTCGCTGTGACCATGTTGTGGGGAACAACGTTTCTGATCATACACACCGCCATGCAATACAGCGGCCCACTGTTTTTTGTGGGGCTGCGGTTTGTGACGGCAGGCATCATCGGTTGGGTGGTGTTCAGGCGCGCTATGCGCGGTATCACACGTATAGAGTTACTGGCAGGCACTGTGATAGGGGCCAGTATCTTTGCCGGCTACGGTTTGCAAACCTATGGGCTGCAAACGGTTAGCAGCAGCATGTCGGGCTTCATCACGGCGTTGTATGTGCCTATAGTGCCGTTGCTGCAGTGGCTGGTATGGCGCAAGGCACCTAGTCTCATGACCCTGATAGGGGTGACGCTGGCGTTTATAGGCTTGGTGCTATTAGCAGGTCCTACCACGGCCGGTTTTAGTCTGAGCTCAGGTGAAATTGCCACCCTGATTGGGGCATTTGCCATCGCAGTAGAAGTGATATTGATTAGTTATTTTGCCGGTAAGGTCAATGTGCAACGCATTACCGTAGTGCAAACAGGGGCGGCAGGTGTACTGTCATTTCTTTGTATGCCTTTTGTAGGCGAGTCCGTTCCCGAGTTCTCGTGGGTATGGTTGGTGGCTGCTGTTGGGTTGGGCTTAAGCAGCATGGTGATTCAATACACCATGAATTGGGCGCAACGTACGGTGACGCCCACACGGGCCACGCTAATTTATGCCAGTGAGCCCGTCTGGGCCGGCATAGTAGGGCGCATAGCAGGTGATAGATTGCCAGCTATTGCCATCATTGGTGGCGCACTGATCGTATTGGGCGTATTGGTCAGTGAATTCAAATTGCCACGCCGTAAAAAACGCGCTCGAACTGAAGCGACCTAGTCGCTGTTGTGTATCTGGAGAAGTCGTTGTCACAAGTGACACATAATCGCTGGCTGGTATTGGTAGCGGTGATGCTGGTGTTTTTCCCCATCGTGTTGGATTTCACGATTCTGCACATTGCCATCCCCTCTCTTACTTTGGCCTTGCAGGCTAGCGGCACAGAAGTGCTGTGGATTATTGATTTGTACTCCCTCGTGATGGTGAGCCTATTGATCCCTATGGGGACGCTGGCTGACCGCATAGGCCATAGGCTGTTGCTGCTGTGGGGTATTGTTGTTTTCACCGCCATGTCTATTTTGGCGGCTTACGCGTGGTCGTCGGCGACCTTAATTTTGGCTCGTGCCTTGATGGCATGTGGTGCCGCCATGGTGATCCCGTGTTTGCTTGCCATTATCCGACAAAGCTTTGAAGACGATAAAGAACGAGCGTTAGCTCTGGGATTGTGGAGCGCGGTAGGTTCGGCAGGGGCAGCAATGGGCCCCTTGGTGGGCGGAGCGTTACTGGAACATTTCTGGTGGGGTTCGGTGTTCCTGGTGAACGTACCGATTATGCTGATCGTAGGCCCTATGGCCTATGTGCTGATTCCACGCCGTTTTGTCACAGGTAAAGGTGATTGGACTATTGGCCAAGCGCTGATCCTCATGGTGGGCTTGTTGGCGGCGGTGTATGGGGTGAAGTCTGGCTTTAAACCGGATGGTGACTGGACATACAGCCTGTTGTTTTGTGCGATAGGGCTAGGGTTTTTGGCATGGTTTGTGAAAAAACAGCTACATGCCGAATCTCCCATGTTGGACATGGGCCTGTTTGCGTTGCCAGCGCTAAGTACCGGTGTGCTGATGGCTACTGTGGTGATGGGGGCGCTAGCCGGTGTAGAGCTGACTATTGCGCAAGAATTGCAGTTCGTGCTGGGTAAAAGCCCCTTAACTGCCGCGCTGTTTATGCTGCCGTTGATGGTGTCATCAGCCGTTGGCGGCCCCTTGGGTAGTATGTTGCTAGCACGGGTAGGTTTGCGTCCTATTGCCACCTTATCGTTGCTGATTTCTGGCTTAAGTTTGTTTGGGTTGGGGGCGAGCGATTTAAGCCAAGGAGGCATAGGCATCAACATCATGTTGATAGGCTTGGGCCTGTCGTTAAGTGTGGGGCTTACTGCGTCGTCTGTGGCCATTATGGGCAGCACGCCTGAGGAAAAAGCAGGTGCAGCGGGGGCGTTAAGCGCCAGCAGCTATGACTTAGGCTCGGCATTGGGTATTGCTGGGTTTGGTTTGCTGTTAACGGCTAACTATGCCAATCACATACAACTGCCCGCAGGGTTGCCGCCAGACGTAGCTAGCAAGGCGGGTTTATCCATTGGCGAAACCATGTTGATGGCGCAGCAATTGGATGCAGAGCAAGGCCATGCGTTGGTGGTAGCTGCACAGCAAGCCTATTCCAGCGCTCATAGCACGGTATTGTTTTCTGCTGCGGCGTTGGTGGCGTTACTCAGCATTGTGGTGTGGCGCGTATTGCGCCATTACCGACCCCATGAAGAAGTTAACGCTGTCGCTAAACAGGCGGCTTAATACGTAGGCAAGCTGTGCTATACCGGGCGTTTCAGCAATTCGGCAAAGCGTTTCTCAACCCAGCGTGCTGTTGGGTTGAGGGCTTGTCCCTGTAGCCACAACATACGCACTGATAATAGCGGTAAGGTTAGCGATGGGCAGTGTACTTGCTTAAGGGGTTTGGGGTAGCTGTCGTCAGTCGCCACGTTGAGCGGCAAAATAGCCCAGCCCACATCATCCGCCACCATCTCGGCAATACTATAAAAACTATCGGAATGCCACAGCCTAGTACTGTAGGTGGTTTCTTCGTCGCCATCGGTATGCATCACCAGTTGGCGGTACTGCATAAGGTCTTTACGGCTAACGGGCTGTTGCTGCAATAAGGGGTGGCCGCTGGCGACAAAAATCCCTTGTGGAACGGTGCTAATGTGGCGCTGATCAAAGCAGTCATGCAACATTTCGCGATCGTAGTGAAAAGCAATATCTACGCGTTGTTGTTCCACATAACCTGCTACTTCGGCGGCGGTGCCGTTTAGCAACGTCAGTTCTAGTTGCGGAAATCGATCAGACATTTCGCGTATTAACGTGCGTATGGCGGTGTAGGGCAGAGCCTCGTCTAGCGCTAGTGAGAGCGAGGCATCATCCCCTGCGGCGAGCGACTGCGCGCGCTGCTCTAGTTCTTGTGCTTGGCGCAATAATTCACGGGCTTCCATGAGCAGCACACGTCCCGGTTCTGTCAGTTGGGCGCTACGTCCGCTGCGTGTAAACAACTCTACGCCTAAGTCGGCTTCTAGCAGGGAAATAGCGGTGCTAACGGCCGACTGGGCCTTGCCCAAATGTCGTGCAGCTGCGCTGATTGATCCCTGCTCGGCAGTGACCACAAATTGTCGAAGTTGTTCTAGGCTCCATTGCATAACCTCATGCTATCTCAAAAACAGATGGGAGTCATCTTTGGATTTTCATATAGAGAGAGGAGAATAGCTCCGTGTTCCGCGTTATTTGAGGATTATCGTGTTAGTCAAACCTTGGCTGTTCCTGTTGGCAGCCATAGCAGCAGAGATTAGTGGTGTAACCACCATGAAGCTAGTTTCCGATTCAGGATCTTGGGAAGCTCTGTTGTTCATGTATGCCATGATTGGCTTGTCTTTTTATTTTTTAGCAACGACGATGCAGTATTTACCAATGGCTCTGGCGTATGCCACCTGGGAGACTATTGGATTGATCGCCATTGCTTTTATCGGATTCCGATTTTTTGGTGAACAAGTTGGTACGCTAAAGCTGGTTGGTATGGGCGTATTGATGGTAGGCGTAATGCTGGTAAATCTCGGTGTTCCACATCAGGTGGAGGAGTCATAAACCATGCAAAACGCAGAATGGATTCACTATTTTTTCATGTTGGCCGCGATTCTTTTAGAAGTGACCGCTAACATATTCATCAAATATTCAGATGGTTTCCAGAAACGCTGGGCTGGGTTTCTTGGTATCGCCAGTATTCTTCTTTCGTTCACTGCACTTTCGCAAGCCGTACAGGGCATTGATTTGTCTATCGCGTATGCATTGTGGGGTGGTACCGGTATCTTCTTGACTACCATGGCTGGGCGCGTGTTTTTCCAACAACGTTTGAACCGCTCTGGATACGTAGGTATTGGGTTTATTGTGCTGGGTGCATCAATCTTGAAACTCGCGTAATCGTTGAGTGTGGCCCTGTACACAGGCTATAGAAGAGGATTGTGCGCTAAGTAAAGTGGGTGTTCACTCTATATATCTTTGATGCTAAATCGCTACCATGAAACATTAGATTGTGAGCAAGGTTTGGCGTCAAAATGAGAAAAGCAGTTGATGGTTCAGCCGTATCCATCATGGTGGTGTTGTGCCTGATTTGGGCAATGCAGCAAATTGCACTTAAAGGTGCTGCTGAATATATGGCGCCTGCCTTACAAGTAGCGTTACGCTCTGGGGTAGTTGCTGTTCTCATCTTTGTTATACACAGGTGCTGGCTTCACGATACGTGGCTGCCCGGTATTTTTGGACGTTCGGGGTTAGTGGTGGGCTCGCTGTTTGGGCTGGAGTTTCTGCTGATCGCTGAAGCCTTACGCTATACCAGCACGTCTCACGTTGTGGTGTTTCTGTATACGGCCCCTATCTTTGTCGCCATTGGCCTGCATGGCTTCTTACCTGACGAACGCTTAAATCGTTTGCAATGGATAGGTATAGGCTTAGCGTTTGCAGGTATAGCATTAGCATTTTTGTGGCCTGCTCTCAGTGGCGCGGCCCCTTCGTCAGATTCTCACCCATTAAGTTGGTTGGGCGATGTGTTTGCCCTAGCGGCTGGTGCGCTATGGGGGGGGACAACCATTGTGCTGCGTACCACTAAGCTGAAAACCGCACCAGTGACACAGGTGTTGTTCTGCCAGATGTGGTTAACCTTTGCGATAGTGCTGGGTTTTGTAATATGGACGGGGCAAACAACGATCACGCCAAGCGCCACATTAGGGCTGAGTATGCTCTTTCAAATTGTGCTGGTGTCTTTGCTTAGCTACTTTATTTGGTTCTGGTTGCTAGAGCGATATCTGGCTGCGCGACTAGGTGTGCTGACCTTTATGACGCCTATCTTTGGCCTTGTGCTGGGGGCATGGTTGCTGGATGAGCGCGTAGAAAAGTCGTTTTTGCTAGGGGCTTGTTTAGTGTTGGTAGGCGTGTTCCTCGTGAATGGGCAGGCCTGGTTACAAAAAAAAGTGTGGTCAAAAAGCCAGCGTAACTTGTAGCTGTACACACATACAGATAAAATTTTTTTTGAGGACGACCTCTCACCATCTAGCGTGTAGTCATTACCCGGGACGGCCCGGCTTTTTAGGAGAAAGCCAAATGGCGTGGTTCTTGTTAATTCTTGCGGGTGCGTTCGAGGTAGTCTGGGCATATTCCATGAAGCTATCCAATGGTTTTACGCGCATAGGACCATCGGTGGTAACCATTGTTACCATGATTATTAGCTTCGGGTTGTTGGCGGTGGCCATGCGTACGTTGCCGTTGGGTACGGCATACACCATCTGGACCGGTATAGGTGCTGTGGGTGCCTTTATTCTGGGCCTAACCTTGTTGGGTGAGCCCGCCAGTGCGATGCGTATTATTGCCGCCGTTCTGATTGTGTCTGGTTTGGTCATGATGAAACTGGCCTCGTAACGCATAGAGTTGCCTATAGCGTATAGATAGGCATTTAGCAGTGTCTGTATCAAAGCAGGCACACGATGAAGCAGCAGAAGGTTTTACCGTCTGCTGCTTTTTTTGCGTCTTGAACTCCTGTCTTTCCTTCTTTTTCTTGATTGCTTTGGCGATTGTCTGCCTGTGCGGCTGTTGCGCCGTGCGTATAGGATTACCCTAATGTGGGTTGTTTTGTTGAAATTTTGTTATTAGTATTAATTAACGAAAAATAAACCACGCAATCAATAAATATTAGTAAATTATTCTATTAAGTAAGTTTTCAAAAGAATTGTTTTCTGGAGAAAGAAGTGGGTGAAACAGGAAGTTCTACGCAGACCATACTGACGCAGGTGGGCCGAGGGGGGGAATCCTCATTGCAGTATGTGAACCCGCCCATAGTGCGCGGCACGACGGTTTTGGCAAAAACCTTAGAGCAGTGGCGTCAACGCGCTAAGCTGCCATTTAATGCCAAACCACAAGCCAACTATGGACGTTTTGGTACGCTGACGACGGCGGCATTTGAGTCGGCCATGGCCGAGCTAGAAGGAGCATACCGTTCGTTCTGTTTCCCTTCTGGGCTGGCGGCTTGTACGCATTCGCTGTTAGCGGTATGTAAGCCGGGCAGCCATGTGCTATTGACGGATTTTGTGTATTGGCCACTGCGTGAGTTTGCAGAAAATGTACTGACTCAATTGGGGGTAGAGGTAGAGTTTTTTTCCAGCCTGAAAACAGCAGATGTATTAAGCCGGTTTAAGGAAAACACCTGTGCCTTGTACCTAGAAGCCCCGGGCTCTATCTCGTTTGAAATGTGCGAAATCGATGAACTGGCGCATGCGGCACACCAACGCGGTGCTATTGTGCTGATGGATAACACATGGGCTACACCCTTGCTGTTTAAGCCTCTAGAGCACGGTGTGGATATTTCTATTCAGTCGGTCAGCAAATACATAGGTGGTCACTCAGACTGCATTATGGGTGTGGCATCGTGCACCGAAAAAGCGTGGGATATGTTGTCCAACTCGGTCACCCGTTTTGGGCAGACCGCATCACCGGATGACCTGTATCAGGCATTGCGTGGATTGCGTACCTTGGATGTGCGGTTGCGCCAACATGGGCAATCGGCATTAAGTGTGGCTCGCTGGTTAGAGCAACAACCTGAAGTGCAGCGAGTGTGTTGCCCAGGTTTAGCGTCGCACCCTGGTCATGCCACCTTTAAGCGCTTATTTCGTGATGTTTCAGGCCTATTCTCGTTTGTGTTCGAGCCTATGCCTGAAGAAAAACTGGCCGTATTTTTTGATTCCCTACGCATTATTGGCATAGGTTTGTCGTGGGGTGGTTTTGAAAGTTTGGTTGTGCCTTTGGTGGCCAGACCAGCATCACAAATTCATGATGACTACCTCAAAGAAGGGCAGCTAGTCAGGATTCATGTGGGGCTAGAAAACATCGAAGATCTCACCAACGATCTGCAGCAAGCCTTTGTACAGATGCGTCGCTACGCGGCGTAATACGTGCATCGGCATGGTTTAGGTCTAGGCGAAACTGGTAAGTCGCTATAAGCATATACATAATTCCTCGTTCGGGACTTACCTTTTGGCGTGATAAATTTTTGTAATACTTTTTTAGTTATTAAAACTGCAAAAAGTATTGGTGATGTTTATTAAGCAGTAGGCAGGGGGAAGCAGCATGCTCGACTATTACTCTCAGAGTTATGACGAGGCACGATCCGCATTTTTGGCAGCAGCAAAAAATGTGGCACAAACCAGAGTGTTCAGCCAAGAGTTACCGGGCTATCTCGGTACAACGGGTGAAACACTAACGCAGGATGCCGTGTACATCGGTGATCCAGATGCGAAGCAGGTACTGGTGATGCTGTGCGGAACCCATGGTTTAGAAGGTTATGCGTCGTCGGCGTTACTCACCGCCTTTTTAGATGCAGTGGCTACTAAAACCATAGTTTTGCCTACAGGCGTTGCGGTATTGCTGGTGCATGCCGTGAATCCTTATGGTTTTTCGTACATGTTGCGTACTAACGAACGCAACGTAGACCTAAACCGAAACTTCATCGATTTTTCTACCGCCACGCCAGCCAACCCACTGTATGCCCAAATACATCCGTTGCTGTGCGGTGCCACCTCGCCACAGCAGCAGCAAGCAAACGCTCACGCCTTGCAGCAATGGATTTCCGAACAGGGGAAAAACAATTTTTTCCGCGCGTTGTTCGATGGGCAATACGACATAGCAGAAGGGTTGATTTATGGCGGTAATACTCGTCAATGGTCAAACCATGCATTAGAAAATGTAGCCCAGAAATTCTTGCAGCATAAAGACAAGGTGGTGTTCATTGACTGGCACACCGGTTTGGGTGAATACGGCCAAGCTTTTTACCTGTGCTTTAACGAGCCAGGTAGTAGCGAATGGCGCGAATGCTGCGACATGTGGGGCCAAGATAATATAGAAACCAAAGCAGGTTTTGATGGCAGCGAACGGCCCAAGTATTCGGGTTTGGTGTTTAACGGTGTGCGCAGTTTTGTTGGTGATGCGCGTTTTGTAGGAGCCGTGATCGAATTTGGCACTACACCGCCTGAATACACCATTAGTGGTTTGCAAGCCGATAACCGACTGCGTTTCGACACCAGCTTAAGTAATGACGAACGTGAGTGTTTAAAAGCAGAAGCTTTTGATGCGTTTTGTCCGTTAGCCCCTGCTTGGCGACAAGATGTCCTGCAAGAAGGACTACGTATTAGTGAACGTGCACTGCACAGTATGAACTAGAAAATATCATGCGAAAAATCGATCATTTTATGTTTGGCGCCAAGCAATTGCCGCCTCTAGCGGAAGCTTTCGCCTTAAAAGCGGGTTTAACAGCTGAAACAGGTGGAAAACACCGTTCGTTCGGCACGTATAACCAGCTCATTGGCGGAGGTTCTAGCCCGTATATAGAGTTGATTGCCCCCGATGAGCAGTCAGACGCGAGCAGCGTGTTGCGCAGTGAGCTAGAGGCGCTAAACCAGCCTACATTGCACCGGTTTATTGTGCGTGCAACCTTATCTGACTTTGATGGGTTAACGGCAGCCTATGCTGCAGCAGGCATAGAGGCTGATGTGGTGGCGTTATCCCGTGAAAGCCAAACCGGCGAAATGTTGCATTGGCATTTGTTGATTCCTAGGCCCAATGCCTTGGGGGTATTAGCGCCTTACTTTATTGATTGGGGTGATGCACAGCACCCGTCAGAACGCCTAGCTGACCAGTTCAGTTTGCTGGCCTGTGAGGCGGGCCATCCTAAGCCCGACGTAGTACAGCAGTTGTGGAATGCATTGGGGATGTCTATCCCCGTCATCTACGCAGAACAACCAGAACTGAAAATCACAATTCAGTCACCACAGGGTGCCGTTCAGCTCCCTTGAAATTGTCACAGTAAACAAAATTCCTCCAAAGAGGCGGTGTTAGTCATGAAAAAAATCGCAGTAGGTTTGGCTCTATTAGCCAGTAGCAATGTGTATGCAGCAGACGGTTTAGAAAAAGTACGTATAGGTTTTCCACCAGCATGGTCAGCGGTAGAAGCGGCCATTCCCTTTGGTGATACCTTGGGCTTTTTCAAAGAAGAAGGCCTAGAGCTGGAATACGTATCGGTACAAGGTACGGCCGTATTGCTGCCACAGGTAGCCAATGGCTCGGTAGAGTTCGGCATTATGAGCCCCGATCTATCGGTGATTGCGGCGGCTAAAGATGAAAAATTCCCTATTCAGTTTTTCTATAACTTCTACCCACGAAATATTTTTGAGATCACCGTATTAGCCGACAGCGACATCAAGACTTTGGCCGATCTTAAAGGCAAGAAAATGGGTGTGGGCGCGCTGAGCTGGGGCAACTTGCCTATGAGCCGCCTGATGCTGGGCGATGCGGGTGTGACCTGGATGAAAGATGTGCAAGTGATGCCTGTGGGCGTGGGCCCAGCGGCGTGGCAACGCATGAAATCCGGTAGCGTAGATGCGCTGAATTTACCTGCGCCACAAAACGTGATGATGGAAAAAGATGGTACTGAAATTCGCCGTTTGCCTATTCCAGCAGAGTTCGCCAATTTATTTGCCAACGGTGTAGCAACTAGCGAGCAACTGATTCAGTCTAACCCTGAGTTGGTAGAACGTATGGGCCGTGCCATTGCTAAGTCATTTGTGGCGTGTGCGACTGACACCGAAAAATGCGTGAAAGCGTACTGGCAAGTAGACCCTAGTTCTAGACCCGATGCGGCAAATGAGGCCAAGTGGGTGGATACCTTCTCGGCGGTGAATGACGGCACCTACAACATCATTGGTTTGTACGACATCAAAGAAAACTTTGGTCAATACAACAAAGCAGATTGGGAAAAATTTGTACAGAAACTGCACGAAGGTGAGCAGATTTCTACTACCGATTTTGATGTGGAAACCTTGTACACCAATCGCTTCATTGAAGGTATTAACAACTTCGATGTTGAGGCTGTGCGCAAAACGGTGCAACAGCTACCTAACTAAGACCAACAGTCAGGATTGAGTCATGTCGTTAACGTTGAAAGATATTGTTGTCAGCTATCCCAGTAAACGTGGTGAGGTGCTGGCTCTGGATAAGTTGAACTTATCAGTAGAGTCTTCCTCATTTGTGTCGGTGTTAGGGCCTTCAGGCTGCGGTAAGTCTACGTTGGTGCGTTTGGTGTCTGGGTTGTTAAAGCCTACTGCTGGTCAGGTGGAGTTTAACGGCCAAGTCATCAAGGGTGCACGAGACGATGTGGGCGTGGCTTTTCAACAGGCGGCATTGCTGCCATGGAAAACGGCACTGGATAACGTGTTGTTGCCCATGAGCTTAACGGGTAAATCACCGCGTCAGCATCAAGAGCAGGCGCGAGATTTGCTAGATTTAGTGGGGCTAAAAGGCTTTCACGATCGCTATCCTTTCGAGCTGTCAGGCGGTATGCAGCAGCGGGTGTCACTTGCCCGCTCGTTAATACGTAATCCGTCGGTGCTGGTCATGGATGAGCCGTTTTCAGCGCTGGATGCCATGACTAGAGAGAACATGATGGTAGAGCTGCAACGTATTTGGCTAGAGAAAAAGCCATCGGTGCTGTTCATTACCCATTCCATACAGGAAGCAGTTTTCTTGTCAGACCGTGTCGTGGTGATGAGTGGTAGGCCCGGCAAGATTGTGGCCGACGTGCAGATAGATATTCCTCGTCCTCGTAGCATCGACACCTTATACAGCCCGGAATTTATCGCCATGTCTAACCACCTGCGATCAATTTTCGATGATCACGAGTAAGTGAGGGAGCAGTGATCATGAACCAAGCGTTGAAAAGAGTGCTATTACCGCTATTGCCTGTGGTCGCATTTTTTGTGATTTGGTACTGCGTGATTGCCTTGTTTCATATCCCGAATCGCGTCTTTCCTGGCCCGGAAGCGGTGTTGGAACGCATTTATCACGGGTTGATCAAGGACGCTGACCTGTGGCCGCATTTATCGCAAACCTTGCAAAGCACCATTCTGGGGTTCTTGTTAGGCACGGTGCTGGCTGTCGTGTTTGGCAGTGTGCTGGCCATGTACAAGCGAGTGGAGCTATTGATGTACCCCGTCGTGGTGGTATTGCAGGCTGTACCTAAAGTCGCTATTGCACCCTTAATTTTGCTGTGGTTGGGGTACGAAACCAAAAGTACGGTGGTGTTGGTAGCCCTGATTTGTTTCTTCCCTATTTTTGTAGGGACGTTTGTAGGCATACGAGCCACGCCACCCGTCTTGCTAGACCTCTTTAAAAGCCTAAACGCCAATGCGCTGAAACTGTACTGGCATTGCTGCTTACCCAATGCGGCGGGTTCCATTATTTCGGGGCTGCAAGTGGGTTGGGGGTTCGCGCTGGTGGGGTGTGTGGTGATGGAGTTCATTGTGGGAATGGGTGGAGCAGGGTTCTTAATTGATAACTCGGCGAACTCCTTAGATACCACAACGGCTGTTACTGCCATGGTGCTGCTGGGTGTGTTGGGCTATGTGGGTGGCGCATTGCTTACCTATGCCAAAGAAAAACTGGTGTTTTGGGAAGGGAGTCAACGCTAATGAGTGACAGCCATTTTTATGCGCCGCGCTGGCAGCGTGCAGTGTTCCCCATTGCTGGTGTGTTCATTTTGCTGGCAGGTTGGTATTACCTTGCTACGTATGTAGTGGCGAATCCTACATTGATGCCAGACCCTATTAGCGTTTTCAAAAATGTGGCGGCATGGGGTGGGCAAGGGTGGTTTGAAACGCATTTCGTCGCGACGGTAATTGCCACCTTAGTGGGGCTATTTATTGGTGCCAGCTTGGGCTTTTTGTTTGGCATTGTGATCAGCGAAGTGGAAACCTTGTATCGCGTTTTTCATCCTATCGTTCAGGCCTTGCAGGCTATGCCTGTAGTAGCTATCGCACCCTTGGTGATCGTGTGGTTTGGCATAGGGTTGGCGTCAAAGATTGCGTTAGTGGCCATTGGTACATTTTTTGTCATGTTCATTCATACGGTGGCGGGTATGCGTGCCGTGTCGTCTGAGCTAGTAGACATGGCAAAAGCCTTTGGTGGTGGACGTTGGCGCATTGTGTTTTTAGTGAAAATTAAGTCGGCTCTGGATTATGTGTTCAGTGGCCTAGAGGTTTGCGCAGCCTTGAGCTTCATCTTGTGTGTAGTGGGGGAGTTTTTGGCCGCCAAAGCAGGGATAGGGTATTACCTGCGGGCTGCTTCCTACGATATTGATGCAACAGCCATGTTTTCAGCTGTGTTTGTGCTGGCACTTTTAGCGACCTTGTTAGCGTTTTCAGTCAGGGTCTTGCATCACCGTTTGGTTTTTTGGAAATACAGCAAATAGTAAGAACAGGAGAACACTATGAGTCAAGAATTGCGTCAACTCTTCGAAGGCCTAATTGAAGAATCCCCTTTCATCCAAAGTTGTGGCATGGAATTGGTGGACTTGAATGTAGAAGCGGGTTCGGTAGATATGAAAATGCCACTGCTGCCCAATTTGGCCCGAGACAAGGCGGCCACCCAGTTTCACGGTGGAGCTATTGCTTCATTGATTGATACGGCGGGTGATTTAGCCGTGGCCTTAAGCGTGGGCGGTGCGGTACCTACCATTAACTTCCGCGTTGATTTTATTCGTCCATCCAGCGGCCCGTACCTGATTGCCAAAGCGGTTGCACGTCGCGTAGGCCGTTCGGTAGGCGTGGCGGATGTGGACGTATACGACGAGCAAGGCAGGCTGACGGCTATTGGTCGCGGCTGCTACAGCGCACAAAAGGGCTAAGTTATGTCTACGAAGCAATTTCCACAAAGTACCAATCTGGGTGGAGCCATTGCTGAACACGTTGACCCGCAGCAGGCCTGGGTAATCGAAGTAGATGCACAAGGCCACGAGCGTGTGTTTAGCTACCAAGATTTGCACGATCAGGCCGCAAAAATTGCAGGCTTCTTACAGCAAAAAGGCTTGCCCATAGGCGCGCGTGTAGGGCTGATGGGGCTAAACAGTGCCGAGTACTTGCTGGCCTATTACGGCATTATGCAAGCGGGTTACTGCGCCGTACCCATTGGTTTTAAGTTGGCGCCAGAAACTATTCACTACATTGTGCGTGATGCTGCTGTGCAGACGGTACTGTGTGATGAAGAGTTTGCCCACTTATTGCCTGAAGGTGTAGCACATACAGCATTGCCGTCACTATTAACCACCGTTAGCCAGATTCGTGCCAGCGCAGGGGTAGTGAAGCAACAACCGGGTGATGCTGCAACCATCTTGTACACCTCTGGCTCTACCGGTGTGCCCAAAGGGGTGCCGCTGACGCATGGTGGTTATGTGTGGGCACTGCAAAAGATGCGTGTAAATGGGGGCGATTTTTTCCAGACTAATCAGGCCAAAGTCCTGTGCGCAGCACCGCTATCGCACATGAATGCGTTGTTCTTGTCCAAGCTGGTTACCTCGTATGGCGGCACCTTGGTGTTGCTGAAAAAATTCACCGCACAAAGCTTCTTGCAGGCGTGCCAAGAGCACCGCTGCCAAGTGGTGACGGCAGTACCAACCATGTTGGCGATGGCGTTGCGTGCGTTGGAAGAAGCGCCTACTCGCTATGATTTCAGCTCAGTGTTGAGTGTGGCAATGGGATCTTCACCTATTACCGACGAGTTACATCGTAGTGTGAGTGCGTTGTTCCCTAACGCTACGGTGAATAACAACTGGGGTACTACCGAAACCGGCCCTGCTGTGTTTGGGCCGCATCCCGATGGTGTTACGCGTCCGTCTTTGTCATTGGGGCATCCATTAGCCGATGTGGAAGTGCGCTTGGGTAAGGACGACGACCTTGAAGGCGAGTTGTGGGTACGTAGCCTAGCAGTGATGCCGGGGTATTTGAACCGCGACGATGAAACTGCCAAAGCGCTGCATGATGGCTGGTACAAAACGGGCGATGTGATGCGTCGTGATGACGACGGGTTTTTCTACTTTGTAGGCAGGGTAGATGACATGTTTGTCTGCGGAGGGGAGAACATTTACCCCAGCGATGTAGAAAAACTGTTGATGAAACACCCTGATGTGGTGCAAGTGGCCGTGGTAGCAGTATCCGACCCCATCAAAGGGCAGGTGCCAGCCGCTTTTGTGGTGAAACGCCAAGCATCGCTAATCAGCGAAGAAGACATCAAGCAATTTGCTTTAGGCAATGGCCCCGTTTACCAATATCCGCGTCATGTGCGCTTTATTGATGACATGCCTTTGCTGGCAAATAACAAGCTAGACAAGTTAAGCATTAAAAAAATGGCCGCAGGCTATGCCAAATAACATTTCTCTAGTGGTGAGGGAACGATGAAAGCACAAGTTATAAAGTCCCATGGGGGCATTGAACAAATCACATTCGAAGCCAACTGGCCTGCCCCTACGGTGGAAGCGGGGTACGTCATCATTAAAGTAGGGGCGTGTTCGCTGAACTATCACGACCTGTTCACGCTACGCGGTATGCCAGGTATTACGGTGCCTATGCCCATCATTATGGGTATTGATATGGCCGGTAGCATTTCCGAGCTAGGCCCCGATGTAGAGGGTTGGAACGTGGGTGACCGCGTGTTGGTAGACCCTTTGGTATTAAATCCCTATCAACTGTTGGGTGAAACCGTAGACGGCGGTTTGGCTGAGTACTGCAAAGTACCTGTCACGCAGTTAATTGCGCTGCCTGATAGCGTGAGCTACGAACAAGCCGCTGCGTTGCCAGTCGCCTACGGTACGGCATATCGCATGATGGTGACACGTGGTGGTTTGCCACTAGACGGTAGCGCCAAAGGCAAGAAAGTGTTTGTGTTGGGTGCTTCTGGTGGTGTGGGTACCTGCTGCGTGCAGTTAGCTAAGCTGAGTGGTGCTGAAGTCATCGTGGCGGCGTCTAGCGACGACAAACTGGAAAAATTGCGCGAGTTGGGTGCCGATCATGGCATTAACTACAAAGAGCAAGATTTTCTTAAAGGTTTGCATGAACACGTAGGTAAGCCGCGCATTAATGGTAGCGGTGGGGTGGACATGATTGTGAACTTCACGGGCGGTGATACGTGGGTGTCGTCCATTAAATCGTTGAAAAAAGGCGGCAAGCTGCTCACGTGTGGTGCGACGGCGGGTTTCGATCCCAAAACCGATTTGCGCTACATCTGGACCTTTGAACTCACCGTGTTGGGGTCAAATGGGTGGATGCGTGAAGACTTGCATGCGTTGTTAGCGTTGGTGGAAAAAGGCGACTTAAACCCACCGGTAGATATGCGCTATCGCCTAGAAGACACCGCCCAAGCCTTTGCCGCGCTCGAGAATCGCTCGGCATTTGGCAAAGTGATTGTGCAATCCTAACCACTAAGGAATACGCTCATGGCGCAGCTACAAGGTAAAGTGGCTCTGGTTACCGGAGCCAGCCAAGGCATTGGCTATCAAATTGCATTACGACTGGCAAAATTAGGGGCTTTTGTGTGTGTGCATGCACACCGTTCAAAAGACTCTCTGATGCAGTTGGTTGAGGCTATAGAAGCCGAAGGCGGAAAAGCTGCGCCTATTTTTGCTGATTTATCCCATGAAAAAGGCCCATACGATATTCAAGAACAATTTGATAAAATTGTGACCGAAGAGTATGGCGAATCAAGATTGGATATCTTGGTTAATAATGCGGGTGTATTGAAACGAGAGCCAATTGAAAGTGTGACGTCAGCACAGTTTGACCTGACACTAATGGTGAATTTAAAAGCCCCATTTTTTCTGACACAATGCATGTTGCCTCGTTTGCGCGATCAGGGGCGGATCATCAATATTTCTTCTATGGGTACACGCATGGCCTTTCCAGAAATGGCTGTGTATGCACCTGCTAAAGCCGGCTTGGAAGCATTGTCGCGTTTGCTGGCTGCCCAGTTAGGGCCGCGAGGCATTACCGTTAACACGGTGGCTCCTGGCTTAACAGAAACAGCCATGAGCCCCATTGATGAGCAAACGGCTGCACGCGCTATCAGCGGTATTGCGTTAGGGCGCATAGGTGCACCGGGTGATATTGCCGATGTGGTTGCGTTCTTAGCAACCGATGAAGCCAAGTGGATTACCGCGCAGCGCATTGAAGTAAGTGGTGGGCAAAAGATTTGAGTGAATAACGCAACTTTGCCAATCATTAATATTGATTATTTTAAGGATAGAAAATTGGATATTATTGATAGGCAAATCTTGCAAATACTACAAGAAGACGCTGATGTGGCGATTAGCGAAATTGCGGCGCGTGTAGGTTTGTCTAATACACCATGTTGGAAACGTATACAGAAACTAAAGGAAGAGGGGATTATTCAGAAAAGAGTAGTACTGTGTGACCCTGAAAAACTAGGATTAAATACCACGGTTTTTGTCAAAGTATCCACGAATCACCATAACGAAGAATGGATTAAGAAATTTGCCTTATCAGTTCAGGATATTCCTGAAATTGTTGAGGCATATAGAATGAGTGGTGATGTGGACTACTTATTGCGCGTTATCGTAGACGATATACAGGGCTATGACGCGGTATATAAAAAGCTGATTCAAGCCTGTGATTTACACGACGTGAGCTCTAGCTTTGCGATGGAAGTAATCAAATACTCCACCGCATTGCCAGTACATGAGTAAGTAGTGGGTTAAGCCGGCTCAATATCGGTGCTGCTTTCTATCACGGCAGGATTTTCAGTGTACAGATAATGGCAGATACGCCAGACGTGGTACACAATGCGCTCTAACCAACGCATGGAATCCAGTATATGCAACGCTTGGGCTGAATCTCTATAGCCGTTAGCCGTTTCAGCCATAATTTGTGTACGTGCTTGTTGGCGAAATAAGCCCAGTGCTTCATTTTGTTGGGCGAGTATTTGTAGCCAACCGGGTTCAGCTTGCCCAGAGAGTCCGCGTATAGCAAGTTGCAGCAAGTGGTCAGTGCTATGTAGCGCTTCTTGCATGATGGCGGGCACATGTTCTATAGGCGTTAAACGCACATTGACGGTGCGGCCATAAAGCCGCAGCAAGTGGTCTAGCACATGCATTTGAGCCAAATGTGTAGGCACTAAGGCATCGTGCTCGTCGGTTAAGCGTATGCTGGCAAAGAACTCTTGTGAGTCATCCAGGGCTTTGTGTAGGCGCTGGCGTTCAATCGGGCTTAACGGCGATTCGGTGGGCATGGTGCACAATTGGCGGCCCACAGAAAACAGCTCATTTGACAGCAACACTAAGGTTTTGTGCATAGATCCCAACGCCAGTTCGGGCACTTGAAGTTGCGAATCATCGAGCTGGCTAGTCAGGGTATTTTCTTTTTCTGGCAGTATGCGTTCCATGAGGCGCGCAAAGCGCGCGGCATTGGGCAAAAAGATAGCAACGCCTACCGCAATAAATAGGGTGTTGAAAGCGGCCAGTGCCACGGCACCAGCTTGCAGATGCAAGTAGGTCTGCATGGCATCGATTAGCCACAGCAGCAAAGGCAGAATCACGAGCGCGATCAACCCGCTAGACAGGTTAAACAGTACGTGGGTAAGGGCGGTACGTCTGGCAAGAATGGAACCGCCTATGGCAGCCAGTACCCCGGTCATGGTGGTACCAATGGCTGCGCCAATGACCAGAATGGCGGCTTGCTCAAAGCTAATAGCGCCTACGTCTAATGCCGTTAAGGTGGCAGCAACCATGGCGGCAGAAGACTGCAAAACTACCGTCATAACGGTACCGATCAACATGATCAGAATACGGTGCCACCAGCTATCAGGTTGCAGCGATTCCAAATTCAGCATGCTACTTAGGCCCGTCATACCGGATTGCAGGGTATCAATACCTACAAACAGCATGCCGAAGCCAGCCATAGCTATGCCCAAGGCAGGCCAGCGGCCACGCCCTAGTAGCTTGATAAAAGCACCTATGCCAATTAATGGCAGCATATACAGCCCTAGGCTGACTTTTAAGCCCAAGGTAGCAATAATCCAGCCCGTCCCTGTAGTACCTAGGCTGGCCCCCATAATCACACCAATGGCTTGCGTGAAGCTGATTAATCCCGCACTGACAAAACCGATTAAGGTCACCGTGGTCGCCGTGGACGATTGCAGCAAGATGGTAATTAACGCACCTGAGGTAAAGGCACGAAATGGCGTCCCAGTAAAACGAGCTAAGGCTTTGCGTAAAGAGTTACCGGCAAATGTTGTTAGGCCATCGGTAAGCATAGACATACCGATCAGGAACAGACCTATACCGCCTAATAGCTGGAAAATGGTGCTAGTCATGAAAAAAAGGGAAGGGCAAAAATAAGAAACGGTATGTGGTGATCACTATACCGAATATGCTCAATATGGTACGTAGAAAGCCGTGCCACGGCAAGGTGGCAGCACTATTGGCTGATATAAATAGTAGCGATTAAATTAGCAACAGGTAGAAAAAAAACGGTAGTCTAGATTGAACTTTATTGGGCAATGAGCATACGCATTTTTTCTGCTCAGTTATATTTTCTAATTTTATCTTTTTCTCTTTTGGGATTCCGATATGCATCGTTATAAAGCGGCGCTGATCAGGATGACCATGCTAGGCTTGGGCGCCATAGTTCCTCCTTTGCTCTTTGCCACTCTGTCATGGCAATTCAGTCTGTACAACGAAGAACAGCGGTTGCGTAACGTCAGTGACCTGGTGGTGATGCGTCTCGATGACACCTTACGTGCCGCTGAAGATGCATTAAAAGCGTTGTCTTCTTATCAAGTTGAACCCTGTTCAGCAGCGCATATGGAACGTATGCGCCAAGTGGCAGTGAACTCTTCAGCGATACAAGAGGTAGCCTATACGCTGCCGGATGGTCGTAAATGTGTCTTATGGGGACAAAGTAATGTTTTCATGGGGATACAAGATGTTAGTTTTGGTACCGATGGCGGACTAGAAGTAACAGCAGGTATAGAGCTGAGTGAAGAGGGCGGTGAGAAAGTGTTACTGCTGCGCTATGGGAAGTACGAGGCCATGGTGCGCGAGTGGCGCTTTATGGATATGTTTTTACAGCGTCCCGCTTTTATTGCTTTGGCGACCTTAGATGGCTCGCTGGTGGCTGCTTCGCCATCGTTTCCGCAGGATGTACTGGCCTATGCTTTCAATGCGGGAGAGCCTTGGCACGATCACCGGTATATTTCGGTATTAGAACAGCATGGCAATTGGCTGGCATTAGTGTTGGTGCCTAGACAGGGTTTCATTAGTTATTTACAAGAACATAAAGACAGCATGATGCCCACCATGCTGATGTTAGCAATGTTGAGTTTATTGCTCACGTTGTATCTGATGTTAAAACCGCGTTCGTTGACGGCAGCTTTACGTTTGGCATTGCGTAGGCGTGAGTTAGAGGTGCATTACCAACCTATCATGCACCTAGAAAGTGGTACCTGTGTTGGAGCAGAAGCCTTAATGCGCTGGAGGCGTGGGGATGGTGGGTGGATTAGTCCAGAAGAGTTCGTGCCAGCAGCCGAAAAAAGCGGTCAGATTATCGAGTTGACCAATTTATTGGTAGACCGCGTAGTGGTAGAGGTGGGCGATGCCTTGATTGCCGATAGGCGCTTACACATTAGTTTGAACCTGAGCTCACATGATGTGCGTGGCGGCCGTATTTTGCCGGTTATGCGCGAAAGCTTTTTAGAGCAAGGTGTGAAGGCCGAGCAACTGTGGCTAGAGATCACCGAGCGAGTGAGCATGGATATAGAGGCCGCCCGAGATACGCTGACCAAGGCTCGCGATGATGGCTTTGTAGTGGCCATTGACGACTTTGGTACGGGCTATTCTAGTCTGCAGTACTTACAGACTTTACCGGTGGATGTGCTCAAAATCGATAAAGCGTTTATTCGTTCTATAGGCACGGGGGCCGTGTCCAGTGCGGTGGTGTTGCACATCATTAAGATGGCGCAGAGCTTAAAGCTGGTGATGGTGGCAGAAGGCGTAGAAACTCAAGAGCAAGCGGATTACTTGCGTGAGAACGGGGTGGACTTCGTACAGGGCTGGCTCTATTCCAAAGCCTTAAGTTGGTCTGACTTTTTAGCGTTCTACAAGAAGCATCAGCCCACTGGGAATGATACGCCATGGCCTAAAGGCTATGACTATTACCCGCCTAAACCTGAGCCCGAGAAGTCGGGAGGGCAGTTGCTTGAGGTGACGGGGGAGTAATCACAGCGTGAAAGTACGAAAAACCATGCTCCTCCGCCTCCCCTGAAGGAATCGCTGCGGGTAGATTACAGCCCTTCTTTACTCCCTTTTTATGCGTTGTCGTTTTGGCTAAATACCATGTTGTCGCGATGCATAAGCTCGGATGCCGACATGCTACCCAGGATTTCAGCAATTTTATGGCTGGGGGTGCGCAAGATACGTCGTGTGTCTGAGCTAGAGTAGTTGATTAAGCCACGACCATATTCCACGCCATGCTCGTCTACACAAGCCACGACGTCGCCACGCTCAAAGTCACCTTCGGCATGAATCACCCCTATAGGTAACAAGCTCCTGTGGCCGTTGGTTAGTGCTTTAATCGCACCTTCGTCCAGCGTAACGCGACCACGTACACGTAGGTGGTTGGCCAACCAGCGTTGGCGTGCTGATTTTACAGGTAGCGTAGCGCGTAGCTCAGTGCCAATTAGCTCGCCTTGTGCCAGCCTATTCAAGACGTTTTCTTCGCGGCCAGAGGCAATGACCGTATGCCCACCGCTGTTGGCTGCACGTTTAGCAGCCAGTATTTTGGTGAGCATACCACCCGTACCCACTGAGCTGCCCGCACCACCTGCCATTTTTTCCAAAGCAGGGTCACCCGCTTGGGCAACAGAGATAAACTCGGCGTCGGGGTTGCTACGAGGGTCGGCGCTGTACAAGCCTTTTTGATCGGTAAGAATGATCAAAGATTCGGCTTCGATCAGGTTGGTCACTAAGGCGCCAAGTGTATCGTTATCGCCTAAGCGTATTTCGTCAGTGACCACGGTATCGTTTTCATTCACGATAGGTACCACACCCAGTGCCAGCAAGGTGTAGAGGGTGCTGCGCGCATTTAAATAACGGTGGCGGTCAGCCAAGTCTTCGTGTGTTAGCAGAATTTGCGCGGTACGGATGCCATGCTTGGCAAAAGCAACCTCATAGGCTTGTATCAGCCCCATTTGGCCTACGGCAGCAGCAGCCTGCAGTTCGTGCATGACACTGGGCCTGCGTGTCCAGCCAAGGCGTGCAACACCTTCGGCAATCGCACCACTGGAAACCAATACCACTTGTTTGCCTTGGTTGTGCAGTTCGGCAATTTGGGCAGACCACTGTGCAACGGCATCGCTATCAATACCGCGACCATTGTTGGTCACCAAGGAGGAGCCTACTTTTACAACCAAGCGTTTGGCTTGGGCAATAACGGAAGAGTTATTAGACGATACAGACATGGGGACGCAGCAAATAAAGAAGAAATACTACAGTCAGGACTAAACAGGAATCCATATGGATTCCTGTAGATTTTAGCGTTGAATGACGCGAGAGCGTCGTCTTTACTAGTCGTTAGTACCCGCAGGTGGCGGTGTATCGATGTTTTGTCGTTTTTCGTCAAAACGGGGATCAGCTTCCACGAAAGTACCCGCTGCTTTTTCCTCGGCTTCTTGTTGCAAGCGACGTTGTTCGTCTAACCAGTTTTGTATATCACGCACTAATTCTTCAGTGCCTTGACCTGTTAACGCAGAAATACCGTAGATGGGGGCTTTCCAGTCCAAACGTTTGACCAGTTCTTTACGCAGGCTTTCAGGGTCATCCACCATATCTAGCTTGTTCAGTGCCAACCAGCGCGGTTTATCGCCCAGTTCTTCACTGTACAAGTTCAGCTCAGCGGTAATCACTTGAATTTGCTCAAGCGCGGCTTCTACTGGGTCTACGTCTTGATCCAGTGTACTGACGTCCACAATATGCAGCAGCAAACGTGTACGTGACAGGTGGCGCAAGAACAGATGGCCCAAACCCGCACCTTCGGATGCGCCTTCAATCAGACCGGGAAGGTCGGCAATCACAAAGCTGTGTGCTGCAGATGTACGTACTACACCCAAGTTTGGATGCAGTGTAGTGAAGGGGTAATCCGCAATACGAGGACGCGCGTTAGAGACTTTGCTGATAAAGGTGGACTTACCTGCGTTGGGTAAACCTAGCAGTCCCACGTCAGCCAGAACTTTAAGCTCTAGACGTAGCTTGCGCTGAAGCCCTATTTCGCCCGGTGTGCATTGGCGAGGAGCGCGGTTAATACTGCTTTTAAAATGCAGGTTACCTAAGCCGCCTTGACCGCCAGCAGCCAAAATGACCTCTTGGCCGTGGTGGTCCAGATCGAATAGTAGTTCGCCTGTTTCGGCATCCATAATGGTGGTGCCTACGGGCATACGCAGAACAATGTCTGTGCCTGCTGCACCGTACTGATCAGAACCCCTGCCGTTTTCGCCGTTACGTGCACGGTGCAGTCGGGAAAAGCGGTAATCAACCAAGGTATTTACGTTACGGTCAGCAATGGCGTATACGTTACCGCCTCTACCGCCATCACCGCCATCAGGTCCACCTTTAGGGATGAACTTTTCGCGGCGAAAGCTTGCAGCGC
>JBQELO010000019.1:0-70315 GCA_052103955.1 Paenalcaligenes sp. | reverse complement strand
ACATCAAAAGCTAGGCTGATACCACTACCTACAAGACTTACAGCCCTACTCAAGGACTTTTTTAAATCTCATAAGTCTAGATATCCTCAACTAATGTATAGAAATAATTGACTTTTATGTCTAGCTTTTCTATATCTCATTCAACAACTCGCCAAGCCTAGCCCAAAGGGCAACTAAATAGAGTTGCAGGCACTAGCCGAACTGTTCTTTTACAAAATGCGATCGATGAATACCTCGCCCTGTCACTGACAAGCGATTTCGCGGCTACCTGTAATCCGTGGGGCTAGAAGTAAAACCTGCGAAAATCATCTTGTATCTGGGCGGGGTGAGACCGCTTAACTGGGTACTGGGTGCGATCCTTTTGGACGCCGCGTGTTTGGGCGGGTACAGACACTACAATTTGGCGCGTTTCAACGTCTGTTTAGCCCTGATTAGCCTGTTTTCTTGCACACCTCCTTAACCCTGCTTTATGGGAGTGGAGCGCGTAAAACTGGGATTAATAGGAGGTCATATGACCAATAAGACTGTTTTGAGTGACGAGCAGATAGCCGAAATAGCTATACAAAACTGCATTCTTCTAAATGGCAGGAATAATGCTTGGTGATCTGTCCACTGAGGACGCAGAGCGCCGAACTGGGGCCACCAGCGCCCCTGCCTCGACATGCGCTGGCTTATCAGCAACCAAGTCGGCAGAAGGATGCTGGTGGCGAACTGCTCCTATCCGTGACGCTTTCCGGGATTTTTCTTGTGGTGGGTATGCGGGCCACGCTCCCTGCTCACATTTTCGGATTTTGTGGAAATGGACATACCCTTGGGCAGGGCGGGACGCGGAGTGCGCTTGCGGTCAGCTTCAGTAACGATTTTGGTACTCATGGAAATCTCCTTAGTTTGTAGGTTGCTAAAGCCTTCCATTGTTGCACATCCGCTTGAACGCTGGTAGCCCATAAAGAAAGAGCGCGGCCCGTTAAAAACCACATCAACCCTACTGGCGAGCAAACGAAAGGCCGGACGTGCCAAACAGGAGGGTGAGAATCGCTCTTTTTCTTGATGGTTAATTCCATTTTGGAACATGCTACATGCTTCCCTCATCCAGAATGAAAGGCTCCGTAATAGAGAAGCAATCAGGGAACCCGCATATAGTCCCCTTATCCTCTCAGTGCACACGCATTCTTCGTCAGTTGCAGGAGTACACTGGCCGCTACAACCTACTCTTCCCTAGCATGGGTAAAAGCCCAAAAATTCCTATGAGTGCCGAAACAATCAATAAGGCGCACAAGGATCGAAACAAGATCCGCAGGACGTACAACCATGCCGAATACCTAGATGAACGCCGACTTTTAATGCAATGGTGGTCTGATTTTCTGGACTCTCAAAGATCGAGAGAATAGACGATGGGGGCATTTTTAATATTGCGGAAATTAAATGCCTTCCCTATCAATTACCTAGCGATCAAGTACGGTTCCAGTACCGCCCACCACGAATATTGTTTCAGTGGGTTCCATTAGCAATCCACAACCTCCAAAAACCCGCACCATTATTGGCTTAGCGGTTTTTTTGTTGCCTAGAGTCTCTAACCTTGCTAAGTCCTGTACAGAGGGCTAAGGCATGACACAGATACAAACCTACTCTCCGCATTAAGTATTTTGAACTGATACACCTTTTGTCATAATACATACTGATTAGGGGTGTAGACTGCTAGTAGTAAGTAGCTTCCATGCTCTTGCTACACTTGCCAAAAGACTTTGGCACCGAAGTTAGGCAAACCTGTGCAAGCTTCGGAAACATCCAGAGAGGATGATTATGAAAAAACCAAACAAGTCAGCTACTCCCGTAACTTCTGCCCTAGAGCGACACAATCTTCAACGCGCAGAACAGGCTCAAATAGCGTACAGCGGAAAAAAGCTGATAAGCCTATCATCAAACGTGAAGCACTACCCTCTATCCAAAGATAGGTAATACCAAACAAGTCATTACCAATATAGCTTCCTTGCCATAAGGGCGATAACAAAACAGGCCAAGCCTCAAACTCGGCTTGTTTAAGGTTACCACTTCACTTAGTGGGCACAAAAAAACCGGCACTTCGTAAAGTTACCGGTCTTTGCTCTTTTATGTTCTTGCTGTGTTATGCAAGAACTGCTGTATTAGACAGCTTGAATCTTTGTAGCGCATGGTCCTTTTTGACCTTGGCCAACAACGAAAGATACTCGTTGGTTTTCATCAAGCGATTTGTGATATCCATCACCTTGGATTTCACTATGGTGTGCGAAGAGGTCCTTACTACCATCCTCTGGCATGATAAAGCCAAAGCCACGTGTGTTATCAAACCACTTCACAATACCGATTTCTGTTTTCAATATAAATCCTAAATCATCAGGGAAAAATATCCCTGCACTCATAGTGTCATGTATGGCCAGTTAAAGATAGGTCTAGTTTGTAACAACCAAAATCTCTCCTGACACTGTTTTATCTACCTCTGCCTGAACCACGATTAACCGGTTTACGAGAGTGAGCAAAACTTGCTCTTTTTATGCCAGCACTAGCTGGTTGTGCAGGCCAACCTGGTTTATTCGCAGCAGGGTCTGAACCTTGTACTTTAGCCTTCTTTAGTGCTTTTTCACTTTTACTCATTACAACCCCTATCAATAAGTCCTGCCCACAGCAAAATTGCTGAAAGCCTCTTACAGCATAGGACACTTCACATTAAATAGCTCGTTAAACCTGATAACACCAGCCCTACATAGTGAATTCTGCTCATAATTAGCTCACCTAAACCTTATACTGTGCGTAATCAATCAGAAGCACACTTTTGAGCATAAGAACCAAGAACTTGACTATGAACGCCAAACAATTTGTCGACAACTGGGTTAGCCTTAAATCACAACTGCTAGCATCTTTCATGGATTCCCATGATGGCTCAGAGGTTGCAGCGCAAATCAACGCTCTACAACTGACTCCCACTCAACACGCGCAACTGCGTGAAATTCTGGACTCTGCACTGCGCGACACTATGTACACCCTACTGCTAGGGCTGGATGGTGCAGGGAGTATTGGTGAAGGTGAGCAACAAACCTATACGCTTCAGGATGAAAGCGGTAATGTGATCTCTGAATGCGGCGAATTAGAAGCCGCTGCGTGGAAAGCTTTTCACGGTCAGGACTAAACAGTAGTAGTCTCTTTGATACACCCATAAGCCCTAGGCAAACGGGGGCTTTTAGTCTTCTTCCCTGCTATCTGTCTCCTCAAGCGCAGCCTTACAGTAAGGTGCCGCAGCAGCTAAAGACTCGTCAGAATAAAAACTAATCTTTCTAGCATTGTCGACCTCGGCTTCGCCAATCAGCATGTTCTCCCCCACCACCAGTTTCATTCTTGGCCCTTCCTTGAAATTGATATAGGGAGAACTAAATGTGATGGCTTCCAACGAATGCATACCTCTACGTTCCCACGATGCACAAGAGAAACCATTTCCTTTGTCATCAATACGGATGGTCTGCAAGTATGGCCCCGCTTTACCGGTCCATGTCCCTTCAAAATCGGATTGGCCACAGCCACCTATAAGGAGCAACACGAAAACCAAAAAAACTCTATTTTTCACCATTACCCCACAATAAAACATGTCAAATATCATAGCAGCACACATACACACGGCAACCCGAAGCG
Organism: Paenalcaligenes sp.; assembly: GCA_052103955.1. Classification (GTDB taxonomy): domain Bacteria; phylum Pseudomonadota; class Gammaproteobacteria; order Burkholderiales; family Burkholderiaceae_B; genus Paenalcaligenes. The sequence goes on along the minus strand of JBQELO010000019.1, from coordinate 66,658 downwards.
ACCCACTACAGAATTACCGCTATGCTAAGATTCCCCCTAATTTAATAGTGGTTATTGATTCAGCATGACGTGAGCCAACAATGAAAAGAAGTACGTGCAACAACTATCTGATCGTGAACTCGCTCTATCAGGCCCTCTAGGTGAAGCCATGAACTTATTCTTGAACGCGGTAATGTTAGTAGTCGCGTTACTCATACCTTTTCCAGCCTTCGCCTCAAACGGTCTCCTCACCCTCGTGGTAGGAATTCCTGTTCTTATTGTGGCAGCCATCGTTCTCGCCATCCTGCTGGCGATGAGATCTCGCCCGTCCATCAAAACTCTTGCTGCGATCCTTTTTCTGCCAACTCTAGCCTACAGCCTCTACGTTGCGCTAGATGCAATAACGATGCTCAGCGATATAGGGACAGAGAACTTTAGTATTGGCCTCGCCTTCTTCGCGCTATTGACGCTAGCGTGCATTTTATTCTTCTTGATTGTTCGTAGACGGCCTACTACGCCCTAAGCAAGCCATTCGCGAGACATCTAGAAGTCAACTGGAGTACTACCTATGAACAAACTACTTTTAGCCAGCCTCTGCTTGGCAATGTCCTCTAGCGCTTTCTCCGCAGAGCTCACCCCTATCTGCCAAGACTATTACGCTGAAATAGATAGATTTGTTGAGAAGCTAGCCTCTACTAAAGAGACAAAAGCACTCGCCAATGAAATCATGGAAAACTACCCTCATGCCAAAAATGAACATATGTCCATGCCTGCAGCGGAACAAGATCGCTCATGCTCACGAGAAGCGGCAGAGTTACGGGAATACCAAGAAATGATGGCAGCAGAGGGCTAGCTAGTCTGGCGGTGTTTTTTGGCTATAAACACCGCCCTAAACCCCGCCCCAAACACCCCACTCGCCACAACCAGCGCACCACCTACTGCTATCGTCCACACATAGGCATCATAGGCAGCCAGTAACAAGGCAGTAGTCGTCACTAGCCAATACGTCAGCACAAGAGCCGCCACTACATACACTACCTGTAACGCTAGCCTTGTTTTCCCACTTTTCCAAAGCACTATAGCCAATATTGCAACTGCTGCCGAAAGCAGCATAGGTGCTGCCAACAATGCAATACCTGCCAGAACCACCAGAATGACAATCTGCACTTTTATGTCCTCGTCTATTTTCTCTGATGTGGATAGTAGCGCACTACACACCTACCTTCTTAATAAGGCTAGTAAGTATTCGTAGCGAAGTAAGCGCTAAAAAAGATGGAATAAAAACGCCTGCTCATACGTCTATGGAAGTACACACTCACTTTTTGAAGGAAGTTTCCATGACTAATCGTTTACTTTCCACGTTGACACTCACTCTTGCGGCCGCCTTTTCCACACTTGCCCATGCTGAGTCAGGTATCACCATGTCCAACGACATTCTGGTGGATGCCAATGGCATGACACTGTATACCTTTGATAAAGATGTAGCCAATAGCGGCAAAAGCGCATGCAATGGTCCGTGTGCTGACTTATGGCCGCCAGCTCTCGCCGCTAACGATGCTGCTTCTGAGGGTGAGCTGACTATTGTCATTCGCGACGATGGCAGCAAGCAATGGGCCTATAAAGGCATGCCTGTCTACACGTACGTCGAAGATAAAGCAGCAGGTGACGTGAAAGGTGACAACGTCAAAGGCGTCTGGCACATTATTAAGTAACCTCACACTACTTCCTCACTAATGCGAGCTCAAGACGAAGCTGCGATTGTTGCCTGCATCCCCAGCCTACGGCGTTATGCGCGTGGGCTGGTAGGTGATCGCGATCGTGCTGATGATTTGGTACAAGACACTCTAGAACGCGCATGGAGCAGTTTCTCCATGTGGCAAAAGCGTAGCAACATTCGCGCATGGATGTTTGGCATCATGCACAACTGCTTTATTGATGATTTACGGGCACAACACAGCAGGCTTGAAGACTATGCTGGTGACGACCTTCCTGAAGTATCGCAACGTCCGTTGCAAGCCGATGTATTGGAACTATGTGATCTGAACAATACCCTTCAACGTTTACCCACCAGTCATCGCGAGGTGCTTTTATTGGTGGGCGTAGAAGAACTACGCTATGAAGAAGTATCCACGGTACTGAACATCCCCATCGGCACCGTTATGTCTCGCCTCTCTCGCGCTCGAGCTCGCTTGCGTGAGGAGCTGCAAGGCCAGACTGTCTCCGAGCTTAAGATTCAGCGCAGAAAATAATTATGGACGACCACACACTCAAAACGTTTAGCTCAGACACCAGAACCGATGGTGCCAAGCCAGTAACAGAAGCTGATCTGCATGCCTATGCCGATCAGCTCTTGCCGCCTGAACGCATTGCACACATCGAAAAATTTCTTGCTATGTATCCTGCTGAGCAAGCTCGTGTAAGCGACTGGCAGCAGCAAAACCGTATGCTGCACAACTCCCTAGACCCTGTAATGGATGAGCCGTTTCCATTACGTTTACCGTTAAAAGCTACCGCCAAACGCTTTCCATGGAGTGCTCTGGCTGCTTGCGTGGTAGTTGGTATTATGAGTGGCGGATCAGCATGGTTCTTACGTGGGCACGTTGATGCACAAACATTACAACTTGCGCTTGCAGAAGCACCTAACACCGCCTCCATCATGATGTCAGACGATGGTCACTTATCCGGCTTTGCACAGCGAGCCGCTGTCGCTCACGTGGTGTATAGCCCTGACGTACGCAGACCTGTTGAAGTCAGCGCAGACCAAGAACAAGCGCTAGTAACCTGGCTCACAAAAAGGATGGGCACCGAGGTAAAAGCGCCTTCGCTGTCGCACGTAGGCTATGAACTTATTGGCGGCCGCTTGCTACCCGGTGAGCGCGGCCCTGTTGCTCAATTCATGTACGGCTCAGAAAGCGGACAGCGGCTGACGCTGTATGTCACACGAGAAATCCCCAGCGAAGCCAATGCTGCCTTTCAGTTTGGAAACGATGGTCCCATCAATGTGTTCTATTGGGTAGAAAATAACTTTGGCTACGCAATCTCTGCGGGTACTGACAGGGCTGAGTTAATGCGTGTGTCACAAGCCGTCTATGCCCAGATGAAACTGTAGTCAGTTACGCGTCACAGTGCGCTGAATAATCGATAAAAACTGCCCCCAATCGGCAACTCAAGACAAGAATAAAATTTTGTATATACCATTCAAGCTACCCTAGCAGCCGTCACTCCCATATTAGGGTCTTCTAATATACATACAATGTGCTATAAATGTCCTACATCCCCCTCAAGAAACGAGGCATCAAACACAAAACTTGATCGTTGTAGGCTTACCGTATGGAGAAAAAATGAAGAAATCCATTATATTAATCAGTGTTATTCTGGCTGGATGTGCCTTTGGAAATTACTCATGGCAAAAACCCGGGGGCACTCCTTCAGAGCGCGAGGCTGCAATATCTGATTGTGAGTATGATGTTCTTAAATATGGTAGCGACTACAGCTACAAAGATAGTGACGACGTAAGATCCAAAGCAATTACGCGGAACCAAGATCTTCGACATGCATGCATGAAACAAAAAGGTTGGTCTTTTATGCCAATACAATAATGCAGCTTAACGAGCAAGGCCATCCCCCCCCTCCCACTCTCCCCCTACGGCATCAATATGTTACTCAGCTCAGCACAGGCTTATCACTTAGCTGAGTCGTGCCTAGGATGATCCCCCTTCCTCACCCTCTTTTGACTACTACCCTAGGCGATTTCAGATAGACGACTACAATGTAGGTTCATTTAAGGAGTCTTATGTTGAAATTTCAGCCCAATGAACGGGCGTATCTGTCAGAAATCCGTGCCTTGTCCACTGATCAGGACGACAATGAAATCTTTGTAGGTATGACGGTCAGTGAATCCGTCTGGTATGCCAACTACGTACAAGAGTCGTTTAACGGCACGGTTACTCGAGATGATGCGGAACAAGAGCGCTATATCTCACTACACACTCAACATGAAGAAATGCGTAGAACTGTATTGGCTGCAGAGTCTTTGGCATGGCCATCAAGCACTGTCTCGTCCTAAGTTCTGTCACGCGTAGGCATTTCCGCCTAACCAACAAAAACGCCACCATGCTCAGTTTATGGTGGCGTTTTTTATTGGTTATTCTGCTATAGTTGCCAAAAAAATGACCAAAAGGCAGGGTGGAGATGTTTGAATTAACACTAGTAAATCAGGAACACTTTCCCCATATCCGAATTATTATCGGCATGATTATGGGGATTAGCATTGCGCGCCTTGTGGTAGGCGTATCTGAGTTTTTACAACATCCTGAACGCAAGAAAATCTATATCGTTCACTTAGGATGGGTACTTTTTATTTTTTTAGCGATTATCCATTTCTGGTGGTATGAGTTTGGACTCACCAAAATTCGCGTTTGGTCCTTCGGTTTATATTTATTTTTGATCTCTTATGCCTGTTTTTTTGTATTCATTGCATCCATGCTATTTCCTTCCAGCATGACTGACTACCAGGGCTACAAAGATTATTTTCAATCGCGGCGTAGAACGTTTTACACAATGTTTGCAATGTTAGCGGCCATTGATCTGATAGACACAGCGATGAAGGGAGCAGAACATTTTGAAAACCTAGGGATTGAGTATCCAATACAACAAGGTACCTTTATTGTTCTAGCGCTTATTGCCCTCGTGGTACGCAACCGAACTTATCAAATAGCATTTGTAACGGCGGCCCTACTGTATAAAATATTTTGGATTTACAGACTGTATTGGGTATTAACGTAGATACTCAATACAGCCCATACTCTACTTTGCTGTTTGCATACACGTGGTGTGCCAGTAATTCTGAAAGCCTGTACTCAGCGTATAACGACTGATCTTCATCATAGTTTTTACACCTTAGAACCACTGTGCAATCAATGGCATCAATAATGCCGCCAACAGCACTTGTAGGCTTAATGCCAGCCCAGCAAACGCCCCAGCATCAGCATTCACCTGCAAAGCACGAGCCGCACCAATACCGTGTGAGGCCGTACCCAAACTAAAACCACGCGCCACCCAATCGGCATCCTTAGTACCTATGCCCAGCAGTCGGAACAAGAAACTACCCGACAATGCGCCTACCAAACCGGTTAACACCGCAAAAACAGCAGCTAACGCGGGCACGCCCCCTATTTTCTCGGCTATACCCATCGCTACGGGTGCGGTCACCGACTTAGGTGCTAAGGAACGCAAGACATCATCCGGTAATCCCAACGCCCAACCCAAGCCCACGGCTACGATTGCCGCGGTTGCGCCACCAGCTAAAGCGGCCAGTACATAGCGCCCCCAGCCACGGCGTAATTCGTCTCTGCGTTCCCACAACGGAAAGCCCAGAGCCACCACTGCAGGCCCTAATAAAAAGTGTATAAATTGAGCTCCCGCAAAGTAGGTGGGATAGGGAACGCGGGTAATCATCAAACCAGCCCCCAACACAATGACGGACCACAAGACAGGGTTCGCCAAAGGCGCCTGCCCTAGTCGTACATACACACTGTGCGCCAGTATGTACACCGTGATGGTAGAGGTTAAACCGAACAAAGGCTCAGACGAGAGATAGACCCAAAGCTCAACAAAATTAGGCATCGCGGTTGAGCTCCTCGGTTGTGGATTCATATTGATTTTTAATCAAGCCACGCACCAATAGCACTGTGACGACCATTCCCGCCCAGGTTGACACCAAAATCACCAATCCCAATTTGAGCCCATGATCTCGAATTAGTCCTAAATGGGTGATGACCCCTACCCCCACAGGCACAAACAATAGCGACAAATGGGAAAGCAAAAAGCTCGCCGCGACTTTGACTGGCTCTCGCACCAGTGGAAAGTACAGCGCAAAGACCAGCAGTAGCATACCTACCACGGGACCAGGAAACGGTAGCTGCAACACATGTGCCAACGCCTCGCCAGCCAGTTGTAGCAACATCAACCACATTATTCCTTTCAACGCTTGCATAGAGTCAGACCTTTGTTTTAATCAGTTCAACGTTGCGCATAAAACACCAAGGATAAAACACTTCCCTACACCGCTCACTACATCATGTAGAAATTAGCTAAAGAGCATCCCCCTTACGATAGCCTAAGCTGTTGTTATACGACAATTATTCATCGCCCCGCCTCAGCAGCATGCCGCTTTATACCCAATATCAGTGATATTCAAGACCACCTCAACTCTGCATAATTCCTCCCTATAAGGCCCCAGATCTGCTGCGAGGCCTCTCTGCCCCTATTTTTAGGGGAAATAGCAAAAAGAAAGCAAAGAGGCATTATGAACCGCATCTATAGTCTGGTCTTTAATCACGCCACCGGCCTATGGCACGTTGCTAATGAACATGTCAAAGGGCGTAGCAAAAATAAATCCAAAACCGCAGCTCTGATCGCCTTGGCAGTAACCTGCGCCTCTCCCTTATCACCGGTACAAGCTGGTGCGGCGGTAACGGGGGACGTCACACCAGTCGCAAACTGGAGCGATGCCACTGATCTTGTCGTCGGAAATACCGCAGCAGGCTCGTTGCAAATCGATCCCCCAGGAACAGCCGTGCGCAGCGCCAGCGGCTGGCTAGGATTAACAACAGGCGGCGTAGGCACGGTGAAAGTCTCGGGTCTGGGCGCATACTGGATTCTGAACAGCAACCTTGTCGTCGGTGCTAGTGGTAACGGCACATTGACGCTGGCCAACCACGGTTCAGTCACGGTGGGTGCTAATGGCCAAGGGGTTGCCGAACTGGGCCGCAATGCTGGTTCAGTAGGCACCATCAACATCGGCTCAGCACCTGGCAGTGTAACCACTGAGGCCGCCGGCGTGTTGGACGCAGCAGAACTTAGCTTTGGAGCAGGCCAAGGCACGCTGAATTTCAACGCAGTCAGTACTGTGCTCTTCAATTCGGCGCTGGTCAGTAGTGCGGCAGGCCGGCACCAACTCAATCATTACGCTGGCATCACACTATTGCTGGGTGACAGCTCGCGCTTCAACGGCGATACCACCGTCAGCGGTGGCGAACTGCGGATCCTGAACGTACTGGGCACAAAGGAAGGCCGAATTGATGCCGGTATTGCAGCCGGCGCTACCGCCAAGGTCAAGGTATCGAATAGCGGATCCACCTGGTCAGTAACAGAAAATCTGTTCGTCGGCGGCTCCGGGGCTGCTGAGTTGAGCATCTCTAACAGCGGCACGGTCTCCAACCAATTCGCCACGGTTGATGCACTACAGAATGGCGTAGCAACTGTGACGATTTCCGATGTGGGTTCACTGTGGAGTAATCGTGCTGCTCTGCTGGTAGGCTCAGAAGGCGGACAGGGCAAGGTTTCTGTTTTAGCCGGAGGCTATGTGACCAGCGATGACGGCTACATCGGGCGCACCCAGAATGGCAGTGGAACGGTCAACGTATCGGGTAACGGATCAACATGGGTCAATAGCGGCATGCTCAGGGTTGGCGATGCCGAAGGCAGGGGCACGCTGATGGTCGAGGGGGGCGGTATCGTCTCGAACGTTGACAGTTTCGTGGGCAGCATGAGCGGCATCGGCGATGTGGTGGTCAGCGGCATCGGTGCAACTTGGAACAACGCTGGCGCCATGAATCTGGGGTTCGGTTTGGGCGCGGGCAGCGGCACCCTGACCATCGCGGATAACGGCGTTGTCAACGTAGGTGCGGGCGGCAACGGAACCGTCTCGCTGGTCAACGGCACGATATTTCCGTTCGGCGGTTCGGGTACGCTGAACATCGGCGCGTCCGCGTCAGAGTTAGCTGCAGGCGCGGGCTTGCTCAATGCTGCCACGCTAGAGTTCGGTGCTGGCCACGCCACACTGAACTTCAACCATACCAACATGGCCTACCGTTTCGCGACGCGATTGTCTAGCGTGCAGAGTGGTATCCACAATGTTAACCAGATCGCTGGCACTACGTTACTAACAGGTGCAAACGGCACCTTCCTAGGAAAAACCACTGTGTCCGGCGGCCGGCTAGTGGTGACAGGCCAATTGGGTGGGCAGGCTGAGGTGACCGGCGGAACGCTGCAATATGGTGATGGTTATGTAGGCGCTACCAATAGCCTAGCGGCCGATTTGAAGGTGTCGGGTTCTGGTAGCACCCTCGCGTTGCGTGGGCCCGCAACACTGGCCGTGTCAGGGGAACTGAACATGGCCGACCACACCGTGCTGGACATCGTTGCAGGCGGAAATGCCCTACTGCGTGCTGATAAGGTCACGCTTGGTGCCGATGTTACCTTCCGACTGGACGGCATTAACAGCTCTTCCCCTGCTGATGTGCTGTTAATAGACACCACCAATGGCATCAACGGCGACTTCGCTCAGATCAGTACCGGCGGCTCTGTCGGCACTGTAGACTACCTCAGTGTTAATACACGCAAGTCGGCAGACAGTCGACAATACATCGCCAACTATGGCTTAGCATGGACTGCCAACAACAGCCTTGCCCATGGAACATTTACGCTGGCTAACGCGTCGGATGATTTTACGGTAGGCGTAGCGCTGTCTGATCAGGCCTCCAATCCCACTGCTGGCTGGAACGGTAAAACGTTGACCAAAACGGGCGCTGGGACACTGGTATTAACGGGTGCGAACACCTACAGTGGTGACACTACCGTTACCGGTGGCACCTTGCAGTATGGCAAAGCTGACAACAACACGGGTTCAGCGAACCACCTTGCCGGCAATATCAACGTGTCAGGCCTAGACAGCACCCTCGCCGTAGAGGGAACAGCCTCGCTGCAGGTGGATGGTGACATCAACATGACAGACCACACCACACTAGAACTTGCAGCAGGCACACCCTTGCGAGCAGGTTCTGTCACACTAGGCAATGACGTAACCCTACGTTTAGGTGGTATAGATAGCAGTCACACGGTAGAACAGTTGCTCATCACCACCACGGCTGGTATCGACGGTACATTCGCCCACACCAACATTGGTGGTAACACGAGTGGCGCTGACTACCTCAGTGTTAACACACGCAAGTCAGCAGACAATCTTCAGTATTTTGCCAGCTATGGCCTAACCTGGACTGCCAACAACAGCCTTGCCCATGGCACCTTCACGCTGGCTAACGCGTCGGATGATTTTACGGTAGGCGTAGCGCTGCCTGATCAGGCCGCTAACCCTACAACTGGCTGGAACGGTAAAACGTTGACCAAAGCGGGTGCTGGGACACTGGTACTAACGGGTAGCAACACCTACAGTGGTGGCACCGTGATTACAGATGGCACCTTACAAGTAGCGCGTGATGCCAATTTAGGGGCAGCAGGTGGTAGCCTTTTGCTTAACGGCGGCACGCTGGCAACCACCTCCTCATTTGAGACGGCACGCGCCACTACTGTCGCACAGACGGGTGCCATTGACGTCGCCGCTAACACGGCCCTACTGCTTACGGGTGCATTTTCCGGCAATGGTGACTTCACTAAGTTAGGCAACGGTTTGCTGACGCTGCAAGGGGATAACTCGGGTTTCACGGGTCAAACCCGAGTGAGTGCCGGGCAGCTCGTCATTAATGGTCAACTTGGTGGATCTCTCACCCTAGGCAAGGGCAGCATGTTGGGTGGTAATGCCACCGTTGGCTCTACGCACTCTACGCTTACTGTAGAGTCAGGAGCCACGCTGTCGCCAGGAAACTCTATAGGCCTCGTGTCCGTTAACGGTGATCTAGTGATGCAATCAGGCGCCACGTTCGTGGTGGAAACTGACCCTGCTGGTAGCGCTGCCGATCGCGTGCATGTCACCGGAAACGCCCTACTTAACGGCGGCTCAGTCGTGCATATTGGTGCCGCAGGCAATTACGGCCTACAAAGCAACTACACCATCATGCAGGTAGATGGCACCCTATCAGGGCGCTTTGATACGGTTGCCTCAGATTTTGCGTTTCTTACCCCTAGCCTAGCCTATGACTACCACGCAGGTCGTGTCTCGTTGAATCTAGACCGCAATGATGTGGTGATGTCGTTAACAGGCTCCACCCCAAATCAGCGAGCTACGGCCGCCGCTATTGACAGCATGGGCATGAACAGTGGGCATAAACTCTATAACGCTGTAGTCAGCCTGCCAGACGACAAAGCTGTATTACATGCCAGTTTCGACCAGTTATCTGGTGAAATGCATGCTTCAGCTAAAACGGCCTTGTTGCAAGAGAGCTTTTACCTACGTGATGCCATGAGTGGTAGGCTACGCGACGCGTCCAATGCCCCTGCCAGTTGGCTGCAAGCTATAGGTAACTGGAACCACATAAACAGCACAAGCAACACAGGTAGCCTTACTAGCTCAAGCGGTGGTTTCTTGATGGGTATAGATGCACCTATGAGCAACAACTGGCAGTTAGGTCTGCTCGCAGGTTATAGCCGCAGCTCGTTTGACGTGAAGAGTCGTTCCTCCTCGGGCAACAGTAATAACTACCATCTGGGTGCTTACACAGGGGGACAATGGGGCGCCTTGCGCCTACAAGGCGGGCTTGCCTACAGTTGGCACAATCTGACCACACGCCGCTCTGTCGCTATTCCAGGTTTTACAGACCAACTTACTGCACGTTACGACGGCCATACCGCGCAAGCCTTCGTAGACCTAGGCTATGGCATTGATACTAGCGCCGCTACACTAGAGCCCTTTGTCAATCTGGCTTACGTCAATCTGCGTACTAATCGCTATAACGAAAGTGGCGATGCCGCCGCGCTGCATGCAGCAGGCCAAACTACCGACACCACCTTCACGACACTGGGACTGCGCGCTTCCACCGATTTTGAAGTAGGTAGCTCACAGCTTATAGCCCGTGGCTCGCTAGGATGGCGTCACGCTATGGGGGATATCACACCCTACAGCACACACGCTTTCTCGGCTGGCACAGCCTTTGAGGTAGCCGGAGCCGCACTCGCACGCAATAGTGCGGTACTAGAGTTAGGCGTCGCCATGCAACTCAAAGCCTCAACAATGTTGGGACTTAGTTATCAAGGTCAACTTTCCGACTCCAGCCAAAACCATGGTCTAAAAGCCAATCTGCAAGTGCGTTTCTAAGCAAAAAGGGCTCACAAGTGTGTGAGCCCTACTCTGACCTGCTTAGCAATTTCCGTACAGTTTACTTAGTGAAAGTGCTGTAGCTAGTCATCAAATTACGGTAATCGGGGATGTGATTAGAAAACAATTGCCCCAGACCTTCCACGTCATTACGCCAATCGCGGTGTAACTCACACGCTACCCCAAACCATGTCATCAACTGCGCACCTGCCTGCGACATACGATCTAATGCCGAGTCACGCGTGAGCTGATTAAATGTACCCGACGCGTCGGTAACCACAAACACATCAAAACCTGCCTCTATTGCTGACAAGGCTGGAAATGCCACACATACCTCGGTAACCACCCCAGCAATAATCAGCTGTTTCTTGCCGGTGGCTTTAACTGCATCCACAAACTCTTGGTTATCCCATGCGTTAATTTGACCTGGGCGCGCAATATAAGGCGCATCAGGAAACTGTGCTTTTAGCTCAGGCACTAACGGACCATTTGGGCCTTGCTCAAAGCTGGTGGTCAAAATGGTAGGTAAGTTGAAGTACTTAGCCAAGTCGCCTAACGCCAGCACGTTATTTTTGAACTTATCGGGATCAATATCACGCACCAAGGACAGTAAGCCTGCCTGATGGTCTACCAGCAATACAGCAGCGTTATCTTTATCTAAGCGTACATAAGGTTTGCTCATGAGTAACTCCTCAAGTTTAGCGGGGGAAATAGAACCTTTACCCAAACACTTGCTATCCATTGATGCGTGCTCTGAAGTAAAAGCGCCATGTACTTATAGTAAAAGCCGCTGCATTGCTGCACTAGTCGTTCATTTTGAGCATCATCGTCCTGTTTTTAGAACGATGAGCTTCTTATTGATGACTACATCTGGTCCTACCAACCTGCGACAACAGCGCTCAAGCGGCTGCTAAATAGGCCTCGGTCGACGTTACTGTGCCATACCCAAATACAAACGCAGCCATTAAGGCGGCATGCACGTGCTTGGCCGGTACAGTGACCTCTTCAAAGCGTAGTTCTAGCGTAGCGCACGCATCATGCAGGATTGTGACCGGGTAGCCCATATCAACGGCAGCCCGCACCACAGCATCCACACACATATGGCTCATCGCCCCCACTACGGTTAGCGTCTCCACTCCCGCCGCATCCAACTGCTGTTTAAGGTCTGTTTCTCGGAAAGCATTAATGTAGTGCTTAACAATCACTGGCTCGCCTGCGATGGGGGCAACAGCGGCTTGGATTTCGGCCCCCGTAGAAGCGGGCACAAAAATAGGCGCTGTCTGACTAGTTGCCTCGTGGCGTATATGAAAAATAGGAATCCCTTTTTCTCTAGCATCTGCTATCACACGTGCTGCATTTGCTGCGGCTGCTTCAATGCCTGATAAAGGTAGTTTGCCAGTAGGCAGGTATTCATTTTGTAGATCGACAACGATCACACCGCGTTTTGCCATGGTTTCATTCTCCGCATGTCAGTGAATCTGAAACACTATGATCACTAAAAACGCCCACCCTGCGAAGTGGCGGTATTGACAATATAGATGTCAATAACGACACCCCTAGCCCATCTTCATACGATGCAACACCCTACTGCTTACGCTGCAGGCGATGCTTTCGCATTGAAACGACGCCTATAGTCACTAGGTGCCAACCCCACAATGCGCGTAAATACCTTACGAAACGAACTAGGATCGCTATAACCCACTTCCCACGCAATTCGATCAATAGAGGCATTACCAAACTGCAAGAGTTCCCTAGCGCGCCCTACTCGCAAACGCTGGCAATATTCTGTAGTGGTCATTCCAGTCGCTTTCTGAAAGCGCCGCAAAAAGGTGCGCTCTTCTAAACCAGCCTCTGCTGCCAAGGTCGCTAACGCAGTCTCTTTAGCTTGTGTGGCTTGCAGCCAGTGCTGCACCTTTAGCACGGCGGCATCACCATGCGTCAAGCGCGGTGAAAACACACTGTAAAAGCGCTGTTCTCTACCAGCAGGGTCTACCAATAAAATACGTGCAGTAGCCATCATGACTGATGGCCCCAATAACCTATCCACTAATCGTAAACCTAGGTCTATCCATGCCATCAGGCCTCCCGCAGTAATGATGTCTCCGTCGTCAATGATCAATTGATCGGCATCGACAATCACATCGGGAAAGCGTTGATGCAATAGCTCGGCATGGGACCAATGCGTTGTCATGCGCCGCTGCGTCAACAAGCCTGTTGCAGCCAATGCAAAAGCGCCCGCGCAAACCGAGGTCAACACCACACCGGCTGCATGTTGCTTGCGTAACCACGACTGTAGCGCTGGCATATCATCTGCACCTAATGGCTTACCTAACGCTGGCGGTAAAATCAACGCGGCCAAGCCAGTGGAGGCGGCAGGAGTATAACTATCAAACACCTGATACGGAGCAGAATCAGCATCATCTTGCTGCCAATGCGTTACCTTAATCGCCGGTATAGTGTTTTCCGTATGAGCCGCCGCAACCCGATTCGCTACCGCAAATAAATCGGTCAAGCCCAAGATAGCGGCTTGCTGTGCTCCTGCATACATCACCACGCCAATTTCTTGCACTGTGCTCCCCTACTGCTGTGATCCCTCGTCATTATAAAACAGGCGCAAATTCAACTCGGCTTTATGCACCTACAAGGGCTAGGCGTTAAAGCCAACAAGGCCAACGCCCGACATTAGTTCGCTAAAGCGTGCGAGAACAACTTGGAGGATGGTTAGCAGCCCTCATTAAAAAAGCCGCACCCATACGGTATGCGGCTTTTTTGTATGCAGTACAAAAATTACAGCAATGAAGACGCGTTATCCAACACGTAATCGCATGCTTTTTCTTTGATGTCGTCTTTGACTTTACTGATGTCGAAAGAAGAGCCATCACTGCCTGACAACATACCCGTCAAGCCTTGCTGGTAACCTGCATCTTGCTGCTGCTTAGCAGGACTATCCATACCCAGTTTACCCATCAACTGACCTTTAATATTGTCAGCATTAGCGGCTTTCAAGTATTTGTTTTTCAGGCAGTATTCTAAAATACCTGCCACGTTACTGGCTGCACCACTACCGATGCTAGGCAACCCCAGAGACGCCCCTAAATTACCTAACCCCGCCGCACCACCTGCACTACCACCACCCAGACTTTCAGTAGCTTGGCTTTTCAAACTGCCCATAATGTCTGCAGAAACGGGAGCAGACAACGCCATACCTAATGCAGCGGCTGCCAACAGTTTTACCCCTAAAAACTGACGCATTCTTTTCTCCTGAGTTTATGGTTATCAACCGGCATTTCCCGGCAGCTAAAATCGTACCTCAAGCATTGTTGCAGTAGGAAACGAGTATGCGACTATTTGTTAATTCCTGTCATTTCGCACGCCAGCCTTTGCACTAATCAGAGTGCTTCCCGTTTTTTACTTCTGCCTGAGTACCCGTTCTAGCAGCACAGTTTTCAGAACGCTTAGATACGACGTATTGGCATCTTTAGTCGCGGTCAGCAGTGTTACATCCCCCTTATTTAGTAACGCTAGCAAAGGGGCTAAGCACTCTGCATCCTCTAGTAACTGCTTTTTGTACGCGACTTGGAAAGTGGGCACATCTAGCGTGCCCGCATGAAAGGCCTTGCGCAACTCGGTGCTGGGACTAGCCTTGTTGTACCACTGAATGTCACCCAGCGCGTCTTTGCGTAAACCTCGGGGCCATAACCTATCCGTCAGTACACGTGGGTGTTCTGCAGTAGGTTCATGCACGGCATTTTGAATGCGATCTACAAAGATTTTCCCAGTCATCTAGCCTCCTACGCCATTTGGCTGTCGCAATACCTACAGCACACCTTTATGTACAGTGTAACGCCGACTCTAGGGCATCAATATCTGCATCACACAACAAGTGCTTGATGCGTTCAAAAGTTTCTGCAGGCAACGCGTAGACCTGTAACGCTAGCAGGCGCTCAATAGTAGTATCGCTAAACCGTTTTTTGACAACGTTGGCTGGGTTGCCTGCCACAACGGTGTAAGGCGCCACGTCTTTAGTCACAATAGCGCCAGATGCGATAATAGCCCCTTCGCCTATATGAATACCCGGCATAATCATGGCTCGCATACCTATCCACGCCCCATCACCAATAATCGTGTCGCCTTTGCCTTCATAAGAGCGCTCTATATTTTCTACAAATGGGTATAGCGAGAACCAGTCCGTACGATGGGTGTGATTACCGCCCATTAAAATAATGGCCTCTGCTCCTATGCAGACATAATCACCTATGTAGAGCTGGTCAATATCCCACGCAGGCTGCCACGCCTGCACGCTATAGGCATCACCATACAAATAACGTACTACGCTGTGCTCAAAACAGCCTGACCAGGCGTCGCTGTAGTAGCTATGGGTGCCTTTAATATGAATGTTGGGATTGCTATGGGTTTGGTGCAAAAGCTCCACTTTTGACCAATGCTTGGTATCTGACATTATGTTTTTTGTGCCGTTTACACTGTTTCATCGTAAACCACAGTGTACTGGGCTATTTTCTTCGCAAGCAAGGGAACTAAATCGCCAACCTACCCTCTAATACCTGTAATTCTCGTTGTATGGTGAATTTGGAATACAGGCTTATTATTTTTCCACTCCATTTTCAGCAATGGTGAATCGCTAATCGCTCCGTATTTCTGAGCAATTTTCATGGCGTTACTCATGCTACTAAACGCCTTGAGGCTACTTCTGTTATGATGAACGTCGGTTTCGTGACCAAACAGCACACTGCGCCATGGGCTACTACTTGCTCCCAACAGCAGTAACAAAACCAGCAGAATGATGTAATTTGAGCCGGCCACATGCTTCCCCCCTTGGGAGCACTCGCTCAATACGTGCCACAGCGCATGCTTTGCATCACACAACACTCTGTGCAGACTATTCATTAGTATTCTCAGATCCAGAAATAATGGGTTTTGTTACGCCTATCGCTATGATACGTAAGCAAATGTCCTCTTGCTATCACTGAAAACTGGTAGTCCTGCATACTTTCCTAAGGTATTAGGTACGTTTTTTTTGCTTTATCACAATGATTTATCGCTATTAACAGTGATAAGCTTCATTGCACTGACCAACTACTAAATAGTTACAAACTTACTATATACAGTAACGCTGCCAAGCCTCATAGTAATTGAGTTAGATTATATTCTTACAACAATCATAAAAAGGCCGGTAACTTACTTGCCTATAACTTTAAAAAAACGCATTCATTTTTTCTACGCTATACATTAGGCATTCCATACAGCCAATGATGCCAAACGATAAAATGAAATAAGCGTTGGAGATCATCATGATTTACCAAAAATTAAACCAGGGTACTAGCCCTGCTCTGCCTGCAGCCGCTTTATTGAATACCGACCAGCGTTCACCAGAACAAAAACAGATTCAAGAACAGCAGCTAACAGAAATTCGCAGAAACTTTGTACGCAATATTAAAAGAGCGTCCAGATAAATAAAAAACCGCCTTACAGGCGGTTTTTTATTGGCAATTACATTTCAGTTATTGTTTAACACGGTTGGTGTTTATCTTTAATCCTAATCACTAGACTAAATAACGATTAGAACCTATAGGTTAGACCCAGCACAGGCCCTTTCATGCGCACATCATAAACATGCCCGCTATGTTTGTAATCTACATCTAGCACTTTATAGCCTGCCGACACAGAAAATCTATCGGAGAACACATAGTTCACGGTACCCAGCGTAGACCATGTCATTTTAGAGCCCACCCCAAAGCCGCCCACATCGGCCTGCACCTGCAACGACAGATGATCAGTTAACGGCACAAATGCTCGTACCCCCAACAAGGGGTCCACCCAACCAAAACGCTCTCGCTGGCTTGCCGATACGGTACCTATAGCCGGATGACCAGCCGTCACGCTTACATCGGTAGAAATATGCCAGAAACGAATACCCGCCAAGGCATCCAAGGTGAAATCAGGTGTGCTTACTACCCTATACCCACCCTGCACCGTGGCCATGAACTGTTTATTTTTTACTTTGGCACGTGTGCTTGCCCCCGGAGGGATGGTCACCCCTAAGCCTGGCAACTGAAAAGCCGATAACGGCCCACTTGCATCAGTGCTACGTGTGCTGATGTACATCATGTCGCCCGAAAAAACGAAACGATCATAACGCCCCCACGCATTAATAAAACCGCCCATACTAAAGTCGCTCATCACATCGGAAAACGACTTTTTAACGCTCATTGTGGGGGCATGCTTAAAAGGTGAAATGTCGCCTTTCATACCCGCTGCCCACACATAGGGAGTAATCTGCCATGTCCATGCGTGATTCTCTTCCGAAAACCATGCTTGTTCATCGCTATTTGCCGCACTGCCTTGAGCCGAAAACGTGACGCCACAAAGCGCTACCACAAGGGATTTAAGATATCTATTCAAGGCCAGTGCTTCCCTAAGAAATTAAGAGTATCTTCTTATACCTTGATCGTCTTTCACATAGCAAATATCCTTGCTTGGATTAACGACAAGCGTTTACGTTAACCAACGCCCCTTCCCCTCCCTAATGTTTCACAATGACTATTGAACTTGATCGCGATACCAAAACCCGAGCCATTCAATCCATTCAGCGCTACTTCGATGAAAACATGGAAGAACCCATAGGCAACATTACCGCTAATGCTTTGCTGAACTTTTTCCTGCAAGACATCGCTCCGTGTGTCTACAACCAAGCTGTACACGATGTACAAGCGAAAATGCAGCAGCAGGTTGTAGACCTAGACATCGACGTACATGCTGAAGAGTTTCAGTACTGGGCCAAACAAAAGCCATAAGCTCATACCACTGTTGCAAATTCCACAGTAAGCGCCCGTGTTTACCCCTGCTTCACGCAAAAAATATTTTCGGAAATTTGGCTTTTCTATAAAATTAATTTTGCTATTTTTTGACACTCACAGACCTGTCCCTGACTTTCAAAAAGTAGAGTAATTACTCTTTTTACTCATAAAGTACGGACCTCACTCATGAGTACTTTCACTCACTCTTTACTTGATTTCCAAGAAGAGCGTCAAAAGCTACAAAGCGCCACGTCGCAATCTAAGCCTGAACGTCAAAACCCCTGTTATGCCTGTGGCGTGTGCTGTCAGCATTTCCGTATTTCTTTTTATAGCGGAGAACTGACCGGCGAGACTGGCGGTTGGGTCCCTGTGGAGCTCACTACACAGATAGGCCCACTGCGTGCCTGTATGAAAGGAACCGAAAAAGGTTCTGGCCGCTGCATAGGATTGCGCGGTGACATTGGCGACCCCTCTATTCGTTGTGGTGTATACGAGCAACGCCCCTCTGTGTGTAGAGAGTTTCAGGCTTACGATGCCCATGGCACCCCTAATCCAGATTGCCAACGCTTACGTTTAGCCGCTGGATTACCTCCGCTGGACGATATTCCACCCAACGATAATGACATAGCCGCCTAATAATTCATCGTTATTCGGGTTTGCTAGAGTTGTAATTTTCTATAAAGCCCGTAAACTTGAGGCCGTCATTCTAAATGGTTCAGGAAAGAGACTTCTTACGAAGCGCCGACGGAGCAACCGCCCCGGAATCTCTCAGGCAAAAGGATCCTGAAACCGTGACAATCTGGAGAGAGGCAAACTATAGATTTGCCCACCGAAGGGGACCACTGCTGCAGTGGAACAAGCTCTCAGGTAACCGGACAGATGGGGTGTAGCCGCTATGTAGCGGGCTACCCCTATTTCTATATCTGGAGCATTACCCCATGACTACCATTGCTGTTATTGGTGCCGGTATCACTGGCGTGACCACAGCGTACGCCCTGAGACAACAAGGCTATGACGTTATCGTAATGGACCGTCAACGCTACCCTGCGATGGAAACCTCGTTTGCTAACGGTGGTCAGTTATCCGCATGTAACGCTGAAGTCTGGAACAACACTGGCACAGTGCTAAAAGGCCTGAAGTGGATGTTCAAACGTGACGCCCCACTGCTGCTGAACCCAGCCCCTACTTGGCACAAATACTCGTGGATGGGTGAGTTTCTGTACAACATCCGTAATTACGAGAAAAACACAGTAGACACCGTCAAACTGGCTATTGCAGCGCGTGAGCCTTTTCACCGTTGGGCTGCTGCCGAAAACATCCAATACGATTTGGAAGAACGCGGTATTTTGCACGTTTACCAAAGCAAAAAAGGCTTTGAGGCCGGCATTAAAGTCAGTGAACTGCTGGCTAAAGGCGGCTTAGAACGTAGTACCGTAACACCAGAAGAAATTCGTACTATTGAGCCTACTTTGCAAGGTAAGTACTACGGTGGCTTCTTCACCCCTAGCGACTCCACAGGCGATATTCACAAATACACCCGTGGCTTGGCTGAAGCCTGCGAACGCCAAGGCGTGACGTTCATGATGGACGTAGAAGTTAGCGGCATTTCGCAGTCTGGCTCCAAACACCGCATTCAATACGTATCCACACTGACTGGCGCCCCTCAACACCCTGAGTCTGTTGAAGTTGATGCTTTGGTCATTTGTGCCGGTGTAGGCAGCCGTAAATTGGCCGCTATGGTGGGTGACCGCATCAATATTTACCCTGTTAAAGGCTACTCCATCACTATTCCTCTGGAAGATGAAACCAGCCAAACTTCTGCCCCATGGGTAAGTTTGCTGGATGAAGAAGCCAAGATTGTGACCAGCCGTTTGGGTAAAGACCGCTTCCGTATTGCCGGTACCGCAGAATATAACGGTGAAAACCGCAACATTCGTGCTGACCGCGTTAACCCACTGACCGACTGGGTACGCTATAACTTCTCGGGCGTAAGCACTGAAAATGCAATCCCTTGGGCTGGTCTGCGTCCCATGATGCCTGACATGATGCCTCGTATCCAAACCGGTAAACAACCTGGCGTGTTCTACAACACCGGTCACGGCCACTTGGGTTGGACATTGTCTGCCGCTACCGCTGAAGCCGTCACCGCTTTGATACACAGCAGCATCCAACCCTAAGACTGCTAGCCTGCTCTAGATAAAAACTTGCCCTATGTAGTTATGCTACATAGGGCAATGTTCTTTGATAGTGTGACTCGCACACAAGCGGCTGTACCACCGTAGCGGCTTAGTGCTGCAGCGATAAGCCAGGATAGGCGTCAAACCGCACAGCCGATGCTGTGGGTGCAATGGCTGCATTTGATGCTGTATTGGGTACTTCCACCAAATGCAAAATTCGCCCTAACTCTAAAGGCGGGGTATCTCGCAGCAATGTCCCTACTCGCACACCAGGCGCTGTTGATAGCACCACCCTACGGTCTGCATTAACGACCACCACCGGATTAGTAATAGCCGCCAATAACGGTGCTAGCAGACGGTCTAAAGTAGAGACCAACATATCAACCGCAGCCACCCCTACAAACACCCCATCTAACAGTACAGGGTGCGCGGTGGTAATGGTGTAATCGCCATTGCATACGTAATCTACATATGGCCCATCCACATAAGCTCTGTGATCACTCGCGGGTTGACCGAACCAGTCAAACACGCGGAAATCTAAGCGTTTACGAATTTCTTGATTGCGGTCTAACTGCGCGTGCTCCATCGCACCTGCTTCTTGATACCACCACTCTAACGACCATACTTCATCACCAGCGTTTTCGTTGCTGTAACTGGCAAAACCCGCACCATTACACCAAGGGTGCTCACGTAACACAGCGTGTATAGGAGCTTGAAGTTGTAGACGGTGTTCAGCATTCAACTGAATGCCTTCTTGGCTCGCAATCACAGACTGCGACAAGATACATTGCGTTTGTTCGGCTAACGCAGCAGCTGCATCACACGCGGCATGCGTAATGTCGTGCAGCATTGCTTTGGCTTTTTCTACTGGAGTGTCGCTGTACATGATGATCTCCTGCAGGCGGTACCCATCGTTAAATCAAGCCAGATGGGGCTGTGGTAATGAGGTCTCTGCATCTAGCTTTACTTTACAGGCCAACAACTGATCTGTCAGTAGATAAATCATGTTCTGGGCCAATGCCGCCGCTTGCTCAGCATCAGTGTGACGCAACGCCTGAGCCACCTGCCTATAGGCCACTACTACCTGCTCATGTGCGGTGGTGTACTGATACAGCGCAGCGACCAAAGGCGCCCACTCTGCCTGTATCATCAATACCTGATTTGCCAACCGAGCAGATTGCGCATTGGCCGCTAAAGCCAGCAAACAGCGCATGTCGGCATGTGCACGTTCTTCGGCATGTTCTGTGGCCGCATAGGCTTCTACCACATGCTCAAAACGCAGTAACTCTTGGGCTGTTGAGCGCTGTGCCGCCAAGCGCGCACTGTGACTAATCACCGCGCAATGCCATTCGCCTAAATCTGCCAGATACGCCGAGCTGGCTACTTTCAGCGGGTGCTGCGCAAGCAGCATACCCGCCGACATTTTACAGACGAAGCTACCACCATTACGCCCCCGACGCGTATCAATAAGATTACGCATTCGTAAGGTATTCAACGCCTCGCGCACGGTCACCGGGGATACCCCCAACATGCGCGACAAATCTGCCTCATTGGGCAATTGCTCATCAGCCTCGAGCAGGCCAGCCAGAATAGCGTTACCTAAACGTTCCACCACTAACTCTGACCGGCTCGCCTGACCTATGGGCGCGTAAACAATGGCATGCGCCGTCATGCTGTTACTCCCACGCTTCGTAGATAAATCGGGAATCGTAGCACTTCTGGTCAGAAAATCCCATGCTTATGCAAGGCCTGATCGTCGGCAGGCACAGGAGCAATCGCATCCCATAGCTCGGCTACTTTCCCATTTTCTACACGCCACAGCTCAAAATACGCATGGCGTTCGCCAGCAATACTGCCCTCGGAATGCGTCAAGACAAATTGCCCTTCTGCCACACTACGATGAATGCGTGCGTACTCTAGGCCATGACCATCGTTGCGCAATTGCTCTAGAAAAGCGATCACTGCGTTAACACCATCGGCGATATCGGGGCTGTGCTGATGAAAGCTCTCGCCATTGGCATAACGCTCAAAACCAGTGTAGTCGCCTTCTACCAAAGTCTCAGTGAAGAAGCGCAACACCAACGCACGGTTTTGCTCTTTATCACCTTGACCAGGCTCAACAGGGCCATCCAATTGCGTACGGCCGCTGGCATTAGGTGCCGCTTCGGGTACTAAGCCATCCCAGTGCTCTGTGATTTTCCCGTCGCGCACCCTGTATAAATCAAACCCCACCAAAGGCTGCTCGTCTAACCCCACAAAACGACCATGAATGGCAACCAAATCGCCATCTTGCAGTACGCGATGCGCCTCGTGATGCAGATCTGGGCAAGACTGCACTAATTCGCGCAGCCCACGTAGCCCATCGGCTACCAACGGTGAGTGTTCAATAAAGTCGGCGGCAAAATAGCGATCTAAGGCACTGGTATCGCGTAGTGTGAAAAGCTCGTAATGGGCTTTAGCCACTAAGTCGCGAGTAGAAAGTGTGTGACTCATCATTTCCCCCTTAGTCGTGAGCGCTCATTACATGCTTAACGCGGGTGTACTCTTCAAAACCGTAGCCCGACAAATCTTTGCCGTAACCAGACTTTTTAAAGCCACCATGAGGCATTTCAGCGGTAAGCGGGATATGGGTATTGATCCATACCGTACCAAAATCCAGCTCGCGAGACAGACGCTGTGTACGAGCATGGTTAGTCGTCCACACACTAGAGGCCAAACCGTATTCCACACCATTGGCTTTGGCGATAGCATCGGCTTCATCGCTAAACGTTTGTACGGTAATCACCGGCCCAAAAATTTCGGTCTGGATAGCTTCGTCTTGCTGCTGCAAACCCGTAATCACAGTAGGTTCAAAGTAAAAACCTTGTCTATCTGCCGCTTTACCGCCTATTTC
Organism: Paenalcaligenes sp.; assembly: GCA_052103955.1. Classification (GTDB taxonomy): domain Bacteria; phylum Pseudomonadota; class Gammaproteobacteria; order Burkholderiales; family Burkholderiaceae_B; genus Paenalcaligenes. The sequence continues at coordinate 43,744 of JBQELO010000019.1, read as the reverse complement.
GATTTTGGCGTGTGCTGGCAAACGCTGTATAAAGCCACTCACTCGCTCTAGCTGGCTGGCGTTATTCAATGCACCGTACAACGCATCGGTATCGTCAGGGTCACCAAACTTAATATCCTTAACCTGCTCTACCAGTTTTTGTACGAACTTATCGTGCACTGACGCCGCTACCAATACACGAGTGGCAGCCGTGCAGTCTTGGCCTGCATTAAACAAGCCCGCTATCGCAATGGTGCTAGCGGCTTTATCCAAATCAGCATCATCAAACACCACCACAGGAGCTTTTCCGCCTAGCTCTAAGTGAGCCCGTGCTAAGTTGGCAGCAGCCGATGCAGCCACTTGCAACCCTGCACGCACCGAACCAGTAATAGACACCAATGCAGGGGTTGGGTGCGACACTACCATTGAACCCGCATTAGCCTGACCCAACACCACGTTGAACGCACCTTCGGGAAATAGCGGTGCCACCAACTCGGCCAGCAACAACGTGCTTTCTGGCGTCGTGTCGCTAGGCTTCAAGACAATAGTGTTACCCGCAGCCAAGGCTGGGGCGATTTTCCATACCGCCATCATAAGTGGGTAGTTCCACGGCGTTACCTGCCCTACTACCCCTAACGGTTCACGCCTAATACTAGAGGTGAGGCCTTCCATGTACTCGGCGGTAGCCTTACCTTCTAAAAAGCGTGCAGCACCGGCAAAGAAGCGAATTTGATCCGCACACACCGCTACCTCTTCCGAGGCAACCAAGTGCTTTAACTGCCCTGTATTGCGGCTTTGTGCCTCTACCAATTTGTCGCTGTTTTTCTCGATTTGGTCAGCCAATGCCAGCAGCGCTTTTTGGCGTGCGGATGGCGTACTGCGCCCCCACACCTTAAATGCGGCACGGGCTGCAGCATACGCAGCATCCACATCTTGTTGCGTAGCATTTGGCGAACGTGCATACACCTTACCCGTGACAGGGCTAATCAGATCAAAGGTTTCCGTGCCGGTAGAAGCGACATACTGACCATTGATGAAATGCTGTAGTGTGGGGTGAGTCATCTCAATCTCCTTTTTGAGTGGTATATAAATATATCCTATGAAGTTATATGTATTAACAGTATCCGTAATTACCCTAGCTCAAAATAAAACAGCCGCTTCCATCTACGCGGAAGCGGCTGTTTGCGGTACGACGCTGCTGTGTTTAGGTTCTAAATACGGAGACCGCGTCTGACAACTGTCTTGCCTGATCTTGCAAGGACGATGCTGCCGCCGAAGCCTCTTCTACCATAGCTGCGTTTTGCTGAGTCACAGCATCCATCTGCACAATGGCTGTGTTGATCTGCGCCAAGCCATCGCTTTGCTGACTAGAGGCCGATGCGATCTCATCCATTAATCGAGCAACATCGGTAATCGCCCCTGCTGCTTGGCGAATAATGCCGCTGGCTCTATCTACTTTTTGCGTACTGCCCTGCGCTAATTGCACCGAGCTTTCAATCAACTCCTTGATTTCATGCGCCGACACCGCACTACGCTGCGCTAAGGTACGCACCTCGGCGGCCACCACGGCAAAACCTCTACCATTCTCACCTGCCCTAGCCGCCTCGACTGCGGCATTCAGTGCCAAAATATTGGTCTGGAAGGCAATGCTTTCAATAGTAGTGATAATGTCGTTCATTTTTTGTGAACTTTGGCTTAGTGCGGTCATAGACTGCACAATCTCACCCACAGCACTATCGCTAGCAACCGCAAGCGACGATGCATCGGCTGCTAGATCATTCGCCTGATGCGCATGATCTGCGTTTTGCTTCACCGTCACTGACAGCTCTTCTAAACTTGCTGCAGTTTCTTGCAATGCCGCCGCCTGCTCTTCAGTACGTTGAGACAAATCTATATTGCCCTGCGCAATTTGATAGGCCGCCTGCGACACTGATTCGCTATTTTCACGAATGCCGCTAATGATATCCACCAACTGCGTTTGCATACTATGCATAGCATGCAACACACTATGATCATCCCCCTCACGCACCTGTATGTCCGAGCTTAAATCGCCTTGTGCAATGCTTTCTGTCACATATAAGGCCTGCGCAGGTTCACCACCTAAGGGGCGTATTACCATACGATTTAAAGCTATACCCAACACTAACGACACCACCACAATACTGATAGCGCCCAGAATCAGTGACGTATTACGTAACTCGTACACCTCGGCTAACACCTTAGCTTGGGGCACCGTCACCGATAATGCCCACTTTCCTTCTGTGGTAGGCAGGGTGATAGGCACGACTACGGTATAGCTTTCCTCACCCAGCAAGGGATCAATATCGCTAATACTTTGTGTTGTGCCCGTTCTTGCTGCATCCAGAATTTTTTTCTGATCCGCATCCATTCTTGCACCCACACGATCAGCATCACGATGACCAATGTAAATGCCCCCTTCAGAAAACAAACTGGCATAGCCTGTTTCGTACGGGCGTAGCTGGCTAATTTGGTTTTGGAATGCCGATAACGCAATATCCACCCCCACTACTGCAATCACCTGATCGTTATGCAAGATGGGGACGGAAATACTGGTTAGTAAGGTAGAAATCCCGCCAATATTATCTCTATATGGCTCGGATAGAATTGTTCTTTTTGTATTACGGGCGTTTAAGTAGTAATCGCCCTCACCGGCTTGGTGATAGTTGCGAATAACATCCACCGCCAACGCCCCATCTGTACGACTCCAGTACGGTGTAAACCTACCTGTTCCGTCGTGCGCATCCGCATGAGCGAAGTCTTCATCTCTACCATCAAATGCATCGGGCTCCCACACCGCCCAGACCGTTAAAAAGTTGGAATTATTCGCTAAGATCTCACGCATCATCGCCATCGCAGCATAACGATCAGCAAGGCCACTTTGGCGCAGGCCATACATCATTTGCGCTAGCGTACGTGCAGCATTCAAGGCTTTTTCAGTTTCCTTCATCACCTCTTGCGCTTCGCCTTTAACCGCTTCTTCCACATACATATGAGCAGCTTTACTCTGCATGGCAGAACCTTGCTGCACCACTACTCCGATGATGGCGGTAAATCCGATAACGATCATCCCCACCACAACCATCAACATACGAGCACGAAGGCTCAAGTTTGAAAACATCAAGTTCTCCATCAATAAATACAGCGCAGAGAGGTTTACGGCCTGATGTAACAAAAATTTATTAAAGCTTCAAAAGTTGACATACTGGTTAACGATAATGGATACGGTTTTTCACTTATCTATAAAATGCGATAGTCAATAAATGGTTCAGGAGAGAGTCTTCTCTTTGACGAAGCGCCGACGGAGCAACCACCCCGGAATCTCTCAGGCAAAAGAATCCTGAAATCGTGACAATCTGGAGAGAGGCATTACAATATGCCCACCGAAGGGGATCATGACACAATCATGGGGAAACTCTCAGGTAAACGGACAGATGGGGTACAGCTGCTATATGGCATCTGTTCACCAGCCACGTCCGGAGAGTCACCTATGACCCTATCCTCACTGTACGCGTAATAGCTGGGCGGCTATTACGCCTACCAAAGCATTCTTTCTTGTACACACATCGTGCTTTGATACGCGCAATCAAAGCATGTACCTATGCCGTGTGCTCGTGAGCTTACTCTGGTTTGCAACTCTTACTTCCGTTTCTGCAGAACGGCGGTATGCCCGTGTTTTTTTCTTGTAGCTCAGTAACACCCACTTCATAGTGATATAACAAATTACGGAGAAACGCGTGAGTCAACAACACTCATCAGGATTGCAACGCTCGTTAAAGAACCGACACCTGCAACTTATAGCGATTGGAGGCGCTATTGGTACAGGTCTATTTATGGGTTCTGGCCGCACGATTAGCTTGGCCGGCCCTTCTGTTTTATTTACCTACATCATCATTGGTTTTTTCCTGTTTTTTGTGATGCGAGCAATGGGGGAATTGCTGCTACACAATCTGGAATACAAATCTTTTGTTGATTTCGCCACCGACATTCTTGGCCCCACCATGGGGTACTTTACCGGTTGGAGTTACTGGTTTTGTTGGGTGGTAATTGGCGTAGCCGACATTGTTGCCATTACGGGGTACACACAATTTTGGTGGCCCGATGTGCCGCTATGGTTACCAGGCATACTGTGCATCTCGTTCCTACTAGCCTTTAACCTGCTTTCTGCCAAGCTCTTTGGCGAACTCGAGTTCTGGTTCGCACTGATCAAAGTGGTCGCTATTATTGCGCTGATTGGCGTGGGTGCTTACCTACTGTTCACCGGCTTTGTTGGCCCTACAGGTGATAAGGCAAGTGTGACCTACCTATGGGATAGAGGCGGTATGTTTCCTAATGGCATTATGGGTTTCTTTGCTGCATTCCAGATTGCGATTTTCGCGTTCGTGGGGATTGAGCTAGTGGGTACGGCTTCTGCTGAAACCGCAGACCCCACCAAAAACCTGCCTAAAGCCATTAACAAAATTCCTATACGCGTCATTATTTTCTACGTTTTGGCACTAACCGTGATCATGACAGTGACCCCATGGGATGTGGTTGCCCCTAACAAGAGCCCATTTGTGAACATGTTCTTGTTAATTGGCGTAGGTGCTGCAGCGGCAATTATTAACTTTGTCGTGCTGACATCAGCATTGTCTTCCGCCAACAGCGGCATGTTCTCTACCGGTCGTATGTTGTACGGTTTGTCTAAAAACGATCTGGCTCCAGAATCCTTTGGCAAACTTTCCCGCAGCGGCACACCCCGCAACGGTTTACTGTACTCATGCGCCCTGCTGCTAAGCAGCGTGTTCCTACTGTACGCCGAAGGCGACGTGATGCGCGTATTCACTATTGTGACAACGGTATCCAGCATTTGCTTCATTTTTGTCTGGGCTGTGATTCTAGTGTCGTACCTGAAATACCGCCGTATCCGTCCTGAAGCGCACGCAAAGTCCAGCTACAAAATGCCTTTTGCGATTCCTATGTGCTACGCCACACTGGTGTTCTTTGCTTTCGCGCTGTATTTGTTTAGCCAAGAAGAAGAAACCTTAATTGGTTTGATTGCGACACCGTTCTGGTTCTTAGCATTGTTCCTGTGCTTACCCCTCTACAAAAAGCGCTTGAAACGACTGTCCCAACAAGCTAACGCTGCTCCGCAAGCCGCCGAGTAAAGCTATCTGTGTTAGCAGGCACTACCCATGATGTGGGTAGTGCCTTTTTTTCGTCCACCCCACAAAAAACCATACATAAACCCATACAAAAACCATACAAAATAAAATAAACACATCGTATAAAACAAGACCTACTTCCCGTAATTAACACTTATATATAACGATATCACCACGAATAACGCACAACCACATTGCAACAACCATACAAGATTAGATTGATAACCCATACAAAATAACCTATATTACACATACAAATTAGGGTTATTAATCCATACATAATACAATCTTGTATGGATATCGTGGGTTGTTGCTGTACACATATCGTCATGCGGCAGCCTCTTCTTCTTATTGGCTGTACACGGAGGTCTGCGCATGTTCGGCCTAGATGCACTAGAACTGGCCCGCATTCAGTTCGGCTTTACCATAAGCTTTCACATCATTTTCCCCGCCATCACCATAGGGCTAGCATCGTACTTAGCGGTACTAGAAGGCATGTGGTTATGGAAAAAAGACCCGGTTTACCAAACGCTCTATCACTTTTGGTCCAAAGTGTTTGCCGTTAACTTCGGCATGGGCGTGGTGTCTGGCTTAGTCATGGCTTACCAATTTGGCACCAACTGGAGCTTCTATTCGGAGTTTGCCGGCAGCATTACAGGCCCCCTATTAACCTACGAAGTGTTAACTGCCTTTTTCTTGGAAGCAGGCTTTCTAGGCGTGATGCTCTTTGGCTGGAACAAAGTAGGCCCACGGCTGCACTGGTTCGCCACCATTATGGTTGCCATCGGTACGCTGATTTCTGCCACCTGGATCTTGGCATCGAACAGTTGGATGCAAACGCCTCAAGGCTACGAGATCGTTAATAACATCGTCATTCCCACCGATTGGATTGCCGTTATTTTCAATCCATCGTTCCCGTACCGTTTAGCACATATGGTACTGGCTGCCTTTATCTGTACCGCCTTAATGGTTGCCGCATCAGCTGCTTGGCACCTACTAAAAGGCAAACAGCAACCTGCTATTCGCACGATGTTTTCCATGGCCATGTGGATGCTGCTGGCCACTATCCCCTTGCAAATTTTTGTGGGCGATTTGCATGGTTTAAATACCTTAAAACACCAACCCGCCAAGATCGCTGCAATTGAGGGGCACTGGGAAAACACACCCGGCGAAGGTGTGCCGTTGATTCTCTTCGGCTTGCCCGATATGGAAACCGAAACCACCCGCTATGCGCTTTCCATTCCAAATCTAGGGGGCTTAATTCTTACCCACGAGTGGGACGGTCAGTACCCCGGCCTTAAAGAATTCCCAAAAACCGATAGACCCCCTGCCAACGTTGTGTTCTGGACCTTCCGCGTTATGGTGGGGCTGGGCTTCTTAATGTTGCTCCTAGCCTTATGGAGTGCTACAGCGTTACTGCGCCGCAAAGCCTTCCAATCCAAAGCCTTACAACGCTTTGCATTATGGATGGGCCCCTCTGGGTTAGTCGCACTGCTAGCGGGCTGGTACACCACCGAAATAGGCCGTCAACCGTGGATTGTGTATGGCTTAATGCGCACTAAAGATGCGGTATCCACGCACTCTACCACCACCATGTCCGCCACCTTAATCGTGCTGGTTCTGATGTATATGGCGGTATTTGGCTTAGGTGTTTGGTACATGCTGCGCTTAATTGCTCGCGGCCCTGATGATCCTATTACTCAAAAAGAAACACCACTTAAACCGCTGCGTGCTAGCCACCTTGCCACCCACACAACGTCGCACACAGCCCCCACTAACCCATCGGTTCACAAGGAATAGACATGGGCATCGACTTACCCCTGATCTGGTTATTGATCATCGGCTTTGGCATCATGATGTATGTCATTACGGATGGTTTTGACCTAGGCATAGGCATCTTGTTTGCGTTCATTCCTAACCGTCAGCACCGTGACACCATGGTAAATAGTGTGGCACCCGTATGGGATGGAAATGAAACCTGGTTAGTACTGGGCGGTGCCGGGTTAATGGCAGCATTTCCTAAAGCCTACGCTGTAGTGCTAAGCGCGTTGTACATACCCCTGCTACTGATGCTGGCAGGGCTAATATGGCGTGGTGTCTCGTTCGAGTTCCGCTTTAAGGCCGACGAAAACCACAAGGCATTCTGGGACAAAGCTTTTATGCTGGGCTCCATCGTGGCTACTTTTTTCCAAGGTGTCACCTTAGGAGCGTTTATTGATGGCATTCCGTTGGATGACAGCAGCTATGCTGTTGCCGGTTGGATTACGCCTTTCTCTCTCTTTACGGGTGCAGGAACCTTGATTGCCTATGCGCTACTCGGTGTGACGTGGCTTATCTTGAAAACCAGCGGCCAGCTGCAGCAAACCATGGTACGCATTACACGCCCTATTACCTTGGCACTACTGGCCAGCATTGCTATCGCTAGTTTCTGGACACCTTTGCGTCACCCTGATATTGCTGAACGGTGGTTTAGCTTTCCTAATCTGTGGTTCTTCTTACCGGTCCCCTTTTTAGTGCTGCTAGCCTGCTTCGCTATTTTCCGCTGCCTACGTTCTACTCCCCACGCCGGCCCCTTTGTATGGTCATTACTGCTTATTTTCTTGGGCTACAGTGGTTTTGTTATCAGCATTTGGCCAAATATCATCCCACCAGATCTTAGTATTTATGAAGCGGCTGCACCCGTACAAAGCTTAGGCTTCACCTTAGTAGGCGCCTTGCTGATTATTCCTATTATTTTGTGCTACTCAGCGTGGTCTTATTATGTATTTCGCGGCAAAACGCAGGATGGGTATCACGAATGAAAGACACAACTTGTACCAACACCCCCGGCACATTAGCACAACGCTTAGGGTGGTTAGTGCTGATTTGGGGGGGCAGCATTGCCAGTCTTGGGCTAGTCGCATGGTTAATGCGACTGCTCATGGGCTTGGCTGGCATGACAACTAACTCGTAAGCGCTTAAAAAATTTCTCTTTTCCCTAACAATTCATTATATTTTTTTGCCAATGCCTGAGTACAATATGCGCACTTTCTTACTACTCAAAGAACCTTGAAACCATGAAGCTCTCGACTATCTTTGCAGCAATACTTGGCGCAGCTATCGCTGGTGGTGGTACTGCTTACTACTACCAACAAAGCCCAAGCACACAACAGCAAACCGCGTTTACTGTGCTGCCTCTGGACACAGCCAAAGCAGGTGAGATTAACAGCACCAGCTTGGTGAACTTGAGCAACGGCGTACGCAGCGTGCCCTTTACCCTGACTGCCGAAGCTGGTCAGTTCTACAAAATTGCTGTCGCCGGTGCATTGCGTGCTCAGATTAGCGTTCTGCAAAATGGTCTGCTGATTGCTAGCTCCACCACTGCAAAAAGCAATTGTGACGAGTGCAGCAGTAGCTCTGCATCTACTGCTCCTGCTGTGTTGGCATTTAAAGCCGAAACAGCTGGCAAATACGACGTAGTAGTAAGCGGCTTGGACTCCAACGCCTACGGCCCATTCAGCCTGACTGCAACACCACTGAAGAGCTATGTAGGTAGCGTAGTGAAAGCGGGCATGGACATTACCGAAATCGCTATGGGCCGTCAGCAAAGCTTCACATTAGAAGTAGACGAAAAAGCCATTTACACCATCGACATGAAAGCAGATCAAGGCCGTCTGGATCCCTATCTGTCACTGTTGGATCAAAATGGTCGTGAATTGGTTTCGGATGATGACGGTGGCGATAACTACGATGCCAAAATCCAAACATACTTGGAACCAGGCACCTACACTATTCAAACAAGCTCTGCTGTAGGCGCTGAAACCTTCCAAGGCACCTACCGTTTGATTATTGCTAAAGAAGCTCTCACTAGCGAAATCACACTGGAATCTGGTGCAACACTGCATGCTGACGGCGCTAAACAAACCGGTTTGTACAACGGCCAAGCACAAGAGTTCAGCTTTGAATTGCCAGAAACCATGTTGGTTAACCTAGATGTAAGCGCTCTGGGCTTTGACCCTGACGTGATGGTGGATGGCGCTAGCATCAACTACCAACGTCGTGGTCAATACACACTGCGCGCCGTACTGGAAGCAGGCACACACTCCATCACCATCGATGGTTCCCAAGGCGGTATCTATGACCTAACCTTGTCGGCCAGCGCTGTACCTGCGAACGCCGGTGGCGGTGCCATTCGTGCAGGCGAGACCCGTCAAGCCGTTATGCTGTCTGGTGTTACCCGCATCAACTACACCCTGAACGTTACGCAAGCTGGTAACTATGTGATCGACATGGCCTCCCCTGTGTTTGACACCACATTGTCTTTGCACCAGAACGGTTACACCCTGGCAGAAAACGACGATATCGATTACAGCAACGGCAATACCAATTCCCGTATTGAAATCGCACTGGAACCAGGTCAGTACCAAATCCAAGCCATGGCACTTAGCGAAGCTTCTCGCAACCGTGACTACAGCTTGAGTGTTAAACGCAAATAAGCGTTTAAACGTGCACAATAAAAAAGCTGCTCTACGGAGCGGCTTTTTTTTGACCTAATCAGACTCAGCACCCAAAAGATCACACTTGGTAACACATTGGTGCCACAAATTCACCCTTCTTAACAATACTGCGCCTAGTTTAGGGAATGCCCTAGTACAATGAAGCACACTTATACTACTTAGAGATCCCTATACAATGAAGCTCTCGACTATCTTTGCCGCCATACTCGGTGCGGTTATCGCTGGTGGTGGTACTGCTTACTATTATCAACAAGACCAACAACCCGCACAGCAGCAATCTGCTTATGCCGTTCTGCCCCTAGAAAAAGCCCAATCCGGCGAAATCAACAGCGGCAGTTTGGTGAACTTGAGTAATGGTGTACGCAGCGTACCTTACACCCTCACAGCCGAAGCAGGCCTGTTCTACAAAATCGCTGTAACGGGTGCCCTGCGTGCACAAATCAGCGTTTTGCACAACGGCATGCTGGTAGCAAACTCTAACCAAAACAGCGACTCCAAAGCATCAGCCTCTGTATTGGCATTCAAAGCTGAAACGGATGGCAAATACGACGTAATCGTCAGCGGTATAGACGCTAATGCTTATGGGCCATTCAGCATCACAGCAACCCCTCTGAAAAGCTATGTAGGTGGTGTGGTGACTGCGGGTATGGACATCACTGAAATTGCTATGGGTCGCAAGCAAAGCTTCACCCTAGAAGTGCCAGAGCCTGCTATCTACACCATTGACATGAAAGCCGACCAAGGCGCCATCGACCCTTACTTGGATCTTTTGGATAAAAGTGGTCGTGAGCTGATGTCAGATGATGACGGCGGTGATAACTACGATGCCAAAATCCAAACATACCTAGATGCTGGCACCTACACTATCCAAGCTAGCTCTGCTTTGGGTGCTGATACCTTTAACGGTACGTACCGTTTGGTGATCAACAAAGCAGATGTACCTGACGTAACCCTAAAATCGGGTGATGTACTAACGGTAAACGGTGACAAACAGGCTGGTTTGTACATGGGCCAACAACAAGAGTTCAGCTTTGAACTGGCACAACCTATGTTTGTTAGCCTGAAAGTAGACGCCATGGGCTTTGACCCTGATGTAGACCTAGACAGCTTACGCATTAGCTTCCCACGTCGCCAAAACGATGGCAGCACGCGCGCTATCCTACCAGCAGGCACACACACAGTATCTATTGATGGCTCACAACAGGGCGTATACGAACTGTCGTTAACTGCAACTGCTCTACCGTCTAACGTCAGCGACCCAATCATCACCCCCGGCCAAGCTATTCATGCCATTATGCAATCCGGTGCTGATCGCGTTACACACACTCTGAAGATTGCCCAAGCGGGTACTTACGTGATTGACCTAGGCTCACCGTCTTTTGACACCTACTTGTCGGTACAAAAAGATGGCTACGTGCTGGCCGAGAACGATGACATTGATTACGACAATGACAATCTGGACTCTCGCGTAGAAGTAGCGTTGCAACCTGGTGAGTACCAAGTACAGGTCACCATGTGGAACCAACCTACTCGTAGCCGTGAATACACATTAGAAGTACAACGCAAATAATGCGGTAATGTTGTAATGCGGTATGCATAAGAAAGGCTGCTCCTCTAATGGGCAGCCTTTCTTGCTTTTGGCGGTTGTATTCATTGCACACGCTGAGGGACTGCGGAACAACTTTTTGTGATTTGAGATACCAAATCAAAAAAGTTGTTCCTCCGCCGCCTCCGAGATATCGCAATTGGTAGGCTGACAGCCCTTTCTTATGCGGCAGCGATTAAGTACTTTCTGCTTGCTATGTACGCTTAATCACTCGAGGTGGTAGCAAACACACCTTTTGGTGATTCCAGAAAGATCAATTACGTCAGCAACTACCAAAGCAAAGACCGTGGCAAGCGATGAAGGAAACACTTTCGCAGCCTTAGGCTAATGCAGCCCAGTGGTGAGTAAGCGGGCTTTTAAACCCACCCACACCTACTCATCCGCAACAGCGGAAATCCCAATCGCTCTAGCATAACTAGCAGGTGCAAACTGCCACACCAATACCCCTACCACACTCACGCAACCCACGTGCCATAACCAACCAGCCATGTAATTACCGGTTGCATCGTATAAGGTTGCTAAGATCCAAGGTGCTATGGCTGCTAGCAAAAAGCCGCCGCCTTGCATGAGCGCTGCTAATGCTCCTGCTCGTGCAGGTTCTTTTAAGTGTTCTAGCGCCACTACCATCGTCAACGAGAAGCAACCGCCTAAGCCTGCACCCACCACTATCGCCCACAATACAGGTACCGCCTCTGGCCAAAAGGCTAAGCCTAAAAAGCCTATAAACTGCAATACCAAGGTAAACCACAACCACGGCCTAAAATCAGGTTTACGACACGCTATTGCTGGCAACACCAAGGCTGCCACCGCTTGAGCAATCGCCATCACCGCCAATAAGCTACCGCTATACGCAGCGCTCCATCCTAAACGTTGATAGGCTGGTGCCAACCACGCTACCGCCGACGAGTAACCACCATTCACTAAGCCAAAACACAGCATCAACAACCATGTGCGACGACGCTTTAATAATGGCGTAATCGCTATACGTTGCCCAACACTACGCGGCGGATCTGCCGGTAACAACCACATGGCTAATGCTAATGCCAACAAGGCTGGTAGCACTAACCATGCCAGCCCTATTTGCCAACTGCCTGTTAGCTGCGCAACCCAGGGGGACAACTGCGCCCCTAAGGCCCCGCCCCCCATCATCATAGAGGAATACAACCCCATCACCACGCCGCTACGTTGCATAAACTGGCGCTTAATAATGCCGGGGAAAACCGCCTGAATAATGGCTACACCAAAGCCCATAATGGCAGCAGTCAACAACAAGACGGCACCTGACGTGGTCATCCACCGCAGCCCTGCCCCCAAAGCAATCACCAGTAACGCCAAGATCACCAGTAACCGCGCACCTAACTTGCCTTGTAAAGCGGGCCCTGCAAACGCCACTACCCCCATCAATGCCATGGGGATTAGGGTAAGCATAGACAACCCTTGCTGGCTTAACCCTGTGGCTAAACGCAAAGATTCAGCCAACGGGCCTATGCCCGTCATAAAAGGACGTAGATTAAGCCCTACGATGGCCACTACCAGTAGCAACAACACCGTAGACTGGTGCGTGCGCTTTGCCGTTACTTCCATACTGCCCTACTACGTTTGTTTTTGCTGCCACTCCGTATACAAACCCGCGTAGGGCTCAGGACGCAATGGTTCATACTGTATATGCATGGACTGCTCTGAAAACGGTTTCGCCAAATCGGCGTAAATCGCTGCCGTAGATAATCCATACGCTTCAGCCTCTTCGTTTGAATAGGCATACATCACTTCTTTTATCCCTGCCATGCGCATGGCAGCCATACACATGGGGCAAGGATGCCCACTGGCATACACACTGCATCCAGCTAAATTAGGCGACTGCAATACCTGGCTTGCTGCCCGCAGAGCAACCAATTCGGCATGTGCTGTCGGGTCGTGCGTAACCAAAATTTCATTCACACCCGTGGCTACTATACGTCCCTCTTTCACCACTACAGCACCAAAAGGCCTACCACCTGCCTGTTGGTTGGCATAGGCCAACGCAATCGCTTCACGTAAAAAACCGGCTTTTTCTGTACTAATAGGCATGTTCGGTAGACTCCTTTCAGCGTGCACCAGCGGCTTGCAGTAACGCCACAATTTCCATATAGCCACGGCGCTGTGCATGCTGTAAGGGTGTCACACCCTCACTATCCGCCACATTCACATCAGCACCGCCTTGAATCAGCTCTTGAACAATTTTCTGATGCACCGGCCCGCCTTGGCTAAGCACGATGGCCTCTAACAGGGCCGTCCAACCCAAACGATTCACATGATCAACGGCTACGCCGGCATTCAATAAGATTTTTACAGTCTCAGGATGGCCTTTCTCGGCTGCGGGAATAAGCGCTGTGCCGCCATAACGGTTGGTACTTTGTAAATCAGCACCATGCGTCAGCGTTAAACGCAGAATATCATTGAAACCTTGGGCGCCCGCATACAGATACGGACTATCCTCTATATTGTCTTTGGCATTGACATCAGCACCAGCCTCTATCAGTAGGGTTGCCGCTGCAACCTGATTAGCTCGCGTTGCTCGCAGCAAAGCGGTACACCCTTGTGTATCACGCGCCTCTATGTCTGCTCCAGCTGCCAACAACTGTTGAATGGCTACCGTATCACCCTGCGTGGCTGCGCTATGTAATGTGGCCGTAAGTGCACCCACTGCGGGCTTTTGCATCATCACCACCGCTAACGACAACAACATTCCTACCGTAAAAAATCTGCGCATACTTAGTTCCTATACTCACGACGTTACCTTACAACTCATGCATATAGGGTAGCGCGCCACTATGCAAAATCGCAAAAGTAAGGCTCACTAGCAAGCTCCGTACTTCTACGTAGAGCGTCCTTAGGATAACGCTTGAATGGTTTTTACCGCCCCGTTATCGCACACCACAGTCAAGGTGTCCTGCCACCACTCCACCATAAAAATGCTCTCTAGCTGTGTAAAACCAGCATGGTGCAATTGCGCCTCTAGCCACGCTGCGTCTTTTTCTAGGCTTTCCAATAAGCTAGAAAAAATCGTTCCGTTCATCAACACAATAAAGGCAGGCCTAGGACCACCCTCTTTCTTTTCAATGACGGTCAATTGCCCACCGGGTTCTATTTGCAGGAACTCTAAGCCTGAGAATGAAAAATGCCCCATGCTGCGCAACAGGCTAGCAACGATGCTTAAGTCTATTTTATTTTTCTTGTCGTTAATTGCCGCCACGCAAAACTTACCATCGGCAATCAAGGTAATGGGACACCCCACCGCAAACGATCTAAAGAAGTTGGTGCGATTTACCAAATAGTTAAAACCATCTATCAGCGCTATGCCGATGAGCAAACACACGATGTACGTAAGAAAACTGATGTCGCGGTTATAGATAATGCCACCCACCACCCCACCCAGCACAAAGTTACCCACCAAATCAATGGCATTCATCTGCGATAGTTTGGTTTTGCCCGTCCAATTCATATTCGCAATGATAACCACCAACCCCACCAACAGCTTCATGGCTAGCACCACATAGACCGCCAGAGACTCAGCATAAAAACTCCATTCCATCTATAGCTCCTGTCTGTGCCCTATTGTTGCGCTCTGCGCTAGAATCAATACTGCTATGCCGCTCACTTAGCAAAGGCGTGCTAAGCGATTGTGCCCTCTTAGATTTTCTTATTAATAAGGATTGCCATGATTCATGAACTCACCAGTATCCAGATTCAACCCGGTAAGCAAAAAGAATTTGAAGCGGCCGTAGAACAAGGTATCGCGAAGGTCATTAGCCACTCAAAAGGCTATATACGCTACAACCTGAATCACAGCTTGGCCAAGCCTGAACACTACCTGCTACATATAGAATGGGAGACTCTGGAAAACCATATGGTGGATTTCCGTGAGTCTCCCGCTTTCCCCGAATGGCGAGGGTACATCAGCAGTTTCTTTGCTGAAGCCCCCTCCACCGAGCACTTCGAAACGGTTAAAACCTCAGCCTAAGCTGATTAATAACCCGAGGACGACCTGCTTTGTTTTACCTCTGCAGGTCGATCTAAGGCGTCTTCTTGCTCTTCATACAAGACACCACCCATTGCTGCTACCAGCACCATAAAACCGGTGCCCAGCAACCAAGACAAATACCAAGGGCCATAATCCCCGAGGATGACCGTCAACAAAATAGCGATAACAGCCAAAATCAGGAGCACAATAAAACGCATTAATACCGACATAACGGGGCTCCTTTTATAAAGCGTGCTCTGAACTGTCGACGTCTTCAGTCGTCACCTTGCCGCGCATCACCCAGAATGCCCAGCTGGTATAAGCAATAATCAGCGGCATAAAGATAACGGTAAAGCCCAGCATCCAGCTCATGGTTAAGGAGCTAGCACCAGAGTTCCACACGGTCAGACTGTGCGATGGATTTGTGCTGGAAGGCATGATGAATGGGAACATTGCCGCACCGGCAGTACCCAAGACACCAATCCAGGCCAAAGCCCCCATCCACCATCCCAACACTGAGCGTCCGGCTTTAAGTGCCAACATACCAAAAATCAGACCAATATAGCCCAACGCTGGTACGGCCCACAAAATGGGGTAGTTACGGAAGTTATTCAGCAAACCACCTTCCACAACCTCTACCGTTTGATGCAGAGGAATCTGCGCTAAACCTGGCTCAGGTGAAGACACGATTTGGTAGAAATCCATGTTAGCCACCCAAATACCGCACAGGGTGAACAACACTATCGCCACCGTACCGCCTAGCAAAGAGGCTTTGCGAGCACGTTTGGCAATATCGCCTACGCTGCCGTTCATCAAGATGGCTCCGCCCATGTAAATGGACAGCGACACAGACACCAAACCACACAATACAGCAAAGGGGTTCAGCAGCTCCAAGAAACTACCGGTGTAGTAGGACGTCATGCGCCAATCAAAGTGAAAAGGCACGCCCTGCAACACGTTACCAACCGCCGCACCGTAAATCACCATGGGGATTAAACCGGAAGCAAATAAGCTCCAATCCCAGGCGTTACGCCACGCGGCATGCGGCAACTTGCTACGGTATTCAAAACCCAGTGGGCGAATGATCATGCTCCACAGCAAGACCAGCATCACAATGTAGAAGCCGGAAAACGCTGTCGCATACACCAACGGCCATGCTGCAAAAATGGCCCCACCACCCAAAATAAACCACACCTGATTACCGTCCCAGTGTGGGCCAATAATGTTCAGGGCTACTCGGCGTTCGGCATCAGTACGGCCTACAAAGCGCAGTAACGTACCTACGCCCATATCCATACCTACCATCACCCCAAGCCCCATCAGCAGCACGCCTAAGAGCAGCCACCAGACTATCTGAAGTACGTAATAAATTTCCATGGTTGACTCCCTAAATTATGACGCTGTCGCGGCAGTTGTTTGGGTAGCCGGAGTCGCTGGCTCGTCATCCGGTCCTTTACGAATACTGCGGATCATCAAGTACATCTCGATCAGCGCGAAAATCGTATAGAACAACAGGAAACCTACCAAAGATACGACCATGTATGTGACGCTATGTGTAGAGGCTGATAACCACGTTGGCAGCATTTCATACACTGTCCATGGCTGCCTACCTACCTCGGCCACAATCCACCCCATTTCACACGCGATGAATGGTACGGGAATCATCCATATTGAACAGCGTAGGAACCAGCGATTGTTTTGCACTTTGTTGGACAGTGTTAGCACCAATGCCCCTACAAAATACGCCAGCATCAACAAGCCTAATGCCACCATGATACGGAAGGACCAGAAAATCACCCATACTTCAGGAATAGTATCATTGGCTGCTTTAGCTATGTCCTCGTCGGTGATTAAGGATAAATCACCATCTGGCGCATAGCGTTGTACCAATAACCCATAGCCTATATCCGCTTTGTGCGCCTCAAATTGAGCCAACGCAGCGGTATCGAGTGGATTCTCGCTTAAGGCCTTCATTGCCTCTACTGCAGGCATACCATTACGAATCCGCACTTTAGCCTGCTCTTCTAGCTGATCGATGGCCGGTACTGTACCGTCCAAGGAGTGCGTTACTAGAATAGAAAGTAAGGCGGGGATTTGCACTTCGCCTATATTGCGCTGCTCGTCTTGCGAAGGGAAGGCAATGGCATTAAATGGCATTGGCGCTTTCTCTTCTTTCCAAAGCGCTTCCATAGCAGCCAGTTTGGTAGGCTGTGCATGGCCACCAATCAAGCCCAAGGCATCACCCAGTGTCAGCACCCCTGCCGTACCTAAAACGCCAAACAGCGCGGCGATACGGAAAGAGCGGCGTGCGATATCCATGTGCCTATTACGCAGCATGTAGAACGCACTCACACCACAGACGAAGACTGCTGCCGTTACATAACCTGCCAATACCGTATGCACAAACTTCGCTTGTGCGTCTGGATTAAAGAACATGGCCGAGAAGTTAGACAGCTCCATACGCATGGTGATGGGGTTGAACTCTGCACCCAACGGGCTTTGCATAAAGCTATTGGCCACCAGAATCCACAATGCCGACAGGTTAGAACCCAGTGCAACCAAATAGGTTACGACCAAGTGCTTGCCCTTAGACATGCGATCCCAGCCCAATACCATCAGACCGATAAAGGTGGACTCCATAAAGAACGCCATCAGGCCCTCTACGGCAAGTAGAGTACCAAAAGCATCCCCTACAAAGCTGGAGTAAAACGACCAGTTCGTCCCAAACTGAAATTCCATGGTCAACCCTGTTGCTACACCTAGCGCAAAGTTGATCATGAAAAGCTTGGCCCAGAACTGTGTCATGCGTCTGTACACTTCACGCCCAGTGGTGACGTATACCGTCTCCATTACAGCGATCAAGATGGACAGACCAAGAGTTAAAGGAACAAACAAGAAGTGATAAAGTGCTGTAGCCGCAAACTGCAAGCGGGACAGATCAACGACGGTTTCATTTACCATAATAATTATCTAGGTGAAAACCAACTGTTTTATCCTGAACCCACACCTATTCCTACACAAACTAAGACGTGGGACAGAACAGAAAAACCAGCAGAACTACACTAGCCTGGCACCTGATTATTAGCGGTCTAACAGATTGGTTTTGGCCAAATCGATCACATTGTGCATTTGACCATCCATCACCGCCCTTAACCCCCACAGACCAAATCCTTTAACCTGCTCTAAGCCAATGGTCGGAGGTAGTACCAATTCCTGTTTTGCTGTGACTACGTCCAGCAAAGCAGGACCCTCGTGCTGTAGTACTTCTTCGATGGCGGCGGGAAGATCATCAGGATGCTCAACACGCACACCATGGATACCCACGGCACGAGCAACAGCGGCAAAGTCTGGGTTGTCCAGATCTACCCCTGTATTTACAAAGCCAGCTGCTTTCATTTCCAGTGCTACGAATCCCAACACACCGTTATTGAAAACCACTACTTTCACAGGGATATTGTGTTGTTTCAGGCTGATTAAATCCCCCATCAGCATGGACAAACCACCATCCCCAGAAAACGTAATCACTTGGCGCTCTGGCAACGCATGCTTAATACCCAACGCTTGGGGCATCGCATTAGCCATAGAACCATGTGTCAAAGAACCCACCAGTCGACGCTTGCCGTTCATTTTCAAATAACGGGCAGCCCATACCGTTGCCGTACCCACGTCAGCGGTGAAAATGGCATCGTCTGATGCTTTTTCACTCAGCACACGTGCCAAGTACTGCGGGTGAATAATGCCTTGCTTACCCGGTTGCGCCAACTCATCCAACCCTTCACGGGCCTTCTGATAATGTTTACGTGCGGAATCCAAGAAACTGTTGTCAGTGCGTGCCTTCAGCTTAGGCAGTAAACGCTGAATCGTCAGTTTCACATCACCTACTACACCCAACTCTAATTTCGCTCTGCGCCCTAAGTTTTCAGGGCGAATATCGACTTGTACCACTTTGACATGGCTAGGTAAGAATTGCTTGTACGGGAAGTCTGTACCTAGCATCAGTAACGTGTCGCAGGCATGCATAGCAGCATACCCTGACGAAAAACCGATAAACCCGGTCATACCCACATCGTAGGGATTATCGAACTCTACGTGCTCTTTTCCACCCAAGGCATGCACCATGGGGCTCTTTAAGGCATCTGCCAACTGCAGCAATTCGGCGTGTGCACCTGCACAACCACGCCCCGTGAACAGAGCTACTTTGCCGGAACTATTTAGCAAATCGGCCAACGCCTCAATTTGGGCGTCAGCAGGCTGCACTTGAGGCTCGGGTGGTAGCAAGCCTAAGCGTGGTGTCACGCTCGTTACGGGAGACTCTTTCAGCGCCACATCACCAGGCAACACAATCACAGCCACGCCCTTCTGACCTACCGCAGCGCGAATAGCGTTATCTAACACATAAGGCAACTGTTTAGGGTCGGACACCATTTCACAATAATGGCTGCACTCTTGGAACAGATTTTGCGGATGCGTTTCTTGAAAATACCCACTGCCAATTTCAGCAGAGGGAATATGCGCCGCGATAGCCAATACGGGGGTACGGCTACGGTGTGCATCAAACAGACCATTGATTAAGTGCAGGTTACCTGGGCCACATGAACCCGCGCACACAGCCAACTCACCAGTAACTTGCGATTCACCGCTGGCAGCAAAGGCAGCCACCTCTTCGTGACGCACACCCACCCACTCTAACTCTGGGCGTTGACGCAACGACTCTGTGACCCCGTTTAAGCTATCCCCCACCACACCATAAATGCGCTTTACCCCAGCTTCAATCAGGGTTTCAGTCAGCAAGTCGGCTACATTTTTAATCTTCATGGAGGTGCTTTCCTTAAATATTTTCCAGTTTCAATACAGCGGCTGTTTCAGCACGGATAGCCTTGCACGCATCGGCGTCTACTTTCAGGTCTATACCGTAAGTAGGAATAATGTTTTTCAGCTTATTCAGCCATGCATCAGGTGTAAGCTTGTCGGCGAAACACTTCTGCAAAATTTCCAGTGAAATGAAAGCGGCTGTAGACGCGCCAGGCGATGCGCCCAGCAAGGCTGCAATAGAACAATCCTGCGCCGTGATCAGCTCGGTACCAAACTCCAGTACACCTTCACCATGCTGATGCGTAGGTTTAATGATTTGTACACGCTGCCCCGCCACGGCTTTGGTCCATTGGTGAGGCTGTACATTAGGGTAGAACTCGCGCAGCATCTCAAATTGGTGGGCTTCGCTTTGCAGTACTTGCGACACCAAGTATTCACATAACTGCCAGTTATCTTTAGCCACGTCCAACATGGGCAAGACGTTGCCTGGACGCACTGACTTCGCCAAATCCAACAACGAGCCGTGCTTTAAGAAGCGAGAAGAGAAACCCGCATAAGGCCCAAACAGAATGGATTTTTTGCCGCCAATAATGCGGGTATCCAAATGAGGGACCGACATGGGTGGCGAACCGTGAGGCGCTTTACCATAGACTTTGGCGTGATGACGTTCACTGACGTCGTCCACATCACAACGCAACCAAATACCGCTTACAGGGAAGCCACCATAACCGTGACCTTCGGGAATACCGGATTTTTGCAGCAGTTCCAATGCCCCACCACCTGCACCGATAAACACAAACTTGGCCGTAACAGACTGCTGTTCACCACTGTGAGCATCACGTACTGCCACCTGCCATTTGCCGTCTGTGGCACGCTTCAAATCGTGCACACGGCTTAAGTAATTCAATGACACGCCTGGTTCTTGCGATAGGCTTTTGAACAAGATGTGCGTTAACGCACCGTAGTCCACATCTGAGCCCGTGATAATGCGCGTGGCAGCAATAGGCTCGCTGGGGTCACGCCCTTCCATTACCAACGGTACCCATTCAGCAATCTGTTTAGGATCTTCGCTGTATTCCATGCCGTGATAGCAATGGTGCGAGGACATTTGTTTAAAACGCTCGCGTAAGTACTTCACGTTATCCTCACCCCACACAAAACTCATGTGCGGACATGGGTGGATAAAGGCACGCGGATCAGGGATAGACCCTTTGCGTATCAAGTACGTCCATAACTGACGCGATAAATCAAATTCGGTATTCACTTCCAAAGCTTTGGAAATGTCCACGCTGCCGTCTGGCCGCTGTGGCGTGTAATTCATTTCGCAGTTGGCTGCGTGGCCCGTACCCGCGTTATTCCAGCCATCTGAGCTTTCTTGTGCGCAGTCTTCTAAAGCTTCCAACACCACAATGTTCAATGAGGGCTCCAGCTCTTTGAGCAGTGTCCCCAGCGTGGCACTCATAATGCCTGCACCAATCATTACGATATCGGCATTAGCAGGCAAACGTTGATTCGTCATAACAACTCCTGTTCAACAAACTTTTATTTGGCAGCAACAAACGGCACGGTTTCGCCCAACGGCAAAATTACGTACGCACGACGCCAAGGATCGTTATTCAATAAACGCCACTTATGACCGCCACCTACGGTGTCTTCTGCTAACAGCACATCACCAGGACTTAGTTGAAAACACTCGCCCGTGCGAGTCTCGAACTCCAGCACGCCGCTTAAGGTCAACACATACTGGCGGGCCGGTGCTGTGTGCCAGTCAAAACTTCCACCCTCTGTTGTTTCTCTAAACGAAATACTGACCGCATTGGTTGGCACCCCCACCAAATCACCGCGCTCACCGGCTGGTAAATCTATGAAGCCTTCCTCGATTTTTGATTGACCTTGCTCGTCTGTAGAGAGCCTTACGCAACGAATCATCTTTTCCCCTTGAGCTTGAATTTTTCATCAGATTTTGGTGCCATTCAAATCATAATCTAATTATGAAAAATAAAACCAAAACCCCATTAGTGGGATCCTGAAAAACCACTACTTAACCCCATATTAAATACTTCTTTACAATTGTTTTACCCAGTAACAGAGGAATATGATCAAGTATTAATTTTTACGCTAATCAAAAAGTTATAATTTTTATCTGGCCGCTAAAAAAGAAATCCATTTTTTTATTGCATAAATATTTCTTTTCTTTATTTAACATTATTGTTTGAAAGAGGAACATAAAAGCATGTTAGTGCACACCATCTTGGAGGCCTTAGGCCCTATTACTCTGGGCATAGCGGTTGGTTGGGGATGCGGGAAAACAGGTTTCGTCAAGCAAGATTATTCTCAAGCCTTTGCTGACTACGTAGTAAAAATCGCGTTGCCCTTGGCTTTATTTTTAGCTGCGCTAAGTTCTTCACCCAAAAATATTCTGAACGTTGATTACGCTTTAGCCTTAGCTGTAGGATTAATTGTTACGTATGTACTGGGCTACGTTGCAGGTAGGGTGATGTTCAAACACAACAAAGCCGATGCCACGATGCAGGCGCTAGCGGTGTCATTCCCTGATATGGCGTACTGCGGGCCACCCGTGCTGATCGCGGCTGTGGGCTCATCAGGCTTGATCGCCATGGTGATTGGTAACTTGATTTATACCGTTCTGATTCTGCCCTTAGCCTTGGCACTGTTAGGCGGTGGCGCTGCGGGCTCAAGCCCATTGAAAGCCCTAGGTAAAGCCGTGTCTCAACCGCTAGTGATACTGCCTATCTTGGGTGCGGTACTGGCGATATGCGGTGTGCGTCTGCCAGAAATCCTAAGCTCCTCTATTAACGAGCTGGGTAAAACGGCTGGTGGCGTAGCGCTGTTCTTTCTGGGCCTGTTTATTTCCAAATCCAAGTTTTCCCTGAACAAAGAAATTATCTTTAACGTATTTGTAAAGAACATCGTTCAAGCTCTTTTAATTTTAGGCGTAGGGATTGCCCTAGGATTACGCGGTGAACTATTAGCATCGGCATTTTTGATTGGGGTTATTCCTACCGCAACCGCCGTTCCTGCTTTAGCAGTAGGCAATAAAGCTTATATGGATCAATCCGCCTCAACCGTGGTAATTAGTACCCTTTGTGCCCTAATTTCAATTCCAGCGGGTTTAGCCTTAGTTTCTACTTTCTACCCCTAAACGCTATTTAAACTCTTTCATCCTCTCCCATCATGCACGTACGGCATGATGGGATTTTTTGTGCTTACACACCTACTCAAACACTGTTATGGCTTAGCGACTGCGGGGAAACGGTACATGCAACGCCACATGCGCGCACAACCCTATTACCAATCCCCAGAAAGCGCCCCCTATGCCCAAGAACTGAATATTGGCGGCGGCAGCTAAAAAAGTAATTAGCGATGCTTCACGCGTTTTAGCCTCGGCCAATGCACTGGCTAAGCTACCACCAATGGTGCCTAACAAGGCTAAGCCCGCCAAGGTGGTGATAAAGGTTGCCGGCAAGGCCATAAAAACCGCTGCCAAGGTCACCCCAAACACCCCCACCAAAATATAAAACACCCCTGCTGCCACACCTGCTATCCAGCGTTTAGAAGGGTTCTCATGGGCTTCCGGCCCAGTACAAATAGCAGCAGTAATCGCCGCCAAATTAAACGCATGTGAACCAAAAGGTGCCATGACAAGCGACCCCAGCCCCGTTAGACTCACAATAGGGCTGGCATTCGTATGGTAACCATCATTACGCAGCACCAACATGCCCGGCATGTACTGGCCTGTTAGCGTAATCAAAAACAGTGGCAACGCAACACTCAACAACGCATTCCACGAAAAAGCAGGCATGGTAAATACAGGCGTCGCAAATTGCAGACTCACCCCGTGTAGCGCTACCCTATCCAGCACAAACAACAACACCAAGCCCAACACTAATAATCCAACGACGGCATAGCGTGCTGTAAAGCGTTTTAGAACGATGTAAGCAGCTATCAAGGTACCTACCAGCCAGGGGTCCACGCTCATGCCCCCAAAGGCTTGTATACCAAACTGCAATAAGATGCCCGCTAACAACCCTGCCGCAATGCCAGGCGGAATCCACCGTATTAAGCGCTCAAACCACCCCGATAACCCTAACAGCACAAACAGCAACGCTGAGATCACATAAGCCCCTACCGCTTGCTCGTAAGGCGTAGTAGCTAACGCCGTTACTAAAAATGCGGCAGCGGGGGTGGACCATGCAGTAATTACGGGTACTTTGGTACGCCAGCTTAATACCAAGCCTGTTACCCCTACACCAATAGAAACCGACCACACCCACGACGCCGTAAGCGCTGGGCTTAGACCGGCTACCTTAGCTGCTTGAAATACCAAAATAAAGGTGCCCCCATAGTTCACCAATACAGAGATCAATCCAGCGACTATGGGGTGTACCCAGTCACGCCAAGAAAAAGAGGAAGAATTCGTCGTGGACGACATGCGTGGCTCCAGCAGCTAAAAGAATAAAAATCAGAGCTTCTTTTATAGCGGCAAAATGGTCTGCTTAGGTCTACCACTTTTTGAATCATATCTAGACCATTTATACCTTACACACCGCCCTACCCCATTACCGCAGCACAAAAAAAAGCACCCCATAACGGGGTGCAAACTTGTTGTGGCAAGGGATTGCTTAATCGTGCTTATCACGCGCAAAGGCTAGCGCTTCGCTCAACAGTGACTTGATTAAGGGCTGCACATTCTTGGCAACTTCTTCTTGATACTCAAATGGCCATTTTTCTTCCATATAACAACACTGCGCCATCTCCAGCTGTACCGCATGGATGTTTCTAGCAGGATTGCCATAATTGCGGGTGATATACCCACCTTTGAAGCGACCATTCAGAACGCTGCTATAGCGTTCGTCGTGTTGCGCTACCTTCAGTAAGCGCTGTGCCAATTCTGGATCACAACTAGCACCATCTGCCGTACCAAAGTTTAAATCTGGCAATTTGCCATCAAAAAACCGGGGCACTATAGAGCGTATTGAATGCGCATCCCACAGCACTACACGACCAAACTGGGCATGCAAACGCTCAAGTTCTTGCTGCAATTGTTGGTGATAAGGGCGCCAAATCGCCTCGCGCCTAGCAGCCACTTCGGCATCGTCCGGTTCAGCACCGGCTTGATAAATAGGCTCATCACCAAAGGTATCCAACGGGCATAAGCCGGTTACGCTTTGCCCTGGATACAAACTGGCGTTATCGGGTGGGCGGTTTTGGTCCACCACATAACGGGAGTAATTGGCGATCAGAATCGAAGCCCCTAAGTCACGCGCGCACTCGTATAAACGAGGTAGGTGCCAATCAGTGTCTTGCAACTGGCGGGCGGCGGGACTCATGCGTTCCAATACCTCGGCAGGCACATGCGTTCCTACGTGTGGCATGGAAATCAGCAACGGGGCTGTCCCAGCATGAAACTCAAAAACTGCTTTGGTTGCTTCAGTCATCCGTTTACTCCACTTCCTGTTTACTGCGGTATAGGGTACAAATCACCACGGCGATGATCCCACGCCGGTAGCGATTCACGCATCCGCGCTACGCGAGCAGGGTCTAGATCAGCGCAGATGTAGCCGGCCTGATCTGGCATGCATGCTAGCACCGTACCCCAAGGATCAATAATCATGCTACGGCCCAAACATGGCATTGCTGGGCCTGGCCCGCCGATTTGCGCTGCGGCCAATACATAACACTGGTTTTCAATAGCACGCGCACGCAACAACACTTCCCAGTGATCTCTGCCAGTATGCACATTAAACGCAGCAGGTACCACCAACACATTCGCACCGCGGGCACGTAAAGTACGGAATAGCTCGGCAAAACGCATATCGTAGCAAATGCTTAGACCTAGATTTAGGTCGCCAATTTGTACGTTTTGTAAGTGTCCGCCATGACAGAACTCATCAGATTCGCGGTAGGTAACGCCATTTACCACAGCATCGTACAAATGAATTTTGCGGTACGTAGCCGCAATCTCGCCATCTGGAGAAAACACCACACTGGTGTTACCCAAACGTTGACCATCAGCCCCTTTTTCATGCATAGATCCCAACTGTATCCATGCACCAGTTTGACGTGCCAACGCAGAAAAACGCTCGGTTACCATGCCAGGAATGGGGGTTGCGTGTGCACTTACCCACTCTTTATCCCCGCGCACATCACTGTACTCTGGTGTGATGATTAGCTTCGCACCATCGTTGGCAGCAGCCAATACCCAGCGTTCTAGCTCGGCCAAATTGGTCTCACGATCCCGTCCACTATCGACTTGAACCAGTGCGACTCGTGTTGTTGTCATGGCTATTCCTTATCTTTACACCCAGCGCAAACCATCTCGCTGGGTAATTCATCATTACTACAAAATCAGGCGGCTCGCAGTACACCTGCTACTGTTGCTGCCAAGGTAGACAACACAGCAGCACCCTCACCACCATAAAGGGTGGCGCTAGTACGCGCATCGGTAAAACCATCAGCCAACACCGCCAATACTACGCTGCGCTTCCCTACCGTCATCACCCCTGCATCATGGCGCAAACCAGGCAAAGAGCCTGTTTTATGGGCAAGCTCGACGTCGGCCGGCAAGGTTGCCGCGAAGTGACCGCGCTCGCGCTGGTCGGCCAACATCTGCAAACCTTCCTGACGCAAAGCCTCTGGCAATACGGGGGATTGCAATAAGTACAGCAAGGTAGTGCAGGCATCGGCAGCACTCGTCCAGTTATCTTTACCTTGTGCTCGAGCTTGCGCGTCCATCATGTGGCGCTGCAACTCGGTGTAGGCTAATCCAGCCTGACGGCACCACTGATTAATGCGGTCCATGCCCAGTACATCAATCAGGGCATTGGTAGCAACGTTATCGCTAAGCACAATCATCAGGTGTGCAAGTTCGCGCAGGCTTAACGCCTGTACGCCTGGCAATTGGCTCAAAATACCGGTGCCGCCAGCTCTATTACTATCGGGCAAGACCCGCATATCGTCTAAGCTCACGCGGCCTTTGGCCACTTCTTCCAGCAAACAAAGCAACATGGGTACCTTGATCAAGCTGGCCGACGGCATCGCGCGCTGTACATGCCAATCAAACAGGCTAACGCCATCCAGAGTCCGCACTGCCATCGAAATGCGTGCAGGCTCTTTTTCCAACAATGGTGTCAGGCTACTCTCTAGTTGCAAGCGTACGGCCTGCACATCCAGTGTTTCGCTACCCAATGTAAACATTTTTATGCCTCTCTTCTTACTCTAGAATCATGAACAAGCCAGCAAACATCAACAAGTTGATGGCCATGACTGCCCAACCGTTATAGAGCATGTATTTAAGCTGTGTGGATCGTGCCAAGCCCATCTGACCAAACATGTCAGACGATGGGAATGGACCAAACCAGTCAATCTGTGAACTACCCAAAATCACAGCTGTTGTTGCTGCTGGACCTACACCGGCTGCTGCCAATACGGGGCCAAAGATTTTTGCAGTAAAGGTCATCTGTGCCACGGCTGCGCCGGGGATGTGACCAATCACGTTAAAGCCCACAATAATCATACACAGTGCGGCACCACTTACACCGATCAGGTACGGTTGTACGGCATCCAGCAACGCGTGGTAGGCATTCAACTGATCTACCAACACCAATACCGGGTTGAACAACCAGAACAGGAAGAAAATCCAGATCAGCTTACCGGAACCTTTGTACATGGCTTCCAAGATTTCGCGTGGGTTCAAACCACCAGCCAAACCAGTTACCGCGCCCAAGGACACCATCACGATAATGGCAAATGCAAAACCCGCTTTTGCCAATACACCCACTACCGCCAAGGTAACGATGGTCAAGCAGAAACCCCATGCCGCGCGAACAGCTTTAGGAGAGGCCTTAGCATGAATATCGAATGCTTCTGCACCTTTTGCGGCTTCTTCGTACTGGAAATCAGCAGCGGTCATTTTCTGGATACGGCCAGACATGAACCACCCTGTCAGCAGGGTCGCAACAGCCATAGGCAGACCTGCCACCATCAGGTAATCGCCGTAGCTCAAACCTGTCAAACCAGTAACGGTCACAACGTTAGGTGTAAAGGGTCCCAACACCAAACCTGCCGAACCCGCACTTTGGAACAATGCCGCTACTGCAGGTGGTGACAAACGCACCGCTGCTGCAATAGGAATCACCACTGCCGCAATAATCGCATTACCACCAGCCAACGTACCCAAGGCACCACAGATCAGCGTAGACGCGACCATGATCCCCAAACGTACACGTACAGGGTTAGACAAACCAATACGCTTCACAATGGCACGAACCAATTGCTCAGCAGCACCGGTTCTGGCGGCCACTTCACCTACACCAGCCCCCAAAACAATGATCAAACCCACTACGGCAATAAAAGAGCCCAGTGAATCTGCCAATAGTTTCCCCATTGCAATGGGAGTGGTACTGGTCATAATCGCGGCCAGCACAATCGCACCGATGGTCGCCAAAACAATATCAACACCGAATAAGGCGATGACAGCGAACACTACTACTGGCGTCAAACCCCACAAGGAAGTTTCACCCGGCATGTAGAAATGGGTGTAAAGAGCTATTGCTAGCCCCACTAAATACACCAGCATGGCGGCGGTGCGCTTGCCAGTGGGTTGTTGCGTGAAGGTCATGGGGTCTCCTTAACTGTCCTTCGGGAGCGGCTCGTATACCTGTACCGTTCCTATTGTGATGCTGGCAGTCATGATCACGCGTGTAAAAACATCACAGATCATGACTAGATAATGAAACTAGAACGAGGGCGATGAGCTGCCTTGTTCCACACTTTTTGCTTTAGCGGCAAATGCCCGGCTCAACACCTGACCTGGCCGTTGTTCTGGCGCGTGAGGAAATACCTGTACGCCATTAACAAACACTGCTTCTACACCCTCTGATGGCAAGGTTGGTTGCTCCCAGGTGGCGCAATCTGTGACCGTTTCCGGATCAAAAATTACTACGTCTGCCCACGCACCCTCTTGGAGTACGCCTCTATCTTTCAAACCAAATACCGATGCAGGCAACGCTGTCATTTTGGCAACAGCTTGCTCTAGTGGCATTAACCCTGCTTCACGCACGTATGGCCCTAGAATTCGGGTAAAGCTACCCCACAAGCGTGGGTGCGGTTGCGCATCCGCCGGCAAACCATCAGAGCCCACCATGCAACATGGGTGGCTAAAAATACGGTGCACCTCGGCTTCATCCATCGCGAAATAGATAGCACCCGCCGGTAACAACTTACGCGCGGCGCTTTCGCGGTCGCATCCCCACTGCTCGGCAACCTCGGACAACTCCATACCGTTGCACTCCGGGTGTGGTTCAGACCACGTAATACGAATACGATCAATCGTATGAGCACGCTCTGGAATCAAAATGGTAGAACTACCCGAGTACGGGTAGATATCCAGCGTAGCTTCCATGCCTTCCGCACGAGCGCGATCAATATTGGCCAAGGTATGGCGGCTACGCCCCCAGTTAGCAGGCAACATGCATTTGTGATGCGATACCAAGGTGGCGCATTGGCTGTCTCGCCCTACTGACAGCACCTCTTCCACCGACTCTTCAACGGTATCGCCTTCATTACGAATATGGCTGGTGTGCAAAGAGCCATGTTTCGCGGCAACTGCCGCCAACCCTTCTAGTTCACTCGGTTGCGCCATGCACCCTGGCTCATACGCCAAACCAGTACTAAAACCTACTGCACCGTTAGATAACGCATCGTCCAGCAAACGCTCCATCGCCTGTTGTTCTTCTTGAGTAGGCGTTGCCATGGGGTCAGCCATCACTGCCATACGAAGATTCGCATGGCCCACCAGTGCGGCCACGTTAATCATAGGGTGCAGTTTCTGTACCGCCTGCGTGTAAGTCGTCATGCTAGTAAACAAAGGTGAATCACCTAGCAATGCCAATGCTGCCGCATGGTTGCCCGGCAATGGCTCAGGAAACGCGCTAACCCCGCAGTTACCTACCACTACCGATGTAATACCTTGACTGGTTTTCCAGTCCAATGCGGGTTTTTCGATGAACATCAGATCATCGTGCCCGTGTGTATCAATAAAACCTGGTGCTACAACTTTGTCTGTAGCATCAATAACGTTGTCAGCCGCCCAGTCACTCAAATCACCCAGAGCCACTACACGCCCAGCACGAATACCCACGTCACCTTTCTGGCGCGGGCTAGCAGTTCCATCAATAATCCAACCATTCGCGATTTTGACGTCTACCCTGCGATCGTCCTGTTGCATACCTTTACTCCTCAGACCTCCCCAAATAACGGGAGTTTGGCGTATTATCCAAAAGGATTATTGATATGAAAAATTGTTTAAGTTAATTGATCAATCACGAATTGAAATGAATAGACTTCCTAAGCACATCACCCTAAAGCATTTAAATGCCTTCGTTGCAGTAGCCCAAGAGGCAAGTTTCACTAGGGCGGCGCGGCGTTTATTCCAAACACAATCGTCTGTTACAGGGCTCATTCAGCAGCTTGAAACAGCCCTTGAAATACCCCTTTTTGTACGCACAAGCCGTAGGGTAGTACTTACCCCTATTGGCAAAGAGTTTTTACCACGAATCACACGTCTTTTAGCTGATTTCGATGGGGCTATTGATGACGTAATGCGTTACGGAGCCTTGAAAACCGGGCGTGTCAGCGTTTCAGCAGCACCATCCGCCATTACCGATTTAATCGCTCCCGCCGCAGCTGTCTTTTCTGAGCATCATCCAGGGGTGCGTTTATATTTACGCGATGACAACTCGGGACGTATTCAACGCCAAGTCGTCGCCGGTGAAGTAGATTTCGGCCTCACCAGTAGATGGGCTGACATGCATGGTCTGGATAGCGAACCCTTACTAGAAGACCAATTTGGCGTGCTCTATCGCACTGATGATTCCCTCATACACCCCGACGTACGTAATACCGTCAGCTGGAAAGCGCTGCAAAACCGTAAGTTAGTAGGCGTGATTGATGAAACCGGTATTATGGCTGTGCTGCAATCTAGGCCCGACCTACCTATAGAAGCCGCTGCACCCTTTTATGAAGCCTCTAGTACTACCTCGCAAGCAGCGATTGTACAAAGTGGCTTAGCCATCGCCTTACTGCCCGCCTTAGCAGCACAACGCGTATTAGTGCCGGGTTTATCGTTCTCGTTGCTGCGCTCACCAAAACTGGTGCGTACCTTATGCCTGATGTTTCCCCAAGACCATGCGCCTACTCCTGCGGCTACGGCCTTGGCTGACGAAATACGTCGCTATGTAAAACACGCAGAACTACCTGCAGGCTGCAAACTACTCTAACTAATAGAGCCCCCATACGCTGCGAATGCACTTTATGACATCCTTTACAGAAATAATGCAGAGTGCTTGTAATGTAAGAGATAGTTAAGCAAACTTGCCATCAGCGATTTCTAGACAGACAATGCAAGTCTGCGTTTCGCGGAATTCTCGCGTTGCCTCGCTGAATAAGGAATGATCATGAAGAAAAAATTTGCGCTAACTGCTGGTTTCGTTGCCATCATGGGCTTGGCTGCATGCTCCAGCGCCCCTTCTGCTAACACTACCTCTGCACAGCAATCCTCGATGAGCACCGAAACGACACTACAAGCCTACAACTGGGCATTGGATACCGTCACACCTAAAGGGCAAAAACCTAAAACTGCCCCTGCTGGTTTAGAAGGTAAACCTCTGGTGTTGAGCTTCTCGGACAACCAAGTCTCCGTAGATGGTTTGTGCAACATCATGAATGGTGGCTACACCGTCAATGGCTCACATATTTCAGTGAGCAACCCTGCTAGCACTATGAAAATGTGCTCTGACGAAAAAGTCATGCGCTTTGAGCATGAAGTAGGCCAGTTCTTACCCACTGTTAGCCAATGGGATGTCAACACCAACGATGCTACTCCCATACTGACACTGACCTTTACTGATGGCACCAAGTGGCGCATGCAAGGTGAAGCCACACCAGAAACACTATACGGTGGGGCACCTGAGCGTATTTTCTTGGAAGTCGCCCCGCAACGCGAAGCATGCTCACACGGGATGATTCCTAACTACCAGTGTTTGAAAGTGCGTGAGATCACCTACGACAACAACGGCCTAAAAACCAAAACAGGCGACTGGGAGTTCTACTACGGTGACATTGAAGGCTACGAACACCAGCCCGGCATTCGTAATGTCTTGCGCATTAACCGCTACACACGTCAAGACATCCCTGCTGATGCATCCAAATACGTAGATATTCTGGATATGGTGGTGGAAAGCGAAACGGCCGTTAAGCTGTAAGCTCCCATCAACCAAGTCACTGCTTGGTAGGCAAAAGGCCGTATGAATGTCATACGGCCTTTTTAGTATTCTGCCTTACTCGTTTAGGATTATCCCCTCATACCATAGCGAATACGCCTGCAAGCCCCCCAGCACCCAACACCACCAACCATGGTGGTAACTTCCACACTATCAAGGCTACTAACGCTACAAGCGCCACGGCAAAATCACGCGACGTATGAATAGCACTGGTCCATACAGGGTCGTACAAGGCAGCGACTAACAGCCCCACCACCACCGCATTCACCCCCATCAGTGCCGATTGGGCATGATGATTACGACGTAACTGCTCCCAAAACGGTAATGCCCCCACAATCAGCAAGAACGACGGTACGAAAATGACCACTACCGCAATCAGGCCGCCCCACCATCCGGTAATAGGCCCTTGCAACGACGCCCCCAAAAATGCGGCAAAGGTAAACAGCGGGCCAGGTACCGCTTGTGCAGCCCCATAACCGGCCAAAAACACCTCGTTACTGACTAGCCCTGTAGGCACCATTTCAGTTTGCAATAAAGGCAGGACCACATGCCCGCCCCCAAACACCAAAGCCCCTGCCCTATAAAAAGCATCCGTCATCGAAAGCAAGGCGCTGGGGTGTAGCAACGCCACTACGGGCAGCCCTATCAACAACAGCAGAAAAAGCAGTAACCAACACACTCCCGCGCGTCGCGTAATGGGAATAAACAAGGTTTCTGTAACCCCTTTTGCGCTTGGTTTGCACATGACCACACCAAACAAGGCGGCTAGTGCAATAACCATCACCTGAGCAAAGGCAAAAGGTAGCCATAACACAGCACAACATGCTGCCACCATCATGGTTAGGCGTAACGCATCGGGGCATAAATGCCGTGCCATCCCCCACACAGCCTGAGCGACTACTGCCACAGCAACGATTTTTAACCCCTGCAACACCCCTACCGGCATCGCATGGCCGTATAGGCCCACCCCTAACGCAAAGAGGATCAGCACGATGGCTGACGGCAAGGTAAACCCTAGCCACGCCGCAAACGCCCCTTTATAGCCTGAGCGTAACAAGCCAATCGCCATGCCAACTTGACTGCTCGCTGGGCCTGGCAAAAACTGACATAGCGCCACCAGATCCGCATAGCTTTGTTCACTTAGCCAACGTCGGCGTTCTACAAACTCGCTATGAAAATACCCCAGATGTGCAACGGGCCCACCAAAGGAGGTTAAGCCCAAGCGCAAAAACACCCAAAACACGAACCATGCACTGCGCTCTGACTCCCGCCTATCTACCATGGCATGACTCCCACCATGCCCACAGCATGAGCAACAACGGCGTGCCCACTACGGCACCCACTATCACAAACCACGGTCCATACAACAGCAGCCCCCATTGAAAAGCCTCAACGCATTCTGCTATACCCCTTGCAAAACAATTGAAATCGCCTCCTTCAAGCACTCCAGCCACGGGCAAAAACACCCCCGCCGCCACTGCACTGACAGCAACCGCCACCACTAAAGCCACGACAAAACGTCCTAGTATGCGCATAAGCTGGGATCAGAAAAGGAAAAAGGCGGCTGTCATATACGGCCTGCGTTATGTACAAAGGTATAGCAGGCATTGTAAAGCAATCAGATGACAGCTAGCCGCCCACGCGTCGCATCATCGCTATCGCTAACGCACATGCCACTACAGCGATAACTGTTGCCACATACATAATGCTTTCTATACCCAACACTGGAATCACCGCCCCACCCAGCATTGCCCCCAAGCCAGTACCGGCATTCGCTGCCGAGACATTTAAGGTGCCAGCCAAAGCTTGTGCATGGGTAGCAGCCTTCATCACCCGCACTTGGCAAATAGGAAAAAGGGCTGTGTACGCTATACCCCAAACCGCCAAAGCCATCGCCAGCCAGAACCACGACTGAGCAACGGGCACACTCACCATCATCCCTAGCCCTAACACCGCCACAAACACCACCGTACTACCCAAAGGACTGCGATCCACATAACGACCACCAAGCCAATTCCCTACTAAACCTACAGCTCCAAACCCCATCAACCACCAGCCCACCTGCGTAGCCTTAACCTTGGCAACAGTTTCCAACATGTCCGCCAAATAGGTATAGGCTGTGAACATGGCCGTAAACACCAACACTGACAACACAATATTCAACACAAAATTTCTGTCGTGAAAAATACGTAATTGGTCACGAATAGGCATTTTTTGTGGCTGCGCTACGGTTGGCATCAGCACAACCAAACCCACCGCCATCACCAACGCTAACCCCGCCAACAACCAAAATGTACTGCGCCAGCCAAAGTGAGTAGCGGCTAAGGTTCCTAACGGAATGCCAAACAACAAAGCAGCAGAAATACCCAGATAAACCTGTGATACCGCACGACCAGCACGTTTTACCCCCACAATCTGTGCAGCCGTTTCGCTGGCGGTTCCCCAAAACACAGGCAGCACCAACGCGGGAATAAATCGCGCTATGGCTAACACCCATAAGTTAGATGCCACCGCCGCCAAGGCATTTGCGGCGGCAAATATCAGCAAAATACTAACGAACAACCGTTTACGCTCCACATGCGACAACAGCGCCGTTAATACAGGCCCAAATACCATTACCGTAAACGCAAACAACGTCACCAATTGCCCTGCCACCGATATGGACACCCCCATATCGCGTGCAAGCACAGGCAACAACCCCACAATCACATATTCCGTGGTCACAATCACAAATGCTGCCACTGCCAGCATGACAATAGACCACATGCTTTTCGCTGCACCCATTGCAGAATCAGACGCTACGCCAACCAACATCACTATTCTCCGTTATAGATAGGATGGCATACAGTCTATTTAAGAATTAAACTCTTATCTTGGATATATATTCCTATTATTCTAGAATTTATTTCCCCAATAAAAGGAGTGGCATGAATCAAAGTGAACGCCTTAAAGGCATAGAAAACTTTGTAGCCACGGCAGACGCAGGCAGCTTTACCGCTGCAGCGGAGCGGCTAAACCTGACTAACTCCGCCATTAGCAAAAGTGTTGCCAAGTTAGAAAGCCGAGTTGGCGTACGCTTATTTGAACGCACGACTCGCACCCTAGCGCTCACCGACGCCGGTGCAGCGTTTTACGTCACCTGCCAGCGCGTACTCAAAGAACTCAAAGAGGCCGAAGCTGTACTATCCGCACACCATCATGCTCCCGCCGGCCGTTTACGCATTGATGCCCCCGCTACCTTTGGGCGCTTACATGTGTGGCCTACTGTGCTGCAATTTGCGGCGCAGTATCCTTATTTGCGGCCACATGTTTCACTGAGCGACCGCTTTAGTGATTTGCACGACGACAATATAGACATTGCTGTGCGCATAGGTGGTCCAGACCACTGGCCTACTACCATCGGGCATCACTACCTAGGTAAAGAGCGCTTAGTGTTTTGTGCCGCCCCACAGTATCTCGCCACGCACGGCACACCTCACTCTATAGAACAGTTGCTCACACACGATGCCGTGCTTTACGGTAAAGCTGATGGCACAACCAGCCCTTGGTTACTCGCATACAGCCAGCACCACACCGAGCGCCATCCCATAGAGGGGCGTATGGTAGTGGGTAACGGCGAGGCGCAAGTAGCCGCCGTCAAAGCCGGTTTTGGGGTTGCACAACTGGCGACCTGGTTAATACACGACGAACTAGAGCGAGGCGAATTAATGACCGTCTTGCCTGAGTTGGCAGTAGAAGGGCTAGCCTTACACCTGCTATGGCCGCTAGGGCGCCAATTGCAACCTAAGGTACATGCCATGCTGAAAATGCTAGAGGCAGAACTGAGCGTGGCGTAATAAATAATAACGATCACGCCATGACGAGGCTTAGACAAATCACCTATACTGGGGTCGGATAACTCAACTCTGCTTAGGTGAAAACATGGATATTGATAACTTTGAATTAGACGACGAGATGGAGAAAAAACTCAACGAAAAGCATCAAGAGTTCATTGATAACCAAGAAGAAATAGAAGCTAGCAATGAGTGTGAAGGTGGGGCCTGCATCATTTAATGGCCGCTATTGAACAGTACACGGGGCGCACAAAGCGCCCCGTTTTTTATGTATAGCAGCAACAGTGATATGTTGTCCGTGTCAGCAACACTGCGTAGAACAACACATGTACGTTCTACGCTTCCCCTCAAAACCGCACGTTAACGTGCGCATTCACACCGTTCTGGTTCAAGCCTGAGCCAAACTGCCCCTGATACGACACCCCAAACTTGGCGTTTTTGCTTAGCGCTACATCAAATCCTGTTTCCACCAACGCTGTATCTTTGCCTATGGAGTTACCAAGCGCGACAAAGTTGTTGGAACCGGCTATAAAGCTAGCAGTTGACGTTGGTATCACATCGCCAGAAGCGTGCCTCCACCCCAGATCAGCACGCGCTGTTACGGCGGCATTGCCAAGATCCACACTACCTGCAATACGTACACCTAGCGTCGATAAGGTGGTGTCCATGGTGGCAGAGTTAACAGCCAGCGCAACACCATTTTTTCCTTTTTCATCAAAGCCGTCTGTGTGCAGGCGAACATACGCCACACTGGCATACGGTTCTACCACGGCATTCTGGCTCACATTCAGCTTATAGCCCACTTCACCAAAAATCTGAAAAGTCCCCGCCTTGTAATCTGCAGACAGCGAGTCACTAAAATCAACAAACGCCACAGAGCGCTTCACGTCCACATCATGCCATGCATAGACAAGCCCGCTACGCAGACCCAATGCCCCACCGGCAACCTCCCACTCACTCCCCGCATAAGCCCCTAAGTTGTAGGTATTGCTGGAGCCCGAAGCAGCACGATCTCTGATCTTGAACGAGGAATGACCATAGCCTGCTAACACACCCAGACGCCAGTTCTGGTTAAGACTGGTATCAATCCCCATGGTAAATCCATCCAGTGTGGAGGTAGTACGTGCTGTATTGCTATTACCCGATTGCGTATTCCAACGATTATGTAGAGATACCCAAGCAGCTGTACCGCTTGTATCCTTGCTCGCCTGTGCCACCGCTACGGTAGGCACTGGGCCAAAGGCTTGCTGCAAACGGTTATTCGCCGCGTTACGCGTTGCCGCACTGTCCTGCATCAAAACACCCTGTGCAGACGCATAAGCCTCGCTGGACAGTTGTGGCAAAGCGGCGCGAATATCTGAACCATCTATTGCTGAGAAGTCCAGCATGGTAATAAACCCCTGCAGCTCCGGGGTTTCGCTGTTTGCTACACCATAAAGAGCTACACCAACAGCCTGAGCATTCTGACCATCCGCATAGTGCGAATAGGCATCCTCTTGGCGGCTCAAAGCAACCGTATAGCTATTCTGACCATTATCGGTAGTTGTCGCGGTAAGCGTTGGAGACGCAAGCGCGGTAGACATGTCCGTAAACCCACCATTGAGCACATTGGCTTGCAGCCACTGGTCTGACGTCACCTTGAAGCCATTATGGTAGTAGCCGCGTTCTGGTGTAAACATGATGCTGCCATCAATATCCGCACGACCATTCACAATCAGGCTACTGATCTGCTGTTGATCGTTAAACACCACCTGCAAGGTACCTGCTGCGGGCTGATCATAGTTGCCATGCACCGTGATGGCGTCACCTACTTGAGGAACGAACAACGTGCCATAGTTAGTAAAAAAACGATTCGTCGCGATGGTGTACTCACCACGCCCCGCCAGTGTTGCATCGCGGTCCACCAACACGTCAAAGAGGTCATGGTTACCTGTCAGTACAGACGTGCCCCCTAACGCTTGGAAGGAGATATTCTGGCCCACAATGTTACCCGCATAGCCAATGGCAAAATTCGCGTCTGCGTGCTGTGTGGCGCGCCCTTCTTCGTCAGCCTCTAGACCGAAACGAAGCTGCGTCAAACGCAGGTTAAGATTGTCATCCAGTTCCGAGTAGTCTGAAATGATATCGCCAGAAATACGTGCACCCTGCATCACGTTGATATCTTCAACGTACGCATTTTCAGACATGAAAATTGCCGCTTTTTTCCCAGCCACACGCCCCGTCAAATCAAAGCTTGAAACTAAAGCACCGTTCAGTTCAGACCAAATCTGTGCGTCTTTCTGAGGGGTGCTATCGTATGTAGAAAGAATATAGGAACCACGGTAACCCGTTGCATCACCACGCGAATTATGGCCAAAATCAAAGCTAACCGCGACACCGTTGTCACCCAGTGCTTGAGCATCCCCACGGTGGGTTAAGCTGTGATCTTTACCATAAGCAAACATAACCGCACGACCATTCTCACCATCGGCATAGACACGCACACCCGGTGCAATCTTCAGATTATTACCTTCCCCATCAATACGAATACCGCCACCACCTGCACCAGCCGACAACAAATCCGCATTCTGGGTAATGGTGTTATGGCTACCATACACATGCAGCCCTAGACCTAGCGTTGCACCGTTATAGCTATTGGCAAGGTAACCAGTACCGCTCGCATTGCGCCCAAAATAAGGATTGTTATTGGTGAGCGTTAGCCCACCCCCATACACAGAATTGCCGTAAAAATTACGTCGGTCAATGGTGTAGCCAATATCTTGTAAGGCAGCTAACTCGGCCTCCATCAGCGTCGTGTAATTACGATAATACTGATGACTCATTACCCCATTTTTTAGCTCTATATGGCTGAAAAATGGTTGATCGTAAGGGCCATAATCCGTACCAATACGCATTGGCAGACCTTTCATCGCCCCATTCAACACCTCATTCACATGCGTACCGGTAAAGTAGGCTTGATCATTGCGTACATCAAATGCGCCCTGAACATCAGGAACCTCGCAACCATCACAATATATGTATTGCCCAGCGCTTGCAGGATTGTCATTATCATCACGCAAATGCGTGCTCCACACGTCAAAACCACCGCTAAACTGTGCCACTGGCGATCCGTTATATGCACCAACGATAGTCGCATTAGCCCCCACACCGAGGGCATGAGCAATTTCGTGGATCATCACTGTACTTAACGACGTTTCGCTACTCAGTGCGATATGGGACGGCGTATAGGGAGCTGTAGACCAATCCATTGAGCCAACTTTGTTGGTTACCGTGATGACACCGTGCGCGCCATAGAGCAGATTGGTGTAATACTGATTGGTCAGTGTTGCCTGTACCGTCGTAGGCGCACCGTCCTGCATCGTGGCATTATGGCTTGAAGCCGAGCCCCCCCAATTCCCCGTCGCTGTACCCACATTCAGGATAGCTGGGTTTTTTCCGGGTACGGGCTGAATAATCTCTGACCAATAGTGTGTTGCCGCAATGAGTTGTTCTTTGTCCTGGTCACTCAGGTTCCAGCTCGACGCTTGACCATACTCATAAAAACCATCATCCACATCAAAAAACCGCAGCGTAATAAAGGGAGTGCCATCGGCATTCTCGACCACATGAGAGCTAATTGCCGCAGCGGGGTTACTCAGCGCCACGTACAAAAGACTAGTAGATAGATACGGTAATAGCATCGGCGTAGAGATTAACTTGGCCATTATTCACTCCCAAAGAGGCATCCACTGCATATATATATTTTTTTGACAACGCAGCGATACCCACGCGCGCGACACTTATAGTACTGGTAGCCGCACCACAAAACCATCACTGAAAACTGGTACATTCAGCAGCCAACACGCCCCCACATACCCATTTTCAGTGATAGCCAATCGCCGCATAGCGCCATTACTATGGCGCTACATAACAATGAATAATGTGAGGGTGACTTTTATGTCTGGTTTGAGAAAAAAAATACTATTGATCTCCCTAAGCTCGGTACTCAGCACTCCTAGCTTAATCTATGCACAAAGCACCTCAACACCTCCACCGGCAGCCGATGCGGAATACCATGCCAACTGGGGACT
The DNA here is from genome assembly GCA_052103955.1 of Paenalcaligenes sp. Classification (GTDB taxonomy): domain Bacteria; phylum Pseudomonadota; class Gammaproteobacteria; order Burkholderiales; family Burkholderiaceae_B; genus Paenalcaligenes. The sequence goes on along the minus strand of JBQELO010000019.1, from coordinate 3,484 downwards.
AGACATGATTAATGCCCTGCCCGCCTATCTAAAAGGCTATACAGGCAAAGGCATTATCGTCGCCGTGATCGATTCTGGGCTAGACGTCAATCACCCAGAATACGCAGGTCGTGTGTCACCTTGGTTGTTTAACTTTGGCAACGATCAAGCTATCCATAATGTGTTTCCAGGCATTGACCAGAGAGATGGCTCACTTGCTGGGCACGGTGACCATGTTGCGGGGATTATCGCCGCTGGCCGCAATGGTTCTGGCATGCAAGGTGTAGCCTATGACGCGATACTGATGCCCTTACGCGCCATTGAAGTTGAAGGGCGCGATGCAGACTGGACTCCCGATAACCAAGCTTTGATTTATGCTGCAGACCACGGTGCAAAAGTCATTAATGGTAGTTATGGGCCTAACGCTTTTCCAAATCTGCAGTTTGCAGATGGCACACTTAATCCGCACTATCAGGTACTAAGCTATCAGCCTATAGCCGAAAGCCCTGAAGAGTTACGGCAAACCTACCATGCCATGAAGCATGCCGCTGACAGCGATGTGGTGATGGTGTTTGCTGCGGGTAATGAACGCCAAGATCAGCCCGGTGCCTATACCGCAATGCCCACTGGAAATGGGATGCTCCCGCTGATTACTCCTGATTTTATCCGTAGCGGAAAAATTCGCTTGGTCGACACAGAAGACGACACCTTTGATCCTGAAAATCCAAACACCTATAGTTTCTTAAGCCCTACTGATCCTGCCTTACAGAATATGGATTTTTCTGACTTAGCAGGCTCTCTGATCGTCGTGGTCGCGGTTGATAAGCACGGCAATCTCGCGCCTTACAGCAATGAGTGCGGGGCGGCCGCCGAGTGGTGTATGGCTGCTCCGGGCGGTAATATGGATGTCGATGATAAGGACGGTATTTACTCTACCTGGCCGCAAGGCGACAGCATCAATAGCAATCGCACTTACCTGCACCTAGAAGGAACCTCCATGGCATCGCCGCATGTGGCCGGTGCAGCGGCGGTTGTACGCTCTGCCTTTCCCTACATGACGGCACGCCAAACCATTGAAACCCTGCTAACCACCACCACGACAACCGGCTACACCGATCACGATAAATTTGGCCAAGGGCTACTAAATCTGGGTGCCGCCGTTGATGGCCCTATGGAGCTTCGTTACACCGGTGTGTTTGATGTAGACACACAAGGTTTTTCCTCTGTCTGGTCAAACTCTATTTCCGGCATAGGCGATCTCACCAAACGCGGGGACGGTGTGTTAGTACTGACAGGACAAAACACCTATCAAGGCCCCACCAACATTGTAGGCGGTAGTTTGGAAGTCAACGGTAGCCTTCACTCCGCGACACACGTCTCGCAGGCAGGCCAGTTAGCCGGCACAGGTTCTGTTGGCGATCTCACCCTCGCGCAAGGCGGGAAGATAGCCCCCGGTAGCGCCCTTTATGCCGAACAAGCACTAGGCACATTAACCGTCAATGGCTCTTTTAATCAGCAAGCAGGCTCTACCTATGTGGCAGGCGTATCGATGGGCGCTGGCTCTGACCAGATCGTCGTCAATGGTGCCGCGCAAATCGATCACGACGCCTCACTTGAACTTGTACGCCACGGAGCTGGTCGCGGCAGTGCTACAGCGCGCTACACACTGCTTACCGCCTCCAATGGTCTAGGCGGTAGCTACGGCGACTTAGGTGGGGATTTGGTTGCCCAAACACCTTTCATTGATTTTGCGCTGAAGTATGATGCCAACCATGTCTTTCTCGATACCAGCCGCTCTGCCGTTACTTTTGCGGATATAGCAGCCACAGCTAACCAACGAAGCACAGCTACAGCACTAGAAAGTCAGGGTGAAGGTGCTGTCCTGCACGATCATCTGTTATTTCTGAATGGCAAAGAAGCGCGTCAGGCCTATGACCAACTGTCTGGTGAGGCTTATGCGGCTATACAGTCTTCCCTACTCAACAACAGTGCTTATATCCGTACAGCGGCGTATAAGCAGTTGTCACCCGGTTTTGCTAGTACAGACCTACCCGCCACCCGCTCTTTGGACCAACCAGCACTGTGGGCGCACGGTTTTGGTGAATGGACCACGTTTTCCGGCAACCACAACGCGGCAGAAAGCAAAACCAGAGTCAGTGGTTTTCTGATGGGGGTTGATATACCTGCTTTTGACACCTGGCGTTTGGGTTTACTGGCAGGTTACAGCCATACGAACTTCCGTTTGAATGAGCGCCAATCCTCGGCTAAAAGCGACGATTACACTATTGGAGCCTATGGTGGCACAGCGGCCAATTATGCCCACGGTATGCTGGCCTTTCGCTCAGGCCTATCCTACACATGGCATAACATAGACATGAAGCGCTCAGTCGCGTTTGCAGGGTTTGAAGACACTCTCTCTGCCGATTACAAAGCCAATTCTTTTCAGGTGTTTGGCGAGTTAGGTTACACACATAGAGCAACCGAACTCCTCGCCATTGAGCCCTATGCCAACCTTACTTATGTACGCCTAAATACCAATGCCTTCAGTGAAAAAGATCGTCATGGTGCAGCCCTAAGCCTACGTAAAAACACGATGAACACAGGGCTTTCCTCGTTGGGGCTACGAGTAACCGCCGAATTCAATCAGGATACGCTACCGCTTACCGCACGTGCGGATGTTGCATGGCGTCATGCGTTCGGCGATATCACCCCTGCGTCAGAAGCTAGATTTGCAGGATCGAATCACTTTTCTGTTAACGGCACTAGTATTGGCCGCAATACACTACTGGTCTCAGGCGGACTGGATTTCCAACTTAAACAAAATACCGTGTTTGGCATTGCTTATCAGGGACAATTTGGCTCTGGCATCAAACAAAACGGGCTAAATGCGAATGTGAATATTCGATTCTAAACACGGGGCACAGGTTGGGGGATGGTGCGAGACATCGTCCCCCTACCCTCATAAAACATAAGGGTTAGTGCCTTAACCGCCTAAAATGCTCACTGCGCCACCAACTGTTTTAGTTATTTCCTGAGGGCACAATAAGAAAAACCCCAGCATGATTTCTCATACTGGGGTTTTGTATTGGTTGCGGGAGCAGGATTTGAACCTACGACCTTCGGGTTATGAGCCCGACGAGCTACCTAGCTGCTCCATCCCGCGTTAATTATAAGGAGGATGTGGGATTCGAACCCACGCACGCTTTTACACGCCTGACGGTTTTCAAGACCGTTCCCTTCAGCCGGACTTGGGTAATCCTCCAGATATAGTCCGTACGGGATTCGAACCCGTGTTACCGCCGTGAAAAGGCGGTGTCTTAACCCCTTGACCAACGGACCATATAATGGGCACGAGTGGAATCGAACCACCGACCTCACGCTTATCAGGCGTGCGCTCTAACCATCTGAGCTACGCGCCCAAGCTAAATGCTTGGATATTTGTTTCCAAATAAAGCGGGTGACGAGAATCGAACTCGCGACAACAGCTTGGAAGGCTGTAGTTTTA
>JBQELO010000018.1:0-73230 GCA_052103955.1 Paenalcaligenes sp. | reverse complement strand
GCACTTGCATGGGGTGCAAGGGGTCGAAGGTTCAAATCCTTCCGTTCCGACCAAAGAATACCTCAAGGAATTAAGGACTTACAGCTTAACAGCTATAAGTCCTTTTTCTTTGCGCGTGACTTTAACCTAATAACGCTGCTATAGCATCTTAATCACTTCTATCTGGCCCACCACACACTCACCTTTCACGCTCCAGGCTTTTCGCTCATCTATATACTCTACGAAGAGCTTACAGTAATCACTCCGCGGCCCACCCTGCATAATGACAAACTCGTTACAGCCATCATTCACTGAAAGGTGTTGAGTAATGGTTGGGGCAATTGCAGCCGTTGCCATGTCCTCCTCTCCTTTCCAGCCGTAAGGAAAATGCCTAGCAGTAATAATGCGGTGAGCTTGTGCCTCTGTACCACCTACGGCATATACATAAAAGCCCGTTGTCTTTGTGCTTTCACAAAAAGAATCACACACGTTAACTGAAAGCGCTATTTTCGATAACTCGGACACATCACGCACTTGCACAACAACTTTCTCTCGAGCCGCCCCTACAGAAAAGCACACACGCTCAACCTTGATTCCCAGCGCATGTTCAATCTGCTCAAGTACCTCATGATCATTGTCTTGCACAATCGCGTAAGCCTCTTGCATATAGGCGTAATAGCCAAAACTGTCACGTAGCACATCTATTTCAGCATGCTTAGTACAGAAGGTGTGCTGATGAAGAGGTGTGCCATGAAATGTCTCTAGCCACGCAGCCGCCGCTAACGTGCCATGCCCACAGAACACCATCTCCCCACTGGGAGCAAAGAAACGCACGTTGTGTTTAGCCCCCTCCTGCTCAATCACCGTCACTTCACAAGCTAATCGTGACGCTAAGTTAATGTACGATGCAGCCTCGTGATGCTCTCTAGTGCTCGTCAACAGCACATACGATGGATTACCCCTTTGTTTGTCAAAGGTATACGCTTTTACCATTGCCCCCTACACATCCTACGTAATTACCCAAAGCCTCATTAGGTGCGCAAACCATAAAGAAGCCACTCTGTATCGCCTAGCATACTGAGCCGCCAAAAAATCTCAATACTCATACGCGCTATATCCACAAACGATAGATCCACAAAGATTCATCTTCGACAAACCTTCTTGCAAACTCCGCTGGCGGAAAACCTGTAATACGTTTTACGGCACGGCTTAAGTGCGCTTGATCAGCAAAACCCGCATCCAGAGCTAGCGCAGCCCAGTCCAAACTATTGAGTGCATCAGGATCGTCTTTGGCTGCTTCAAAAAAGGCTTTTTCAGTGCTGACCAGTACTTGCCACTCACGTAAAGACCGTCCGCTCATTGCTTTCACTCTACGCTCTACCTGCCTAAGGCTACGACTGCTTTGCCATAGCGTCGCTTTTGCCACTAGTCCATCCACCCACCTACGTCCAGCATATCGCACGCCTTGCACTGAGTTAGAAGTATGGTTCGTACTAGACCAACGAGGCAAAACATGGTGTTTTATGATGTCTAACATCGTGGCATCGTCCTTAGACGCTGCCAACTGATCCAACATATCCAACCACGTCGCTCCAAGCAACTGCCGTGCACACACGCTGCGATCTTGTATAGCCGTTACATCAATATTGAACAATTGCTGCGCCGTGCTGACTGTGAAGTACATCATTCCACCACGTACTCCACGCGGGGACCAACTTACCGTTGGCGTTGATTGGCTCCCTGAAAACAGAATATTTTCGTCAAACTGACGCCACGCAATACCCTTTTTCTGCCCCGCTATAGTCCCTATACCACGGGTGTTGTACCAAGAAAGGCAGATCAAAGGAGAGGCAGGAAAGTGAGACAAGCGCTGCGCATCACTAAGCGTGACACCACTGGTATCACGACTAACCACTGCCACAATGGCATCACACCCTAGATTTTTCCCTGAATACAGCACCGTCAATGGCATAGACCCACTCTCGATTACGCGTGGTGCGCGCGCCATCGGGTCAGGCACCCATGTTAGGTGCTCGTTTCTGTCATTCATGACTAGCAAATGGGTGGTTCTCTTTATGTATAACCATGTCGTTTCGATTCAATACGGCTCTTTTCTATTAGGGTGCAATAGCAGCCATGACACAGAGAAATCTGTACCCATTGCCTACTTGCGTAGGCTCATCCACTCACCACACGGGTCCTTCCCATGGCATCACATCACTCTAACTCAGGGGCTTGGCCTCCCGGGCCACCAACAGGATTAACAGGCTGGCGTCTGTTCAGAAACATGTCCAAACACATGTTAGCAACACTTTCTGAGTGGCAACAACAGTTTGGCAGCATCTTTCATATACGGGTTTGGCCCGAGCATATAGTGGTAGTCTGCGCCCCTGCACTGGCACGCGAATTACTCGTGACTCATCACAGTAATCTCACCCGATGGGAGCGTGGCATCCGTGTGTTTGCACAGCTTCATGGCAACAGCGTGCTTATCGCCGAAGGTGAGCAATGGACAGCCAAGCGCCGCGCATTACAGCCCTACTTCACGCCCAAATCCATACGTAACGCCAATCAAACCATTATTGACGTGACACACAACACTCTCAATACGTGGCCAGCGTCTGATCCTAACTGGTGTATAGAAAGCGCTCTCACGTCGCTTACCATGGATGCCATTATGCAAACCATGTTTTCGACGGGGATAGGAGAGGACAACAGAAAAGCAGAGAAAGCCGTTCAAATAGCCAGCCAAGCTGCGAATGCGGAATTCTTTGCCGCCGCGAGCTGGCCTAGTTGGCTACCCGGAAAGAAGGCAAAAGCCATACAGCACTTAAGGCAATTGATTGATCGTCATATCGCTGTTCGACGACAAACCCCAGCCACTGATTGGCCAGAGGATTTTTTGTCTTACCTGCTGCATTTGCACCAAGAAGAACCAGAAAAATGGTCACAACAGGCCATCCGTGATGAATGCATGACGATGTTTATGGCTGGACATGAAACCACCGCAGCCACCTTAACGTGGTGGGCATGGTGTATGGCCGCTAACCCAGAGTGTCAAAAGAAAGCTCAAGACGAAATTTCACGGGTATTGCAGGACACTACACCTACGCATGATCAACTGGCTGAACTCCCCTACCTGTCACAAACCATAGAGGAAACGATGCGTCTGTACCCTGCCGCACCGTTACTGATGACGAGACGCGCTATTAGCCCTTTAGATCTAGGATCGTGGCATTTCCCTAAGCGCACACTTTTCATGGTTCCTTTGCAGTTGCTTCAGGGAGATGGGCAATGGTATTGCAATCCGCAGAAATACGACCCTGAACGTTTTGGTCGTGAACAGAAAAGCGCACCGCGTGGTGCCTACGCCCCATTTGGCATGGGACCGCGTGTTTGCCTAGGTCAACATCTCGCCACAACAGAGATTAAAGCCATTGCCGCCATGATTCTGCAACGCTGGACGCTTGCGACACCTACAGGTATGGCTGCCCCACAACCTGCACTACGCGTCACTCTTAGACCTGATCTGCCCCTACACCTTAGGCTCACACCTTACGGTAAATGTTAGAGCAGACGAGAACATTCTCACTCTCTCTTGCACTACAGCTTCGACACTAACAGTCGAAGCCCTGCATAGCCAAAAGCAATTGCCAATACACCCTCTATACAGCGCCTAGCTTTCATGTAGGCGTTAATCATGGGGGTTGTTGAGAACACCATCGCGTAGCCACCAAACACCAGAACACTCAACACACCACAACCACCCACAATAGCCAGCAATGTAGTGTTAGACGAGTTTGGCCCAAGCCCTAACGACATAATGGCTATCCATGCCAGCACCGCTTTGGGATTAGTGAGGTGCAAGAGTAAGCCTCGGCGATAAATTTGCCCTGCTGTTGCCGAGACCATCGGCAGAGATGATGAAGCACTCGTGCTAAATGCCGATTTGGCCGCTTTGTAGGCTAGATAAAGCAGATAAAAACCACCCACTACTTTAATTACCAGCAACGCTTCGGCATAGGTGGTCAGCACTGCAGAAATTCCGGTGGCGGCTAAGACTGCCCAAAACAAGCTGCCCGTGATCACGCCTAGCGCAAGTAACAACGCCGAGGCACGGCCTTTACTCATGGCCATACCCATAATCGCCATATTGCTAGGCCCAGGGCTTGCTGTAGCAATCACATAGGCTGCGTAAACAATCAAAAGCTGGTGTAGTTGTTCCATGGCGATGGCGCATCAGGCCCTGTGAGTTTCTAGACGTGCTGTCTTATGCCTCTGAGAATATCACCAAACATGGCTGACCTTATACGAGTACAAACGTGCGACGCGCTATTGCCACAACGTTTGCGCTACATTCTCTCACACCACTGTCATCAGACGTTGCTAGATCAAAGGCTATAATTTTTCTAGTAAGTAGCGGCGTACGGCTTGGTATGATGAATGCAGTAGGAACCACCGCTAGTACTGAAAGGCCATTAGCTTTCCCAATACTCATCAACATTTCTAGGATGCGTTTACTATGAAAAACTATCGTATTGCTGTGATCGTAGGTAGTCTGCGTAAAGAGTCTTTCAACCGCCAATTGGCTAACGCCATTGTGCGCTTGGCACCCAGTGATTTTCAGTTTGATTTTGTTGAGATTGGGAATCTGCCCTTATACAACCAAGATGATGATGCAGGCCCCTCTAAGCCTGTTTTGGAATTCAAAGAAAAAATCAAATCATCCAATGGGCTATTGTTCGTCACTCCAGAGTACAACCGCTCTATTCCAGGCGTGTTGAAAAATGCACTGGACCAAGGCTCACGCCCCTATGGTCAAAACTCATGGACAGGTTTACCCGCTGGCGTCATTGGCATTTCTATTGGTGCCATTGGCACCGCTTTGGCACAGCAACACCTGCGTAATGTGCTGACCTTTTTAGATGTGCCTACACTTCAACAACCCGAGATTTTCCTGCAAGCCAAAGAAGGTTTCTTTGATGCTGATGGCAACATAGGCTCAGGCAGTAAAGACTTCCTGCAAAACTGGATGACCAAGTACACCGACTGGGTACGTAAGCACCAAAAATAATGCAGTCTACCAAACAAAAAGGGTGCTAATAGCAGCACCCTTTTTCACTTCAAAAAAGCTTGTAGCTCACTATCTAACGCCCTTGCAACAAGCGAAGAATCGCCTGTGTATGCGTGGGTCCTTGTGTGTTAATCATTAAACGCCCGTCTGAAATCACTTCAGTAATCCGTTGAATGCCCACTAGTTGCCCCTGCACACTCAACAATAAGAAATGGCCTCGAGCCTGTTCAGTAATCGTTTGCAATTTCTGTTGACCCTGTCTAGTCATTTCCAACATTAAAAAAGTACTCTGATCACGAGCAGTAAAGGGAGAAATTCGCTCCATATCCTCATGTATCAGCACTGGAGTAGGCACTGCAAAAAGCATCATGTCATCCCCCAACTCTATCGGAATTAACATTGGGGCCTGAGATTGTTGTGCTACATGCAATGTAATAACAATAGCAACGGAAGTTTTGTACCCAACTCCATCAGGAGTCGGTGCTATGCGCCCTTGATCAAACCTAGGCGGTAGCGCTTTCTCGGAAGCAAACTCTGGCTTATTCGCTGGTATAGACTGACATGCAGTCAACATAAGGGCAAAGACCAAGCCCAGCATTTTCAATAATGGTTTCATCGCTAGTTAGTCTGTAAAACGGACTCATACAGGACAGCTCAAACAGTAAGATGAAAAAGGGAGCACCCTACAACATAGAGTGAACATTGCCCCCACTCTACTTTCACAACTGAGAGAGATGTGTGGAGTATCAGTCCACACAGACCAACACTCCAGACTATCTAATGCTTACCACTGATATCCTATCCCCACGCCACCACCATAGTCACCGCGAGATGAGGCATTACCAGACAATTTATAAACCCAGTGACCACTGTCCGAAATGCCAGAAAATCCAATAGCCATACCTGTTTCACCGTTCCAAGTGGCACCAGACATCGCCATCATAGTCTTACCCGGTAAATAAGCTTGTGGCAAAGATGCAGTAGCCATTGCTGCCGCCACCCCAGCCCTCAACTCATTTTTTTGACGATGCAAATCACTGCGCAAATCATTAACCTGACCCTGTAACCCTCCTGCAACTTGATTCAATTGCCTTACGTTCACCGCATCTTGCGCCGCCTTGCCATCTGCCACATTACTGATTGCTTTATCCCGCATATCAATGCCGTTTTGGTCTATCACTGGACCATTTTCAATGCGCACTTCTTTTGTTTCTACGGAGGAGGCTATTACAGTTTTAGCTGTCACACTCTCGACCTTGATATCTTTAGCCATACCAATGGTCACCTCTGTACCCTGACGCGTAATTGCAATGTTCTCACCATCGAGGAACTGAACAGTATCACCTAGTGCGACTTGACTGCTGCTATCACCATTAGCTTGTATATTCCAACCTTTGCTAGCTTCTGCCGCAACCTCACCTATTCTTCCATCCAGCCCACCCAAAGCATCATTAACACTGTTGTAGGTATTCCCCCCCACATCAAGCGCTGTTACCAGTTTGCCATCTACAAATGTGGAGTTTCCACCCATACCTTTAGCGATGCTGTCGCCCATCTCATGTAACTGACTACCATTCACGGCATCTGTACTGTTCTCTGAAATATCGCCACGCGCCACATTGTTGAACTTCGTGCCTCCGGTACGTCCTCCATCTGTAGAGGTATCCCCTTCCATCGTCACCTGTCCTTTATTGACGCTACCGTCGGCATTCTGGTCATACTTCACAGCCCTATCACTCAAACTGTCCACGTTATTACTCACGTTTTTCAACTGGCCGTAATTCACCGCATCCATGTCCTCTGAGCCTGCTGCAACGTTAGTGACCTTGTTCCCACCCATATTGATGGTTGCACCGTTTTTCACCCATACTCCAATCTCATTGGCTGTAAACATGCCATTGCCAATGTTTATACTCTTGGACGCCACCGAGTTCAGACCGGTTAGGTCCTCATTCAGTTTTAGATCAATCTCTGTACCTGCTTGCGTTAGTACGATATTGTCGTCCGAGCTGGAGAAATCCACGGTTCCTCCTGGCGCTACATTTTCGGCTGCACCGCCATTAGTACTCAACCCCCAACCCAGATTAGCTATATCTGCCACGCCTTTTAATTGGCTCAAATTCACTGCATGTGTATCGTCACTACCCGCTGCAACATTGGTAATCTGGTTGTTGCTCATATTGATGGTTTTACCTGCACCGAACACAACACCTGATGCATTAGCGATCAAACTCCCACCACCAATATTGACACTCTTTGCACTCACGGAGTTCAAACCTATGAGGTCCTCTTTCAACGCAACCTTCACGCCACTACTATCTACTACGGTTGTAATATTTGCATCGCCGGCAACCAGAAGACTCTCACCTAATTTACGCTCAGTGGAACCTGTATCACCTTTAAAAGTTAAAGTAGCCCCCCCCAATGTCTCAAGCGCTTGGTTGGTGGCATGTAATTGCGATCCATTGACCACATCCGTTGACGAGTCGCTAACCCTGCCTGCCGCTACACGTGTAATCGTTCGCTCTTTCCCCTCGGCACCAACACTCACCGTGGACTGGGGATTAGTACCCGAAAAGTCATAGTGCTTTCCATTAATTACTACACTTTTAGTCGCCACAGCCTTATCGGTACGCGAACTTTCCCCCAACGCCACACTACCATCAAACAAAGCTTGCGCACGTGCTCCTATAGCGACAGAGTCTTTGACCTTCGACTTTTTACCTGCCTGTAAGCCTATAGCAACGTTGTTGCTACCTTCCATGCCTTGCCCGGCCTCATAGCCTAGCAAAGAGTTATAGTCACCAATCGAAAGTTGGCCTGCGTATGCACCTGCCATTGCATTCGATGCACCCGTTATATGCCCACCAGCATTAACCCCCAGTGCTGTATTCTCACCAGCCCCTTTAGGTACCTGAGCATTTGTAAGGCTATTTCTCCCAACAGCAACGTTATCATCGCCTTGCATACTAGAACCGGCTGTATAGCCCATTATGGTATTGTATTTACCTTCTGTTCCTCCACCCGCTGCATTACCCACAACCGTTGAGCCCACGCCGAAGGCATAGGCTCCGGTACCAATAGCTGTGGTACTAATACCTAGAGCCCGTGTCCTTTGACCAATTGCAATGGCCGCATTACTCCCTGCTATTGTGGCTTCCTGTGTTTCATCTGAAGAGCCAATAGCTATTGCCCCTGAACTTGCCTCAGCTCTCGCACCTACTGCAACCCCATCATCATGCTGAGCAACTGTTTTGTAGCCTATAGCAATCCCTCTCTTCCCCTCTCCTTTGGCTTGATAACCTAGAGCAATAACATCCGACGTTTTTGCTTTCGCTTGCTCGCCAATGACTATAGTACGACTAGCATTCTCCTGACTGCTTGCATTACCTATAGCAATATTTTTATCACCTTGAGAACTTTTTCCTGCCCCAGTACCAATAGAGATATTCCCCTCCCCTTTAGCCTCTGCCTCTAGGCCAATAGCAATGCTATTTTTCCCTGTTGCTTTAGTTTTATGATTGCCTACTGCTATCGCAGATGCTGCCAGACTCTGTGCCTTCCATGCCTCTGCCGCAGGGAGGGGATTATTCAGTTCAGTTTCCTGAATACCACTAATAATGGCAACGCCGCCATTCTCACTGGGAATCTGACATGTCCAACTACCTGTGCTTCCCGGTCTAGCACAAGTAATGCCACTCCCATTTGGTGCAGAAATTAGACTATTTCCATCTATTACATAACCTGCACTCGCCATCTCCGACCAACCGCAAGCAACAGCAAAAACCAGTCCTGTCACCGCAATCATCACGGAGCCTGAGCGTTTCCCTCGGCCACTTACATTCTCGCCTACAGCCACGTATGTGTTGGTCTGCTCATTCCATATTGTTTTATAAGAGTGGTTCATCATGTGTACCCTTGGCTTTAACCTATCAATCAGAGATTCGCCAGTCATGGCGTGACTACCGCCTACCTCAGCGGCTGCTAAATAATCACCAACAAACACAGGCGTACCGAGCCATAAGGACTTAACACAAGGTCTACATGCAATCACTATCCAATCAAGAAAACGTATGTCCGGTGGCTCAATGCTGACCAGCGGGAAGCCCACCGTAGCACTGCTCTCACGACCGAGCTCCATTACGAAACTCACGCAAACCACCGACCTAGACGTTCCGCTTACTCTTTCATGCAAAAGCCTGTAACCAACACAAAAGCCTGCTCAAAGGGTAAAATCTCAAAATTCAGGATGCAAAAGAGCCACTCGCTTACGCACATAAGCAAGTAATGTTTAGCCTGATATTTATCTAGATTACGAACTGACCCTTAATACGCACAGCATCAAAACAAAACCCATACCGACAAGATCTTGTCAATTAATCAGCAAGTCTTGTTTTTGATGTAAAAACCGACAAGAAAAAGCCACGCAAAGTAAGAAAACGTGTCTTTTCGTTAGTTTTTCTGTCTAGATTGAATAATACGACAAGATCTTGTCGCTTTCAAGCAATTCAAGCCTGGAAACGCAAACAAATGACAAGATTTTTATTTTTCAAAAACCGCTAGTTAGGAGAGCCCGTGTCACAGAACTCATTGGGTACATCAGCAAATACAGATATGGAAAGTGAGTTTAGAGAGTTTCCTGACCGCATCAATTTAGCAATTGATCGAGCTGGTGGAGCCAAAAAGTTAGCAGAAAAGATGGGAATGTCCACATCAGTGCTAAGAAGTTGGCGATCTGGAAATTCTGACCCCTCCCGCTCTACGCTGATCAAGATGGCAAAAGCATCAAACTTGTCTATTAGCTGGCTCGCTTCAGGCGAGGGAAGCCCTTATCCCAACACCCCACCACAGCAAGCATCTACACAAATAGATTTAGACTCACTTGAAGAAGTCATAACAAAAACACGTCAACTTTTTCTGAGCCAAAAGTTAACTCTACGGCCAGAAGCAGAAGCTCGAATTATTCGATTGGTCTATGAGTTCTACCTGCGTCAGGGCCACCAAATGGACGAAGCCAGCTTAAACAACGTTATAGAGCTTGCTTCTTTTAGATAAGCCCATGCCTAAGTAGGAGAATAAGTTGGAAGAGCTTCTTGAGAAAATCAGGCACGCATTACGTTCGGCTGAAGTGGTTGAAAAGGCTACTAGTGCTGGCGTGAATGTTATTATTAATAATCATGCCATTATTATTGGTAACGAGAATGTGATGCAATGGTCATCTCCAGATACCTTGCGGGCCTCACAAGAAAAACCAGCTACACAATCAGATGAACCGTCATCCTCTGCTTGCTCTCAAAGTGAGTGACCTCTAGTCAGCTGAAAAAGCATAGCCCACTCCCCAGACTGAATGTATAGGTAGATGCTCTCCAAACTGAGAAACCTTACGTCTAAGACGACTCACCACTACATCTATGTATCGTTTTGGAGGAGTACTATCTCGTTGATCACTAAACAGTTCCTCTCTGGAAACAGGATTAGGGCTATGCTTCAACAATGTGCGCAAAACATGTCGTTCAGCCCCAGTCAGAGCTATAGACTGGCGTTGGGGTGTAAGTAAACGCCAACCTCCTTCACGCAACTCCCACGCTAATACACCACTAGGCTCAGCAATCATCTCGGGCTCTCTAGCCGCATTATCATGTTTTTTTTCAAGTTCAAGGCCCATCTCCAACATGCTGTATTTGGATCGTAAAGCCAAACCCCGTCTACGTAATGCTTGAATACTCGCGAGCACCTCCACCCCTCTGACTCCCTCATCAAAACAAATATCAGCACCAGCTAGTAGCAACAAACTACTTTTCTCTGTTGTCACAATGCGATCTGCATATAGAACCAGTATTCCTGCTGTAGGAAAGTCAACTCGTAACCTACTAATATCTGTCAATAAAGTATCACTTCGCAATTGAATCAAAACAATTTCGTCGCTTACTTCATGGCTCATTGTTTTAAGAAATGATGCTGTCTCTACCTGTACCGCACGTATTGGTAGTCCCCACAAAACTAAATCATCAGCGAGACTTCTCATCATTACATCATCGTCTGATAACAGAAAAATTCTCTCTGCAGCGAATGGTTCCAAACCTTGCTCTCCTAAAGCCAAAACAGCACCTCGGGCCAACCCATACTTTTCCCCACTGAAGTAGCGTCTGCGAAAATAGCCATTTCTTATGGGAAGCCCACATATTTTTTCAAAAAACAAAAAAAAATGTAAATAAATATGTATTTAGTTAGTTTTTCTGTTTAAATCGAACGATACGGTAAGATCTTGTCGATTTCAAGCCTTATCTTGTCAAATAAAATCCATAGTGACAAGTTAATGCACTAATTTCGCAAGACTTTGTTTGACAACAGCCTAGGGAAACCTCTGCTACTCGCAGTTGAGCACATTAACCTACTCGCCATATGGAAAATAATTTCAAGCAATTCTCAGATCGAATCTGTCTTGCCGTTGATCAAGTTGGAGACGACAAGAACTTATCTGAAAAAATGGGTATACCAATTTCGGTACTTCAAAACTGGCGTGAAGGTTCTGCGGAACCTTCTCGATCAGACTTGCTCAAGATATCAGCAGCCACAAAACTGTCTGTAGGTTGGCTGGCTTCAGGCGAAGGAAACCCCTATCTGCGTAACCCTATTTATCCACCACCTATGTTAGTTGACTTAGATTCGCTTGAAAAAATCATCGCTAAATCCAAACGTTTTTTTCTACAGGAAGACTTAAGCCTTCAGCCCGAGGCAGAGGCCCATGCCATTAGGCTTATTTATGAGTTTTACTTACGCCAAAACGACTATATGGATGATGCAACACTAAAGAACCTCATAGAGCTTCTCTCAATGAAATGAAATGCTAACAATCGATATCTAAACAACCGAAACCATTAGGTACATAAAGAGGCCTATAAAACATAGTTTATAACGTGTAAGGTACATCCCTTCATTCTAGGATTAGCAAACCCACCATTGCATCATTATCAGAAAAACTCTTAACAACAATTTGCATATAAAAAACCTCCAGAAGCATTGCCTCTGGAGGTTACAAGACCCTCAAACTATGTAATTAACAGCTACATGCCTATCTACACCATCCGGCTCCAGACCTGATCACGCTTCACCATTCTGTGCCAAAGCGCAAAGCCTACATGGCCTGCAATCATTGCCAGCAACACCCACGCTAAAATGCCATGCGCCGCATTACCCACTGCAATCATCCAGTCAATTTTCTGTTCGCTCGCGCCCCAAAGTGGAATCCCAAACGGTGCAAACGCACGGCCAGAGCCATAACTACGCAGCAAGGCCAACAGCGGCACAATTATCATTAACGCATACAGCAGTTTGTGCCCCATGCCTGCTAATTTCCCACTACAGGATGCGTCTTGTTCTGGGCGGTTACTCGCGTTACGGCCATACCACCCTAAACGTATAGCAATTAATACAAACAACACCGCCCCCAATGGGCCGTGCGTGCCTAGGAAAAAATACGTAAGCGGTGTTTCGCCCAGAATAGTCAGTAGCACCATGCCCAAGAACTGCCATAGGAAGATGGCAGCCATCCCCCAGTGCAACACCCTAGAAACCACACCATAACGCTCATGACTATCCTGCATTCTGTACTCCCTATAATTTGTTGACCTAATAAGGTACTGGGCTTAGAGGCTCCATCCATCTATTTTGGAAAGCGCCTCATTCACCGCAAAAATTTTGGCATTCACCCGAGAAATACCCGCCTGTTTTAAGCGCTCAGAGTGCAGTGCTACATAGCGCTCTGCATTGGCACGATCAGCAAACAGGTATATGCCCCCTGCTTCGTTACCCGCTTCGTTTTCTGTCCAAATTTTCCAGATCAAACCCGACTCTTGAGCAATGGACTGTGCCAAGCCTTCCATCGCAGGCACCATCTCTGCGCCCCATGGACCGTTATACGGAAAATCAACTTGAAGGATGTAATGCATTAAGTGCTCCTTAGGCTTCTATTTCATGTTTCAGTGTGGCGAGCAATTGGTCTGTGTGGACCATACCTACAGCCAAGGGCGAGACGTCCCCGTTACGTTCCAACAAAATAGTAGGAAAGGAACGTACCCCCCATTGTCGGCAACGTACAAATTCTTGATGTACTGCCTGCTTAGCTTCTGGTGAGTCAAACAAAGCCGTAAACTCGGCCACATTCAAACCTACTACGGTACAAAGGTCGGCATAGAAGTCCACGTTGGTGGTGTCTTGCCCTTCTACATAAAATTTCTGTTGAACGGCAGAAAAAAATGTTAGCACCACAGACTCCGGTAAGGAATGCTTGGCTTGTAGCAGTTTTACGGTGGCGACTGCTCTACATGCTGGCTCGGTGTCGTAATTAAAATAAGCTGCATCCAGCAACGTAAACCCAAAGGGTTGACCGGTTACTTGAGCGATGTGCTGCCATTCGTTACGCAAGAAATCTTTAAACTGTGGGCTCCATGGGTCGCCCCCGCCAGCACGTAGCCCGCCCATTGTGAGCGAGAATGCGATGCCTTCATCAGCACAAAAAGCGGCTAGGCGTTTCACCGTAGGCGAAATCCCCCAACACCACGAGCACATGGGATCACCCACGTAATGCACGGCCAAATCCTGACGCAACAGCTCTGGCTTTGTGTTGGTGGCGGTGTTTAGTTCCGGCACTACGCACGCACCGGTTACTGGATCACAATTCATCATTTGCGCAGGCTCCTTCCACAGTAAGTAGGTAGAAGTCTACACATCAAGCCCTGAAGCAGTAAGAGGAGAATTTTGATTTCATTGTTAAAGAATACTGAACAATTAAATATCAAGCATATCGTCAATAACAATGCCATCAGATGCTTACAACTCTTTACCTGTCAATTCCCTACACTCAAAACACAGGTATAGTATGTAGAAAATACCATCATTGTTCACTATTCATTAATAATGTTTTATGGATAAACTGGCTGCCATGCAGGCGTTTGCCCAGGTTGTAGAAACCGGCAGTTTTACCAAAGCGGCTGAGCTACTCGCGCTGCCTAAAGCTCGCGTGTCGCAACGTGTTTCTGACTTAGAGCGCTATCTGGATGTCAGGCTGCTGCACCGTACCACCCGCTCTCTCACCCTGACCGAAGATGGCAAAGCCTATTACGCCAAATGCCAAGCGATTCTGCATGATATAGACGAGCTAGAAAGCACATTAAAAGGTGCTACGTCTGAGCCCAAGGGCAAATTGCGCGTAGAAGCCTTAGTCTCAGTAGCGCGCTGGATTTTGGCCCCACATCTGCATGAGTTTCAACAACACTACCCCGACATCACCTTACAACTGGGTGCAAGCGATAGAGTGAGCCATCTACTAGAAGACGGTATAGATTGTGCCTTTAGGGGCGGCCCATTAGAGGACTCCAGCCACATCGCCAGACACGTGGCCGATGTGCAATTTGGCTTGTATGCAGCGCCCTCCTACTTACAAAGCGCAGGTACACCACAGCACCCACGCGAGCTGTCTACCCATAGCCGCCTTTCCTGGTTTGCAGGCCAACGTCAGCCTTTGGCCTGGCATTTATACTCGGGCAAACAGGAGTTTGAAGTACCACATCACGACGGCATGCAATTCGATGATCCCGATATCGCGATAACCTCATGCATAGCCGGTGCGGGGATCTGCCCGGGGTCACCCTTTGCAGTAAAAAGTTTTGTACAAGCAGGGCTGTTAGTACCGGTACTCCCTAACTGGCACTTTAGCGCTAGGCCTATTCATATTCTGTACCCCAGTAATAAGCATTTATCGAAGCGGGTACGTTGTTTTGTAGAGTGGTCGTTGGAACTTATACAGCACAATCCGGACATACCTATGTGCCCACGTGAGCTAGCTCACTTTTTAACCTACTGACTGCGTCCCTGCCTTCTTATATGAAGATTTTTTCACCGTTGTATGCTCGCGCCATGACGTGGTCTCGTGACCCCAAAGCGCCTTTTATTCTTGGCACCCTCAGTTTCTTTGAGTCTATTTTTTTTCCCGTTCCGCCCGATGTGATGCTCGCCCCCATGTGCATGGCCACACCCAAACGTGCCTGGTGGTTTGCGTTACTTACCACGCTAGCCTCGGTAATAGGCGGCATACTGGGTTATTTAATTGGCTACTACGCCTTTAGCTCCATACAAACTTGGCTAGAAAGTAGCAGTTATTGGCCTGCCTACCAAACGGCCATTGCCTGGTTTAAAGACTATGGCTTCTGGGCTATTTTTGTAGCGGGGTTTTCTCCTATCCCCTTTAAAGTATTCACCATCGCTGGTGGTGCCATGGCAATGTCGTTTGCTCCATTTATACTGGCGTCGCTGATAGGCCGCGGAATGCGTTTTTTCTTGGTGGCAGGCTTACTGGCTTGGGGTGGCCCGCGTATGGAAGGCTTATTGCACCGTTACGTAGACCGCCTAGGCTGGGCAACCGTTGTGATCGTTGTACTTGCTGGCTTGTGGTTAGCGTTTTCCTAGTGAAATCACCAAAGCTTACGTTATACTGAACGGGTTCTAACTTCTTTCTTCTGGTATGCGACGATTTATCGTCATCTTTTTACTGTTCATTCTACCTATTCAGGTTTTGGCAGAGTCGCTAGCCGACATACCTACTGTGCCCCACACGGCCTCAACTCCCGAGGCCGCTGATACCGCCACATCGAATGACAGCCCCATACTAAAACGCACCGCGTTCTTTCTGGACAAGCCTGCCTCTCAGCAAGCCGTACATGCAGACATTAGCGACTCGGTAAACTGCGCAGAGCTTTCTCTGCCACAGCCCTTACTATGCCAAGAATGGTACGGCTACAGCGCTACCACACATCTATTGGCCTACCCCCCACGACGAAAACCACCACGCATCTAAGCGTCTGCCTCGCACACCTACGCCCTGTGCGCGCATAACTCTGCGCATCACCTTAGTTTGTGATGTGCCACCTGTGGTTTTACTTACTTTTGTAGGCTTTATATGGAATGGCTTTTAGACCCCAATATATGGGTGGGTCTGCTGACTCTGGTCGTACTGGAAATTGTACTGGGTATAGATAATCTGATTTTTATCGCCATTTTGGCGGATAAGCTCCCACCGCATCAACGCGATAGAGCCCGCTTAATTGGCTTGTCTCTCGCCTTAGTGATGCGCTTAGGCCTGCTCACCATTGTGTCGTGGTTAGTCACCTTAACCACACCCTTGTTTTCTATCGCGTCGTTCTCCTTTTCAGGGCGCGATTTAATTTTGCTTTTAGGCGGGCTATTCCTCTTGCTTAAAGCCACCTCTGAACTACATGAACGTTTGGAAGGTACACCCCATCAACAAAGCAGCTCTAAAATCTACGCCAGTTTCGCGGTAGTGGTAGCGCAGATTATTGTGCTGGATGCCGTCTTCTCGTTAGACGCAGTCATTACCGCTATTGGTATGGTGGATGAACTGCCCGTCATGATGGCGGCGGTAGTGATTTCTATGGCCATGATGATGTGGGCGTCTAAGCCACTAACCCGCTTTGTTAGCGCCCACCCAACCGTGGTGGTGCTGTGTTTAAGCTTCTTATTAATGATAGGTTTAACGTTAACAGCCGAAGGCTTGGGCTTTAAGATTCCTAAAGGTTACTTATACGCTGCCATTGGTTTTTCTATTGTGATTGAGTTCTTCAATCAATTGGCCCGCCGAAGTTCACTTAAAAATGAAGCACGGTTGCCATTGCGTGACCGTACAGCCGACGCGGTATTACGCTTGCTGGGCGATAGAAAACGCTCAGAACACAACGATACAGACGACCACAATGCACTACATGGCAACCAAGATGCTTTTGGCCCTGAAGAACGCAACATGGTTAGCGGCGTACTCACCTTAGGTGCGAGATCCATACGTTCGATTATGACCCCGCGTGCCGAAATATCGTGGGTAAACCTAGACGATGACCCTAGCGTCATACAGCAGCTTCTACGTGAAACCCCACATAGCTTCTTTCCCGTCAGCCGAGGCCAACTGGACAACACCTTAGGCGTTGCCCGCGCCAAAGACCTCATGGCCGATATGGTGGATGGTAGCGATTTACATCATCTTCCCTGCCTGCGTGAACCCATCATTGTGCATGAAGCCACCGGCGTACTACATGCGATGGAGATACTGAAGAAATCGCGTGGGCAGTTAGTGCTGGTCACAGATGAGTATGGAATGATTCAAGGCTTGCTAACCCCCATCGATATTCTAGAAGCGATTGCGGGTGAGTTCCCCGATGAGGATGAACACCCTGCTATTGAAGCCATAGCACCTGATCACTGGCGCGTAGATGGCGCCACCGATCTGCACTACCTAGCTCAGGTCATAGAAAGCGATGCTCTACTGGCGCACAGCAAAGGCTTTACCTCTATTGCTGGGTTACTGTTGGATTTGTTTGGCACACTGCCCGAGGTGGGTGCCAGCATGACGCTAGACGATCTACGTTTTGATATTGCCGCGATGGCTAACCGTCGTATTACTAGCGTTGACATTACACGTCTATCCCCCGCAGAACACCGCACTGCCTAAGCCCTAACACGTCATCATGGCTCAGTACGGGCCATGATGACGGTACAGCTAGCCCCGCTGATAATTACGGGCATACACCTCGGCACCCATCGCTTGAATCTGCTGTTCAACCAGTACCGTAAAAGGAGCTAATAAGGGCAGAAAGTCTTGTTCTGGCTCTAGCACAGTTAGCGTGCGCACAATGGCTTCAATAGTTGCTACCGCAGCCGGTTCGCTCGCCTTACGTACACGGTACAAAGAAGGCTCACCCAAGGGTAAGCTCAGATGAGGTAAGCCACTTAACACGGGGTTAGACCTAATGATTTGACGTGCATTGCGCCACGTGCCATCCGGCACAATCAACAGCGATGACTGCTCAGGCCCTATAGCCGCTAACGGCTGTACTGCACAGCCCTCTTGGGCTGGAAACAACAAGCATGCCGACTCCACCGTCGACAACGTTTCTTCAAGCTGAGTAAAGTGCTCCCCTACCCATAGCTCTGCATGCTGCAAACCCAACACCGCTAAACGAGCGGTGTTTAAGGGGTGCTTTTGTTCATCTGGATGCTGCAGTATCAGCACTCGCGTACGATTAGGTACGACGCTTATGTGTGCGCACAAACAATGAGACAACGGGCGCGTGCAACGCACGCACGTAGGACGAGTGGGCTTCGCTGATTCAGACATAGCGTGAAACTATACCGCGCTTTCAACTTTCTACGGTTACCGTAGCCACAATAGAGTGAGCGATATAGCAGTTTTCGTGTGCTTGATGATGCGTTTTTTCTATCTCTGCAGGCGTAGGCTCATAATCACCCGAAAACACAATTTTGGGTTTCAGCACAATCGCCGTAATCGCCATTTTGCCGTGGCTGTTTTTACCCATGCTGCCTTGCGGTGCATCATCGTAGCTATCTACCACCCAGCCTTTCTTCGCTGCGATCCCTAAGAACCACAACATGTGGCAACTGGACACTGCGGCCACCAATGCTTCCTCAGGGTCAACCGCTGCTAATGTTGAATACGGCAACGGCACGGAATGCACAGAGGACGAAGCGGGAATACTGACGCCCTCATCAAAAGTCCAGTGGTGCAAACGGCTGTACCGGTTATCGGAAAATACTTCATCACTCTGGCGCTGCCAGTGAACATTGGCAAAATAGACATGGCTCATAGCTAAGGCTTTACAAGGCAAAGGGAGATCTTATGAGCTTACTGCATTTTGGCGTTTTCAAACTGCCCATTGTGCGGCATACAACGCTACTAATTAGGCTGAGTATCGACGCGCATCGCCCATAATGCTATGAATGCACTTAAAGCTAACAACGCGGATAACCACAGTGCCTGGCTGCCCCAACTTGCCAACGCTAACCCAAACAAAAACGGTGACCCTGCTTGCACCACGCGAGCGGGGGCCATTAACCACCCTTGTCGCTGCCCATAACCATGTTCGCCAAACACTTTCAGCGGTAAGGTACCAATAGCAATGGTCAAAATGCCATTGCCCAAACCATGGAAAATCGTAAACGCGTAGACAGCAGACGCACCAAACACACCTAAACATAATGCTGCCAACGGATGGGCCAGAATTGCCAAACGCGCCGACAGCAACGGGTGTGAGTGCTTCAGAAACCCGTATTCCAACATACGCCCTGCCACTTGTGCGGGCCCCACTAAGGCCGCTGCGGCAATCGCCACCACTAACAATGCCCCACTGGCTTGCAAGACTTGTGGCAAATGTGCCGCCATCGCTGTGCTAATAAACCATGACACCGCAAACACATACGCCATCAAATAGGCATTTCTACGGCGGTTTTTATTCGCCAAGCTACTGGTGGCTTCAACCACAGGGCTAGTGCCCGCACTGCGGGTAGAAGCTACTTTTTCTGGACTTGCTTGCGATAACCACGCATTTAATGGCAGCCCTACCAGCACATGCAACGCTGCCCACACCACACATACCGTTTGCCAACCATACACACCTTCCAAATAGCCAGAAAGCGGCCAGCCTACCGTACTGGCAAAGCCCGCAAATAAGGTAATACCGGTAATCACCCCCCTCGCTTTTTGTCCATACAGGTGTACCACCGCTGAAAAAGCGGCTTCATACAAGCCGCTGCCCATGGCTACACCCATGACTGCCCATGCCAGAAATACATGTATAGCCTGCGTTGCTTGACTAAGCAGTAACAACCCAGCAGCAAACACCAGATTGCTAGCCATTAACACTGGCCTCCCGCCAAAGCAGTCTATTAACCGTCCGGCAATAGGCCCTATGGCGGCAGACACCAACAACGCTGTAGAGAATGCCGCAAACACCAACGAATACGAGATGTCTATGCTTTGGCTAATAGGTGTGGCCAACACCGCCAGCAAATAGTACGAAGACGCCCACGCCAGCGTCTGCGCAATACCTAAAATGATGGTGACATGCGTACGGTGTAAAAGCATAAAGGCTAGATACTGCGCTGGTTCACACGTGCCGACAACTGCTCGGCGCTTTCTCGTCTTTCACTGTAGCGATCCACCAAGTAGCCCGCGCAATCACGAGTCAGCAAGGTGAACTTCATCAACTCTTCCATCACATCCACAATACGTTCATAGTAAGACGATGGCTTCATCCTGCCTGCCTCGTCAAATTCTAAATACGCTTTTGCCACCGACGATTGGTTGGGGATAGTCAGCATGCGCATCCAACGCCCAAGTACCCGCATTTGATTCACCGCATTAAACGATTGAGAGCCGCCCGACACCTGCATCACCGCCAAGATTTTACCCTGTGTGGGCCTAACTGCACCTACCGACAGCGGTATCCAATCAATCTGAGCCTTCAAAATACTGGTCATGGCGCCATGCCGCTCGGGCGACGTCCACACCATCCCTTCTGCCCATTGTGCAAGATCGCGTAGTTCTTTGACTTTAGGGTGATCGTCCGTAGCCCCATCAGGCTGAGGTAACCCTCGTGGGTCAAAAATACGGGTTTCGGCCCCCATCTTTTGCAATAAGCGTGCCGCTTCTTCGGTAACTAACCGGCTGTACGAACGCTCGCGTATAGAGCCATACAGCAGCAATATACGAGGTGCATGCAACGCATGTTCGCGAGGAAACAAGCGTGATAGATCAGGTGCAGCAAACAGCTGTTCGTCTACATTAGGTACATCAGGGCTTAACAATTCGCTGTCCTTTTTCATCAATAACGGCCTCACCGTCTTCTTTAACAAATGCTCCCTGTTGCGGTTGCGGCAACATATCCAGCACTACCTCGGAAGGCCGACATAACTTGGTCCCCAGAGGGGTCACCACAATAGGCCTATTCATTAAAATAGGATGCTGCACCATGAAATCTATAAGCTGCTCATCGGTCCACGCGGCATCATCCAAGTTCAAGGCATCGTATGGGGTTCCTTTTTGACGCAATACGTCACGCACAGGCACACCCATTGCCGTAATTAAACCCACCAAGGTTTCCCTAGCAGGGGGCGTTTGCAAGTAGTCGATTACGATGGGCTCAACACCGCTATTCCTAATCATGGCCAAGGTATTTCTGGACGTGCCACAGGCGGGGTTGTGATAAATGGTGATATTCATCATGACATTTTCCCTTTGGAATATTACAAACCAGCGCCTAAACGCACGGCGAGTGCCGCTAACGTAATCAGCAATACCGGAACCGTAAGCACCACGCCTACTTTGAAGTAGTAGCCCCAGCCAATGGTGGTACCTTTTTTGGCTAACACATGCAGCCATAACAAGGTTGCCAAGCTGCCAATAGGGGTAAATTTGGGGCCTAAATCGCTGCCAATGACGTTAGCGTAAATCATGGTCTCTTTGATCGCGCCACTTGCAGTAGACGCCTCTATAGACAGCGCCCCTGTCAGCACGGTAGGCATATTGTTCATGACCGAAGACAGCAGCGCCGACAAGACACCGGTTCCCATGGCTGCTCCCCATACGCCACCTTCTGCAAACCTATTGAGCAACACGGCGATATGGTCCGTTAGGCCTGCATTACGTAAGCCATACACCACTAAATACATACCCAACGAGAACACCACAATTTGCCATGGCGCACCCCACAGTACTTTTTGAATGCTGATCACGTGGCCTCGTGCCGCCACTGTAAGTAACAGTACTGCACCTGCTGCCGCTACCGCACTCACTGGAACCCCTAGCGGTTCTAACGCAAAAAACCCTACCAGCAACAAGACCAACACCACCCAGCCAGCTTTAAAGGTCATGGGGTCTTTAATGGCTGCCGAGGGAGATTTAAGCTGTGCCATATCGTAGTGTTGAGGAATATCACGCTTGAAAAACAAGAGCAGTACGCCAAGGCTAGCGACTACTGATGCCATATTGACGGGCACCATCACCGCAGCATAGTCATTGAAGCCTATGTTGAAATAGTCCGCCGACACGATATTGACTAGGTTCGACACAATAAGCGGCAAGCTAGCAGTATCCGCAATAAAGCCTGCTGCCATCACAAACGCCAATGTTGCCGCCGCTGAAAACCCCATCGCCACTAACATCGCCATGACAATGGGTGTCAAAATTAGCGCAGCCCCATCATTAGCAAACAAGGCAGACACAGCCGCGCCCAGCAAAATAATCAGCGCAAATAACCTACGACCACTGCCACGCCCCCAACGGGCCACATGCAATGCTGCCCATTCAAAGAACCCCGCCTCGTCTAACAAAAGGCTGATGATAATGACGGCAATAAAGGTGGCTGTCGCATTCCACACAATGCCCCACACCACTGGAATGTCGGCCCATTGCACCACCCCAAACGACAGTGCTAAAGCTGCACCGAGCAGAGCCCCCCACCCTATACCCAGCCCACGCGGCTGTAGAATGACCAACGACAACGTAAACACAAAAATCAGAATGGCGATCAACATTTGCTAGCTATTCCCCGTCACAAGACTCAACACGACGCTTTGTGGTCGTGTTCAACCTGACACACACTCACATCAGGTAAACATGCGGCACCTTGGCAGCAGTTCTCCAGCAAATACGCTAACAATTCGTTCATGGCAGAAAACGTTGCGCGATACAGCACGTTGCGTCCCTGACGTTCTTGGGTCACCAATTCGGCGTATGCCAGCTCTTTTAAATGAAACGACAGCGCATTCGGTGCAATGTCTAACTTCTCGGCTAATGTGCTAGGCGTAAGGCCATCGGGGCCGGCCACTACTAATGCCCGGAACACGCGTAAACGCGCTTCATGAGCCAGTGCGGATAAGGATTTGAGTACTTGAGCTTCTTTCATAAATCAATAATACAACTATTGTTGAACTATTGACAAGTCTATAGAAAACACGAAACGCATAGAGCATGCAAAAGGAGAACAACTAGTACAAGCCCTTATTTCAAGTTTAAACATTACAGAATTACTCTAATTAATCAAAAATAAGTAATGTATTAACCGCTATACCCGTATAGCGCATGGAGACAACGAGTGCGATCCTCTGCTTTGAAGAAAACGGCTTTTGGTTTGAGTTTATTGGCCAGTGCCCTGTTAAGCGCCGCTTATGCGGCACCCGTAACCGTAGAAATCAATAGGGATGCCTATGGCGTGCCTCATGTTTTTGCTGACAGCAACTATGGGCTGTTTTATGGCTACGGCTATGCGGTTGCAGAAGACCGCCTATTTCAATTGGATATGGCGCGCCGCTCATTTGTAGGTACTACGGCAGAAGTTTTAGGTGCTGGCGATAACAACGCCTACCTACACTACGACATTAACGTACGTCGTAACTTTAATCCTGAATCCATTCACACACAGCTAGCCGCATTATCAGCAGACGATGCCGCCATCTTCCAAGGCTACGCCGATGGCTACAACGCTTATTTAGCCAAGGTGCTTAAAAACCCTGCGCTATTACCCAAAGAATACGTAGACTTTGACTTCCACCCTACCACTATATCGGCCTTCGATGTAGCGATGATTTGGGTGGGCTCCATGGCAAACCGTTTTTCCGATGTGAACTTAGAAATGGGGTCCTTAAGTTTACTGAACGACTTAGAAGCCAAACACGGCAAAGAGCAAGCACAGCATATTTTCAATGAGTTGTTATGGGTGAATGACCCTAACTCACCTACGACAGTGCCCAACACTACAACTGAGACACCGGTATCCTTGCAGCAGCCAGCACCACAACAACTGGCCGCGCTCTCCAGCCACACCGCCCACGCCATTATGCAAGACACCGCAACGCGCTGGGGTGGTACGGGGCCTGACTTTGTTCCTAAAGCCAGTAACCTCTGGTCCACCCAGCCACACCGTGTCAAAGAAAACGCCACCATTCTGATCAATGGCCCCCAATTTGGTTGGTATAACCCCAGCTACACCTACGGCATTGGCCTACACGGTGCGGGGTTCAACGTTTCGGGCAACACCCCTTTTGCCTATCCCATCGTGCTGTTTGGTACGAACAATCAGATTGCATGGGGGGCAACAGCTGGCCCACAAGATGTGGTGGACATTTACCAAGAACAACTTAACCCACATAACCCTAAGCAATACCGCTACAACAACGACTACCTGAACATGGAAGAGCGCCACGAAACCATTAAGGTTAAAGGCCAGCCAGACACCGCCGTCACCTTCCAACGTACACTGCATGGCCCCGTCATGACAGTAGATAGTGCCAACAATGTGGCATACAGTAAAAAGCGCAGTTGGGATGGCTACGAGGTGCAATCCTTGTTGGCATGGCTGAATATTGCCAAGGCTCAAAACTGGGAAGAGTTTTTAGCCCAAGCTGAAAAAATGGCTATATCTATTAACTGGTATTACGCCGACAAGAACGGCAACATCGGTTATGTATCCCCAGGTTTCCTGCCTAAACGCCCCGCTCATCAAGACATGCGTATTCCCGCGTTGGGCGATGGCAGCATGGAATGGGAAGGTATACACGACTTTAGCGCCACACCCAAAGCCTACAACCCGCAACAAGGCTACCTAAGCAACTGGAATAACCGTCCCGCACCAGATAAAACCAATACCGATGCGTATTACTGGACCTATGGAGATAGGGTTAACGAATTGAACGTGCAGTTTGCTGAAAAAGACACCTTTACCCTGCAAGAAATTTGGGACTTCAATCGCCAAGCCTCCTATCACGATGTGAACTGGCGCTATTTCCAGCCACACCTACAAAGCGCGGCAGCCACGCAGGCAACCACTAGCCCTGCACACGACATGACAACCTTATTAGTGGCGTGGGATGGTTTAGAAACCGATGATGGCCAAGGCTTCAACAACGGCCCAGAACGTTTGATTTTTAAAACCTGGCTAGAGGAAATGTACAAGCTGGTATTAGTGCCCGCACTGCCTGAAGCCCATAAAGCAAGCTACACCAATACCGGCTTTGCTACTACCACGGGCCCCAACCCAGGTTCTATTAACTTAAGTATGGGCACCAAAGTACTGCTGCGTGCGTTGGCGTTAGAACAGAACCCCGACCCCAATCGTTATAACTTCTTTGCTCAGCACCCCTCTAGCGAAGTCATACAGCAAGCCCTAGAAAACACCTATCACCGCCTGAGCACGGAACATGGCGCGGATATGTCTACCTGGAAACTGAGCAGCTCCGTACATAAGTTTAGCGATAGAAACTTTACCGGCACCCCACAAACAACAGCGGGCAACACCTTCAGCTTCACGGGCTATCAAAACCGTGGCACTGAAAACAACCGCATTGTGTTTCTAGAAGACAAGGTAGAGTTTTGTGATGCCATGCCCCCCGGCCAAAGCGGTTTTATCGACCGCAACGGCACAAAAAGCCCACACTATGACGACCAGTTAGCCTTGTACCAAAACTTTGGTTGCAAAGCCGTCAGCACTACCGAGGCTGACATCAAGGCAAACACAGTAGATAGCACCGTGCTGATCGTCGTGAACTAAGGCTGAGGATTTTTCACATCACTTCCTAGCAAAACAACGTGCGCCCAGCCTGCCTATGCGGGCTGTGGCCTATAATGTGCCTAACGATGGCGCATTGGTTAGCGCCACTACCCTACTGCTATATTCTTCGTTAACGATGCCCTTTCACTGATTCGGCATCGTTATTTGCATTCAAACAAGGACCTTACACAATGGATTTGCCCGCCCACCAATTAAGCATGACTGTATTGATGACTCCCGATACAGCGAACTTTTCCGGAAACGTGCATGGTGGCACCATTCTTAAACTGCTGGACCAAGTGGCATACGCCTGTGCCAGCCGTTACGCCAAGAGCTATGTGGTCACGTTAAGCGTGGATCAGGTAACGTTCAAGCAACCCATTCACGTAGGTGAACTGGTTACTTTCTTAGCCAGCGTTAACCACACGGGCACCTCTTCCATGGAAATCGGTATTAAGGTGATTGCCGAAGATATTCGCAGTGGCGTCGTGCGTCACGTGAACAGCTGTTTCTTCACCATGGTAGCGGTTGAAAACGGTAAACCCATTGCTGTGCCTACGCTACAGCCACAAACTGACGATGAAAACCGCCGCTTTCTGGCGGCACAGGTTAGGCGTGAACTACGTCGCGAGTTCGAGCAACGTCAACGTGAAGTGCAAGCCAAATGCACACCCGTTGCCTAAGTCATCCCTGCAGCACGACAAAAAGCCCCATAAAGGGGCTTTTTTCTATTCCACTTCCGTTTTTCTATCAAACGTAAAATTAGCGGCACACATACCTTAGTTAGCCTATTAGGAAAACCCTGCAGACTTGTTGCGTATGGTTTCCAAATAAACAAAGCATAAAAATGCTATATATTTAAACTTGTAACCATCTCTTATATAGCCTTTATTTTTCTTCTACGTGTTTAACTCCTTACTCTCAAAAATCACGCTATTACTCGTTGTGAGCCTAAGCGTTTTAACCGGTTGTTCGCTCTCTGATCATTTTGCTGAGCAAGCAGAATGCTTAAAACCCCAAGGGCCTTATCCACGCTCATGCGGCGTGAACTATAACGGTCCCACTGGCGAACAAGTATTAAGCACTGCCATCACAGGTGGTAACCCCGACATACGCTATTTAACGGCGATGCAAAACTTTTACCCTGATATGCCAATCAGCGTAGAAAAATTGCTGGCTGTGGCTAAGGCCGCTGAGCAAGGCGATGAAGAATCCATTATGGCCTTGGGCAGGATCTACTACGAAATAGGCTATCACTACACCAATTGCAGTGTGGTACAGACAGGGCAAAACTGGTTAAGACGCGGCAGCGATATGCAGTTAGCACACCCCAAAGTCATGCTGTCTCAGCACTATTTCAGTGGCATCTGTATGCCTATTGATGTTGATAAAGCCCTGCAACTGGCACGCGAGGCTAGAGCCATAGATGATCACCCCATCATCATCGAATGGCTGGACTATGCGAGCAATCCAGAAAATCAAGAATTGGCCACTCGCGAACGCGAACAGCAGCTAAAAGCTCACCAAGGCACACGCTAATACCGCAGTACAGGACGTAGCACCCATAATGTTCACCCTTTCTAAGTTTGACTCACACGACTTTGAGCTCTATTACCAGCTCGTCAGTGACGCCAAGGTAATGGCCATGATCACTGAACGTGCGCTTAGCCTTTCCGAGGCGCAGCACGACTACGCTCAGCTACTGGACAACAACAGCCTGCATGCTGAACTGGGCCAATTCAAAATACTGGATACCCAAACACAAGCCTTTATAGGTTTAGCTAAATTGGCCATCGAACACGCCCATACTGATGCGGCGGAGCTGGGTTATATGGTGCTGCCTGCCTACTGGGGACAAGGCGTCGCGAGCCAAGTCGCACATCAACTCATTGTGAAAGCCCAGCAACTTCCAGAGCTAAAACGACTATTCGCCATCATAGACCCCGCCAATACTCCCTCACGGAAAATTCTGACCAATCGCCAATTTGAATCCAAAGAGTTTAGGGATTTTGATGGCTTACCCGGAGAGGTATTAGAGCGAGTTTTGTAATCTATTTGTGCTTCACTATTTCCTGAATTTTCCTACATTTTTTCAATAACGTTAACGATGCTCACACTACACATTGCTAATAAAAACTTGTCGTCCTGGTCGCTACGCCCTTGGATTCTACTAAAAATGTTGGGCGTTCCTTTCCACGAAGTAGTAGAAACTTTCACTGCCTACGGCAAGAGCGGCAATAGTTATGAAAAGTTTAAAAAATTCTCACCTACTGGCTTAGTACCTTGCTTACAAGATGGCGAGTTGCTGGTGTGGGATTCCTTAGCTATTTGTGAGCACGTTGCTGAAGCCTACCCTGCCGCTTGGCCACAAAATAAATCTGCCCGAGTTTGGGCGCGCAGCGCGACTGCCGAAATGCACTCAGGCTTTCAAGCCTTGCGCAGTCAATGCCCTATGAGCTGTAAGCCACAAGCCCCCATACAGAGCATAGACGAGGCGCTGGCTAAAGACTTGGCGCGCATTGTAGAGTTATGGGAAAGTGGCTTGCAAAGCTTCTCGGGACCATTTTTAGCTGGTAGACGATTCACTACCGTCGATGCGTTTTTTGTGCCTGTAGCCTTGCGTGTTCGCAACTATAAACTGCCCGTAAGCGACCTATGCCACGCATGGATAGATCAAGTGTTGGCCTTACCGGCCATGCAGAAATGGATTGAAGCTGCGCTTAGAGAGGTTGATCCACACGCATAGTGCATGTAATTTTCTACACAATGCGGCAATCAAAAGGCCCTACAGTACATACTGCAGGGCCTTTTTTGTATAGATCGTTAAGGTTAAAACTTCACACCCAACTGCAACTGAGCCGACCTGTCGTTATAGCGGTCACCAAAGCGTTGACGCCATTCGGCACGCAGCACTACATCGCTACCAGTATCAATATCCATACCCACTTTGTACTCGCCAAAAACAGAAGGTAGGCTTTGTGATAAGTGAAATCTATCGCCACTGTTATCGTTTTTTAAACGCGCATCGGTTTCCCAATCATTGCTTGGCATCCAGTTCACACCCAGCCCCACATAAGGGCGCAACACATACTTGTCTTTCTCTATACGTGCTCCCAGCTCTACCGAGGGGCTGATCATCGTGCGTACATCACTGGTACTGTCAAAGGCCAAATTAAAGGCACCACCACCTTTCTCAGAGTAGGATGGTACATGCTGGTAAATGACATCCACATCTACAGCAGGTTTGATATAGAAACCGTCTAACTGATGAGTATAGGCAGTTTGTAAACGTAGGGTCACAAAGTGAGCATCCCAATCAGCAGATGGCTTAATCACACCTTGCGCTGTAACAACCGTACGATCTGTATTGTAGTTACCATAGCCAGCGCTTAACGCACCAGCATACGACCAAGGGCCATCCACTTTACGTACAAAGGCCATACCGCTAAAGTTATCGCCCCGAGTACGCAGTGCAATATCTTTGGCTTTACCGTGTGCACGCTCGTACGATACGCCGCCACCTGCCACCCAGCCATTGCCCAACGGGTGCTGCCCACCAATAATGTAGCGCACCGAGTCGTAGTCAAAGCCCGAATCATCGTGATGGGCGCTACGGTCTAGCCAGTTACCCTGTATGTCCCCCCAGAAACAAGATTTCTCTTGCGACTGCGGATCACCCACATCGGTAGAGGGACAGCTCATGGTTCTATTCAAGAACATACGATTCGCCAACGGTAAGATAGCCACAGGTGCCTGTATCGCATCGTTTGCAATTTGATCCAACACTTGCGCATACGCCTGCGTATTGTCGGCCAAGGCCAAGGTGTCAAACACGTCAACGTACGCTTGCCCCGGCTGCTCTGCAGCGGTTGCGGGAGCAGCCACAGACATAACCATTCTACGTTGTGGTGCTGCCGATTTTTGTGCTTTATCGGCTGCTATTTGCGCTTCTGCTGCGTCCCATTTACGTCCCAAATATTGGGACAGCTCGGCCTGTTCTTCTGACATCAACGCATTATGTTTATTGAAGTCCGCCACCAAACCTACTGTCAGCGTATTCCCGTCATACTGCACTGGGTAATCAAATACCGCATTTCCTTTAGAGTAAAAGCCTTTGTTTACCGTTAAGCCATCGGTAGCTTGCAGTACCGTGAATTGGTGTTCGCCGGGTAAATGATTAACGCCTTGAACAGCAACTGCACCACTCAGGTTTGCTGTTTTCGCTATCTGCAATACATCCGATGATTTACCTAAAAAATCCACCTTAGGTGCGTAGGTGCCTGCAACGGTTTGTGTATAGCTACCATCCAATCTAGTGACCACATTACGCTCTGCGGTACCTATGTAAAACAACCCACTGTTTTTCACCGCGCCACCACGTAATTGCAGTTGTTCCCCTGCATAAACAGAACCTAAGTTTTCCAAGCTGGAAGACTCCGCTAGCAACAAGGAACCATATAAATTGCCATGGTTAATAATGTGAGCCCTGCTTCCTACTGAACGTATCGCTACATTGGACAGTGAGGAAACCGTTGCACCTTTAGCGATACTCACCGTGTTACCCATGCCATCCATCAGTCTAATGGCCTCAGCATCACCTAACCCACCCTGCACTGATGCATTCTCTAGCACCTTAACTGTAATAACACCGGCTTTGCTCCCCACACTTTGAGCGATGATTGCAGAGGCATTATTACCAGAAGCACTGACCGTTCCACCTACCTGAACAGTCACATTGCCAGCATTACCTTGACCCTTTTCACCAGCATTACCCACCACACCATTCACCATACCGCCGCCACCGCCTACGCTTTGAGCAAATATGGCTGTCGCGTTATCACCTACGGTGTGCACCACACCTTTAGCCTGTACCTGTACATCGCCACCATTACCACTACCGGCGTGAGTTTGCGTTAATGTGCCTGCAGTAGGAGCACTAGCAGTACCCGTATTGACATAGCCACCACCGCCACCAATACTTTGGGCAAACACACCATAGGCACCTTTACCTGCTGTACTAATCACCGCCGTGTCACCCAACTTCACCTCGACCCGTCCACCATCACCTTGCCCTGCCACCGCAGCGTTAAAAACTACTGTAGTACTGTTGGCACCGATCACTCGTGTCGCGCCACCGCCGCCACCTATGCTTTGAGCAAGAATACCGTGAGCGGCATTACCTGCTGTGTAGATGTTGCCGCTTTGGGTGATATCGACTAAACCACCATTGCCTTTACCACCACCTAAGTTAATCATCGTTTTGTCTATAGTTTGCTTATAAACAGCTTGTACTAACCCACCACCGCCGCCTATGCTTTGAGCGACTAACCCAATCCCCCCCTCTCCACTCGTGTACAGGGTTGAACTCTGTTCATTGGTTGCCTTAACCGTACCGCCCTGACCGCCACCGCCTGCGCTACCGTTAATATTGATCAGAGCAACATCCACACGTGCTTTAGTGCCGTCATCAGAGATTTCCGCCCCCACAGCCACACCGCCAGCCACACCACCACCGCTACCTATGCTTTGTAATCGCACGGCGTCACCCAGTGCCCCGGTCGCTGTCGTTGTCGCTTTTTCGCCTTGTCTCCACGTCACACTACCACCGGCACCTCCCGCTCCACCTTTTCCGCCTACCGCCATGGATACTTGCAACTGTGCTCCAGGAGCAATCGTCGAGGTCTGATAATAGGTGGATGCTATGCCGCCCATACCGCCGCCGCCACCTATACTTTGTAAGGTTGCACCTGCTCGTGCCTCGCCACCTGCCTGTATGGCCCCACTGTGTTCTACATGTACCGCTCCACCATCGCTGCCCTCACCACCTCTGCCACCTATGGCTAAGGTAAATGCACCACCTTTTTCAGGCAGCTCACCTTCTATTAGGTTGTTAAGCTCATCTACTTCCAAACCCGCATGAACCGTATCGGCCACTCCGCCGCCGCCACCTATGCTCTGCACTACTAAGGCATCGCCCATCTGGCTACGAACCGTTCCAGCTTGCGTAACTGTCACAGCACCACCGCTCCCCCCTTTACCACCCGAACCACCGATGGCAACGTTTACACCCACTTTCCCTGCGGATTGCCCTGCCTCCGTGGTGGAAGCATTGCCACCGCCACCCCCGATGCTTTGCGCTAAAACCCCTATACTATCCAAGCCGTTTGCCCTGACGTTACCTAGCAGTTTCAACGTCACGCCACCACCGGCACCACCCGTACCGCCACTGCCCCCTACATTGAGCGAGAGTGACAAATCGCCCCCCGGTGCAGACGATGAACTTGTGCCACTACGCCCACCGCCGCCGCCTATACTCTGAGCAATCAGGCCATTACTTTGTCTACCATGGGTCATGATGTTTCCGTTCAAGGTAGCAGCGACCTCATCAGCCTTACCCCCCTGTCCTCCACTCCCACCTAAAGCCAAGGTTAAACTGCCTGAGTAGCCTTCGTATTTATAACCACCGCCACCAGGAATTGGTGGTGGTTCAGGCCAAGGTGGCATAGTACTGTCACCGATCGCACTACCTACGCCACCACCCCCACCAATGCTTTGTAAGACCAACGCATCGCTAGCAATCCCTTGCGTCTGAATTAAGGTGCCATCAGATTGTGTGGCCTTAACTTTTCCACCATCACCACCATCGCCCCCCTTACGTCCAAGCACAATTGCAATATTGGCTGTGTCTGCCCGCGTATCACCGTGAGTTAGTCCACCATTACCACCGCCGCCGCCTATACTTTGCGCTAGCACGCCGATAGCCGCATTACCCGCGGTATTAATGATGCCTTGCTGGTGAACAGCCACCGCACCACCGTTACCACCATTACCGCCTTTGCCACCTATAGACAATGCGCCAGAAAAGGATTTAGATCCGTAGGCAACTGCTCGTGCCACGGCTCCACCGCCCACACCACCGCCACCGCCTACACTTTGTGCCAATACACCCGTCGCATGATCGCCCGTACTTTGCAATCCTCCTTTATTGGTAACAGTGACATCTCCTCCAGCACCACCATCACCACCACTGCCCCCTACACTTACTGCCAATGAAATGGCAACACCGGGGCTTGCTGAAAAGCTAAACGTACCGGCTGAACCTGCAGCACCACCGCCACCGCCTATGCTTTGAGCAACCAGCACTTTGGAACCATGCCCTGACGTTATGATTGACGCCGCGTTAGTCGCCTCCACATTCCCGCCACTATCGCCCTTACCTCCGGCACCACCTACAGCGATAGCTGCACTGCCCGAATACTTAGGTAACACGGACATGGCTATACCAACAGCATTACCACCGGCCCCACCGCCGCCGCCTATACTTTGCAAGAGCGCACCATAGGCATCCACACCCTCAGTTTCTATCTGTGCATTATTGGTAAAGCTCACCGATCCGCCTCGTCCGGACGCACCGCCAGCACCGCCTAGGCCTATAGACACTAACGTAATCCCTGCGCTGGTGCTATTCCCCCCTATACCACCGCCACCACCGATAGACTGTGCCAATACACCGGCGGCTCCTTCACCTCGGGTTTTAATCTGCCCATCCGTATCTACCTGTACCCTACCTCCATTACCGGCAGCTCCGCCCGAGCCTCCTAAACTTTTGGTTAGTACATCCAAAA
The DNA here is from genome assembly GCA_052103955.1 of Paenalcaligenes sp. GTDB lineage: Bacteria > Pseudomonadota > Gammaproteobacteria > Burkholderiales > Burkholderiaceae_B > Paenalcaligenes. The sequence continues at coordinate 40,147 of JBQELO010000018.1, read as the reverse complement.
AACCTACAGAAACAGTCTCGCCACCATCACCGCCACCACCACCTATACTTTGCGCTACCACGGCATTCGCATCAGCACCTTCGGTCGTGATGAGGCTACTTTTCCCTAGCAGCACATTGACATCACCACCATTGCCAGCCGTTGCGCCTTTACCGCCTATGGCGATATTGACTCCAACACCTAATGCCAACGTAGTCGCTGCACTGCCACCACCACCGCCTATGCTTTGTGCATGTATGCCATAACCTTGGCCACCTTTAGTGGACACAATGCCTAGATTCTCTACCAAAACCGTACTACCGTTACCGCTGGAGTGCCCATCACCTCCGATGGCAATCAAACCAGCGGAACTGCCGCCATTCCCACCCCCACCACCAACGCTTTGTGCCAATATCCCTTTGGCCGCTTTCCCCTCAACCCGTACACGGCCTAGGTTAACCACCGAGAGCGCGCCCCCATGTGCGTTGGGACTATTGGAATGGCTGTCGCCCCCCATCGCCGCTTTGGCAGATGAGTTATAGGTACCACCATCACCACCAATACTTTCAGCAAATAGCCCGTGGCTAGCGTCGCCCTTGGTCACTACACTACCCGCGCCAGACTGCCTCAACTCCACTTTTGAACTACGACTATTTGCTCCACCATGACCGCCCACCCCAACAATACCGCCGCCTTTTCCTCCATCACCAGCGGCACCACCCAAACTTGCTGCGTACACACCATAGGAGTCTTTGCCTAACGTTTCGATCTGAGCAGAGCTCAGCAACTCCACCCTCCCTCCTACGCCACCACTACTGCCATCACCACCTGGTGAGTAGATGATGCCGCCTTTTCCTCCGTTGCTACCACCGCCTCCACGGCTTACCGCTTGTACTGCTATAGCATCATTACCTTGTGTACGAATGTGTGTGTTCGCTTCCAGTCGGACGGTAATCGTGCCACCGTCACCACCCGAGCCTGCTTTGCCCCCCTTCGCCAAGGCTGAACCACCACCCCAAAAGCCCTTACCGCCATTGCTTTCAGCAATCACTGCCCCTGCTTTATCTCCGCTAGTTTGTATGCGCACATTACTAAGGGTCGCATTTACATGACCACCATCCCCCCCTGAACCACCATCAGCGCCATTAAACCAACTTGTGCCATTAATTTCGCCGCCATCCCCTCCTTGGCTGCGCAGATGTAAAGCATGACCTTCGTTCGCTCTAGTGGTTATAGAAGACAACTGCCCATTGCTACGTCCACGGATGGTGCTTTGTATAGTGCCAGCCCTACCACCAGTTCCTCCGTGGCTGCTAATCGTCTGGATGACACTGCTATTGATATTGCCTCCCACACCTCCCACAGAGCTCACCGCTATGCCACGACCTGCGCTATCAATCACACCACTAAAGTTTGCGGTCACTGCACCGCCCTGACCGCCATTACTACCCGACCACCTTATGCCGACAGCCTCAAATCCGCTATTCCCTTGCCCACCCTGACTTTGTATTTGTATAGCTGCCGCCGTACGGCTAGCTGTACTGATCTGGCTGTTATTAACATTAAGGGAGATTGGGCCAGCAGAACCACCACCGCTCCCCCCTTTTCTACGAGATCCTGCCTGACCAGCGATAGCCGATACATTGATACCATGCGCACCACTAAGCGTTGAGTGGTTAGTAACATTTCCTAATACTTGTAGTGAGATAGTGCCAGTGTTCCCACCTACGGATCCTGAGCTGTCAGCAACCACGCCGTCATGCCCATTGCCTCCCTTTCCGCCTCGTGACACGATCTGCACAGCACCCTTTGCCGCAGGGGTATTGATGGTTTTACCTGCATTCAGCGTATAGCTAATATCAGCGCTCTTGTCTCCAGCCCTTGATCCCCTATAGAAAGGGAAACCGCCCGCATTACGTCCATTACTGCCGGTTTTTTCAATCACAACAGGTGTGCTTTGAGACTGCGCATACACATTGGGCGGCAACACCCAGAGAGCAATCACAATACCGCGTAGCAAAAAAGGGATAGTAGGAAATGCTGCTCTGTTAAGCGCAAAAGAGCGCTCTGCACAGACTGTTGAATTATTCTTCTTGGTAATCATGGGTGTGTCTCCATCCATCATGAATCTAAAACCCGTCACAGGCAGCCTGACATACCAAACGCTCTCTTCGTTGGGCAGATATAGAAAAGCCTGTTTAAGTTTGGTGGAATATGTATTTAGCTGGATTCTAAGTGAAGCCTAAGACACTGAGAATCACTGAAAATAGGTAGCCTCCTTGTACGGCATGTAATACGTGCGTTGTAGATGTAAGCAAATAAAAAATGGCTCATCAAATGAGCCATTCTGGGTAGGAATACAACGCAATACCATGAACACTACGGCCACACCGCACTACTGCATTACATCAACACCCCATCCAAGGGTTTGATAATCGCGGGGACATCTTCATCGCCCAGCAACTCTGCCACACTGATTTCTATAGTGCGGCACAAGGCATCTAGCGGCAGGTTATTTGGCAACATACCAAAAGGTTCTTCTATTTGCTCGCCCAGCGCATCCAAACCAAAAAAGGTGTAAGACAGCACCCCTACCATAATGGGTGTCAACCAACCCAAACTGCCCACCAAACAAAATGGCAATAAGAAACAATAGATGTACACGGTGCGATGCAACAGCAAAATATAGGCAAACGGCATGGGTGTGCTGGTAATACGTTCACAACCACCCAAAATGTACGACAACCTATTAAGCTGCTTATCTATATCCGCAAACAAAATATTATCCAGTTGCCCATTGCGCCGTAACTGGGCGTAGGCCTGATTTATGTCGCCCAACAGCAAATTGGGTGCGTTAGACGACGCCAAGTAACGTTTAGCCTGATCCTCTCCTAACCAGCGCACCAAATCTGCCGATGCACTACTGCCGCGTAACTTATGACGCAACGCATGCGAAAAAGCGATCAGCATGTGCGCTAATTGACGTTGCTGTTCAGCCGGTACGTTTTCCGTAAAACTAAGCGTTTGGCGGGTCAGATTTCGGACTACGATCAGTAGCTCGCCCCACAGGGTACGCGCTTCCCACCAACGCTCATAAGCCACACTATTTCTAAAGCCCAGGAAAATGGCTAGTGTTAGCCCCACCAACATCAAGGGCACCGCTCCTAGCCCCGCGGCATCCATGGTGTAGCGATACTCCACAAACACCACCATAGTCGCCAATAACATCATGGCAACCACACGTCTCCACACGATGGAAACAATAGATCCTTTTAACGTGAACAACATCAACCAAGGCGAACGGGAGGCCGGGCGAACGATCATAATCAGCAAATACGTATAGAGTAAAAACAAGAGCTTTATCTTAGACCAACCACTGCAACATCGCCATGCCCAACTGCTCGTGTTTTCAGCCAAGCGGTATACTGTACATCACTAAAAAAAGACTCTGCTTACTACACCTAACCGTCATAGTGAGGCAGACAACCGAGACATCATGACCCATGCAAGACCTTGCTTCCTCCCTAGGGGACTTTATCGCTCTTGAGGATCTGGAAAACGTCCAGCCTGATATGCGTGTTGGCTTTATCTTGATGAACAAATTCACCTTGGCGCCTGTTGCGGGTCTGGTGGAATCCTTACGTTTTGCGGCCGATAAGGAATATCGCAGCCAACAAATTTATTGCCAATGGGACTGGATGACCTTTGATAACCAACCGGTCACCGCCAGTTGCGGGTTGCTCATACACCCTACCGCCCCCTTTGACCCCTTTAATAACTACGACTATGTGGTGTTAGCCGGTGGCTTGCTATCTGAAACCCGTGCACCCTCTGATGCGTTAGTCCACACCCTACAGCAGATTAACAATGCCAAAATATCTATTATTGCGTTGTGCTCAGCCTCTTTCGTACTCGGTAAAGCAGGCATTCTGGATCAACGTAAATGCGCCATACACTACGCCATCATCGATGAATTCAAGCAGAAATTCCCAAAAGCCAAAGCGCTGATTGATGACAACTTTATTGAAGATGGAGGTATTTATACCTGCCCCGGTGGCACCGCTATAGGCCTTGCTACCGCGCTCATACGCAAAAACTGCAGCAACGTACGTGCACAAAAAAGCCTAGATTACCTATTACTACCGAACAAACCCGCCGTCAGTGGCCCTACCGACTCCATCTTGTTTAAAAACCCCAATATTTATGAAAACGAGATAGTCAAAAAAGCGATTACTTACATGCGTGAGAACTTAAGCAGCCAAATCACCATGACAGACGTTGCTAAGCACGCAGACACCAACACACGTCAACTGCACCGAGCCTTTGCAGTGAATACTAACGAGTCTCCCGCCAGTTACTGGAGACGCCTGCGCTTAGAGCATGCTCGTTTTCTACTGACCAATACCAGCGACTACGTAACGAACATTGCGATGGAGTGCGGCTTTTCAGATGCCTCACACTTTATTTCATGGTTTAAAAAACTGTATGGCGAAACGCCGTATTCCTATAGAAAACGCCGCCACGAAATAGACAAGTAACTCCTCTATAGCAAAGAGCGCCTAGGCGCTCTTTGCTTACGCTTCATCAAAACAAACAATAGCTTTTCTTGAAATTTTCTTTGATATCCCACACGCCTTTGCAATTGGCCGGAAACAATACGGCATCCCCCGCATGTAGCTCTACTGGCTCTAGCCCTTCGGGTTCAAACACGCACCAGCCCTGTACGATATGGCTGAACTCACGATGCGGTAAAAAGCGCTCAAATCGGCCCGGTGTGCTTTCCCATACGCCCACCATTGCTTCACTTTCAATCACCTCATACGCTTGGGCAGAGCTTTGCATCGCAATCACATCCCCCAGAGGGAATTTCGCTGGTGCCGCAACACCCATTTTCGTGGCTTCTACGGCTCGAATGACGACTAACTGATTACTCATTTTCTTCCTTTCCTCATACTTAATAGCAACTAACCAGACAGTCTTATCTGGACAAACTTAAACTCGCGGCATCCGCCAACGACAGAGCATCTACATCCGGCGCTAGCTTCCATGCAGACCACACGCCAATCAAGGACAAGCCTGCCGCAACCAGCATCGTGAACTCAATACCAAAATCAGCTAGTGATATAGGCACTAAATAGGTACCTGTGGCAGCACCAATTCTGGAAATTGACGTCACCATCCCCACAGCCGTCGCTCTGACCTCGGTAGGGAAAAGTTCGTTCGGGTACACATAAAGCAAGACTTGTGTGCCACCCACGAAAATCGCATAGCCAGAGAACAGCAGCAAAATAATGGAGGATGGTGAGTTCGGGTACAGTCCCAACAAGAGCAGCATCAGCCCTGACCACAGGAAACTGTGGAACAACATTTTCTTTCGTCCCATGACATTGATCAGCATCGTGGCGAAGATACATCCCACGGTAAACAGCACCGTAATCAATACCGAACCTATGGTGGCCATATCTTCACTAATGCGCAGTGCCTTGAGCACTTGGGGAGCGAAAGCATAAATGGCAAAAATAGGAATAATCGAGCACGTCCAATACATGCACACGAAAAGCATCCGCTTGCCATAACCTGAATGGAATAAGTCGTACACCGTAACCTTCTTGGCGTTACTCACTACTTCCTCTTTAAGGTCTTCAACCGAATACTGCTGGCCATAGACTTTCTTAATCACCGCATCGGCTTCTTGTACTCGCCCTTTGCTGAGCAACCAACGTGGTGATTCGGGTGTTCCGTATCTAGCCATTAAGAAAATAACGCCTGGTACTAAAGCACTCGCCAACACCCAGCGCCACGCCTCTGCACCACCGTAACGCATTGCTATCTCGCCCACGATATACGCTGAAGCAGCCCCCATGAACCACAACACCACCATCACCGAGATCATGGTTCCTCGGTATTTCCTAGGTAAAAACTCTGTCAAAAATGCTGTAGCGATGGGGTAATCGGCACCTACAGCCATCCCTAGCAACAAACGCAAAACAAACAGCATCCATGCAGACTCTACCCAAAACTGCGCTACTGAAAATCCGATAATGGCTATCAAGTCAATGAGATACAGTACTTTTCTACCTAGCTTATCGGTAATAATTCCGCCTAAAAAACCGCCTAGGAAAATACCAATCAACGCCGAGGCTGCAATTAAGCCCTGCCAAAATAGTGTGAGCTCCAAGTCATGCGTGATCTGCATCATCACAACGCCAATCACACTCAGCACATAGCCATCCAAAAATGGGCCACCTGACGAATAAAACGTTAGTTTCTTGTGAAAACTATTCAGAGGAATATCCTCTATGGGTGTTTTTTGTCTCATAAACTGCCTCCATCCACATTTAATTTATGTATTTATCAATGGGAGTTATTGTTCAAAGAAGTCACCGCTATACCTGCACATGCTTTATTTTTGGCAACACGACTCCTATTCCCTTTTAAAAAGGGAATGTCATTAGTCAGTAAATGAACTTAAGCCTCTATGCCTGCTCTATGCTGCGAGTACATCAAATTGATGTTCACGCCCAGCGTTAAGAAGGGATCGGGAGGTGTACTGCTAGGGCCAGGCGACGCCAATAGGAAATCAATCATGTCGTTACGTTCGCCAGCCAACCAATCAGCCAGCAACGTGCCTGTGATGGTGCCCTTTGTAGTACCCAGACCATTGCAGCACAACGCGCCATACACGTTTTGCCCTAGCTGGCCAAATACCCCCTCACCATTACGAGACATACATAATGCACCGCCCCACGTGTACTCGAACTCCGTGTTGCTTAGCATAGGAAAACGGTTTTCAAACGACTGTCGGTGACGTTGACGAACTTTGGGCAACAAGTTAGGTTTACTGCGACCGTCACTGTTGTAGCTAAAGCTGTTGCGCACTAATAAACGATTATCTGGGGTGCGTCGCAGCGTGGTGCCAAAGGTATCGGCGGGAATAATGCCCCACCTACGTTTACCACCTAAGCGCTCACCCTCTTCTTCGGTCAATACGCGTGTCATGCTGGAATAGGTGAAGATTGGCAGCAACCTACCGGTATGAAAACCAAATTTCGCTGCAAATGCGTTATTGGTCAGTACCAGTTTTTTAGCCTCGATGACGCCCCCTTTCGCCGTATGTAATACCACCTTATGGGGATACGTCTCGTTATCGAACTCGGTAATCACCGTGTGCTCATACAGCGTGACATTTTTGGGAAGATTTTCGGCTAGGCCCTTTACCAAGGCAGAGGGCTGCACCAAGATGGTTCCGGGTGTAAACAACGCACGTTTATAAAAAGCAGTGCCTATATGATCAGGCAGCTCTTTTTCCTCTATGACTTGGTAGTCTGTACCTAAACGATCTAAGCCCTTTTGATAGGCCACCAGCACATCTAGCCCACGCTTTTCTACCGCAGACTGATACTTACCAATGGGGTCCATCTGACAATCAATGCCGAACTCCGTTACCAAACCCTTTAGGATCTCTTGCGCGGCTCGGTTTAGTTTCAGGTACATGCCCGCCGTGTTCAAATCTCCTATGTAATCTGGGGCTCCGATATCATGCGGTAAATCAATTAAGAAACCTGAATTTCTGCCAGAAGCGCCAAACCCTACCTCTTGCGCCTCTACCAGCACCACGCTGTCATCTGGAAAATTCTTCGCTAATTGCCTAGCTGCTGACAGCCCTGCAAACCCTGCCCCTACTACCACCCAATCGGCCTCAACCTTAGCGGTTAGCATGGGTTTTACCGTGCGTTTCTGGCTTAGGTGATACCAGGCACAACCATTATCATCTGCGGGTGTTGATGTAACTTTAATCATGTTGTCTCCCCACTATTGTTATAGCTATTCTTACTGTCATCCACGATTGCCCATATAAGAAAACGGACTATTTTCAGAAGAAAATGCCACCTTCCACAGAGCGGAACCTACTACCGTGATGACAGGCTATGCCATATCGAAAATTTTGCCCGGATTCAAAATATGATTAGGATCAAAAAGTTGTTTTATCCCTCGCATGTACTCCACCTCGGCGTGGCTGCGGCTGTACTCTAAGTACGGTTTTTTAGTGAGCCCTACCCCGTGCTCTGCCGAAATAGATCCTCCATACTTCGCCACTAACTCGAAAATTTTAGGATTTATGACCCTACAAAGCTCGTAGAACTCTAGGATAGGCATACCCTGCGGTTTCACCACATTCAAATGCAGATTCCCGTCCCCAATGTGGCCAAACCAGCAGGTTTCAAACGCTGCATAGTGTTGGGCAAAAAACTGCTCTATATCGTTGATAAATGCCGGCACATGACCAATCAACACTGAGATATCGTTTTTGTTGGTGGTATAGCCAGATAACGATTCAGTAATGTCTTCTCGAAGACGCCACAGGTTTTTCATTTGTTCTAACGATTGACTTAACACCCCGTCCAACACCCAACCTTTCTCCATGCATGCCTCAAACACTTCCATGGCTTGGTTCAAGGTTTGCTCATTTGGGCTTTCAAACTCTAGCAATACATAAAACGGTGCTGGGGTTGCAAACGGTGCACTGACATGACCGCAATCCACTACTTTTTGCATGGCATTTGCATCGAAAAACTCAAACGCTGTCAAATCTATCTGTGCCCTAAACTCACGCATCACCGGCATAACTGCCTCGAAGTTAGGTACCCCTAACACTAAAACCTGTAGATTCTGCGGTTGTCGCTCTAGCTTCATATGGGCTTCAGTAATGATGCCCAGCGTGCCCTCTGAACCAATAAACAAGTGTTGCAACGCATAGCCGGTGGCATTTTTCATCATGCCATGATTCACCTCCAGTACCTCCCCACTGCCAGTAACCACGGTTAGCCCCAACACCCAATTACGGGTCATCCCATAGCGTATAACCTTAATGCCACCCGCGTTAGTAGCTATGTTGCCCCCTATTTGACTAGAACCAGACGAACCAAAATCCACGGGGTAAAACAGCCCCTTTTCTTCTGCAATGGTTTGCAGTTGTTCCGTGATCATGCCAGCCTCTACGCGAAGGATTCTGTCCTCTGGCAAATAGTCCACCACGCGATTCATTTTCTCTAGGCTAAGTACTATTTCCCCATTCATGGCCACCGCACCACCCGACAACCCAGTGCGCCCCCCAGAGGGCACAATGGCAATACGCAAGTGGTTGGCCAACTGCACTATTTTTTGTACCTCTTCCGTGCTGTCGGGAAACACAACCGCGATGGGGTTAGGAGTAAACACTCTGGTTTGGTCTTTACCAAACACCTGCTTCGCATCGTTATCTACCTTGACCCTATGCTCGCCCACGATGGCGACTAACTGTTCTATTACGCTTGGCATGTTAGCTTTCCATTTGCACGTTATTTTCACTGTCCACAAACTCAACAATGTTGGCGATGGCCCTATCCATGAGGGTTTGCATGGCATTCTCACTGCTCCATGCCACATGCGGTGTCAGCATAAAATTAGGATGGTGGATCAACTGAAAAATAGGATCATCCAATTGGATAGGCTCGTTTTCCACCACATCTACGGCCACTCCCCCCAAGCGCTGCTCTAGCAACGCAGCAATCATCGCCGGCTCATTAATGACGCCTCCACGCCCCGTATTCACCAACAAAGCATCCTTCTTCATCATTACCAATTCCGGCGTATCTATTAGGTGATAGGTTTCTGACGTGAGGGGACAGCAAATCGCTACCACATCGCTGGTTTTCAAAAGCTGGGCTAAGGGAATGTAATCAGCCCCTTTGTAGGCGCCTTGCCTATCGTGTAAAAAGGCTTGCATGCCCACGCCACGCGCAATGTGTTTTAGCCTATGCGCGATAGGCCCATTTCCAATAATCCCTAGCTGTAATCCGCGCACATCCCTAACCCTATAGTTCAGGTACAAGTTCTGTAGTGCTGCCTTTCCATCATGGATATCACGCATCAGTTGGTGATAGTTTCCTGTACGGCGCAGTAATGCAAAAATCATAGACAGGGTGTGCTCGGCTACTGTGTTTTCGGCATAACCAGGCACATTAGCAACGCGTATCCCGCGTTCTTGGCAATACGCCATGTCCACAATATCCACCCCTGTTAACGCCATGGAAATCATCTGCAAATGTGGCAGTTGAGCCAACTGTTCTTGGCGCAAGGGCAAACTGCATGTCACCGCGATCGTGGCGTCTTGCAAGCGCTCAACCACCTGATCAGGTGCCGTGTATGCATGATTGGTCCACGTATGGGAGAAGGCGGGTCTATTGATGGTGACGGCAGGCCCTATGCCTTCATAGTCTAGAAAAACAATGTGATGTGTCATGAGCAACCCATTATTCTTTGATGTCATTAAGTTGCGGCACATAACCAGCGGGGGCTAACGCTGCTAATTTTTGCGTGAACCAACCCGCTTGTTTATTCATGTCCTCGTAGTGCTCTTTTCTCACCAACGCGTTACGCACTACGTGAGCGCCTATATAGCTAAATGGCTCGGGTGGAAACAGCTTGATCTCTTGATCCACTAAGCCACAATTTGCCCATTCGTCGTTAGCCTCTTCCACCAACGACTTAATAATGCGGCTAGCAAAGACCGTCGTGCCCACGCCATTACCTGAGAACCCAATACCAAAAAAGATATTTTTATGCCCGCCCAAGTGACCAAAGTTAGGCAGCCCTTTCAGGGTTCTATCAATGGGGCCTGTCCAGTTACTCACGACTGGCACATCGTGTAACTGCGGGTAGAAACTACGCATTTCCTGTTCTACCTTATCGGCAGCAGGGCTAGGTTTGTCGTAAATCGTTTCTATATCACCAGCAAAACCAAACTGTCCTAAAGGCTTGCCAAACACGATGCGTCCTTTAGGTGTATTGCGCCAATAGTTCAATAAGGTACGGGAATCCGTAATCGCCACACCGCTATCTAAACCTATGGCTTTTAATCGCTCTGGAGCCGGTGCAGTGGCCACCATATCGCTAGACATCAACGTGATCATGCGCCGCAACTCTGGAAATTGCGCGCCCCACGCATTCATTGCCACCACCACTTTCTTCGCACTAATACGACCATCTGGGGTATGAACCACAGGACGCTCTGAACGTTCTAGTTTTTTCAGTGGCGTATGCTCATACACCTGCACGCCCAGCGTGATCGCTACTCTGCGTAGACCACGCGCTAACTTTGCTGGTTGTACCGTTGCTGCATTGGGATCAAAAATCCCCCCTAATACCCTAGGCGAACCAGTACGTTGCCTGACTTCGTCTGGCGACACTAACTGAAAAGGATTCAACCCATGTTTTTCTAGCGCTACCGTTAATAGCTCCCATGAGTCCATCTGCGTTTGATTACTTGCCGTCCACAACCAACCGTCTTTTCTAAACTCAGCATCAATGCCGTGCTCCTCACAAAAGCTGCCTATTTCATCAATAGCGGACTCTGCTGCTTCGCACACGCGTCTGGCCTCTTGCTCGCCACAGATCTGCATCAACGACAAGTACTTTGCCCACCAGTTCGTGGCGATGCCTCCATTACGGCCACTCGCACCAGAACCACAGCGATCACGCTCAATTAACACGATGTTCATATCAGGGTTTGCTTGCTTCAGGCGTATGGCAGACCATAAACCAAAGAAGCCTCCCCCAATAATGCACACATCTGCCTCGATGGAACCCGACAAGCTTGGTGCTAACGCACTTTCTTGATCCAGAGCCTCCGCATACCAGAACCCTCTATACATAAACGTTATCCTTTTTCTGCGTTATGAATTGGCTCTAGTATTTCTCGGCACCCAACCTTCTAGATAGCAGGAAAATGACAGAATTTAGGATGTCTTTGCGTGTACGCGTAAACCCTCCCATAGGCTATGACGGGTTATTTCTATCACGTTGCAGCCTCATTTTTCTGGCTTGGCTTTTGCCACAATTTACGCAACACTAGTTACCTTCCCCCTACCTCAGGACCTTCTACCATCATGCCGGTTCAGTATATTTCTTATGAAGACGCCAAATCCGTACTAAGCTGGCCCGAGGTCGTAGACGCCTTATATACAGGGCATCAGCGCCCTAAAGCCCAAATTCATGACCTCTTATTTGGACCAGAAAACGGCATGCTGATGACCAGGGCCGCACGTATAGAGGGCATAGGGTTTGGGATTAAAACTGAAAGTGTGTTTAACCATAATGCAGCGCACGGCTTACCCAATACGCATGGCACAGTGCAACTTTTCACCCCCGATACAGGCGTGCTACGTGCCGTTATTGAAGCGCAATTAATTACCGACCTTAAAACCGCTGCTGACTCTGTGCTCGGGGCACGCTTATTAGCCCGCCCTAACAGCCAACATCTGGTCATTGTGGGGGCTGGTGTTGTGGCTGGAAACTTGGCGCGTGCCTACAGTGCGCTGTTTCCTACGCTGTCGCGTATTTCCATTTGGGCTAGGCGCGTAGAACAAGCTAGTCAGCTTTGTAGTCAGCTAAGCACTCTACCTGTCTCTGTTCAGGCAGTAAGCGATTTACCGCATGCCCTAGAAAGTGCCGACATTGTTGCTAGCGCTACGCAAGCACAAGCGCCTATTCTTCACGGTGAGTGGATACGGCCTGGTACTCATGTGGATTTGGTAGGTGCTTTTACCCCTACAATGCGCGAAACCGACGACGCACTTATTGCCGCCGCCAAGCTGTATGTAGACTGTCATGACACCACGCATCACATAGGTGATATTGCAGCGCCTATTGCCTCTGGCGCTATTACCCCGGCGCACGTGCTGGGTGATTTGTACGATCTAGTCGCCCACCCACCCCACCGTTACGATGATCAACAGATCACCGTGTTTAAAAATGGGGGTGGTGCGCACTTAGATGTCATCGTGGCGGACTGCCTACTGAAAAAACTAGGGCTATAAGCCACACTACTTTTTACGTGGTTTCACCTCGGGCAAAGCACTATATGTAGCCAAAACCAGCTCGGCTAGCCAGTCGCGGTCTTCCCAGCGGTCGGCACTGACCAGTAAATAGGCTTTGGCACCGGGATACGGAAAGCCCTCCGCTAACGCAGGAGCAAACGTGCGGCCCGCCGCTGTTATTTTCACGTATAGCTGGTCATCACATACAAAGCCTACCGGCTTGCCAGCTATATACACGCAGTATTCGCCAAACATACGGCGCGTGCTTAATTTTTGTATACCTGAAAGCTGATCCACCAAGAAGTTAATGATTTCTACCGAAGTCGCCATGCCCTATTTCCCCTATTTCTGGTGCTCGCTATGCCAAGCCATATCCCTATGCTTGCTGCCGCAGCAAATCTACGTAAGCGGTTTCAATCAACTGCTCTGCCCCCACGCCTAATTGCTGCATAAGGGCATGTGCCTCAGCAATGCCTACGGCTTCGTCCTCATGCTCGTCTAGCACCACTTCTAGCTCTAAGAATTCACCGAGGTCGTTAACACGATCAAGATGTATACGCGTGCGCCCTGCCATCACCAAGGTACGCTGTTTGATGACCCGCCCCACTATGCCGTGGGCAGCGGCTAATACCTCACGCAATTGTTGGGGTTGCTCGGTTTGGCTAATCACATAGAAAGACGTTTTAGGCCCAGCTTGATTGGCGCGGCTATAGAAAATCAGTTCGCCGCACTGCGCATCAAAGGCACGCAGTTTTAATCTGCCGTTGTCGCACTGAAAAAACGTATCGTCTTGCTGTATCTCTACCGGCTCTGCTGTGGCCACCGCTAAGGCCTTGGGTAATACCGTCGCTATGCTGTTTATGTGTGCTTTGATTTCTATGTTTCGTGCCATGAATACTCCTGTTGGACTGCGTAGACATTACGGTTATATTGTCGCGCAGTACGGCAGCGCGCGCCAGAAAACACGTTGATGCTCTACTGGCATAGGCCTACAAAAAAGCCCCAAACAACCATGCTTGGGGCTTTGTGTTGTACGGCTGTAGTGCTACAGCGTTAGTCGTCTGCAGCTTTGCTCAGATCAACGATCAATTCACCATTTAACACCGCATGGGCGCGTTCTTTGTCGACGTCGCCTTCCCACGCACCAATGACTACCGTACCTACGCAGTTACCGATCATGTTGGTTAGTGCTCTAGCCATGCCCATAAACCAGTCTACAGACAGCACCAACACCAAACCAATAGCGGGAATTGCCGGTACAGCACTTAAGGTGGCCGCCAAGATCACAATGGCTGAACCTGGCACACCGTGCGCCCCTTTAGACGTCAGCATGGAAATCAGCAAGATGGTCATCAGGTCTACAAAGCTTAATGGCGTGTTTGTGGCCTGCGCAATAAACACCGCTGCCAGAGTTAAGTAGATAGAAAACCCATCCAAGTTAAAAGAGTACCCCGTGGGAATCACCAAGCCTACGGTGGTATTTTTTACCCCTAAACGTTCTAGCTTTCGCATTACCTGCGGCAATACAGCGTCAGACGAAGCCGTACCCAATACCACCAACAGCTCCTCACGCAAATAACGGATGAACTTAAAAATATTAAAACCCGCTAATCGCAAAATAGTACCCAGAACAACCACCACAAAGATAAAGCAGGTGACATAGAACAAGGCTACCAACATGCCCAGCTTACCCAGTGTACCTATCCCATATTTGCCTACGGTAAAGGCTACGGCACCCAACACCCCCAATGGCGCTAAACGTACGATAAAACCGATAAGCTTAAAGAACACATGCGACAACAAGTCTATAAGCTGCGCAATGGGTCTACCCTTTTCACCCAACAGAGCTACCGCCAAGCCAAATAAAATGGCGATCAACAACACCTGCAAAATATCCCCGCTGGCAAACGCATCCACAAAAGTCGTGGGAATGATGTTCATCAGGAACCCTGTTGTGTCCGTTGCTCCCGCTACTCGTGAGGTGTACGCATCCATTGCACTGGCATCTAATGTACTGGGATCCACATTCATGCCACCGCCTGGTGCGAAGAAGTACGCCAAACTAATACCCAGCACCAATGCAAAGGTAGTTACCACCTCGAAATACACCAAGGCTTTTACCCCCACACGCCCTACTTTTTTAATATCGCTAGTACCGCAAATACCGTGCACCACCACACAAAACACCAGTGGCGCAATAATCATCTTAATCAGCTTAATAAACCCATCACCAAAAGGCTTTAAGGCTACCGCTGTATCGGGCCACGCTACGCCCGCAATCACCCCTAGTATCAAGGCTATGATCACTTGTCCGAACAAACTTTTAAAGAAACGCATAGTCATCTCTCCCGCTTTATTTTTATTTAAAATCACAACTGAAATTTCAGTTACAAAGCAAAAATTATGCAACTGAAATCTTAGTTAATATTAGATATGGCATTTCTAATATAGAGTATTTGCCAGTGTGCACACACAGGGCACTTACCCTTATCAACCAAGGTAGAACATAGCCACCTATACGAGGCTCAGCGCGTGACTACAACAAACAACCATCGCAGTACTGCCCTATTAAGCGAACAAGCCTTTCACGCTTTACGCGAAACCTTGATTTCAGGCGACATACGTTCTGGTCAAATGGTGTCTATTTCCGAGCTATGCGAGAAGCTGGACTTCGCTACGGCCCCTATACGCGATGCCATCAAAAAAGCAGCCGCTGTGGGATTGGTAACCGTGTACCCGCAGCGGGGCATTGTGGTGCTTGAACTTAGCCCGCAAGAGCTTTACGCTAACTTCCACTTCCGTTATTTAATTGATGTGGAAGGCGCACGCCTAACGGCTCAACACCCAAAAAAAGACGAGTTACTCGCTTTAAAAAAAGCGCATGTGGACTTGCTAGAAAAACTGCAAAACACAACATTGACACGACAATTGCAGCTAGAAGCGATGGCGTTAGACTGGCGTCTGCACCACTATTTGGCCTCTGCGTTTAACAACCCCATCGTAGCCAAAAACTATGCCGAGAACTGCGATCGCATTCATGTGCTGCAGAAATATCGCCCACCGTTAAATACACGCATTACGCTTGCCATGACCGAACACATTGCTATCTTGGATGCGATATTGGCAGGTAACGAAACTGACGCTGCAAAAATGGTGCAGCAGCACTTTTCTCAAACGCTAGCATGGTGGGGCGTCATGCCTGAAGATATCTAGGCATAAAAAAAAGCCAGCATAATCATGCTGGCTTTTCTCAGACCACTACTTCAATAAGCAGTAAATCTTAGTCGTTACGCTCGGTCACCAGAACCAAGTGGTAGCCGAACTGTGTTTGTACAGGGCCTTGTACAACACCAACGGGGGCGCTGAATACCACTGCGTCAAACTCAGGAACCATTTGGCCACGACCAAAACTACCCAATGCACCACCTTGACGGGATGAAGGGCAGCTAGAGTTAGCTTGAGCCAACTGCGCGAAATCTGCGCCGTTTTCAATTTCAGTTTTCAGTTCTTGCGCTCTTTCAGCGCTGCTAACCAAGATGTGGCTTGCGGATGCTTGTGCCATAGTATGCTCCTAAACAATCAACCTGAAAGGTTAACGCAAATTGGCAAAAAATGCAGTTATAGTCACACGGTATTTCATGAAATACCTCTGTTTAAGGGGCTAAGGGGGCTCTGGCGAGTTTCATCATTAAGCTATCCAGTGCATTAGCAAAGTCACGGCGATCAGACTGGCTAAATGCAGCAGGCCCGCCTACTTCCACACCCGCATTACGCAGTTCTTCTAACATATCGCGCATAGACAAGCGTTCACGTATGTTGTCGGCTGTGAAACGCTCACCGCGTGTGCTTAGCACATGCACCTTTTTTTCTACTAACTGGGCTGCCAACGGAATATCGCCTGTAATCACCACGTCGCCCTCGCTTGCATGCTGCACAATATAATCATCGGCCACATCAAAGCCCCTAGGCACTTGTACCGCCTTAATCAAATGAAAGGAAGGCGTGCGTAACATCTGGTTTGCTACCAGTGTTAAGGGCTTTTGCCAGCGCTGTGACGCCCTAAACAAAATTTCTTTGACCACTACGGGACAAGAGTCGGCATCTACCCAAATCTGCATACTATTTTCTATCACTGTTGACTATACCGGATCAGGCGATGGGCCACCCATGCAGCCCAAAGTAATGATTTTACGTCTATAGCCCGCTTTGTCCTACTCCGGCTTTGGAGGTGGCCCCGTTAATGCTTTGGGTAATTAACTGCTCATAGAGCGCTTGCTGCCCCGCTGGCAATACTGGCCATAGTGTTTCCTGCCGTTTTACAGCACCAAACATGGACTCTACCAACCACCCCACCAAATACACAGCAGCCAAACACCCACCTGCTGTTGCCACCCTATCCTGACACACCAATGGCTGCTCTAACACCTCTACACCCGTCGCCTGCAACGCCATCTGTGCTTCTGGATGCGTAGTGGCTTGTAAATGCGGTAGTAGCCCCAAGCGATGCAGAATAAAGGCACCCGCACATATGGAGCCTATATATTGCCTACTGCTATCTAACTGCAACGACGACATAAATTCCGGATTCACCAAGGCAGCCGGTATGCCCTGCTTACCGCTGGCAAACAATACCGCGTCTGCATGATTAGCTTGCGACACATGCCCATGCACAGGAATGGGCAAACCATGCGCAGAGGTTACCGTAGGGCTAGTCGCCAAAATACGCACATTCCAGTCCTGCTTATTGCGGCCCAAAATATCCCACATAAGAAACAGGTCTATGTCAGTGAATTGATCAAAGGTAACCAGAGCAATGTTTTTCAAAGCGAACTCCTAAGCTACGTCACAGCCGCAAAATGCGGTGATAATACGAGCTAAGTTTCGCAATTTATCAAACCACCTATCACCATACACAGCCTGTATGGTCTGTCGTCATGGGCACACTTACTCGTCAACATTGGATCGCTGCTGGTTTTACAGCACTAGAACAGGAAGGCCATTCTGGTATTTCTGCTGAAAACCTTGCTCGTCGCCTCAACGTGACCCGGGGGTCCTTCTACCACCACTTTCGCCATAAAGACGATTACGTGAATGCTCTACTCACACAGTGGGAAGCTGACTACACGCAAGCAATGTTGGCTTATGCGGCCCGTGGTACCAGTTCAGCCGATACTCTATTGCGATACCTAGATATAGCCTCAGAAAAGCTTCCCCATGTAGAAGTGGCTATCCGCGCATGGTCGTTAGTCAACCCTGTGGTTGCCATCTTCCAAAAGCGCGTAGATCAAACCAGGCTAGACTTTGCCCTACGCACCAGTCGCCGCTGGGCTCCCACACCTGCCGTGGCTACGCTAATCGCTCAGACAGCCCACCTGTGCCTCATAGGCGGACAACAAACGGGCTTACGACAGGACCGCTCTGGTTTTTCCGGTTTTATTAAGCAAGCCCTACAATTTGCCGAACATGCATTGCGCCCCCCGTTTACAAAACGCTAAAGCATTGCAGCAACAAGGTCAGTAACACGCCCATCGCTATCGCAATCAGTAATGCCCCCGATACACGCTCTAGCCACGGCTGTATACGGGAGAAATGCTGCAATACCACCTTATTACCTATCAGTACCGCTACCAACACATCCCAGAGTGCCACAACACTAAACATCCATAACCCATAGAACACTTGCCAGCCCGTACTGATGGCATAAGGGCCTGTTAGCATGGTGACCAAGCTTGCGTAAAACAATGCATTCTTAGGGTTCAAAATTCCCGACAAAAACCCCATTCCCAAAGCACGCCCCCACGCGAACAAAGCCCCGTTTGAAGACGGCTGATCTTTGCTTGCGGGCACGTGCAAAACACCGTCACCCGCATGACGAATAAATAACGTCCCCACGTAAAGCAAATACGCACAACCCGACAATTGCAACAGCACAAACCACAGGCTATCGGGCGTTAATGCCTTGACTCCCGCAAAGGCGAAAATGATGAACACGCCATTGGCCAGAGCAATACCCACGCTGACGCCACTGGCTATTTTCCAGCCAGATACCAACGAGGTTCTAGCAACAAGGAAGAAATCAGGCCCAGGGGAAAGCAGCGCAAGAAAATGCGCCACGGCAATCACTAAAAACTGCTGCATGAACAGACACACCTATCACGAACTGGATCTGTAGTCTGCCCAAAGCAGGCATGATTGTATTGAAGAAAAGTGCGCGCCCTACTCCCGCTGGCTTAGCGTTTAAAACTGCCTGGGGTAACACCGGTATGGGCTTTAAATACCCGTTGAAAATGCGCTTGGTCAGAAAAGCCCAGATGGTGTGCTACTGTTGCGATGCTTTTACCGTTATGCATAAGCGTTCTTGCCACGTTGATGCGTAGATTTAATTGCCACGCATGCGGTGTCATGCCGGTTACGGCTCTAAAAGCCCGGATCAATTGATAACGGCTCATGTCGGCATGTGCGGCTAGCTCAGCTAAAGACACGTTGAGTTCTGGCCTGTCACGCATAGCATCTAGCATGGGCGTAATTTTTTCAGCTACGTGTGAGCTATCGCCCATTGGCTCCACATAGACACTTTGCTTAAGGTCGTAATCCCCAACAAACTCAATCAGGGCGGCCTCTTTTTCGTCTACTGCTGCGCTCGAAAACACCCTATCACTCAAAGCACAAAACTGCGCATACAAAGCCGAATCAACAACTACTCTCACCGGCTCTGTGCTCACAGTGTTCACTGCCGCATACTCTTGCCTGACAGTGGCTAACCATGTGCTATCCAGATGCATCATTTGATAGCTCCACGCGCTATCGACAGCCGGATTACACGCATGCACACGCTCTGCAGGAACAAACACTAACGTTCCAGGATGCAAGGCTACTGGCGTTCCCCCAGCCCCGGTAAAAATGCTGCTACCACCATCTACAGCCCCTATAGAAAAAGTGGGATGTGCGTGTGGCTTATAGCAGGCTCTACTGTGACAAGCCCGGCGCATTTCCACATAAGGTAACGCGGCGTCATGCCAAAAATATTGGTCCTGATTTTGCTCTGACTGTCGCTCTACTACTTGCACCATAGACCTCATTGTTTCGGGTACTCTTTACGAGTATCGATCATCAGCTGACACCACAAACAAGCCATGCTCATCAGTAGTGTAGGCAGGCTCTCTTCGCCTTGTTGCGCTCTATCCACGCTTTAGTTCTGCATAGCGGACTCTACACCCTGCTTTACACTGGCCTTATACCTATTGCAACTCAGTATAATCAGTGACTCCAAATAACCAGAATTAGGTTTCTGACATGTCACAACACGCCATGGCGTGCTCGGTTAGGCCTTAGCTCTTACAGCAAAAACCAGAATGACCCATATTAGTTGCATGTAAACAATAAATTTCATTCATAACCTATTGTTAATCTTCATAAAGACTAAGAGCAGACGAGGTTCAGGTTTCCTATAATCAGAGCCTAAAGTCAAATTCACTCTGGACGCCTACATGGTACCTCGCATTATTATTATTGATGATCACCCTTTAATGTGTATGGCTGTTCGCGTCATTTTGGAACGCGATGGCTATGAGGTGGTCGCCGAGTGTCATACAGGTACCGATGGCATACAAGCCGTCCGTACCCTAAAACCCGATTTAGTCATTTTAGACTTAGCTATTCCTAAGCTAGATGGCTTATCTGTTATAGACAGGCTGCGCAGCTCTAAACTTAACGCCAACATTCTGGTGCTTACCTCTAGCGACTCCACCCACTACGCCTTGCGCTGCCTTCAAGCAGGCACCGCTGGCTTTGTGTGCAAAGACGATAAACTGGAAGAACTATCCAGTGCTGTTAAGGCTGTACTTGCCGGATATTCGTATTTCCCTAAAGAAGTTACTGACCTACTTCTGGAAAACGCGCACGAACATCCCGCCCGCACGGACAACAATAGTCCCGATGCCGAATTAAGCAATCTCACCGACAGAGAACTGACGATTTTTAGCCTATTGGTCAAAGGTATGAACAACCAAGAGATTGCCCATACTTTAATGCTCAGCCACAAAACAATTAGCACCTATAAAATCAGACTAATGCGCAAACTCAGTGCCCCCAATATGGTAGAGCTGGTAAAAATTGCCCAACGCAATGACATTGCAACGACTTAAGTATAAATATCCCCTTTACACTTGTTCGCCAAGTTTGCTTTCTGTAGCCGACAACGATGCCTCGTAAGCACGCATGCTACCGCCATCGGTTACGTAGTCATAACGCACCGAGCTAACCGCTGAATTACACTCAGAGTTCTCTAGAGTAGCGCTGGAAAAAGGGGCAACCATTACGTGGTTAATAGTTTGACCACATCGCCTGTTACCTTGCCCCCTAAGCTCAATATCGCTAAGAGTAATGAAATAAGGGGAGGTGTTTTCTATGGTAGGAGCACCGCTAGCATGCCCCTGCCAGCGTAAGTTTGCTATAGCCTGCTCTACACTTTGCTCTAGTTTAGGCCTGAAGAAAAACTTAAACCTATGCATTAATGCCAGTTGTACAGAGTCTGGCTCTCGCGGGGCTTGGGACACATCCAATACGCTTAGCAACAAGTAGCTTTCTCTGTCTGCAACAAACCCACTACCCTCGTAAAACACCTCTATGCCCCCTAGGCCATTGGGCATTAATACCTGTAAAGGCTTATTCAACGCCACAGGTAGTTCTTGCTGACGCCCATCTCCCCACGCTAGAGATGCCTGTATTAAGGTTGCATATTCACTTTTATTGGCGACCACAATAGAAAAACGTTGAGCGCCCTCTTCAAAAACAAAGCGATTTGGCCCACCAAAATCCAGCTCAGCATGCGCCACTGATGAAGAGCCCACTACTAACATACCCAATACAGTACATAGTGTTTTTTTCAGTGCCGTCGCATGACGTTTTGATATGGTCAGTAAAGTTTTCATCTGTGTGAACCCTAGCCACAGAAATCAAAAAAACGAGGGGTACAAGCTAACTGCACCCACCACTACCTTTGAAACTTTACCTAGACTCTAGGTGTACAAACATCAGATTTATCCGACCACAAGAGCGACTTTTCTTAAATCCCCAAAGCACTGAATAGTCCCGACTTTCCACCCTTTATCTGAGGCTTCTGAGCGCACTTATCAGATAAATCTCAGACACTAAAAGGATTTGCCCCATTACATCATCGCTGTTGAAAAAATAAAGTAGAGGCACTCGAGAAGAAACAGCACAAAAACTTATTTGTGCAGCATTCGAGCTTAACGACTCTTTAACATTAACAAGCGAGACTTTTCATGAAGATACGTACTACCGTTGTAGCCGCCGCTCTAGCGTTGGCGTCCTCTACTGCGTTCGCAGTTGAAACTGTGCAAGGTGGTGGCAACATTGTCTTTAGCGGTAATGTCAGTACCGATACGTGCTTTGTACAAAGCGATGGTGGTGATGCCAAAACCATTAACGTTAATTTAGGTAACCCCAACCTTGGACAAATCAGTGAAAGCTCACTGAGCCGCCCTCTCATGGCCGGCCCTAGTAACGGTAAAGTAACGTTTAAAGTCCAATGTAGCCAAGCGGGCCAAACCATCATCAGATTTGCAGCCGCCACTGCGCTAACAGCAGAGAGCGGTAAAGTATTAAAAATCAATGGTGGTGAAGCAACCCCTTCTCCAAACAATGCGTTCGGTTTTGGTATTGCTCTGTATCCATTAAACAGCGCGCACTCTGCAGCTACTGCCCATAAGCTTGACGATGGTGTGCTGTTTGATCAGGCCCTAACTGCCAACGCACCTATGGAAGTGGCTTTTGAAGCTGGTTACGTTAAAACCTCAGGTGATTTAAAAGGTGGCCTCGTAACTGCCACCCTGCCTTACACAATCGTTACTCCATAAGCACTGTAGTTTCACTAGGCCCGCAACGGGCCTAGCCCTGCTTCTTGCCCTTCCCACACTTAGGTTTTGTATATGTTGCGACATCTATCACTGATTTGCGCACTAGTTATTGCTATTGCCTCGCCCCCCTCTTTTGCCAGCATTGCGCTGAACTCCACCCGCGTTATTCTCGAAAATGGCAAGAATGAAGCCTCTTTTGGTGTCAGAAATATGGGTGATGGAATTCTCATCCAGTCTTGGTTAGATGCAGACAGCAGCGATAGCAGTAACGCCGTTCAACATTTCACCCTCACTCCACAACTGGTACGAGTACAAGCTAATAGCGAACAAGTCGTGCGTATTTTATATGAAGGTGTAGGCGCTCCCTCAGACCGAGAAAGCATGTTCTGGTTGAATGTACAAGAAATCCCCCAGCGCGTGGTTGGTGATGAACCCATCATACAGCTAGCTATCTTGCAACGTATCAAGGTGTTTTATCGCCCCAAAGACTTGGCTGGCAATTTGGATAGCGCCATCCAGAATATCGAATGGAGCTATCGCGATAGAAGCATTCAGATCACCAATCCTAGCTCATACCACGTCACCGTTGTTGGTTTGACGGCTAACAATGCACAAATAGAGCAGGCCTTGGTGATCCCCCCGCACCAGACCTATACCGTGGCGTTATCCAGCGCGCACAGCATAGGGCCACAAACTACCCTGATGTACTCCTCTATCAACGACTTTGGTTCCTACATACCACACCGTGTGGTGCTATCAGGCGAACATCCCATCAAGGGTGAACTCATCAGCAACTAAGCTCATACGATTCACCGCTGCCGGCCTCACGGCATCCCACTTCCTTCCTATACAACGATGGTTTTTATGGCTCGCATCCCTGTACGATTGCACTCCCTATTTATCGCTGGTTATTGTCTTCTACTGACACTACCGGTTGGTGCGACGCCGGATGAAACCATCACCAGCGCACCAAACGATGACCCAGAAGCACTGATTGGCATGTTCGACCCCACCTTAATTCGAGGTGATGGCAACGTGGACCTTGCGAATCTACTGGCCACTACCAGTAGTACTATGCTACCTGGTGTCTATGTGTTTGATGTGCAAATCAATGGCGACGTAATAGGACGACGCAATATACGGTTATTTACACAGAAAGGCTCCTCTAGGGTAGTACCCTGTATTACTCTGGAACTACTGGCTGAACTAGGTATTAAGCCTTCCTCATTAGAGGCCTTTGCCGCTGAACCCACTAGTACCTGCGTAGATCTCCAACAGGTGGACCCTAAAGCTCGAGCTGATTATGACTCTGGGCAAATGCTATTAAGCGTTGCCATACCGCAAGCCTATATGGCTACAGGTAGACGCGGCTATGTGGATCCTAGCCTTTGGGATTATGGTGTCAATGCTGGCTTTATCAACTACCAAGCCAGCATACGCGGAAACTCTCGACGAGGTATTTCCACCAAGTATTATTACTTAGGTTTGAACAATGGCCTGAATCTAGGTGGCTGGCGTTTACGTAATGAGTCCAACCTTACCAAATCAAACTCCACCTCCGGACAGTTCAAAAGTAATCGCACCTATATACAGCACGATGTCTCCATCCTAAATGGTCAGTTTTCTGCCGGTGAGCTTTACAGCAACGCAGACATCTTTAATAGCGTACGTTTTAAGGGCATTCAGCTTACTTCAGATGATGCTATGTTGGCTGACAGTGAGCGTGGTTATGCACCTATCGTACGCGGCATCGCTGAAAGCAATGCCACCGTTGAAGTATGGCAAAACGGCTACCTCTTAACCAGTGTTCCGGTATCACCCGGCCCCTTTAGTATTGCTGACATTGCACCTAGTGGCTCCAATGGAGACTTAGAGATTATCGTTATTGAAGCCGATGGACGACGACGATCCTTTATCCAAGCCTATGCCAGCCTGCCCTTAATGGTAAAGCGTGGCACCTTGCGTTACAGCGCAGAATTGGGGCAATACAAATCCACCGACACCAACCTACCTACGCCAAACTTTGCGTCGGTCACGGCAATTTACGGGTTAACCGACGACCTCACTATTGCGGGTGGCATGCAAGCCTCATCTAACTTCCAAGCGGTCAACCTAGGCGTAGGTAGCAACACCCCCATAGGTGCCGTGTCCATAGATGTCACCAATTCACGTAGCACCACCGCCGGAAAAACCACCCAAGGCCAAAGTGTACGTGCCTTGTATACCAAAACACTAATCACAACCCAGACCACCTTCACCTTAGCGGCCTACCGTTACTCCACCCAAGGCTATCGTACTTTTGACAATCATGTGTACGAAAGCTTGCAATCACGTGATAACTACTATCAATCTAGGGCCAGCTACCGGCCCCGCTCACGCATGGATTTATCCATCAATCAGCAATTGGGGGCCAGCGGAAAATACGGTAGCGTTTATCTGAACTCCACCTATGAAAACTACTGGAACCAACAACGCGCAAACAGTATTAGTGCGGGCTATGGTAATACGTGGGGCCGCCTTGCTTATAACATCAGCTATAGCCGCTCAACAACACGTACCGCAAACACTAATTCGTACAACAGCAACCAACTCATGCTCACCTTGTCTATCCCTCTTGGTACAGGACAAGGCTCCCCTCAACTGTATACCTCAAGCGTACGATCAAAAGAAGGTACCTCTACCACGGCCAGTGTTACAGGCTTTGTACCAGGTACTCAATACACTACCTACAGTATTCAGGGTTCACGCAGTGCAAGTGGCAACAATTCTGGCGCGTTAGCGCTAAACAGTAGCCTGCCCATAGCTCAAGTGGGTGGCAACTACAGCACAGGCAGTGGTTACCACTCCTATGGCGCGAATGCATCAGGGGCCATGGTCATGCATGCGGGCGGCATTAACCTGACTCGTCAGGTAGGCGATAGTTTTGCCCTAGTCAAAGTAGAAGGGGCCACAGGAGTGGGCTTAGGCAATAACTTGCCTACATCTGGCAGCAACTCTTATGTAGTCTACCCCTACACCCAGCCCTACAAAGTCAATATCGTACGCTTAGACCCCGCTACGCTGGATGCCGATACCGAACTTGATAGCCTTACACAGATGGTTATCCCTAGACGCGGCGCCATTGTTCATACTAGCTTTAGCGGCTATACGGGTCGACGCGTACAAATGCGCTTTAACTACCCCAATGGCACCCTGCCTCTAGGAGCTGCCGTTACCGATGATAACGATCGACAAGTAGGTTTGGTGGACAATAACGGGCAAGCCCTGTTATTACTGAGTCAAGACAGCGGTAAACTCAGCGTACATTGGCAAAACGGACAATGTGAAGTGACCTACCAACTGCCAGAGCGTGATCCTAGCCGTTACTACGACAGAAGCACGCAAACATGTATGCCGGTTCCAACGGTATAAACCAGCCGCTAACCACCGCGCCTACACCACTTAAGATTAAATCCTTTGGTAGCGCGCATGCATGTCTCCCAACATCAACTGTAACGTAGTTATCGCATCTGCAAGTTCACCAACCTGTTCGCTACGATCACTTTGGCATAGTACCTCTAGCTGCTTACACTGCTTTGCCAACGCCTCATTACCCAGCACACGTGCCACCCCTAAGACTTGATGCGCTAGGGTACCTATAGCAGCGCGATCATAATGCGTCGCGGGCTGTTGTAATTGCAATGTAGCGTCATCTAACGACTTGAGAATGGCTTTGGCTAGTTCCCGAGCCTTTCCCTTATCACCCCCAGTCAGTACCAGCAAGGTATCAAAGTCTGACTCTCGTGTATTCTTCTCATCCGTAGCGAGAAGCGCAGAAGCCCCAGCGGCATCACTACTACCTGCATCAAATACTAAAATAGGTGTTTGTTTTTCTGCCAGCCCATTGGATAGCTGCCATAGTTTGGTTTTTAGCTTATCCAACCCTAAAGGCTTCACCAAACACTCGTCCATACCCGCCGACAGGCAACGCTGAATTTCTTCACGCTGCGCATCGGCCGTCAAGCCTATAATGACGCACCTCGTGCGCCCTGTGGTCTCCTCGTCATGACGTATGGCCAATGCAAGCTCCACACCTGACATACCCGGCATTCGGCAATCGGTAATCACCAAATCAAAAGGCATAGACCGCCATAGTTGCAATGCTGCCTGCCCATTTTCTGCCTCAGAAAAAGTATGGCCTAGAAAATCCAGTTGCAAGCAAATCAATTGGCGGTGCACGGCGTAATCATCTACCACTAATACCCGCAATGGCTGTGCAGCAGACTGTTCAACAGCAGCAGAACTAGGCAGCAAAGCATGATCGCTTTCAATGGCCAAGGTATCCATCTGATTCAACAGCAGCTCTATGACTACACAGGTTCCCTCTCCCGGTGTGCTACTCATGGAAAGACTGCCCCCCATGAGCTCACACAATGAGCGCGTAATCGCCAACCCCAAACCTACGCCGGTTTGCTCGGACGATAACTGATTCACTTGCGCAAAAGGGTGAAACAAACGCTCTTGATCTTCGGCTGAAATGCCTATGCCTGTATCACTGACCACCAGTTGCACACGCACTTTACCCGCCTCTACTGATTGGCCTATAGCACTAATTTTCACGTAGCCTTTGGAGGTAAATTTAATCGCGTTACTTACCAGATTGAACAATACTTGCTTAATGCGTACTGGGTCTATCAACACATCTTTTGTCGTATCAGTGTCCAGTTCTAGCAGTAGCTCTAACCCTTTTTCTAACGCCAATCCCTCAAACACTAACACCACAGACTCTAGTAAGTCTTTTAGATTGACCCGTTCTGGTGCCAGTACTAAACGCCCCGCTTCAATTCTGACTATATCTAAGACGTCACCCATTAAGTGCAGCAAGCCATTGGCACAATCGTACGCAATCTGTATGCCGTTTTTATCCAGTATGCCTCTCTCAGCTTGACGCTGCACCAACTCTAACGTACCAATCACTGCACTTAAAGGGGTGCGTATTTCATGGCTCATGGTGGCAAGAAAATTCGTCTTTTCCCAATTCGATTGAACCGCCAGCTTTCGGGCCACCTCAAGCTCGCTAATCAACCGCTCTAACTCGAAGATCAAGCGCTGCTGCTCAGTAACGTCTAACCAACCACACACTACTCCCTGTATGACCCCTGTAGCATCATGAAAGGGTTTGACCCAATGATCAATCCAGCGTTCTTCACCATTCATTTTGGTAGCGCGCAAAACGCGTATGGTGGTGTTGGTTTGCATAGCCTGCATGTATGCGTCATGCATAGCTGCAGCCGCCCCAAACTTAGATGGACCTTCCAGTACGGTTTTACCTACTAGATCTTCAGTACTAGCCCCCACGGCATCTAAGTAACTGTGGGTGCCGCTCACAAACCGGCCTTCTCTATCACGCACATAAATGGGTTGCGGCGTGGCCTCGCTTAGCGCTTCCACGAACTCTAACTGATCATTCAGTGCTCGTTCGGATGCCATACGCTTGCTAATTTGTTGGCGTAAATATAAAGCCCATGCGGTAAAAATACTGACCAGCACTACCGCTAAGGCCATAATGCCAAATACCATGCGTCGGTAGTCCCACCACGTTTCACTTCTCATTGCTGGGTTCGGACGCCAACGACCAGCAATCACATTCATTTCCTCGGGTGGGATGGCGGCAATGACTTTGCTCAAAATAGACTGCAGCTCTACATCTTGTCGGCGCATTGCAAAGCCTCCTAAAGCGGCTCCTTCTTCAATGACACCACTCACCGTCAAGAGATCCTCGTAAAACTTAGAAAGGTAATAGCGCCCAGAAATCAGTCCCAACGTCGCAGCATCCGCTTGGCCTATCGCTACTGCACGTAACGCATCTAAAGAGGTAGCTGTTTCTATCAGCGTAATACTCGGGTAGTTAAGTGCTATGCGTTTCACATATGCATGCCCCTTGGCAATCGCTAATCGTTTACCTTCTAAGTCGCTAAGCTGCCCTATGGTTGATGCATCCTCATTACGCACAAATAAGGCAAAAGGTGTCACTACTATAGGTGGTGAAAATCGTAAAAATGCTTCACGCTCAGGTGTCCAACTGATCACGCTGAGATCGGCCCGCCCCTCTTTTACCGCTTCCACTAACGATGCAAAATCGTTCACCCGTTCATAATCAAAGCGTAAGCCTGTGCGCTGCGTGACCAAATCCAGAATGTCAGCCGCCATACCACTTAGGTTGCCATCTTTATCTATAAAAGCCACGGGGGCTTGATCACTGTTCACAGCCAGTCTTACCACCGGATGCTGCCCTAACCATATTTGTTCATCAGTCGTTAGCTCCAGCCTGTCTTCAGGTAGGTCGTAACCGCCCCCTACCCACCTGCGACTCAAGGAATCTAATGTGGGTTTACCTATACCAATTAACGCAGTATTAATAATATGCAATAAAGCTTGGTTATCCGCTTTCAATGCAAAAGCAAAACCATTGGATGCGATAGGCAGCAAGCGTTCGACTTTGATTTCATTGAAATAGCTTTGATTAATTAGGTAACGCGCCGACAAGGAATCACTGAGCAATAAATCAGTACGCCCAAAAGCCGTAGCAGCCATGGCTTGGCTGCTATAGCGATAACAAACGAATTCCGTCTTGGGATACTGTGCAGCTAAGGCGTCTGCATCAAGATAGTTAGCAACCACGGCCACTCTTAGCCCTGCCAAGTCATCCGCAAAGCTTCTAGTATCTTTAGGTCTTTTGTAGATAGCCGGCATATCCACGGCATAGGGCATAGACAACACCAGATGCTGCGTTGCCAGAGGCATGTTAGACACGCCTGACACCAGATCTATGGCCCCGCTTGAAGCGCATCAATGGCCTGCTCTGCCGTGCTGTATCGCAACACACGCACCTTTAGGTGCAATTTGCGCCCCAGCAACGAGGCTACATCCGCACTTACCCCCTTAAAATTTTGACGTCCTACTATGTCAACGGGAGCCTTACCTGGCTCTATTACGCCCAATAATAATTCTTCTTTTTGACGTAATAATGCCCACTGTTCAGCACTTAATGAGAGCTCTCCCTCTTGTGCGTTGGCAGAACTTACCAGTGCCAGTTCAAATGCGCCATATTTGTTGGTTGTATCCGTTTCTGCGCTGGTCAAATTAACCAAGAACAACAGTACAAATACTAAAACAATGCTACGCATTTAGGAAACTCAACGGTGAAGCCAGCAAATGAAAGAGCATTACATGGTTCAACACAGACGATTAAACCAGCAATGTGGCACCATCACTCGCCTTATTTACCTGCCTTACGACATAGCCAGCTAGAGTCTATGCCCAGCACGTGTTTTACGGTATTAAGCGTCGTGACGGTTCGCAGACTTAGACATTGCGATGGTGGCTTCCTATGAAGACGAGGCACGCGTATGCACCTGTACATCGCAACTATAGTTTTACGATCTCTTAATGTAACTAAACCCTACTCAAAACAAGATCAGATAAATCTCTATTACTAGTCAGATAAATCCCAAATCATCAGCTACTGAGATCACTCGCCCCCCCTAGCCGCATTACACACTTTCACGCGTCGCTAACCATACGTCAGGATTATCAGCCTGTCTTTAAGATTGATCTTATTTTTCTGCGCTGCTGCACTTGCTAGAGTCAATACCTATGGATGCGCGGGTAAAAATCACTGCACCGCTGACCACTTCCCCTCTCCCCTTATTGTTTACGTATGCCATCTACGTGATACGGTGCGCCCTCTACAACAGACCAGTATGAAACACCTCTTGAAAGTATTCTTCTTGATTCTTACGCTAGTATTCGCCAAAGAGAGCATGGCTTTGTCCTGCACACTACAAAACGGCACACTCGCAATAGAAGAGCCTATCAGCAGCAAAATAAGCATCCCCCCTTTAGCACCCATCAATACTGTCGTGTGGCGATCAAAAACATACAATCTAGATGTGAAATGCTGGCACGAAAACCCAGCTACTTCTCTTGATGACTATATATATATTTTCTTGGGAACTCAGGGGCTCCTTGCTGGCAACATACTCGAGATAGGCGACAAGCTACAGCCCGGTATACGCATTGATGGCCAAGATTTTCTTTGCTCACAGTTATCAGCTCAAGGTGGATGCGGAATAAACACATGGCAGACCTTACAGAAGTGCAGCAATATTCTCGACTGCCAAAATAAATCCAAAACATTTTCTGGTAGCTTTTCTACATTTTTAGCTGTAAAAAAACAAGGCAATCCCAATCAAACTGGCTATGTGGTAAGCACTCCTGTCGCCCCCATTTATCCTATGGCTCAGTTCAGAGGGTATATGTCAGGAATTACTCCCACTTCAACCAACTTTGCCCTTTATGTTTCCAGACTGGAAAACCTGCAATATATAGGTTGCAGCTCTACTGTAGACATACAACCAAGACGCATCGATTTTAAACGCGTAGGCTCATCTTCGGCTCAGGCTGACAAAACCATAGAAGAACTTCCCTTCACCATCACAGCAAACAAAAGCTGTACAACACCCTATGGCTTAGGGGGTAGCTTTGTACCGCTTGATGGCACACTCACCCAAAGCAACACCACCCTGATTCCCTCAAACAATAACTCCGTAGGTATTCAAATTATCGATAAAAACAGCAAACAAAAACTGGCCTTTAAACAAGAGTTTTTGATTGCACCTATGGGTAACATGATTCAAACAGTACATAAGGAACTCACAGCCAGACTGGTATGGGTGAAAAATACAGCCACTGTAGGGCCATTCAATGCCACCGCTAGACTGGATGTCTACTATAAGTAAGCTCTAACTGATGGGCACTGCCAACCCCCACAAAACATAACGATCAGATTTATCTGACGGCATATAAGGATCTGTCTGATGTAGCAGAACCCACGTGATTGCTATGCTGAACCCTGTCACTACTGTTCGGAGCACTTACTTATGCCTCATACCCCAACTAGCATTCATGATATTGACGGCTTTTTTTACTCCCCCTCTCAAGTCATTAAAAATAAACGCTTGTCCGAGAAAGATAAAAAAATCGGGTTTCTAACCAGTGGCGCGTTGTTGGATAGTCGGGTCTGCAAGGTACTAAATGAGATCATCCAAGTTCCTAAACCTAGCGGAGAAATTCCTGCCGAAATCTCGCTAAGCATGGAAAAGAATTTTTGGAATCCTATACGTGCATGGCGAGAATATCTGTACCTCAGCAGTGAATATATGGCCAAAAGAATGGATATGGATCTTGAGGATTATCTAGAAATCGAGAATCAACCTTTTAAAATCAATGATGAGATCCTTCATAAACTCTCTACCAAATTTGGTATTCACAAGAATCTATTGATACGGTCTATTGAAAAATACAATCAAAGCTGCGTGCTTTTAAAAGGCGTAGACTAAAAAAAGAGCCATAACCCTTTTCAGAGTTATGGCTCTTTTCTGTAGCAGCACACTAGCTAGACATTAATCATCTGCTGGCATAGCGCTTTTACGTTTTTTGGCCTCTTCTTTCTCTTGGCACAAACGCAGCAGGTAAGCTTCGTCTATATCCCCTGTCACGTACTCGCCATGGAAGCACGAACCCTCAAACGCTTTGATTTCAGGGTTCAAATCACGTAAAGCTTGCTCTAAGTCTTCCAAATCCTGGAACACCAAACCGTCTACGCCAATTTCCTGCGCAATCTCTTCCACGTCGCGGTTATGAGCAATCAGTTCGCCGTAGGTAGGCATACTCACACCGTATACGTTTGGATAACGCACTGGTGGTGCAGCGGAAGCCAAATACACTTTGCTAGCACCAGCAGATCTGGCCATTTCCACGATTTCTTTACTGGTGGTACCGCGCACAATGGAGTCGTCCACCAGCAGTACATTTTTGCCTTTGAACTCCATAGGAATAGCGCTCAATTTCTGGCGTACGGATTTTTTACGTACTGCCTGACCCGGCATAATGAAGGTACGACCAATATAGCGATTTTTGATCAGACCTTCGCGGTAAGGAAGGTTCAGTCTATCGGCCAATTGCATCGCAGATGGGCGTGACGAGTCTGGAATAGGCATTACCACATCGATTTCGCTTAGGCGTAATGTCTTCGCGACTTTATCGCCCAAGTACTCACCCATGTTCAAGCGCGCATCGTAAACCGAGATACCGTCAACAGTAGAGTCAGGGCGTGCAAAATACACGAACTCGAACAAACATGGCATCAGTTGGGCAGCTTGCATGCATTGACGACTATGCAGTTGGCCCTTCACGTCAATCCAAATGGCTTCACCCGGTGCTACATCACGCACCAAATCAAAGCCACAGCCTGTTAGCGCAACAGATTCAGAGGCAAACATCCACTCTGTACCCTGTTTGGTCACACGTTTGCCCATACACAGCGGGCGAATACCATTAGGGTCACGAAATGCCACCATACCCAAGCTAGCAACTTGGGCAATGACAGAATATGAACCACGAGCACGTTTGTAGACGGCGCTTACGGCATCAAAAACTACCGTTTCGTCATCATCACCTTTGTCAGTTGCTTGTTGCAGCTCGTGCGCAAACACGTTCAACAGCACCTCAGAATCTGAGCGTGTGTTCATGTGACGGCGATCGATGCTGAACAGCTCTTCGCGAAGCTCGCGCCAGTTAGACAAATTACCGTTATGAACAAAGCCAATACCAAACGGTGCATTCACATAAAAAGGCTGCGCTTCTTCGATATTGTCGCTATCGCCTTCGCAGGGGTAGCGCACATGACCCAAGCCACAATTACCTGGCAGCGCGCGCATATTGCGCGTGCGAAATACGTCTCTTACTAGTCCCTTGCCTCGGTGTGTGTGAAAAAAGTTATCGTTAAAAGTAGTGATGCCAGCAGCATCCTGACCACGGTGCTGCAAAAGCAGCAAGCTGTCGTAGATCAATTGGTTTACGGGACTGTAAGCATAAGCCCCAACGATTCCACACATAATAATGTTCCAGTGCTAGGTTTAGTAAGGTAACCAAGATGCCAAAGAAGGCGGCAACAACTGCTTTAACTGTAGAACAGCATTCACACAGGCTTTAGACAGTCGTGCCTCTTGCCACCAGGGCTCTTTAGGCAACTCGGTATAGCCGGCCAAGATGACCAGCAACAATGCAAATACTACGCCCCTTAAGAGGCCAAAGAGCGCGCCAAATGCATGATCAGCTGACCCTAGGCCACTGCGATCTATCAAAGTCGCAAGCAGCATGTTCAACATGCCTAGGGTCAATAAAGCGGCAATAAAAAGCACCGCGTAAGACACAGCGGTGCGTAATAAATCATTATTCAGATAGTCGGTTAGCAAGACGGAGAGCGAAGGTCCCCACCAAATAGCAACCAAAAATGCAGCGATGTAAGCAATCAGGGAGAGCAGCTCTTTAAGCAGTCCCCTGATTAATCCTAGGATACTGGACAGTCCTAGTAGTGCTAACAGTAGATAATCAAAGCTTGTCACTTGGTAGAAATAAAACTATTCGCATACCCTAACGAGCGTAAGCGCGTTTGGGCTGCCTGCGCGGCTTCTCGTGTAGGGAAAGGCCCTACGCGCAGCCTATACGCAGTTTTGCCGCCAGACGTGGTGCTTTCCACGTAAGCATTGGTCACACCGGAGTTCACCAATTGCCTGCGACGAGTCTGTGCATCATTTTCCGACGAGTAGGCAGCAATCTGCAAGATAAAATTACCTTGTTGTGCATTATTTCTACTTGCCGACGACGATGAGTTGTTACTTGGTGGCGTACGCCCTTCCATCAATGCCAAGGCAATTGAACCATCGTCTGTACGCTGGTTATTTTCACGGCGTGGTGGAGGCGGTGGTGTAGTTGGCTGTGTAGCAGGACGCGTAGCCGGCTCAGCAGGTTTAGGCTGCTCGACTGGAGTCGCTGGCTGTACAGGCGGCTTGGGCTGCTCGGCAGGCGTTGTAGTGCCTGGAGCCACCGGTGTAGGCTGCTGTAAGGCGGCAACTACCGACCCTTCTTCGCCGCTAATTTCACCCGTGTCTTGCTCTACCGCGCCACCTTGCGTGGGCTCAGCTTCTATCACAGGCGGAACAATAGCCGGTATTACCGCCATAACGGGTTCTGGCATGTTCTCGCTGTCATTGCTGGTGAGAAACGGAACAATCACCACCGCTGCCAATACAAGAACCAGCGCCCCTACCAAACGGCGTCGTGCTCGTGTACGCATCTCGCGTAATTGCGCATCACTGGACTGACGTCGTGATGCACCACCTGTTTCTTTGTTTGAGAACAACCCCATGTATCTGAAACCCACTAAGTAAAAACCACTTGCACCACACAGTTAGCGCGGATCTCTACCTAAATGCTTGAGAACCGGCCCAACTGTGGCGAACGAACCAAATACAAGAATTCTATCATTCGGTTGAGCATCTGTTAGTGCTTGCTCATAAGCTTGCACTGGATTTTCACACTCTATAACAGTTGTTTCAAAATAATTTACACGTTTGCCTGCTGCAGGGCGTACACCGGGCTTACGATCGCCATCTGCGGTTGCCGATGGCAGCGTATTACCCTGCACTGCCCCCATTTTTTTCACGCCATTTAATAAGGCCGCCAAATCACGGCTACTTAAACCACGTGGGCCAGGCAAGCCCGCTACATACCAACTGTCTATACGATCTATCAATAAACGCAAAACGCCTGCGGCATCTTTATCGTTAAGCATACCCAACACTGCCAAGGTACGGCCTGTGCAAGGCATTTGATCTAAATTCTGCGCCAAAGCACCCGCTGCATGCGGGTTATGAGCCACGTCTAAAATCACAGCAGGCTCACCCGGCAATATTTGCAAACGCCCCGGTATGGACGCGCGGTTCAAGCCGCTACGTACTGCTTGCGCAGATATCACCAGTTTCAACCGCAAAGCCTCTAGTGCCGCCAATGCTGCTGACGCATTCAGTAGCTGATTCACGCCACGAAGCGAGGGGTACGCCAAACCGGCACGGCGCTGCTCACGGCCACCGTAGGCCCACTGCTGGCTATCGCCAGAGTAGTTAAAATCTTTACCGAACAACCACAGGTCTGCCCCAATTTCGCTGGCATAACGCGCAACGGACTCAGGCGGCACAGGATCAGCACAAATAGCAGGCCTACCCGGTCTAAAGACGTGCGCTTTTTCCCAGCCCACTGCTTCGCGGGAATCGCCCAAGTACGCAATGTGATCAATGTCTACACTGGTTAGGATGGCGCAATCGGCATCTACCATATTCACGGCATCTAAGCGGCCACCCAAGCCCACTTCCAAAATAGCCACATCGACTTTCTCTTGCTCAAACATCAGCAAGGCAGCCAAGGTAGCAAACTCGAAATAGCTTAGGGATACGTCACCGCGAGCCTGTTCTATACGGAAGAACTGCTGGGTAATTTGAGCATCTGTCGCCAACGCGCCATTCAATTGAATGCGTTCGTTGTAATGCACCAGATGGGGAGAGGTGTACAAACCGGTTTTATAACCAGCCGCACGCAAAATGGCATCCAAAATAGTGCAGGTAGAACCCTTACCATTGGTACCCGCCACCGTGATGGTGACAAAAGGCGTTTGTAGTGCAAGATTTTTTGCGACGTGTTTGATGCGATCTAACCCTAGGTCAATTTCGGTAGGGTGTAGGGTTTCCAGATATGTCAGCCATTGTTCCAGTGAACTGGTGGCTGTCAAAGAATGATTCAACATGGTCAAAGCACACAAAAAAACAGCAGGTGCTAATGATAGCACCTGCTATTCGTAACGTCAGGTTAATGACGAAAAAACTACTTGCGACGTACAGGAGGCAAATCGGTGCACGCACCCAACGATGCCTCGGCAGCCATACCCACAGACTCACCCAATGTTGGGTGTGGGTGGATGGTTTTGCCAATATCGACGGCATCTGCACCCATTTCAACGGCCAACGCCACTTCACTGATTAGATCACCCGCGCCTGTGCCCACAATAGTGCCACCCAGGATACGCTTGCTTTCTGCATCAAAAATCAGCTTAGTGAAGCCTTCATCACGCGCATTGGCGATCGCTCGGCCAGAAGCCTGCCAAGGGAAATGGCCTTTTTCAATGGCGATACCCTCTTTCTTGGCTTCTTCCTCGGTCATGCCTACCCACGCTACTTCTGGGTCGGTGTAAGCCACTGAAGGGATTACACGGGCATCAAAGAAAGTCTTCTCGCCGTTGATGACTTCGGCTGCCACATGCGCTTCATGTACGGCTTTGTGTGCCAACATAGGTTGACCCACAATGTCGCCAATCGCGTAGATGTGCGGCACGTTAGTACGCTGCTGGTTATCGACGTTAATGAAACCACGGTCGGTTACCGCAATACCCGCTTTATCGGCACCAATTTTGTTGCCGTTAGGGGTACGCCCTACCGCTTGCAGCACCAAGTCATAGCGTTGGGCTTCGGCCGGGGCTTTATCGCCTTCAAACTTCACCCAAATGCCATCTTCACGTGCTTCAGCAGACACTGTTTTGGTGTTCAGCATAATGTGATCGAAACGGTGTTCGTTCATTTTCTGCCAAACTTTTACCGCGTCGCGGTCTGCACCTTGCATTAGGCCTGATCGCATTTCTACTACGTCTAGGCGTGCGCCCAACGCAGAGTACACCGTACCCATTTCCAAACCGATAATGCCGCCACCAACGATCAGCATTTTCTTAGGTAGGAAAGGCAGTTCCAACGCACCAGTGGAATCCACAATGCGTGGATCTTCAGGCAAGAATGGCAACTTCACAGACTGGCTACCTGCCGCAATAATGGCTGAAGCAAATTTCAACACTTGCTCTTTACCATCTGCCGCACGTACAGCTATGTGGTGTGGGTCTACAAACTCGCCCACGCCATTTACCACGGTAACTTTACGGGCCTTGGCCATGCCAGCCAAACCGCCGGTCAATTTACCGATGACGGATGTTTTGTACTCGCGCAGTGCATCCAGCTCGATTTTGGCTTCGCCAAAGCGAATACCGTGATCAGCCAACGCTTTCGCCGCTTCAAACACACCCACGCTGTGCAGCAATGCTTTAGAAGGAATACATCCTACGTTCAAGCAAACGCCACCCAAGGTGCTGTAACGTTCAACCAAGGCAACTTTCAAGCCCAAGTCAGCAGCTCGGAATGCTGCCGAGTATCCACCTGGGCCTGCACCCAACACCACCACGTCATACTCGCCATCTGCCGCACCGCTATGCTGTGCGGCTTGGGGAGCTTGAACGGGTGCTGCTGGAGCGGCTTTAGGGGCTTCAGTAGCCGGTGCAGCGGCTGGCGCAGCGGCTGGCGCAGCAGGCGCTGCTTCTGCAGCAGCGGCCTCGATACGCACAATCGCAGAACCTTCCTTAACTTTGTCACCCAGTTTGACTAGCACTTCTTTGACTACCCCTGCTTGTGCAGCAGGGATTTCCATAGAAGCTTTGTCTGACTCTACCGTAATCAGGCTTTGCTCAAGCTCGATGGTGTCGCCGGGATTGACCAAGATCTCAATCACGGTTACATCGCCTGAATCACCTATATCCGGTACGTTTAAATCAATCGTGCTCATCTGTGACTCCTTACAGCAGGATACGACGGTAATCCGCTAACAGTGCAGCGATGTACGCGTTAAAGCGTGCAGCAGAAGCACCATCAATCACACGGTGATCGTAAGACAGAGACATTGGCAACATCAGGCGTGGCTCGAACTCTTTGCCATTCCAGATAGGCTGCACGCTAGAGCGTGACAGACCCATAATGGCCACTTCAGGTGCATTGATGATAGGTGTAAAGTCTGTGCCACCAATACCGCCCAAGGACGAAATGGTGAAACACCCACCTTGCATCTGGGCTGCACCCAATTTGCCTTCACGAGCCAAACCAGCCAACTCACCTGTTTCTTTAGCAATTTCCAGTACGCCTTTTTTGTCAGCGTCACGAATCACTGGTACCACCAAGCCATTAGGCGTATCGGCCGCAAAGCCAATGTGGAAGTACTTTTTCAGAATCAGGTTATCGCCATCCAGCGAGGCGTTGAACTCTGGGAATTTCTTCAGAGCTGCCACAACTGCTTTGATGAAGAAAGCCAGCATGGTCACACGTGTACCTGCTTTTTTACCTTCTTCGTTCAGCTGTTTGCGGAAGTCTTCTAGGCTGGTGATATCCGCTTGCTCGTTATTCGTAACATGAGGAATCATCACCCAGTTACGGTGCAAGTTGGCACCAGAAATTTTCTTAATGCGTGACAACGGAGCAGCTTCCACTTCGCCAAAGCGACTGAAATCCACTTTTGGCCATGGCAGCAAGTCCAGACCACCGCCGGACAAGGATGCACCTGCAGCCGGTGCTGCTGCACCACCTGCCAATGCACCTTTTACATATTGACGTACGTCATCAGCAGTAATACGGCCTTTAGTACCGGAGCCATTAACCTGTGTCAGGTTAACGCCCAGTTCACGAGCAAACTTACGTACCGAGGGTGACGCATGTGGCAAGTTGCGCAATGGCACAGCCGCTTCTGCAAAGGCTGCCGTAGGCGACTCGCGCACAGGCGACTGCGATGCTGCTACACCCGAGGCTGAGCTTACTACTGCAGTTGTTGTGGCTTTAGGTGCTTCAACAGCGGCTGCCGGTGCTGGCGCTGCTGCAGGAGCTGGTGCCGCCGCTGGGGCTGCCGAACTTACTTGCAACTCAAGTATGTCGGAGCCTTCGCTGACTTTGTCACCTACTTTGATTTTCAACGCTGTAATCACACCCGCATGGCTGGAAGGTACTTCCATGGATGCTTTTTCGGTTTCCAGTGTGATCAGGCTTTGATCGGCTTCAACGGTGTCACCCACTGCTACCAACACTTCAATCACGTCTACATCACGTGCATCGCCAATATCGGGTACACGTACAGTAACGATAGATGTGGTGGCTTCTGCCGCCGCTGGAGCGGCTGCAACCGCAGCAGGTGCAGCCGCTGGGGCTGCTGCCGGAGCAGCGACAGGCGCTGCCGCTGCTTCTTCTTTAGGTGCAGCGGCGCCAGCTTGTGCGTCCAGCTCCAAAATGATGGAACCGTGCTTTACTTTATCGCCGATTTTTACTTTCAACGACTTCACTACACCGGCATGCGAGGAAGGAATCTCCATCGAAGCTTTGTCAGATTCAACGGTAATCAGGCTTTGCTCAAGCTCAACTGTATCGCCAACGGCAACCAGTAGCTCAATGACATCCACTTCACCGTCATCACCAATATCAGGAACAGTGACTTCAATCAAATTGCTCATTTATCTACTCCTTAGGCGTGATGCGGATTAGCTTTCTCGGGGTTGATACCGTATTTTTTGATTGCTTCAAGCACTTTCTCGCGTGGCAGTTTGCCTTCGTCGGCCAATGCACGCAGCGCGCTCAATACAACAAAGTGACGATCAACCTCAAAGTGCTCACGCAGTTTGTAGCGATAATCAGAACGACCGTAACCGTC
>JBQELO010000017.1:0-81285 GCA_052103955.1 Paenalcaligenes sp. | reverse complement strand
GTGCGTTTGGCCAGCCACCCACCTACTACGATCAGTAGAATGACCGCAATCAGGCTTGCGCTGATTCGTAGTAGGTCGGCTTCGTTCATAGCGGTTTAGCGACGAGTGTTCAGACGTTGAATACGGTCTGAAGGGGTGATGATGTCGGTCACACGAATGCCGTATTTTTCATCCACCACTACCACTTCACCTTGGGCAATCAGGTAGCCGTTAACGAAAATATCCATAGGCTCACCAGCTAAACCATCCAGTTCCACTACAGAGCCTTGACCCAACTGCAGAATGTTTTTGATGGTCAGGCGTGTACGGCCTAGCTCTACAGACAACTGAACAGGAATGTCCATGATCATGTCTATATCGCTTTGGCTGCTGCCAGCACCACCACTGAGAGCGGGGAAAATCGCATTTGGTGTAGCAGCTACACTGGCACTGTCAGTAGAGGTGGCGGCTGTTTGCTCGGCCAATGCCGATGCCCAATCATCATTCATGCTTTCCAAGCCGGCAGCTTGGGTGGATGAGGATTTATCGTCAGTTTGGCCAGCCAATTGTTCAGCCATGGCAGCATCCCAGTCTAGCTCGGTGTTGTCGTCAGAAGAAACAGGCTGTGTAGGGTTGTTATTCTGAGGTTCTGTCATGTTGGTTCGCTTTTCGGAAATCAGGCTCTGTGTAGGTCAGAACTTTTTGTACGCGTAGTGCCATACGCCCATTGGAAGTGCCGTATTGGCATTCCATGATGGGTACGCCATCAACGTGTGCAAAGATGCGTTCAGGAATATCAATAGGTAATACATCACCAACCTGTAGCTGCATCAATGTGGAAATAGAAGCTTGGATTTTTTGAAAATCGGCAACCAGTTCTACATCGGCGCTACGAACTTGGCGTGTTAGCTGTTGGGTCCAGCGTTGATCAATGGCGCTACTGCTGGTGTCTTGCAGTGGGCGAGTCAGTAGATCACGCACCGGCTCGATCATGGAGTAGGGCAAACAAATATTGAGATTGCCGCCTTGAGCACCAAACTCGATATTGAATGAGGTCACGACCACCAGATCATTGCCTGAGCTGATGCTGGCAAACTTGGTGTGCATCTCAGAGCGCACATACTCGTATTCCAGCTTGTAGACGTTCTCCCACGCTTCGCAATAATTTTCCAGCGTGTGCGTGAGCAAACGTTGAATAATGCGTTGTTCGGTTACGGTGAAGTCTCTGCCTTCAACCCTAGTGCTGTAGCGACCATGACCACCAAACAAGCTATCAATAATCAGAAAAACTAAGCTGGGGTCAAACGTGAATAGCGAAATGCCACGTAATGGCTTGAGATTCACCATATTCAGGTTGCTAGGGACAGGCAGGTTACGCTCAAAGTCGCTGTACTTTTGTACTTTAATGGCACCTACCGTAATGTCCGCATTACGACGCATAAAGCTGAGCATTGTGCTGCGTAAACGCCTAGCAAAACGCTCATTGATCAGCTCAAGCGTTTGCATGCGGTGTCGGATCACCCGCTCGGGCGAAGCCAAGTCATAGGGCCTTACACCGCTGGCAGGGAGCTCTTTGCTGGGGTTGTCGGTGCCTTCACCGGTGACACCCGCCAGCAGGGCATCGACTTCGTCTTGCGATAAAAAGCTTTGGTACGACATTTACTGGACCACAAAAGCGGTGAATAAAACGTTAGCGATACGAGGTTTTACTTGGCTGGGCTCATAAGGAGCGTTCAGCACGAGAGTGAGCGCATTAACCAACTCTTCTCTACCTTGTGGTGTTTGCACGTGAAAAGGGTGTTGAGCAGAGAGAATTTTAAGTACGCGATCGCGAACCACCGGCATGAACTCACCCAGTAGTAAACGGGTTTCCTCATCTTCTACACGCAGTGTTAGCGCGGTGTAGAGAATACGCGAGCGTTGACCGTCACTTACCGTGACCGTGAAAGGCTCAAGCGATGTGAAAATAGGCTTAGCGGAGACGACTGGAGCGGCCGGTGCTGCAACAGCTTTTTCGGCGTCAACGTCTTGCTCAGCACCACCAGCTTTAGGTGGCGCAAAAAATGTAATGCCGCCCTGTTGCCATGAGTAGTACAGCGTCGCGCCTACGCTAGCTGCAATAATCAACAAGACGATCAGCAAGTTTTTTAGAAAACGGGAAAAACCAGAGCGTGCTGGGCGACGACGTGGTCGCTCAGTCGTGGTAGTTGCCGATGAGGATGCGTTTTTGGAGCGAACTGTAGTAGAAGTAGCCATAGTAACAATGTCGCGCGAAATTCTGTGTCGCAGCAAAAAAAGCCTGAGGTCATTGTGCCCTAGGCAGTCAATTCAAATGCAGTGGAATAAGGGAGGTATTGCCGTCTTAATCCACTCTTTACGGTGTGCTAAGTAAAAACTTGAGCCAGTTCAGCCTGATTAAGCAAAGGTGTCTACTAATGCGTCAGGGATAGCGCGGCGTACAGGGGGAGCTACTGTCTCGGTTGGTGAGGAGGAGCGTCCATGCAGCAGGTCTTCGAAACGGTTAGAGGACGCCGAATCAGAAGCGGAACCTTCCGAGCCTTGCTGGAATAAAAATGCCTGGTCTGAGGGCTGGTCGCTTACGTCGGTGTGGCCCAGTGAAAGGCCGGATTGTGCTAAGGCTTGCTGCAGTTGCGGTAAGGCTTGTTCCACTGCCTGACGTACGTTGGCATGCGCTGACACAATGTAGGCGTGGGCGATGTTTTCACTGAGTTTCAGGCTAATACGTAAAGGTCCAAGCTCTGGAGGGTCCAGCCGTAGCTCTGCATGTTGTATGCCTTGGCGCGAGAAAGTCAGCATGGTTTTGCTGAATTCTTGGCCCCATGCGGGTGAGTTTAACGGTTGATTCAAGCTACCTTGTAGTACCGGAGATGAGCCAGACGTAGCCATGGTCGTGATGTTGCTGGTAGCGCTAGATATGGCTGTGGTGACAGCGGGAACATCTTGCGCAATGGTGATGTTTTCTGCCTGTGTAGCCACAGGTGTGTGTGCGGTAGGCAAAGAAGCGAATGCGGCTTTTACGTTATCCGCAAGGGGAGCCGTTTTGCTTGTCAGTTGCGCGGTGCTAAGTAACGTAGCCGTAGACTCATTTCTTGCTAGGGTTGGTTGTACCGGGCTGTTTGGTGCTTTAGTGTCAGCCAAGGTAGCGTTCGCGTCATGGGGGAGTGCAGCGCTGGTGAATCGTATTGCGTTGTCGCTGCTGGTTTCCAATACTGGCTTGGATAGAGTTGGAGCAGCATCGCTTAGCAGTAGCCCTGAGCGCTGTGGCTGTTTGTCAGACGATTTAACGTGCGAAAGCAGGGTGTCTGATGTGCTTGAGTCAGCATCATTACCTGCTACGGGTTGGCGTAAACCTTGCTGAATGCTGGCCGATTCGGCGGCAATAAACAAGGTGGTCGCTATCATGCTTAGTGCCGAGTCAGCGCCGTCTTCTGTTTGCTCTGCTAGATCAAGTAAAGGATCCAGCTTTTGTTTGTCGCGAGGTGTATGACTAGGAATGGTTATTACTGAGTCAGTTGTCCCTTCTTTGCTGTTTACCCCTTCGTTTTGCGACGCCAGCACGGATGCAAAATTGTCGGCATCAGGGCTGTTTTGCGCTGCAGCGGTGGTAGGGGCACTGGCAGAAACGGGAGCAACCAGAGTAAGAGCCTGTGTAGTCATAACTGCCTCGGACTAATGTGTAGGGTGTAAACGCTGGAATAAAGCTGCCGAAAACTCGTCGTTTAAGCGTTGTTCTTGGCGCACTTGTACGCGCTGCCACTCGGCATGACGACGGGCATGCAAAGTTTCATAAGCATGTAGGCGTTTTTTTTCTTCCAGCCACAGGCTTTGTTCTTTGCTGATTTTTTCTGACAACTGACCCAATATAGTATTTTGCTGCTGAATGGCTTCATCCAAAGTGCCAATGAAGCGCTGAAAATTCATGTAGTTCGACATGGCAACACCGTTTTGACCAGCCTCTAGTAAACGCTGGGCGTAGTCTTGGCGGTATTCCTGCAGCATAGTGAGCTGTTGCTGGGCGGCGTTATAGCTTTGATTTAGGGCAGCCAGTCGCTGAGCCACTTCGTCTCGGCGGTGCTCGCTCAGTTCAATCAACATATCTAGTGAGTGTTGCGGTTTCATAGGCTATTGCTCCCTGAGTGCAGAACGGTACGCAGTAAAGCGACGGAGTCGTCGTAGTTCACTTGTTCGTTGACGTCCTGTTTGAGAAAACTTTCCAGCCACGGGAAGCGGTCTATGGCTTCATCAATGGCAGGGTCGTTGCCTTTGGTGTAGGCACCTACAGCAATCAAATCGTGATTGCGTTGATAGCGAGAGAT
Source organism: Paenalcaligenes sp. (assembly GCA_052103955.1). Taxonomy (GTDB): domain Bacteria; phylum Pseudomonadota; class Gammaproteobacteria; order Burkholderiales; family Burkholderiaceae_B; genus Paenalcaligenes. The sequence continues at coordinate 76,969 of JBQELO010000017.1, read as the reverse complement.
CAGCCCTTTGAAACGGTGTACCGACTGTATTTGCTCTGGCGGTACAACGGCAGACATCACGCGAGAAATAGAGGCTTCTATATCGATGGCAGGGTAGTGTCCGGTTTCAGCAAGGCTTCTGGACAGCACTATGTGGCCGTCTAAAATGGCGCGGGCAGAATCGGCAATGGGGTCTTGTTGATCGTCGCCTTCGGTCAGCACGGTGTAAAACGCCGTGATAGAGCCAGCTTTACCCTGTTGATTGACGGCACCATTACCAGCACGCTCTACCAAGGCTGGTAGTTTGGCAAACACGGAAGGGGGATACCCTTTAGTGGCAGGAGGCTCACCTACAGCTAAGGCAATTTCCCGTTGCGCCATGGCATACCGGGTAAGGGAATCCATAATGAGCAGTACATGCTTGCCTTGGTCGCGGAAGTACTCAGCGATGCGGGTAGCATATACGGCACCTTGTAAGCGCAGCAGGGGTGAAACGTCAGCGGGTGCGGCCACAACCACAGCACGTTTTAAGCCTTCAGGGCCTAAGTTGTGCTCAATAAACTCTTTAACCTCGCGACCACGCTCACCAATTAACCCCACCACGATAATATCGGCTTGGGTGTAGCGAGCCATCATGCCTAGCAGCACACTTTTACCCACCCCTGAGCCTGCAAAAAGCCCCATGCGCTGACCTCTGCCCACGGTTAGCAGCGCGTTAATGGCTTTGACGCCAACGTCTAATACCGTATCAATGGGGGATCTAGCTAAAGGGTTGATGAGTTCGCTATGTAAGCTGGCTGTTTTAGCGGTAGAGGGCTCGTCAAAACCATCTAACGCCTTGCCAGAAGCATCCAGCACACGTCCAAGTAGGTGATCTCCTACGGGGAGGTGGTGTGTGATGGCTGGTGGGGGAGGTGGAGTAGGCTGCCCATCTTTAGGTAAAGTAATGGGATGATCATAACTGGCCTCAAGAGGCAGCACGCGTGCGCCTGGTGTCAGGCCGGCAGTGTCACCTTGAGGCATTAAAAATAGTTTGCCGCCTTCAAAGCCAACCACCTCGGCATCCGCCCACAAAGCTTGTGCTGACGATAATTCAATACGGCAGGCTGAACCTACGGGCAAGCGCAGCCCCGTTGCCTCAATCACCAATCCGGTAGCGCGTATCACGCGCCCGCTATAAAGCAGTGGGTCGGTGGACTCTACTCGCAAGACCGCATTTTGCAGTTGTGCTTGCCAGCGAGATGAGGGGGAGGCTGGCAGCGTACTCATGATAATTCCAGCGTGCTTGCTTCTGGCGAGGCGAGATTAAGGGTGTGGATGGCCCGGTGCCAGCGAGTTTCTAAGGTGGCATCAATATCACCTAACGCCGTACGCACTTTGCAGCCTCCAGCGGTGATGCTGTTGTCTTCAAGTACGCGCCATGCAGGCGCGTGTTCTTGGCTACTTAGGTAGCCGTGCACCAAGTGGTAGTCGCTGGAGCTTACGTAAAACGTAATACCGCTTTGGTCATCCATGTTGGATTCCAGCAGGTTACGTATTAGGTGCAGTAGGTGCTCAGGTTGGGTGTGCAGTGTTTGTTGCACAACATGGCTGGCAATGCGCACGGCTGTATTGAGCAATGCTTCACCCATATCGCCATACAAGTTTTCAAGTTGCTGTTGGGTGCTGGTCAGCAGGGTGTTGAGCTGTTGTGCCTGTTCGTGCGCAAGCGTTTGGCCTTCTGCAAAGCCTTTCTCATTGCCTAGTGCCAGTCCTTCCTCGTGCCCTTTGGCGTTACCTTCCTCTAGCCCTTGGGCGTAGCCTTGCTGGTGCCCTTGGTCATGGCCGTTCTGATAGCCTTCTGCGTGGCCGCGTTGAACGGCGGCTTGGCGCAGCTCTTCTATTTCAGCCATCAACTGCGCAACATCGGGCATTACCGGTTTAGCGGCTTCTTCACGTTTACGCTGTTTGGATGCTAGCTCCGGTAATTCGAAAGCTTGCATCTCCCAGCGCTGCCAGTGGCCATAAGGTGAGGACGGGGCGTGATCAGACATACTCGTCGCTTCCTAAGCCGCCCAATGTAATTTGACCACCTTCGGCCAATCGGCGAGCCACTTCCACAATGGCTTTTTGTTCTTGTTCCACTTTGGACATGCGTACTGGGCCTTGCGCTTCCAGGTCTTCGCGCAGCATATCGGCAGCGCGGTTGGACATGTTTTTGAAGAACTTGTCGCGCAGCTCGTCGGTTGCCCCTTTCAGTGCAACAGTTAGCGAGGCGGTCTCTGTTTCTTTCAAGATCAGCTGGATAGCGGTGTCTTCAATGTCAGCCAAGTTGTCAAAGACAAACATTTCTTCCACGATACGATCGGTAAGATCATTATCGATACCACGCAAGCTCTTGATCACGGACTCTTCGTCGCTGGCGCTTAGGTAGTTCAGAATCTCAGCAGCAGTACGTGTACCACCCATTTTGCTGCGTTTGGCACCTTGACCAGATAACATGCCGTTCAGCACTTCGGTAAGCTCATGCAGCGCATTAGGTTGTACGCCACCAAAGGTAGCGACACGCAAAATGACATCGTCACGCAGACGCTCTGGTAATTCGGTCAGAATGTCTGCTGCGCGGTCACGCTCTAAGTGCACCAAAATAGTGGCGATAATCTGGGGGTGCTCATCGCTAATCAGCTCAGCAACACTGTGAGCATCCAGCCAGTTCAAGGCATCAATACCACTGCTTACACCATCGCCCGCTTCAAGAATGTCTTCAATTAAACCTGCAGCACGGTCTGTGCCCAGCGCTTTATTTAAGACAGAGCGAATGTACTCGTTAGAGTCCAGTGTCACGGCCATAAACTGATCGGCCTCTTGTCTGAACTCTTCTAAAATGGAGTCCATGTCGGCTCGGGTCAGTTGCTTTAGGCTGGCCATTGCTGAGCCAAGCTCTTGCACCTCTTTAGGGTTCAAGAACTTGAATACTTCAGCAGCGGCATCCTCGCCTATGGCCATCATCAGGATGGCACTTTCTCTTAGTTTGTTATCCGCGCTTTTCATCTTTATTTTCTTTGGTCATCCAACTGCGCAATACCATGGCTACGGCTCGTGGGTCTTGTTCAGCCATAGAGCGTGCGGTGCTCAGGTTATCTTCATAACGGTTGATTTCAGAGGCTCGGTCTTGAGCCAATTGCTGACGCTCCAGCTCTTGATCTTGTTCGGCGCGACGGGCATCAGCTTGTGCTGAGGCTTGAATAAACCCTTGGATGATGGGGTTGATCACGATGCGCCAGAAAACGAAGAACAGTATGGCCAACAACAGATATTTGATGAGAGACATGCCTAGCTCTAGATAGTCGTTGTTTTTCCAGAAAGGAACAGAGGTATCCGGTAGATCACTGAATCGGCTGTTGACAACGCTGATGCTGTCGCCACGCTCTACGGAAAAGCCCACCGCCTGTTTAACCAGCTCGCGAATACTTTCCAGCTCGTTGTCGTCTAAGGCAACCAGCTCACCTTGCTCATGGCGGTAATTCACCACTACTGCCACAGACAAGCGTTTCAATTGGCCATTAGGGCCTTTGATGTGGCTGATGGTGCGGTCAACTTCGTAGTTGGTGGTGACATCGCGGCGTGCGTTACCTGTGGCAGAAACCTCTCTGGCCTGCTCATTCAGATTGCGCAGCGCGTTCTGTTGTTGGTCTTGTGGTGCAGTCGCGTCTGTGGTGGTGCCCTCTGCTGCGTTAGCTGCAGGGTTAACAATAGGGGCAACAGGGTCAATGGGGGGTTGATTGCTTAGCGCTCCTGGTACGCCTTCAGCGGGCAGGGAGTTGTTATTAATCGAGGTGCTGCTTTGTTCGCTGCGAACAGCCGCCTCACCAGGACGTTGGTTGGGGCGGTAGATTTCAGAGGTTTCTTCACGCTTGGCGAAATCCATGTCAGCGCTAACTTGTGCGCGTACATTACCTGCACCCAAGATAGGATTCAGTAACGTCAGAATACGTTGCACAGAGCGGTGCTCTATGTCGTTTACCATGTTTTGCTGCTGGCTGTTTACACCGCCTTCACCCACGGGCATGGTGAGCAGTCTACCGTTTTGGTCTACTACCGATACGTTCTGTGCATTCAGGTTGGGTACGCTGGAGGACACCAACCACGTAATGGCTGAAACTTGATCTTCACCTAAGTTGCGGCCCGGGTAGAGGGTTAGCAATACCGAGGCGGTGGGCTCTTGTCGGTCGCGTACAAATAGAGTTTCACGCGGAATCGCCAAGTGCACTCTGGCTTCTTGCACCGAGTGCAAGGCTCGTATGGAATTGGCTAACTCACCCTCTAGCGCGCGTTGGTATGTCACTTGCTCTGTGAATTGGCTAGCACCAAAGCGGGACTGATCCAACAGTTCGAAACCTACATTACCTGCTTTGGGTAAACCTTGGCTCGCCAGTTGCATACGAGCTTCTGGCACTTGGGCCGTTGGCACAAGAATGGCGGTACCGTTATCGGAGAACTGGTAAGGGATATTGAGTTGACCTAGTGCACTCACAATGGCGCCGCCATCGCGGTCATCCAAGTTGGAGAATAAAACACCGTAGTCGGGTTTGCGGGCCCACATGGCTGCAACAGCAACCAAAGCAATCATCGCCGCAGCTATCCCCAACTGTACGGGTCGGGGAAGGGCCATGATTTTAGTAAAACCGGGAACGCGAGAAAAAATCTGCACTGCCTGATTCACGACAGATTACCTCATCTTAATGCATCGCGGGATGTCGCGACAGGACTGTGCGGGAGTAGTGATACGACCATGTAAAACATGAAAACGGACGTGGCCTAGTTAAATGTGGCAATAGCAGCGGGGCTTATACCGGCATGCTGGCAATTTCTTGATAGGCCGCTACCAAACGGTTGCGAACTTGAACGGTGGTTTGAAATGCCACGCTAGCGGTTTGCATATCAATCATTACGTCGTTCAGTGCTATGCCTGGTACACCGGCCTCAAACGCTTTGGCTTGATCTTGTGCCTGATTTTGCATGGCAGATAGGCGTTGCAACGAACGGGATAGTTCGGCTGCAAAACCGGATTCAGTAGAGCTGGCAGGTTTAGCGTTAATAGGGCGATTGCCAGCTACGTCGCTAAGGGCCTGCATTTTTGCCAAGACAGACTCTAGGCTGGAAAGCATGGAGGTAGACATTTAAAACTCGTCCAAAGTGGTGCACGGAACCCATTCTCATAATGAGTCGATTACACAGCCTACTGTACCTGTGTACGCACTAAGGCAAGCGGTGTATCTACCGCCAAAAAAGTGGGCTTTTCAAGCCTTATGGTTTTTTTCAGGCGAGGTGAGGGGCTGACTGTCTAGGTTTTCAATGCTGTAGACCCATGCCAGTAGTTCTGCCACAACCTGATAGAGTTGAGGCGGAATATGGGCATCTAAGTCTACTTGCATCAATAAACTCACAAGTTCGCGAGACTCATGTACGTGTAGTCCATTTGCCGTAGCGGTTTGAATGATGGTCTCAGCGATATTGCCGTAGCCCTTGGCAACCACTTTAGGGGCGGGGTCGTGGGCGTCGTAGCGTAATGCAACGGCACTAGGGCGCAAGGGGGGAGAAAAAATCTTATCCGTCATGCTGTTCTGATGCCGAAGGAGTTGAGGCGCTGTCTTCTTGCATCGTGAGGGTATGCAAATTGAAATCCAGAGCGGCTAGCCTACCTTGCAAGGTGGGCAAGTGAGCTTGCAAGGCATCATGCCCGTCAGGGGCAACAATACGTAGCGAGACTTGTTTGTCTACCAGTGTTACGGCAATTTCTATGTTTCCCAGTAAAGGGAGTTGCAGTCGTAGATGGCTGTCCCACTGCTGGCTGCTGACGGTGCGTTTGTGGTTAGGAGAGCCTTCGTGTTGTTGTTTGCGTTGGATTAACCAGTCTAGCGGTACGTTTTGCCATGCCTCACCACGCCACTGAAACTGCTGATTAGCCAGTACTTCTAACTGCTGTCGTATAAGCAGTGAATGTGGGGAGTCGCTGCTGTCCGTTGTGGTGGCAGCCGTAGCGGCGGTGTGTGTGGTGGGTGATGTGTGCTGTGTTTCCGTAGGGCTGCGCTGAGCGGGTGTTTGACTGCTCGCCGATTGATTTTGCGGCTGTTGCGTCAAGGTGTGTAAGCTACCTTGGCCAAAGGCAAAGCGTGCGAGCTGGGCTTCGTAAAACATGCCGCTTTGCTGCACGGTTTGTTGCAGACCTTTAGTGAAGCTCTGTGCCAGTGCTGTGGTGTCAAGTTGCTGTAGCAAACTAGAGGCTGCCACAGAGGGGCGGGCAAGTTGAGTGTTTGCTGCGGTTTGCTCGGTTGTGGGCGTAGGCTGTTGAGGTGTTTGTTGGGCAGGCGAGCTGACGGTGTGGGCGCGAGCCTGAGTCAGCGCGGCTTGCAGCAAGCTACGCAGGTCACCATTTTTTGCCAGAGGGTGGCGACCTTGCAGACCTTGTTTGATCTCTGGATAGCGATCAATAATTTGCAAAATAGTTTGCGCTGCCTTACCTAGCGTGGTGGGTGCGGATTTGGTGGCAGCGGTACTGGTGTGTCGCAGCAGTGACTCAATAGCAGCCTGCCTATTGAGACTGACATCTTGCCGTAGTTGCTGCTGTTTCCCATGTTGGGCATGACGACCCGCTTGCTCCACACTATGTTGTGGGTGGCGCGTAGTTGTGTTGTCGCTGCGTTGGTTGCGCTCAGACTGCTGGGGTTGGCTAACGGCATCCGCCCTGGCGCCAGTGCTGATGTTACTTTGCTGTCCAACCGTGTTGCCAAGCGCAGCATCTAGGCGCTGTATAAGTAGAGTACCTAGAGGAGAGTGGCCGCCAATGCTCATGAATGGCTAACGGTGTTTGGGTAGTACGTTTGCAGAATGTTCTGCTGGCGTTTCATGTTGCCTAGCAGTTGATCCAAGCGTTTTAGCTCAGGGGTGGCGAGATGGCGTATTTGGGCGTCATCTTCCAGTATGCGAGTGAGTAATTCGCGTCTGGCGTCTTTATCGCCGCTGCTTAATGAGTCCAGAGTGCGCAGGCAATCTACCGCTTCAATGTAGCGTTCGCTGAGCATAAACACCTCATCCCAGGCGTTAAGTTGGGCCTGTTGCAGCATATTTTTGGTGATGTTTGCAATGGTTTCGTACTGTTGCAGCAGGGTGGGGGTAGTGGTGTTCATGATGGTAGTGCTCGGTGTGGATATGCCAGAGTAAAGAGGGGTGACCTCTTTAGGCGCGTTGTGGGTCAACAGCGGTGATCCAGGCTTGCCCAAGCTCTTCGAGTAGCTTGTCAGCAGTATCTAGCTTGGTGCGATCAGCGTCCAAGTTTGCACGCAGTAGATGGTGCAAAATAATGTCGTAAGCGGCGATGAGGTTTTGCGCCACCTCGCCGCCTTTTTCGGTGTTAACCGCAGCCTTGAGACCGCTGTCAACAATGTCTAAAGCTTTGGATATGGCCTTACCGCGTTCTGCAATATTGTTATTGTCAAAATGCAGTTTGGCTTGGCGTATGGCGGCTCGTGCCCCCTGAAACAGCAACGTAATAAGGCGTTCCGGAGAGGCGCTTAATACTTCGGTTTCCAACCCTATGTTGGCATAGGTTTGTACTGAGCGTTGGCCGTAGCCGCGTCTAGTGGGGGCGTAAGTCATAACTATTTCTTGTCGTTCATGTTACCCAGCATGGAGAGCTGCTGGCCAAGGTATTCACTGATGCCGCCCATCTGGCTCATCATTTTGTCTAAGTTGGAAAATTGCTTACGATAGGCTTCCATTGTGTTTTCAATGCGAGCCTCAGCAACTTTCATCTGCTTATCAATATCTTTAATGCTTTTGGTGATGTTGTCGTTGGTTACAGAAAGCAAGCCATCTTTTTTCTTTAGATAGACCTCGGTGCTGTCTACCAGGCGTTGTCCAATACCCTCTTTGCCAGAGAAAAGGCGGGCAAGATCTTGGCTGTTGTCTTTCAGTGCTGCATCTAGCTTTTTCTGGTCTACCTCCATCATGCCTGTGCTGATGTTGATGGTAATCCCCGCTTGCGACAGGCTGCGGACCTCGCCAGCACTTAGGTTGTGGCCGATGGCATTACGAATATCAGACTGAATACGTCGAGGTAGGGCTTCGCCTGTGAGGGCACTACCTTTTTGGGCGTCTATATCATATTTAGTCTGCGAGGAAATTGTGCTGATTGCATTGTTGTAAGCAGTCACAAACTCTTGGATGGTTTTGTTTGTCGCCGCATCATCGCGAGTCAGTGCAAGACGGGTTGTTTTGCCATTTTCACTGCCTGTTGTGGTTTGGTTGAGTGTTAGGGTGACACCCTCAACGGCATTTTCAACGGTGTTGCTTTGGCTGGTGATTTCAATACCGTCAATGGTAAGTTCAGCGTTTTGTGCTTTGCGTTCTGTGTAAGCATTGGTGTTGTTATCAGCATCAAAGCCCAAAAAGTCGTTTAACTGTGCATTGTCTTTGACTTCAATTTTGCTAACCGCGTTACCTACACCTGTTTTGGTGGAGCTAATCACCAAGTGTGTTTGGCCCTCACCAGCATTAATTAGCGTAGCGCTAATGCCCAGTTTAGGATCGCTGTTAATGGCTTTCACCATGCCTTCCATGGTGTTATCAAAACCGGCTAGGTCTACCTCGTGTGTGTCACCATTTTCCATGGTGACGCTAATCTTGCCGCCTTCTTGATCGCTCAGTACTCTTTCGCGATCATCAGTTTTAGTGAGGCGTTGTGACGTGGCAAGGGCTTTGACTTCGATTTCGTACGAGCCGGGAATCGCATTGCTGTTCGCTTTGGCGGTAACGGCATCATTGGATGTGGTGGCTTTAAATGCACTGAAAATATCAGGATCAGCCAGTTTTTTACCAGCACCCTGCAAACTATCTAAGGAGCCTTTCAATACGCTATAGCCAGACAAGCGTGCTTCAGCCGCCGTTTTGCGGTTTTGAATTAACGCCAATGACTGATTTTCTACTTTACGTAGGTCAGCGAGGATTTTGTCTACAGGTAAGCCTGAGCCTACACCGACGGATGAAATTGCCATAAAAAAGCTCCTTGTTCTGTATTGTGCCTGAGACAGCCTGCTTATAAAGCGACTGTTAGCGTGCCTAAAGTTCCTTAGATCAATGGTTTCGTTACCATTTACGCCGTCGTGCTAATGCCTTTGCCTTGGAATTTGGCAATCATTTTGGCGACGGCCATGACGGCCTCTGACGGTACGGTACGAATGACTTCACCACTGTCGTTATCCACCACTGAAAGCACAATACGTTGTGTGTCAGGGTCTATGTCAAAACGCAAACCTGTTGCCCATGCTTGCATGTCTTGATTCAACGTTTCTAGCGCTTTATCTAACGTGCTTTTCTCCCATTCGGATGCGTAGGCAGCAGCATGTTTGTCAAAAGGCGTTGAAGGTTGCTTGTGGTTTGTTGCTTTTTCTGCGGCGACTGATTCAGTGACGGTTACCGCTGCATCCACATCCGTTACGGCATCCGACTCCAGGTTTTGCTGGGCTGTGGTTAAGGCCGTAGAGGAAAGTGATAAAGCGTGTCCTGTTGGGTTGATCATGACGATGTCTCCGATCCGGGACGGTTAGCACAGGGCAAGCGTAAAAGCCGCCAGTAAGGGTATAAGGAATCTATTGGACTTAACGGACGGCACGACAGAATCTTTAGCGCGCCCTTAAAGCGCAATCGCTACGCTAATAATGTGAATAGGCGTGAAAATCAGCGCTTGATTCATAGACCTCAAATGTGGTGTAGGCCTGAGAATAGCTAAATTATGTGTAAGCATTTCCGGATCTATCACACATGACCGCTTCAGAAAACGCTTTGATCGAGAAGTACGCGCCGCTCGTTAGACGCCAGGCGCTGCTACTTGTGTCGCGTCTGCCATCTAGTGTTGAGCTTGATGACCTTATTCAGGCAGGGATGATTGGCCTGCTGGATGCCGTTAGGCGTTACCAGGTGATGGTAGAGGCGCAGTTTGAAACGTATGCCGTTACCCGCATACGCGGCGCAATGGTGGACGAGTTACGTAGCCAAGATTGGCTGCCGCGTAGTGTGCGTACTAAAGCACGGCAAATTGATAATGCCGTGACATTGTTGCGTCAGCAGCTTATGCGCGAGCCCTTAGAATCTGAAATTGCAGAGCAATTGGGCTTAACCATAGAGCAGTACTACCAACTGCTGGAAGAAGCCAGTGGCGTACAGGTACTGCATTACGAAGACTTAGCTCGCCGCGAAGAGGGAGGGGCGGGTGACGCATTAGAGTTTTTGTCAGGTGGCGCAAAGCCGTCATCACCATTGGAAAACCCATTATTGCAGTTGGAGTCCCAAGCGCTACGTGGTGCGTTGATCTCTGCTATTGATCAGTTGCCTGAGCGTGAGAAATTGTTGTTGTCGCTACAGTTCGAGCAAGATCTGAATCAAAAAGAAATAGCGATGGTGATGGAAGTAACGGAAGGCCGTGTTTCGCAGCTACGTAGTCAAGCTATAGCCCGTATTCGTGCTGCACTGTCCAGAGAGCAATGGGAGTATTCGCCAGGTAGTGTGGAATACTCCGCATTGCTGTAAGGCAAGCCTTACTGTTTCTTCATGCCTGCTTCCAGCGCATTAGCCAGTTCAACAACCGATGCTGCATAGAAGTAGCTGCGGTTGTAGTGGGTAATAGAGAAAAAGCTAGGTGTAGCGACGCGATACTCTACCGTTCCACGAGGCTCATCCACCAAGTTCACAATACCCAAAGGAACCGAGGCTACTTGGTTGGGGGCTGACTGATTTGGGTACAGGTCATTCCAGTTTAGGGTGGCCTCTAATCCGCCAGTAACCAGTTTTTCAGGTTGTGATGGCAGGGGAACGCTTAAGAAGGGTGGTTGGCCTACTGACCAGCCGTGCTCAAGCAAGAAGTTCGCAATAGAAGCGCTGACATCGGCAATGGAGTCATGCAGGCTGATTTTGCCATCGTTATCGCCATCGCGTGCGTAACGCAACAAACTACCCGGCATGAATTGTGGCAAGCCCATTGCACCAGCAAATGAACCTTCTACGGCGCTGGCATCCAAAACTCCCGCTTTGTCTAAATAAATGAGATCAGCCAACTGGTTGCGGAACAGCTCACCGCGTTCGGGGCGACTGTCATCGGGGTAGCTAAAACCTAAGGTACTTAGCACTTCCAGCACATTAAAGTCGCCTGTGTATTTACCGTATAAGGTTTCTACGCCAATGATGGCGACCAATATAGAAGCAGGCACGCCATATTGTTGTTCAGCTTTGGCCAAGGTCTCGGCGTGGTTGCGCCAAAAGGCTAAGCCTTCGCGAATACGAATAGGCTCCACAAAGCGGTTACGGTACGTGACCCAGCTTTTTTTGATGCGCCCTTTGCTTGGAGCCATGAGTTTGGCGGCAGTGGCATTGTAGCTGGCGTTTTGCAGCAGTGCCGTGGTGTATGCCACAGGGATTTGACGTTGTGCCTCTAAGGCTTGTGCCCATTCTGCAGCCCAGGGTTGCAGGGAACCGTCGGCACGTACTGGAGGTTGACGTCTGCTAGCACTAGAGTCGCCAGCGTTGAGGTCATCGTAGATAACTAATTCGCGATGGTCTGATTGCGCCGTGTTTACCGCTGGGGCATTTGTGTTGATTGTGGCAGCAACGGGGGCGCTATCAGTAGGGGAGGCAGTCTGTGGCGCAGCACAGCCGGTCAGCAAAGAGAGTAAGAGGCAGCTTCGTAGAATGGTCACGGCAATAGGCATAGTGGCTTTCCTTCAAGAGCCACTATGTTACTGGTTTTGAGTGGCTACTGTATATGCTGAAACCGTAAAAGTTCGGTACTGACATTGTGAGTAAAACTGCAGTCGTTGTGATAATTTTGCAGTATGAACGCTGCAGATTTAGGTATAGTGATAGGTTGGGTATGGTGATTTGCAATCGCTCAAACTATGAGTGTCATTGAAATTTGTTTAAAAGTGTTTTGGAGATAACCGGATGAAAGTCTTGGTACCCGTGAAGCGCGTCGTTGACTACAATGTAAAAGTGCGCGTGAAATCTGATCAAAGCGATGTAGATATCGCTAACGTCAAAATGTCGATGAACCCTTTTGACGAGATTGCAGTCGAAGAGGCCGTACGCCTACGAGAGCAGGGCGTGGTCAGCGAAGTGATTGCCGTATCGTGCGGTGTGACAGCTTGCCAAGAGACCTTGCGTACTGCAATGGCCATTGGTGCTGACCGTGCCATTCTGGTTGAAACTGACGCCGAACTGCAACCGCTAGCCGTATCCAAACTGTTGAAAGCAGTGGTGGATAAAGAGCAGCCACAATTGGTGATTCTGGGCAAACAAGCGATTGACGATGATGCCAACCAAACCGGCCAAATGTTGGCGGCTTTGTTGGATTGGCCGCAAGCTACTTTCGCAAGCAAAGTAGAGTTGGCTGCTGATTCCGTACAAGTAACACGCGAAGTGGACGGTGGCTTGGAAACATTGAAGCTGAATCTTCCTGCCGTGATTACTACTGATTTGCGCTTGAATGAGCCACGTTACGTAACGCTGCCAAACATCATGAAAGCCAAGAAAAAGCCCTTGGAAACCATCAAGCCTGAAGAGGTTGGGGTGGACGTGAGCCCACGTTTGAAAACACTGCAAGTCAGTGAACCACCTGCACGCTCTGCAGGGGTTATCGTGGCAGATGTAGCTGCCTTGGTTGAGAAACTGAAAAACGAAGCGAAGGTAATCTAAGTCATGGCTATTCTTGTAATTGCAGAACACAATAATCAGAGCTTGAACGTTGCTACTCTGAACACGGTTGCCGCTGCCGCTAAGGTGGGTGGTGATATCCATGTATTGGTTGCAGGTCATACTGCGCAAGCTGTTGCAGATAGCGCCGCTAAAGTGGCTGGCGTAAGCAAAGTACTGTTGGCTGATGATGCTAGCTTGGCTGATGGCTTGGCTGAAAACGTTGCTGCACAAGTATTGGCAGTGGCTGGTGATTACAGTCATATTCTGTTCCCAGCAACTTCTGCCGGCAAAAACGTTGCACCACGTGTAGCGGCTAAGCTGGATGTGGCGCAGGTTTCAGACATCATTGCTGTGGATTCTGCCGATACCTTCAAGCGTCCTATTTATGCTGGTAACGCGATTGCTACTGTGCAATCCTTAGATGCCAAGAAAGTGATCACCGTTCGTACTACGGCTTTTGATCCACAAGCGGCTGAAGGTGGTTCGGCAGCGGTTGAAAGCGTTGCCGTCGCAGCAGCTTCAGGCAAGTCCCAATTTGTGGGTCGTGAAGTGGCTAAAAATGACCGTCCAGAATTAACTGCTGCAACCGTAGTGGTAACGGGTGGTCGTGGTATGGGCAGTGCTGAGAACTTCAAATTGCTGGAACCTGTGGCCGACAAGCTGGGTGCAGCCATTGGTGCTTCTCGTGCAGCGGTTGACGCTGGCTATGCGCCTAACGATTGGCAGGTTGGTCAAACCGGTAAGATCGTTGCTCCACAACTGTACGTGGCTTTTGGTGTGTCCGGTGCGATTCAGCACTTGGCAGGCATGAAAGACTCCAAAGTGATCGTTGCTGTAAACAAAGATGCAGAAGCGCCAATTTTTGGTGTGGCAGACTACGGTCTGGTAGCCGATTTGTTTACCGTGTTACCTGAGTTGGAATCTGCACTGTAATCAGTGAGGATATCTAGGTAATGGGCCCTACAAGTAGGCTGGCCTTGATTCTAAGGTAAGTGATAAGGTAGGGCAGAAGGCCGGGTGCTACGTCATAGAGCACCCGGCCTTTTTGCGTGTGAGCGTTTGCCTCTAGGGATCATAAGTTTATTTCTATTAGTTATTTGTATGTGCTTTTTAATGCTGGGAGAATATATTCATTCTAGGTCGTCGATGATAGGCGGCTTATTCAAAGATTCATGAAAATGACTAAGGAGTAATCATGGCTACATTGCGTTTGGGTGACATTGCCCCTGATTTTGAACAAGACTCTTCCGCTGGCAAGATTCGTTTCCATGAGTTCCTTGGTGACAGCTGGGGCGTATTGTTTTCTCACCCTGCCGACTTCACACCTGTGTGCACGACTGAGCTGGGTTACACCGCAAAACTGGCCGACGAGTTCGCCAAACGCGGTGTGAAAGTGATTGCCGTATCGGTGGACGGTAACGATTCCCACAAAGAGTGGATCGCAGATATTAACGATACGCAAAAAACCACCGTTAATTTTCCTATCTTGGCAGACGAAGATCGTAAGGTTTCCGAGCTGTACGACATGATTCACCCTAACGCTAGCACCACAGTGACTGTGCGTTCAGTATTCATCATTGACCCTGCTAAGAAAGTGCGTTTGACGATTACGTACCCAGCTAGCACGGGCCGTAATTTCAATGAAATCTTGCGTGTGATTGATTCCCTGCAACTAACAGATAGCCACAGTGTGGCTACGCCTGTGAACTGGGAAGATGGTCAAGATGTGATTATCGTGCCATCCCTGAAAGATCCAGAGCTGATTAAACAGAAGTTTCCTAAAGGCTATACCGAAGTGCGCCCTTACTTGCGCATTACACCTCAGCCTAACAAGTAATTTGTAGACGTTTGCTTGCTATGTAGTTCAACCCTCTGTGGTGCTATCTGCCACAGAGGGTTTTTTTGCTTGCATCAATTGCTGTGTATCTATACAGTACTGTATAAGAAAACAGTTAATTGAGGTGTGTGATGTCTTTTACTACGTATAGAGAACAGCAAAGCCACAACGTGTCCTCCCATGTTCGTTCATCTGTGTTGGATAGCTCTGCCCGTGCAGAACAAAACTACTACGTGGCCGCTAAGCGCTCGCAGCGTTATTCAAAAGCCTTGGATGTATGCCTAGTGGCATTGTGGGGCGTGTCCATTCCTGGCTTAATGTGGCTGGGTGCGTATAGCGGCCTTTAAGCCCTTACGGTACCAAGGTAGTCCACTCGGCAGTTCTGAATTTTTGTTCTGCTAATTGCTCAGCACGGTGTAGGGTATCTGCATCTAGGGAAACCTCTTCCAACGGGGCCAATTTTCTAAACTGCTCAATCATGCAGCGAATAATGGCTTCACGTTCCAGTCCTGTTTGGCTGCGCAAAGGGTCTACGCGTTTTTTGGCGCTAGTTGTTCCTTTGTCAGAGAGTTTCTCCTTACCTATACGCAGCACTTCCAGCATTTTGTCGGCATTAATATCGTAGGCCAACATGGTGTGATGTAGCACAGCCTTAGAGCGTCTAGCTTGGGCCGCGCCACCTATTTTCCCTTTGCTGCTGGTGATGTCGTTTAACGGTTGGTACCACGCATCTATGCCTAATGTTTTTAGTGTTTCTACTACCCAGCTATCCATCAGGGCGTACGATTCCTGAAAACTCATGCCATGTACTAAGGCATCAGGGGCGCAAATAGAATAGGTAATGCCATTGCCGGGTTCTAAAAACATAGCGCCGCCACCGCTGATACGGCGCACTACAGAAATATTGTGTCGTGCAGCGCCGTCTGGGTCTACTTCGTTTTTAAGCGATTGGAAGCGGCCAATAATAACGGTAGACGATGCCCATTCCCAGATACGCAGTAACGGGGGGCGCTTGCCCGCACCTACGTCATCGGTCAAAATTTCGTCTAAGGCCATGTGCAGGGCGGGGTCTTGTGGCAGATCGTGTATTAACTGCCAGCGGTAGTGGTTCCAGTCAGTACGTTGGCTCATGCTAAGGCTCTCCCAACGACAACGGCAACGGCAGCGGCATCAAAGCCAAACAACTGCGCGTCAGTAGGCAGTGCCTTATCTACCGCTGCTTGAATAGCAGTGGCATCACTGGTGGCGGCTAATCCAGTTAAAGCATGGTTGATCAAATCCAAAGCCTCAGGCGGCTCCAGAAAAAAATCTCCACTAAGCTGTACGTTAGCCAGCAAATTGTTGTGAACTTCAAAGTCTATGACCACCAGTTTTCCGCCGGGGACTTTATACTCACCATGCTTCATGTGTAGGTTCCTGAGTAAACGAGAGGGTTTACACCGCGTGGTGTAAACCAGACGTACATAAATAGGCGTACAGCAGCGAGTCTGCTTTGCACCAAGTTGTATGCTAGCGAAATTCTGTAGGTTTTAGGAAGATAAGCTACGTTTGGCCTTGAAAATAAGGATTTTTTTCAAGATGGGTGCTAAAATGCCGAGTTCATCCTCTGATGGGTAATTAGGTCTATTAACACTAAAAATAGTCCTGCAAATGGCAAACAATACCCAGTCAAGATGCTTTGGAGCTAATTGTGAATCTTATCGAAATCCTGGAACAGGAAGAAATCCAACGCCTGACAAATGGTCAAGCACACCCTGAGTTCGCTCCTGGTGACACCGTTGTTGTGAACGTTAACGTAGTTGAAGGTACACGTAAACGTGTACAGGCTTACGAAGGTGTGGTGATTGGTCGCCGCAACCGTGGTCTGAACTCTTCTTTCATCGTACGTAAAATCTCTTCCGGTGAAGCAGTGGAACGTACATTCCAACTGTACTCCCCACAGGTTGCAAGTATTGAAGTTAAACGTCGTGGTGCTGTGCGTCGCGCGAAACTGTACTACTTGCGTAGCCGCTCCGGTAAAGCTGCACGTATCAAAGAAAAATTGGTACGCAAAGCAGTTTAAGCGTAAAAGCTGTAATACCATCAGAAAGGGCACCTTAGGGTGCCTTTTTTGAAACTAGAGGGTGCTAATGTCTGAAATCTCGCCTACAGAAGCTAAACGGAGCATCTGGTTTAACCCAGAAACTCAACCTGTGATTGCTGTAGATGCCTTACCTAGCTTGGCAATAGAAGCCTTGCAGGAGGATTTCATACGTGAGGCCTTTAAAACCTTGG
Organism: Paenalcaligenes sp.; assembly: GCA_052103955.1. Taxonomy (GTDB): domain Bacteria; phylum Pseudomonadota; class Gammaproteobacteria; order Burkholderiales; family Burkholderiaceae_B; genus Paenalcaligenes. Next base: position 60,159 of record JBQELO010000017.1, on the reverse strand, counting down.
CATCAGGTCAGGTAGATCCTTACTTCCAAGATCAGTTTGTAGAAAGTTTTACCACGGCCCCTACGGCTATACCCGCAGCGGTGTATCTGGGTTTGCTACAGCGCAAGGATGGCTTGTCTATGCTGTTTACGCGTCGTTCGGCACAGTTGCTACATCATGCAGGGCAAATTAGTTTTCCGGGTGGGCGCATAGACCCAGAAGACAGCAGTGCGCAAGCAGCCGCTTTGCGTGAAACGCATGAAGAAGTCGGTATAGAACCTGATTATTTAGAGCCATTAGGGCAGCAGCCCATTTTTTTAAGCTCTACGCGTTTTGCGATGTGCCCAGTCGTGGGCATGATTCATCCGGGTTATAGAATAGTACCTTCGCCTGCAGAGGTGTCCGAGGTGTTTGAGGTGCCTTTGGCTACCTTGCTAGACCCTCGTCTACACACCTTGCACCAAGTGAAAGTAGATGGCGTGAATTATCGCCAGTATTTTGCTATTCGTTGGCAGCAGCATTTTATCTGGGGTGCAACGGCAGTGATTGCTCGTAATTTCTACCATTACCTACATGCTGCATACCAACGTTTAGCCTAACCTTAGTAACGACTTTGGGCTTCGTACTCGGCCAGCAAGCGCTCATACAGCGCATAGCGCTCAGGATGAATTTTCCCTGCTTTTAAGGCATCCACAATACCGCAGTGGGGTTCGTGGCGGTGTGTGCAATTATAAAATTTGCAGTGGGCAAGCTCTTCCATGAATTCGGGAAAACCTCGCACAATATCTGACGGTTCCACGTGGGCTAACCCAAAGGTTTGAAATCCGGGTGAGTCAATCAGATCGCCTGTAATACCGGGAATATGATAAAGCCGTGTGCTGGTGGTGGTGTGTCGGCCAGTGCCCAACGCTTCCGAGTGGGTTTGGGTATGGGCTTTGGCTTCTGGAATCAAGGTGTTTAGCAGCGTAGATTTACCCATGCCACTTTGCCCCAACAACAAGGTGCACTTGTTCTCTAGCACGGGGTACAGCAGTGTTTTTACTTGCTCTTCATTGAGCGCACTTAATTCAATGATGGGGACATCCAGATCAGCCAAAGGTTTAAGCTGTTTTCTGGCTTGTTCTACGCTGGGTAGATCCGCTTTGTTCAGAATAATAATGGGTGCTATATCGGCAAACTCTGCAGCCACGAGCGCGCGCCCACATAAGTCTTCCGAGAAGGGGGGCTCAGAGGCCACCACAATCAATAACTGATCAATGTTGGCTGCAAACTGTTTGGAACGTGCTTCATCTGATCTATAGAGTAGGTTGCGCCGTGGATGCACGGTTTCTATGGTGCCTTGTTCTGCGCTTTGGACACTAAAGTCCACCGTATCCCCCACACAAATCCCACTACGTTTACCGCGTGTATAGCACTTGCGTACCTCACCACTTTGGTCTTCTACAAAATAGTGACGGCCATGTGCCGCAATAACGGTACCACTAGATAGATTGCTGGGTTTCATAACGTTCCAGATGTTGGAGGCGACTTAAGGCGCTTGGGTGCGTATCGTAAAACGCAGAGTGTAGGGGGTCGGGGGTTAGCGTTGCGGCATTATCGTTATAAAGCTTTAGCAACGCATGGCGCAGGTGTGCGGGTGGGCATTGCGCGGCAGCAAAGGCATCGGCTTGATACTCATGTTTTCTGGAGGATAGATTGGTCAGCGGTGTAATCCAGAATGTGAATACCGGTAAGCATAAGAAGAACAGCACTAGCGCCATGCCATCGTTGGCACGACCAAGTTGCGGGATGACGCCCAAGTCTACATAGAACCATGCTTTTTGCGATAACCAGCCCAGCACAACAAACAGAACTAACGAGCCTACGAAGCTAAAAATGAGGCGTTGACGTATATGGTGGTGTTTGAAGTGCCCCAACTCATGCGCCAATACGGCTTCGATTTCCTCATCATCCAGTTTGTTGAGTAGGGTGTCGAAAAACACGATGCGTTTGTTATTGCCTAAGCCCGTAAAGTAGGCGTTGCCATGAGCAGAGCGCTTAGAGCCATCCATCACGAACAAGCCATTGAGTTTGAAGCCACTGCGTTCGGCCAATGCATTAATACGATCACGCAGGCTATCACGTTCCAATGGTTTAAAGCTGTTGAATAGCGGAGCAATAAACGTAGGGTAGGCCCAAATCAAAAACAGGTTAAAGCACACCCAGAATAGCCATGCCCATAGGGGCCATTGTGCCCCGGTTTTTTCCATAAACAGCAAGATAGCACCAGCGCATGCGCTTAATAGCACCATGCTTAAGAGGGTACCTACCAGCATATCGCGCACAAATAAAGCAGGGGTAAGGCGGTTAAAGCCGAAATGCGCTTCTAGGCGGAATTTTTTCCAGGCATTAAAAGGTAGGCTAATCAACCCCAGTAATCCTGCCACACTAAGGATTAAGGCAATTTGTCGCCAAATCTCGTGATCAATATGTCGTGCCCAGAAAAGGTCTAGCTGTTGTAAGCCGCCAAGTAAGGTTAAGCAAATGAGCACCACGGCATCTACCAAGCGTTCATATTGGTTTAGCTTGACCTTGGCGACAGTGTAGTCGGCAGCACGCTGGTGGCTGTGTAGAGAAATACGCGAGCTGAATTCCTCTGGTACAGTACTGCGGTGCAGCATCACGTGGTGAATCTGTCGTTGCGCTAACCAAAAGCGGGTGAACAGATCCAGCAGAAAAAAGCCTAGGAAAAGGTAAGTGAACATGTAGTGCTGGTAGGTGTGCGAAAATAGGGTTTTTAAAGGAAGATTATATGGCGGTTACTACTCAACGTTTGGTCTGGCTTGACATGGAAATGACCGGACTAGACCCAGAAAAAGAACGAATTATCGAAGTCGCAGTCGTAGTGACTGAAGCTGATTTAAGCATTGTGGCAGAAGGTCCGGTGATCGTCATCCATCAAAGTAATGAATTGTTAGATGCGATGGATAACTGGAACAAAGGTACACATGGTCGTAGTGGGTTGATTGATAAAGTTAAAGCCTCCACAACCACTGAAGCACAAGCCGAAGATGAGCTACTGGTTTTCTTGAAAAAACATGTACCCGAAGGCGTTTCTCCTTTGTGTGGGAACACCATCAGCCAAGACCGACGTTTCATGTACAAATACATGCCTCGTCTAGAACAGTATTTCCACTACCGCAATTTGGATGTCAGCACATTAAAAGAGTTGGCGCGTCGTTGGAAGCCTGAAGTAGTGAGCAGCTTTGTAAAACATAGCCGCCACGAAGCCTTGGCTGATATTTATGAGTCTATTGATGAACTGAAGCATTACCGTGAGCACTTCCTGAAAGTGGACTAAGCCTACGTGTATGAATAGGGAGCATTACATGAGTAGCATTGCGGGCATAGGTACTGATATTACGTATGTGTCACGCATTCAGGCCGCGTATGAACGACGGCCTGAACGTTTTGTGCAACGCATATTGGGGCCAGAAGAGCAGGTGGTGTTTGCACGTCGTGTTGATCGTGATCCACGGCGTGGTATGCGCTACTTAGCCACTCGTTTTGCTGCCAAAGAGGCATTTTCTAAGGCGGTGGGTTTGGGTATGCGTATGCCCATGGCCTGGTCGCGTATGCAAGTGCTTAATGCGCCCAGCGGTAAACCTACAGTAGTGCTGGCAGAACCGCTGACACACTGGTATAACCAACGTTTTGGTGCTGCACATGTCAGTCTGACAGATGAGTCTGATTTGGTGATGGCATTTGTGATTGTAGAAAGTCAGACCTAATGACTAAAAGTGGAAACATCAACATGAAGCAAAGTGAGCAGAGTTCAGTGTTGTTACCCGGTCCAGTAATGGTGGATGTAGCGGGTACGGAGTTAACCGAAGCCGAACGCCTGCGGTTACAACACCCTCTCGTTGGGGGAGTGATTTTATTTGCGCGCAACTTCAGTTCTCGCGAACAGTTAACCACTTTGTGCGCTGCCATACATGCTTCCAGAGACGAGCCACTGCTGATTGCGGTGGACCACGAGGGTGGCCGTGTACAGCGCTTCAAAACTGATGGCTTTACCGCGTTGCCCGCAATGCGCCACTTAGGTACTTTGTGGGAAAAAGATGCTAAGCAAGCGGCAGAAATGGCTGCTGCAGTAGGTTATGTGTTGGCTGCCGAATTGCGCGCATGTGGTGTAGACATGAGCTTCACTCCGGTGCTGGATTTAGATTGGGGTGTAAGTGGGGTAATTGGTAATCGTGCTTTTCACCGAGACCCTAAGGCAGTAGCGATGTTGGCAACGGGCTTGGTGCAAGGTTTGCATCGTGCCGGTATGGCGAGCTGTGGTAAGCACTTTCCAGGGCATGGTGCGGTAGAGGCTGACTCGCATCACGAAATTCCCGTTGATGAGCGCGACCTAGAACAAATTTTGAATGATGATGCAGCCCCGTACGGCTGGTTAGGTTCTATGGTGCTGGATAGCGTGATGCCTGCGCATGTTATCTACCCTAAAGTAGATGATCAACCTGCTGGTTTTTCTAGATACTGGTTGCAGCGTGTACTGCGTAAAGCGTTGGGGTATGAGGGCGTTATCTTCTCGGATGACCTCACCATGGAAGGGGCAACAGTGGCCGGTGATATCTTGGCACGTGCTGAGGCCGCACTGGGTGCAGGTTGCGACATGGTCTTGGTCTGCAACAGGCCAGACTTGGCAGACGAACTGTTGCAGCGTTTGCAGCACACGTCTGATCCTGAGTCTGTGCAGCGTATACGCCGTTTGCGTTGTGTGGATCCTGCGTTAGCGTGGGATGCTTTGCAGTCTGACGAATACTACCAGCATGCCAGAGAGCTTCAATCTCAAATCGTTTCTAACTGAGCTGCCTAACTTACCAGGTGTGTATAGGCATCTGGATGAAGAAGGTACCGTGCTTTACGTGGGTAAAGCCAAAGATCTGAAAAAACGCGTGAATTCGTATTTTCAGAAAAATTTGGCCAGCCCGCGCATTGCACATATGGTGGCGCGCATTGCTCGCATTGAAGTGACGATTACTCCCAGCGAAGCGGAAGCATTATTGCTGGAAAATAATCTCATTAAGCGGCTGCGGCCACGCTATAACATTTTATTCAGGGACGATAAGTCGTACCCGTATGTGCAGCTAAGCGCACACGATTCGCCACGCATAGCCTACTACCGCGGTAACACCAATGTGGGTGGGCAGTTTTTTGGGCCCTATCCTAATGCGTGGGCAGTACGCGAAACCATCCAAATATTGCAGCGGGTGTTCCAATTGCGCACCTGTGAGGATGGCGTGTATGCACATCGTTCACGTCCCTGTTTGCTACATCAGATTCAGCGTTGTTCTGCGCCCTGTGTAGGCAGTATTTCAGTAGAAGATTACCAAGCCGACGTGCAACGTGCGGTGCGTTTTCTGTCTGGAAAAGCCAATGAGGTGCTGCAAGAAATAGAGCAACGCATGCAAGTGGCCTCAGAAGAGTTGGACTTCGAGCAGGCTGCTATGCTGCGTGATCAGATGCGCGCATTGTCTACGGTGCTGCAGCAGCAGACCATGGAGCACGCTGGCACCGATGACCTTGATGTGATTGCCGTCATCAGTGAAGAGGGTAAGGTGTGCGTGAACCTGGCGATGGTGCGAGGTGGTCGCCACTTGGGTGATAGGGCGTTTTTTCCTACACAGGTGCAAGATGATACGCCTGAGGATGTATTGGCGGCATTTATTAGCCAGCACTATATAGAGTGTCCTTTACCGCCGGTACTGGTGGTGTCACATAAGTTAGAAGACACGGCTATTTTGGATATGCTGAAAGAGCAAACGGGTAAAGAGGCTAGGCTGCTTATTCGTCCCCAAGGGGTACGTAAAGCATGGTTGGAACAAGCCCTTAAAAATGGTGAGTTGGCCCTAGCCCGTAAGCTGAATGAATCCATGACCAAAGCAGCACGTACGCTAGACTTAGCGACAGTGCTGGGTTTAGAGGTCGATGATGAGGCGCTAGAAGCGCTGACTATAGAGTGCTTTGATATCAGTCATACGGCAGGTGAAGCTACGCAGGCTTCATGTGTGGTGTATAGGCATCATGATATGCAGCCTACTTTGTATAGGCGTTACAACATTGCGGGTATTACGCCCGGTGATGATTATGCCGCTATGCGCCAAGTGCTATTTAGACGTTATGAACGTGTAGCAGAAGGTCAGGCAACCTTACCAGATATAGTCTTGGTAGATGGCGGTAAAGGCCAGATATCCATGGCAAAACAAGTATTTAACGAACTTGGCTTAGATACTAATGTCTTGGTAGGGGTGGCCAAAGGCGAGGGGCGTAAAGTGGGTCTGGAAACCCTGATTTTTGCCGATGGCCGACCTGAGTTACGCTTAGGAGTAGCTTCGCCAGCATTGATGTTAGTGGCTGAAGCGCGTGATGAAGCCCATAGATTTGCCATAACCGGCATGCGGGCACGTCGCGCAAAATCTAGGAATGTGTCACGATTAGAAGATATAGAAGGCGTAGGAGCAAAACGCCGGCAACGCTTGTTAGCACGCTTTGGTGGGTTTACAGGCGTAGTAAATGCGAGCATAGATGACCTAGCGTCTGTTGAAGGGATATCTGCTGCATTAGCTGAGCGTATCTACTATGCATTACGTTGATGTTTTGTAATACCGAGTTAGCCACATGATGATGCCTCTTACTTTTCCCATGGCCCTGACCTGGTTGAGAATCCTAATGATCCCGCTGGTGCTGGCGCTGTTTTTCTTGCCAGAAAGCTGGATGAACATACATTCACGGGATGTGTTGGCCTGTGGCGCCTTTATTGTGGCGGCCATCACCGACTGGTTTGATGGTTGGTTGGCGCGACGTTGGAATCAAACCTCTGCCTTCGGGGCATTCTTAGACCCCGTTGCCGATAAATTAATGGTGTCGGCGGCGCTATTGGTATTGGTAGACCTTGGGCGTGTGGGTTTTGTGATTGCCTTCATTATTATTGGCCGTGAGATTGCTATTTCGGCCTTGCGCGAATGGATGGCGCAAATGGGGGCGAGCAGCAGCGTGGCAGTAAATTGGCTGGGTAAATTTAAAACAGCAGCCCAAATGTTAGCGATCCCCTGCTTGTTGTACTGGGAGTCTTACGAGGGCATACCAGTGGGTACGATTGGGCAGGTATTGATTATTATTGCGGCCATTCTGACCGTGTGGTCCATGTGCTACTACTTGAAAAAAGCCTGGCCAGAAATCGCCCGTAAGAGTTAAGACTATGGCTGCATCAGAGTTAACCGCAGAAGACACCGTTAACGGTAAACAAGACTGGAGCATTATCAGTCTGATCGGTGTGGTGCACGCTAGTTCGCACTTTTTTCAGTTGTTGTTGCCCACACTTTATGTGTTTCTAGCACGCGAGTTCGGTTTCGATTATGTTGAGCTGGGCGCGTTAGCCACTACGTTTTTTCTGGTGTCGTGTTTAGGGCAGGCCAGCTCTGGTTTTATAGTGGATCGCATTGGGCCCATTCCCGTTTTGCTGTTTGGCTTGGGTGGGTTTGTGGTGTCGGGCATTATCATTGGTTTTGCCACCAGCTATTGGATGTTGTGGGTAGCAGCGGCCATTGGTGGTGCAGGCAACTCGATTTTTCATCCCGTAGACTATTCCATTATCAATCATCGCGTGAGTGCCAGACGCTTAGGGCATGCGTTTAGTGTGCACGGATTGACTGGTAATTTGGGTTGGGCATTAACGCCTTTATTTGTGTCGGCTATTGCTTCTGATCACGGCTGGAGGGCTGCTGCCTTTTCAGCTGCAGGGTTGGTAGCGGTGGTGTGGTGTGCCGCGTTTCTGGGTAGAAATCTGTTGGCAGGGCAACATGCCAAAGAAGTAAGCCAAGTTTCTGCGGAAACAGTCGCAACATCATTAGCCAGCGAAAGCGCATTGCAAACGCTGAAAAAGCTTTGTAAGCAGCCTGCATTGTGGGGAGCGTTTTTGTTTTTTGCGTTCTCCTCTATGGCACTGTCGTCCGTGCAGAACTACACCATCCCAATGTTGGGTAGTGTCTATCATATAGATCCTCTTGTGGCGGGTACGGCCTTATCTGCTTATATGGTGACGGCTGCAGTAGGGATGTTGGCGGGAGGTTTTCTGGTGGGGGCAGATGCTCGTAGTGAACGCACAGTGTTTATGTCTTTGTGTTTTGCGGGCTTGATGCTGGTGTTTTTAGGTACGGGTTGGTTGAGTCCATCTGTGGCCGTGGTCATGGTTGGCGTAGCTGGGTTTTTCTCCGGTGTGGCTGCACCATCTCGCGATATGTTGATTAGGCGTGTTACCCCCAAAGGGGCGACTGGTACAGTGTACGGGCTAGTGTATTCAGGTATGGATGTGGGCTCGTCGTTAGCGCCGTTGATGTTCGGTGCCATGTTAGATGCTGGCCTGAATCGTGGTCCGTGGTTTGGGGCCGCTCTGGCTTTTTGTATCTCTGCATCCATGGCCGTGTGGATTGCAAAAGCGGCCGAAAAGAAATAGTGCTGTGTAGGAAGGGGCTCTCTATATAGAGGCAGCGATAGAGTTGTAGTAAAAAAACACCTTAAAAATTGGGATAACGCCAATTTCTAAGGTGTTTTTTTATTTTCTATTATTTTTCGGTACAAAAAGGTTCATTTTTCATATCGTGGTTATTTGTTTTCACATGGTGAAATTTAAATGTCGCGCTGCACAATAAATTTTTCCATAAACAAAAATGTTATTTCATATCTTGAAATATAAAAACTATGTCATTGATATTAATAATAAAAATATATGGTCTTATATAAGATATAAGTGTGTTGCAGGCACGGTATTTGCGTAGACTAATACTCATCTTGAACGTTTTCTTTTTCTTGTATTGGAGAGCAGCATGAGTAACCGCGAAACCGAAATCCGCAATTTGCAAAAATACTGGGCTGAAGACCCTCGTTGGCAAGGTATCAAACGCACCTACAGTGCAGAAGAGGTGATCCGTCTGCGTGGCTCTACAGTAGAAGAACACACTCTGGCGCGTCGCGGTTCCGAAAAGCTGTGGCAGATGATTACCCAAGAGCCTTTTGTTAATGCCTTGGGTGCGTTGACTGGTAACCAAGCGATGCAGCAAGTAAAAGCAGGCTTGAAAGCTATTTACCTGTCAGGCTGGCAAGTAGCAGGGGATGCGAACGGTGCAGGTGAAATGTACCCAGACCAGTCTTTGTACCCAATCAATTCGGTTCCACAAGTTGTACGTCGTATTAACAATGCCTTGATGCGTTGCGATCAGATTCAATGGTCTGAAGGCATGAATCCGGGTGATGCCGGCTACATCGATTACTTGGCTCCCATCGTTGCCGATGCCGAAGCTGGTTTTGGTGGTGTGTTAAACGCGTTTGAACTGATGAAGTCCATGATTGTGGCAGGTGCGTCAGGCGTTCACTTTGAAGACCAATTGGCTGCAGTGAAAAAATGTGGTCACTTGGGCGGTAAAGTGTTGGTTCCAACCCGCGAAGCTATCTCTAAACTAGTAGCGGCTCGATTGGCTGCTGATGTTCTGAATGTACCTACAGTATTGGTTGCTCGTACCGATGCCGAAGCGGCTGATTTGATCACTAGCGATGTGGATGAAAACGATATGCCGTTCATCACTGGTGAACGTACGGTTGAAGGTTTCTTCCGCACACGTCCTGGTGTAGAGCAAGCGATTTCCCGTGGTTTGGCCTACGCACCGTATGCGGATTTGATCTGGTGTGAAACATCCACGCCTAACTTAGAGTACGCAAAACGCTTTGCAGAAGCCATTCACCGTCAGTTCCCAGGCAAAATGCTGTCCTACAACTGCTCGCCATCGTTTAACTGGAAGAAAAACCTGGATGACCAGACTATTGCAAAATTCCAACGAGAGTTGGGTGCAATGGGTTACAAATTCCAGTTCATCACACTGGCAGGCTTCCATGCACTGAACTACGGCATGTTTGATCTGGCACACGGCTATGCACGCGACAACATGACAGCGTTCGTGGATTTGCAAGAGCGCGAGTTCGCCGCTGCAGAGCGTGGCTTCACTGCAGTACGTCACCAGCGTGAGGTAGGTACGGGGTACTTCGATGCAGTAACACAAACTATCGAAGGAGGCCAGTCCTCTACTACGGCATTGGCAGGCTCTACTGAAGCTGCCCAATTTGCTAAAGCCGCTGAATAAGGCTAGCATCAGAGGTTGATACAAGCCGTAGCATCTTTGGATGCTACGGCTTGTTCTGTATCAAACAGAAGCGAGACGTTGGCAGACCTTCTGGTACCTTTGTAGTAAAATGCCCCCGACTAGTAACTCATATCATGTATTCAAGCTTTCGCGGATAACGGTTAGCATGCATGTAAATGGTTAATAAGCAGTTAACGCTTATCTATTTTCTTTATGCGCGCATACTCTATATTTACTATCCCTGCGGGTCTTTCCGACGAGCAGCGCCGTCAGCGCAAACATATGCTTGCGCGGCTGGGTTTGGCGTGGTTGGCCATGATGCAGGTGATGATGTTTGCTTTCCCGGGGTATTTGCGCTCAGAGACAATGGAGCCTGACAGTCTGGCATTGATGGATAAAGCCATCTTTATCATGAACTGGGCGGCATTGCTGCTTACCGTTCCTGTCATGATGTACTGTGCTCAGCCTATTTGGACCGGAGCCTGGAACAGTCTTAAAAATTTCAAAGTTGGGATGGATGTTCCCGTTGCCTTAGGGATTGTCGTGGCCTTCATCCCCAGCGTTGTCAGCACGTGGCAAGGGCAGGGCGAAGTCTATTTTGACTCGGTCAGTATGTTTGTAGCGTTTTTGCTGACAGCCCGCTATTTAGAATTCTGTGCTCGACAGTCCATTAGCCGTGGTCAGTCTTTTGATCGCGTGGAGCAGTTCCGTGCCGGTATTTCGGTGCGAGCCAATACATTAGCGTTCTGGTTTGTCCTCATTCAAGTGATTTTGGCCTTGGTCTTAGGCGTGGTGTGGTTCTTTTATCAACCAGAGCATGCTGTGGCAGTAATGGTGGCGTTATTCGTCATGAGTTGCCCCTGTGCCATGTCCATGTCTGTTCCTACAGCCGTTGCCGCCGCTCAGGCGGGATTGATGGTGCACCCTGCACAATCTGAAGCAGATATTTCTGCGCTCATCCAACGCACAGAACACATTTCAAAACAAAATTTATACGGTTCTATTGTCTGGCACCTATTGATGACCCCCCTTGCTGCTGTAGGGTTGGTTTCTCCTTGGGTTGCTGCAGTTTCTATGTTGCTGTCCTCGCTACTGGTGGCTCTGAATTCTTGGCGTATTTACCGTCAGCGAATTTCAGGTAATCACCTGTCTGGTAGTGAGGCGGCTGCATAACAAAAAGGTGGTACACCATGCTTGAGTCATTGTTTCTCCTAATACCGATCTCGTTGCTGTTTGTGATCCTAATAGGAGTGGCATTCTGGTGGGCCATTTTTGCCGGACAATTTGAAAACTCCCAATCCGCTGGCGAATCAATACTAAAAGATGATGACAGTACGCACAGGGATGCGGAGCGCACAAAGAAATAGTGTGTGTTTGTGAGGATGTGTGGCAGTTGGTATAAATCCACACAATTACCACACTAATAATAAGTTCCCTGATTAAGATCAGGGAGCAACGGCCGAGCATGAGCGATCATGGCTCAGGAGATTAATTTTGTAATGCTAGTGTTATAGGGGAAGCAAATGGGCACTTCCGAGATAGTCGGGAAACAGGCCGAAGTCTTCAACTACGGTGTCGTGCGGCAGTTTTCTGTCATGACGGTGGTTTGGGGAATTATCGGCATGAGTGTCGGCTTACTGGTTGCCTTGCAACTGATTTGGCCTGAACTTAACTTCGAAACGCCATGGTTTAGCTATGGCCGTCTGCGTCCAGTACATACCAACTTGGTGATTTTCGCCTTCGGTGGTAACGCTCTGTTCGCGACATCCTACTATGTGGTTCAACGTACCTGTCAGGTGCGTCTGTACTGTACAAAACTGGCTGCTTTTACCTTCTGGGGTTGGCAGTTGGTGATGTTGGGTGCGCTGATTACTTTGCCTATGGGTTTCACCAGCAGCAAAGAATACGCTGAGATGGAATGGCCTCTAGATATCCTGATTACTATTGTCTGGGTATCGTATGCTGTGGTGTTCTTTGGCACTATCGTTAAACGCCGTGTGCGTCACATCTACGTGGCGAACTGGTTCTACGGTGCTTTCATTACTACTATTGCTGTACTGCACATCTTCAATAACTTGGAAATTCCGGTTTCCATGTGGAAGTCCTACTCGGTTTACGCCGGTGTGCAAGATGCGATGGTGCAGTGGTGGTACGGCCATAACGCCGTAGGTTTCTTCCTGACCACCAGCTTCTTGGGGATGATGTACTACTTCGTACCTAAGCAAGCTAACCGTCCGGTGTACTCCTACCGTTTGTCTATCGTCCACTTCTGGGCATTGGCCTTTACGTACATGTGGGCAGGTCCTCACCACTTGCTGTACACCTCCTTGCCTGACTGGACCCAATCGTTGGGTATGACATTCTCGCTGATTCTGTTGGCTCCATCATGGGGTGGCATGATCAACGGTATCATGACCTTGTCGGGTGCCTGGCACAAACTGCGTACAGATCCTATCTTGAAGTTCCTGGTAACGTCACTGTCCTTCTACGGTATGTCTACCTTTGAAGGTTCCATGATGGCGATTCGTACCGTGAACTCCCTGTCCCACTACACTGACTGGACTATCGGTCACGTACACTCGGGTGCATTGGGCTGGGTAGCGATGGTGACCTTTGGTTCCCTGTACTACATGATTCCTCGCCTGTATGGTCAAAAACAGATGGCACTGCCAAAACTGGTAGAAGTCCACTTCTGGGTAGCGACATTGGGTGTGGTGCTGTACATCGCCGCAATGTGGATTTCCGGTGTGATGCAAGGTTTGATGTGGCGTGCAACAGCTCCTGATGGTTTGCTGACATACAGCTTCGTTGAAGGGGTGAAAGCAACTTATCCGTTCTATGCAATTCGTGCATTGGGTGGTTTTATGTTTGTTTGCGGTATTGTCATGATGGGCGTGAACGTCTTCTTGACAGCATGGGGCAAACCTCGTGTGAACCCAGTTGTTCCGCTGACTAACCCTGATGCGATCAGTCCGACTAACGTTGGTCCGGCTGTTGTTACGGAATAAGGAGCAATCAATGTCCTCATCTGAGAAAAAAGGTTTTACACACGCCACGATTGAGCGCAACGTTGGTTTGCTGATTGTGCTCAGTATTCTGGTGATTTCCTTTGCGGGTTTGGTGCAGATCGTGCCGCTGTTTTTCCAGCACTCCATGACTGAGCCCACAGAAGGCGTGAAGCCTTACGAACCTCTGCGTCTAGTAGGTAGAGATATCTACATTCGCGAAGGTTGCGTAGGCTGTCACTCTCAACAAGTCCGTATGCTGCAATCAGAAGTGCAGCGTTACGGTCCTTACTCACTGGCTGGTGAGGGTGTGTACGATCACCCCTTCTTGTGGGGTTCCAAACGTACCGGTCCTGACTTGGCCCGTGTAGGTGGTGTGTACACCGATAACTGGCACCGTATTCACCTGCGTAATCCACGTGATACTGAACCTGCTTCTAACATGCCGGCTTACCCTTGGTTGCAACATAACAGTGTAGAAAATGACGACGTGCGTGCACGTATGAATGCTCTGCGCATTATTGGTGTGCCATATACCGACGAGCAGATTGAAAAAGCACCTCAGCAATTGGTTGGTAAAACTGAAGAAGATGCGCTGATTGCTTATCTGCAAGGTATGGGGGTTGAAGGTCGTGCAGCAGCTGAACAAGCTGTAGCCGAAGGGAGACGTTAATCATGGTTGCATTCTTGAATGGTCTGATGACAATACTTGGCATTTTGACGTTCATTGGTATTGTGATCTGGGCGTGGTCGGATGGCCGTAAAAAGGCCAACCATGATGGGTCTATGCTTCCGTTCGCATTACCGGATGAAGCTGACGAGCAGGGAGGTTCGAATGGGTGATTTTTTTAATCAAGGCTGGAGTATTTATATCTCCGCTATAGCTTTGTTGGGTATAGCCTTCTGTCTGTGGCTGTTATGGACACAGCGTGCTTGGCTATCGCCTTCGGTTGAAGAGCAGGAATCCTCCCACGTATGGGATGGCAACATCACAGAGCTCAACACGAACGTGCCACGCTGGTGGACCGTGATGTACGTGTTGCTGTGTATCTTCGCATTGGGCTACCTGATCATGTATCCAGGTTTGGGTAGTTACCAAGGTATGCTGAGCTACTCAGCAGCTAAAGAGGTACAGGTGCAGCAAGAGCAAATCAACGCACGTTTGGCACCCACTTACGCGCGTTTCCGTGAGATGCCTCTGGATCAAATTGCTGACGATGCTGAGGCACGTGCCATCGGCCAGCGTTTGTTCTTGAACAACTGTGCGCAGTGTCACGGTTCGGATGCTCAAGGTAGCCCAAGCTTCCCTAATCTGACAGACAGCACATGGATGTGGGGTGGTAAGCCTGAGGATATTCTGCACACCATTACTGAAGGTAGACGCGGCATCATGACAGCACACAAAAGCGTGCTGACTCCTGGTGAAGCCTCTGACATCGCTCAGTACGTGCGCTCCTTGAATAGCTTGGCTCATGACCAGTCACGCGTACCGTCAGGCAAAAAGCTGTTTGAACAAACATGTTTTGCATGTCACGGTGCAGATGCTAAAGGCAATCAATTGTTGGGGGCTCCTGACCTAACTAGCGGTAACTGGCTGTATGGCAGTTCAGAAGCTGTGATTGTTGAAGGTATTTTGAACGGTCGTGATAACCAAATGCCGGCCCAGAAAAACCGTCTGACCGAAGAGCAAATTCGTTTGCTTGCTGGTTGGGTATGGGGTCTGAGCAACAACACTTCTAAGTAAGCGTTGTGGTGTGATTATTGTGTAAGTTGAGGTAAAGCATGAGTAGTGACGCTCCCCATCGTCGTCCAGACGAAGGCAATACAGAGCAGGTACCGGACTGGCGGCCACCTATTTCCTCCAAACCGGTAACAGCTAAGGCGTCTGCTCATGCTGTTAAGGTCGTCGACATTAATCAGAAGATCTATGCACGATCGGTAAAAGGGGTATTCGCCAATTGGCGAATCGCCCTTGTATTCTTCACCCAGATTATTTATTACGGCTTGCCATGGTTGCAGTGGAATGACCGTCAAGCCGTACTGTTTGATCTGGGCACAAGAAAGTTCTACATGTTTGGCATTGTGTTGTGGCCTCAGGATATTATTTACCTGACGGTTATCTTGATTTTGTCGGCATTCTCGCTGTTTCTTTTTACAGCGATGGCGGGGCGGCTTTTCTGTGGTTACGCCTGTCCGCAAACGGTATATACCGAAATATTCATGTGGGTTGAGCGTAAGGTGGAAGGCGACCGTATGGCTCGCATCCGTCTGGATGAAGCGCCGTGGAGTGCCAAGAAGCTGCGTCTCAAAGCCACAAAACACTTCCTATGGATAGCCATTGCTTTGTGGACAGGCTTCACATTCATTGGTTACTTTGCGCCAATTCGTGATTTGGGAACCCAAATTCTGGACTTCACATTAGGTCCATGGCAGTGGTTCTGGTTGTTGTTCTACGGTTTTGCTACCTGGGGCAATGCAGGCTTTCTGCGTGAGGCTATCTGTAAGTACATGTGCCCGTACGCACGTTTCCAAAGCGTGATGGTGGATGATGACACCTTTGTGGTGAGTTATGACCATGTGCGCGGCGAGCCTCGCGGTAAACGCTCTAAGAAGGTGGACCATAAAGAAGCAGGCTTAGGGGACTGTGTAGACTGTACCCTCTGTGTGCAGGTCTGTCCTACCGGCATCGATATTCGAGAAGGGCTGCAATACATGTGTATTGGTTGTGGGGCCTGTGTCGATGCCTGTGACGATGTGATGGAAAAACTGGACTACCCTAAAGGGCTGATCCGTTACACATCAGGCCGCGCCATTACCGAGCGATTGAGTCAGGACCAGGTGCGTAAGCACATGTTTAGGCCGCGTATCTTGGTGTATATTGGCATTTTGAGTCTTATTACTGTGGCAGCGGTTTACTCGCTGATGGCTCGTAATGATCTGCACATGGATGTGATCCGAGATCGAGGGGTAATGGGGCGTGAGGTTCCGGGCGGTCATATAGAGAACATCTATAGATTGCAAATGATGAACAAATCAGAACAGCCTATGCGTATCGAGTTGGGTGCGGAAGGTTTCTCTGGTATCACTATTAGTACGGTCAGTGGTGGAAGTGCTGAAATTGTAGTACCGGCTGCAAGCAATGAGCTGATTCCTGTACACGTACAAGTTCCGGTAGAAGCTGGCTTAAAAGAGGGTATGCACGATATTGTGATTACGGCTCGTAAGTCTGCTGATGCGGACTCCAGTGAAGAGTTCATCAGTGAGAAAACCCGTTTTTATGTGCCACGTTAAGGTGCACGCTAGATAAAGGACCCATCATGGCAAATGCAGTTGATCAGGAATTGGATACACAACCGTGGTTTAAAGAGCCATGGCCTTGGATCTTAATGGCTGGCCCCTTCCTTGCGATGGTAGGGTGTTTCATCACTATTGCGTTGGTTTTGCAGCCTACAGGCGTGAGCGAAACCATTAACGACGGTGGCCAGAAGCGCGGCTTAGTGGTGACGCGTGATGCAGCACCTGAGGCGCCTGTGGCGCTAGAGGCTGAATAAATTACTGGCAGCAATAAAAAATCCCACGTGTGTAACGTGGGATTTTTTTTATTGCGACGACCAATGATATGGCCGTGGAAAAGCAGGGCAATGGGCTGTTAGCAGTCCACTCCTGCCAAGGCTTGCAAGGCAGGTAAGTCTAAAATCATGACTTCACGTTGTTGAATGCGTAGTAAGCCTTCGCGTGCAAATCGAGAAAACAAACGGCTAACTGTTTCCAGAGTAAGGCCTAAAAAGTTACCGATTTCTTCCCGGCTCATGCGCAAAATGAACTGGTAAGGAGAGTAACCCAAGGTGGACAAACGCTGCGAAAGATTAATCAAGAAGGCCGCTAAGCGCTGCTCAGAGCGTAGAGCGCCCAGATTCATGATCAGAGTATGGGCGCGGTTGATTTCTTTGCTCATCAAGCGGCGTAGTTGTTGCTGCAAGATAGGAAGTTGCAACGACAGTTTATCTAGCTCGTTTAATGGCATGACACAGACTTCGCTATCTTCCAAGGCAATGGAGTGCGAAACATGGCGGTTATTTAGCAAACCGTCCATACCAATGATTTCACCAGGCAGTAAAAAGCCAGTGATTTGCACTTGGCCAGAAGCATCTTCCAGTTGTGTCTTGATACTGCCGGTACGCAATGCATAGATAGCGTCCACTTCATCATCAAGATGGAACAGGACAGAGCCTTTGCTCAGACGTATACGCTCCTTGACCAGATCATCCAGCTTTTGCAGGTCGTGGCTGGACATCCCAAGCGGCAAGCAGATTTCATTCAGCATGCAGGATGAGCAACGTATAGCATCGTGACTGACAGAGATTCGTTTTTGCATAGAAAGCGGCTGTGTCTGAATACGACCAGGGCGGTAGACCGTGACCAGATGAGGTAGTCAAGCACAGCGTAAAAATCGCACTTCGGAGTGAAGTGCCATACTTACTATTCTAGCGTATTTAAAAGCTCTTTTTGAAACATCAAGGGTTTTGCTTTTTCTTTTATTTTAAAGGCTTGCAATAATTGTAAGAAAATGCAAATAAACACATAAATGATTTTGTGAGCCTCTTGAAGTTTGACGCTTTGTCATCATCTGTAAGTCAAGCGAAATTAATCTGGTGCAGTCTGTGAATACTCAACGCAAGATTCTGCACATTACTTAGAGTAAGGCAACATGCGAATTGATAAATTAACGACCAAATTTCAACAAGCTTTGGCGGATGCACAAAGCTTGGCATTGCAACAGGGCAATTCATATCTGGAACCTGTACACGTATTGGCAGCCTTGTTGGCTGACGTGGATTCCGGAGCAGGCAGTCTATTGGCGCGTGCAGGTGTGGCCGTGCCCCGCTTACAAGCGGAAGTGAAAAAAGCGATTGATGCATTACCGCAGATTTCTGCTGGTGATGTGAATTTAAATATTAGTCGCGAATTGCAAAGTGCATTGGCTTTAACTGAAAAAGAAGCCACCTCGCGCGGTGATACTTATATTGCTAGCGAATTATTTTTATTGGTATTAAGCCGAGATAAAGGGCAGGCCGGTAGGTTATTAAAAGAAGCTGGTTTAAATGAACAAGCATTGGTGGCCGCGATCGAAGCGGTTCGTGGCGGTGAGTCAGTAAGCGATGCGGAAGGTGACTCTAACCGTGAAGCGTTGTCCAAATACACCACTGACCTGACTGAACGTGCCAGATTGGGCAAGTTGGACCCCGTGATTGGTCGCGACGACGAAATTCGTCGTTCCATCCAAATCTTACAACGTAGGACTAAAAACAACCCTGTGCTGATTGGTGAGCCAGGTGTGGGTAAAACCGCGATTGTGGAAGGTTTGGCTCAGCGTATCGTAAATAACGAGGTACCTGAAAACCTGAAAAACAAACGCGTATTGGTATTGGATTTGGCAGCGTTGTTGGCAGGTGCTAAATACCGTGGTGAGTTTGAAGAGCGTCTGAAAGCTGTATTGAAAGAGTTGTCTCAAGATGCAGGTAAAACCATTCTCTTTATTGACGAGATCCACACCATGGTAGGGGCCGGTAAGGCCGAAGGCGCGATGGATGCCGGCAATATGCTGAAACCTGCGCTGGCCCGTGGTGAACTGCACTGTATTGGTGCAACCACCTTGGACGAGTACCGTCAGTACATAGAGAAAGATGCCGCATTAGAGCGCCGCTTCCAGAAAGTGTTGGTGGATGAGCCTAATGTAGAGTCCACTATTGCGATCTTGCGTGGTTTGCGTGAGCGTTATGAACTGCACCACGGTGTGGCGATTACTGACCCGGCGATTGTGGCTGCTGCTGAACTGTCTAACCGCTACATTACCGACAGATTTTTGCCGGATAAAGCGATTGACCTGATCGACGAAGCTGCTGCCCGTATTCGTATGGAAATTGACTCCAAGCCTGAAGTGATGGATAGGCTAGACCGACGCATGATTCAGCTCAAGATCGAGCGTGAGGCTGTGCGTAAGGAAACCGACGATGCGTCACAACGTCGTTTAGCGACCATCGAGGAAGAGCTAGAGCGTTTGCAACGCGAGTACAACGACTTTGAAGAAGTGTGGAAAGCCGAAAAGGCGGCGGTACAAGGTACCCAATCCATTAAGGAAGAAATTGAGCAGTTAAAAGCGGAAATGGCCGAGCTGCAACGTAAAGGTCAGTTCGATAAGTTGGCCGAGTTGCAGTACGGTAAGTTACCGGAGTTGGAAGGCCGTTTGGCAACTGCCGAGCAGTCCAAAGACAAGTTGGAAGATAAGCCTAAGTTGTTGCGTACCCAAGTGGGTACGGAAGAGATCGCTGAAGTGGTATCACGTGCTACAGGGATTCCCGTTTCACGCATGATGCAAGGCGAGCGTGAAAAACTGCTGAACATGGAACAGCACCTTGAAGAGCGTGTGGTAGGCCAACATGAAGCGGTGTCGTTGGTAGCCGATGCGATTCGACGTTCGCGTGCTGGTCTGGCTGATCCATCTAAACCTTATGGTTCGTTCTTGTTCTTAGGGCCTACCGGCGTGGGTAAAACCGAGCTGACTAAAGCCTTGGCTGCGTTCTTGTTTGACTCTGAAGATCATTTGATTCGTATTGATATGTCAGAGTTTATGGAGAAGCATTCCGTAGCTAGACTAATTGGTGCGCCTCCGGGCTATGTGGGTTACGAACAAGGTGGTTACTTAACCGAAGCCGTACGTCGTAAACCATACAGCGTCATTTTGCTGGACGAGGTAGAGAAAGCTCACCCAGATGTGTTTAACATCTTGCTGCAGGTGCTGGATGATGGTCGCCTAACTGATGGCCAAGGTAGAACGGTGGACTTCCGTAATACCGTGGTGATCATGACGTCCAACTTGGGTGCTCATCACATTCAAGAAATGGTGGGCGAACCGTACGAGAAAGTGAAGTCTGCGGTATGGGAAGAGGTTAAATTATCTTTCCGTCCAGAGTTCTTAAACCGTATTGACGAAGTTGTGGTGTTCCACGCACTGGGCGAAGCTCAGATTCAGTCTATTGCCAAAATTCAGTTGCAACGTTTGGCACAACGTTTGGCTGACAGAGGCATGGGTCTGGAAGTGAGTGATGCCGCTTTGGCTGAGGTAGCAAAAGTTGGTTTCGACCCATTGTTTGGTGCTAGACCGCTGAAACGTGCTATTCAGCAGAACATCGAAAACCCAGTGGCCAAACTGATTCTGGAAGGTCACTTCGGTGAAGATGATGTAGTACCTGTAGATTGGCGTGACGGTAGTTTTGTGTTCGACCAGAAAGCAGGCGCTGCCTAACGCACGATGTAGTGGTTACGCAAAAAGCCCCCTCTTGAGAAAGAGTGGGGCTTTTTTGCGTCTAGGGCTTTGGCAAGATGCATAAATAAGCGTATATTTTAAATTCTTAAAAAAAGAATAATATTTATAGAGTATTCTCTATTGTGGAATTGAATGGATTCAGAAACACTACGCATCTTTATCTGTGTGGCTAGCGAACTGAGTATTACGCAAGCGGCAGCTAGGTTAGGCAGAGCACCTTCTAATGTCACGACACGAATACAGCAACTAGAAGCAGATTTAGGTGTGGAACTGTTCGTGCGCACGGGTAAGCGTATGGTGCTGTCTGTGGCTGGTGAGCGCTTTGTGGGCTATGCCAATAAGCTGCTGGCCTTAGAGGCCGAGGCTAGGCATGTCATCACAGGTGGGCGTGAGGGCGGCATCTTGCGCATGGGCAGCATGGAAAGCACGGCAGCTAGTCGCTTGCCTGCATTGTTGGCAACGTATCATGCTAGGCATGCTAGTACCTCGCTGCAGTTAAGTACGGGGCCAACTAGAGCGTTGTTGGAGCAGCTGCGCACGGGTATGTTGGACTGTGCATTTGCAGCGTTGTCTCCTGCAGCAGAAGCGCAGGCCTTATTGGATGAGTTGAGCCTGCAAGCGTTACCTGTATGGCAAGAAGAGCTACTGTTGCTGCTGCCTAGTACAGAGTCAGCAGTACAGAACGTCGCAGATATTCACACACGTACGTTGGCGGCATTTCCATTAGGCTGCACATATCGCAGCATGGCTGAACAGTTTTTGGGAATGGCTGAGTCTCCAGAATGGCAGGTACTAGAAATTGCCTCATACCACGCCATGATCGCTTGTGTAGCGGCGGGTAATTGTGTGACGTTGGTACCCGCAAGTGTATTGAAGTTAGCTGGTGTACCTCATAGCCTAAGTACCTTATCGGTAGGTACGGTAGATACCTTATTAGTTTGGCGAAAAGGCTATGACGTTCCTGCTTTTCAGCACTTACTGGCGTTGTTACCTGGGGACCGAAAATGATCTCGGTACTGCGTCGCCAACCCTTATCAGGGCAATGGCGTTCAGCGCTAGAAGCAGCGTTGATTTTGTCGGTAGGGATGGGGTTTGGGCGTTTTTCGTTTACGGCCGTGTTTCCCTACATGGTGGAAGATGCAGTAATCACGGTGCAACAAGGTAGTTGGGCGGCATCTACGAACTACGCAGGGTATTTGTTGGGGGCGTTATTAGCGGTTAAGTTGCACTGTAAGTATGCGTACCGGCTATGTGTGTGGGCGGTAGTGGGTACAGTGCTTACATTAGCGCTGTTGGCATTACCTCTGCCGGTATGGGCAATTTTGTTGATACGAGGTGTGGCGGGGGCCATTAGTGCTTTAGGTTTTATAGCCGTATCGTTATGGCTATTTGAAGAACGTAAAAATTTCAGAGGTGCTCCTGTTTTATATGCAGGGGTTGGAGTGGGCATTGCCTTATCGGCCGAACTTCTGGTGGTAGGGGCAGAGGTAGGGCTGCGCAGCTCTGGTATGTGGCTACTATTGGCGGTGGTTGCCGTCATAATGGGGGCGATTGCAGTACCTGGGTTGTTGGGGCGTGGGAAGCCATCAGAACTGTCTGTACAGCCGCTAGTAGGAGCCAGAGAGCCAAAGCTGGTTGCAACGCTGCCTTTGGTGGCTATTTATGGCTTAGCGGGTCTAGGTTATATCGTGACGGCTACCTATCTACCCATGTTGGTGCACAGGGCATTACCAACCTTACAGTCAGCGCATGTGTGGGCAGTATTTGGTGTAGGGGCTGTACCCGCCTGTTTTTTGTGGCACAGCCTGCATGAAAAGTTAGGGACTCGCACGGCATTGCAGTGGAACTTGGCAGTACAAACGGTAGGGGTAGGGCTACCAGTGCTGATAGAGTCTGCCACTAGCTATATGCTCAGTGCCCTATTGGTAGGAGGCACATTCACGGGGACGGTAACCATCGCAATGCCAGCGGCTCAACGCTTGGCACGCCATACGGGTACCAATCTATTGGCGATCATGACCTTTGTGTACAGCGTGGGGCAAATTATTGGCCCTGTGTTGGCCGAGATGCTGCACAGCTACAGTCACAGTTTTACCAGTGCATTAGTGATGGCTGCTTCGGCCTTGATGTTGTCCTTGCTACTGAGTGTGAGGCTATACCCGTCTCGTTAGCTGGTGCGATGACTGCATTTAGAGTATGGGCTTGTCTAAGCGTTTGGCCGCTGTTTCGTTGAGGTTTTCGCGTGTAGCATCCCACGAGTAAAACTTCACCCCAATTTGTATGCGTTCGCGGTTTGTTTCACGACGCCATTGGTTTGCATCGCGTAGCGAGTACACGCAGCCACAGTATTCCTGCATGTAGAATTCTTCGGTTTTACTGATTTCCAGCATACGCTTAGCACCACCACCTTTGCGCCAGTTGTACGTCCAATATAGCATATTGGGGTAACGGGCAGCGGCACGCTCACCAGAGCCATTGATCTGGTTCATGTCTTTCCAGCGCGAAATACCTAGCGAGCTGCTAAAGGTGTCGTAGCCATGCTCATGTGCATAGAGCGCAGTACGTTCAAAGCGCATGTCAAAGCATTCTGTGCAGCGTATGCCGCGCTCGGGTTCGTGCTCCATTCCCTTTACCCGTTCAAACCAGTTGTCTACGTCGTAATCGGCATCAATAAATTCGATACCATGCTTCTCGGCGTAGCGTATGTTTTCCTGTTTACGTATTTCGTATTCGCGTACAGGATGAATGTTGGGGTTGTAAAAGAAGATGGCGTAGTCAATGCCAGAGGCAGTGATTGCCTCCATTACTTCGCCCGAACAGGGGGCGCAGCAGGAGTGCAATAAAACCTTCTTGCGGTTGTCTGGTAGTGTGAGTACGGGACGATCAACAGATGTGGACATGACGCTTCTACAGAATAAATGGAGCTGAACCTACTATTTTAGCCTTCAATCACAACTTCCCAAAGCGCACGCACGGTTTGTCGGTCTTGTTCGTGGTTTTGAGGGGGCACACGGGCCCATGGTTGGGCCTGTAAGCGCAAAGTATGTTGCAGCTTACGGTAGTTTCTATAAATGTTGCTGACTTGGCTGGCTAAGCTGCTATCTATTAGGCCTAGCTCAGCCGCTAAACCTAATAGCGTGATGTTACCTAGGTTGCCTAACAGCACAGGGTATTGGTGAGCATGCGCCAACACAATAAATTGGGTGATGAACTCAATATCCACCATGCCGCCACTGTCGTGTTTCAAGTCAAACAGTTCGCTGCGGTTAGGGTGGCCTTCAAAAATTCGGGCACGCATTTGGCGTATATCGGCTTTTAGCTGTGGTAAGTCGCGAGGGCGTACCAGTATGTCTTGGCGTACTTGTTCAAAGCGTTCACCTATACGAGCACTACCAGCCACAAAACGGGCACGCGTTAGGGCTTGGTGTTCCCAGCTCCAGGCTTGTTGCTGCTGGTATTGTTCGAAGCTATCAACACTCACGGCAATTAGCCCTGCATTACCGTCGGGGCGTAAGCGCATATCCACTTCATAAAGTCGCCCCGATGAGGTTAGGGTAGACAGCCACGAAATCATGCGACGCCCTAGTTTGACGTAGTGTTCTGACGCGTTTTGGTCTGGGTCATCGTATAAGAACACCAAATCCAAGTCAGAGGCATAGCCCAGTTCTTTGCCGCCTAACTTGCCATACGCAATGATGGCAAACTCCGGGGGAGGTAGCGTAGAAGTGTCTGCGCCTTTGGGCTGGGCTAAGGGCCAGGCGCGGTATAGCGTTTCTTCTAGCATCAGGTCGGCTAAAGCAGATAGCTTATCTGCCAGTTGTTCTACGCTGTAGCAGCCTGATAAGTCTTGAGCCAGCAGTTCAAAGGTGTGTTGATGCAATGTGTCGCGCATCAAGTTCATTTGCTGTTCTATATCGGGCAGACCATCGGGTAGGCGGCAGGCGTCTAGCTCGAGATGTAGCTGTGTTTGCAGTGCATTGAAATCGGTATCCTGCATCAAGCTTTGCCAGTTGATCAGCCTGTCTAGCACTAAGGGGAATTGCACTAGGTACTGTGCTACCCACGGGCTAGCAGACACTAACATGGTCAAGCGACTAATGGTTTCGGGGTATTCGCTTAACAAGGCTACATAGGCGCTACGTTGTGCGATGCTTTCCATCACATTTAATAGCCTGCTTAAGGTTTCTTCTGCATTCGTAGTTTGTGCGGCAGCAAGGCTTAGCTGTGGTAGCAGTTGTTCTAATCTGGCTCGGCTTGGACGGGGTAAGCGTCGCAGCTTATGGCTGTCCAGAAAGTGTGTGATTTTTTCTTGAGCGTGCGCCTGAAAATCATCAGGTGCAGCTGCGGGCGTTTCCGGCATAGGGGTAGGCGTGGCTTCTACGTTTGTGGGGCTATTGTCATTTAACCCGGCCAGCCTAAACGCATTACTAAAATACCGGCTTACAACACTGCGATGGTGCTGTAGCTGGGTTTCGAACTCGTCAAGAGTAAGGCCTAGTGTAGTGGCCAGCGCTTGGCGTTCTTCCGGTTTTACCGGCAGTAAGTGGGTTTGAGTATCTTCTCGGTACTGCAGCATGTGTTCGGTACGGCGTAAAAATAGATACGCCTGTTTTAGTTCCTCTACGGTTGTAGCCGTCAGTACACCTGCCCGTTGTTGGGCGCGCATGGCATCCAACAGGTTACTGCGTTGTAGCGAGGGTAAGCGCCCACCGCGAATGAGCTGATTAAGCTGCACCACAAACTCAATCTCTCGTATGCCGCCATCGCCCAGCTTGATATTGTGCAGGCTATCAATGCCATTTCTATTGAGTACGCGTCTGTTCCAGTCTTGGCGTATACGCTCACGCAGTTCACGTAAGGCAGCCAATGCGTCAAAGTCAAAGTAGTTGCGATACACAAAAGGCGTACGCAGTTGTTCGAACTGGTAGCGCAAGCTATGGGGGTTGCTATTGGGATTCGCTTGTAACGCTAATGGTCTAGCTTTAATCCACGCATAGCGCTCCCACTCACGCCCTTGGCTAATCAAATAGTTGGCTACGGCCGCCATGCTCCATGCCAAGGGGCCCGAGTCTCCATCAGGGCGCAAGCGTAGATCGCATCTAAACACCTGACCATCTGGTGTGACCTCTGACAAAATTGCGCTGATTTGTTGAGTGAGCTTGCCAAAAAACTCGTGGTGACTAATAGGGCGTGGGCCTGTGGTGTCGCCATCAGGCCCATAAATGCAAATTAAGTCTATGTCAGACGAAACATTTAACTCTTTTCCACCCCATTTTCCCATGGCCAGGATCAGCATTTCTAAGGGAAGCCCAGTTTTGGGATCAAGCGGTGTACCATGGCGCTCCGCTAATTTTCTATAGGCGGTTTCGTAAGCATGTTGTACCGATAGATCGGCCAGATGACTCATGGCCTGAGTGACTTCTTCAAAGCTGGCGAGGCCAGCAATGTCACGTACCATTAAGGTGTAGAACACGCCTGTGCGCAGTAAACGCAGTGGTCGTTTAATGTCGTTGATTTCACTGTAGGGCGCATTGGCTAAGGCCTGTTGCGCGAGCTGATTTAAGCGTTCTAGAGTGAGAGGGACTAGGCTGTTTTGCTGCAGGTGCTGAGCAAAATCAGGGAAGGCGGTTAACTTTCGTTGTAATGTGCCTGACCAAGCGAGGGCAGAGTTCAATATAATGGCTTCGTTCATCTGATAATCGATAAAAAGGTCAGAGCATTAATCAACGGTGTAAAGCATGTTCATGTTAGCACTTTGCGGTCTTGCGGATTAGTGTGACGATTGGAGGCTTATGTCACGACTGCGGCGCACGTTGCTGTATGTGCTTTTTGCTTTATACCTGAGCGCGGTACTGTTTGTCAGCGCAATACGTTTCTGGGTCATACCCAATTTGCAGCAATGGCAGGCACCATTGGAAAAAGTGTTGTCTGATGCTTTGGGCGTGGAGCTGACCTTTGATCAGGTGACAGGCGATTGGAAAGGCTCGCGTGCTCGACTACAGCTCGCTAATGTCAGGGTGCAGCAGGGTGAGGGTGAACAGCCCGCTATGCATATCCCTATGTTGCAGTTTGAGTTTAGTTGGTCGTCGTGGTTATACGCCAAACCCATTTTTCATATGGTGTATGCCGATGGCCTGCAACTCACCATCAAACGCGATAGTAATGCTCATATTAGCGTGGGGGGCGTGTTAGTCGATGACGGCACACCATCCGTGAGTTCGGCAGAAGACGAACAGGCCTTTTTGCGGTGGCTGGCGTTACAACGGCAAGTACAGATCACCAATGCCACCATTATTTGGGATGATCACTATAGAAATCTGCCACCAGAGGTGGTTACCCCCGTACAAATTGATGTGCAGAACCGTGATGGACGACATTACGTAGCGCTGCAAGAAGGCGAGCCTGGCAATACAGATGGCTTGGCCGTATTAGCTGACCTGCAAACCCCTACTTCTGAAGCGGGTGGTAACGTCGCTGCCATGAATGGTCAGTTGTATGTACGAGCTCGTACAGGGTTTGAGTCCTTATTAGCGTTAGGCTTGGATAAAAACACGGACTGGTCTGTGTACCCTGAGCTATTAGAACTGGTGGTTAAGGTAGAGCAGGGGCGCTTTACGGATATACGTTTTAAGGCTGAGGCCTCAGCATTGCAGGGGGCATTTTATGGGCAAGCCTTAGCAGCGAAAAAACTATCGGTATTCATGTCCTCATCGTGGACGGACTTGGATAGATGGTTAGAGCAGCGTGATTGGCTGAGTACGGCTCCTGTGCAAAGTATCGTTATGCTAGAAGTAGTGCAGGTTGCGGGTGGGCAGGTATGGCAAGAGGATCTGCAGCTGGATCGCATGGCGTTTGAGCTAGATGGGCGTGGTAGAGCATGGCAGCTAAACACCTTCTTGGTGGAAAACCCAGAGCTGTATCTTTATGCTCAAGGTGATTGGCGTCCTGATCCCGATTACGAGCTGGGGTGGTTAGCGCTTCAGGGGCGCTTAGAACACGTACAGCTTAGTAGTTTGTACAAATACTTCCCAGACGATGTGGGGGCAGATGTTATTAGTTGGCTTAAAGCGGGTTTGCAACAAGGTAGCTTGGAGCAAGGGCGCTTTACGCTGCGTGGTGATGTGGATGCGTTTCCGTTTCAGTCTGAACAAGAAAAAGGGTATTTTGATGTTACGGGCACAATACGTGGTGCTCAAATAGATTATTGGCAGGCTGCTGCGCATGAGCGTACGTGGCCGGTGCTGCGCGATATAGAGGGGCAGTTGCGTATTGAGCGCGCTGGCCTATATGGTAATTTCACCCAAGCCTCTGTTTTGATAGATTCGGCGTCACCGGTGCAAGCAACCGCTTTGGCTATCACTATCCCTAATATGGAGCATGACTCAGTGGTGCATATTGATGCACAGAGTCACGGTAGTGCAGCATCGTATGTCCCCTTATTTAAAAACTCCCCGCTGGGCGAACTGGTCAATAACGAATTAGATGCATTACAAGCAGAAGGGCAGTGGGAAGTTCCTTTGAAGCTTGCCGTGCCATTGCAGGCTGGTAAGGATGTATCTATTACGGGCCATGTGGCGATGCAAAACACAGTGTTACGTGTGTATGACGAGCTTCCTCCTATACGCCGATTACACGGACGCCTGAATTTTTCTGACACGGCAGTGTGGGCAGAAAATTTGCGTGGTACGTGGTTAGGGCAACCTTTGTCTATTGAGCAAGGGGTAGCCTACGAAGGCAATCAACCCAACAAATACCCCGGCCTGACCTTTAAAGGTCAGGCCGATATGCAGCAAGCTCGCCCATGGATACCTGCGATGTGGCATGAGCGCGTGCAAGGGCGTACACCGTTTCAGTTTGTGTTAAATGTGCAGCAGTCTGATGTGGTGTTGCAGCTGGACTCCACACTACAAGGCTTGATCATAGATTTGCCTTTACCCATGCAAAAGCCGGCGGAGCAACGCTGGCCTTTGCAACTACGGTGGCAGGCCGTGAATCCTAGCACCTCACAACTAAGCGTAGCGTTAGGGCGTTCTTTTTACGCCAGCTTTCTACATGATGAAACGGTCCCGAAACCGTATTTCAAGGCTGGGACCATCACTGCCAATAAAGTGATTAAGCCCGAGCAAAACGGTTTGGTCGTCGATGTGCATTACGCCAAAGTGGATTTAGATGGGTGGCAAGCCTTCATACAAACCGCACAAGCAGATGAATCGCAAGGTGATGGGTCTTTCCCTGCATTAAAACGGCTGCGGGTGCAGGCCGATGAGGCTCAGGCGTTAGGGATGGGGTTTGAGCAGTTAACCCTGACAGCGCAACAGCCACAACAGCAACATTGGCGTGTGGATATTAGTTCCAGCGAAGCAGCTGGGAACTTGCAGTGGCAGGTAGATAGAGAAGGGCAAATAGAAGGTATGTTGCAGGCCCATTTCCAGCGCATTATTTTGGGCGAGATGGCTGAGGGTGAGGTAGAGGCTGGTACAGAGTCAGAGGCCGAGCGGTGGGGCGATGATACGCTGCATTTACCTGATATGAATCTGCACATAGAACAACTAGAAATTGCAGGCAAGCGCATAGGTAGTGTATTGGCCGAGGGTAGATCAGAGCCAGACTCAGACGTATGGCAGCTAGAAAAACTCTCTTTGGTAGCGCCTGGGATGAGTTTAACGGGGTCTGGTCATTGGCTGTTAAATGGTGAATCACGTGGTTTGTATATAGAGGCCCAAGCCACTATAGAAAGCCTGCAAGACTATTTGGACTTCTTTGGTGTACCTGACGTGGTGCAAGGCACTAAAGGTACCGTAGCGATGCAGTTCAGTTGGCGCAATTTGCCGTGGCGAGTCGAGTTAGATGATTTAGAAGGCGATATCAATGTGGTCTTGGGTAAGGGACGTTTAAAGCAAATACAGTCACGTTCTGCCCGTTTATTAGAGGTGCTATCGTTGCAGTCGTTAACACGATTGGCCCGCTTAGAACTGAACATAGGTGGCGTGCTGCGTGAGGGCTTCCCCTACGATGCGATACGGGGTGATGTAAGCTTGCGAGAAATGGTACTGCACACCAATAACTATAGAATTACAGGGCCAGTAGGGACTATTGTGATTGAGGGTGATGTGGGGGTTAAGCAGGAAACCCTAGCCCTGAACGTAGTGGTGATTCCGCAAGTGGATATCAGTGGTGCTGCAGTAGCCGCCGCCATTGCGGTGAATCCTATCGTCGGTATTGGGGCGTTTGTGACACAGTGGCTGATGCAAGAGCCATTGTCTAGAGCTATGACACAGCGCTACGCCGTACACGGTGGTTGGGATGATCCACAAGTAGAAGAGCTATCCTTAGACTTGCCGTAATAGTGTGGGTTTCAAGCATGAAAAAAGGGGCCTAGGCCCCTTTTTATTGATAGAACGTATAAGGATTAATATACACCTTGTTGGAGTATCGCATCCGCCACCTTTACAAAGCCGGCAATGTTAGCGCCGTCTACATAGTTGATAAATTTAGCTTGTTGCCCATGTTGCACGCAGTTCTCGTGGATGGCATGCATAATGTGATGCAGTTTTTGGTCAACCGCTTCTTGAGTCCAGAACAAGCGTTGTGAGCTTTGGCTCATTTCTAACCCTGATACGGCTACACCACCAGCATTACTGGCTTTACCGGGTGCATAGAGAATCTTAGCTTCTAAGAACAGCTCTACCGCTTCTAGTGTAGAAGGCATGTTGGCACCTTCGGCCACGCAACGCACGCCGTTAGACAGCAATACACGCGCATCGTGAGCATCCAATTCGTTTTGGGTAGCACATGGCAGGGCGACATCTACAGGCACTTCCCATGGACGTTTGCCAGCAATGTATTGAATACCCATCTCTTTGGCGTAATGCTCTACACGGCCTTGGTTCTGATTACGGATTTCCATTAAGCGTTGCAGCTTTTCAGGAGTGAAACCGTCTGGGTCGTAGGCATAACCTTGTGAGTCAGAGACAGTAACGACTTTGGCACCAAAGTGCATGCATTTTTCGATGGCATATTGCGCCACATTGCCCGAGCCAGACACAGAAACAGTCAAGCCTTCCAATGCCATACTTTGGCGTTGCAGCATTTCTTGCACAAAGTACACCAAACCGTAGCCGGTGGCTTCTGGGCGTATCAAGCTGCCGCCAAAACTAATACCACGGCCGGTAAAGACGCAAGCGGTGTTATTAGAGAGTTTTTTCATCATCCCGGACATATAGCCCACTTCACGGCCACCTACACCAATATCACCAGCAGGCACATCTGTGTCTGGGCCAATATGGCGGTAGAGTTCGGTCACCAGCGCTTGGCAGAAGCGCATGATTTCGTTGTCTGTGCGGTGCTTTGGATCGAAGTCAGACCCACCCTTAGCGCCACCCATAGGTAGGGTTGTGAGGGCGTTTTTAAAGGTTTGCTCGAAAGCCAGGAATTTGAGGATGGAGAGGTTTACTGAGGGGTGAAAACGCATGCCGCCTTTGAAGGGGCCTAGGGCGCTGCTGTGCTGGATGCGAAAAGCCCTGTTTGTTTCGGTTTCGCCTTGGTCGTTAATCCAGGAAACACGAAATTGTATTGCGCGTTCAGGTTCAACCAAACGTTCCAGCAATCCTTGTTTAGCGTACTGAGGATTCTGCTGGATGAATGGCCATAAACTGCCCATGACCTCAGCGACTGCCTGCATGAATTCAGGCTGGTGTGGGTCACGGGCGCGCACAGAATCGAGGAACTGCTCTAGACTAGATGATCTCATAACTACTCTGCAAAAAAGAGGGCTGGCTTATGAGGGGAGCAAGAAACACCTAAGGTGAGGCCTGCCATCAGGCCCGCCTATGCCAGTGCAGAGTTAAACCGTAGAACGGTTTTATCCCAGAAAAGTCAGGGAAGCAGGGTCTGAATGCCCGCAGTTTCCAGCCCAGGCTGGAAAATAAATAAGCCTCACTATGGAGGCTTATTTATTCTATGCTTATTTTTTCATCATATCGAAAAATTCTGCATTTGTTTTTGTAGCGCGAATCTTGTCGAGGATGAATTCCATCGATTCAACCTCATCCATATCATGGATGAATTTGCGCAATACCCAAACTTTTTGCAGCAAATCTGGCTTGATCAGCAGCTCTTCACGGCGTGTACCAGACTTGTTCAAATTGATCGCTGGGTACATACGACGCTCAGCCAAACGGCGCTCCAAGTGGATTTCAGAGTTACCAGTACCCTTGAATTCCTCGTAGATCACCTCATCCATACGGCTACCTGTTTCAATCAGTGCTGTACCGATGATGGTCAGAGAACCGCCTTCTTCCAAGTTGCGAGCCGCACCAAAGAAGCGTTTAGGACGTTGTAGTGCGTTAGCATCCACACCACCTGTCAGTACCTTGCCAGAAGCAGGAACTACGGTGTTGTATGCACGCGCCAACCTAGTGATGGAGTCCAGCAAAATCACGACGTCTTTCTTCAGTTCTACCAGACGTTTGGCTTTTTCGATCACCATTTCAGCAACCTGAACGTGGCGTGTAGCTGGCTCATCGAAAGTGGAGGCAACAACTTCACCGCGAACGGTGCGTTGCATTTCTGTCACTTCTTCAGGACGTTCGTCAACCAGCAGCACGATCAACGTGGCTTCTGGGTAGTTGGCGGTGATGGCGTGGGCCATGTGCTGCATCATCACGGTTTTACCGGATTTTGGGCTAGCAACGATCAGGGCACGCTGGCCTTTACCGATAGGGGCAAAGATATCCAGAATACGGCCGGTGATGTTTTCCTCACTTTTGATCTCACGCTCCAGACGCATAGGCTGATCTGGGTGCAGAGGAGTGAGGTTTTCAAACATAATGCGATGTTTGATAGCCTCTGGCTGCATGCCATTAACTTTGTCTACTTTTACGAGAGCAAAGTAGCGTTCACCATCTTTAGGTGTACGTACCTCACCTTCAATAGAATCGCCCGTATGCAAATTGAAACGGCGAATTTGTGAAGGAGAGATATAAATGTCGTCAGTGCTGGCGAGGTAGGAGGTTTCTGGTGAACGCAGAAAACCAAAACCGTCAGGCAGGACTTCCAATACGCCATCGCCGAAAATTTGTTCGCCTTTTTTGGCGTGCTTTTTCATGATGGCAAACATTAGTTCTTGTTTGCGCAGGCGGTTGGCGTTGTCAATTTCCAGGCTGGCAGCCATTTCCAGCAACTGCGAAACATGCAGCGCTTTGAGTTCGTTGAGGTGCATGAGAGGAAAAGAAGGGGCTCAATCAATGACGGCGGGCCGAAGAAACGTAGGCCCGCTCAGAATCAAGGTTGAACGCAAGTTATAGGGAGTCGTTGAGAAACGTAGTTAGTTGTGAGCGATTCAATGCGCCCACTTTAGTTTGTGTGGCTTCGCCATTTTTGAACAGCATCAAAGTGGGGATGCCACGAATGCCGTACGAGGCTGCGATATCAGGGTTTTCGTCAACGTTGACTTTGGCAATGATAACACGGCCTTTGAACTCTTCCGCAGCTTCTTCCAGCAAGGGGGCGATCGCCTTACAAGGACCACACCACGCAGCCCAGTAGTCTACCAGTACAGGAAGATCGGCGTTCAACACATCCGAGTCAAAAGAGGCATCAGTAACGTGTTTGATGGAATCACTCATGAGAATTACAGTTTTAATAAGAAAAATAGGGATCTGCAGCCTGATAAGGCCTCATGGCAGTATGGTAGTCTAGCTTTGGAATGAGGGCAGATAGGCTGTCGCATTTTGACAGCAGAGCCAGGTGCAGCGCATTTACATTGTAGTGGTAGTTTAACGTGTTGTGTGAGTCCTGTTTTGGCTTTTTGGCGCAACTCCGTAAAATACTTTTTATTTTTAATCCTGCTAGAGATGACTTTGGCCACTTCTAATTACGATGAACGTTCCATTCAGGTCCTAAAAGGACTGGAACCTGTACGACAACGACCAGGGATGTACACGCGTACGGATTGTCCCCTGCACATTATTCAAGAGGTTATTGATAATGCAGCTGACGAGGCGTTGGCAGGGTTGGCATCTTTAATACGGGTTCGGTTGCACGCGGATGGCAGTGTCTCCGTAGAGGACAACGGGCGCGGTATTCCAGTAGGGTTGCACCCAGAAGAACACGCTCCAGTAGTCGAGTTGGTGTTCACCCGCCTGCATGCAGGGGGTAAGTTTAATAAGAAAGACGGAGGCGCTTATGCGTTTTCCGGCGGTCTACACGGTGTGGGGGTATCGGTCACCAATGCCTTGTCTACGCGTTTAGAGGTAGACGTAAAACGTGACGGTTTACAGCACCGCATTGTGTTTGCGCAAGGCGAAGTGATTACACCGCTGGCAGAGGTTGCTAAAGTACCCAAAAAACACAGCGGTACAGTGGTGCGTGTATGGCCTGAAGCCAAGTATTTTGATAGCGCGACTATTCCGCTTAACGAGTTAATGCACGTGCTGCGCAGCAAAGCCGTGTTGTTAGGCGGTGTGTTGGTTGAGCTGATCAACGAGAAAAGCGGCGAAACCTATACGTGGCAATATCAAAATGGTTTGCGCAGTTACTTGCAGGAAACCCTCGATGTCACCGAGTTTTTGGTGCCATTATTTGAGGCACAACAATACGCCGAAGCCGATGACGACAATTACTCAGAAGGTGAGGGGGCGCACTGGGTAGTGGCGTGGACAGCGGAAGGCAACGTTGTACGTGAGTCTTTTGTGAACTTGATCCCTACGCCAGCAGGGGGGACGCATGAAGCCGGCTTGCGAGATGGCCTCTATCAAGCTGTGAAAAGCTTTGCTGAGCTGCATAGTTTGATTCCTAAAGGTGTCAAACTGCTGCCTGATGACGTTTTTGCGCGGGTAAGTTTCGTACTGTCTGCCAAGATCTTAGACCCTCAATTCCAAGGCCAGATCAAAGAGAAACTAAACAGCCGTGATGCGGTTAGGCTGATCAGCGGTTTTGTGCGTAATGCACTAGAGCTTAAGTTGCACGCCGACGTGGAAATGGCGAAAAAATTAGCTGAATTTGCTATTCGTCATGCACAAGCGCGAGCACGTTCGTTACAGAAGGTAGAAAAACGTAAAAGTTCCGGTGTGGCGGTGTTGCCAGGCAAACTGACTGACTGTGAATCTACCGACAACGACCGCACGGAGTTGTTTTTAGTAGAGGGTGACTCCGCTGGCGGCTCAGCCAAAATGGGCCGAGACAAATCTTTCCAAGCTATTTTGCCCTTGCGCGGTAAAGTGTTGAACTCTTGGGAAGTGGATAAAGACCGTCTTTTTGCAAACCAAGAAATTCATGATGTCTCGGTCGCCATTGGGGTGGATCCCCATGGGCCAGAAGACACGGTTGATTTGTCGGGTTTGCGCTATGGTCGAATTTGTATTTTGTCGGATGCAGACGTAGACGGCTCGCACATTCAAGTCTTGTTGCTAACGCTGTTTTTCCGTCACTTTCCTAAATTAATTGAGGCCGGCCATATTTATGTGGCGCGTCCGCCGCTCTTTAGGCTGGATGTGCCAGCCGTGGGTAAACGTGCGGCACGTAAAATTTATTGTTTGGATCAAAAAGAGCTGGACGTGGCGCAAGAAAAATTGCGTGCTGAAGGTGTCAAAGAAAGCAGTTGGGCCATTAGTCGCTTTAAAGGCTTGGGCGAGATGAGTGCTGAGCAATTATGGGATACCACCATGAACCCAGATACTCGCCGCTTAATGCCAGTCAGTTATGGGGATCTAGGGATGCAAGGCACCCAAACGATGTTCACCATGCTGATGGGTAAAGGCGAGTCTTCACAGCGACGTAGCTGGTTGGAGACTAAAGGGAATTTGGCTGAGTTGGATGTGTAATCACGCCTGCTTTTATTTAACGAATTGACGAGTAAACATCATGGATTCTCAGCAACCAGGGCTATTTGATCAAGGTAGCAATGATGACAGCTTGAGCTTAGGTTTGTATGCCGAACAAGCCTATTTGGATTATGCAGTATCCGTAGTGCGCGGGCGCGCTTTGCCGGATGTGTCGGATGGGCAAAAGCCTGTACAACGACGTATTTTGTACGCTATGCAAGCAATGGGTTTAGCGGCAGGTGCGAAGCCGGTGAAATCTGCGCGCGTAGTGGGGGATGTACTGGGTAAGTATCACCCGCACGGGGATCAGGCCGCCTACGACGCCATGGTACGTATGGCGCAAGACTTCAGCTTGCGTTACCCCTTAATTGATGGTCAAGGTAACTTTGGTTCACGCGATGGTGATAATGCGGCAGCCATGCGATACACCGAGGCCCGTTTGACGCCTTTTGCCAAAGTGTTGTTGGATGAGCTGGGCGAAGGCACGGTGGACTTTATCCCCAACTACGACGGCTCACAAAAAGAACCATTGTTGTTGCCGGCGCGTTTGCCGGTGGTGCTGTTAAACGGTGCTTCAGGGATTGCGGTGGGTATGGCAACCGATATTCCCCCGCATAACTTGCGCGAAGTCACGCATGCTTGTGTAGAGTTGATTCGTGATCCTAAGCTGTCTGATGAAACGCTGGCTGAGTTAATCCCCGGTCCAGACTTTCCGGGTGGTGGGCAAATTATCTCTAGCCGCCAAGAAATTAGCCAAATTTATGCTTCAGGGCGTGGCAGCATTAAGGTGCGGGCGCGTTGGACCATTGAGGAAATGGCCAGAGGGCAGTGGCAACTGGTGGTCACAGAGCTTCCACCGGGAGCATCAGCGCAGAAAATTCTGGAAGAAATTGAAGACCGTACGAACCCTAAAGTGCGTACGGGTCGTAAAGCACTCAGCAACGAACAACAACAAACCAAAGCTTTGCTATTGGGGCTATTGGATGCGGTTCGAGACGAGTCAGGCAAAGATGCACCAGTACGCTTGGTGTTCGAGCCCAAAAGTAGCCGCGTAGACAGACAAGAGTTCATCAATATCTTGCTGGCTCATACCAGCATGGAATGCAATCAGACCATTAACTTGGTCAGCATTGGTATTGATGGGCGCCCAGGTCAACGCTCAGTACGTCAAATGCTGGAAGAGTGGCTGCAGTACAGGCATCAGACATTGCTGCGCCGTACCCGTTATCGGTTGGATAAGGTCGAAGATAGGATCCATGTGCTAGAAGGACGCATGGTGGTGTATCTGGACGTAGATGCTGTTATTAAAACCATTCGCGAAGCCGATGAGCCTAAAGAGGCTTTGATGGAAACTTTCAAGTTGTCAGAGCGTCAAGCCGAAGACATTCTTGAAATGCGTTTGCGCCAGTTAGCCAGACTGGAAGGTTTCAAAATTGAACAAGAGCTAGCCAAACAGCGCGAGGAACAAGCGGGTTTGCAAAAGCTATTGGATAATCCTGCGGCCTTTAAACGCATGATGATCAAAGAGTTGGAAACCGATGCCCAAACCTATGGGGATGAGCGTCGCACCATCATTGAGGAAGCCGAGCGTGCCGTACTGGAAAACAAAGTACTGGATGAACCAGTGACGGTGATTGTGTCTAAAAAAGGGTGGATGCGTAGGCGCCAAGGTCATGGGCACGATAACGACGCCGTGGCCTTCAAAACCGGGGATAGCTTCTATGCCGCGTTTGAATGTCGTAGCACGGATGACTTAATCGCCTTGGGAACGGATGGCCGTTGCTATACCATTTCCGTGGCTAACTTGCCGTCAGGCCGGGGGGATGGTCAACCGGTGACTGCGTTGGCTGATATTGCAACCGGAGCACCTGTGCAGCACATGCTAGTCGCTTCTGAAAAAACCCAGTATTTGCTGGGGGCGAAAAGTGCGTATGGCTTTATTTGTGCGCTGACCGATATGACATCACGTCAACGTGCAGGTAAACAGTTTATGACCGTGGCGGAAGGGGATACACTCATGCCTCCGCTGTTGCTGCGCGACGATGACACTGCCGTAGCGCTATTAAGTGCTAAAGGGCGCTTTATGGTCGTGGATAGAGAAGAATTGCGGGTGCTATCGTCTGGCGGACGGGGTACGATGTTAATGACGCTGGATGACGATGATTCTTTGGCGCAGTGGGTAGCTGTAGGGCCGCAAGGTATTCAGTTGTCTGGGATCTATAGGCGCAAAGAAAGCACCGAGGATCTGGATTGGTCCGCGCTGGAGCCTTACCGAGCTAAACGAGCACGTAAAGGTCGCCTGCTGGACAGTAAAATTGCCGAACCTACGCTCAGCGCTTTACGTGAAAATTTGAATAGTGATAAGTGAAAATAAGATGAAGGTAACTGTACAACCCTCAGGGCTAGAGTTTCCGGTAGAGGCCGGACAGAACTTGTTGGACGCAGCTATTGCTGCCAAAATTTTGCTGCCGTATAGCTGTAAAAGTGGCACGTGCTCTACCTGTAAGGCTAAGGTCATCGAGGGTGAGTACGAGGCAGGTAGTGCGCCAGAAAAAATTCTGGAACCAGCCGAGCTAGAGGCTGGTTACACCTTGATGTGCCAAGTGCGACCTCAATCCGATATGGTGATTGAGTCTTTGCAGGCGCAAAAAATGGGTGATATTCAAATCCGTAAAATGCCATCACGCGTAGCAGGCCTAGAGCGTATTAGCGAAGATGTCATGATTGTGAAGCTGCAATTGCCAGCAAGCGATCCATTCAAGTTTTATGCTGGTCAGTATTTAGAGTTCATTCTTAAAGATGGTCGTCGACGCAGCTACTCCATGGCGAATCCGCCAAACGAGCAAAACTTGGTAGAACTGCATATTCGTCATATGCCTGGTGGTGCGTTTACTGATCACGTATTCGGTGCGGGCGCAACACAAATGAAAGAGCGTGAAATCTTGCGTGCTGAAGCGCCGCTGGGGTCGTTCTTCCTGCGTGAAGACAGCGATAAACCCATAGTGTTGTTGGCCAGTGGTACAGGTTTTGCGCCCATTAAAGCTATTGTTGAGCACATGCAGCAGCAAGGTATTTCGCGCGAAGTGCGTTTGTACTGGGGTGGCCGTCGACCTAAAGACTTGTACATGATGGCGTTGGCCCAAGAGTGGGGACAAACCATCGCAAACTTCCAGTTCATCCCTGTGATTTCTGATGCACACGCCGACGATGCGTGGTTTGGTCGTACCGGCTTTGTACATCAGGCCGTGATGGCTGATTTGCCAGATATGTCGGGTTGGGAAGTCTATGCGTGTGGTGCGCCTGCGATGGTAGAGAGCGCACGCAAAGACTTCAGCGAGCAGTGCAAATTGCCTGATGCTGAGTTTTATGCCGATGCATTTACATCAGAGGCTGACGCCCTGTAAGTGCTGGGTGAAAGCCGTGACGTGTTTACAGCCATAAAAGGGTAGGGCCATGAAAATCGCTGTGTTAGGAAGTGGAACGCTGGGAGTGGCCACTGCATGGTGGCTGCATCAAGATGGGCATGAGGTACTGGTAATAGACAGGCAGCCGGGGCCTGCGCTTGAGTGTTCGCGTGCCAATGGCGGGCAAATTTCAGTGTCTTATGCTGAGCCATGGGCCAATCCCAAAGCTCCGTGGCGCTTGGCAAGATGGCTGTTTAAAGACGATGCCCCGCTATGGTTTAAACCGTCACTAGATCCTAAGCAATGGATGTGGGGGCTGCGCTTCTTATGGGAGTGCCAACCCAAGCGCTTTGAGCCTAATGTCAAAGCGTTGCTGCGATTAGCAGAGTACAGCCGCACCGTACTGCAAGAAATGCGTCAGTCAGTGGACGTGGATTATCACTGCTTAGAAAAAGGTATTCTGAGCTTTTATCGTGATGAGCGCAGTTTTGATGAAGCGCAGGAAATGGCGGATGTGATGCGTAACTTTGGCATCGACCGACGTATTCTCAGCGCCGATGAGTTGGTGGCTCTGGTGCCGGCCTTAAAAGGCATGAAGCACCAAATCGCAGGTGGTGATTTTCACCCTGAGGATGAGTCCGGTGATGCCTACGAATGGACGACCCAACTGGCGACACAGTTGGCGAATAAAGGGGTGAGTTTTCAGTACAGCACTCAGGTAACGCGTTTGTGCGCCGAGCAAGGGCAAGTACAGCATCTGGAAATTATTGATGCCGAAGGCGAATACCAGCATGTGCCTGTAGATGCCGTCGTGGTGGCGTTAGGGGCACATTCAGCAGCATTGCTATCACCTCTGGGTATCAGTTGTCCTGTGTATCCGGCAAAGGGCTATTCAGCCTCTTTTGATATTCAAGATGCTAGTGCCATTCCTGATATTAGTCTTACCGATTCTGCTAGAAAAATGGCGTATACTCGGTTGGGTAATACCTTGCGTATGGCGGGAACGGCGGAACTCAGTGGCTATTCTCGGGCTTTAAATGGCAAACGGTGCTTGGCAATGGTTAAGCAAGCACAAGAGTTATTCCCAAATGCGCTTGATTTTGATAATGTTCAGTTTTGGTCGGGGTTGCGTCCAGCTACTCCATCCAATGTTCCCCTAATCGGACGCACTGAAGTACGAAACCTGTATCTCAATACCGGACATGGTACGTTAGGTTGGACTCTTGGGGCCGGTTCTGGCAAAGCGTTGGCTGACCTAATCGCAGGCAGACAACCCGAAGCGGAATTTCCTTTTTTGCGCTAGGCATTTCATGGAAAAAACATTTTTTTCTTCAGCTGTATCAGGCCGTTTAACGGCTATTGCATTTCTGGTTACTGCTACCTCGGCAGCATCCGCCGCGACGGATATTCAGGTCTGGCACGCCTTGCCAGAATACAATAAAGTCGTTTTTGAAGAGCTGGTCCGCAACTACAATCGTAATCAGGACGATGTACGAGTCAATCTGCGTGCATTTGAAAGTGAAGAACAATTAGATACAGCCTTACAGGCTGATCAAAGCAAGCCCAATCTATTCCAAATGGGTGAAACCTCGGGTCTGGATGACGTGGCACAGCGCTCTTATGTGCAGCCTATGCACACCTTACTGACCAAAGCGACAGCAGGGAATCAGCGCTGGTTTTTGCCAGCAGCGAACAACTTCATGCACGACACCCGTGGTCGCATGTTAGCGCTGCCATTTATGGCTGAAATTCCTGTGATGTTCTATAACGTTGATGCGTTCAAACGTGCTGGTTTAGAGCCAACACAACCGCAGCGCGTATGGCAGGGCTTGCAAGACCAATTGGTGACATTGGCAAATAACGGTTCACGTCGTTGCCCATTAACCTCTGACCAACCGGTTTCCATTAACTTGGAAAACTTGGCTGCGGTGAATAAGCAGTTCTATGCTGGCGATAACAATAATCGTCGTGGTTTTGAGTTCGATATTCTGTACGTACGCCACTTGTCTACGATGATCAGTTGGGTGCGTAGCGAATTGATGGTGAAGCCTGAGTTCGGCCCACAATCAGTAGACCGTTTCCAAGGTGGTGAGTGTGCTGTATTGCTGTCTAACTCTGGCAATATCGGCAGATTAAATGCTCAGCGTAGTTTGAATTACGCTGTGACTGGCTTGCCATACTACCCACAAGTTACCGCACAGCCAGGCAACCCATTTGTGTCGGGTTCTGGTTTCTGGGCAAGCAAAGGCAAATCTAATGATGAAGACAAAGCTAGTGCACAATTTGTGAACTGGCTGGCATCTGATGACATCGCGCAAAAATGGTATGAGTCCACGGGCTACCTGCCTCTGACGCAAGCCGCTTATGCGAAAACAGAGCCTTCCTACTACGCTAACTTGGGTGACTGGAAAGCATTGGTGGATGTGTACGAGAAAAACCCTGAAAACACGACTCGTGGTTTCCGCGTAAACAATTACCATCAGATTCGTGCCATGTTTAACCTGACGCTAGAAGAAGCGTTGGATGGTAAAACGCCTGCTGTAGCAGCATTGCGTGTAGCAGCGGCAGAAGCCAATAAAATTGCGAATGCTAGACCACGCTAAGTTGAGCCATAGGCAATCATCACGCTAGTTTTGCTCGTGTAAATCGCCGAAGATAGCACCCAATCATTACTGGTTGGGTGCTTTTTTATTGGGTGAACTATGAGGCAACGTATTGTAAGCATTATGATTTGCGGCATGCTTGCGGGGTGTGCTGCTCCAAACAATGGTTCATGGTGGGATGGCTGGGGCGCATTGGCGTCAGCAGGTGACGAGTATCAATTCGATTTTTCGTGGGAGCTTACAGGCAGTGATTATTTAGCACCGTTGCAAGTGTTTAGCAATGCGCAGCAGTTGTGGTTGCAGTTTGCGGGCGATGTGTCTCTACCTGCACTATTTGCATTGCGTGAGGGGGGATTAGTGCCTTTGCAGGCGCAAAAGCAGGGTGTTTATCATGTGGTTAATAGTAGGGTGGATGTTCTGTTGCTCCGGCGTGGTACAGAGCAGGCATGGGCGTATAGAAGCCCGTTTATGCCCGCATTGCAGAGCTATCTACGAAAGCAGCACACAATGGCAGTTGCTTATGATCAACAGCGGAATGAAAGTCAGGTAAGAGCACTAGCTATAGAGGCTGTAGAGCCTATAGCTCGTGAGCCTCAGAAGGGCAGTAAGCATAGCGGTGTGGCGATAGCGGTTGATGTTGGGCAGGATTCATCTTCACGGCATGTAGAGTCATCTGGTCCCATTACTCTGCAGGAACGCGTAGACACAGAGGTTGTGCACGATACTTTTACTTCTCATGCGTCAGATCGCAACTTAAAGCAGCTTTTGCAGCGATGGGCGCTGGCCGCGGACTGGGTGTTTAACGATGAGCATTGGGCGGTATCGGTAGAGATTCCCTTAAGCGGCCCATTTTCGTATCAGGGAGATTTCACTGATGCTGTACAGCAACTGCTGCTTAGTACGCAGTTAGGTGATTACCCATTACGGCCCTGTTTTTACAGCAATCAGGTGTTGCGTGTGGTGCCGTTAACGGGCAAGTGTATGGCTGTAGGGTCGTGAGGAGGTGTGTAATGGGGCGCTGTTCTATTTTTGCTTTGCTAACAATGGTTGCTGTAGTGTTGTCAGGTTGTGTCGCGCATAAAGCGGTGACCACATCTTTAGGTCAGCCGCAGGGCATGCAAACGATGTATCCAGAGCAAGAGGTGTTTGTGTCGTTACCATGGGTGGCGGGCAAGGCAAAACCCGTACTGGCCCCCTAGGAGAAGCTGCAATGGTCAGCGTGGTGTGGTGAGTAGTCGGAGCACAGTGATGATTTTTTTAGACAAAGAACATAAGGCTGCGCGGTAACGGTATAGTGACGGGGGGGCGTCGTAACGATGCAGAAACCTACCTAGCACTGGAACACATAATGACCCAATCTCTACATCCGGATCAAGACAGCGAGTTTGCCCATTTAACGGAAGCTTTAGTGGAAAGCGAAACATTGCACGAGGGCAGTTTTTTAACGCTTAAGCGCGATACTGTACGTTTGCCAGATGGTGCACAAAGCACTCGTGATTACGTGGTGCATCCAGGGGCGGTGGTGATTATTCCTTTATTGGATAACGGCCATGTGTTGCTAGAGCGGCAGTATAGGCATCCGGTAGGGCAGGTGATGATAGAGTTGCCTGCAGGTAAGCTGGATGCTGGCGAAGACCCGTTTTTGTGTGGTCAGCGCGAACTTTTAGAAGAAACAGGTTATACCGCGAGCGAGTGGCATCTGGCAGGGAAAATACATCTGGCAATTGGCTACTCTAACGAGGTGCTTTATGCGTACTTTGCGACGGGGTTGCAAGCTGGCGTACGTAAGCTCGATGAAGGGGAGTTTTTGGATGTATTCAGCATGCCTGTTGAGGAGTTTCTTGAGGCCTGCAAAGATGGGCGTATTACCGACGCTAAGACCCTATCGTGCGCATTTTGGTTAGCAGATAAGTGGCAAGCGAATTAACTCATCATTTTTTACGTGTAATGACGATATAAAAAAAGCGCCTGTGCAGTACGGGCGCTTTTTTTTGCTAGGCTGTGTGTGCCCATTCTTGCAGTTGATGCAGCAATTCTTCTGGGCTGTGCGCAATGGCATCTGCCCCCCACTCGGGTACGCTGGCATCGTCTTTGCAGTAACCGTATGCAGCCACAATGGTGGGCATACCGGCTGCTTTACCTGCTTGTATGTCGCGTAGGTCATCACCCACATAAATGCAGTGCTCAGGCGCAATGCCGTAGGTGCTGGTGGCCAGCAGTAGCGAGGCTGGGTTAGGTTTTAGGTAAGGAGTGCTATCGCCACCTACCAATACCTTGCATTCATGATTTAACTCGAACTTGGCCATGATGGGCTTCGTTAGACCAAGGGCTTTGTTGGTCACAATCCCCCATGGCAAGTTATGCTCTTTTAGGCCATTTAACATGCTTTCTACACCACTAAATAAATGGCTGAGCGTTGTAATGTCTTCGGCGTAATAGTCTAGAAACTGTTGGCGTACTACAGGGTAGTCAGCGTGTTCTGCATCTAGCCCTAAACCTGTGCCTAATAAGCCGCGAGCACCGTGTGAGGCGACTGGGCGTAGTAGTTCGTAGGGCAGAGGGGGTAGATTACGATCATGGCGCAGGCGGTTCACAGCAGCGGCCAAGTCGGGGGCTGAGTCTACCAGCGTGCCATCAAAATCAAACAATACCAGCTTAGAGATTGTCATGATGCGTACGACTTAGGCTTCCTTGCGCGTAGCAAGTAAATAGTTGACGGAAGTGTTGCGCGACAACCAGTAGTGTTGTGACAGCGGATTGTATTCAA
Source organism: Paenalcaligenes sp. (assembly GCA_052103955.1). Taxonomy (GTDB): domain Bacteria; phylum Pseudomonadota; class Gammaproteobacteria; order Burkholderiales; family Burkholderiaceae_B; genus Paenalcaligenes. The sequence continues at coordinate 16,080 of JBQELO010000017.1, read as the reverse complement.
GGCCACGCAAGTCCATGTTACTTAAACCGGCTTCACGTGCACTGCGTGCTAATTCGTGTGGCTTAATAAAGGAGGAGTAGGTGTGTGTGCCTGTAGGCAGCAACTTAAGCACATACTCGGCCCCAACAATCGCAAACAAGAAAGATTTGGGATTGCGGTTTAGCGTAGAGAAAAACACCCAACCACCAGGGCGTACTAACGTAGAGCAAGCTTGAATGATAGACGCAGGGTCTGGTACGTGTTCCAGCATTTCCATGCAGGTAACGACGTCATATTGGCCGGCTGCTTCGGCAGCATGGGCTTCCGCGCTGATCATTTGGTAGTTCACTGGTACACCGCTTTCTAAGCTGTGCAACCGGGCAACTTTTAGTGATTTTTCGGCAAGGTCTATGCCGGTTACGTCAGCCTTGTGTGTAGCCATGGCTTCGGTCAAAATGCCGCCGCCGCATCCTACATCCAGAACTTTTTTCCCTGCCAGCGGGCCGGTGTGCTCTAGGATCCACGATAAGCGCAGGGGATTGATCGCATGTAATGGTTTGAACTCACTGGTGGGGTCCCACCATTTAGAAGCCAAAGCACTGAATTTTTCTATTTCTGCGGGATCGACGTTAACGCTGTTTAGTGAGCTCATAGGAAATACGGTGATAGCAAAGAAAAAGGCCCCGCAAAATGCGGAGCCTTTAGTATAGCCTGTTTAGACTCTGTCGTAAGACAGAAGGCTACGTGTGGATTACTGATTACGCAGACCCACGATTTCCAGCTCAACGCGACGGTTTTCGGCACGGCCAGCAGCTGTTTTGTTTGTAGCAACTGGATCGGCTTTACCTTTGCCTTCTGTGTAGATCAGGTCAGCAGGGATACCTTTGCTGATCAGGTAATCTTTAACAGTTTGGGCACGGCGTTGTGACAATTTCAAGTTGTAAGCATCAGTACCGATGGCATCTGTGTAACCAACAGCGATGATGGCTTCCAGTTGCAGACCACGAACTTGCTCAGCAACTTGATCCAGAACCTGACGGCCTTCTGGTTTCAGGTTGGATTTGTCGAAGTTAAAGAATGTATCTGCGCTCAGAACAACTTTAGTAGTTGTAGGAGCAACAACTGGTGCTTCTGCTTGAGCAACAGGTACACCGTCGCAACCAGGAATACCTGTTGCTGGTGTCCAGAATGCATCACGCCAGCACAGTTCGCCAGTGCCGTTTACCCATACGTTACCGAATGGGTTTTGCCAGTTGTTAACTTCGCCAGTTTGTGCCGACACAGTACCTGTGGCTGTGGCTGCCGCAAAGGCGAGTGCAAGTGCGATTTTGGAGGTTTTGTTCATGTTTCTCCTCGTGTAAGCTAATGCCTGTTAAGTGACCGCAGCGAACTCCCGCCGCTTATATGTAACGGATCCAGTATATGCAAGACTACGCATGATGCCTAGTATTACGCCCTGTTTCACGCTTGTTAGCTGGAATCTTATGTCATTTGTAGGCCTTTAGTTAAGCGCGTTTTAGGCATAAACGCCTGATGAGGGTAATAAATGCATATATGCCCAAAATCTGTTGGGTTTGGGCAACAAGGGGGTGAGTTAAGGCCGAGTAAAGTCTGGCTAAGGGTCAAAGTCAACCGTAGATAAGGAATATCTAGCCCAATTCCATATAGGGGCTCAGTAAGTGCTAGAATTTCTTATTCGACCGAGAACGGCCAGCTTCTTGCTTAACTAATATCTATAAAGACCTTTCATATGGATTCCTTTGCTAAGGAGACTCTTCCAATATCTCTGGAAGAGGAAATGCGTCGCAGCTATCTTGATTATGCAATGAGCGTAATTGTTGGACGTGCTTTGCCTGATGTGCGAGATGGTTTGAAACCCGTGCACAGGCGAGTACTGTTTGCGATGCACGAGCTCAACAACGACTGGAACCGCGCTTACAAGAAATCTGCCCGTATCGTGGGGGATGTCATTGGTAAGTATCACCCTCACGGTGATTCGGCTGTGTACGATACGATTGTGCGGTTGGCGCAAGACTTCTCTATGCGCTACATGTTGGTAGATGGACAAGGTAACTTCGGTTCCATCGATGGTGATAGCGCGGCGGCGATGCGTTATACCGAAATCCGATTGGCTAAGATTGCCCACGAAATTCTGGCTGATATTGACCAGGAAACCGTAGATTTCGTCCCTAACTATGACGGTAGCGAACAAGAGCCTGCTCTGTTGCCATCGCGTTTACCTAACCTGTTGGTAAACGGTAGCTCCGGTATTGCGGTAGGGATGGCGACAAATATTCCTCCCCATAATTTGGGTGAAGTCGTAGAAGGATGTTTGTACTGCCTTAAAAACCCAGAATGCACTGTAGATGATTTGCTGGATTACATTCCAGCACCTGATTTCCCTACAGGCGGCATTATTTACGGTATGTCTGGTGTACGTGAAGGTTATCGCACTGGCCGTGGCCGTGTGGTGATGCGTGCGCGTGCTCACTTTGAAGACATTGAGCGCAGCAATGGTCGTCAGGCCATTGTGATTGATGCGTTGCCGTATCAAGTTAACAAGAAGTCGTTGCAAGAACGTATTGCTGACTTGGTTAACGAGAAAAAAATCGAAGGTATCTCTGATATCCGTGATGAGTCCGATAAAGACGGTATGCGTCTGGTTATCGAACTTAAACGTGGCGAGGTGCCCGAGGTTATTTTGAATAACCTCTACAAAAACACACAGCTGCAAGAAACCTTCGGCATGAACATGGTGGCGCTGGTCGATGGCCAGCCTCGTCTGTTGAATCTGAAACAGTTGGTGGAGTACTTCTTGATGCACCGCCGCGAGGTGGTGACACGACGTACTGTTTTCCAATTGCGTAAAGCCCGCGAGCGTGGCCACATTCTGGAAGGTTTGGCGGTTGCATTGGCGAACATTGATGAGTTCATTCGCATCATTCGCGCAGCCCCTACACCCCCAGTAGCGCGTGAAGAGCTGATGTCTCATACATGGGATGCGTCCTTGGTGCGTGGCATGTTGTCGCGCGCGGATGACAGTGGTGTGCCAGGTGGTCGTGCCGCGTACAGGCCAGATAATCTGTCAGCACGTTTTGGTTTGTTAGAAGACGGTCAATATCGCTTAAGCGAAGTGCAGGCTCAGGAAATCCTGAACATGCGCTTGCAACGATTGACGGGTCTGGAACAAGACAAGATTGTCGACGAATACCGCGAAATCATGGCACGTATTGCCGACTTGCTGGATATCTTGTCCCGTCCTGAGCGTGTCACACAAATTATTTCTGACGAGCTGTTGCAGCTTAAAGAAGAGTTCTCACGCAGCGATAAAGATGCTCGTAGATCTGAAATTGAACACAACGCGACGGAGCTAGACACTGAAGACTTGATCACACCTATGGACATGGTGGTGACCTTGTCGCACGCTGGTTACGTGAAGAGCCAGCCGTTGTCTGAGTACCGTGCGCAGCGTCGTGGTGGCCGCGGTAAGGTGGCGACAACCATGCGCGAAGACGACTGGGTAGACCAGTTGTTTGTAGCCAATACGCATGATGTACTGCTGTGTTTCTCTGACCATGGTCGTTTGTACTGGCTGAAAGTGTGGGAAGTGCCTCAGGGCTCACGTAACTCCCGAGGCCGTCCAATTGTGAACATGTTCCCGTTGGTAGACGACGAGAAAATCACAGCCGTATTGTCCATTAAAGAGTTCAGTGACGATCAGTTCATCTTCATGGCTACCTCCAGAGGTACAGTGAAAAAAACTCCGTTGTCGCATTTCTCTAACCCACGTAAAGCCGGCATTATCGCGGTGGATCTGGACGAGGGCGACTTCCTGATCGGTGCTCAGCTGACTGATGGTAAACATGATGTGATGCTGTTCTCGGATGCAGGTAAAGCAGTGCGCTTTGACGAGGGTGATGTACGACCAATGGGCCGTACGGCTCGTGGTGTGCGTGGTATGCGTCTGGAAGAAGGTCAGAATGTGATCTCCTTGTTGGTAGCAGACCCAGAGGGTGCTGAGCCACAAGAAGGCGAAGTCGCTGAACGAGTGTCTGTACTGACTGCTACGGCAAACGGTTATGGCAAACGTACTGCACTCGAGGAATACACCCGTCATGGACGTGGTACTAAAGGCATGATTGCCATCCAGTGTTCTGCCCGTAACGGCGACTTGGTGGGTGCTGTGCTGGTTAGCGAAAGTGACGAGCTAATGCTAATCACCAACTCTGGTGTGGTGGTGCGTACACGAGTTGAAGAAATTCGTGAAATGGGCCGTTCTACTCAGGGTGTCACACTGATTAGTGTGGATGAAGAAAGTAAGTTGTCAGGTGTCTACCGAATTCTGGAAACTGATGACGTAGAGGCTGATGAAGAAAGTGACGAAACGGTTGATGCTGCAGGATCAACCGAACAAGGGGATACCTCGTCTTTGGCTGCTGATGAAGGGAATGAATAGAGAGAGTTGATGATGCGTCCGTGGAATTTTTCAGCGGGTCCTTCCGTCTTGCCGATGGAAGTACTGGAACGTGCAGCAGCAGAAATGCTGGATTGGCAGGGCAGTGGCATGTCCGTAATGGAGATGAGCCACCGCGGTAAAGAGTTTATGCAAATTCTGCAAGAAGCCGAGGCTGATTTGCGTGATTTGCTGCAAGTGCCCGAGGGCTTCGCTGTCCTGTTTACACAGGGTGGCGCACAGGCCCAAAATGCCATTGTTCCTATGAATTTGATAGGGCTGAAACCCGGACGCAAAGCTGACTACATCGTGTCAGGTAACTGGTCATCCAAAGCACAACAAGATGCGACGCAGTTTGGTCACATTAACGTTGCCGCAAGCTCGGCTGCTGCAGCCAAGTTGGATGGCCGTGAGTACAAACCTTTCGCGTGGTTCCCTGCTGTGGATACATGGCATTTGCAAGCAGATGCCTCGTACATCCACGTGTGCAGTAATGAAACTATTGGCGGTGTAGAGCATAGCGAGTGGCCGCGTTTTGATGTGCCACTGGTTGTAGACGCATCGTCTAACTTGTTGTCGCGTCCTTTTGACTTCAAGAACATTGATATGTTGTACGCTGGCGCGCAGAAAAATGCGGGCCCAGCGGGCTTGACCTTAGTGGTCATTCGTAAAGACTTATTGGGCGCGGCAGATGCTATTTGTCCGCACGTGTTCAATTACGAGTTGTTGGCGGCTAACCAGTCCATGGTGAATACACCAGCCACGTACTCTATTTACATTGCCGGTCTGGTGTACAAGTGGTTGAAGCAGCAAGGTGGTGTGGCGCAAATCGAAAAAGCCAACATCGCTAAAGCTGAAACTCTGTATGGCTACTTGGATCAGTCTGCATTCTACGTAAACGCGGTTCAGACCGCTGACCGTTCACGTATGAACGTGCCATTCCAGTTGCGTGACGCTACATTGGATTCCGTGTTTTTGGCTGAAGCAGATCAGCGTGGTTTGCTGCAGTTGAAAGGACACAAAAGCGTGGGTGGTATGCGTGCTTCTATTTACAACGCCATGCCATTAGAGGGTGTGCAAGCACTGGTGACCTTCATGAAGGAGTTCGAGCAGCGTCATGGCTAAAACTTTGCAAGAACAGTTGGCGCCGTGGCGTGCAGAAATCGACCGTATTGATGAAAGTATCCTAGCGCTGCTCAATGAGCGTGCTCAGGCTGCTTTGGCAGTGGGTAAAGTTAAGCAGAACTACGACGCTGAAGATGCTATTTTGAAGCCCGAGCGCGAGGCCATGATTGTGCGTCGCCTGCAAGGGGTGAATAAAGGGCCTTTTACTGCTGATTCCGTGCAAGCCGTGTGGGGGCAGATTATTTCTGCCTGCCGTGGCTTAGAAAGCGTGCTGCGCGTGGCCTGTTTAGGCCCGCAAGGTTCTTTCTCTGAGCAAGCGGGTTACGAGCATTTTGGGCATTTCATCAGCAATGTATATTGCGATAGTTTTGATGAGGTGTTTAGGTCAGTTGAGGCCGGCCAAGCTGATGTGGGTATAGTGCCAGTGGAAAACTCCACTGAAGGCGCTGTAAACCGTACATTGGATTTATTGCTGAACTCACCGTTGAAAGTGTTGGGTGAGCATTCGGTAAACATCCATCACAACCTGCTCACCAAAAGCGGCAACTTGGATGGCGTGACCAAAGTCATGGCGCACCCACAGGCATTGGCTCAGTGTCAGTCTTGGTTGATGCGTAATCATCCAGAGCTTAGTCGTGAGCCTGCCTCTAGTAATGCAGAGGCGGCACGCTTGGCTTCAGAGCAAGACGATGTGGCTGCTATCGCTAGTATTTCTGCTGCGATGGTGTGGGGGTTGTCAGTAGTAGAAAAGGGCATACAAGACGATCCGCATAACCGCACTCGTTTCCTGACCATAGGCAATATTGAGCCGTTGGCCAGTGGGCGCGATAAAACCAGCATTATCTTAGCTGTGCCTAATAAATCGGGCGCGGTGTATGACATGTTGTCGCCATTGGCTAAGCATGGTGTTTCCATGACTAGATTAGAGTCGCGTCCTGCCCGTACGGGACAGTGGGAATACTACTTTTATGTGGATTTGCAAGGCCATAAAGATGAACCTGCCATGCAACAAGCATTGGCAGAGCTGAAACAAACCGTGGCTTTCTTCAAAATATTGGGTTCTTACCCAGCACAATAACGAGAGCGGGTATGGAGAGAGGGGAGGCGACTGTTGGCTGCATGGCGCAACTAGGCACGCTAGCGATAGTGGGGCCGGGTTTAATCGGTGGCTCAGTCGCTGCTGCGCTGCGCAAGCAGTATCCGTCAGTACGTATAGTCGGTGCGGGGCGTAATCCCCTAAGCGTGCAAGTCGCTAAAGATTTGGGGCTGATTGACGAAGTGGTCAGCCTTGAAGAAGCTGCGCAACAGGCGGACGTCATTTTGCTGACTATGCCGGTAGGGGCAACAGAGGCAGTATTACGTGTCTTAGCACCGCACTTGCAGCCCCATACCGTTGTCACGGATGCGGGCAGTACCAAAATGAACGTAGTAGAAGCCGCGCGGCAGGCGTTGGGCGATAAGGTTGCCCAGTTTGTGCCGGGGCATCCTATTGCGGGAGCGGAAAAAGTTGGCCCGCAGGCAGCAACTGCTGAGCTCTATCAAGGGCGTAATGTGATATTGACGCCGTTAGATGAGAATACCGAGCAAGCCCGAAATACGGTGATCGCGTTGTGGAAAGCGTGCGGAGCGCGCGTCTTACTGATGACTCCTGATGTGCACGACCGAGTGTTGGCATCGGTTAGTCATGTGCCGCATTTCTTGTCGTCGGTCTTCATGTGGCAGGTAGCGATGGCGCCTGATGCTGATTTGCGATTTGCGGTGGCCGGTAGCGGTTTTAGAGATTTCACACGCATTGCAGCAGGCTCATCCGAGGTGTGGCGGGATATTTTTCTGTCTAACCGCGAGGCGGTATTGCAAGAATTAGAAGAAGTGCGCGAAGCCTTTGCTCAAGCTGAGCAGGCATTACGCAGTGAGGATGGCGCCGCTCTAGAGGATTTCCTCGAGCGTGCTGCGTTGGCTCGTCGGTTATGGGCGGGTAGGAGTGGATTATGAGTAAAACAGAACAGTTAGCGTTGACGCCCGTGAAACTGGCGCAAGGCGTAGTAACGTTGCCTGGGTCAAAAAGCATTTCAAACCGAGCGTTGTTGTTGGCTGCTTTGGCAGAGGGCGAAACGCGCTTGTTTGGTTTGTTGGAGTCCGACGATACCAAAGTAATGAAAGCAGCCCTGCGTCAAATGGGCATTAGCGTGGAAGAAAGCGGCGATGCACTACAGGTGCGTGGCCAAATGCCTTTCCCTCATTTGAAGGGTGATTTCTTTTTGGGGAATGCAGGCACAGCGTTTAGGTCACTGACGGCAGCCTTAGCCTTTATGGGGGGTGAGTTTAGCTTGAGTGGTATTCCACGCATGCACGAACGCCCTATAGGTGATTTGGTGGATGCGTTGCGTAGTGCTGGTGCCGAGATACGTTACTTGGGTAATGAGGGCTACCCGCCTTTGGCTATAGGGCAGGGCGCGTTGCGTGCAGAGAACTGCATACGCGTGAAGGGGAATGTGTCTAGCCAATACTTGACGGCGCTATTGATGGCTGCGCCCTTGTGGACAGCAGTGCATCAGCAGCCTTTGCACATCGAAGTGGAGGGCGTGTTGATTTCGCAGCCCTACATCGCTATTACGTTAGCGATGATGCAAGATTTTGGCGTGAAAGTGGAACATCAAGACTGGCAGCACTTTACGGTTCCTGCCGCAGCGCATTACGTGTCGCCCGGTGATTTTCAAGTGGAAGGTGATGCGTCATCGGCGTCATACTTTTTAGCGTTGGGCGCTATTGGTGGTGGTCCATTGCGTATTGAAGGTGTGGGTTCTGCCTCTACGCAAGGCGATGTGGATTTTGCCAAAGTAGTGCAGGCAATGGGCGCCGAGGTAAGCTTTGAGCCCCATGCTATGGAAGTGCGTGGTGTGTGTGTTGCGCAGGGGCAGCGTTTAAAAGCTTTCGATTTAGATTTTAATGTAATCCCCGATGCCGCCATGACCGCTGCCGCGTTGGCGATGTTTGCGGATGGCCCATGTACATTGCGTAATATCGCTTCGTGGCGCGTTAAAGAAACAGACCGTATTCATGCTATGCATACCGAGCTGCAGAAGTTGGGGGCTCAGGTAGAGTCCGGTCCAGACTGGTTGAAAGTATGGCCAATTGCAGACGGCGCATGGCAGCATGCCGAGGTGGAAACCTATGATGATCACCGTATTGCAATGTGTTTCTCGCTAGCAGCATTTTCGCCAGTAGGCGTTACGATTTTGGATCCGGATTGTGTGAGCAAAACCTTTCCTGATTATTTCTCAGTCTTTAACCGTTTGGTGAGCGCGTGAGTGTTGTACCTGTAATTACCATTGATGGCCCTACTGCTTCAGGCAAGGGCACTATTACTAGCCAAGTCGCCCAGGCGCTGGGCTGGCATGTGTTGGACAGTGGTGCGTTGTACCGATTAACGGCATTGTCGGCGCTACAAAAAAATCTGTCGCTGGATAACGAGGCGGCTATTGCTCACGCCGCTGAGAATTTGGATGTTAGCTTTGGCGCGGAAGGTGCCATGCTGGAAGGCCAGTTCGCGGGTGATGCGATACGAGCAGAAGAAGTGGGAAATACCGCCTCAAAAATCGCGGCTTATCCCCAAGTACGCGAGGCGTTATTGCAGCGTCAGCGTAACTTTAGAACCCTGCCGGGTTTGGTGGCCGATGGCCGAGACATGGGTACAGTAGTTTTTACGGATGCACCCTTAAAAATTTTCCTGGTAGCGGACGTAAGGATTAGAGCCGAGAGACGCTACAAACAGTTGAAGGAAAAAGGAATTTCTGCTAGTCTTACGAGTCTTTTGGAAGATTTGCAGGCGCGCGACTTACGGGATACCACCCGAGCGAGTGCCCCGCTAGTTGCTGCAGCCGATGCTGTAACCATCGATTCTACATATTTAAGTATTGAAGAAACGGTGGCGAAAGTACTGTCACTTTGGCAACGTTCCTGATTGGTGCTGACAGCTGTATTACGTCAGCGTTTTACAACTCCACCGGAAATGGTTCCGGTGTGTTTATTTAGAAGCCAGCAATGGCTGATATGGGATTGTTAATGTCCTCAACTACTACCGATATTCTTGGCGGCGAAAGCTTTGCCGACCTGTTTGCAGAAAGCGTAAAAAGCCAAGACCTAAAAGCTGGCGAAGTTATTTCTGCAGAAGTGCTGCGTATTGACCACAACTACGTGTTGGTTAACGCTGGCCTGAAATCCGAATCTCTGATTCCTCTGGAAGAGTTCCTGAACGATCAGGGCGAACTGGAAGTTGAACCAGGTGATTTCGTTTCAGTTGCTATCGATTCCTTTGAAAACGGCTACGGCGACACAATTCTGTCCCGCGACCGCGCTAAACGCCTGTCCGCATGGCTGGCTTTGGAACAAGCTTTGGAATCCGGCGAACTGGTAAACGGTACGGTAACTGGCAAGGTCAAGGGTGGTATGACAGTAATGACCAATGGTATCCGTGCATTCTTGCCCGGTTCTTTGGTTGATCTGCGTCCAGTAAAAGACACCACTCCTTACGAAGGCAAAACCTTCGAATTCAAAGTGATCAAGCTGGATCGTAAGCGTAACAACGTTGTGTTGTCTCGTCGTGCTGTGCTGGAAGCAAGCATGGGCGAAGAGCGTCAGAAACTGCTGGAAACCCTGACCGAAGGCGTAGTGGTCAAGGGTATCGTGAAGAACATCACCGATTACGGTGCGTTCGTGGATCTGGGCGGTATCGACGGTCTGTTGCACATCACAGATATGGCATGGCGCCGTGTTCGTCACCCATCCGAAGTTCTGCAGGTTGGTGAAGAAATCGAAGCTAAAGTGCTGAAATTTGACCAAGAGCGCAGCCGCGTTTCTCTGGGCGTTAAACAGCTGGGCGAAGATCCTTGGATCGGTCTGGCACGTCGCTACCCACAAGGTACACGTCTGTTCGGTAAAGTAACTAACTTGACCGACTACGGTGCATTTGTTGAAGTAGAAGACGGTATCGAAGGTCTGGTACACGTATCCGAAATGGATTGGACCAACAAAAACGTTGACCCACGCAAAGTAGTAACTTTGGGTGACGAAGTTGAAGTTATGGTTCTGGATATCGACGAAGATCGTCGTCGTATCTCCTTGGGTATGAAACAGTGCCGTGCTAACCCATGGGAAGAGTTCGCAGTGAACTTCAAACGTGGCGATAAAGTACGTGGCGCAATCAAATCCATCACTGACTTCGGCGTGTTCGTTGGTCTGGACGGTGGTATTGATGGTCTGGTTCACTTGTCCGATCTGTCCTGGACAGACACAGGTGAAGAAGCCGTTCGCAACTTCAAGAAAGGCGAAGAAGTTGACGCCGTTGTGCTGGGTATCGACACCGAGAAAGAGCGTATCTCTCTGGGTATCAAACAGTTGGAAGGCGACCCATTCAACAACTACGTTGCTACAAACGATAAAGGCGCTGTAGTAAGTGGTGTAGTGAAATCCGTAGAAGCTAAAGGCGCTGTGGTGACACTGTCCGTTGACGTTGAAGGTTACCTGCGTGCTTCCGAGCTGGCAGCTGGTCGTGTTGAAGATGCAACAACCGTGCTGAAAGAAGGCGAGGAAATCGAAGCTATGATCCTGAACGTGGATCGTAAAGCTCGTAGCATCCAATTGTCCGTGAAAGCACGTGATACCGCTGATACCGCTGACAGCATGCAGCGCATTTCCGAAGCTAGCGCTTCTTCGGGGACGACTAACTTGGGTGCTCTGCTGCGTGCCAAATTGGATCAGCAGCAGCGCGACGACGGTTAATCAGCGTGACTAAGTCGGAACTGATTACACTGCTGGCCAACCGCTACCCGCAGTTGGCCCAGCGTGATATGGATCTTGCGGTCAAAACTATGTTGGATGCAATGACTCAGGCTTTGGCCAGTGGTCAACGTATAGAAATACGTGGTTTTGGTAGTTTCTCGTTATCTACGCGTTCTCCTCGTATAGGACGTAACCCTCGATCCGGCGAACAAGTGCTGGTACCTGCTAAGCAGGTACCTCACTTCAAAGCTGGTAAAGAGCTACGTGAACGTGTAGATGCAGCGTATCTGGAAGAGCTAAAGCGCTCTGAGGCTTCATCAGAAAGCTAACGGGTAGAGCACTGCAAGGTCTACTAGTCCGTCTGAAAAAACAGGCCCTATTCGTAGGGCCTGTTTTGCGTATGGGCGTAGATGCGAATTTCAAATTACAATGGTTTCTTGCCAATAAAGTGGAGTCATGACATGCGCTATCTAGTCTGGGTATTGCGTCTGCTGGTTTTTGTTATCGTGTTGTTGTTTGCGCTGAAAAATACTGAGCCTGTAGATGTGCACTTTTTTGCTAACTATATGATTACGGGTGTCCCTCTAGTCGTGGTGATGCTGACAGCCTTAATCGTAGGGTTATTCATCGGTGTGCTGTTGATGGTGCTGGCTATATTGCGTAAACGTCGAGAAGTAGCCAAGTTGAAGCAAGAAATCGTGCGTTTAGAGCGTCAGCAACGTCAGCCTATAGTGGTTGAACGTAATGAAGTTGCTGATGTGGTTACGCCTCTGTAAGTAGCATAAGGAGTTGGGTGCGTGGATTTTGAACCGTGGTGGCTCATAATATTTCCTGTGCTGTTTGCACTGGGATGGCTGGCAGCGCGTTTTGACTTCAGACAGTTATTGTCTGAGTCAAAGAATTTGCCGAATTCGTATTTTAAAGGCCTGAATTTTCTACTTAACGAACAGCCTGATCGCGCGATTGATGCGTTTGTGGAAGTGGCCAAGTTAGACCCGGAAACTACCGAACTGCACTTTGCGCTGGGTAGTTTGTTTAGACGCCGTGGAGAGATTGAGCGAGCTATTCGTGTTCATCAAAGTTTGTTGGCGAGATCTGACTTGCCTCAAAGCGATAAAGACGCGGCGCAGTACGAATTGGCGCAAGACTTCTTTAAAGCCGGTTTGCTAGATAGAGCAGAGGAGGCCTTTAAAGCTGTCTTAGATACGCGTTTCTCGTTAGATGCTGCACGCGCGTTAATTCGTATTTATGAGTCTGAGCATGACTGGCCTAAAGCCATTGCCGCTGTGCATTATTTGCGTACGTTGGTGGACGAACCTGTACCGCAATTAGTGCATTACCAATGTGAAGAGGCCGAAACCGCATTAAAACGACGCGAGCCAAACCTTGAAAAAGCAGAGAAAGCATTGGCAGCAGCCGAGCAAGCTTCTGAAGACTTAGGTGAAGAGCGTGGTAGTTTGGCGTCTCGTGCTCGCATATGCATGCTACAGGGGCATCTGGCGCAGGCTAAGGGCGATTTCAAGGCGCAGCGTAAATACTTGCTAGAGGCCATGAGTATTGCTCCGGAGTACGCCGGTTTAGTGGCCGCGCGGTTTATGCAATGCAGCACGCAGCTAGGCATGGCGGCAGAAGCTTTATCGCAGTTGAAAGCGCACTATGAATTGCATCCCTCATTGGATGTGTTCATTGTGGTGTTTAAAGAGCTGCGTGAACAGCAAGGTCATATACGCGCTTGGGCGTTTTCACGCTCAGCGTTACGTGAGAATCCGTTGCTGTTGGGTTTGGATCGTATGTTGGAAGCTGAGCTTAAGCATGCGGATCACACCTTGCGTGTACCGGATTACGAAAGCATTCCTCCGGGTGCGGCGGCCGCTGAAATCGTGGCGGGTGCCGATTTAAGTTTGCTGTACAAAGTCGTGCATAAACACGCACAGCGTTTAGACCGCTATTCGTGCGATGTGTGTGGTTTTGAGGCGCAGCATTATTACTGGCAGTGTCCAGGTTGTAACTCATGGGAAAGCTACGCACCCAAGCGATTGGAGGAAATGCGATGATTGCTTTTCCAGCTGAAAAAATCCGTCATCTTAACGTGCTGGTGATAGGCGATATCATGCTGGACCGGTATTGGTTTGGTGATGTGGATAGGATCTCTCCCGAAGCGCCAGTGCCTGTTGTCAAAATGGGTCGCCAAGAAGATAGGCTAGGTGGTGCGGCAAACGTCGCACGCAACGTGGCCGCTTTAGGCGCACAGGCCTGCTTATTGGGTGTGGTCGGAGATGACGCTACCGCTGAGGCTATTGAAGAGCGCGCGCGCGAGGCGGGTATTACCACCAACATGGTACGTGATGCCCACATGCCAACGACGTTGAAACTGCGTGTGCTGGGTAGACAGCAGCAATTAATGCGCGTGGATTTCGAGGAGCGCCCCGGTGCGGCTAGCTTAAGCCTATTGCAGCAAGAGGCTGAGAGCCTTATCGCCGAGCATGACTTAGTCATTTTGTCTGATTATGCCAAGGGGTGTTTAGCACAGGTAGAAGCATTGATTGCGGTAGCAAGAAAGCGTGGTATTCCTGTGTTGGTAGACCCTAAGGGTGATAAGTACGAGCGCTACACTGGTGCGACTATATTGACACCTAATAGGTTGGAAATGTCTCAGGCAGTAGGTGCGTGGCACAGCGAAGCCGAGCTAGAAGAACGAGCTCAAGCACTGCGACTGGCCTTGAATCTAGAAGCAATTTTGATTACCCGCTCAGAGCAGGGCATGACCATCTTTACGGCCGAGGGCCGTTTTCATGCTGATGCACAAGCGCAGGAAGTTTTTGATGTGTCGGGTGCGGGTGATACCGTATTGGCGACATTGGCCGTTACTAAAGCGGCAGGATTATCGTGGAGTGATGCCATGAACTGGGCAAATATTGCCGGTGGTATCGTGGTAGGTAAGTTAGGCACATCCATTGTGACCGCAGGAGAATTGCAATGATCGTAGTAACAGGCGGAGCTGGTTTTATCGGAAGCAATCTGGTGGCCGGCCTGAATAAACAAGGGATTAGCGATATCCTGGTGGTGGATGATTTGCTGGATGGCGATAAGTTCGTCAATCTTGTTGATTTGTCCATTGCAGATTACATGCACAAAGATGAGTTCCGCGAGCGTGTGGCTAAAGATGAACTAGGCCCTATTGAAGCGATTTTCCACCAAGGGGCGTGTTCTGATACGACAGAACGTAATGGTCATTACATGATGGATAACAACTACCGGGTGACCCTAGAGTTGTTTGAGTACTGCCAGAAAAAGCGTATTCCATTCTTGTATGCATCGTCAGCTGCTGTGTATGGTGCAGGTCCGGTATATGCCGAAGCACCAGAAAACGAAGGCCCGCTGAATGTCTATGGCTATTCCAAGTTGTTGTTCGACCAAGTCTTGCGTCGTCGCTTTGACACGTTGACAGCACCCGTAGTGGGTTTGCGCTATTTCAACGTGTATGGCCCCCGTGAGCAGCACAAAGGCCGTATGTCGTCAGTAGCACTGCACAACATGAAGCAGTATCAAACCGAGGGTTTGGTGCGCTTGTTTGGCGGTTGGGATGGCTATGGCGATGGCGCGCAGCAGCGTGACTTCATTTTTGTTGATGACGTAGTCAATGTGAACCTGCATTTCTTGGCGCAACCGCTATCTGCATCGGGTATTTATAACTGCGGTACCGGGCGAGCCCAGCCGTTTAATGATGTGGCCATGGCAGTTGTAAACACCATGCGCGAAGCTGAAGGTAAAGAGGTATTGCCATTAGCTGATTTGGTGTATCAGGGCTACTTGCGTTATGTAGAGTTTCCCGATGACCTGAAAGGGCGCTACCAAAGCCATACTCAAGCCGATCTGACTGCATTACGTGCGGCAGGTTATACCGCTGAGTTTGCGACAGTGGCCGAGGGGGTATCGTCTTACGTTAGGTATGAGCTCAGCAAAAAAAACTAATCATTAGGTAAGGTTGCGCATGGTCAAACCTAGTCAGCCGTCGCGGTAACAGCGCAACTATCCCGCATCATCAAGGCTCCTTTTCTCTTTGGAGCCTGATGATGATCTCTCTTCCTGTATATTCCCCGTTTTCTGTTATTCAGCACAGGTTTGTACGTGCTGCGATAGGGCTATTGCTGTGCCTATGTTTATGGAGCGTCAGCGCGGTGGCATGGGCGGTAAATGTTAATGCCGCCACCGATGAGCAACTACAGCAAATTAAAGGTATAGGCCCAAAAACAGCGGCGTTAATTTTAGAAGAACGTGAGCGTGGTGGCCCATTTGTGGATTTTCAAGACTTGCAAGAGCGCGTTAAAGGCATAGGTGCTAAACGCGCACAATCGCTGCAGCAAGAAGGGCTCACCATACAGGGTGGGGCGGATGCTTCGCCATCTGCGATGGGTCGTTAACGCTAATGTTAGGGGTGCGGCGGTGGGTTCTACCCATGGCCGTGCACATAGCAATGCTATTTTTATAACTATATCTTCGTATTTTTGGTTTTTTATAGAACCTAGGGTTTTATAAAGATCATTACACAAAGTATATGGGCGTATATTCCGCAAGAGAGTAGACAGAACCTTGGTATAGCATTCAAAATGGACGTGATACAAAGACACCAGCCCAATCGCCAGGTGACGAGTAGGCCATTGGTGCGCTCCTTATTTGATTTTGCTGATACTAGACTATGACTGCTTATCCGACTATTGAAGATACCATTGGCTCTACCCCCCTGG
>JBQELO010000016.1:0-82059 GCA_052103955.1 Paenalcaligenes sp. | reverse complement strand
TGGCTGCACTTTTTCATTTGTATTGAGGAGAACCATCGATGATCACCCGTTTGCATAGCAATGCCCGCATGAGCCAAGTCGTAAGCTTTCCCCTAAGCGGTGAAATGGTAGTCTTGGCTGGCCAAGTCGCCAAAACTCAACGTGATGGTGATACCACTGCTCAAGCCAAAGAGATCTTGGCAAATATCGATCAGTTGCTGGCCGATGCTGGTACCGACAAAAAAGCCGTAGTATCTGCTTATGTATGGCTAACTGATATGGCCGACTTTGCCGCCTTCAATGCGGTATGGGACGCTTGGGTTCCTGCTGGTCATGCCCCTGCCCGCGCTTGCGTAGAAGCAAAACTGGCTGCGCCAGAGCTCACTGTTGAAATTCAAGTTATCGCTGTTAAGAGCTAACACGTTACTTGCCACCATCGCCTCAGTCGATGGTGGCCCCCCTTCTCGGCACTCTGCCAACCTCCCCCGTTCACAGCCCACACACTTCTCTGGTTTTACGCCAGCTGCCGTCTCTGATGAACGGTGCGTAATACACACACTCACACCCCTCAATTGAGAATAATTATCATTAATGATAGAATCCAAAAGATTTACAATTCATAATAATTGTTATCATTCTTATTATCATTACAAGGTAGTTTATGTTGTACTCCACTTCGGTTCCAGCCACGACCGATAGACCCACCCCGCGACATCCTCTGGGGCAGCAATTACTCAAACACTCTTTGCTTTTTGCTGCATTATTCAGTATTCAAGGCACTGCACCTCTGTGGGCACAGACAGCAGTACAGCTAGATAAAATCGTCGTATCCTCCAGCCAACGCGAGCAACAAGCTATTGATGCGCTCGATAACGTCTCTGGCCTAGACCAACACGATATCAACCTTTTGAATGCATCCAGCCCTGCGGCATTGTTGAATCAAATTCCGGGCGTCAATGCATCGAATACCGGTGATGATCCAGGTACTGTAGTGAATATTCGTGGCCTACAAGAATATGGTCGCGTAGTGGTTACCATTGATGGAGTACGACAAGACTTTGGCCGCCCTAGCCACGCTGGTAATGGTTCGTTCTACATTGATCCCGACATGCTCAAAGCTGTTACCGTCATACGTGGGCCTGTAGCAGGCGTGTATGGCTCAGGCGGGATAGGCGGTTCAATTAGCTTTGAAACCATTGATGGCCGCGATTATCTTGAAGAAGACGAAGACGTTGCCGTAGGCGTTAAAGGCGGTTACGAAAGCAATGGCAAAGGGTGGTTAGCACGCACTATTGGCGCCGTACGAGTCAGCGATAATGCCGAGATTTTGGTCAGTACGGTTAACCGTGGTCGAGACGAACAAAAAGACGGCGACGGCAATAGAATTCTGTATAGCGACCAAAACCAAAACTCGCAGCTCGTTAAAGCCAGCTACCGCCCTGCCCCTGGACATGAGATCAAAGCAGGCTGGTTGCGCTATGGCGGTGGCTACAAAAGCAGCCGCTCCGCAGGTTCTAGCAGCCCCACACTGAGCGTAGACGACACCGATACCGACACCTATACGGCTAACCTACGCTATAGCTTTAACAGCCCTACGAACCCCTTAATCAACCTGCAAGCGGAACTGTATCGTAGCGCCACCACCAGCGACCAAAGCCGCGTTACGGATGGTGATAGCCGTGAGTACCGTGTACGCACCAATGGCTGGGCACTAAAAAATCGCTCAAACATTGCAGGTGATAGCTGGAACCATACCTTGAACTATGGTGGTGACGGCTATGAAATCAAAGGTAGGTCTGATCACGAAAACTTTGGCTCAGGTGATAGCAAAGCCTTTGGTGTGTATGGCCAATGGGAAGCTGAGTACAACCAATGGCTGCAAATCATCGGCGCACTGCGCTATGATCGCTTCAAACTACGCGGTCAAGATACCGACCAAACCACCCACAGTTTTACCAAAGACCGTGTTTCACCACGCCTCACCTTAGGCATCACGCCTATTCAAGGCGTAACCACCTACATCACTTACGCCGAAGGATTCAGAGCTCCTTCACTTGCTGAAGCATTCCGCGTCGGCGGCCACGGTTCTAGACTCGAGTACTTACCCAACTTCAATCTGAAACCAGAAAGCGCATCCACCGTAGAAATAGGCGTGAACCTTAAGCATAATGCCGTCTTTATGCCTAATGATGCATTGCGTACCAAGCTGTCGTTCTACCATACGCGCGTTCGTGACTACATTGACCGTGAGCAATTTAAAGTAGGCAAACAAAGCTACAGCCAATACCAAAACGTAGGTAAAGTCACCCTCAAAGGGATTGAACTAGACAGCAGCTACGACACCGGCAACTTCTATGCTGGCTTAAATGGTTCACTGGCCACCGCTGACACCTATAGTGGCCGCCCACTGAATAACGCACCACTTAAACGCGTTGTATTCACCGTTGGTGCCCGTGCGCTAGACCAAGATCTGGATTACGGCGTACGCTGGTCTTCCACAGCCTCTACCGAACGCTCATCAGCTACGGCTCCCAACGCCGCTGGCTACAGCTTGTTGGATCTGTACGCCTCATGGCAGATCAACAAACAAGTTAGCGTGAACTTTGGTATAGACAACCTGTTAAACAAAGCCTACACCGACCCACAAGCGGGCTACGCAACAACTAACCCAAGCTCCTGGCAAGGCACAGGGCGTAACGTTAAAGTAAACGTGGGCTGGCGTTTTGGAGGCTAACCCCTCGCCACACCCCTAGAGTCCTCGCGACTCTATTCTTGACAAACACAGGTCGCAGATTTAAAACCTTCTTTTTTCTGCGACCTGTTTTCTATCTGGCACTACCGCCACACTTTCCCAATTATGCAAATTACTTCTCTGCAGCTGGGCGTTGATATCGCCACCAGCTTAGCCATTCTTGCATCTGCTATTACCTTTCTCATCAACCAACGCTTAAAAAACAGAGACACCAAAAAGCGTCAATTAGATGAGTCGGTACGAGCCGTCACAGTAAACGAGTTTCAGGCTGCGCTTGGAACCCTATCTACGCTGTACATCAAACAAATTGTGGTTCAGGCCTCTCCTTTGCATAATGCCGCCAGCCGTGGCTCAGTCAAGCTGGCCTCTATGCTAGAGAGCCGTCCCGCGTACTTAGACACACTGAAGCAATCGTTGCAAAACACCTCGGACAACATCAGTGATTTCTTTCACACTATCTGCGCCTACAACTACCAAATCACCCCTCTGCTGGACAGCATTGAAGACGGACACAAACAGATTGCAGAGTTCAGAGAAGGCTTGGCACAGCTTATGCAAAGCTATAACCACCTTAATGCCAGCCACATGGCCTTATTAACGGAAGTATGTGCGCTAACCGATTACTGCCAAGAAAACCCCATTGAATCCGCTGATAGCCAGACACTACGCAAAATGTCGCTGTCCATTCAAATGGACCCCGACTACCGTCAATGGGTGGATTTTTTCATTCCCGCAGGAAAAGAGGATCTGTACTGGCACCATGTAGGCCAACACGACTTTGGCGAAAACACCGATTTGCTGTCTCAGGTAAATACCAATCTACTACAGCATTTCTATAAAGAACCCAATCTGATGAAAGCCCAAGTGTTAAGCATTGCCTACCAAGCCACAAGCGAAGCCCGTCAGCACTGCAAAGACTTTCTGATCAAGATGTCAGCGTTGAACTATTGGTTGATTCGCAAAGGTGGTAGCGGCGAAACGCTAGAAGATGTGATTGAGCGCTACCGCAGCCCTGCCGTATTTGCTGCGAAAACCGAAATACGCTAAATAAAAAATAGGCCCCGCGTGGGAGTTCACGATCGGGGCCTTGGTGTTACCTCAACGAACAGGCAAGTTCACTTTGAGTAAACGCTCTTTAGCACCTGCAACAAAATCCCCAGTGGAGGAGTTGGGGCTATAAACTTCTTTCAAGCCAACAAACAACTGATTATTACTGCTGTCTAACGCCATTTCGTTAGGCAGTGGACCAATATCAAACTGACGGCTAACTTGGTAATCTTTACCATTAATCACGCTAATGGTGCCAGCACGGAAATTAGCCACATAGGCTTGCTCACGCACCGGATCATAGCTCACGCTGATGCTGCCGCGCCCAGTACGCACAAAGGCCAATTGTTTGCCTGTTTTCAGATCAAACACATACACACCGTCATCCTCGCCTTCTGAGCGGAAAATGTTGTGTGCTGCAAAAACACGGTTATTCGCACCATCTACTGCCAGCCCCAAAATATTGGTAATCGCTGGATCAGCCGCCGACACATCCACAGAACCCACTACCTTGCGGCTAATTGGGTCAATCTTATTAATGAACTGGCCTGCGGTGTACAGCATTTTCTCAGCTGGATCATACGACAACGCATAACCTGTAGAAGGGTAAGCACCATCTACCTCGCCTATCACCTCTAAGCTTTGCGGGTCCACCACTAGCAGCTTATGACTTTTCTGTTTGCCAGTTTGCTCAGAGCTGGTAGAGCTATACACCACGAACAGAGCATTGACCTCAGGCACATATATCATATGGCGCAAGCCTTCCGTACCCTCAAAACCCTCAGGCTGCACTGTCAATCGTGGGCCTGTTTGCTCTAGCTCACCGGTTACTACGTTCACACGGCTAATACGCAAAGGTTTGTTTTTGCCATGGCCCACAAATAACTTGTTATTCGCCGTATCTTGAGCCAATGAAAAAGACTGATGCGGCATCGCCGTTTTCCAGCGTTGCTCCATGGTTTCTATATCAAACGCGTACACAAAACCCACATCATCGCTAGCCTTCGCTCTATCAATCACTGCCGTCATCACCAGAGCGTTCGCAGGGTTTACTTGAACCTCGTACAAGCCCTCACCCGCATCCTGCAAATACCCCACCTGTAATGCATACGCAGGACTGGGAGCTGGGGTAGGCGTTACTGCTAACGCCGATTGAGATAGAACCCCACACAAAACAAATGCCGTGCTACACAACCATTGACGTGGCAGGTTACGCACTGATGAAGCGACAAACATAAACTTCCTTTAGCTATATCAAAAACTTAGGTACCTAGAACTCTAACCATCATTATAAATGATAATAATTCTCATAACCATGTTTTTTAATAATTAAAGCCGCTCTAGCCAGCATAAAAATGGGAACGAAAGCCAGACCAGACAAGCCTGCTTTTCGTTCCCAGTAGACATCCACTAGCGATGCCCTAGCACTACAACAGCTACTTAGCGCACGCCAATAAATGGCAATGCAGAGCCTGGCACCTGAGTAGTAGGCAACGCGCCATCCCACTTCTCTGCAGCAATCAGATCCACCAACCCACGGTTAGCAGCCAACGCACGGCCACGCGCCTCTATCGCCTCGGCCTCTGCATCACCGCGCATACGGATGGAGTCGGCTTCCGCTTTAGCATGCTCACGCTGCGCATCGGCTTCAGCACGGGCTTGCACTACACGGATATTGGCTTGAATTTCAGCTGTTTGCTCTTGCTGGCGCGTCGTTTCAATTTGCACCTGAGCCAACATACGTTGCTCAATAGATTGCTCATAGGCCTTAGAAAAACCCACTTCTTCCACTTGCACACCCACCACTTGCACGGGAGCATCACGCATCACCGCCGACACTGCCGAGACCGTTTCCACCCCCAGCTTCTCACGCTCTTGAATCGCTCGCGCGGCAGTGAATTTACCAAATACGTTTTTAGCCGCATCAGGAGTACGACGCTCAATCACACGCGCCTGCAAGTTTTCCAATGTGCCATATTCACTATACAAATCCGCAACGCGGTCTACGGGTACGCGGTACGTCACGGACACTTTCATATTGGCAGGCTGTTGGTCAAATGAGTAGGCCTCCAGCGGCATGGTCACGTTATGGTCACGTACCGAAATAAAGCGCACGGAATCCAGAATAGGAGTTTTGAAGCCTAAGCCTGGCTCAGCAACGTTTACGATTTTCCCGTTACGCAGCACCACACCTCGCTCACCCTGATCCACCTGAAAAAAGGCATCATAGGCGATCAACATCACCACAACAAACAACACTGCCACTACCCCAAGAAAGCCTAATACTTTCCCGGATTTTGCTTGGATACTCATTATCAATCCCTAGTTACTTATGTTTTTTATAAAAAACGGCCCACAAGCCCTTGGCCAACAAATAGGCTACAACAGCAGCCCCTATTACGATGAAGACTACTTTCACACTCCACCTCTTACGCAAAAAAAATGCTTCGATGCGATCATACGAAGCCAGTTTCGTTATGACAAGACGCTTTCCAGAAAATAACCTTGTTCGTGCAGTCTTACAAAATTAAACAAAAAAGGCATGCAAAACTTGCATGCCTTTTCTTATAGGTGCTCACACGCGCTTAGAAACGCACGCCTAAGCCCAACCAGTAACGACGACCGTCTTCTACGTACTCGTAGTCATCGTAAGTCACTTGCTTATCAAACACGTTATAAATACCAGCGTACAGATCTACATTCTTGTTCAGTTTGTAGCTCGCACCCAAATCCACAAAGGTGTAAGAAGGCGCTCTAAAATCAGACGATGATGCCGTTAATACAGGCTGGCTTTCTTTACCACGGTAGTTCAAACGTGCCCACGTATTGATTTGCTCAGTTGGCGTCCAATCTACACTGACGCTAGCCATATGCTTAGGCAACTGGTTCAAAGGTTGACCTTTGTTTGGACCACTTTTTTGTTTGGAATGCGTAAAAGTGTAGGTACCTTTAAGCGTCCAATCTTCAGCCATATCCCAGCTAAAGTTGGTTTCAATACCGCGGGTAATCGCTTTATCAACGTTTTCGTACGTGGTTGGCATGGATCCCCAATCATTCGGACCATCTGGACATTTGCTTGCAGGACATGCCACTCGTGTAATCTTGTCTTTAAAATCATTATTAAAGACCGTAACGCCGGCCGAAAACCCCTCCAGCGTGTCATACATCACCGACAATTCTTCCGATACAGATTTCTCAGGCGTTAGGTCAGGGTTACCGTACATATTGCCACCCTTACTTACCTGCCCCCAACCTGATACTGTTTGGCGTAAATTTGGAGCACGGAAACCTGTAGACACACCACCTTTCACTGTCCAGTAATCATCTACTGACCACACACCGTAGATACGAGGACTGAAATGTTCTCCAAAGTTTTCGTCGTGATCAAAACGCAGGCCACCCGTTAATGCAAAACTACTGGTCAGACTCCATTCATCCTCTACGAACAATGCCCATTGGGTACGGTCGATCTTTTGTATACCTGTTTTCAGTTGATTACCTGTTTTGTCCGTTAGCTTTTGGTACTGATACATACCGCCCACGGTCAATAGATGATCGCCTAGTGGCACTACCCACGAAGTACGGGCATCCGTATTCCTGATACGCATAGAACGGGATTTATTATTAGCATCCTCTTGCTGGATATAGCTATCCGAAGTAGCAAATCCCCAATCACCATTATGAGTTAAAGAGATTCTCTCTTCGCGATTGTCCGTTTCAGAGTCACTAGGGCAGCCATTCTTACCACAGGGAACCCCTGGAGCCTGCGGCTCAACAGTTCGATCCAGTGTCTTTGTTAAGCTCTGACGACTAGAACTGCCCTCTAAAACAAAGCTGTGGCCTACAACAGGGGTTAAGCTAAGTTTTGCTCCCATCTGATACGCATTACGCTTTGCATAACCATTGTAGATATCATCCTCACTGCGATGGGTATATTGTCCATACACTTGCAAGCCCAGCATATTTTCCTGAATTGGCCCGCCCACAGAGAAATTACCCTGAAAAATATCACCTGAGCGACGATGCGATTGCAAGGTTGTATCCAAACGGATAGAACCACCCCACTGTTCTGGCACTTTCCGTGTGATGATATTAATCACCCCGCCCATGGCATCTGAACCGTACAGTGAGGACATAGGACCACGCACTACCTCAATACGTTCGATCTCTGACAGCGGTGGAGTCCATCCCCCTTCTACACCCGCAGCATCTGAGTTAGTGCGAGTCTCACGTGAGCTCTGACGTCTGCCATCTATCAAGATCAAGGTGTACTGCGGACCCATCCCGCGAATACTGATCTCTTTTTTATCACCACCACCGGTCACGATCACACCCGGCACATCTTGCAGCGCGTCGTATGCATCACGGTAGAACTTATTCTCTAAGTCTTCGCGGGTAATAACCGAAATGGATGCTGGTGCTTCTTTAATATCCTGCTCAAAACCGGTGGCGGTCACCACTACGGAATTCAATTGAACAGTTCTGTTTTCTTGGGCCACTGCGCCGCTGGCAACAAACACACCAGCTACAACCAATGGCAAACGCTTGACGGTAAATATAGATCTCATTGACCACTTCCAATTTTTTTCTGGGTTTAGCCTCTGCTGTTGGCCTTCTGTTCTTCTGGCAGCATTACTCTTACAGCAAAAAACAATGGTACCCATTCTCATTACCGATTCAAATCAGGAATAGCGTATCCATAATAATAATGAGAACAATTCTTGAAACAGTAGCAGAAAAGAGACGATAACCCTGTTCAAGACGCGGAGATAAAAAACAACTGGTAAATGAAAACGATTTGCATTTGTATTACGTAGTTAATAGAATTCGTGTCACAAATTACTACATAAATCCATTTACAGGGAAGTTAGTCAAATGTCTTACCCCACTCTTAGCCTCACCCCCAACACTGTGAGGCAACTGCTTCGTTTTGCCATTTTTGGTGCCACTACCCTAAGCGCGACACAACTGTATGCCCAGACAGCGACAACCGACACGGCCCAACAAGAAGAAACCGTCAGCCAGCTCAACAACATTGTGGTGACTGCTACAGGTACCGACGTAGACATCAAAGATGCGCCAGCCAGCATCAGCGTGATTACCCGCGAAGAGATTGAGCGTAAGCCCGTGTCATCACTGGCGGAGATTCTAAGCACCCTACCTGGCGTAACAGGCGGTTATGCCTCAACCGGCGCTCAGTCAAAAATCAAACTGCGTGGCCTACCTGAGGCCTACACCCTGATTCTGGTCGATGGCAAGCGTCAAGGCTCCTCTGCACACACTAACTACCGCCCTGATCTAGGCCAGCAAGACATAGATTGGATTACGCCGGAAATGATTGAGCGTATTGAAGTAGTACGCGGCCCTATGTCATCGCTGTATGGTTCTGATGCCATGGGCGGCGTAATCAATATCATCACTAGAAAAACCTCCAAAGTCTGGAGAGGTAGTGCATCCAGCGACTACAGCAAACCCGATAGTTCACAGCGGGGGGATGAGTTCAAACTAGGGGTGAACCTGAGCGGTCCTATCAGCGAACGCTTTGGCCTGCGCGTAGGCGGTAGCGTATCGCGTCGCTCAGCCGATGATATTGCTGGTGGCTCCTCAGGTAGTCGCAAGCAAAATGCCAACGTACTGGTGAACTGGGACCTTACCGATAACCAGTCCATTTCTGTAGAAGCTGCACAAGGTGTACAACGATCACTCGCCTCTACTGAAAGCAATGCAAACGGTAACCCCGTCGTGAATGCGTGGGGCTCCTCTAAACTAGTGCACACCTACTATGGCTTAAGTCATAACGGTACTTATGGGCAGTACTCATCAAAGCTCAATCTCTACCACAACAAATACGACAACAAAGGTAGCTCGGTAGGCAGCAACTCCAGCGAAACTGTATTTGATGGCAGCATGGATATTCCATACACGCTTGGTGTTGATGGCATGCTGACAACCGGCTTCCAATGGAAACGTGAAGAGCTGGATAATGCCGATACCATAGGCGGCTCAAGCGGTGTGGTGACAAACAGCTCATCCAAACTGCGTCGTAATAACTGGTCTGCTTTTGCTGAAAGCCAATCCTACTTACTGGATAACCTAACCCTGACTATGGGTTTGCGTGTAGATCATGACAAAAAGTTCGGCTCACACTGGTCCCCTCGTGGTTATTTGGTGTATCACCCAACCTCTAACTGGACCGTTAAGGGTGGTGTGTCTCGAGGCTTCCGCGCTCCAAACCTGAAAGAAAGCTCCCCCAATGCCGCCACGCAATCTGGTGGTAACGGCTGCCGCGGCTTAGCGGGCATGGGTTGGAACTCCAGCAGCACCAACGCTGACGGTTCACGCGGTTGCTACATGATTGGTAACGCCAACTTAGCACCAGAAACCAGCACCAACTATGAGCTAAACATTGGCTACGACTACGAAGGCTGGGCGGCTGAGGCCACATACTTCCATACCGACTTCAAAAACAAAATTGATTACCAACCGCTGGGCTATATCAACGGTTACTGGTTGACTCGTATGGAGAATGCTCAAAAAGCACGTACTCGCGGTTTGGAAGCCAGCATCAGAATGCCAATTTTGCCTAGCCTAAGCTGGAATACCAACCTGACACGCATGTTTGAGTCCAAGAACTTGACCACCGGCGCTGATTTGCTGGTTGTGCCAAAAATGACCATCAACTCTAACGTGAACTGGCGCATTACTGAAAAATGGTCCACAAACGTCAGCGCTCAATACATTGGCAAACAGTTAACCATGCCTGCACCAGGCGCTCGTGGCGGCCCAACCTTTGCCGGCGGCTACACCACCTACGACTGGACCACACATTACAACGTCAGCAAAGACCTGACCTTGCGTGCAGGTATTCTAAACCTGACAGCTAAGAGCACCTTAGATGGCGACAACAACTACGACAACGGCGATCGTGTTTACTTTGTTGGTCTAACCAGCCGCTTCTAAACTGCGGTAAGTTCAGCGCCTATGCCTCCTTGGGAAACCAAGGGGGCTTTTTGATGCCCGGCTTTTTCAGTTCTCTATTGAAGCAATGATTCACAATTTTGCTACACCAATAACCACTCACATTGCCATAATCTTGCTAAGCACAGCCTAGGTAACACGCTCAACATAAGAGCACCCTCACGTACTGTGCCAGAAACAGATTTTGCTCTAAAGGAACAAGCAGTGAACCACGATCTTTATGAACGCATTACCGATGCCCATCGACAAATTCGACCTCAGGTACTCGTCACGCCTCTTTCGCATAGCCCACTGCTATCCACGATGACGGGGTGTCAGGTTTATTTAAAATGCGAGCACTTGCAACACACAGGCTCATTTAAATTTCGTGGTGCCACCAATAAAATCCGACTGCTTAGCACCGAAGAACAAACCAAGGGGGTCGTTACCGCCTCTAGTGGCAACCATGGCCAAGGTATTGCATTAGCAGGACGCCTAAAAGGCATACCCGTCACGGTGTATGTTGCGAGCAATGCCTCTGAGCTAAAACAAGATGCTATACGTGCGCTGGGGGCACATGTCGTGGTCGTAGAGGGTACGCCATTAGATGCCGAACTAGAGGCTGGCCGCCAAGCCAAACTGCAAGGCAAAACCTTTGTATCCCCCTACAACGATCTGGATGTTATTGCCGGCCAAGGTACCGCTGGTATGGAAATAGTAGAGCAAACCACAGAAGCCGCCGTAGAACTTGCCGCTACCTTTATAGCCGTAGGCGGTGGGGGCCTAATTTCCGGCATAGGCACCGTCCTACACTACCACAGCCCCAACACCAAAGTAGTAGGCTGCTGGCCCAGCAATGCCACATCGCTGTATAGCTCATTAGCGGCTGGGAAAATTATTGATGTAGAAGAGTTTGACACTATCTCGGATGGCACTGCCGGCGGCATAGAGCCCGACTCCATCACCTTCGAGCTATGCCAGCACATACTTTCTGATACCTGCCTTGTGACAGAAACAGAAATTAAAGCCGCCATGCGTCTATTGGCGCAAACAGACCGCTGGATGATAGAAGGCGCAGCTGGCGTAGCCGTAGCATCGTTATTGAAGCAGGCCCCTCTGTACCAAGGCCAAGCGGTTGCCGTCGTACTCTGTGGCAAAAACATTTTGCTGGATAAGTTTATTGATGCCGTAAAGTAGCACTAGCCCTCCCTCAAGCTGCAAACCTAAGGGAGGGGTTAACCTCACTTATAAATATAGTCTCTACGCCATGGGTAGGCTAAATCGGTTGGGTTATCTAGCTCATCCGAACGCCCTGTAGGTGTGTGTTGCGCTAGCACTTGATGCAACGCAATCCAGCCATATTCAAACCCCATTGCGCACCCAGCCAAATACACCCTGTAAGCACGTAGCGACCTTAACCCCTGCTCTCCAGCCAAGATAGTACTGGCTTCCTGCAAGCGCTCTTCTAAAGCATCGCTCCATGCCCATAAGGTTCTGGCGTAATGCGGACGCAGATTTTCTACGTCTAAGTCTTCCAGCCCCCCTTCTGCCAAATGACGTAATACGTAACTAATATGGGTAAGTTCACCGCCCGGGAAGATGTACTTCTCGATAAAGTCACCCATCCCAGCCCCTAACTGATCATGCTCTACCCCGCCCGAGGTAATGCCATGATTCAGTATCAAACCGCCGGGCTTTAATAAACTACGCAACGTAGAAAAATACCCGCCTAACTGCGCTCGACCCACGTGTTCAAACATCCCCACAGAGGCTATCTTGTCGAATTGTTTTGTACCTACTAACTTACGGTAGTCCAACAACTCCATGCGCACACGCCCACTTAGACCTTTTTGTTCTATGAGGTTGCTGACATAAGCATGTTGGTTTTTAGATAGCGTAATCCCCGTTGCTTCTACACCGTAATGCTCGGCAGCCCACAACAACAACCCGCCCCAACCCGCGCCCACATCCAAAAACTGCTCCCCTGACTGCAATCTCAATTTGCGGCAAATGTGGTCCAGCTTCGCCTCTTGCGCTTGTGCTAGCGTGAAATCCGGCTCTTTATAGTAAGCGCACGAATACACACGCCGTGGGTCTAGCCACAAACCATAAAAATCGTCGGATAAGTCGTAGTGAAACTGAATCTGCTTGGCATCGCGCTCAAGCGTATGTCGCCAAATGGAACGTAGACGACTGATTAGTCCTGTAAATGCACCAGCTTTGGCTTGATTAATAGGGGTGTCTGGCAAAATAGCCGCAGCAGCCATCATTAAGTCGCGTATAGAACCTTTAAAATCGAAGGTTCCTGCCACATATGCCTCACCCAGACTACCTACCTGCCCCGTTGATAACAACACTAAAGTGGCCGTGTCTTTGACATCTAGGGCCAGCTGCGCGTCCTCTGGCCCCACTCTGCTGCCGTCTGGCAACGTTAGACTAACCACTACTGGCAATGCTGCCAGCTTTGATTCAACCATCGCTGAAATAGAGCTCAAACCCGCCTCCTAAGTTTTGTTTTTAACTGAAGAATGCGTTACGCCTACTACCTCTATGGCGCCTCGAACACCACGGCCTCATGCTACACTTGGCCGCAGCATCTATGCAGAAATACTGTAGCACCTAACTCTGCTTTTGTGATGCCCCTCCTTGGTATGCCCTCTCTTTCATCCTCCTCTAGCTTACCTACATGTCTGCCGCACCTTCTCGTTCAAACCTCAATAAAAACATACCTAAATGGTTGATACTGTTAGGATTACTGACGGCACTAGGCCCCCTAGCCATCGACATGTATTTGCCTGCATTTCCTACTATTGCGCGTGACTTGAACACCACGCAAGGCAATGTAGAGCGCACATTGGCAAGCTATCTTATTGGTATTGCCTGTGCGCAATTAATCTATGGCCCCGTTGCCGATAGGTTCGGTAGAAAAATACCTCTAGTATTTGGGGTAGCCTTATTCTCACTGGCCTCGTTCGGCTGTGCCCTAAGCAGCTCCATTGAAGAACTCAGCATGTGGCGCATCATTCAAGCCTTTGGTGGTGCAGCAGGCATGGCTATTCCTAGAGCCGTCATCCGCGACAAGTTCGAAACCAGAGACGCCGCCAAAGCCTTGTCGATGATTATGTTAGTCATGGGTGCTATGCCCATATTGGCACCTATTATTGGCGGTCAACTACTACGTTTAGGTAGCTGGTCTCTTATCTTTGTGCTGATGGGTGTCGCTAGCCTAGGGCTATGTATTGCCACCATCGTAAGCCTTAAAGAAAGCCTTACCCCGGATCGCGTTAACCCACTACGACCTGGGTTTATCGCCCGCACCTATGCAGAGCTCATCTGTGATCGCAGCTTTATCTTCTACACCCTTGCCGCCGCCTTAGGCTCAGCCAGTATGTTTGCTTACATCAGTGGCTCGGCACGTGTGTTTATTAGTTTGATGAACATTGATCCCGCCTACTTTGGCCTGTTGTTCGGGTTAAATGCACTGTCGTTTATTATTGCGTCGCAATTTAGCGCCAAGCTGCTTAATCGCTACACACCTTCGCAACTGTTGCTCACAGCGGAAAACACGCTTGTAGGATTTATTTTTGTTTCGCTCTTGCTTACCCTTCTTGGGTGGATCAATCTCTATAGCCTGATGTTCTGCCTCATGGGCTTTATGGCCAGCCTAGGCTTCATCTACCCTAACTCCTCGGCCTTAGCCCTTAATAAACAAGGACATCGCTTAGGCATTGCCTCGGCCTGCATGGGCACATTGCAAATGCTGGGTGGCGCATTAGCCGGTTTAGCAATGAGCGTATGGCACAGCGAAAGCGTGCTCCCAATGGTGAGCGTACTGGCTGCATGTGCCTCTTTGTCGTGGCTTTCAAGCCGCATCGCTCACAGACTCAATCCGGAAACTTGATTTAGCAGCTTTATTCATATTAGAATGTTCTGCTTTAGAACGATTTTATTAGTCCTGCAGTTTTTGTTTGGGCTTTGAAGTGCTTAAACCGCGTTACTAACAGTTCAGCATCTCTTATTTTTGACTGGCTTATGGTGCGGTAGCCGAATTAGACTCTTAAGGGGTATTACCATGGCACGCGTATGCCGAGTTACCGGAAAAGGCCCAATGTCGGGCAACAATGTTTCACACGCTAACAACAAAACTAGACGTCGTTTTCTTCCAAACCTACAATCCCGTCGTTTCTGGGTTGAAAGTGAAAACCGTTGGGTTCGTCTGCGTCTCTCCACTCAAGCTGTTCGTCTGATCGACAAAAACGGCATTGATGCTGTATTGGCAGATTTGCGCGCTCGTGGCGAACGCGTTTAAGCGTTAGCCTGCACTATATAAAAGGAGCACATCATGGCCAAAGGCATTCGTGAGAAAATCAAACTGGAATCCTCCGCAGGTACCGGTCATTTCTACACAACAACTAAAAACAAACGTAATACACCAGAAAAAATGGTGATCAAAAAGTTTGATCCAGTTGTTCGCAAACACGTAGAGTACAAAGAAACTCGACTGAAATAAGTCAATTTCTGGTGCGGCTCACCCCGTATCCACGAGTTTCTACGGCACAAAAAAGCCCTGTTTTACAGGGCTTTTTTGCGTCTATAGCGCGCCCACCTCACCCTTCAAAAAAACCCTAGGCGTGCAACCCACCATCCCTTTAAAAAAAGCCACAAAAGCACTTTCACTTTGAAAGCCCAACATGGTCGCGGTATAGCCGTAATTTTTCCCTATTGCTAACAACTCAATAGCACGCATCAACCGCCATTGCTGTCGCCACTGCTGATAGCTCATTCCTGTTTCCAGCCTAAAAATACGGCCAATCGTTCTAGCACTCGCCCCCACTTCACGCTCCAGCTCTTGCAACTCTGGTGGTAATCGCTCTGGCTGCTCAATCAAGGTGCGCAAACGCCTATCTTGCGGCAATGGCAGCAGCGTAGGCTGGCGCGAGGCATTCCGCATCTCATCCAAACACAAGCCTAGCAAATATTTATAACGCCCCTGCGACCAGTCCTCATCAAAAGACGCTTGCGCCATAGGCTCCAGCACGGCTTCCAATAACGGACTAACTGCCACCACACACACCGCCGCATCCACACACTGGCTCAACTCCGCTGAGAAATACAGCGAACGGTAATCCACCACCTCTTTCATTACAGCCCTATGCGCCGTAGCTGGGGGTATCCATGCCGCCCTTGAAGGCGGCAGCAAACACACCTGATCGGCTAGCGTAATGCGTATGCACCCCTTACGGGCATACAGTAACTGCCCTCGTCCATGCTGATGCAAACCTGAATCATGCTGCCCCAAGCTCGCCGCAATACCTACTACTGGCGCATCATGTGCGTCAGCATCAAAAAAGTCATCCGCTTGCAACCAGGCCATTTGTCGTATTTCATTGATAAGTTGTCATTTCAACGATAATAAGACAAAACAAAATCCCTCACAATTGCTGTCATCACTCTTTAGCTATGTATAAAAATGATGACTACCCACAAAACCCCTCTCCCACTGTTAATTGTGCTGCTGATGTTTCCACAGCTAGCCCAAACACTTTACAGCCCTGCCCTAACAGACTTCAGTCAGGCCTTTAACGTCCCTCCCGAGGCGGCCTCTCAGGCCATGACTGTATACTTCCTCGCGTTTGCCGTGGGAGTCATGTTATGGGGGTATTGCAGCGACAGACTGGGCCGTCGCCCCGCCATGCTTGCCGCCCTTTTACTCTACGGTGCGGCCACAGCAGCTGCGTTGCTAGTAGGCTCTTTTACCCAATTACTGATTACCCAAGCCATTGCCGCCATAGGTGCGGCGGCAGGTTCGGTGGTTACTCAAACCGTATTACGCGATCACTACAAAGGACCGGAGCTTGCCAAGGTGTTTTCGCTAGTGGGTATGGCGTTGGCACTTAGCCCCGCTATTGGCTTGTTTACAGGCGCAGGCTTAACGCGCTGGTTCGGTTATAGCGGCGTTATGCTCAGCCTCTTAATCCTAGCGGTGGTATTGCTCATCTGGAGCGGGCTATCGCTTACTGAAAGTCGCCCTACCCATCAAGCCAAAATCTCGTTTTACAGCACCCTGAAAACCATGTCGGTAGACCTAGCCATCTGGCGTTCAGCCTTGCTAGTTGCGGCATTTAATATTGCTTTACTGAGCTATTACGCCATCGGCCCCTTCCTGTTTCAACGCGCCGGCTTAGACGCTGCACTGTATGGCTATAGTGGTGCCGCTTTGGCCGCAGGTTCTGCATTAGGGGCTTGGTTAAACCGCCGTCTGCTACAGCGCCACTACACCAGCAACCAGCTACAAAGCTTGGCGGCCATTCTAGTAACCATTGGCGGCGCTGGCGTCTTAGCCCTTCAACACTCGTTATGGCTACTGATTCCCATGACCGTGGTCGTGATTGCCTTTGGCATGGCCATCCCTAACGTACTAGGCCAAGCTCTTACCTCCTACGCAGGGCAATTAGGCAGTGCGGGTGCCGTATTTGGACTGATGTATTACTTGCTTATCGGTGGCGGCCTGCTACTAACCGGCTGGTATCAAGCGCTGGGTTACACCATCTTGATCTGCGGCGTGTTGTGTTGCGTACTGTGCGGATTACCTCGCCGCCAACCGGCCCACTAGGCACTGGTTTCGGGTATTAGCACAACAAAAGCGCACATATCTAGCCACTCCCCCTGTCCACCTTGATAATGCAGCATATAATGGAGGTTTGCCCACCATTTTTTTGGTCATATACATGCAGGAACGTTATAGTCACACCGAAGTCGAGCATCGCGCCCAGGAGAACTGGCAAGAACGCGATGCATACCGTGTCAGTGAACATGCCACGAATGCTGATGGATCGCTAAAACCCAAGTTTTACGCGTGCTCCATGCTACCTTACCCCAGCGGTAAGCTACACATGGGTCATGTGCGTAACTACACCATCAACGACGTAATGGCTCGCCAGCTACGTATGCGTGGCTATAACGTGCTAATGCCTATGGGTTGGGACGCTTTTGGTATGCCTGCCGAAAACGCAGCCATTAAATCCAAGGTCCCACCCGCAAAATGGACATACGACAACATCGCTTACATGAAGAAGCAGATGCAGTCCATGGGTTTGGCCATAGATTGGTCGCGCGAAATGTGCGCTTGCGACCCTGATTACTACAAGTGGAACCAATGGCTGTTCCTGCAAATGCTAGATAAAGGCATTGCCTACCGCAAAACCCAAGTCGTTAACTGGGACCCAGTCGACCAGACTGTGTTGGCTAACGAGCAAGTAATTGATGGTCGCGGCTGGCGCTCTGGCGCACCCGTTGAAAAACGTGAAATCCCCGGCTACTACTTGCGCATCACTGATTACGCCGAAGAACTACTGGATCACGTACAGCACAAACTGCCAGGCTGGCCCGAGCGCGTACGCCTGATGCAAGAGAACTGGATTGGTAAAAGCGAAGGTGTACGTTTTGCGTTCACCCACAATATCCAAGGCGACGATGGCAAACTGATTCAAGATGGCCGCATGTACGTGTTTACTACACGTGCCGACACCATCATGGGCGTTACCTTCTGCGCCGTGGCTGCAGAACACCCCTTAGCTACACATGCTGCACGTAACAACCCAGAGCTAGCGGCCTTCATCGAGCAATGCAAACTGGGTGGCACATCCGAAGTGGATATCGCCAACCGTGAAAAAGAAGGCATGCCTACTGGTCTATTTGTTACACACCCACTGACAGGCGAACAAGTTGCCGTCTGGGTAGGTAACTATGTGCTGATGAGCTACGGCGACGGCGCTGTGATGGGCGTGCCCGCACACGACGAACGCGACTTTGCTTTCGCACTAAAATACGATCTGCCTATCAAGCAAGTGATTGGCGTTGAAGGTAAAACCTACAGCACCACACAGTGGGATGACTGGTATGGCGACAAGCAACAAGGCCAAACCATAGACTCCGGCAAATACGATGGCCTGGCACACAAAGCCGCCGTAGATGCTATTGCTGCCGACCTGAACGCCAAAGGCTTGGGTGAGAAACAAACCACCTACCGCCTGCGTGACTGGGGGATTTCCCGTCAGCGTTACTGGGGCACCCCTATCCCTATCATTCACTGTGAATCTTGTGGTCCTGTACCCGTTCCAGAAAAAGATCTGCCAGTCATTCTGCCTGAGCACCTGATCCCTGATGGTAGTGGTAACCCACTGAATAAAGACGAAGCCTTCCTGAAATGCGCTTGCCCATCTTGCGGCAAACCTGCACGTCGCGAAACCGACACCATGGATACCTTCGTAGATTCCTCGTGGTACTTCATGCGCTATGCATCGGCCAAAAACCCCGATGCGATGGTAGATGCTCGTAACGATTACTGGATGCCAATGGACCAGTACATCGGTGGTATCGAGCACGCCGTATTGCACTTGCTGTATGCACGCTTCTGGACCAAAGTCATGCGCGATCTGGGCATGATCAACTTTGACGAACCCTTCACCAAACTACTATGCCAAGGCATGGTGTTGAACCACATTTACTCGCGCCGCACCGAAAAAGGCGGGATTGAGTACTTCTGGCCTGAAGACGTAGAAGACGTGCATGATGCCAAAGGTGCTGTGATTGGTGCCAAACTGAAATCCGACGGTTCTGCGGTGGATTACGGTGGCATTGGCACCATGTCCAAATCCAAAAACAACGGCGTAGACCCTCAATCCCTGATTGACTCTATGGGTGCAGATACCGCACGTTTGTTCGTGATGTTCGCTAGCCCTCCAGAGCAAACCCTAGAGTGGGCCGACTCTGGTGTAGACGGTGCAAACCGCTTCCTTCGTCGCCTATGGTCTTTTGTGCACAAGCACAACGCCAGCCTACGTACCGGCCTGCAGCAGCCTGTAGAGACCGCCAACCTAAGCTCTGCAGCCAAAAAACTGCGCTTAGAAGTGCATGGTCTGCTCAAACAGATTGAGTACGATTACCAGCGCATCCAGTACAACACCGTCGTATCCGGCTGCATGAAAATGCTGAATACGCTGGAAGATGCTACGTTGGAAAACACAGCCGCTGACCACAGCGCCTTAGCTGAAACCACTTCTATCTTGCTGCGTGTGCTGTACCCTGTAGTACCTCACATTTGCTGGTTGCTGTGGAGTGAGCTAGGTTACGCTGCCAAACACGGCGACTTGCTCGACACAGCATGGCCTACCGTTGACGAAAAAGCCCTGATCGCTGACGAAGTAGAACTGCCACTGCAAGTCAATGGCAAACTACGTGGCAGCATCACTGTCGCAAATGGTGCTAGCAAAACAGATATTGAGCAGCTTGCCGCTGCGCACCCTGCTGTTGCTAAATTCCTAGAAGGCCGTGAAGCCAAGCGTATCATTGTGGTACCTGGCCGTATGGTCAACGTTGTAGGATAACCCTCATGACAAACCTTCACTCCATGTCGTTCTTTTCTGCCAGACAACGCGTCCTCTGGGTGGGGGTTTGCTTAATGGCAGTCATACTACTTAGCGCCTGCGGCTTTAAGCTAAAAGGCGCTACACCACTGCCTTTCCAGGTGATGTACACCAACATCCCTGAAAACTCGGCTTTTGGTTCGCAACTTAGACGCGTACTACAAGCCAACACACCCGGCCTGCAATTTGTGTCCGATCCAGCGCAAGCGCAAGCGCAGTTGATTCAATTAAGCAATCAACGCTTAACACGCGAACTGGCTCTAGACCCTAACGGTCAGGTTGAAGAATACGAACTAACGGTTAGATTGCAGTATCAGTTAAGCGATGCCAGCGGGCACCTCATTATCCCGCCTACCATCCTACAAACGGTACGCGATATGCCGTATAACCCCGATGCTGTGCAAGCTAAACAAGGCGAAATTGCCACCTTGTTTGCCAGCATGGAGCAATCACTCATTGATAGATTGGTGCGCCGACTGACTGCGCCTGATGTGGCCGAACGCTTCCGCAATCCTGATGACCTGCCCTTGGCTCCAGAATTGCTACACGACGCCAATCAGCCACAGTTACCACCAGAAGAACTGCTGCTAAACAACATCCCAACCACAGAGGTGTTCTAGCATGGGGCAGACGCTAGATGCTGATGGCCTGCAGCGACTGCTGCAGGCTCCAGCAACATCCTTAGCGCAATGTTTTGTACTCTGCGGCGACGAGATCCTGCTTCAAGTAGAAAGCGCTGACACCATTAGGGCACGAGCCCGCGAACAAGGCTATGTGGAACGCCACCGCTTTGATATGGATGGCCGCAGCGATTGGGCCCCCGTCTTTGCCACCACACAAACCGTTTCGCTGTTTGGCGATAAGCAGCTAATCGAAATTAGCATCCCTACCGGTAAACCCGGTAAGGCTGGTGGTGACGCCATACAAGAACTATGCGCCCAACTGGCTAGCCAGAAACTACCCGATTCCCTGTTAGTGTTCCAGCTTCCCCGTTTAGATAAAGCCACTCGCACCAGCAAATGGGCGCAAGCTCTGGCCAGCCATGCCGTGTGGGTGGATGTGCCGCTCATCGAACGTCGCGCCCTACCCAACTGGATACAACAACGCCTCAAACGTCAGCAGCAACACGCCGAGCCTGAAGCCTTAGAGTGGCTAGCGGAAAAAGTAGAAGGTAACTTGTTAGCCGCTTTCCAAGAGATTGCTAAACTGGGACTGCTCTACCCTGAGGGCGCACTCAGCATTGAAAATGTACAAACTGCTGTGCTAAACGTAGCCCGCTACAACATTTTTGATTTGCGTGACGCCATGCTGGCAGGCCAAGCACAGCGCGCACTGACCATTTTGCGCGGGTTGCAAGGTGAAGGTGAGGCACTGCCTTTGGTGCTGTGGGCAGTAGGCGATGAAATACGCTTATTGGCACGCTTAGCCCTGCTGCAATCCAGCGGTGGCGACGTATCTGCTGCCTTACGCCAAAACCGTGTGTTTGGCCCCCGTGAGCAACTGCTGCGCCAAACCTTGCAACGCACACCCGCCCGCGCTTGGCCGCAAGCACTCAAACACGCACACGAAATAGATAGGCTAATTAAAGGGCTTGCACCAGCCGATTTGTTGGACGACGCATGGGAAGAAATGGCGAGGCTCACACTGCGAATTGCCCTTGCTGGACAACGCGCCACACGCCCCTAACGTACCCAGTCATACTACGATATAGTAACGAGTAGGCACCCGCCTAATCTTTAGCGATACACACTTATGTCTACCCAAACTTCTACCTCCTCTGCTCTGCAAGAGCACATGAACCTATTGGGACAAAAAGCCCGACTTGCTGCTCGCATTATGCGTAGCGCCTCTGGTAACGCCAAAAGCCTTGCTTTACGCAGCATGGCCGACGCCATCCAAGCACAAAAAGCTACGCTGCAAGCCGCCAATGCGTTGGATATCAAGGCTGCCGAAGAACGTGGTTTAGAGCCGGCAATGCTAGAACGCTTGAAGCTTTCTGATCGCGCCCTAGAAATTATGGCTACAGGCCTGCGTCAAATTGCTGACATGCCAGACCCCGTTGGCACAGTAGGCCCAAGCTCTACACGTCCCAATGGTATGCAGGTAGCACAGATGCGTGTACCACTAGGTGTCATTGGCATCATTTACGAGTCGCGTCCTAACGTCACTATTGACGCGGCAGCGCTATGCTTAAAATCGGGCAATGCCACCATTTTGCGTGGCGGCAGCGAAGCCTTTCACTCTAATCAGGCTCTAGGCCAGATCATTCGACAAGGTTTGGATGCCGCAGGCTTGCCCGCTGACGCCGTACAAGTGGTAGACACCACTGACCGTGCCGCTGTAGGCATCATGGTACGTCTAACTGACTACATCGACGTCATCGTACCTCGTGGCGGTAAAGGCCTCATTCAACGCTTAAACGAAGAAGCCAAAGTACCCCTGATCAAACATCTGGACGGCAACTGCCACCTGTACCTAGACAAAGCCGCTGATCCAGCTAAAGCCTTGCCTATAGTGATCAATGCCAAAACATACCGTTACGGCATCTGTGGTACCACTGAAACCCTACTAGTGCATAGCGACGTAGCCCCTGCTTTGCTGCCTAATATAGCCAAAGCCCTAATTGAAAAAGGGGTAGAACTACGCGGCTGTGAACGCACTCAAGCCTTAATTAGCCAAGCCATTCCTGCCGCAGAGGCCGACTGGGAAACCGAATTTTTGGCACCTATTTTGGCGGTGCGTATCGTGGACTCGCTTGACGAAGCCATGGAGCACATTAACCGCTACAGTTCAGAGCATACTGAGTCCATCGTAACGGAAGACCTGCACGCTGCACGTCGCTTCCAACGTGAAGTAGACTCCAGCTCCGTATACGTCAACCTGCCCACCTGTTTTGCTGACGGTTTCGAATACGGTTTGGGCGCAGAGATTGGCATTTCCACCAACCGGTTGCATGCACGTGGCCCGGTAGGTCTGGAAGGTTTAACCACGCAAAAATGGGTACTTATCGGAGAAGGCCAGCTACGCGGCTAATACACTCATGCTCATGCTCTGGACCAAAGTTTTTCATATTCTTTTTGTGATGTCCTGGTTTGCGGGGCTGTTTTATCTGCCTCGCATTTACGTGAATCTGGCACAATCACAAGAACCTGCTGCGACGGCGGTTTTGCTAGGTATGGCAAAACGCCTTTATCGCTTTATGTTTCCGTTGGCTGTACTCACCATCGCCACAGGCTTGGTGCTATTTCTGTATTACGGGATAGGCACTGGCCGTGGCTGGATACACGCCAAGATTTTATTAGTTGCCCTGCTCGTGCTCTACCATCTTTGGTGTGGGCGGCTGTTGCAACACTTCCTAGCGGGTAAAAACCGTCATTCACACGTGTACTACCGCTGGTTCAACGAAATTCCTGTACTACTGCTGTTGCTGGTGCTGATACTCGTTGTGCTAAAACCTTTTTGATCTCCCTACATGTCAGAACAAGACAAACCTAAAAAAACGCTGTCACTGAAAAAAACCGTCGTCAGCGACGTAGACCCTGCGGCAGCACCCCGCCTACGAAGCGGTGCACGTGCCAAAGTGGCGCTGAACCGACAACGCCAGCAAGCCGCCGACGCTCCGGCACAAGAAGAACCAGCACGCCAAGCTCCGCGTTCTGGTGCAGCCAAACGCCCAGCAAGTCGTACAAGCGCTAGCCCACAAGGCGATAGAGGCCGTGGCGATTACGCTAATCGTCGTCCTTCTGCTGCACCCCAACGGGAACGCACTGAACGCTCTGAACGCCCTAACCGACGCCCCAGCGACAACGCGAGTACGGCGCACAGCGAAGATCGCCCTCATCGTCGTCCAGCACGCACCGATGAACGTCCTGCTTCGCGCTTCACACCTAGGGATAGCGCTCCAACTCGCGCAAGTGACGGCCCTAAACGTCGCACCGAAACCTACTTTTCTACTACGCAGCCCTTTTCAGTGTTTGCCCCCTGCCCACAAGGCTTGGAAGAGGTGCTAGAGGCTGAGTTACAGGCGCTGGGTTATAGCGATGCAAAACTAGGTAAAGGCGGCTGCCACTTCAAAACCGATTGGCAAGGCGTATTAAAAGCTAATCTGTACTCGCGCATTGCCACACGTATTTTGCTGCAAGTTGCTAAAGCTCCTGTACAAACAGAAGATGACATCTACGAACTTGCACATTCGGTAGCGTGGGAACAATGGTTTGGCCCTGACGACACCCTGCGCGTAGACACATCAGCCATCCGCAGCCCTATGCAAAGCTTGCAGTTCTGCAACCTGCGCACCAAAGATGCCATCTGTGATCGCTTACGCGAATGCGAAGGTGCACGCCCTAGTATTGATACCGTGCGTCCTGATGCCAAAGTACATTTATTCCTAGACGCTACCAGCGCCACGTTGTACTTGGACACTAGCGGTGAATCTCTGTTTAAACGCGGTTGGCGTCACAACAAGGGCGAAGCTCCTTTACGTGAAAACTTGGCCGCTGGTTTACTAGCACTGTCTGATTGGGATCCATCTTCCCCATTGATGGACCCTTTCTGCGGTAGCGGTACTATTTTGATAGAAGCAGCGTGGATTGCGCTGGGCGCACCTCCCGGTATCTGGCGTCCCTTTCACTTTGAACGTTTGCGTGTGCACGATAGCCGTATGTGGCGCGACCTCAAAGAAGATGCTCGCTCACGCATTGCCCCTAAGCTAGACGTACCACTTGTAGGTTACGACCTGGACCCAGACGTTATTGACGCTGCCAAACGCAACCTGGAACGCGCCCACCTTACCCCCGACACCATTAGGTTCGAAGTAGGTAACGCACTAGAAGCCATGCCAATTGCGGAAGAAGGCTGGCTAATCAGCAACCCTCCTTATGGCGAACGACTAGAGGGCAACCAAGAAGCTTTCTGGCGTGATTGGTCCGCATGGTTGAAACAACACTATGCTGGCTGGAATATCAACATGATTACCAGCGACCTAACATTGCCCAACCAAATGCGTCTGAAACCTAAGCGCCGCATACCGCTGTTTAACGGCTCATTAGAGTGCCGCTTATTCTCATTTGACATGGTGGCTGCAGGCTATCGGTAACAAAGCATAGCGCTTGCGCAACAGCCCATAGCATAAGTCTTGAGCATTCTTAAGGGTTAACCCTATAATAGGGTTAACCCTTAACCAACCGTGAGTATCATCATGACTCATTACAACGCTCAAGCCGCTATGTCCGATGAACTGGAACGCCAACTGCTAAACGAAGCAATGGCAGAGCAAATGCGTTTTCGCCCATTGTTGGCACTGAAAAACCTGTTCCGTTTCTTCTTCAAGTAATAGAACGTGGATGTTAGGGTGACAGTAAATTTGCTATTGTCACCACACTCCCTTTAGTGCCATATTTGCGGGATAATAGTGTTTTTACGCTTATTAGGTTACACCGTGTAATGGCCTCCACAGCAGTACCCGTTTCGCTTCCTGTTCCTAGCCGTCGCCGCCTATTTGCCTCCATGATGTACGAAAGCATTTTGCTTTTCGGTATTATCTTTCTGGTAGGCTTGATTTTTGACTATGCGACCAAGAGCTATCACGCTCTCTATCTGCGACACAGTCGACAATTCATCCTCTTTCTTGCCATTGGCCTATATTTTATGATGGCATGGCGTCGTGCTGGCCAGACCTTACCCATGAAAACATGGTACATCCGGCTAGAAACCACACAGGGAACCAAACCTGGTTATATGCAGCTGTTGCTGCGTTACCTACTGATGTGGCCCATTCCACTCGCCTGCGCATTATTTATTGAGTACTTATCCAGCTTAACTGGCTATGCCTCGACGGACCTACTCATTGTCGCCGCCCCCTTTAGTATTTTTGTGTGGAGCTGGTTCGACAAAGAGGGTTTGTTTATGCACGATCGCTTAGCAGGCACCCGCTTAGTCGACCTGCAAGCCAGAATCACTCAGCAAACAGCCAAAGCCTAGCGTTTACTCAATTCCCCGCATTACTCCATTCTGAGCACTTTCATGACCGACGAGTTAAAAAAACACCTATTTGCCGACCGCAGCACCAGAGTACAAACTGTCTATGTAGAAGATGCCTGGCAAACAGGTTTGCAACACCAAACCCTGCCCCTATCGGTGCGTACATTATTAGGTGAACTAACTGCCGCTGCTATTTTGCTGGCTAGCAACCTGAAATTTGATGGCTCACTGGTATTGCAAGTACAAGGCGACGGCCCCGTTGCTCTGTTAGTGGTTGAATGCACCGCTGATCTGAAAATTCGCGCTACCGCTTCGTTACGTGAAGGTGCCGAGATTTCAGAAGAAGCCTCCATGCAGGAACTGATCAATCAGAATGGTCAAGGGCGTTTTATTGTGGTGCTGGACCCTTCCGCACACAATCCCCACATGCAACCTTACCAAGGCATTGTGCCCCTGACTGGTGAAAGCATCGCTCAAGCACTGGAAGATTACATGCTGCACTCCGAGCAATTGGATACGCGTATCTGGCTACATGCTAACGACCACCGTTTGGTAGGCTTACTGCTGCAAAAGCTCCCCGGACAAGGCGGCACACCAGCCGAAACCAACGTAGAGCAAAGTTGGGAACGTGCTCAACACTTAGCAGCTACCATACAGCCCGACGAATTGCGTGATCTGCACCCGCAAACACTGATACACCGTTTGTTCTGGGAAGAGGATCTACTCGAGCTTGAAGGCACCCCCATTCAATGGCACTGCCCTTGCTCTCGCGAAAAAGTAGCCAGTATGCTGCACATGTTGGGCAAAGACGAAGTAGAAGATATTTTGCGTGAAAGCGCCGTAGTCGAAGTCGCCTGCAATTTCTGTGGCAAACCTTATCAGTTTGACCCTGTTGATTGCGCCAGCCTTTTCATTGATAATCCAGACAACCTACAGACAGGCGATAAAACCCTGCATTAATATGAACTCTCCCTACAAAAGCAGCGGCGGCTTACAGCGCGTTTTCAAAGCCTTTATGTACTCCATACAAGGCTTACGTGCAGCAGTTCAATATGAAGCCGCTTTCAGACAAGAACTATTCTTAGCCATTATATTGTTGCCCACAGCCTTTTTTCTGGGCCGCAATGTGACGGAAATTTTTCTGCTCTGCGCCTGCATAATTATTGTGTTGGTTGTTGAGCTGATTAACAGTGCCATCGAAGCTCTTGCCGATAGCATTAGCCTAGAACATCATCCCTTACTGGGACGCGCCAAAGATTTAGGCAGCGCCGCCGTATTGCTAAGCCTTATTCTGACTGGCGCATGGTGGCTATATGTAGTGTGTGATCGCTTTTTTCTCTAAGCACTATCTACCACGGCTACTACCAGCCACTTGATCTCCGCATAACGGGGCATCGCAGGAATACTACATAGACCACCTGTGTCT
Source organism: Paenalcaligenes sp. (assembly GCA_052103955.1). GTDB lineage: Bacteria > Pseudomonadota > Gammaproteobacteria > Burkholderiales > Burkholderiaceae_B > Paenalcaligenes. The sequence continues at coordinate 54,494 of JBQELO010000016.1, read as the reverse complement.
ATATTCACTATTCTTGCGATGCCTTTCTCTTTTTCCTCTTCACACCCCAAACAAGCTGGCGCAAGCAGTGTAGAGTTTCTGCTTATCGCTTCTGTAGTCTGCGCTCTATTACTTTTGAGCTACGACGCCACACGCGCTTGGATGCTACGCCAAGTACTGCTATTAGCACTGCAGGAAAGCGGCCGTAACGGCGTAACCCAACACCTTGAGCCCACAGCCATGCAACAGCACTTTGATCGCGCTGTGGCCGCTTGGTGGCCTTCCGCAGCCCATCAACAACGCTACTACCACCGCTTCACCTCACGCTATGGTTTTGACCCTTGGCGTATATGGCAGCTATCCCCCAGCGATCAAGATTTCACGCAACACGAAGATCAAACCCTTCGCCTACGTAGCGCACACGGTTATAGACAGATCAACGTGCACCATCAACTGGCGCAACATTTAACCAATAATAGTCGCTCGACTTATCAAAGCATCTTTGCAGCCAATACCTTACACACCCAACTGATTTATTGGTACGAGCCCTCTTTAGCGCTTAGCCGAGCTTTATTGCGTCTGTTATGGCCTAGCGATGCCGACCCTTATCTGCAACAAGGGAAGTCGCAAGGCTTACTGCCTATACGGCTGCATTTCAGCCTACCCATGCAAAGTCACCCCATACAATGGCCTCTTAGCCCACAAAGCGCCATACAACGCTTAGCAGCCACGAACAGCACTGCTCTGGCTTGGCAGTCTGCGGCGTCTAGAAGCTTCATGGCCGTAGCCAGTACGCCCTTAGCTGGCAACAGCGCTACAGCCCCCGATCATCCCAGCCCTCCTACAGACGAGCACATGCTTACTCCACCCGATGACGAGGGAGCAAATGATTTGTTGTCTGAGGAAACAGCCTGCGAGGGAGCTACCTGCTGCTATTAAGGCGTATTTTCGGGTGGCAAGATTTGTACATACACCTCATTGTTGTGCAGCAAACCTAGCTCGGACCTTGCCCGTTCTTCAATGGCTTGAGTACCACTTTTAAGATCTTGTACTTCTGCCAATAGCGCATTATTACGCGCTTGCAGTGCCGCATTAATTTCTTGTTGTTCTTCTAATCTGGCCTGCATGTCATGCACCCGCTCCCAACCACTCTTGCCAAACCACAACGCATATTGCGTAACTAAGTTCAGCACAATCAGAATAAGCAGAAGCAGGCGCATGGGTAATTCCTATAAGAGGGATGTAAGTGTACATCCCTCTGCAGCACTTAACGCAAGTTGTAGAATGCGCTACGGCCTGGGTAAGACGCTACATCTGCCAGTTCTTCTTCGATACGCAGCAACTGGTTGTACTTAGCCATACGATCAGAACGGGACAAAGAGCCTGTTTTGATTTGCATAGCGTTCGTTGCCACAGCGATATCAGCAATGGTGGAGTCTTCAGTTTCACCGGAACGGTGGGAAATCACCGCTGTGTAACCGTGACGCTTAGCCATTTCGATAGCGGCGAAAGTTTCTGTCAGTGTACCGATTTGGTTAATTTTGATCAGGATGGAGTTAGCCACACCCAGATCAATACCTTCTTTCAGAATTTTGGTGTTGGTTACGAACAAATCATCACCCACCAACTGAACTTTTTTACCCAATTGGTTAGTCAGAATTTTCCAACCTTCCCAATCGTCTTCAGCCATACCATCTTCGATAGAAATGATAGGGTATTTATCGCACCAGCTTTCCAGCAAGTTAACGAATTCCTGCGCTGTCAACGACACGCCGCCCTCGCCTTCCAAATGGTATTTACCATCACGGAAGAACTCAGAGCTTGCACAATCCAGACCCAAAGCAATTTGTGAACCAGCTTCGTAGCCAGCTTCATTGATTGCTTGCAGAATCATTTGGATAGCTGCTTCGTGGTTAGCTACGTTAGGAGCAAAACCACCTTCGTCACCCACTGCTGTGGACATACCTTGTTTGTCGATGATTTTTTTCAACGCGTGGAATACTTCTGCACCCATGCGCAATGCCTCACGGAAACTGCGTGCACCTATAGGCAGAATCATGAACTCTTGCATGTCTAAGGTGTTGTTTGCGTGTGCGCCACCGTTGATCACGTTCATCATTGGCACAGGCATTTGCATTGGGCCGCTGCCACCGAAGTAACGGTACAACGACAAACCTGAATCGTCTGCTGCTGCACGCGCTACAGCCATACTGGCTGCCAACATTGCGTTAGCACCCAAACGGCTTTTATCTTCCGTGCCGTCCAAGTCGATCAAGGTACGATCAATGAAAGTTTGTTCTTGTGCATCCAAACCGATCAGGGCTTCAGAGATCTCTGTGTTCAAGTTCTCAACAGCGCGCAATACGCCTTTACCTAAGTAACGGCTGGTATCGCCATCACGCAACTCCAGAGCTTCACGCGCACCAGTAGAGGCGCCTGAAGGTACGGAGGCACGCCCCATAGCACCAGATTCCAGTAATACGTCACATTCAACGGTTGGGTTGCCACGTGAATCCAGAATTTCACGGCCGATAATATCTACGATAGCACTCATGTTTTGACAGTCCTGCTTGCTGTTAGCGATAACGCTGATAAAAACGAACCGGATCTGTTGCTGCTGCCACAAATCCGGCAAGAATGTTCATGCTCAGTAATAAGAATTATAAAGTACCTGACTCACCAATCTCTTTATGGTGTGTATGTATTAAAAGTACCTACCCTGTCAGATTCTTTCATCTTATAGTGGGATGGTTACACCCCTTGCACCACATACATAGTCATGTGCGCGGCGTTTTCCCGTGATTGGCGAGCGGCCAAGTATTCGGGCGAGTTGTAGAAAGCTTCTGCAGCTCCCATGGTTTCAAACTCAATCACTACTGTACGCTTGGGGGCATTGCCTTCCAAGGTCAGAGTTTCCCCACCCCGTGCCAACAATTTCACGTTATGCTTTTTCATCGCATGCGTAGAAAGCTGTTGGTAGGCTTTGTATTGTTCCGGATCAGTTACATCCACATTGGCAATAATATAAGCTGCCATGTTGTCTCCTTGATTACTTCCAGTTGGCTTCTAGTAAGCCACCATCTTGCTTCACGATCTGGTCAATTTCTTTAAGGCTGCGTAACAAGGCAGGCATTAAATGCAATGGCACAGCGTTAGGGCCATCAGACAGCGCTTTGCTTGGGTCTGGATGTGTTTCCATAAACAAACCCGCTATCCCCACGGCTACCGCTGCTCGGGCCAACACGGGCACAAATTCGCTTTGACCACCCGATTTACTACCTTGGCCACCAGGCAACTGCACAGAGTGCGTCGCATCAAACACGACTGGGCACTGTGTTTCACGCATAATGGCGAGCGAGCGCATATCCGACACGAGGTTGTTGTAGCCAAATGAAGCGCCACGCTCACACACCATAATAGTGTCGCCATCACCACCCACTTCACGCGCCGCAGCACGAGCTTTCTCTACCACATGCACCATGTCATGCGGCGCAAGAAATTGGCCTTTTTTGATATTGACGGGTTTTAGTGTGGCTGCACAGGCTTGAATAAAGTCAGTTTGCCTGCACAAGAAGGCTGGCGTTTGCAGCACATCCACAATGGCAGCCACATCATCCACTTGATCCTTATCGTGCACATCGGTCAGCACAGGCACACCGTAGTGCGCACGCACATCAGCCAAGATTTGCAGACCTTCCTGTATACCTGGGCCACGGAACGAACTGCCGGAGCTACGATTGGCCTTATCAAACGAACTTTTATAAATGAATGGAATACCCAATTCGTCCGTGATTTCTTTCAGCACACCCGCTGTATCAAACGCCATTTGGCGCGACTCGATCACACATGGACCAGCAATCAGGAAGAAAGGTCTATCAAGACCAACCTGAAAACCACATAATTCCATAGCAGCTCCCGGTAAACAAAAATTCAATACTTCAGGCCTGAGCCTGATCGCGCCTGTCTGCCTACTACGCAAACAGGCGTTGATCCACCACCTTAGCGAAGGTTCGCCAAAGCAGCTTTAACATAGCTGATGAACAATGGATGCCCATCACGTGGTGTAGAGGTGAATTCCGGATGGAACTGCACGCCCATGAACCAAGGGTGAGTTGGGATTTCCATGATTTCAGGCAAGTTCTCGGTAGGAGTACGAGCACTGATCACCAAACCAGCTTCTTCCAATCGAGGTACATAAGCGTTGTTCACCTCAAAACGGTGACGGTGACGCTCGTTAACCTCTGGGCCATAGATATCGGCTGCACGTGTGCCTGCTTTCACAGGACAACGCTGTGCACCTTTACGCATGGTGCCGCCCAAGTCATCTTCTTGGCTACGGTGCTCTACATTACCGTCGCGGTCTTGCCATTCGGTAATCAACGCCACCACAGGGTGTGCAGCGGAAGGATCAAACTCGGTACTGTTTGCACCACCCAAACCAGCTACATGGCGAGCAAACTCAACCACAGCCAACTGCATGCCCAAACAAATACCCAAGAAAGGTACTTTATTTTCGCGTGCGTAGCGTATTGCGGTGATCTTGCCTTCTGTACCACGTTTACCAAAACCGCCAGGTACAAGAATGGCGCTCAAGCCTTCCAAGCAACCTGTGCCATCGCGCTCAATGTCTTCAGAGTCGATGTATTGGATTTTGACTTGGGTGCGTGTGTGAATACCGGCATGAATCAACGCCTCGCTTAGCGATTTGTAGGACTCTGTCAGCTCCACATATTTACCTACCATACCGATAGTGATTTCGTGCTCTGGGTGCTCCAATGCATCAACCAGATTATCCCACATGGTCAAATCAGCAGGCGGTGGAGAAATAGACAAGGCATCACACACCAACTGATCCAAACCTTGTTTATGCAACATGGAAGGAATCTTGTAGATGGACGTTGCATCCCACACTGAAATCACGGCATCCAATGGCACATTGGAGAACATCGAGATTTTGGCACGCTCATCATCTGGGATTTCGCGATCTGCACGACACAACAAGGCATTAGGGAACAAACCAATTTCACGCAGTTTCTGTACAGAATGCTGTGTAGGTTTGGTTTTTAATTCGCCTGCTGACTTGATGAATGGCACCAAAGTCAGGTGCACCAATGCCGTATGGTTACGCCCTAAGCGCAAGCCCATTTGACGTACAGCTTCCAAGAACGGCAAGGACTCAATGTCCCCTACAGTACCGCCAATTTCAACAATCGCCACATCGGCCTCACCGTTGTAGGCCGCTTTGGCGCCACGCATGATGAAGTCTTGAATTTCGTTGGTGATATGGGGAATAACCTGAACGGTTTTACCCAAGTAGTCGCCGCGGCGCTCTTTACGTAAAACGGATTCATAAATTTTACCGGTGGTAAAGTTATTCACCTTACGCATTTTGGTAGAAATGAATCGTTCGTAGTGTCCTAAGTCCAGATCAGTTTCCGCACCGTCTTCGGTCACGAAGACTTCGCCGTGCTGGAAAGGGCTCATGGTGCCTGGATCCACGTTGATATAAGGATCCAGCTTGAGCATGGTGACACGCAAACCGCGAGATTCGAGTAGCGCGGCCAGTGATGCCGCTGCAATGCCTTTACCCAGAGAGGAGACTACCCCCCCTGTTACAAATACATATTTGGTGGTCATTTCGATAGACGCCTGAGGGTTAGATCAGGCTATAGCGGGAAATTTGGATTATAACGGCAACCATGGGTCAGGTGAAACAAACTGACCCGGCTGCACCTGTTTTACAACAAGGCTTGCGTCTGCTCGTGCAGCCACTCTAAAGCCTCTGCTTGCAAGAGAGGTGAGAGGCGTTCTCGTACCTCGGCGTGGTAACTGTTTAACCACTGCACCTCATCTTGCGTTAATAAAGAACGTTCAATACAACGTGTATCTATAGGACACAAGGTTAGCGTCTCAAAACGCAGGAATTCGCCAAACTCAGTACGTAGCGCAGGCTGCGCCACCACTAGGTTTTCGATACGAATACCCCACTTCCCTGCCCTGTACAAACCCGGCTCGTTAGATGTCACCATACCTTGCTTCATGGCCACCGGTTTAGCGGGCCTACCACGCCATGAAATAGACTGCGGGCCTTCGTGTACGTTTAAGAAGTACCCTACGCCATGGCCTGTACCGTGACCGAACTCTAGCCCTTCACGCCACAACGGCTGTCTCGCCAAGACATCCAACTGTTGGCCGGTTAGCCCCACAGGGAAAACGGCCTGCGACAATTGAATCATGCCTTTTAACACTAAGGTAAAGTCACGCTTTTCCTCGGCACTAATCTGCCCAACGGGCACCACACGGGTGATGTCCGTTGTGCCGCCCCAATACTGGCCACCAGAATCAATCAGCAACAAGCCATTGCCTTCTATCGCAGCGTAACTCTGCTCGGTAGCTTGGTAATGAGGCATAGCGCCGTTAGGGCCAAATGCCGCAATAGTGCCAAAGCTTGGGCTGACAAAGCCTGGCTTAGCGGCACGCTTAGCGGTAAGTTCTTCATCTACCTCTAGTTCGGTAATCGCACGTTCACGCACAGTGCGATCAAACCATGCAAAGAACTCACACAATGCCGCGCCATCGTGTTCCATCGCGCGTCGAATGTGTGCGATCGCCCGATCACTTTTGATGGCTTTTAAGGTCTGTGACGGGTTTAATGCTTGCAACCACTGTACCTGCGGTGCAGCCAATAGCGTCCCCACCGTTACACGTTGTGGGTCCACCAATACTGACATGTCGTCTGGTAAGTTAGCCAAATCAACCGCTATTTGGCTGTACTCACGTAACTCCACCCCATCGGCACGCAAGGTTTTTTCCAGCGCCGCGGGCACTTTACCCGCCGCCACATACAAAATGGCTTGCTTAGCATCTAACCAAAAATGCGCCAAGAACACGGGGTTATAGGGCACATCCCCACCGCGTAAGTTCAACAGCCACGCAATGTCGTCCAAGCTAGAGATCAAATGACCGCCCACATCCAGCGCCACCATTTCCTCACGAACTTGCTGCAACTTCTGTGCTCGTGACTCAATCGCATACTCTAACGCATGCTCATACACGAGCTCATGTGGTAATGCGGGCCGTTGATCCCAAATCTGTCCGGGTAAATCCAAAGAGGTTTCTAACGTAATGCCGCTATCTAACAGACGACTCCACGCTTCGAAGCTCTGCATAGACAGCACATTACCATCTATAGCAACCACATTGCCCTTAGCCAACCGCGCTTCCACCCAAGGCAAAGGGTCTAACACTCCCGTATCGCCTTGACGCATCAACGTCACGCCAGAGTCACGCAAATCACTCTCGGCCTGAACCCAGTAGCGACTGTCTGTCCATAAACCAGCAAAATCTGCGGTGACCAACAAACTGCCAGCAGACCCACCAAAACCACTTAGCCATGCTCTGGCTTGCCAGTGTTCGGGCAAATACTCGGACAAATGAGGGTCGGCAGAAGGGATAAAACACGCCTGCACAGCTGCCTGCTGCATCACGGCACGTAGCGCCTGAATACGGTCACTAATAGAGTGGGAAGCCTTGAGTTTATTCATTTTCCTGACAATCTTGTGCGCTCTGGTAACGAAGCAATCTCTACGTTACGCTTAAACCAACAGTATAGCGTTCTAAAACAAACTGTTTGCCTATTATGAAGTTGCTTTTAGTCCCGCAAACCGCTGCCTACCCTATAATTGGCAGCATCTTACTACTTTTGTTGCACAGGCTTTGAGCGTCATCGCTAGTACTGTGCTGCACTATACCTATAACCGGAGGACCTCTTACATGTCTGAACGCGAATCGATGGAATACGATGTGGTCATCGTAGGCGGTGGCCCTGCTGGCTTAGCCACAGCCATCCGTATCAAACAACGTGCCGCCACAGCTAACCAAGACATCAGCGTTTGTGTATTGGAGAAAGGGGCGGAAATCGGTGCTCATATTTTGTCTGGCGCAGTGATGGATCCCCAAGCGCTAACAGAGCTCATTCCAGACTGGAAAGACAAAGGCGCACCACTAAACATAGAAGTGAACGCTGACAAGTTTGTTTTCTTGGATGAAAAAGGCGCCAAAGAAACACCCATGTGGATGCTGCCAGACTGTTTTAAAAACCATGGCAACTACATTGTGCGTTTAGGTGATGTAACCAAATGGTTGGGGGAACAAGCCGAAGCTCTGGGTGTGGATATTTTCCCGGGTTTTGCCGCTGCCACCCTGCTGTACACCGAGGACGGCAAAGCCGTGCGCGGCGTGATCACTGGCGATATGGGTGTGGCCCGCGATGGCACACATACCGCACACTACCAACCTGGTATGGAACTACTGGCAAAATACACGATTTTTGCTGAAGGCTCCCGTGGTCACTTAGGTCGTCAACTGACCGAAAAATACAAACTAGACGAAGGCAAAAACGCCCAAAGCTACGGTATTGGTATCAAAGAAATGTGGGAAGTTGACCCTTCCCAATCCCAACCAGGCTTGGTCATGCACTTGGCTGGCTGGCCCTTGGATTCCGATACTTACGGTGGTGCGTTCCTTTACCACTTGGACAACAACATTGTAGTAATTGGTTTGGTAGTAGGCTTGGATTACGCCAACCCATGGTTGTCACCCTTTGAAGAGTTCCAGCGTTTCAAAACACACCCCTACGTACGTTCCACCTTTGAAGGTGGTAAGCGTTTGGCCTATGGTGCACGCGCTCTAACCGCTGGTGGTTTGCTGTCCTTGCCTAAACTGGTGTTCCCTGGTGGTGCGTTGGTGGGCTGTGAGGCTGGTTTCTTAAATGCCTCGCGCATCAAAGGCAGCCACGCAGCAATCAAGTCCGGCATGATGGCTGCTGACGCCATTGTGGATGCCTTGGCGAATAACCGTGAGTACGATGAGCTAAGTGCCTACCCTGCCGCTTTTGAGCAATCATGGCTGCACGACGAGCTGAACAAAGCACGTAACTTTAAACAGTGGTTCAAAAAAGGCCGTACCGTGGGCACGCTCATGACAGGTATTGAGCAATTGGTACTGCGCGGCAAAATGCCTTGGTCTTTGCGTAACACCAAACCAGACCACGCTTTCTTGCAGCCTGCTGACCAGTGCCAGCGTATAGACTATCCAAAACCCGACGGCAAACTCACCTTTGACCGCCTAAGCTCTGTCTTTATCTCGAACACCAACCACGAAGAAGACGAGCCTATTCACCTGACACTAAAAGACGCATCCATCCCGGTCAAACTGAATCTGGCTACCTACGCAGGCCCAGAAGCACGTTACTGCCCGGCTGGCGTTTACGAGTTTATTAAAAACGATGCAGGTGAAGACCAGTTGCAAATTAACGCGCAAAACTGTGTGCACTGTAAAACCTGTGACATCAAAGACCCTTCCCAAAACATCGTATGGATACCACCACAAGGTGGCGAAGGGCCGGTGTACAACGGCATGTAATCACATGACGACTTTTCTAGGTGCGGCCTAGCCGCATCCAGAAAAACGCTGGGGGCTGCACGGTAGATAACCCATCTACACCGTACAGCCCCCAGTTTTATGTGTACTGCTATCTAGCGTGGCAGCGTTCACCACCACGCCTCAGGCCATCTATGCTTTTCTGCGGCCCGGCAAGTTAACCACCACAAGCCCCGTCACCACCAATACCACACCCATTTTGGTGAACATATCAGGCACTTCACCCAGCACCCACCACGCCAACAAAATCGCTAGTACTGGCACACCCAAACTGGACATACCAGCAACCGTTGCTGACACTCGTTGAATAACGCTTAACCACAGCAACCAACCCATGCCAGAAGCCAACGCCCCCATATAGAGCAACCCAATAAACAACTCGGGGCCATATACCCACGGTTGCTGCGGCACGATAAAACCCAAAGGGATTGTAATCACAGCACCCATCAATAATTGCCACACTGTCAGGTTGATGATGTTAGGTTGGTGCTTTTCAAACATCACCTTTGACCACACAGCGCCAATACCCCAACATGCGCCAGAAAACAAAGCCAACAATGAGCTCAGCATACCGCCCATGCCATCCCACGGCTTCAGCACCAGTAGCAAACCAGCCAAACCAAAACCCAATGCAATTAAGTACTTGGCATCGGGCTTATTGCCCATAATGCGCCACGAGAAAAACACCACCCAAAACGGCATGGTGTATGCCAACAGCACCACCTGTCCAGCGCCACCGCTCATCAACGCAAACTGGGCCAACACCTGAAACCCCACTGTCTGCATCACCGCTATACCTAAGCATAGCCAAAACGGCGGCATACTAAATGGAATGCGTCGCCAGCATTGCACCGCAAATAAAAACAAAAATGCGATGACATAACGTGTGGCCACCAGATCTATAGGACCAATGAGCTTGGTCATGGATTTCATCACAATCCAGCTCACGCCCCATAACACAATGGTTAGCCCCATTAACAACAGGGCATTACGGCTTGACTCACTTTGTTCCAACCTATTCTCCTGCATGCTGAGCGTGTTGCACGCCACGCATGAAATCTACTTTTCTCAACACTATCAACGCAACAATAAAAAACAATCCCGTTAGCAACAACGCTAAACGTTGATTCCCTTGGCTTACCCAGACCACAATGCCATACGATAAGGGCCCCACTACTGCTGCCAGTTGTACTGCAAAACTCCACAGCGCATAAAATTCCCCCAGACGACCGTGAGGTGTTAAGGCACCCACCATCGCTCTACCAGCACTTTGGCTGCTCCCTATACATAAACCAGCCAAGGCAGCCGCTATCCAAAAACCTGTGACTGACGTAGTGAAACTCGCCACTACAATCATCACCAACCACCCCAACAACGTCAGCATCAGCGCTAAGCGATGCCCTATGGCATCTTGTACAGACCCAAATACTAACGCCCCCAAAGCGGCCGCTATATTCACGGTAAAGATCAGCAGCATAGTCTGACCCATTTCAAACCCCATGACTTGAGTGGCATACACTGATGACAACGTAATCACCACCGAAATGCCCGCTTGATAGCAGGCACAACAACACAATAGTCGGTACAAATCAGGAAAATGCGCACGGCTTTCTTTATACGCATGCTGTATGTGTGCAAACCAGCCATGCTGCTGTGCTGTATCTGTAATCGCAGTCGGTTCTTTTAGCCATAAAAAAGCAGGTATAGCTGCCACGCCAAACACTACAGCTGTCAGCACCATTACCCATGGCACATACTCAGATGCTACCCAGCCCCGCTGCTCACCTAGCACCACCAACACCAAGGACAAACCTAGGGTAAGCATGCCGCCACAATAGCCAAAGCCCCACCCCCAGCCTGACACACGCCCCAATGCTTCGGGCTTGGCAATGGTAGGCAAGAAAGACGCAATCACCGCTTCGCCCACACAATAGCAATAGTTAGACAGCACCAAAAACGCCATGGCCCACCACAAGGTGCCGTGGTTAGCTCCAGCCAACAACAACGTGCCCAATACACATCCCAGCGTGCTGGTAAACAATAAAAACCGCTTACGTCCACGCCTGTCCACCCACGCCCCTAGTGCGGGCATGCTTAGCATGATCAATAAGTAAGAAAGCGATAGGGTTAGGGTCCACGCCAAGGTGCCCCATGTCGCGCCTTCTGCCACAACCCCTACAAAATAAGCCCCAAATACCGAGGTCAGCACCACTGTGGTATAGCCAGAGTTAGCAAAGTCATACAACGCCCATGCCCAAAACTCTCGCTTTGCTACCTGAGGCTGTAATGCGCCCCTCAAACGTCCTGTGGTGGTATTTTGCATGCCTTCCTGCATTCAATGTATCGCTAGTAGTGTTCTGAAAACAAAACACCCTGCTGGCGACTGTAGGTTGCCAACAGGGTGTTTTACTGTTTGCTGGATTAGCTTAACCGCTCAGCATGAAAGCGCAAGTGATCATCCATGAAGGTGGCAATAAAGTAATAGCCATGATCGTAACCGGCGTGTCTACGCAACGTCAGCGGTTGATCCACAGCTTGGCAAGCCTCTTCGAACGCTTCTGGATACAACTGCTCGGCCAAAAACTGATCATTTAAGCCTTGGTCTACCAATATGCCCTCTGGGAATGGGCATTGTGACTGGCGCATCAACGACGATGCATCATGCTGCTCCCATGTAGACCTGTCCGCCCCTAAGTAACCCGTAAAAGCTTTGTGCCCCCATGGACACTTGGTAGGAGCTGCAATGGGAGCAAAGGCCGAAACGCTACGGTATTTCTCGGGGTGACGCAACGCTAATACCAAGGCGCCATGTCCACCCATAGAATGACCAAAGACGCCTACCTTCTTCGCATCACCTGAAAGCTGCGTGGTGACAATTGAGAACAACTCGTCTGCCACATAGCTTTCCATACGGTAATGATCAGACCACGGTGCCTCCGTGGCATCCACATAAAAGCCTGCACCGGTACCGAAATCCCAATGATCAGCCTCTCCGGGTACGTCGGCACCGCGCGGGCTAGTATCAGGAGTCACCAGCATAATGCCCAACTCAGCGGCCAAGCGTTGTGCTGCACCTTTGATCATGAAGGTTTCTTCCGTGCATGTTAGTCCCGCCAAGAAAAACAGCACGGGGACTCGTCCGTGTTTGGCCTGCGGTGGTTCAAACACGGAAAAACGCATAGGCAGCCCAATTTCCTGGGAAGCATGTTTATAAAAGCGCTGCACCCCATCAAAACAACGGTGTTCGCTTATTACCTCAAGCTCAACAGTCATAAAGCCACATCCTCCAACAATCTATTAGTACACCACTACCGAACGGATAGACTCACCACGTTTCATCAGATCAAAACCTTCATTAATTTGATCCAACGACAATTTGTGGGTAATTAAATCGTCGATATTCAATTTACCTTCCATGTACCAATCTACCAATTTAGGTACATCAGTACGACCGCGTGCGCCCCCAAAGGCTGAACCTTTCCATACGCGCCCTGTTACTAACTGGAATGGACGGGTAGAAATCTCCGCACCAGCTTCGGCCACACCAATAATGATGGATTGCCCCCAACCACGGTGGCAGCACTCCAAGGCTTGACGCATCACTTTCGTATTACCAATACACTCAAACGAGTAATCGGCACCACCATCAGTTAACTGGATGATGTGATCCACCACATTTTCTACGTCGTTAGGATTAATGAAGTGCGTCATACCAAACTGTCTGGCCATGGCTTCACGCTCTGGGTTCAGGTCTACACCAATAATCTTATCGGCACCCACCATCTTGGCACCTTGGATAACGTTCAACCCAATACCACCCAAACCAAACACCACCACATTGGCACCAGCCTCTACATTGGCGGTAAACAATACAGCACCTACACCCGTTGTCACCCCACAACCTATGTAGCACACCTTATCAAAGGGGGCATCAGGACGGATTTTTGCCAGGGCAATTTCTGGGACCACGATGTGGTTCGCGAAGGTGGATGTACCCATGTAATGGAAAATAGGTTTGCCATCAATAGAGAAACGCGAAGTGCTGTCTGGCATTAACCCTTTACCTTGTGTGGCACGAATGGCCGTACACAAGTTAGTTTTGCGTGATAAGCATGATTTGCACTGTCTGCACTCAGGCGTGTATAGCGGCACCACATGATCACCCGCTTTTAACGATGTCACACCAGGGCCGGTCTCTAGCACTACACCAGCACCTTCATGACCCAAGATGGCAGGGAACAAGCCTTCAGGGTCTGCTCCAGACAACGTGTAGTAATCGGTGTGGCAAATACCCGTAGCTTTAATCTCTACCAAAACTTCGCCGGCTTTTGGACCTTGCAGGGTAACTTCTTCTATAGTTAGTGGCTCCCCCGCTTTCCATGCTACGGCTGCGCGTGTTTTCATCATTTTTCAACTCCAATTAATACTAGTGTCAGCTGTTCAGGCAGTCTATGCTGCCACTGCCATGAGCACAAGCCTAGCTGCACACCCAAAAAACTGTTTTTACTGAGCCTTGTCAACGCAGTGAAATTATTAGTACGTAATATCTAATTACGAACTGATCTCGATTCACGGTTTACTCGCCTTAAATCTTTGGCTAAACTCCCTACCTGTTGCTTGTTCAATTTGCTGCACCCCACCAATTGCGGTAAGCCATAACAATACAGACATTATGCCTTCTAAAAATAACAGCTTCTTACAATTCCGCTCATTCATCCCTAATCGTGTACTTGGCGCTGCTGCCATAGGTGCTATGGTTTTGCTGAGCGGGTGTGCAACAACAACTCAATCTAGCGCTACTAACGACCAAGCAAGCTTGGATGAATTATTTGTCAGCCTCAGCGCGACCGATAATCAACGTTACCGCACGCAGTCTGACCCTTTAGGTGCCTACCTAAAGAACCGTGCACAAAGCGATATTTATCTAGCAGAACGCCAAGAACAGTCTACTAGCAATGACTTTGCTGAAGCAGCCTTAAGCTTCTTGGGTACCAAATACCGTTACGGTGGCTCTGGCCCAGAAACTGGTTTTGATTGCAGTGGCTTGGTGGGCTATGCCGCTGAAAAATCGTTGGGCTTAAAACTGCCACGACAATCTGCTGAACTTGCCAAAGAAGGTGAATCCGTCAACCGCAACGACTTGCAAAAAGGCGATCTAGTCTTTTTCAATACACGTGGTGCTCGTTTTTCCCACGTAGGCATTTACATCGGCAACAATAAATTTGTACACGCCCCGCGCACAGGCGCTGTGGTACGTGTAGAAGACATGACCGTGTCTTACTGGAACAAACGCTACAATGGCGCACGACGCTTAGCTGCCAATAACTAATACGGCGTGATGACACTAAAAAGCCAGCTCATTGAGCTGGCTTTTTTGTTTCCGGAGCAAACTGATACAGGTATTAATGTTTTTTGCTGGCACTGTACGGGCATGACTCGCAAAAGCCACCCTGCGTCAGAGCAAGTTTCATGCTGCAGACGGAGCGCCTACAAGCAACCACTTTAACACCAGAGCGTTGCGCCGCCGCTCTGAAAGTTTTCATCACGTTATGACCTAAGAAGTCCGTTAACAAGATCAGCAACTCTGTGCCTGAAGGCAGTTGCAAAGTTTTTTTCTGATGTGAGGGGTCTCTTCCACTAATGTGCTGTTTAATTTTGATATTGTGCAAATTCAGCAGGTCTGGAATGTTTCCCAACCTGTCTGCGCCTACCACTACGGCTGTTACCTGATTAGACATGCTTACTCCTTAAAATTGAAAACAAGATAAACGATAATCATTATCATTAAGATTGTCAATCTTGAGTATGTAAGAAGCGTTACACACACCCACTATTTCGCTATAAACATATAAAAAAACCCCTAATGCATACACATCAGGGGTTAGTCATCGCAACAAACAGAACAATCGCTGTTAAGTTGAGCTCTCGCCCTCTAACGCATCCTGCACTACATCGCGCGTTAATGCGGGGGCCAGCATCTCTAGCAACACATACACATAGTCACGCAAGAAGGTACCCGCCTTAATACCCACGCGGGTATGATGCTTGCCGAACAAATGCCCTGCCGATAACCCCACCAACCCCTTGTCTCTACGCGGGTCAAAGGCCACACCAGCGATAATCCCAATACCTAGGCCCACGTCCACATAGGTTTTAATTACGTCTGCATCCAGCGCCTCAAGCACGATATCCGGTGTGAGATTCTCTTTAGCAAATGCTTCGTCTATGGAACGTCTACCCGAGAACGCATGGTCATACGTCACGATAGGGTATTTAGCTAACAATTTCAGATTCAGGTTTTTAGACGAGGGAGTAGGCAACTCGGCTAGTTCGTGATCAGGCCTTACTACAATAGTGTGTTCCCACTCGTACACAGGCAATGCCACCAACCCCGGTGTTTTAGACAAAGTTTCAGTCGCTATCGCAACATCCGCTTGTTCGTGCAACACCATAGATGCCAAATGAGCAGGGCTACCCTCTGCCAAGGATAAGTGCACTTTAGGGAAACGCTTTCTAAACTCAGGGATCACCTTAGGCAACAAATACCGAGCCTGAGCGTGGGTACATGCAATCACCAACCTACCTTCGTCATCACGCGCAAAGTCATCACTGACTTTTTTCAGATTATCCACTTCGAGCATGATGCGCTCAATAATTTTGGCTACATCCGCACCTGGGCGAGTAAGCCCTTTAATGCGCTTGCCGTGTCGTTCGAATATCTTGATGCCCAGTTCATCCTCAAGCTCGATAATAGCTTTGGATACACCTGGTTGCGAGGTATAGAGTGAACGAGCCGCTTCAGTCAAATTGTACTGGCGGCGTATTGTCTCCCGCACAAATCGGAATTGTTGAAGATTCATAGTAAGCCCCTGTTGTTAGCTTATTATATGGAATAAGGAAGGGGCTTAATATTAATTATAGTTATATACTTAGAGTCTACAACGAGAAGCGGGCTATTGCTTGGGGCGCTTAACACGCATTTTTTGCCAGAACAAAAATGCCACTAATAAAGCAAATGCGGCGTGTACCAAGAATGTACCCACGGCGAAACTCAAACTGCCGCTAGAAATCCAACCACGCGACAAGTTAATCAAGTTCATATAAAGCAAAGCCAGTAACCCAGCAATTAAGATATTGCCTGAGCGCCCTAAGCGCGGGTTCACCGCCCCCAAGGGAATAGCCAATAACGCCAAGTTCAACGCTGCTAACGGCAACGCTGAGCGCCACATCACTTGAGAACGTGCTCTATTGGTGTCATCACCTAATAGCTGTGAGGTAGGTCTTGCTTTGATTTGCTGTTCAGCACGGGCACGTATTTGCTCGCTGCTAGTAGCTTGCTCATCACGGTTTTCCAACCGCACGCCATAGTGTTCAAATTCGGTAATTCTGGACCACGGTGTTTTGGGCTTTACATCGTAACGGTACCCTTCATTCAACACCAAAAACCTGTCACCATTTTCCTCATTCTGCACATGTGCACTTTTGGCAGTAATCACACTAAACCACTGCGGATCGATAACGCGAGCCACCACTTTGCCCAGCTCGGCTCCGTCATCTAAAGGCTCTTCAGTAAAAAATACACGTGCCCCATCTTCAACCTCGATGAACTCACCCGGCGACACCTTACTTAAGTCAGAACGCAACTCAAAGCGTTGACGGTATTCAGAAATTTGCAGGTAGGCCCATGGCGAGGCCACAAAAGTCAGCACAGCGATCAGTAACGCAGTAGGCACTGCGCAGTACAACACTGGACTAATCCAGCTACGTAGCGACAGTCCACTTGCAAACCACACCACCATCTCAGACTCTCTGAAGCTACGAGTGATCGTGGTCAGTACGGCGATAAACAGCGACACCGATAAAATGACTGGCAGCGCCGTAATAGACGAGAACAACGCCATGCCCAAAACTACGTCGGCACCAATACTGCCACCCGCCGCCTCGCCTACTAGCCGAACCAGCAGTACACTAAGCCATACCACTAGCAAAGTGGATAGCACGACACCTGCGTGGCTCAGGATTTCGGATATAGAACTACGTTTGAACAAAAACATGGGACAATAAGCAGGTTAATGCGACAACAGGCCTGTACTCATAGGAAAATCGTATGGAATTTAGCACACAAAGTTCGGCTTCTTTACATCAGATCAAAACTTCAGCTTTAGCGATCGGTGTTTTTACCAACCAGGTACTCACCCCCGCTGCGGACATTATCGATCGCGCCTCTAACGGTGCCATACGTAAAGTCCTCAAAAGCGAGTTTAGCGCAAAGTCTGGCTCACACCTGGTATTACGTAATCAAGAAGGCATCAAAGCCGAACGTATCGTACTAGTAGGCCTGGGCGATCAAGACAAATACCAAGCAGCGCAACATAAAACTGCTGAAAGCACCTTTGCTCACTACTGCATTCAAGCAAAACTGAGTGAAGCTGTATCCACACTGGCTGGAGTAGACTGCAACGGCACCACACTGCGTCAACGCAGCAGCGGTGCAGCACAAGCTGTTCTAGCCGCTAGCTACCGCTTTGATGCCACATTAAGCACCAAAGCCGAAGCCATTAAACTCTCCAAATACCTACAGTGGGTGCCTCGTACGCTAGTGAGCGAATCCAAAGCTGGCTTGGATGAGGGTACGGCAATAGGTAAAGGAGTTAATTTTACCCGTTTGCTGGCCGATCTGCCGCCCAATATCTGCACTCCTACGTATTTAGCTGAACAAGCCAAACAATTAGGCAAAACTTACCCTTCGCTAAAAGTAGAAGTACTGCAACGTAAACAGATGGAAGCCTTGAAAATGGGCTCGTTCTTATCAGTAGCCAAAGGCTCTGTAGAACCCCCAGTTTTCATCATTATTAAACACAAGCCTGCCAAAAAAGTGGCCGATGACGCCGCACCATTAGTGCTTGTAGGTAAAGGTCTTACTTTCGATGCCGGTGGTATCTCGCTGAAACCTGCTGCCAACATGGACGAAATGAAGTACGACATGGGTGGCGCAGCAAGTGTGATGGGTAGCATGCTAGCCGTTGCCGAGCTAAACGTTAATCACGAAGTGATTGGCGTGATTGCTTCGTGCGAAAACATGCCTAGCGGTGCCGCCAACAAACCTGGCGATGTAGTCACCAGCATGGCAGGCAAAACCATTGAAATCCTCAACACCGATGCTGAAGGCCGTTTGGTGCTGTGCGACGCCCTTACCTACGTTGAGCGCTTCAAACCTGCCGCCGTGGTGGATATCGCCACCTTGACTGGTGCCTGCGTAGTGGCCTTAGGCCACATCAACAGTGGTTTGTTTAGCCCAGACGACAGCTTGGCCGAAGAGTTGCTGAACGCCGCCAAACAAAGCGGCGACAGTGCATGGCGTATGCCTTTGGATGAACGCTACCAAGAGCAGCTGAAATCCAACTTTGCTGATATCGCAAACATTGGTGGCCCAGCAGCCGGTTCAGTCACAGCCGCTTGCTTCCTGCAGCGCTTTACCTCTGCCTACCCATGGGCTCACTTGGATGTGGCCGGTACAGCATGGCGTAGCGGTAAAGACAAAGGCGCTACAGGCCGTCCTGTTCCTCTGTTGGTGCAGTTTGTGCTGGATCGTTGCCAACAGGCCAAATGATTCGCGTAGATTTCGCCTTTGATGCCAGAGATCGGCTACGCACCGCTTGCGATGTCATTCGCAAGCATTACCTGCGTGGCCGACGAGTCATCGTTTACTTAAACGATGACCGTGCTCTGGCACGCTTTGAACACTTGCTGTGGGGCTTTGAGCCTACGGCTTTTATCCCACATGTGCGCGCTGAAGACCCGTTAGCAAGCACCACGCCAGTGATTCTTTGCCATACCGATCCCGATCCCTCTCTAAGCCAAACCGGTAGTGAACCTGCTTGGTTAATTAACCTCGCAGCTACTTGCCCGCCAAACAGCGAGCAGTTCACCCGCATACTTGAAATTGTGTCCGATGAACACAAAGACAAAGAGGCGGCACGGAACCGTTGGCGCATGTATCAATCTAAAGGTTATGACCTGCATGCACACAGTCTGCAACGCTAAAAAATCTTGCGTGTTCAGGTAGTTGTCAGTTAATCTTTACCCATTTCCCGTATTTTTTAAGGATGCGTCATGAGCGACTTTCGTCAATCAAGCCTGCCTGAGCATTCCGGCTCAAGGGCTTCGCAGTCTGCACAGGCCCAGAACCGTGTACTGCGTAACACCTACATGCTGCTGGCTCTCTCCATGGTTCCCACCATTCTGGGTGCCTTGATTGGCCTGCGCACTGGCATTAACCAAATTATGGGCGGAAGCCCTGCAGTAAGCGCTATAGTATTTTTGGTCGGTGCATTCGGCCTGATGTACATGGTTGAGCGCAACAAAAACAGCTCATTAGGCGTTGTGTTCCTGATGGCATTCACCTTCTTTATGGGTTTGATGCTGTCTCGCCTGCTGGGCTTTGTGCTGGGTATGCAAAACGGTTCCCAACTGATCATGATGGCATTTGGTGGTACAGCCGCTGTATTTGCTGTGATGGCTAGCGTGGCTGCCAGTGCTAAACGTGATTTCAGCGGTATGCAGAAATTCCTGTTTATCGGTGTGGTCATTCTGATCTTGGCTGCTCTGGGCAACATCTTCTTTCAGATGACTGCTTTGAGCCTCGTGATCTCCACCATGGCCATCGGTATTTTCTCGGCTTTCTTGCTGATTGACCTGCAACGCATCATGCGTGGCGGCGAAACCAACTACATCAGCGCAACCTTGGCGGTATACCTAGATGTGTACAACATCTTCAGTAACCTGCTGGTGCTGTTGGGTATTACGGGTGGCAACAACGACTAATACTCGTTGATATTCATCCTAGGGAGCTACCTGTAGCTTCTAAAGAACCCTCCCGTAACACGGAGGGTTTTTTGTTATCTGTGATCTGTGGGAAAAGCCAAAGCCCGATTACTCAGCACGGGGCTGCATGAGCCTAAGCCTGTAACCCCCCTACTCAACCATTGGCTGCATTAGCCTAAGGCTGCGAAAGTATTTTTTTATTTGAGACACCAAAAAAAAATACTTCCATCCGCCTTTTGCTCGTCGCTTACCTAGGTTTTTAGGCAGGTGATTTCTGTGGATATGCGTACTTCTGTACAGAGCAACATCAGCCGCTACGTTAATACGAAACAACCTCTGTAGCTAACCAACATTATGTATAGAAGCCTGCATCAATCCTTAGCAGAACATGTCGAGCAGTCCATACTGCCTCACAAGAAAGGGCTGTAAACCTACCAATAGCAAAAACTCAGGGGAGGCGGAGGAAAACTTTTTTGATTTGGTGTCTCAAATCACAAAAAGTTGTTCCGCAGTCCCCCAGCGTATGCGATGGATTCAACCGTTACCCTGAATCAGTATTACGAATAAAAGCCCACTCATCGCTAATCTACATCACGGAAAATCGTACTCCCGCTTAAGAAAGCGGTTGTAAGCCTATCAGTAATCAGAATACTCAGGGGAGCAGAGAGCTGCTACTTCGCCGCCCCTTTACTACGCTGCTCCCTCCGCCACGCTAAGAAGCCCTCTACCGCCACAAGAACCACCGCCAACCATATAGGTATATAGGTGTACCACTCATGGCTTTGCACAGGCTCTCCTAGCAGCAAGAACGCCACCCAGAACAGTAGTACTGGCTCAACATAGCCTAGGATGCCAAACAACCCCAATGGCAACAACCTACTCGCCGTTAAGTAGCCCAGCAGCGCCAATGCACTGATGGCACCAAAAATTGGTACTTGCCAGTACAAGCGTGCATACTCGCCAAACTTCTGCGCCACGCTAATATCTTGGGTGTAGAGAATGTAAAACGCGGGGATCATCAAAAAGCCGAAATCAAAGAATAACGAGCTTAATGAGCCCACTTTTAAATAGCGGCGAATCACAAAGTATGGCGGGTAACCAAAGGCCACTAAGGCAGTGGCCCACGAGAATGAATAGGTACGCAGTAACTCATGCAACACGCCTACAAAAGCCAACGCCACAGCAATACGCTGTAGCGTGCTCAGTTGTTCCTTGTAAAACACCCTGCCTGTAAGCACCATCATTAAGGGTAATAAAAAATACCCCATAGACACTTCTAGCGCTTTGCCATGTAAAGGTGCCCACACAAACACCCACATTTGCAGGCCGAACAAAATAGCGCATATCACCTGCAGGACCATATAACGTATGTCACTGCACATACGCCGTAGCATCAGCCCCACTTCACCCCAACGCTGTAAGCGTGTGATAAAAATGGCCAACACCGGAAAACCCAGCAGCACACGCCACGCAAAGATTTCTGTGCCTTCTAGTGGACGTAGCAGCGTTGCATAGTAATACAGTAGCGCAAACAAAAAGGATGCGCCTACCGACAACCCTACCCCTTTTTTCATTACTCACCTATGAGAGTCTGTTGCTCATAACAGCGATTAAAGCGATATAAACGCTCACGCTTCAGTAAGGCTTCTACACTTAATAATGGCTTGTCCGGTGCTCGCACAGCAGCCGGCATAGCATTCAGCAAGGACAATAGCAGGCGCGCATGCTCTGCCCATAGCCCTTCAAAAAACTGATCAGGTGCCCACAACACTATGCCCAAGCGTCGTAGTTCTGACTTATTGAAATCTTTAAGGTTTTTAGTCAGTACACCCACGGTGCGCCCACTAAAATTTTCTTGTGCCGCTCTGGCTGCTGCAATCACATGCCAGTCTTTAGGATCACTATAGCGCAAGCCCTCTTTAAAGAGCTGCACATTACCTTGATCAGCCAGCGGAAACTCCTGCTGCCAGAGATCCCAATCCAACTGCAATTGTGCTTCTGGTACTTCCCACAGCCTAGAGGCATTACGTCGCCACTCGTCTGCTATGACGGGGCTCCATGCAGGTTGAAACACCTGCTCTCTGGCTAAGCCCAAACATAAGTAACGCAATACGTTTGAGATCATGACACACGCATCCAACACTACTATGGGTGTTGTGTCGGTAATAGATTCGGTAGGTGTTGTCATGACTGCAGATGCAGTAGATCCATCATCACCCCGCGTGTACGCAGCGGGCGCCCCAGCAATTCGTCTAACCGTTCACGCAGTAACGTGCGCAAATAGGGTTCTTGTTCTATATCGCTAAAGTCAGGCAGCTGTTGATCCAAGCCATACCCTGTTTCTTGCAATAATATCCACTCAAACCTACGCAACGCTAATGATGCCTGCTTAGGATTATGTGCCAGTTGCTCTAAAGCTTGCTCATACGCCGCAAACAACACATCGTGTGGATCTTCCTTAGGCAGCAAACGTAGCAGCAGTTCATTCATGTACCAGACTGACATCATTGCCCGCCCCGATAACACATTCAAACCCGCGCACTCCGCTTGCGTTAAGGTTTTCACCTCATTCGCCCCCGTCCAACCCACATGTAAGGGCTGAAACACCGACAATACGGCTCGTAAAGCCGAATAGGGGCGCTTTGCCCCCTTGGCTACCAACGATACTGTGCCATATTGCTGGCTAAAGACCTGAATCAATAACGAGGTTTCGCGCCAGGCCATGCTGTGCAGCACATACGCCCGTTCATGCTGCACACGCTGACGCTGTCTACTCATACCCCAGCTCGCGCAGCGATGCCTCCCGGTCAGACCAGCCCTTGCGTACTTTTACGTACACATTCAAAAACACAGGCTTTTCCAACATGCGTTCTATATCTTGGCGAGCTTCACTGGCAATACGTTTCATATGCTCACCACCAGCCCCCAATAAAATGGGTTTGTGGCCTTCACGCTCTACCAGCACACACGCAGAAATACGTGCGCCTTTTTCATTCTCTTCCCACTCTTCAATCATGACGGTACAGCTGTAAGGCAGTTCGTCACCCACTAAGCGGAAGATTTTTTCGCGCATTAACTCTGCCGCGATGAACTTCATAGACCTATCAGTAAGCGTGTCCTCTTCGAACATGGGCTCACCTACTGGCAAGTGTGCCGCCACTTCGTTTAACAGCACATCTAACTGCAAACCTTTAGCGGCACTCAGTGGAACCACAGCGGTGTAGTTGAACTTCTGGCTAACCTGCGCAATAAAGGGCAACAGATCAGCTTTGTTTTTCAACATGTCTACCTTGTTGATCACCAAGATCACTTTGGCATTTTTAGGCAGCAAAGGAACCAACTGTTCATCACCAGGCGTCCACTTCCCTGCCTCTACCACTTGAATGACTACGTCCACATCCGCCAAGGCTTGTGTCACCACACGGTTCATCATACGGTTCATAGCACCGCCATGACGCGTTTGAAAACCGGGGGTATCTACAAAAACAAATTGCGCATCCTCGCGTGTTAGCACACTGTGAATACGGTGACGAGTGGTTTGCGCTTTACGCGAAACAATAGACACTTTGGCGCCAACCAGAGCATTGGTCAACGTAGACTTGCCCACGTTAGGGCGCCCTACTACGGCGATAAAACCGCAATGAAAGTCTTGCGTAGTGTTCATGACTGCTCCTGACTGACGGCAACCGGCAGACTTAACTGTGGATTACGGCTGCGCTTTTGACGCCCTGCCTTGTTGTCCAAAAAGGCGGACACCTGTTCTATCGCTTGTTCTGCTGTGGCTTGTTCCGCCGCACGACGGCTGCTACCGCTAGCAGTAAGCGTAATATCTAATTTCTCTATATGGCACTGCACATCAAAAGTTTGATTATGCGCCGCACCATGAGTCGCCACCACGGTATAGACCGGCAGTGCCAACCTATGACCTTGCAACAACTCTTGCAGCAACGTTTTAGGGTCTTTACCCAACGTTTTGGGGTCAATATCCACCATGATGGCTTCAAACTGCCCAGTAATGACCTTTTCTGCTTGGTCAAACCCACCATCTACGTACACCGCACCAAAAATAGCTTCCAGTGCATCCGACAAAATGGAAGGACGTCTAAAGCCACCACTTTTAAGCTCACCTTCGCCCAAGCGCAGGTAATCAGACAACTCTAAACGTTGTGCGATATCAGCCAAGGTTGATTGCTTAACCAAATTAGCACGCAACCTAGACAAATCACCTTCATCAATTTTTTGAAACCGTTTGAACAGCAGTGATGCCACCACAAAGTTCAACACTGAGTCGCCTAGAAACTCTAGGCGCTCATTGTGTTTTGCACTATGGCTACGGTGCGTCAGTGCCTGCTCAAGCAATGCTTGATCAGAAAACTGATAGTTAATCCGTTGTTCTAGCTTTTGCAAGCGTGCCATTATTGAAATCTTCCTATACGGCCAAACTCACCGAAGTTCATCCAGATGAGGAAAGCTCGGCCCACGATATTTTCATCCGGCACAAAACCCCAATAGCGGCTGTCTTGGCTGTTATCGCGGTTATCACCCATCACGAAATAATTACCCTCGGGAACAGTGCAACGCAAACCCGCAGGAAAGTACTCGCAACGATCACGGTAAGGGAAATCAGTAATAGGACGGTAGTACTGTGGCGCACGCTTATCTAACAAAATATCGTGCTTCACTTTACCCAGCTGTTCTACATACTTGCCGGTATAACGGCTGTGATCGGGCTCAAAATAATCACCATCACGTACTTCGTTCACTTTGGTACCGTTGATATACAGCACTTTGTCGCGGTACTCCACCACATCACCCGGCAAGCCCACTACACGTTTAATGTAATCAATGTCAGGCTGCACAGGATAACGAAACACCAGTACATCACCACGCTCGGGTGAGCCTGTGTCAATAATTTTAGTATTTAACACTGGCAATCTGATGCCATATTCGTATTTATTCACCAAGATAAAGTCGCCATTTTGCAAAGTGGGCAACATAGAACCTGATGGGATACGGAACGGTTCAAAAATGAACGAACGCAAAATAAACACAAACAAAATGACCGGGAAGAAGCTCACGCCATACTCTACCCACCATGGCATTTTCATTGCTTTGGCATAAGCATCTTTGCGCAACTTGTCGATTTCGCCTGCATCCACGCCAGGAAGGTCTGGAATGGCTGACATAGCGTCACGAGCTCGCTGGCGGCGCTTAGCGGCTAAGGAAAACTTATTCCATGCCCACACCACACCGGTCAGCAATAAAAAAACAAATAAAATGAGGGAAAAATCCCAGCGCATGGTTAGTGATCCTTTGTCTGTTACTTTTCATCAACTTGCAAAATAGCCAAAAACGCCTCTTGAGGAATTTCTACGTTCCCCACTTGCTTCATACGTTTTTTACCGGCTTTCTGTTTCTCTAGCAGTTTTTTCTTACGAGAAATATCACCGCCATAACATTTGGCCAATACGTTCTTACGCAAGGCTTTCACGTTTTCACGGGAAATAATTTCTGCACCAATCGCGGCTTGAATCGCAATATCAAACATTTGGCGAGGAATAAGGCTGCGCATTTTAGACACAACCTCACGACCACGGAAACGTGCATTGGCTCGGTGCACAATCACCGACAAGGCATCGACTCTGTCACCGTTGATCAATACGTCTACTTTCACCACATCGGCTGAACGGTACTCGATGAACTCGTAGTCCATGGAAGCATAGCCACGCGAAACAGACTTCAATTTATCAAAGAAGTCTAAAACGATTTCTGCCAACGGCATTTCGTACACTAGGCTCACTTGGCGGCCCAAGTACGTCATGTTTTTCTGTACGCCACGCTTAACATTACACAGCGTCATTACCGGGCCTACATAATCCTGAGGCATCAATAGCGACACCTCAACAATAGGCTCTCGTATATCGGCAATGTGACCGACTTCAGGCATACGCGATGGGCTTTCAATCATCAAGATTTCGCCATCGTTACGCTGTACCTCATACACTACGGACGGCGCCGTCGTGATGATATCCATGTCGAACTCACGCTCTAAGCGCTCTTGCACAATTTCCATGTGCAACAGCCCCAAGAAGCCACATCGGAAACCAAAGCCCAACGCCTGAGACACTTCGGGCTCAAACATCAACGATGCATCGTTTAACTTCAACTTTTCCAACGAGTCACGTAGCTGATCGTACTCACTGCTTTCTACTGGGTACAAACCAGCAAAAACCTGAGGTTTCACTTCTACAAAACCCGGTAATGGTTGGCTAGCGGGTTTGCCTGCATGAGTAACCGTATCACCCACTTTGGCATGCTCCAGCTCTTTCATACCCGTAATGATGAAACCTACTTCACCGGCAGACAGCACATCGCGTGGTGTGGATTTTGGCGTAAACACACCAATCTGGTCAGCGTGGTGTGTTGCTGCCGTAGACATCAGCAACACTTTATCCTTTTGTTTAAGTTGGCCGTTCACAATACGAACCAACATCACTACACCTACGTAGTTGTCAAACCAAGAGTCAATAATCAGTGCTTGCAATGGCGCATTCGGATCACCTTGAGGTGCCGGAACCTTACTCACCACCGCTTCTAAAATATCTTCGATGCCCATACCCGTTTTAGCACTAGCAGGTATGGCTTCTGAGGCATCAATACCGATCACGTCTTCTATTTCTTGACGAGCGGCTTCTGGGTCTGCCGAAGGCAAATCCATTTTATTCAACACAGGAATTACTTCTAGCTCTTGCTCAAGAGCCGTATAGCAGGTTGCTACCGTTTGCGCTTCCACACCTTGTGAAGCATCAACAACCAGCAATGCACCCTCACACGCGGATAGCGAGCGGGAAACTTCATACGAGAAGTCTACGTGCCCGGGGGTATCAATCAGATTCAGATTATAGACCTTGCCGTCTCTAGCTTTGTAGTGCAAGGCAGCCGTCTGGGCTTTGATCGTAATCCCCCGCTCACGTTCAATATCCATGGAGTCCAAAACTTGCGTGGACATTTCACGATCTTCCAGGCCACCACAACGTTGGATCAGTCTGTCTGCCAACGTGGATTTACCGTGATCGATGTGAGCAATAATGGAGAAGTTGCGAATATGGTCCATAGGCCCAAAAACAAAAAAACAGCGGTTAAAGAAATGCTGCCTGAAATACAAGATGACCTTATTTCATGGCAAAAAAGAGGGGCGCTCCGGGCGCCCCCATCTGCATAACAGTTATTTTACCTTTTTACGGCACATTATTCTTCTGGCGTGATTAACAGCCATTGAGAGTTGCTGCCACGCACCACCAACACAGCGGCAGCCTTGTCTTTAGGCAACCCTTTTACCACTTTGTTGTATTGCGAAGGGCTATCTATATCTTGGTCATTGATGCGCACAATCACATCACCTTCCATGATACCTGTTTCAGCCGCAGCACCTGACGCTTCTGCCACAATCACACCGGTCTCTACGCCCACCTGCTCTGCTTCCGCTTTGCTCATGGCTTTTACACTCATGCCCAAACGGTCTACATTGCTAGGAGCTGGAGCACTGGTATCACTGCTTTCTGGCGTGCCAGGAATCTCTTCTACGGTTGCTTTCAGAGTAACGGTTTTGCCTTTACGCCATACTTCCACTGGCACTTCAGTACCCGGTTTCACAGCACCTACCGTACGAGGCAAATCGCTCATGTGCTCTACGCGTCTGTCACCAAACTTCAAGATCACATCACCTGAACGAATACCGGCTTTCGCTGCTGGACCATCAGGCTCTACTGCGCTTACTAATGCGCCTTTAGCATCTTCTAGGCCCAATGCTTTAGCTACACCTTCATCCACCTGGGTAATCTGCACGCCAATACGACCACGCGTCACTTTGCCGTGTTCTTTCAGTTGCGCTACCACCTGCATGACTTCATCAATAGGAATAGCCAGCGAAATACCCATGAAACCACCACTACGGGAAACGATCTGAGAGTTCATCCCAACCACTTCACCGCTCAGGTTAAGTAATGGGCCACCCGAGTTACCTGGGTTCACAGCAACGTCCGTTTGAATGAACGGCAAGTAATCACCCGTATCACGGTTGATAGCACTGACCACACCCACAGTCACCGTAGAGTCCAAACCAAAAGGCGAACCAATCGCCACTACCCACTGACCTTTCTTCAAAGCAGCAGGATCACCGATTTCTAAAGGTGGCAGCGATTTGGCATCGATTTTAATCAAGGCCACATCAGTACGCTCATCGCGCCCAACTATCGTAGCCTTGTATTCCTTACCATCTGTTAGCGTCACAAAAATGTCGTTGGCATCCGCCACAACATGGTTGTTGGTCAACACATAGCCATCATCCGAGATAATGAAACCCGAGCCCACTCCACGCGGTACTACACGCTCGCGCTGTTGTGGTGGTACGGCCTGTTGAGGGCCACGTTGACGTGGTGCTGCACCTGGAGGCGCACCGGGAGGCGCCATATCTGGGCCAAAGAACCAACGGAACAAATCGTAAGGATCACCATCTGCACCACCACCTTGATACACCGGAACAACCTCGGTGGTACGAATATTCACAACGGACTTCTCTGTCTTCTCTACAATCCCTGAAAAATCAGGCAGGGTTACCGTAGGTACAGGTCTAGACTCCTCGGCTTGGGCGAACACTTGCGGCGTCACTAACGCCACTGCCAGCCCTGTTGCCACAGCAGCCAAAGGGGCTGCCAGTTTTTGGTATCCAGAACGAATGACTTGCATCATTAACTCCTATAGCATGAGCGTCAATTTTTTTTGTTAAATGGCACATATTCCACGTTTGCTGCCAAATCGCGCAATGTACTCAACGGAACCTCTCCCGTCGCAGTGACCCAATACTCTGCCACTTGCGTACGGTACAAATTCATACTTCCACGGCTGGAACCCTGATCTGCTTGCATGTACGAACCGTGATTGCTGACTGGTTCAATGAAAACAGAAATAGCAGCCAGCCCATCAGACATGACCAATTGCACTACTTTTCGGGTAGCTCGCATAGAGCGCACTACCTGTGTAACAGGCTCAAAACCGTTAGGGTACGGAATTGCCCAGCCTTCTGAGGCCAAGTCTACATCTTCCATGTAGGCATTCAACGTACGCCAGCCATCTGTATTAAATGCTGAATCCAAGCCAGACATAGGCATACGACTGTCATAGGCAATATTGGCAAATGCGATTTGATTAATCACCTCACCATTGGCATTTAAGGTCTCGGCCTGCAACAGGAGCGAGTTGGCAATATCGGCACAAAATCGATAACCGTATCGCAATGCATCTTTAGGAAGCAGCTCATAAACACGGCACTCACGGCCGGCAATACGCTGCACCTCGTCCATAACAGTGGCCGAGTAATAGTTCTGCACATTGTCTATAGCGGTAAGCAAAATAGCGGGGAAACGATCAGGTCTGCGCTTCTCTACAACGATCAGCTTACGCTCGGGCACAAGACACAGCACTTCATCGTTATGGCGCAAGTACTCGCGCGGCGTGCCATCTAATAGCTCCAAGCGCTCACGTTCACCCGTGCCATCTACCATATGCACAACGTTAATGGCCTGCGTAGAGCCATCTTGTGTATAGGTCACTATCCCCGCGTAATCTAAATCACGAGCGGCCTGCTGAATTTCCTGTAAAAAGAGGAAACTTTCAGGTGTGGATGAATCCTGAATCAACGTCGCATGTGCCGCCTGTGGCAAAAATGATAGCCCCAACACGGCTGAGCACAGTAGTACGCCAAAGCCTCGCGCTCCACGCCCTGATCTGGCAGCAAAAACCCAGTCCCTCACCATTACTGCAATGCTCCTTGATCATAGGACACCTGGCGCACTGGTCCTAAACCAGACATATCACGATGCGCGTCTAGGTAATCCCACCAGACATCGTCTGCAGCAATTGCCAATACCGGCGCTGAAGGGGTATCACTCAAAATGCCTGTGGTAGGGGTAGCCACCCATGCCACAGCCGCTACGGCAGCCGCTGCAGCCAAACTGGAAAGCCCTACGCTTACTGACTTTCGCATGCGTTTATGCTGAGGAGCAAAAACGATGGGCTCTTCGTCAATAGCCTTAGAAAGGCGTGCATAAAACTTATCGGATGGTGACAAAGCAAGCTCTTCGCTGCGCAACACATCACCAATTAAGTGATAGGTATCCCAGATCTGGCGCCCATAAGGCGTATCCAGTTCATCAGCGCGAACCTCTCCCTCGCCGTCCACCCAAGAAGAAACCGTGGCTTCCCAACTCGCCGTTTCTGTCTCTTCTGTAATGATCAACTGTGAATTCTTCACCATGACGTATTCCTTCTACCAACCTCGATCTGTACTACCCGCTTCCCGCACCGGGCGCAACTCAGTAGCAATTGCCTCTCGGGCACGGAAAATCCGTGAACGCACCGTACCTATAGGACAGCCCATTGTTTGAGCAATGTCCTCGTAGCTCATACCTTCTATCTCACGCAACACAATAGCCGTGCGCAACTCTTCAGGTAAGGCTGCAATGGCTGCATTCACCGTCTCTACAACCTGCTTGCTTACCATTTCAGACTCAGGGGTGCTGATGTCTGTTAGGTTATCAATTTGGTCAAAAGTTTCACCTTCGTCGTTTTCTGTAGGATTAATTAACAAAGGTCTACGATTGGCCGAAGCCTGCCAGTTACGCGCCGTATTAATGGCAATACGGTAAAGCCACGTATAAAAGGCGCTCTCGCCTCTAAATTGGGCTAGCGCTCTATAGGCTTTAATAAAGGTTTCCTGCGTCACATCTTCCACTTCAGCAGGATCACGCACCATACGCGACAACAACCGCATAATGCGACGTTGGTACTTCAGCACCAACAAATCAAAAGCGCGTTTATCGCCTTGTTGTACCCGCTTAACTAAATCTGCATCGACATCACGCTCACTCATGTCGCTTCCTTTGCTGTCGCTACTTGGCTTATTAGCAAGTCACGATTCAGCTGTTTTTGTAAAGCGCGCCATAGGTCGGGATTACAGGTAGAACGCCAAACGCTGAAACAGCTACGTTCTTGTTTTGCATCACACTTACTCAGAGAAAAACTCAATACTATCCACCACGGTGTTCGCCACACATACTGCAGGGTACCAATACAGATTTCTGCATGGTGTGCTTGCAGTAAGCGTAATTGCCACTGCCCGCCCTGCCACCCCATCTCTACTATATGGGCATCATTTTGAAGCAAACAATAGCCATACCCCCACGTAGCAACCAATAATGCTACTACTACGGCATACTCTACCGCAGCATACTGGGCGACAACAGGGAATACACAAAGGGACACAAAAACAGACAACAAAAAACCCGAGCACCACACCCAGACAGGTGTCTGGAGTGTAATAGCTCGGGTTTTAGAAAGAACCGACGTTGCCCGTGGCACAGTGTTAGGCGTGACGCTTCACAATCATCGAACCGTTGGTTCCACCGAAACCAAAAGAGTTCGACAAAGCAACATCAATCTTCATATCTCGCGCCACATTCGCGCAATAATCCAGATCACATGCAGGATCTTGATTAAAGATATTAATCGTAGGCGGAGAGATTTGGTTGTACACAGCCAAAGTTGTGAATACCGCTTCAATCCCCCCTGCTGCACCTAACAAGTGACCAGTCATGGATTTAGTGGAGTTCACTACTAGTTTTTTAGCGTGATCACCAAAAGCCAGCTTAATCGCATCGCTTTCGTTCAAATCGCCTAGCGGAGTAGAAGTACCGTGAGCGTTCACGTAGTCTACTGCAGACGCATCCAAACCAGCATTGCGCAAGGCATTCCACATACCGCGTTTAGGACCGTCTTTATCGGGTGTAGTAATGTGATGAGCATCAGAACTCATACCATAACCCACAAACTCGCCATAAATACGTGCGCCACGGCGACGAGCATGCTCGTACTCTTCTAGTACCAACACACCAGCACCTTCGCCCAACACGAAACCATCACGATCACGATCCCAAGGACGTGATGCTGTGGTTGGATCGTCGTTACGCGTAGACAAAGCACGCATTGCCGCAAAACCACCGATACCCAATGGGGAAACAGTAGCTTCAGCACCACCAGCTACCATGACGTCTGCGTCGCCGTATTCGATTAAACGCGCCGCATCACCAATGGAGTGCAAACCAGTTGTACATGCCGACACCACCGCATAACTCGGACCTTTTGCGCCCAAGATAATGGATAGCTGGCCTGAAATCAGGTTAATCAAAGAACCTGGCACAAAGAACGGCGAAATCCGTCGTGCACCACGCTCTAGGTAATCTTTTTGTGTATCTTCAATGCGGGGTAAGCCACCAATTCCGGAGCTCACGATAATACCGATACGATCGGCGTTTTCCTCGCTAAGCTCTAACCCGGAGTCTTTCCATGCCTGCATACCCGCTGCCACACCATAATGGATAAAGGTATCCATCTGCTTGGCTTCTTTAGCAGTCATGTAATCGGTAACGTCAAAATTCTTAACTTCACCAGCAATCTGAGCATTGATTTCGGATGCATCAAAACGGCTAATGCGCCCAATACCGGAACGACCGTTAGTGATGTTATCCCATGCAGTAGCAATATCGTTGCCGACCGGGGAAATAATGCCCAGTCCAGTAATCACGACACGTCGCTTCACGGATGACTCCTAAAAACAAAAAAAGCGGTCTGGCCAGAACATCTATGATGTTCTGAGCTGGTTACCAGTACAGAACTGCTCAGCGATGTCCGCCAAAAACCGCCTAGCGGGGCAAGCAGATATCTGCTCACACCCCTTGATTGTAAATTACTGCTTGCTGTTAGCGTTGATGTAGTCAACAGCTTGCTGAACCGTCGTGATTTTCTCAGCTTCTTCGTCTGGGATTTCGGTTTCGAATTCATCTTCGAGCGCCATCACGAGCTCGACCATGTCGAGCGAGTCGGCACCGAGGTCGTCAAGAAAAGAAGATTCGTTCTTGATCTCGGCTTCGTTAACGCCAAGTTGTTCAGCGACTATCTTCTTGACGCGCTGTTCGATGCTTTCCATGCGGATTCTCCAATTTGGGGATTGCTACCCACGAATTATAGTCAAACACTATGTAAATGTGGGTGTAGGCTATGACAAAAAAATGGCGGCATTAGTAGTGAATAATCAAAATACAGCTTCGATATCTACCAACACGCCCCTTACAAATCAAATAATTTTACCTTAGAACTGAGAACTTCCAAGCTCTTTACATGTACATTCCGCCATTTACATGGATTGTAGTCCCTGTAATGTAGGCTGCATGCGGGCTAGCAAGAAAACTCACAGCGTGGGCAATATCTTCTGGAGCACCTAAACGGCCCAGAGGAATTTGGCTACGTAGTGCATCAGTTTGTGTTTCACTCAGCACTTTGGTCATATCGGTCTCAATGAAACCTGGCGCTACGCAATTCACCGTAATATTACGACTGCCAAGCTCCCTTGCCAAGGCTCGGGACATTCCTGCCACACCTGCTTTAGCTGCAGCATAATTTGCTTGACCTGCGTTGCCAGAGTAACCCACTACCGATGTGATATTGATGATGCGACCCCAGCGCGCTTTGACCATAGGCTTGATCACAGCACGACTCAAGCGGAACACCGCTTTCAAGTTAGTGTCCATCACCACATCGTAATCTTCATCTTTCATGCGCATAGTGAGGTTATCACGCGTAATACCGGCGTTATTCACCAGAATATGCGGGCCACCATACTGCTCTGTTAGTTCAGCAATCAATGCCTCACATGCTTGCGCATCAGTCACATCCAGCACTACACCACGGCCACCAGCAGCAGCCAGATTTTCGCTAATGGTTTTTGCACCAGCCTCAGAGGTCGCTGTACCAATCACAATGGCACCTTGAGCTTGCAGTTGCTCTGCAATGGCTTTACCCAAGCCACGTGTCGCACCAGTAACCAACGCTACTTTGGACTCTAACAATGCACTCATGATTTATCCTTTTAATGTCGCAATGGCTTGAGCCAGCGAATCTGGGTCGTTCACAGACAGCACTTCCAAATCACGATCAATACGCTTGATCAGACCTGCAAGCACCTTACCTGGACCGCATTCCACTACATGGGTAATACCCATGGCTTTCATTTTCTGAATAGTTTCAACCCAACGCACGGCATGCCATGCTTGGCGTACCAATGCTGAGCGAATATCTTGCACATCCGCAGGTTCTTCAACGTCTACGTTGTTGATCACCGGCACTACTGGCGCTTGCATAACCACATTGGCCAATGCACCTTCAAGCACATTCGCCGCTGGCTCTAACAAACTGGAATGAAATGGCGCAGAAACAGGCAGCAGCAAAGCACGTTTAGCGCCCTTAGCTTTAGCCAACTCACACGCACGCTCTACAGCCGCCTTGTGACCAGCGATCACAACTTGAGCAGGAGCATTAAAGTTAACGGCTTCCACCACTTCGGATTGACCAGCCTCGGCACACACTGCACGTACAGTATCGTCATCCAAACCTAAGATAGCGGCCATCGCACCCACTCCGACGGGCACGGCGTCTTGCATAGCATTAGCGCGCACACGTACGAGACGTACAGCATCAGCCAAGCCAAACACACCCGCTGCGGCCAGCGCAGAGTACTCACCCAAACTGTGACCTGCCATTACCGCAGGCACTGGACCACCCTCTGCCACCCATGCTTTGTACATTGCCAGAGAGGCACTGAGCATAGCAGGCTGAGTATTGGTAGTCAGATTCAAATCTTCAGCAGGACCTTCTGCTATCAAGGCGCTTAATGACTGCCCCAATGCTTGATCCGCTTCTGCCATCACAGCTTGAACCGCAGCGTTATCGCGCCACGCATCCAGCATGCCCACAGTCTGCGAACCTTGTCCAGGAAAAACCAAAGCAAATTTCATAGTTGTTTGTCGTAGAGAGTAGTTATTCACTGCACGAGCACCTACGCACTCGCGCACCTTATTATTATAGGTTTACATGCGTACCAGCACGGAACCCCATGTAAAACCACCGCCCACACCTTGCAGCAAGGCTAGCTTGCCTGGCACCAGGCGACCATCTTTACGGGCCTTATCCAAGGCCAACGGCACACTGGCAGCAGAGGTATTTGCATGCTTATCCAGTGTCACAACTATTTTGTCATCCGGCACACCTAACTTGCGGCCTAAAAAGCTCAAAATACGCAAGTTTGCTTGGTGTGGGATCATGTAATCGATATCGTCTAGCGAAACGCCTGCCTCGTCACACACTTGGTGCGCAGACTGCGTTAACGCATTAACGGCAAATTTGAAGACCGCTTGCCCATCCATACGCAAGAATGGATCGCCTACCACTTCACCGTAGGACACATTACCTGCTGCACTCAAAATAGGCATTTTAGTACCGTCGGCATGCAATTTCGCACCCAAGATACCAGGCTCTTCACTCGCGCTTAATACTACTGCACCAGCACCATCACCGAACAATACGCAGGTACTGCGATCGTTCCAATCCAGAATGCTAGAGAAAGTTTCTGCGCCAATAACCAATACATTTTTTGCACGCCCTGCCTTGATGTATACCTCGGCAGTCGTCAATGCATAGACAAAGCCACTACACACCGCTTGCACATCAAAAGCAGCAGCGTTCACAGCTTTAATATTGGCTTGCACCAGACATGCGGTGCTTGGGAATACAAAATCAGGCGTGGATGTGGCCAACACTATCAGGTCGATTTCCGAGGCTTGCACCCCAGCATCTTCTAATGCAGCTTTTGCTGCCAATGTAGCCAACTCACTTGTTTTCACGCCCCGCTCAGCCAAGTGACGCTGCTGTATACCTGTACGTTCACGTATCCACTGGTCGGATGTTTCCACGCCACGGGTAGCCAGATCGGCCGCCAAATCGTCGTTGGAAACCACCTTGGGAGGCAGATAGCTACCTGACCCAACTATTTTGGCATAGGGCATATACATAAATTCCTGAATACGTTACTGAGGACTTAACGTAGATGAGTGTACATCAATAACTGGCTCATCCATCTTGTCATCACCATGGCACTGTAGACGTGCAATTGCTGCTGTCGTCCCTTCCAACAAGCCGTTTTTCACAGCCTGACGTGCCCGTTCTAACGCATAACCATAAGCATAAGCATCTGCTGAGCCATGGCTTTTAATAACAATGCCGCGCAAACCTAACAAGGCCGCACCATTATATTGACGGTTATCAACGCGTTTACCCAAACGCTTCAATACCGGTTTGGCAACTAGACCTGCAGTCATGCTCAGCGCATCACGCGTAAATTCTTCACGCAACATACTGGCTACCATTTTAGCCAGCCCTTCCATAGACTTCAGAACCACATTCCCAACAAAACCATCGCAAACCACGATATCCACACTACCTTTACAGATATCGTCACCTTCCACGTTGCCCTGGAAGTTCAGTCCACTATGGCGTAACAACTCTGCCGCTTGTTTCACGACATCGTTGCCCTTAATTACTTCTTCACCAATATTTAATAGCCCCACCGTTGGACGCTCACGCCCATCTACAGCAGCTACTAGTGCTGTACCCATGATGGCAAATTGCAATAAGTGTTCTGCACTGCAGTCCACGTTTGCACCTAGATCCAGCACAGTCGTTGCCCCACCCTTTGAATTAGGAATAGGCGCGGCTATAGCTGGTCTATCAATACCATCTAAAGTTTTGAGTACATATCGGCTAATTGCCATCCATGCGCCGGTGTTACCCGCAGAAATACAGGCACCCGCCAAACCGTCTTTAACAGCTTGGGCCGCCACACGCATGGAGGAATCTTTTTTACGACGTAAGGCCACCTCAACAGAATCATCCATAGTGACGACTTCTGAAGCAGGCAGGATTTGATACCAGTCGTCCGACCGGTTACCTTCCGCGGCAAGCTGCGCCAAAATAGCGTCAGCGTCACCCACGAGCAGGCATAGAGTATCCGAGTGCCGTTGCGAAAACTGCATGGCAGCAGGAATAGTTACAGGTAACCCTGCATCCCCGCCCATGCAGTCAATGGCGATACGTATTGTTTTTTGTGACATCAAGCGCGCAAACTAGTGATTGCGAAGCACTCAACAACGCATTAATCGTCGTTTTTAGTAGTCAGAACTTTACGGCCACGGTACACGCCGTTAGGGCTGATGTGGTGACGCATGTGCAATTCACCTGTAGTTGGCTCGATAGCCGTTGCTGGCCCAGTCAACGCATCGTGTGAACGACGCATGCCACGACGTGAAGGGCTCTTTTTGTTTTGCTGAACAGCCATGATGACTCCTGTGTACAGGGCAAACCAGAAAAAAGGCGGCTTACCCTACAAAAAAATAAATACAAAAAAATGAGCTAAGACTTTTTAAGCTTGCCCAACACTGCAAACGGATTGGGTTTTTCTGTTTCCAGAACCAGCTCATCCTCTACAGACAAAGCCTTGGATAAAGACGGGCAGCTATCGTGGCGCGGTATATAAGGCAACGCCAAAATAACTTCGTCTTCAATCAATCCAAACAAATCCAGATTCCGCGACGCCAAGACACGATCTAGTGCCTCCACATCATCTTCATCTTCATCCAGTTCGTCTTCTGTTTCCACCACTTCAAAAATGGTATCCACGACTACTGGATATTCGTAATCTTGCAGACAACGTTGACACTGCAACACCATAAAGCCATCCACTTTTAAGCGAATGAAACGGCGTTCAGTAGTGTCTACACTACCCGAAACAGACCAATTAAACACCTGGCCCTGCTGCGGCACAAGCCCTTCAATGGCGCGAGCAAGCTTTTCTTCAGCCAACTGCCCCGTTCTGGTCTCGTGTTGTTGTGTAAATGTAAAGGTATCCAGAAGGTATTGCTCGGTACTCACAATGGCCTCCGGCATTCCAATAGTAAGGAAAACGTTAGATAATACAGTGCGTAGAGCAGAACCGTCAAACCTTTAACACCAAAAAACTACTTATGCGTCTGATTCTGGCATCCAGTTCACCCTATAGGCGCGAGATGCTACAACGACTCGCCCTGAACTTCGATATTATCGCACCAAACATTGATGAAACGCCACTAGCAGGCGAATTACCTGACGCATTAGCCTTGCGCCTTGCCCAGGAAAAAGCCACTGCAGTCGCCCAACAACACCCTGACGCTGTTGTTATTGGCTGTGATCAAGTAGCTACGCTGGGACATTTACCCATAGGCAAAGCGGGCTCACATGATAAAGCCTTTGCACAACTGCAACAGCTAAGCGGGCAAACCATCGTATTTCACAGCGCCTTGTGTGTGCTGCACCGCGACACCCTACTTCTTGACAGCGTGCCCACTCACTGCCGCTTTCGCACGCTCAGCGATGACGAAATCACCTATTACCTGCATCACGATCAGCCTTACGATACCGCAGGCAGCGCCAAAGCTGAAAGCCTAGGTATTGCGCTGATGGATAGCATGCAATCCGACGACCCTACCGCCATTATTGGTTTGCCTTTGATACGGCTACACCAATTTCTGCGCCACGTAGGTATCAACCCCCTTAACCCCACACGCTAACTTACTGGGAACTTATTGTGACTACAGGTCAACTTCACCTCATCCCCGTCGGTTTAGGCGACAGCCCCATACAAAACTGGCTGCCGGCTCAAACCCAGCAGCTTGCACAATCACTCACTATTTATATTGCTGAGAACGCCAAAACGGCGCGTGCATTCTTGAAACAAGTGGGCACCAACACGCCCATTCAGGAAATCACCATCCACACACTGGACAAACACGGTACATCCGCCCAACAAATTCGTGAATGGCTGACCCCTTTGAAGGAAGGACAGCATATAGGATTGGTCTCTGAGGCCGGCTGCCCTGCCGTGGCCGACCCAGGCGCCGTCGTGGTAGCTGCTGCCCACGCCATGAATATTGAAGTGATTCCCCACGTAGGGCCTTCGTCTATTTTATTGAGCTTGATGGCTAGTGGCTTAGATGGGCAACAGTTTGCGTTTCACGGCTACCCACCTGTAAATGCTGCCGAACGCAGCAAAACACTAAAAGACTGGGAGGCAAAT
This sequence comes from Paenalcaligenes sp., assembly GCA_052103955.1. GTDB lineage: Bacteria > Pseudomonadota > Gammaproteobacteria > Burkholderiales > Burkholderiaceae_B > Paenalcaligenes. The sequence continues at coordinate 15,199 of JBQELO010000016.1, read as the reverse complement.
TCACGCAAACACCACCAAACCCAGCTTTTCATCGAAACGCCCTACCGAAACGAAGCATTGTTTAGTGCACTACTTAGCACACTACAACCATCCACTCGTTTATGCATTGCTCGCGCACTTACTACAGCAGATCAGTGGATTTGCACAAAAACGGTAGCGCAGTGGGCTAAAGCTAGCCCACCCGAATTCAACAAACAACCCACGATCTTCTTATTTCTGGCATAACCCACAAGAGCGTGCCTAACCTTTAGACACGCGCCAGCAGCACATCACGCATGGCGGCTACCTTATCCACTTGAAAGGTAGGCGCCGATTTGCTTAGCGTATCGGGATCATGCGCCCCATAACTGACAGCCAAACTATCCATCCCTGCATTTTGTGCCATATGCACATCATGCGTCGTGTCACCCACCATAATCACCTGCTCAACGGGCAACTGCATTTCTTCTAGCAACTCGTGCAGCATTTGTGGATGCGGTTTACTTTGCGTTTCATCAGCGCAACGTGTAGCGTAAAAATACTGATCCAACCCCACATTCACTAGCAACCTATCCAAACCCGGGCGGCTTTTACCGGTAGCCACTGCCAGCAATACATCACGCGCTTTCAGCTCGTCCATCATGCTTTGCATACCATCAAACAACTTCAGTTGCAGGTCGCGCTGGAAAAAATGGTGGCGATAACGTTCGATGAAATCGGGCATTTGATCTGCATTCAAATCAGGCACCACACGGTACAACGCAGCTTCTAGCGACAAGCCAATCACCCAGCTTGCAATAGCCCCACTAGGCACAGGCAAACCCAAGTCTGCACTGGCTAGCTGTATAGCTGTCACGATGGCGTGAGTAGAATCCATCACCGTACCATCCCAATCAAACACTACTGCGCGGTACTGCTTCATGCTTCTTTCTCCAAAACTTTCATGATTGCCAAACACTCAGGCGGTAACGGTGCCTCTAGCGCTAACGACTCTCCCGATACCGGATGTGCCATCTCCACACGCCCAGCGTGCAAGAACATGCGCTTAAAGCCCAACCTAGAAAAATGCTCACGCACCTCATCGCGCCCATACTTATCATCACCCACCAACGGAAAACCTTCATTGGCCAAGTGAACTCGAATCTGATGGGTACGTCCTGTGCGCAAATCAGCCTCAACCAAACTATAGCGCCCAAAGCGTTTCAATAAATTGACAATGGTGTGCGACGGCTTACCTTCTGGATCTACTCGCACACGACGCTCGCCTGAAGCAGTCATCCAGCGCAGCAATGGTTCGCGTAGGTGCTGACGATCGTTCACCCAATCCCCCGTTACCAACGCTTGGTAATACTTTCTCACCACGCCCTCTCGGAACATGTCGTGCAAACGCACCAATGCTTTACGGTTTTTAGCAATAATTAGTAAGCCAGATGTATCCCTATCTAGCCTATGCGCAAGTTCAAGCATGCGTTCTTCAGGCCTAGCAGAACGCAACTGCTCAATCACCCCGAACGACACACCACTGCCGCCATGCACCGCCACACCCTCTGGCTTATCAATCACTAAGATATCGCGGTCTTCATACACGATAGGAAACACGGCTGGCGGCACGTGGCGAGGCGCATCCACTTGTGGCAAACGCATAGGTGGCACACGCAATATATCGCCGGCCTCTAGTCGGTATTCGCTGCTGATTCGTCCCTTATTCACACGCACCTGACCACTACGTATGGCGCGATAAATATGGCTTTTAGGAACTCCCTTGCAAAGGCGCAGCAAATAATTATCAACGCGCTGCCCCGCTTCCTCCGCCTCTATTTCCACGAAACGTACCGCTACAACACCTTTTTCACTATCTAATGGTTTGCTCATGCACAAAAGAGGCATATAATCGCCTCAGCCTATGAAAACTGTGACACCGTCATACGTAGAGATGCAAAGGGTGCGTCTCCGTTGACGACAAAGGTCTAATTGTACTGCCTTAGTGCCAGTTTTCGGGGTCATTTAGTCGCCGGGGCAAGCTCACCGTTCCAACAAGCAGAGAACTGCATGGTCAACATGACTGCTTGAGTCCCGCGTGCGGCACTGAATTATCTGCGAAAAGTCGTCGCTCTTTAGAATTTAGCACCAGACACGAGCAAAACCCGGGTCTGGCCATTGTTCCAGCAAACATTTTTAGTCAACCACACACGTGATCCTGACCATCCTGCTGCCTGAACCTCGCTCATACATGGGCTCCTCGCCCCCACGACAGATTATGGTGGGCACGGCCTGATTTATTTTGGCCCCAGCCCCCTGCAGTGACAGTGCTACACACTGAGTGACCCGCGGTCGTGCGTTAGCAATAACGCGCCATGACTACGGAGAATTACTCATGAAACGCATGTTGTTCAATGCAACGCATCAAGAAGAATTACGCGTTGCCATTGTCGACGGTCAGAAACTGATCGACCTCGATATAGAAGCCGCCGGCCGCGAACAGCGTAAAGGCAACATCTACAAAGGTGTGATTACCCGCATTGAACCCGGTCTGGAAGCTTGTTTTGTAAGCTACGGGGAAGAGCGCCACGGTTTTCTGCCCTTCAAAGAAGTTGCCCGCACCTATTTCAAGGAAGGTGTAGACGTACGTACAGCCCGTATACAAGACGCGCTGCACGAAGGCCAAGAACTGATCATCCAAGTTGAAAAAGAAGAACGTGGCAACAAGGGCGCTGCTCTGACCACCTTCATTTCACTGGCTGGTCGTTACCTAGTCTTGATGCCCAACAACCCTCGTGGTGGCGGTGTTTCCCGCCGCGTTGAAGGCGAAGATCGTCAAGAGCTACGCGAAGCTATAGACCAACTCTCCATTCCTGGCGGCATGAGCATTATTGCCCGCACAGCGGGTATTGGTCGTAGCGTAGAAGAGCTGCAATGGGACTTAAACTACCTACTGCAACTGTGGACAGCGATTGATACCGCTGCACGCGATAACCGTGCACCTATACTGATCTACTTGGAATCCAGCTTAGTGATTCGCGCCATCCGCGATTACTTCTCCCAAGACATCGGCGAAATTCTGATCGACACCGACGATATCCATGAGCAAGCCACGGCCTTCATGAGCGTGGTAATGCCTGATAACGTGCAGCGTGTGAAACGTTACCGCGATGACATTCCGCTGTTCTCGCGCTTCCAAATCGAAAACCAAATCGAAACCGCGTACTCTCGCACTGTACAGTTGCCTTCCGGCGGCGCAGTAGTGATTGATCACACGGAAGCCTTGGTCGCCATTGACGTGAACTCGGCCCGCTCTACGCGTGGCGCTGACATCGAAGAAACGGCGCTGCGCACCAACCTGGAAGCGGCAGACGAGGTAGCTAGACAGTTACGTTTACGTGACTTGGGTGGCCTAATCGTCATCGACTTCATCGATATGGAAGACAGCAAAAACCAGCGTGCAGTAGAGCAACGCCTGCGTGATGCGCTGCACCTAGACCGTGCTCGTGTACAAATGGGCAAGATCTCGCGTTTTGGCTTGATGGAGCTTTCCCGTCAACGTCTGCGCCCTGCCCTGAATGAAGGCTCCCACATCACTTGCCCACGCTGTACAGGCACTGGTGTCATCCGCGATGCCGAATCCAGCGCTCTGCACGTACTGCGTCTGCTGCAAGAAGAAGCCATGAAGGAAGGCACAGCCGCCATCAACGCCCAAGTGCCTGTTGAAGTGGCTACCTACTTGCTGAACGAAAAACGTGCCGATGTTTCCAAAATCGAATCGCGCTTGAACATCAAGCTCACCTTGATTCCTAACAAAAACCTGGAAACACCACACCACATTATTGAACGCCTGCGTCATGACGATGCACGCCTAGACGATGTAGTCTCCAGCTACCAGCAAGTACAGCAAGCAGAACAAACTGCTGCACAACCAGCTACTCGCGCACAAGAACCTAAGAGCCGCCCAGAGGCACTGGTAAAAGGCATCACCCCCGCCCAACCCGCACCAACTCCAGCACCAGTAAGCAAGGCAGCCCCTAGCTTCTGGAAACGCTTGGCAACCTGGTTGTTTGGCGAGAAAGCTCCTGAACCTGAAACCAGCGCTAACAAGAACGCCAAAAAAACCGGACGTCGTAATGCCAACGCAACGACTAAGGGTGGTGAGCGCAACCCAGACCAACAACGCCAGCGTCAACGTCAACGTCGCTCAACTCGCCCAAACAGCGACGAGCGCGCAGACAAAACCGTTAGCACTACCGCCAACACCCCACAAGGTCGTCGCAACGCTCAAAAAGACGAGAAAAACGACGAACAAGTAGCGAATCAGGTAGTAGCAAACAACGCACAAACAGCAGACCAAGCCTCTGGCGAAGCCACTACCGGCTCACGCCGCAGACGTGGTAGCCGTGGCCGTAGACGTGACAGCAACACCGACGTCAACAAAACTAACGAGCAAGACACAGAGTTGCAAGAAGACAGCACCATTGAAGCTGTGAGCACTGCTCCTAGTATGCCTGCTGCTACCAGTGACGCTAACCAAGATAACATCGCTGCCGAAGGTCTGGACAACGAAGAAGCGGGTGAAGGCGATGGTAGCGATACCGAACGTCGTCGTAGCCGTCGTCGTCGTAGCCGTCGTAGCCGTCGCGGTACCGAGCAAAGTGCCAACAGCACAGATGTGGTAGAAAGCGAAGAAGCCCCAGCAGTAGAAAGTGAAACGGTTGTCACCTACGTGCCACACCAAACACCTAGCTTTGATGCTAACGCGTTGAACGCAGCTCCTGTTGATGCACCAGCCGAAAGCCCTGCTGTTGAAGCTACAGCTCAACCAGCACAACAAGCTGAACCACAACTGGCTGACGACAACGCACCTGCTGCTGAAGAAAACACAGCGATAGCCGCCAAAGCACCTGCACTGAACGTGGCACAGCCATCTGGCTTAACCATGATTGAAACCCGTGCAGAAACCTTGACTGATGCTGCCAACACTCAAGCTGAAGCTGCTCCTGTTGCTAAGCGTGCCCCACGTGCCCGTAAAGCCAGCACAGTAGCCGTAGAGCCTTTGATGCAGGTCGAAACACAGGCTGATGGCACAGCAGAGACTCACGCCGCTACAACAGACACAACTGCCGTTGAGGCTGTTGTCGAAGCACCCGTAGCACCTGTTGAAGTAGCTGAGCCTGTCGCTGTAGAAACCCCAGCAGTTGCTGAGGTACAAGCCACAGAACAGCAAGCCGCTAAGCCCAACACTGACGTCGCCGACACTGTTATCGTTGAGTCCACACAGATCACCGATGTAGCAGTTGCTGAAAGCACTGAAATTGAGCACACAGCAAGCCATGACGTAGCCACTAAGGTTGTTGCCACTGAAGAGCAGCAAGTCACAGCAACTGAAGTAACTGCTGTAGCACCTCAGACAGCTAATCTGGATGTTCAACTGGAGCAGGCCGGTTTGCAAATGGTAGAAACCTCTGTAACGACCAGCTTTAGCTATCAGGCCGCCCCCGTCAAACTGGGTCGTCCACGCAAAACCTCTGCACAAGCCACTACAGCTGCAGCACTGGAACAGGTAGAAACCAGCCAGTCCTAAAAGCTATGGCGGTTCGCCGCATCAAAAAGCCCTCTTCGCTTAACGCTAAGAGGGCTTTTTTTATACTTGCTAAGTTAGGCACTTTTACTAGCCCCAAAGAAAAAGGGCTGGGACAGATAAGCATCACATTCATGATCACTTACCTACCCCAACCCTTATTCTCAGCAGGGCATAATCACCCCACCGTACCTATGCTGTATTACTTAAGCTTTGTGTACTGCTTCAGCGGGCTGACGTGTCAGCAACGCAATTAAACTCGCAATTTCGTTCTGCATCTCGCGACGGTCTACAACCATATCGATAGCACCTTTTTGAATCAAGAACTCTGCACGCTGGAAGCCTTCGGGCAATTTCTCACGCACAGTCTGCTCGATCACTCGTGGGCCAGCAAAACCGATCAGTGCATTAGGCTCAGCCATCACCACATCACCCATAAAGGCGAAACTTGCCGACACGCCACCCATAGTAGGGTCAGTCAGCACACTGATAAATGGCAAGCCTGCTTCGGACAACTTGCACAGCATGGCGTTAGTTTTGGCCATCTGCATCAACGAGAACAAGCTTTCTTGCATACGCGCACCACCGGAGGCTGTCACGCACACAAATGCAGATCTGGACTCAATGGCTGCCTGCACACCGCGCACAAAACGCTCGCCCACTACTGACCCCATGGAACCTGCCATGAAGTCAAAGTTAAAGACAGCTACCACAGCAGGCACAGCCAAAATCGTGCCTTGCATGACTATCATTGCTTCGCTTTCACCTGTATCGCGAGTAGCTTGGGTAATACGATCTGGGTATTTTTTGGAGTCACGGAATTTCAACGGATCCATTGGACGCGTATTCGCACCGATCTCTACTCTACCCTCTGCATCTAACAGTACATCGATACGATCACGCGCATTAATACGCATGTGGTGTGAGCACTTAGGACATACATGCGATGTCGCTTGTAAGTCTTCCTTGTACAGCACTACCTCACACGATGGGCATTTTACCCATAGCCCTTCGGGAACCCGACGACTGCTTTCGTTGTTACGATTAATGCGTGGAGGCAGAATTTTCTGGAGCCAACTCATGGTGTGATCCTGATAGTAGACGACGCCGCTTACGCCGCCAGCAAATATTTAACAACATGCACGAATGCAAAAACACAAGTGCATGATTCTATACGCAGAAGCCCTTGTAACGCTAGTTCAAAGCTTGACGAACTTGTGCCAGCCACTGTGCAGCGGCTTGAATTGCCTGCTCATCACTGCTGTTTTGTGCGTATGCTGCTTCCATGGTTTCAATTAGTTTGCTACCAATTACCACGGCATCTGCACACTCACCTACACGTTTAGCGCTCTCGGCATCGCGTATGCCGAAACCTACGCCTACGGGAATATGCACATGCTTACGTATTACATCTAACTGACGTGCCACAGCATCGGTATCTAAGCTGCCCGAGCCTGTTACGCCTTTCAATGACACATAATACACATAACCTCTGGCTACCTTAGCGGTACTTTGCATACGTGCTTCGGTAGAGGTGGGTGCCAACAAGAATATAGGATCTACACCAGCCTGACTGAGCATAGCCGAAAACTCTTGGCACTCCTCGGGTGGGTAATCTACGGTTAACACGCCATCCACACCGGCTTCACCCGCAGCTTTAGCAAATACTTCTTGCCCCATGGCTTCAATGGGATTGGCATAACCCATTAGCACTATAGGTGTAGTGTCATCTTTTTGGCGGAACTCACGCACCATATCTAACACCATGCTGAGGCTTACACCTCGAGCAACAGCGCGTTCTGCGGCACGTTGAATCACTGGGCCATCTGCCATAGGGTCCGAAAACGGTACCCCCATTTCGATAACATCTGCCCCCGCTTTTACCAACTCGTGCATTAACGGCACAGTTGCGGTTAAGGAGGGATCACCCGATGTGATGTAAGGGATCAGCGCAGCGCGCTTACCCAAATTTGAAAAGCAATTGGCTAGGCGTATATTTGTTGTAGACATAATGAATCGCTACCCTTTTACAAGCTAATGCCGCTGAACTCAGCAACGGTATGCATATCTTTATCGCCACGGCCAGACAAGTTGACCAGAATAATTTTGTCTGCAGACAACGTTGGCGCCATACGTGCCGCACATGCCAACGCATGAGAAGACTCTAACGCCGGCATGATGCCTTCGACACGGCAGCAATGATGGAATGCTTGTAAAGCCTCATCATCATTGACCACCTCGTAACGTGCTCGACCACTGTCTTTCAACCATGCATGCTCTGGACCTACGCCAGGGTAGTCCAACCCAGCCGAGATAGAATGTGTGGCCTGAATCTGACCTGCTGCATCTTGCAGCACATAGGTGCGGTTACCGTGCAGTACACCTACTTCACCGGCATTCAATGAAGCGGCATGTTCCGGTGTATCAATACCATGACCACCAGCCTCTACCCCTACTAGTTCTACATCGGCGTGGTTAATGTAAGGATAAAAAATACCCATCGCGTTTGAACCACCACCTACGGCAGCAACCACGTAATCTGGCTGTCTACCTGCATCTACAGGCATTTGCTCTATGCATTCTTCCCCAATCACGCATTGGAAGTCGCGTACCATCATAGGGTAAGGGTGCGGGCCTGCCACAGTACCGATAATGTAGAAGGTGTTTTCAACGTTCGTTACCCAGTCGCGCATGGCTTCGTTCAACGCATCTTTTAGTGTGCGTGAGCCCGACTCTACAGGCACCACTGTAGCGCCCAACAATTTCATACGGTAGACGTTGGCCGCTTGCCTGCGTACGTCTTCGCTACCCATGTACACCACGCATTCAAAACCATAGCGTGCCGCAACGGTTGCAGTAGCCACACCGTGTTGGCCTGCACCCGTTTCTGCGATGATGCGAGTTTTACCCATGCGCTTAGCCAGCAAAATCTGGCCAATACAGTTGTTTACCTTATGCGCCCCAGTATGGTTTAAATCTTCACGTTTTAACCAAATCTGCGCACCGCCTAATTGCTCCGACCATCGACGAGCATGATAAACAGGCGAAGGACGGCCCACAAAATGCTTAAGCTCGTAAGCAAACTCCCGTTGAAACTCGGGATCATTTTTGTAGCGATCGTAAGCTTCGCGCAATTCATCTAGCGCATGTACCAACGTTTCAGAGACGAAAGAACCACCAAACTTGCCAAAATGGCCGGTGCTGTCAGGTAAGGTATACGATTTCAAGGGTTTACTCGCTTTTATCAGAACCACAGCAATACGTGCCGCACACGGACACGTAGCCAAACAATTATTCTACCAGTACAGCCACACTATTGCCGCACCGCTTCTACGCCAGCGATCTCATTTAAGGCGGTGAGAGCACGTTGTATCTGCTCACCGCTATTTACCTCTACGGTAAATACCATCTGGCTTAATGACCGGCGACTTTGTGTGTTGACTCCCACTACGTTCAAACGCAGACGGGCAAACACCTCGGATACGTCGCGCAGTAGGTTAGGATTTTCTTGGGCTTGTATAAAGATGTCCACAGGGTACAGTGCCTCGCCTGTAGCACCCCACGTTACGTTAATGACACGCTCAGGTTGCGTGGTCGACAGCCCCACAAAAGAATGGCAGTCGCGTCGGTGTATAGACACCCCACGACCACGCGTCACAAACCCCACGATGTCATCAGGCGGCGCAGGCCTACAGCAGCGCGCCAATTGCGTTAATAGGGAATCCACCCCTACCACTAACACGCCGCTCTTACCTGTGCGCGTTACGCTAGCCGTAGCGCTATTAAACACACGAGACGGACTTTCTTCTGGGACAGCATCAGACGGCAGTTTAAAAGCGTGCTCTATATGGCGCAGACTAAACTCATCTTTAGCGACTGCCACATACAAGTCATCCGCTTGGGCAAAACCTAGCCGCTGAGCCAGCAACTCTAAGTTCGTGGCAGTTTTCCCCAGCCGCTGCAATTCTTTCTCGACCATAGTCTGGCCTTGGCTCATGCGCTGTTGAAGCTCAATCGCATTAAACCATGCTCGAACTTTAGCCCTAGAGCGTGGACTGGCTAGAAAACCCAATTGAGCATTTAACCAATCGCGTGAAGGACCGCCTGATTTGGTGGCAATAATCTCTACGGTCTGCCCTGTTTGCAAACGCGTCAGCAACGGCACCATTTGGCCATCCACTTTGGCGCCACGGCAGCGGTGGCCCAAATCGGTATGCAAATGGTAGGCAAAGTCGACGGGCGTCGCCCCCACAGGCAGCTCAATCACACGAGCTTGTGGCGTCAGCACATAAACATGCTCTGCTTGTAAGCTTTCTGCCGCGGGCGCCGATTCGGCCACAAACGTACCACCGTCGGCAGTAGGTGTACTTTTATCCCATGCCAACAACTGACGCATCCACGCTACTTTTTGCTCGTCTGCTGTTGCAGCAACAGTACCTCCAGCAGCACCCGCCTCTTTGTAACGCCAGTGCGCGGCCATCCCGTATTCGGCAAACTCGTGCATTTCTTGCGTACGAATCTGTATTTCAAAACAACGATCTTGCTCATCAGCTACTACTGTGTGCAACGAACGGTAGCCGTTAGGCTTTGGACGTGAGATGTAGTCGTCAAACTCTGCAGGCACAGGAGCCCACATGGCGTGTATCAGGGCCAAGGCAGCATAACAGCTACGCTCGTCATCCACGATCACACGCAGCGCTCGTAAATCAAACAGCTGGTCAAAATCCAGATGCTTATTACGCATCTTGTTCCAAATGCTGTAGATATGCTTAGGCCTACCATAGACCTCCGCATCAATACCTTCTGCTTTAAGCGCATCAGACAGCTGTTGCACTACATTGGTAATGAAAGCCTCGCGCTCAGTGCGCTTTTCTTCTAGCTGTTTTGCGATTTTCTTATATACGTCTGGCTTTAAGAAACGGAAGGCAAAGTCTTCCATTTCCCATTTCACTTGCCAAATCCCCAGCCTGTTTGCTAGGGGCGTGTAAAGCTCCATCGTTTCTTTAGCAAACGCCTCGGGACAAGGAGTTTTGCTAATTGCATACCAGCTTAGTGACTGTAGTCTGGACGCTAAACGCAACAATACAATACGCAAGTCTACGGCCATGGCCAGTAGCATGCGTCGTTTCATTTCTTTTTGATCGCTGCCCGGAGCCCCTACGTCGCCAGTATGCGCTGTTAACGCCCCTAATCTATACAGAGAGCGGGTACCCTGCACCAGTTTTGCCACTTCAGGGCCGAACTCACGCGCTAAGGTCTCGGGACGTGTGTTGTGCAGGTTATCTTCTAGTTCGGGCATCACAGCCAACAAGGCACTAGCACGCGTGACGGCATCAGACCCTAAGCCCACCAGCACTGACACCATCATGGCAGCATGACTGTCCAAAGGCTCACCTGTACTCGCCAAACGCCCTGGCAATACTTTAGCTACTTTGTCTCTGGCAGCGGTAAGCAGCTTCTTCCCTGCCGCATCCAAATCAGCGGTGCAGGATTCTAGCCATGCATCGTTGGATAACAAATCATCAGTATCAGCAGAGGGAAGTAACGGGGAGTGCATAAAGTGAGGCCAAATTTCAGAAGCACGCTCAAGACCCATATACTAGCGTGTATACCCGTTCACGGCGAGTCCCCATGACGTTATATAGCTCTAAAAAAAAGACATTACTGCTGGTCTGGCACTCACGCACAGGTGCCAGTCAACAAGCCATGCATGCTGCTTACGAGGCCGCACAACGTGCCATACAGGCATTAGAAAGCGCAGACAATGTTCAGGTACGCAACGTACCTGCGGCAGAGGCCTCGGCAGACGACTTTTTGCAAGCCGATGCTTTCTTGTTTTTCGCGCCTGAAAACCTCGCAAGCCTAAGCGGCATAATGAAAGAATGCTTTGATAGGCTGTATTACCCCTTATTAAACCAACTGCAAGGCCGCCCATACAGCGCCGTGATTAGTGCCGGCACCGATGGGCAAGGCGCGTTACGCCAACTACAACGCATCTGCACAGGATGGCGACTAGAACAAGCGTGTGACCCCGTGATTCTGCTCATGGATGCCAGTAGCAGCGAAGCCATTTTGGCACCCAAACAATTAACAATTGCGCAACTCGCTTCTTCTGAACGTTGTGGAGAGAACGTAGCCGCCTTACTGTGCTTATAATGTCGGCTGCTCTAAAACATCTGACACAGAGCAAAGACATGCTTGAACATATACAGTAGGCTTGCAAGTAATTTCTAGCTATGTGCTTACTACCCATAATCTAGGTATGTTCTGCGGGGTTTTGCAGGCTTATTGCAAAATTTTCGTTAAAATCGATTTATTAATCTTAAGACACCACACAATACGGCGCTTTTATCGCCCGGTGTCCAGTTTTGCTTTCTCTAGCCGGAGTCTCACTACAATGACCCACGTTGTCACCGAAAACTGTATCAAATGCAAATACACTGACTGTGTTGATGTCTGTCCGGTAGACTGTTTCCGTGAAGGTCCAAACTTCCTGGTGATTGATCCTGACGAATGTATTGACTGTGCTGTCTGTATTCCCGAATGCCCTGCTAATGCGATTTTTGCGGAAGAAGATGTACCCGAGGATCAAATTAAGTTTATTGCTTTGAACGCAGAACTTAGCCCTGAGTTTGGCATGATCAACCGCTCCAAAAAGCCTTTAGAAGATGCCGACGAATGGAATGGCGTTGAAGGTAAGCTGGAGCATTTGCAGCGTTAAACTGTTGTTTGAAAACAGCTTTTATGCCCTTAAAAGAAGCCTCTGGCTTCTTTTTTTGTCTCTAATATTGCTGCAATGCAGCACAAGGATAATACTAAGTATCACAGCAGATAAGCTTCGCATACACTGGGGGCTTACTAACTAACAGGTTAGCCACAAAACCTGTTGGACGCACAAGCGTTTTACCTCAATAAAAAAGAATATCTATGCTTTACGACCTACATGAATGGCAAAGGTCCATGCTGGCTCCGCTGGTGAATCTTTCCAGCCAAGGCTCGGAATTATTTTCTAGCCCCTATAGCCCATGGTCATACACGCCCGTCTCTCGTCAAATAGCAGCCGGCTATGAGCTGCTATATAGGCTGGGTAAAGAATATGAAAAGCCTCAATGGCAAATTTCCGAGGTAAAAATCGGCAATAAACAGGTGGCAATACGCGAAAGCACAGCCTTACGCCTACCTTTTTGCCAGCTCGTACATTTCGAACGTGAAGGCATTACCAAACCCGCACCCAAAATGCTGGTGGTAGCCCCTATGTCGGGCCATCACGCCACATTGTTGCGTGACACGGTACGCACCCTGCTACGTGATCATGATGTGTATGTGACTGACTGGATAGATGCCCGTATGGTGCCTTTATCTGCCGGGTCATTTCACTTAAATGATTACGTGCGCTATGTGCAGCACTTCTTACATGAGTTGGGGCCAGAGACTCACGTTATTGCTGTGTGTCAGCCTACCGTACCCGTATTGGCTGCCGTATCCTTAATGGCTGCAGCACGCGATGCAAGCCAGCCTCGCAGCATGATCTTGATGGGTGGCCCCATTGATCCACGTCAGTCTCCTACGGCGGTGAACTCACTGGCCACCACCAAACCCTACTCTTGGTTTGAAAACAACCTGATCCACCGCGTACCACCGCGTTACGCAGGCGTAGGCCGCAAGGTATACCCAGGTTTCTTGCAGCACACCGGCTTTATCTCTATGAACCCCGACCGACACATGATGTCGCATTACGAGTTCTATCAACACCTACTTAAAGGTGACGATGAAGATGCTGAAGCACACCGCCGTTTTTACGATGAATACAATGCAGTCATGGACATGAGTGCTGAATTCTACCTAGATACGATCAAAACCGTATTTCAAGAATACGCACTACCACGCGGGCTATGGGAAGTGGATAACATTGCGGTACAACCAGAAAAAATCCAAAATCTGCACTTGCTGACTATTGAGGGCGAGTTAGATGATATTTCTGGCTTAGGCCAAACTCAAGCCGCGCATAAGCTATGTTCTGGCTTGAATGAAGCACATAAGCAACATTACACTATAGGTGGCGCAGGACATTACGGTATATTTTCCGGCCGACGCTGGCGCAATCAGGTATACCCTAAAATACGAGACTTCGTACAAGCGGCTGAAGCACACGCTGCCAGCGCCTGATCTCTCTTCTTACTCTATGCCACACACTTCCAGGGGCCTAAGGGCCCCTGATTGATGTTTATGACCAACCAAATCTCTGTACTGACTGAGCGTATCAATGCGCTGCTGCCCCAAACCCAATGCACGCGTTGCGGCTATGACGCCTGTCTGCCCTATGCAGAAGCCATTGCCCAGAAAGACGAGGCCATTAACCGTTGCCCACCGGGCGGCGAACAAGGCATACAGCAATTAGCAGCACTCACGGGCCAAGCACTACAAGCATTAAACCCTGAGTGCGGTACCCACGAAGCCCCAACCATCGCGTGGATAGACGAGAAACACTGCATAGGTTGTACGCTCTGTATTCAGGCCTGTCCGGTGGACGCTATTTTAGGTGCAAACAAACGCATGCACACCGTGATTAGCGACCGCTGTACAGGCTGCGATCTGTGCTTAGCGCCCTGTCCGGTAGATTGCATCACCATGCTACCTGCTAACCGCGAATGGACGCCTGAGCTTGCCACAGCAGCCAAGAAACACTACGAAGTTCGTAGTCAGCGCCTACAGCACAAACACGATGAGTCAGGCTCCATGGCAAGCAGACTGTTGGCCAACAAGCCTAAAGTTGCACTAGAGGCCGACGACCCCGAGCGTCGCAAAGCCAGCATTGCCCAAGCCTTAGCGCAAGCTCGAGCACGCCGCGCCCAACAATCTACTTCGTGAGTGCTGCATGAATAATGCTATTCGTACCGAGATCTTCACGCGCTTGCAAGCGGCCAACCCTCATCCCACCACCGAGCTGGAATACGAAAGTACTTTTCAGTTATTGATTGCGGTGATTTTGTCGGCCCAAGCCACCGATGTGTCGGTGAATATTGCCACGCGACGCTTCTTTCCTACAAATGGCACTGCCGAAGGCATTTTGGCGTTGGGCGAAGAAGGCTTAATGGATAAGATCAAAACCATTGGTCTGTTTAGAACCAAAGCCAAAAATGTGATTCGCACCTGTGAGATCTTGCTGGAAAAATACCAAGGTGAAGTGCCAGCAGACCGCGACAGCCTAGAGGCCCTACCCGGTGTGGGTAGAAAAACGGCTAACGTCGTGCTCAACACTGCGTTTGGTTTCCCTACTATCGCCGTCGACACGCATATTTTCCGCGTCAGCAACCGTACGGGTATTGCTAAGGGTAAAAACGTTGTAGAAGTGGAGCAACGTTTAGAACGCTTGATCCCCAAACAGTTTTTACTGGATGCACACCATTGGCTGATTCTGCATGGCCGCTATATCTGTGTGGCGCGCAAACCTAAATGCCCGCAGTGTGGAATTTCGGATTTGTGCGAGTTTAAAGATAAGACACCAGTGGGGAAATGAGCGGTTGTATCCTGCGATAGCAGTATCCATCGCACACGCTGAGGGACTGCGGAACAACTTTTTATGATTTGAGACACCAATCAAAAAATACTTTCGCAGCCTTAGGCTACGGCAGACAGTCGTGAGTAAGCGGGCTT
>JBQELO010000015.1:0-89672 GCA_052103955.1 Paenalcaligenes sp. | reverse complement strand
AAAAAATACTTTCGCAGCCTTAGGCTACGGCAGACAGTCGTGAGTAAGCGGGCTTCTACTTTGATGCCTCTCCAAACGACAACACACCGTACAAAAAACACCCCACGTATTGGACTCTGCCAACAGGTGGGGTGCTCTAACAGCAACGACGAAAGCCCGTTACTGCTCCTGCTTATCCTGCCC
This sequence comes from Paenalcaligenes sp., assembly GCA_052103955.1. GTDB lineage: Bacteria > Pseudomonadota > Gammaproteobacteria > Burkholderiales > Burkholderiaceae_B > Paenalcaligenes. The sequence continues at coordinate 89,489 of JBQELO010000015.1, read as the reverse complement.
TAAGCCCAAGTAGCTTTCGATAATTCTAGGATCATCACTAAGCTCTCGCGCAGGCCCTTGCATGATCAGCTCAGAAGTTTCCAATACATAGCCGTAATCCGCCACCTGCAAAGCAGCACGGGCATTTTGCTCTACCAGCAAAATTGACACACCCGTAGCACGCAAACGGCTAATGATCTTGAAGATTTCACGCACCACACGTGGTGCCAACCCCAAGCTAGGCTCGTCTAACATCAGCACCGTAGGACGTGCCATCAATGCACGACCCACCGCCAACATTTGACGCTCACCACCCGACAAGGTACCTGCTTGCTGTGTACGACGTTCTTTTAAGCGTGGAAACAGCTCGTAGACCTCATCCATAATGCTGCGCCAGTTGGCAACTTTTTGTCGGTGTAGTCTGAAACCGCCCAACAAGAGGTTGTCTTCTACGGACATGCTACTGAACAACTCACGACGCTCAGGCACCAAGGACAAACCTGCTGCCACGCGACGTTCTACGCTCCAAGCCGAGATGTCTTTATCTTGCAGCAATACATTACCGCTACTACGGCCATTGGTAGGCAGCGCCCCCATGATGGCGTTCAGCATGGTGGACTTACCTGCACCGTTGGCACCAATCACGGTCACGATACTGCCTTTTTCTAGCTTGATAGAGGCATTATTCAAGGCCCCCACCTTGCCATAGCGGGCAGATAAGCCTTTCACTTCCAGTAATACAGGAGCTTTATCTTGATTCACTGTGGTCATTACGCGCCCTCTACTTCTGGCTGTGTTTCATCCACGTCTAGATCTTCATCCAGACCGCCCAAGTACGCTTGCAATACAGCAGGGTTCTGCTGTACTTCTTGCGGGGTGCCCTCGGCAATACGTGTACCAAAGTCCATCACGACTAAGTGATCGGTTAAACGCATTACGAAGTCCATATCGTGCTCAACCAGCAAGATGCTCATACCCTCGTCACGCAACTGCGACAGCACACGGGCTAGTTCTTGTTTTTCCAAGTAACGCAGGCCTGCAGCAGGTTCGTCTAACAACAGCAGTACTGGATCAGCTGCCAAAGCACGCGCGATTTCTAGAATACGTTGTTGGCCCAAAGCCAAGTTACCGGCTTCTTCGTACAAGTAATCGCCCAAACCCACACGTATCAATTGCTGTTTCGCATCGTGTAGCAACTCAGCTTCACTGCGTCTATCCCAATGCAATAACGCCGACAAAATACCGACGCGACGACGCAAATGCGCCCCCAGTGCTACGTTTTCCAACACGGTCATGTCAGGAATCAACTGCACATGCTGGAAAGTACGTGCCATACCCAAGCGGGCGATATCACGTGCACGCAGTTTCTCGATGGCTTTGCCCGCAAAACGTACCTCACCACCACTGAGCGGCAATACACCACTAATCAAGTTAAAGGTAGTACTTTTGCCAGCGCCGTTAGGGCCAATCAAGCCCATGATTTCACCAGCCTTAAGCGTAAAGCTGATGTCGTTAACAGCAACCAAGCCACCAAACTGCTTACGTGCGTTGTCTACTTCCAATACCAACGAGCCACGCTCTGGCTTAGGTCGTTGTGGCAAAGGATCAGCCTGACGTTGCAACGCTTTTTGTACGTCAGCAACCACCAAAGCTTTATTACGAGTACCTGTAATACGACGCCAGCCTGCAGATAAGTACGGCCACAACCCGCCCGTTGCATACTGCAACACGAAGATCATTAAGAGACCGAACACAATCAGTTCAAAGTTGGTGTCCATAGCAAAGAACTTAGGCAACCAGTTTTGAATTTGATCTTTCAGTGTCAGGATCACGGTGGAACCCAACACAGCCCCCCATACGCTACCCGCTCCACCCACTACCGCCATAAACAAGTATTCAATACTGTAGTTCAGGCCAAATGGACTAGGGCTAACCGCGCGTTGAAAGTGTGCATACAACCAACCCGAAATACACGCCAACACAGCAGCGTATACAAAGATGATGGTTTTGTAGGCTGGCATATTCACGCCAAAGGATTCTGCCATGTGTTTACCATGACGCAGCGCACGAATCGCACGACCAGGGCGGGAGTACAGCAAGTTATGGGTGAGCCATAATGCCAGCAACAATATTACCCAGATCAGATAATAAATATGCTTATCAGCACCTAAGCTCATCCCAAACAGGCTAAGGGGCTGAATGCCAGAAATACCATCGTGCTGGCCCAAGAAACTGAGGTTACCAAACAGGTAATACAGCGACAGCGACCACGCAATGGTTCCCAATGGCAGGTAGTGACCCGACAAACGCAGGGTAATAATGCCGATCAAGGCAGAAAACACCAGGGTTAGTGCAATCGCCACCCACAAGCTCACCCAAGGAGATAAGCCCAGACGTGTAGTCATGTACGCGGTGGTGTAGGCACCAATGCCCACGAAAGCAGCTTGACCAAAGGAGGTCAAACCTCCTACGCCGGTTAACAACAATAGGCCCAGCACTACCAAGCTGCTTAAACCTATGTAATTCATTTGTGTGATCCAGAATGGCGGCACGGATCCCATTAAGGGGAACACCGCCAACAACAGCACCACGACAGCTAATAACACTCTATTCATGATGCTTAATCCTCATCCTCTACACCACGCGAACTAAATGAACGCCACAACAGCACGGGGATAATCAAGGTGAACACAATCACTTCTTTATAGGCACTGGCCCAGAAAGATGCAAAGGCTTCAAGCACACCCACGAATATCGCGCCAATTGCCGTAAGAGGGTAACTACCCAAGCCCCCTACAATAGCCGCCACAAAGCCCTTCAAACCGATCAAAAAGCCAGTGTCGTAGTAAATGGTGGTTACCGGAGCAATCAACATGCCAGAGAAAGCACCAATCGCAGCAGCCAAACCAAAACTTAATCGACCTGCCATGATGGTACTAATACCCACCAAACGTGCACCACGACGGTTTACGGCAGTTGCGCGCAAAGCACGGCCATACAATGTACGACCGAAGAAAATCCATAGTCCGGTAATCAATATCGCGCACGACAACAACACAAAGATTGTTTGTGCAGACCAGCTCATCTCACCCACCATGACCTGACCTTCTAGGAATGCCGGTGTACGCCACCCTTCTGCACCAAAGAACACCAAGCCCAAACCAGTGAGCGCAAAGTGAACCGCTACAGAGGTGATCAACAACACCAACACGCTGGATTCCGACAAACGCTGATACACCAAACGGTGCAACATAGGCCCTAGTGGAACCACAATCGCCAAGGCATACAGCACAGACAGCCACAAAGGCACTGTACCGCCCACCATATAGGGGCTTACCAGATACAGTACAACGGGCAACACTAAGGTCCATGCCACGGTACGCCACAAGCCTTCGAAGGCCTTATTACGTATCGCGCTAAACAATTCCAACAAAAACACCAATACGCCTGCTATTAATAGCAGCTTCAGCGTTCCTGGCTCCCGCCCGTTAATTATGAAGGCCAACGTTAAGGCCCCATAGGTGACGAACTCACCCTGCGGGATAAAAATAACGCGTGTTACGGTAAAGACCAGAACCAGCGCCAAGCCCAACAATGCATAGATCGCACCGTTAAGCAGCCCGTCCTGCAATAAAATCAGAACTATTGTGCTGTCCATAGCCTTACACCATCAGTACAGGAATTTTCAATCATAACTACACCAAAACGGCAGGAGCATACGCCCCTGCCGTTAGTTCAGAAGCCTAAAATCTGTTTTTCTATTACAGATCAGGCTGGTAAGTCCACTTGCCATCAATCACTTTCACCATAACGCGAGCACGCTCATCCAAACCGGAGTGATCGGTTTCGGTCATGTTGAAAACACCTTGAGAGGCGGACAGGTCTTTTACCGCTTCGATTGCATCACGCAATGCTTGGCGGAACTCTACTGTACCGGGCTTAGCACCGCTTTCCAACGCTACAGGAATAGCAGCAACTACCAATTGCCCTGCATCCCACATATGACCACCGAAGGTGTTTGTGGTGCCTGCACCGTATTTAGCTTCGTATACAGTCTGGTAGGCTTTAGCAGAAACTTTGGCTGGGTGATCATCCGGCAACTGATCCACCACTAGCAATGGACCACTTGGCAAAATGATGCCTTCACAATCACGGCCACAAACGCGCAGTACGTCGTTGTTAGCGGAACCATGTGTGTGATAGATCTGACCAGCAAAGCCACGGTTTTTCAACTCGCGCTGAGGTAGTGCAACAGGCGTACCTGCAGCACCGATCAACACGGCATCAGGCTTGCTTGCCAGCAGTTTCAGGATTTGGCCTGTCACGCTGGTGTCGTTGCGGTTGTAGCGCTCTGCGGACACAACTGAAATGCCTTTGGCTTCAGCTGCTTTACGCATCACATCCAACCAGCCATCGCCGTAGGCATCGTTAAAACCAATAAAACCCAAGGTTTTAATACCTTGTTTTTCCATGGTTGCAGCCAAGCCTTCAGCCATCAACAAGTCGTTTTGTGGAGTTTTAAATACCCACTTACGAGCGCCTTCCATAGGTTCGATAATGCTGGCGTTAGCCGCCACACTAATCATCGGCACTTGGTTTTCTGCTACCACGTCGATCATGGCCAAAGAACCGGGTGTGGCTGATGTACCCAGCACCACATCCACGTTATCTTCCGTTACCAATTTACGGGTATTACGTACTGCTTGTGTAGTGTCAGTGGCATCATCAAGCACCACATACACCACTTTCTCTCCTGCTACTTCAGTAGGCAACAAACTTACTGTATCGCGCTCAGGAATACCCAACGATGCTGCTGGACCTGTAGAAGATACGGTTACGCCCACCTTAATTTGAGCCGAAGCAGCCAAAGGAAATGCCAGGGCAATAGCCCCTGCCACCATTGCACGACGCAAAACTCTATACGACATCTCAGCCCCCTTTGCGTGACTAAACTAGACGGAATTGTTATATAAAAAACGGTTGATTATATCGTGATCATTACAATTTATCGCCTAGTAAATACCATGCAAGCTTATACGACACTACAATTACGCATACACTATGCGCTATAGTTTTGGCCGCTAGTCTCCCACAAGGTATTCGATGTGAACAAAATACGTAAAACGCCAGAGCAATGGCGTGCTCAACTTTCTCCTGAAGCTTATTATGTGACGCGTGAACACGGTACAGAGCGCCCTTATAGTGGCCAGTACTGGAACGCAACGACGCCGGGAATTTATCGCTGCGTTGGTTGTCATACTCCTTTGTTTGCTTCCGACACTAAATTCGATGCTGGTTGCGGTTGGCCCAGTTATTTTGATGCCATTAATCCCGATAACGTACGCGAAGAGGTAGATACCTCACACGGCATGGTACGTACCGAGATTCTTTGCAATATTTGTGATGCACATTTGGGGCATGTATTCCCCGATGGCCCCCCTCCAACTGGTCTACGCTACTGTATTAATTCGGTTGCTTTGACTTTTGAGCCCGAGTCCGACTTACCATGAAAAAACTTTTGTTCGACCTGTTTCCCCTGATTTTGTTTTTTATTGCTTTCCGCAAATTTGATTTGTATGTAGCAACAGGGGTAACAATGGCGGCTGTAGCCGTACAAATTATTTGGCTAAAAATACGTCAACGCACAATTGAAGCCATGCATTGGATCAACCTCGCCATCATTATGGTGTTTGGTGGTGCCACCTTATTGTTTCAAAATGATGCCTTCATCAAATGGAAACCCACCGTTCTGTATTGGATTTTCGCAGCAGTATTATTGGGTAGCCGCTTGCTGATGCAACGTAACCTGATGCAAAAACTCATGGGCGCACAAGTCTCCCTCCCTACTGCGGTATGGGACAAACTCAATTACAGTTGGGTGCTCTTTTTTATTGTTTCAGGCGCGCTTAATCTTTACATTGCTTTTTCAGGCCAGTTTTCTGAAGAGCAGTGGGTTAGCTTCAAAGCCTTTGGGCTATTAGGGTTGCTGGTAGTCTTTGCTATTGGCCAATCTATCTGGTTAGCCAAGCACATTAAAGCGCCAGCCGCTAACGATGACCACGTTTAACAGGGCCATTTATTCGTTATGAACGTTACAGAACGCATAGAAGAACTTACCCGCCGTTTGGCCGATCTAGAAGCCACGCACCTTGAAGTCGTTGATGAGTCTCACTTGCACGCAGGCCATGCCGGTGCCAAAGGTGGCGCCTCGCACTTCAAACTGATCATAAGTTCACCAAAATTTACGGGGCTAACCACACTCGCGCGTCACCGCCTTGTGTATGATCGAGTTACTGATCTGATGCCTCATCCTATTCATGCGCTATCCATACAGGCTAGCACTAACTCTTAACAAAGGATTCACATGAAACGATTTGCCGCAATTATGTTGACCTGCGCGATGGCTGTACCGGTTTACGCGCAAAACGCTGCAACCGTTAATGGCAAGCCCATTCCACAAAAATCCGTGGATGACTTCATTGCCCTGTTAATTGAGCAAGGCGCCCAAGACAGCCCAGAGCTACGTGAACAAGTAAAGCAAGAAATCATCGGCCGCACCATCATGGTACAAGCCGCTGAAGCTGCCGGCATCGCTAATCAACCTGCTGTTAACCAAGAGATCGAACTGGCAAAACAAGGCATCATGATTCGTGCGTTGATGTCCGACTACCTGAAGAAAAACCCCGTTACGGACGCTCAAGTTGCTGCCGAGTACGAAGTACTGAAAAAGCAAGAAGCGGGCAAACAAGAGTACCGTGTACGCCATATTCTGTTGGAGAACGAAGACCAAGCCAAAACTGTATTGGCTGATCTGAAATCCAAGAAAACCACCTTTGAAGATGCTGCTAAACAGTTCTCCAAAGACCCTGGCTCTGCTGCTCGTGGTGGCGACTTAGGTTGGTCTGCATCATCCAGCTACGTAGCACCATTTGCCAATGCAGTGAACACTCAGAAAAAAGGCGAGCTTAGCGCTGCGCCCGTACAATCTGATTTCGGTTGGCACATTCTGGTAGTAGAAGACAGCCGTCCTATTACTTTCCCAGAACTGAACGACGTGAAAGATCAGATCGCTGAAATGATGCGTCAAACCAAGTTGGAACAGTACCAACAGTCGTTGATGCAAAACGCTAAAATTGACTAAGCGTTCATGCAACACATAAAAAAAGCTGGCCTAGGCCAGCTTTTTTTATACCCTAACGACTTACTGCAAACCCAATAGCGCTTTCAAGCCATCCTCGTCTAGCACAGCCACGCCCAGCTCTTCCGCTTTACGCAGCTTGCTACCTGCCTCTGCACCAGCAACTACATACGCTGTTTTAGCAGACACTGAACCACTTACTTTGCCCCCGGCACCCAAGATATGCCGTGTAGCTTCATCGCGTGTCCATGTGGGCATTGTGCCTGTTAGAACAAAGGTTTGACCGCTCAGGTTTTGTGAACGCTGACTCCCCTCTGCCGGTGCTTCGGGAAGCTTAATACGCACCCCTGCCTCTAACAATCGTTGCACGGCTTCACGGTTATGCGGTTCTGAAAAGAAATGTGCAATGGAAGCTGCCACCACGGGCCCCACAGCGGAAACCTCCAGCAACGCTTCTTCGGTGGCGGACATAATTTTATCCAGATCACCAAAATGCTTGGCTAAATCACGTGCCGTCGTTTCCCCCACATGACGAATCCCTAAGGCATACAACAAACGTGCAAGCTCGGGGTGTCGTGCATCATCAATGGCTTTGATCACATTGGCTGCCGATTTTTGCCCCATACGTGGCAAGAGCAGCAGTTCCTCTACTTTCAGCGTATAGAGATCAGCTAAGGTTTTTACCCTTTCACTCTCTACTAATTGCTCTATCAGCTTCTCGCCAATGCCATCCATATCCAGCGCTTTACGCGAAACGGCGTGAGCAACGGTTTGTTTGCGCTGGGCAGCACAGACTAAGCCGCCTGTACAGCGCGCAATGGCTTCATCTTCTACACGCTCAATGGCTGAGCCACATACAGGGCATTCAGTAGGCATCACAAAAGCAGATGTAGCAGCTGGTCGTAACTCAATAATAGAGCGCACGATTTCAGGGATTACATCGCCTGCACGTCGAATCACCACGTGATCGCCTACACGTACATCTTTGCGGCGAATCTCGTCTTCGTTATGCAGTGTCGCATTCGTAACAGTTACGCCTCCGACAAACACGGGTTTTAACCGTGCTACCGGTGTAATCGCCCCTGTACGGCCTACTTGCACATCAATACCTAACACTTCGGTTTGCGCTTCTTCGGCCGGGAATTTATGAGCAATAGCAAAACGCGGTGCCCTAGCCACAAAGCCTAACACTCGTTGCTGATCCAAGTAATTAACCTTGTACACCACACCATCAATGTCAAAAGGCAGATGAGCACGTTGCTCGCCCGTTTGCTGGTAATACGCCAACAACCCTTTTACCCCTTTGACCACTTCGTGGTTACGGTTCACCGGTAAGCCTAACTGGCGCAACCATTGCAGCATTTCCGCTTGGGTGGCATAAGGCTCAGCAAACTCGTGCTGCAACTGTGATAATAAATCTTGCTGGGGACTAGGTGTTTGCACACTGATTTCACCCCAGCCATACGCATAAAAACGCAAACGTCGCTGCGCTGTAATGCGAGGATCTAACTGACGTAGGCTACCTGCGGCCGCGTTTCTAGGGTTCACAAACACCTTGTCACGCTTACGCAGTTGCTCTTGGTTCAGTGCATCAAAGTCTTCTTTGTTCATCAGCACTTCGCCGCGCACTTCCAGCACCGCTGGCCAACTACCTTCCTTGCCTAACAAGCGTAACGGCACGGACTGTATGGTGCGTATATTGCTGCTGATATCTTCGCCCGTAGCCCCATCACCTCGGGTAGAGGCCTGTACCAACACGCCATCTTCGTAGCGCAGGCTAACGGCTAAGCCATCAAACTTATATTCAGCGTTGTACTCAACATGTTCACCGGGGCGTAATAAGCCTGCCGACAACAAAGTATCACTCACGCGCTTATCAAAAGCGGTCAGCTCATCCTCATCGAAGGCATTCGCTAATGACAACATAGGCACCGCATGACGTACTGTAGCAAAGCCATTTGCTGGCGCAGCACCTACACGTTGCGAGGGAGAATCTGGTGATATCCATTCAGGATGCGCTGCCTCTATGGCCTGCAATTCACGCATCAATACATCGTAATCAGCATCGGTCACACTAGGTGCATCCAGCACATAGTATCTGTAGTTGTGCTGATTAATTTCCTGCCTTAACTTCTCGAGACGCTGCTTAGTCACGCAAAAACCCTCGCTGTGCGCGACTCACCCGCCACAAAACCTGCTTCTTCCAACTGCTGATACATGGTGTAAAGCTGTTCATCAATCTGTTGATCACTCTGTTCTGAAAAAACTCTACCTTGCTCATCCAGCAATTGGCCGCCCAAACGGACAGCCAGATCACGTCCTACGCTTGCCATGCGGCTAAACGCTTGGGTATCCATGGGGCTATTTGGTACATCCAGCACCAAATCCAGCCGCTCCACGCTTGCAGACTGCACATCTTCTACTGCTTGGCCATCAAACAATACGGTAAAACGGGGAATGCCCGAATCCGCTAACCAAGCCATTTGTCGGCCATAGCTTAAAAAGCCCGCCTCTCCCAACGTGTTGAGTACACGCTGCACATTAACAGGGCCCTCTAAGCGCACCACCAAGCTCACCACGGCATCTAGATTTGCACATAAGGCATCTAACTGTTGGGCTTGGTTCACCACCAAGTGCTGCTCAGGGCCTTCTAGGCTGGCATCAAAGTGCTGAGCCACATTTTGTGCTGCTGACCATAAGTTAGACCACTCAATATCACTTAAGGGGCCAGAACGATTAGCCAGCAGAATTGCCAATTGCATAGACACATAACGCTCGTTTTCTACTAAGCGCATATGGTGATTACCTTCTTCGGTAATCGCAAAAAAACGTATAGGTTTGCTTAAGTTGCGCAAACATGTTTGCAGTACTTGCGACAGTTCGTCACCCAATACTGGCTGATTAAAACTAATGTCAATAACGGCTTCGCATGTGGGGTCAACCTCGTCCACCTGAGCATCGTCTTGAGAGCTTTTCAGGCTATCGGCGATACGCACAGTAGGCTCTTTACGCACCGGGGCTGTACCACCCAACTGCCCCATCAAGGGATCACTTTCCGCCTCGGGCAACTTGGATTGCATTTGACGACGGACGCGCTGGTCTTGCCACCAGTTAAACACCAGCACAAGAAGAATAATGAGAACGCCAGCTGAAATCAGTCCAATTTGTAAATCACTCATTACGCCATCCGTATCCGAAAAAATCGTTAACCTGCCCGTTACGCTTCAGCCATCTGAATCGCAGACTCCACGTCCACGGCCACGATACGTGAAACACCCTGCTCTTGCATGGTAACCCCAACCAACTGCTTTGCCATATGCATGGCTATTTTATTGTGAGAAATAAATAAAAACTGCGTTTGGTCGCTCATGCTGCTTACTAAACGTGCATAACGTTCAGTATTTGCATCATCTAACGGTGCATCCACCTCGTCTAGCAGACAAAATGGTGCCGGATTCAATTTGAATAATGCAAACACCAATGCTGTCGCCGTTAAGGCTTTCTCTCCACCAGAGAGCAAATGAATCGTGCTATTACGTTTGCCTGGTGGCTGTGCCATCACCATCACGCCGGCATCCAGTACCTCATCGCCAGTCATGATAAGTTTGGCCTCACCACCACCAAACAACCGTGGGAATAACTCGCCAAAGTGTCCATTCACTACATTGAATGTACCCAACAGCAATTCCCTAATTTCTTTATCTATTTTACGGATGGCATTTTCCAGCGTCTCAATCGCTTGTGTCAAATCCTCATGCTGTCCATCTAGGTAGGTTTTACGTTCTTTTGCAGTTGCTAGCTCTTCTAACGCCGCCAAGTTCACCGCACCCAACGCATCTATCTGTCTGGAAATACGCTGTACCTCGGTCTGCAGCCACCCAAGACGCTGCCATGACTCGGGTTTATCTTGCAGTAATTCACGCAGCGCCTGCCTATTCACATTACGCTCATCCAGCATTTCTGTGAACTGCTCTACCGACAACCTTGCCGCTTGTTCTTGCAACTGTAATTCAGTGACTTTCTGGCGCAGCGGCTCTACCACTTGCTCTAGACGCGTACGCTCAGATTCAGCCGCTTTTAAACTACTTGCCACATGCTCTAAACGTGTACGCGCAACAGAAAGGTATTCTTCTTTTTCAGCACGTAGCGTCAAGGCTTCTTGCAGACTTTCTTGAGCCACATCCACATCCATCACCGTCAGCTCACCTTGCAAGCCCGACAATTCGGCTTCTGCTCGCTCTAGCTGCTCTCGTGCTAAACGCTGCGTACGCGACAACTCTTCTATTCGCGCTTGCAACAGCCTTTCTTGGTGACGGCTCTCTTGGCTCTGATGCTCTCTATCACGCCATTGCTGGCGTATTTCTTGCAGCTCAGCGCTAAGGCGCTCTAAGTGATCTTCTTGCTCTTCTAACTGCTCTTGCAATTCTTCCCGTTGAGCCTGTAATTCCTCTGCTTGTAATTCAGACTCTTCAAAACTCGCGACCAGTTCTTCCTCAGACTGGCTCAGCTCTATTAACTCAGTGGATAAGCGTTGCAGCCTATCGCTACTTTGCTCAGCTTCTTGGCGCAAGCGGGCATGCTCTAGCTGCACCGTATGCAAACGTTCAGTTAATTCGCCCACGCGCAGCCGCAAACCGGGTAACTGCTGCGATACCTGTTGCCAACCTTGATGGGCTTTTTGCTCACTTTCTTTGTATTGCTCTACGTCCAACTGGCTTGCACGTAACTGTTTTTGCAGATTCACAATTTCTTGCTGACGCGCCAGAATCCCAGCTTGCGCATCATCGGGGGCATAGAATCGCACAGAGTACTGATCTAGTAGATGCCCTTCCGGACACACCAACACATGGCCTGATTCCAGCTGTGCCACCTTGCTCCAAGCCTGCTCCAAACTATCGCACACCACTATATGCCCCAACCATGCTTGCAGCAGTTGCTGCAACGCAGGGTTAGGTAAACGCAATTTAGTCAGCAAACTGTCTGCAGGCACCACACCCGTAGGGGCTAGCGAGGGCAAACTATAAAACTCAACCCTAGCCGGAGGTTCCGAGCTTAAAACAGACTTCAACGCTTTTAAATCAGCGACAGATACCGCAGCAACGCGGTCACGCAGTACAGCTTCTACGGCCGTTTCCCAACCGGGCTCTATACCCAACTGCTGCCATAAACGACTACCACTGGCCAAGCCCTGCTTTTCTAGCCACGGCTCTAATTTATCTTGGCGCTGCACATCTTCCTGCAATTGCACCAACGCACTTAATCGGGCCTCTAACCTAGCGTGTTCTGACTGATGTTGCTGCAGTACCTGCTGCGACTCTGCTCGCGCCGCCTCATGACGGGGCAAGATACTTTCTTGCTCCTGCAATGCGTGTTGAGCACTAGCCAATTGCTGAGACTGCAATTGTTTTTCGCCCTCTAAGCGCTGCAATGCCTGATCGTCAGGCCCTTGATGATCGGCACGCTCTTTTTCCAAGCGCTCTTTGCGCAACAGCAACTGCTGGCGCTGACGCTGCATATCTTGTACTGCCTGCGCACGCACCGCTAGGCTTTGCTCTATACGCGCTACTTGGTGACGTAAACCATCTCGGCGTGCCGATAACTCTTGCAACTGTGCCTCGCGCTCAGGCAATAGCCCTTGCGCATGCTCAGTAGCCGCTTCAGCTTCGGCTACACGTATAGCCGCTTCTTCTTGTTGTGCCGCCAATTCTTCTAGCTCAGCCACACAATACTCTTGCTGCTCCTGCCATTCCTGCTGCTGCGCCCCCAACTGTGAGCGCCTGCTTTGCATACGATTACGCGTGTCTTGTACGTGGCGAATTTCTGCTTCTAAGCTACTGACTCTGGATCCCGCTTCGTACACCGCTGCTTGTGCTTTATGTACGGCATCGCCCTCATCAAAGTGCGATTGACGTAGCGTTTCTAGCTGTGCCTCTACCGAACGTAAGCCGCCAATCGCGGCCTCTACATCCGTTTGCGCCTGCTCAATGGCTACGCTTTTTTTCTGTTGGTCATCTTTAGCACTGCTTTCACGCTGCAACCACAGCAAATGCTGTTTCAGCTCGCCCTCTTCTTGCAGCGACTTATAGTGCATCGCCACTTCGGCTTGTTTATGTAGACGCTCTAGCTGATCGTCCAACTCGCTCATGATGTCATCAAGACGCGTCAGGTTTTCACGCGTATCAGCAAGCCTACTTTCGGTTTCCTTGCGGCGCTCTTTATAGCGCGATACGCCAGCGGCTTCCTCCAGATACACACGTAGTTCTTCTGGCTTGGCCTCAATCAACCTATTGATCATGCCCTGACCAATAATGGCGTAGCCTCTGGCCCCTAAGCCAGTACCCAAGAAGATATCGTGAATATCTCGTCTACGAACTTGCTGGTTATTGATGTAATAGCTGCTATTGCCATCTCGCGTTAGCACACGGCCTACCGAGATCTCGCTATAGGTGTTCCATTGCCCACCTACACGGCCTTCGCTGTTATCAAAAACCAACTCTACAGACGCCCTAGCCGAAGGACGCCTATTGCCACTGCCATTAAAGATAACGTCCTGCATGGACTCGCCGCGCAGCTCTGAGGCTCGGGTTTCACCCAACACCCACCGTACGGCGTCAATAATATTGGATTTCCCACAGCCATTTGGCCCCACCACCCCTACTAACTGACTAGGAGTAGGTATCACAGTGGAGTCTACAAACGACTTGAATCCGGCAAGTTTTATTTGAGTTAAACGCACAAGTTCAATAAACAAGCGTTAGCGAAGAGCTTGCAACATCACCCAATTGGCACAAACACACCAATTCCATTGTGATGCTAAAAGCCAAAAACGTAATGATACCGCACACAGCGCCCGCGCCAAATTCTACTCATCAAAATATTGATACTGATATATGATTTGGCTCTTTGGCTTCAATTTTGCATCATACCGCGCCTAGTATGACCTACAGGGCTAAGCGCATGCCTTACAATGCTAGTAAGGCTACCAATAAGGAAAAATTTTGAAACGAGGTTTTTATCTAGTCATGGGCGCACAAGCGCTGTCGTCCATTGCCGACAACGCCTTGCTGATTGCAGCATTTGCCCTGATTGCTGACCTGCAAGGTCCGAGTTGGATGCTTCCCATGATGAAATGGTGGTTTGCTCTGGCCTATGTGGTGCTAGCAGCCTTTGTTGGTGCATTTGCCGACGCCTACCCTAAAGGGCGGGTCATGTTCATCACCAACTCGGTAAAAATCTTGGGCTGTGCCCTGATGTTTGCCTATCAGTTCATTTCTAACGACGCATCCGTACAGCTGTTCACCATTTTCTTTGCCTACACCTTGGTAGGGATTGGCGCCGCCGCATACTCTCCGGCTAAATACGGTATTGTTACTGAGATGCTGCCCCCACACGATCTAGTGAAGGGCAATAGTTGGATTGAAGGGCTAACCGTATTGTCCATTATTGTTGGTACGGTATTAGGCGGTGTACTGATTACCCCAGAGGTATATCACCACCTGCAACAAGTACCAGGTATTACGGCCATTGCACAAAACCGTGCCGAAATAGCGATCCTAGTCATAGGCTGTATTTATATTGCTGCAGCGCTATGTAACTTGATGATCCCCAACACCAACATTCAATACCCCAAACAAAAAACCAACCCCATTGCCCTGCTGCGTGACTTCCGTTTTTACGTGCTTGTGCTGTGGCGCGACAAACTGGGCCAAATCTCGCTAGCGGTAACCACCTTATTCTGGGGTGCTGGCGCAACCTTGCAATTGATTGTGATTGAGTGGGGTGCTCAGCATTTAGGCTATACGCTAGACGAAGCCACTATTTTGATGGGGGTTGCTGCCTTCGGTACAGTGATTGGCGCCGTCTGTGCGGGCCATATTCCGCTGCGCCACTCTCTTAAAGTGCTGCCTATGGGCGTATTAATGGGCTTAGTAGTGTTATTGATGCCTGTGGTTTATTCGCCTTGGGCTGTCTATACATTACTACTCATGATTGGCGCCTTGTCTGGTTTCTTTGTGGTGCCTATGAATGCTTTGCTGCAACACCGTGGCCACGTGCTCTTGTCAGCCGGCCACTCCATTGCGGTACAGAACTTTAATGAGCAATTGAACATCTTGTTGATGTTGGCGATGTACAGCTTAATGCTGTGGCTAAACCTGCCTATCAACGTGATTATTGTGATCTTTGGCTTGCTGGTAGCGTCTCTGATGCTGCTGTTTATACGCTGGAGCCATCATAACCACAACAAGTTCCCACAGTTGCGTCGACAAATTGGCCAAAAAGGCCATGGCCGCGCACTAAGCCGCCACCGCTGCGAATAACAGCTAGTTGAGTTTTAGCCCTGTTGATTCAGGGCTTTAACCAATGCTAGGTCACGCCACGCATTGGCTTTATGTTGCGGACGTAATAGCAACGCCGCTGGATGGTAAGTCACAATCAACGGTATAGACTTGCCCTCTGGCGATTGCCAGTGGTGCACTTTCTCGCGCAACTCTTCTATGTCGCTGCTGTTATTCAACAGTTGATTCGCGGCTAACTGGCCTAACACCAAAATATATGCTGGTTGCACCAGTTCAATCTGTTTGAGCGTATAAGGGCTACAGGCACTAACCTCTTCAGCCTCAGGCTGTCGATTATTCAGTGGCCTACATTTCACCAAATGCGTAATGAAACAGTGTTCAGCCTCATTGAGTCCCACACTGGTCAACATCGCTTGCAATAGCTCGCCTGCCTGACCATCAAAGGCAATACCATGCCTATCGTCCACATCACCAGGCGCATCTGCCAACACCAGCCATCGCGCTTGTTGCTGCCCTTTGCCAAAAACTGCCTGTGACCGCATCTGATGCAATCCACACGCTTGGCACTGATGCACAGCCTCTTTTAATGCCTCAAAAGTATCAGGAATTTTCGCAGGAGCCGCTGCACTTTCCGTGTCAGACTCGGTGTCAGCACGTGTGTTTTGTCGTATGCCAGCCGCCTTACGTAACGCCTGAATAGCCGCCTGCAACCCACCCTCTGTTTGAGGGATAGCCATAGGTGCAGGAGCAGCCACAACTCCTGGCACAGTTGCAGCAGTTGTCGCCACCGACGCTTCTGGCGTAGCAGTCGTTGGTGCGGTGGCCTGCCCCGCTGCAGTACGATTCACAGCGGCACTGGCAACACTCGCCCCCAACCTATGCAAATGCGTACGCTCTATCCCCAGCTCTTGCAACCAAGCCAGCTGTACAGAGTTCAATACCACACCTGATGAGGTTGAAACGTCCATAACTACTCTACGCCTAAATCTTTTTGCAGCAACAACGCATCTTCACGCTGCTGCTCATCTAATGGATAGTAATTCTTGCGCATGCCTATTTGGCAATAACCACGCGCCGCATAAAACACTTGTGCTTGTTGATTAGAACGTCGAACTTCCAGCAGCAACGCTTCTCTACCTTTTTGACGCACCAACTGCTCTCCGGCCTCAAGTAACGTGGAACCCACCCCTTGAGATTGCCAGTCGGGGGCTACGCCAATAAGCAGCAGCTCACCCACATCTGGCCCCATCATGATGACCATAAACCCCACAACGCTATCTTGAACTTCAGCAACAAGCATCACATGACAGGCTAGGTAGCTGTCACGAAAATTAGCCTCGTTCCAAGGAAACTGCTGCACCTGGGCTTCTATTCCTGCCACCACCGCCACATCAGCCAGTTTCATTTCTCGAATGTTTACTGCATGGGTCATGCTCAGCATCCTTGTCGTCATCACACGGGGCGCCAGACTGCAGCAGGGTTACCGCCCAACCCCTGTTCTCTTTCTGCTGTGGTGAATGCTACTTTATCGCGCACGTAGCTGGGGGCTGCCAGTTCTGGCGCTATACCCTCACCAGCCAGATACGCATTCAAACCCAGATACGCAATTGCCTCAACATCCGGTTTTGATGCCTCTGTTAGCTGTACACTAGGCATATTCTGCAATGTAGCCACCAAGTCAGGAAACGCCGCTATAGCGTCACCACTTACTCGAATGGTACCTGCTTCATTTTCTTGATTACGTATGTACATCAACCAATCAGGTAAAACCTGAACGTCTATTAGTAACGAATTGTAACAAGAATACCAGTTTTTACGCTCTTCCTCGTAGCGATACGCCGCCACATAAAGCTCTTGCATCCTAGCATCTATGGCCACCACTTCCAGTTGTCCGGGTACTTTTTCTAGTGCTTCAGCAACCGCTAATAACGATGGAATGGGTACGACGGGGCAATCCAATGCGAAAGCCAAACCTTGCGCCACACCACAGGCCACGCGCAGTCCAGTAAAGCCACCAGGGCCTTGCCCAAAGGCTATTGCTGAGATTTCATGCCGTTTTACGCCTGCTTCTGCCAACACTTCTTCTACCATAGGTAGCAGAAATTCGGCGTGCTCGCTGCTGCCTTCATGACGACGTACGTATAGCTGTGTCGTTTCACCTTGTTGGCTTAACAAGGCGACTCCACAAACTGATGTTGATGTTTCTAAAGCCAAAATATGTACTTGCATAGTGCTATTTTACGTCTTTTCTGTCATTAACAAAGAACTACAAAACAATTACGAGAAAGGCTTTACAAGCACTGTTACATCTATAAAATTGCACTCTAGCGGCCTTAGAAAACACGGCGTTTCGCGATGGTCTTCCCCTAACATTTCGTACCCACGAGTCTGAATCAGTTAAATTTCTGAAACAGCCCTGATGCGAACAACACGGAGCCAGTCACCTTCATTATGAATACACAAGCACAACCTTTATCCCGTAAAATTCTCGTCGTTGACGATGATCCCCGACTGCGCGATCTACTGCGCCGTTATCTCTCGGAACAAGGTTTTAATGTTTTTGTTGCTGAGGATGGCAAAGAAATGTCCAAACTCTGGCAGCGCGAACATTTTGATCTGCTGGTACTAGACCTGATGCTTCCAGGTGAAGATGGCCTATCAATTTGTCGCCGCTTACGTGGTGGGCATGATAACACGCCCATCATTATGCTTACCGCAAAAGCCGAGGAAATCGACCGTATCGTAGGCTTGGAAATGGGTGCTGATGACTACCTCATCAAACCTTTTAACCCTCGCGAATTGCTAGCACGCGTGAACGCCATTTTGCGTAGACGCGGCACTGAAGAACACCCCGGTGCGCCTAGCCAAGAAAACGAATCCATAGAGTTTGGTCCTTACACTCTGAACCTTTCTACTCGCACGTTAACCAAAGGCGAAGAAGTAGTGCCTATTACTACTGGCGAGTTCTCGGTTCTGAAAGTGTTTGCACGTCACCCCAAAATCCCTCTGTCTCGCGACAAGCTAATGGAATTGGCCCGTGGTCGTGAATATGAAGCCTTTGACCGCAGTCTGGACGTACAGATCTCCCGTTTGCGTAAACTTATAGAGCCCAACCCATCTAAACCCATCTTCATCCAAACTGTGTGGGGACTAGGCTATGTATTTATACCGGACGGCGGAAACTAATCTAGACTTGAGGTATGTACACGTCACCCCAGCCATCTTCCACACAAGCCAGATCGCAGCAGCGATCTGGTTTTTCTCTTGGCCTTTTTAGTCGTTCCTTCTTATTACTTGCTGCATTGATGCTCATCAGCTTGGGCGCATGGCTGCAAGTTTTTTTCAGTATGGAAGAAGGCCCACGTGCCCGACAGATGGCCCAACGAGTGACCACAGCAGTAAGTATCACTCGCTCAGCACTCATGTATGCACCGCCGCATGTGCGTCCTGCCTTACTTTTAGACCTAGCTACCAAAGAAGGCTTACGTGTACAACCACGTGATAGCAACGATACGCTTGAGCCACTACAACGTTCTAATTACTGGCAAGAGGTCTACCGAGAAATCCGCGCCGGTTTAGGTAGCCAAACCTTGGTGATGTGGTCGGTCAACCAGATGCCCGGCATCTGGGTATCTTTTGATATCAACGACGACAAGTACTGGCTGGTTTTTGATAGAGAGCAATTAACACTTACCGCTGGTCCTGAATGGCTAGGATGGGCAATTACCGCCTTACTACTAGCATTAATTGGTGCTGCCGTCAGTGTACGCTTTGTGAATCACCCCTTAGCAAGACTTGCCAAAGTAGCGCAGCAATTGGCCAGAGGTGAAACCCCTTCCCCTCTGCCTGAGCGCGGCCCCAACGAAATTCGTGAATTGAACGTTGCCTTTAACCGTATGGCACGCGATATACGCCAAGCAGAGGCCGATAGGGAAATCATGCTGGCCGGTATCTCGCACGACTTACGCACACCGCTGGCACGTATGCGTCTGGAAATTGAGCTGAGCAACGTCAGTGATGAAACACGCCATGCGATTGACGAAGACTTGGCGCAGATTGACCACAGTATTGGTCAATTGATGGAATACGCTAGACCAGCGGGTGCCGTACCCGAAGAGGGTATTGATGTATCCCATGCTCTACAAGAACTGATCGATAGAGAACGCTCTCATACTGAAAGCCTAGGTGGCAACCTAACAGCAGAAATTGAAACCGCTCTTTTTGCTCGTATACAAGCAAACGACCTAAAACGTATAGTCAGCAACCTGATTGAAAATGCTAGGCGTTATGGTCGCAGCCCCTTAACCAATCAAGCCAATATCTACCTTACCGCCTCAACACGCGGCAATAGCATTGAGATTACGGTAGAAGACCAAGGGGTTGGGATTGAGCCACATGAGGTACAACGTTTGCTGCGCCCATTTTCTCGTGGTGAAACCGCAAGAACTGGGGTAAGCGGTGCTGGTTTGGGACTCTCCATTGTTGAACGCCTCCTTGGCCATGTTAATGGCACCTTGGAGCTGATTTCTCATCCGCCCCAAGGCTTGTTAGTACGCATCACTATTCCACGCCTAAAGCGCAGCGCATCCTAAAAGGGGTTAATCACGCCACAGCAATACAGCGACTGTGGCGGCAATACCCTCTTTGCGCCCCAAATAGCCTAATTCTTCATTCGTTTTGGCTTTGATATTCACCCTGTCTGTATCCAGAGCAAGGTCGGCTGCAATATTCGCCACCATCGCGGCCGCGTGAGGGCCAATTTTGGGTGCTTGTGCATGCACTGTGGCATCCACGTTCACCACCTTCCATCCCAAGCCCGCCACTAACGCCATCGCATCGCGCAATAAGACTCGGCTGTCCGCCCCTTTATAGCGAGGGTCAGTATCGGGGAAGTGTCTACCTATATCCCCCAACGCCGCGGCACCTAACAGTGCATCAGTTACGGCATGCAGCAACACATCAGCATCTGAATGCCCTGCCAAGCCATGCGTGTGGGGAATGGTTACACCACCAATAATCAAGTCACGTCCCTCTACCAGAGCGTGCACATCAAAACCCTGTCCTACTCGAATATCCATGGCTTATAACCACCTATCCATCAGTTCAAAATCTTCGGGCCACGTCACTTTCAAATTGCGTTTGGAGCCCGGTATTAATAAAGGCTGGCCACCTTGCAGCTCCACAGCAGATGCCTCATCGGTAATGCTGGCCCCTTGTTGCTGAGCTTTTTGCAAGCAGTCCAATAGGTAATTAGCTTTGAACATTTGTGGCGTTTGTGCCAACCACAAGCCGTCACGATCTACTGTTTGCTCACTGCGTGTCAACCTATCGTCTTGCAAAGGCGTTTGACGCTTGACGGTATCAGTCACTGGCCACGCCAAGAGACCACCTTGATTTTGTTCTAAGCAGGCAGAAATCAAGCGTTCTAAATCCTCTGCAGGGACTCCTGGACGGGCGGCATCGTGCACCAATGCCCAGGTATCGTCATCGGCACGTAAGTCTTCTAAGGCCTGGCGCACAGTCTGATCGCGTGTTTCTCCACCACAGTGTCGCCACACCGTGCGCTCCATTCCTTGCAAACAAGATTCCACCCAAGTGTCTTCCCTGCTTACAATAACCCTAACCTGACTAATGCGTGGTTCACGCAACAACGCTCGCACGGTTCGGCGTAGCATAGGTTCGCCACCTATTAACGCGTACTGTTTAGGCACCGTTGCTGACAACAACACGGATCCACCTCGGCGAGCCCGCGTACCTACGCCTGCAGCCGGTACAATTGCAATAATTTTTTTACTCATACGATTCCTTACCATGAGCTCCCTGACTTCATCCAACATCTCTGCCGCACTGTCTTTACCCAGCACTGGCGAGCTGCTGAAATCTCTGAAGCCGGGGCAGCGCTATACCCAAAGCCTTCCACCTGGTTCTGGCGATGCTTGCTTGCTGGCTGACTTAGCCCTGCGCAGTGCTCGCCCCCTAGTCATTCTATGTGCCAACCCGCTGGATGCATCACGACTGGCTGACGAACTACCCTTATTCATTCCCAGTTTAAACATTAGACAGTTTCCTGACTGGGAAACTCTGCCCTATGATGGTTTTTCACCGCATGAAGCCTTAGTGTCTTCACGCTTGCAAACCATGCACGCCCTACAGCAGAAAACCGTTGATGTACTAACCGTACCAGTAAGCACAGCACTGTACCGTTTGGCTCCACCCTCTTTTCTGGCCGCCTATACCTTTTCGTTTAAACAAGGCAGCAAACTAGACGAAAACCAGCTACGCGAACAGATGGTGCTGGCTAATTATAATCACGTCACCCAAGTTACGGCACCCGGCGAGTTTTGTGTGCGTGGTGGCCTGATAGACATTTTCCCAATGGGTTCCGTCTTGCCATACCGTTTGGATTTGTTCGATGACGAAATCGAATCCATACGCGCCTTTGATGCCGACACCCAGCGCAGTCTATATCCTGTACCTGAAGTGCAGTTGCTACCGGGACGCGAGTTCCCTATGGATGAGGCGGCACGCACCCTGTTCCGCAGCCGCTTCCGTGAGGTATTTGAAGGCGACCCGTCTCGTGCTCTACCGTATAAAGATATAGGTAATGGCATCGCCTTTGCCGGTGTGGAATATTACCTACCCCTCTTTTTTGAGCACACTGCTACGTTGTTTGATTACCTGAGCGATCAAGCTCTGATGGTCACCCACGGCGATTTAGCTGGCGCTATTGAGCACTTTCACACCGATACCTATAGCCGCTACACCTTCTTAAATGCTGACCGTGAGCGCCCTGTGCTGCCACCACACTCACTATTCTTAAATGAAAGTGAACTGTATGCACGCCTCAAAGAATACCCAAGACTCAACCTACAAGCCGGTGCACCACACCCTGATTTTGAGGCATTACCTGAAGTCGCTGTCAACCGCCGTGCCGAAGACCCTGTCGCCGCCTTACGTCGTGAAATTACCGATCCTACTCGACGTACTGTGCTGTGCGCTGACTCTGCTGGTAGACGCGAAACCTTAGGGCAAATGCTGCAAGAGTTTGGTCTACACGTGCCATCCATTCCTGCTGACCTGCAGGATTTCTTGCAATCTGATGCGCAGTTCGCCTTGGTGGTTGCCCCCCTATCGCAGGGGTTTGCGTTGCATAGCGCTGCCATCAGCATTCTGACGGAAAACGACCTCTACCCCACCCAAGCCCGCAGTCAACGTAGACGTGGAAAACAAGAAAAAACCACTGACGTTGAAGCCATGGTGCGCGACTTATCCGAGTTACGCGCAGGCGACCCTGTTGTACACAGTGAACACGGCATTGGCCGCTATTGCGGCTTAATAGAGATGGACTTGGGCGAAGGCCCTATGGAGTTGCTGCACCTTGAGTACGCCAAGGAAGCCACGCTTTATGTCCCCGTATCGCAGCTACACCTTATTTCCCGTTATAGCGGCACAGATGCCGAATCTGCCCCCTTGCATCAGCTGGGTTCAGGCCAATGGGAAAAAGCGCGCCGTAAAGCGGCAAAACAAGCCCGTGATACCGCTGCTGAATTGCTGGACCTGTACGCCAAGCGAGCGCTACGCACGGGCAATCAATACAAACTACCCTTTAGCGACTACGAAGAGTTTGCCGCTGGTTTTGGTTTCCAAGCCACTCCCGATCAACAAGCCGCCATTGACTCTGTGCTGGACGACATGCGCTCCAGCCGCCCTATGGATAGGCTCATTTGTGGTGATGTAGGCTTTGGCAAAACCGAAGTAGCCTTGCGTGCAGCCTTTGTGGCGGTAGCCAATGGCATGCAAGTCGCCCTGCTGTGCCCTACTACCCTGCTAGCAGAACAACACGCTCAGACCTTTAGCGACCGTTTTGCCGACTGGCCCGTACGGGTTGCGGAACTATCACGCTTTAGATCAGGTAAAGAAAGTAAACAAGCCATAGACGGCTTGGCATCCGGGCAGGTGGATATTGTGATTGGTACTCACAAAATTCTATCCTCTAGCGTGCAGTTTAAAAACCTAGGCTTAGTCATTATCGATGAAGAGCACCGTTTTGGCGTACGTCAAAAAGAGGCACTCAAAGCGTTGCGTTCAGAGGTAGATATACTGACACTCACCGCCACCCCCATTCCTCGTACTCTGGGTATGTCTCTAGAAGGCATACGCGACTTCTCGGTGATTGCCACGGCCCCACAAAAACGCTTAGCCATTAAGACCTTCGTGCGTCGTGAAGATGGCAGCACCATACGAGAAGCCCTACTACGTGAATTGAAACGCGGCGGGCAGGTGTACTTCTTGCATAACGAAGTAGAAACCATCCAAAACCGTAGAGCACGATTAGAAGAACTGGTACCCGAGGCCCGTATTGGGGTTGCGCATGGCCAAATGCCTGAGCGCGAACTTGAAAGCGTGATGAAGGACTTCTACCAAAAACGCTTTAACGTTTTGCTGTGCACCACCATTATCGAAACAGGTATCGATGTGCCCAGTGCTAACACCATTGTGATTCACCGTGCCGACAAACTAGGCTTAGCCCAGATGCACCAGCTACGTGGTCGTGTTGGTAGATCACACCACCAAGCCTATGCCTACATGCTCACCCCCGGCGAAGATGCTATTACCAGCAATGCTAAAAAACGGTTAGAAGCCATTCAAGCCATGGAAGAATTAGGCTCAGGCTTCTTCTTGGCCATGAACGACTTAGAAATTCGGGGTGCAGGTGAAGTGTTGGGCGAGCACCAGTCTGGCAATATTCAAGAGATCGGTTTCTCCATGTACACCGACATGCTGAATACCGCGATCAAAGCATTGAAAGCAGGCGAAGAGCCCGACTTAGATAGCCCATTCACCAGTGGTTGCGAAGTGAACCTGCGCGCTTCAGCGTTGCTACCTGCTGATTACTGCCCTGATGTACACGCACGTTTAGGACTCTACAAAAAACTGTCTCACGCCCGTGACAATGATGAGTTAAACAGCCTGCAAGAAGAACTTATTGATCGCTACGGCCCCTTACCCGAAGCGGCTCAAACGCTGATGGCTGTACACCGTATACGTTTAGCTGCCGAAGCTCTTGGCATTACCAAAGTGGATGTAACCAGTGACTATGCCAACATACAATTTTCCAGTAAACCCAATGTAGACCCCATCACCTTGATTGAACTGGTGCAAAAAAACAAACACATACGTTTTTCTGGGCCTGACAAGCTCAAAATGGAAATGCCCAGCGACATCGCTGTAAAAGACCGAGCGCAACACGTACTTAACCTGTTGCAGCGTATTAGCCGCGCTTAAAAAACTCCGCAAAAATACTTGCCCACGCCAAAAACACTCGTTATAGTGGGCAGGTATAGTTCATTTTATAGAACCCATTCATGCTGCTAACCACACACCACTCTACTCGCGCTTGCCCCTCTTGGGCGGCCGGTGTGCGCGTGAATGCGGCAAACCCTCCCCCTCCCTCATCTATAGCGCCTCCAGTAATGTCTAGCGTAGTCGTAGCAGTAGCTTAACGACCCTCATTACTGACTTTCTTCGGCTTTCAACGTTAGCAAGTGAAAGCAACCACTGTTAGCCGAAACCTATAGCTTTTACTAGATGAGACTATCATGTCATTTTTTAATCCTGCGTGGTCTGCACATGCGGCCATGGGACTATTCGTATTGTTATGGGGCAGTGCTGCCCTGTTTACACGCTGGGGGCTAGATTACGCCTCTCCCACCGTATTGCTGTTATTACGGTTTTCCTTAGCCATGGGTGCTTTGCTGCTGTTAGGTTTACGCAGACCCATATGGCCCGCCAAAGGTACACGCTGGCAAGTAGCCAGCACCGGCTTGTTATTAGTAGGTGGCTATTCCATTTGCTACTTTCAATCCATGGCACACGGCATTACGCCCGGCTTATTGGCTACCTTACTAGGCACCCAACCTGTGCTCACCCTACTGCTTACTGAGCGTCGATTTTCCATTTGGCGCTTAAGCGGCCTATTGCTCTCTATGGCAGGTTTAGCCTTAGTAGTATGGCAAGGTGCCTCGGTAGTGAATATCTCTACGCTAGGGCTGCTATACGGCCTAGGAGCGCTGGCTTGCATTACCTTTGGCTCACTGCGCCAGAAACGTATACAACAAGCTCCTGATGCTGTTCTGCCGCTACAGTACGTGATGACATTATTACTGTGCGTCATCGTGCTGCCTTTTGAAACCCAAACGCTGAATCTAGACTGGGGATTAGTGATTCCGCTGTTATGGCTAGGCTTGGTGATTTCGGTCGCTGCGCAATTACTGCTGTATCGCATGATACGTTCAGGCAATCTGGTCAACATCACCAGCTTGTTTTACTTAGTGCCTGTGGTCACGGTGATTATGGACTACGTGTTTTTAGGTAATGCTCTGCCGGCTTTAGCGTTAGTAGGTATGGTGGCTATTTTGGCGGGGTTAGCTTTGGTGTTTAGGAAGGCTTAACGACTGCTGTATCCATCGCACATGCCGGGGGACTGCGGAACAACTTTTTGTGATTTGAGACACCAAATCAAAAAAGTTTTCCTCCGCCTCCCCTGAGTATGCAGCCCAGTCGTGAGTAAGTCGGTTTC
The DNA here is from genome assembly GCA_052103955.1 of Paenalcaligenes sp. Lineage (GTDB taxonomy): Bacteria > Pseudomonadota > Gammaproteobacteria > Burkholderiales > Burkholderiaceae_B > Paenalcaligenes. The sequence continues at coordinate 63,496 of JBQELO010000015.1, read as the reverse complement.
TAACTGTAGGTACATAACAAAAAAACCCTCCACATCAGGGAGGGTTCATTCACCATCTACGCTAGTCTACCCATCACAAGCAGACTATTACGCACATTAAAAACTCAATCTAAACCAATTGATAATGGCATCCAGCGGAGCGTGATTCAACGCATAACGCGCTTGCTCTTGCACCACGGGCTTAGCGCGGTAAGCCACCGAGTAATAGGCTTTAGCCATCATTTTCAAATCATTAGCGCCATCACCTACAGCGATGATCTGCTCGGGTGTGGCATTAAGCTCTGCCGCCAAACGTGCAACGTGATCCGCTTTAGCTTGGGCATCCAAAATATCGCCCAACACACGCCCCGTCAACTTACCATCACGCACTTCCAAGGTGTTGGCATAGGCCTCATCAATACCCAAACGCGCTTTCAGTTTCTCGGTAAAGAAGGTAAAACCACCTGACACCAATAGCGTACGTACACCATGCTTTTTAGCCTCACCTACCAAGCGCTCTGCCCCGGCATTCACATTCAAACGCTGGTCATACACCTCTTGCAAAGCAGTCTCTGGCACACCCTCTAACAAGGCCACGCGACGAATCAGGCTTTCAGAAAAGTCTTTGATTTCACCACGCATCGCCGCTTCTGTAATGGCAGACACTTGTTCTTTACGACCTACAGCAGCAGCAATTTCGTCAATACATTCGATATTGATGAGGGTTGAATCCATGTCCATCGCCAGAATACGGCACTCACGCAGCAACTGGATGTTATCCAGAAAGGCGAAGTCCATACCCGTACGCTCACACTCCGCTTTCACCACATCTTTGCAGCTAGCATCTGCTTCCAATAAGCGCACTACGGTAGGGCCTAACTCTTGCACGCCATCAGCACTGACCAACGCAGCAATTTTTTCAATAGCAACAGGGTTAAGACGTGGAGACTGAAGAATCAAATGTGACATGATACGCACACAAAAAAGAAAACCCTTTGTTCACGCTACCAAACCAGACGATACGGGGTAGCAGTGGATCAAAGGGTATGCAATACAAAAGAAAATAACTTAATACACGCCGTCTGCGGCCATAGCAGCATTGCCACCGCGACGTCGTTTCACCAAGTAACGTACTACAAAGCCAGGGTAGCCCAACACTACATACAGGCATAAACCTATGGCATAGAACTCCCAACGCTGTGGAAATACGTTACCTTGACTGGCCTCAAAGGCAAAGCCTAAGACACCCATCAACACAAACAAAATAAGAAACTCGATCAGGCGTGTCATCACACCTTTTTCAATAGCAGGCTGTTGTCGCAACCAAAAACCAGGCAACCACATCAGCACAGCAAACAGTACTACTACCCCAGCTACTGTCATTAACAACACAGAGCTACTATTGAAAAAAGCACGAGAAATATAGTAGTGCGAGGCATAAGCAGCACCGGCTACCAGTGCTGCCATCACTACACAGCGCAACAATCGTAATGCTGTGGAGCCATTTGCCTCGCCTGTTTGACGCCAAGGCATACAGAACAGGGGACGTTGAACAAGAAAGGGAAGATTAGCCGTCACAAACGACAATGCAATCAACACCCAAACCGCCGTACCCTGTCCCATAACTACCTCTTAATAGAAAACCAACGAATCACGGATAACCTGTATACACAGCGCCAACAAGCTGCCGGGCAGTATACCGTAAACCAGCACCAGCAAACCGTTCAGAGACAGAATACCGCCAGTTACCCAACCCAAAGACAGTGGTTCTGCATTTTTCTCTTCTGGTTCGTCAAAGTAAGCAACTTTAACAACGCGCAGATAGTAGAACGCACCAATCAAGGACATCAGTACAGCCACAATCGCTACGCTAATGTAACCTGCGCCAATCACCGCTTGAAGGATAGCCAACTTGGCGTAGAAACCTGCCAAAGGAGGGATACCAGCCAACGAGAACATGGACAGCAACAATACAAATGCCAAGATTGGGTGACGACGGTTCAAACCTTTGAAGTCATCAATGTTTTCACATTCAAAACCTTGACGGCTCAGCACCAGCATCAGACCGAAGGTGCTCAATGTAGTCAGCACGTAGATCACAGCGTAGAACAAGGATGCACCGTATGCTTCTTCGTTCACCAGACCATCAGCACCTACACCTGCCATGAAGCCCAGGAAAATGAAACCCATGTGCGACACAGTAGAAAACGCCAACATACGTTTGAAGTTGGTCTGCATGATCGCAGTCAGGTTACCAATGACCAGCGAAGCAATCGCCAGCAACATCAACATGGGCTGCCAATCAATCGCAATACCATGCAACGCTTCGATCAACAGACGCAGAGCCATTGCTACAGCAGCCAATTTTGGTGCTGCGGCAATTACCAATGCAACAGTGGTTGGAGCGCCTTGGTAAACGTCTGGTGTCCACATATGAAATGGTGCTGCAGTCAGTTTGAAACCCAAACCAGCAACGATAAACACCACACCGAAGATCAGTGTCAGACGGTTCGCTTCTCCTGTGGAAATCGCTGCAGCAATTTGACCCAGATTCAATGTACCTGTCGCACCGTAGATCATGGACATACCGTACAAGAAGATACCCGAAGCCAATGCACCCAGCACAAAGTACTTCATCGCTGCTTCAACGGAAGGCTGGTGCTCACGACGCAATGCAACCAATGCGTACAACGCAAAGGACATCAGCTCTAGACCCAAGTAGGCCATCAACAAGCTGCCGGCAGAGATCATCAGCATCTGACCCAACAATGCCATCAGCGTCAATGTGTAGAGTTCGCCACCGTTTTTCAACAGGCCACGATCCTCAGCGTAAGCACGCCCGTAGATCAAGGTGACCGCTACAGCAATGTAGGAGACAAACTTCAAGAAGTGCGACAGCGGGTCAACCACATACAAACCGCTGAAAGACGTGCCGTACATGTCGGCATTCCACTGCCACAACGTGACGCATGCCACGACTACTAGGGAAACCAGCGACAGCACAAACGTACTGTGGCGGTTTTCACCTTTGTTAAAAGCATCGAACAGCAGTACCAGTGCTGCTGAAATCAGCAACACAATTTCTGGTAGCGCTAACGCGAAATCAAATGAATTTTCCATAATCTTCCAGGCCTACAGTTTCGATACAGACACATGCTGCAACAGTGCATCAACCGAAACGTGCATGACTTCTGTGAACGGTTTTGGATACACACCCATGTACAACACAGCAATTGCCATCACAGCCATGATGAAGAACTCACGACCACTTAGGTCTGGCATGCTACGCACGTTGTCATTGGTAATGGGGCCGTACGCTACGCGTTTCAGCAACCACAGCGAATAGGAAGCACCAGTAATCAACGCTGTAGCAGTCAACAAGCCGATCCAGAAGTTGTACTGCACTGCGCCCATAATCACCGTGAATTCACCGATAAAGCCACTGGTACCTGGCAAACCAGCGTTTGCCATGGAGAACAGTACGAAGAAGGTCACAAAACGTGGCATGACGCTGACTACGCCACCGTAGTCGGAAATTTCACGTGAGTGCAAACGGTCGTACAGCACACCAATACACAGGAACATCGCACCGGATACAAAACCGTGGGAAATCATCTGCATGATCGCGCCTTCCATACCGGTGGCGTTGAAGATGAAGAAGCCCAGTGTTACGAAACCCATGTGAGCAACTGAAGAGTAAGCCACCAGTTTCTTCATGTCTTTCTGAACAATCGCTACCAGACCAATGTAGATCACGGCAACCAAAGACAGAGTAATCATGAAACCCGACAGGGTGTGTGATGCATCTGGAGCGATAGGCAGCGAGAAACGCAAGAAACCGTACGCACCCAATTTCAACATGATCGCCGCCAACACAACGGAACCACCAGTAGGTGCTTCCACGTGAGCATCAGGCAACCATGTGTGTACTGGCCACATTGGAACTTTCACAGCAAAGGCCATGAACAGTGCCAAGAAGATCAGAATTTGTGGTTTGATCGGCAAGGCCACATCGTGCCATGTTTTGATGTCGAAGCTGCCACCTGACACGTTCCACAAGTAGATGAACGCAACCAAAGTCAGCAACGAACCCAACAAGGTGTACAAGAAGAACTTGAACGATGCGTACACGCGACGTGGACCACCCCATACACCGATGATGATGTACATAGGGATCAAGGTAGCTTCGAAGAAGATGTAGAACAGCATGCCATCGGCTGCTGCAAACACACCAATCATCAAACCCGACAGAATCAGGAACGCACCCATGTATTGCGGTACGCGATCCTTAATCACTTCCCAGCCTGCCAACACCACAATAATGGTGATGAAGGCTGTCAGCAATACAAACCACAGAGAAATACCATCTACACCTAAGTGGTAGTTGACGGCAAAGGTCTGGATCCAGGGAGTTAGCTCTACAAACTGCAGGTCAGCTGTACTGGGGTCGAAACCTGTGTACAGCGGAATTGTTACCAAGAAGCTCGCAACCGCACCAATCAGCGCCAGTGTACGCGTGAAATTAGCACGATCATCGCGCCCCAGTGCCAGCACCAAAAGGCCGGCAAAAATGGGCACAAAGATTGCGAGCGATAACCAGGGAAATGTTGAAGACACCATATCGCTTGCCATTATTTAACCGTCAGCACAAAGAATGTCAGGAGCACCACAATACCGATGATCATGGCAAAAGCGTAGTGGTAGATGAAACCGGATTGCAGTCGGCGAGACACCGCAGCAACCCAACCTACTACACGAGCGCTACCGTTGACGATCAGACCGTCAATCAAGCCAGCATCCGCCCCTTTCCAGAGACCAGTACCCAAACAACGAGCACCGCGAGCAATGACTTGTTCGTTGAACCAGTCCACGTAGTATTTGTTTTCCATGACCTTGTTGATAAACGCAGTGTTGCGTTTGATCGCGGCCGGCACAGCTGGGTTAATCAGGTAGCAATACCATGCTACGACCATACCCGCTACCACCAAGAAGAATGGCAGAGTCACAAAGCCGTGCAATGCGTATGCCATCCAACCTTTCCAACCGGAAGCCAACTCAACAATGGCTGGGTGTTCTTCTGGGTGAACGGTGATGATGTTGTCAAAGAAACTACCGTACAACAATGGATCCACAAACCAGATACCAGTGATGATGGATGGCACAGCCAACAACAGCAGAGGTACTGTCACAACCCATGGTGATTCGTGTGGGTTGCCTTCCAGCGCATGGTGATCGCCCAATGCTTCTTTGGAAGGATTGCGGAAGTTTTCTTTACCGTGGAATACCAAGAAGTACAGACGGAAAGAGTACAGCGATGTCACAAACACACCGATCAATACACTGTAGTACGCGAAGTTAGCACCCCACAGACCCGCTTCAGCTGCAGCATGTGCGGCTTCAATGATGCTTTCTTTGGAGTAGAAACCGGAGAAGAATGGTGTACCCACCAACGCCAGCGTACCAATCAAGAAAGTAATCCATGTGATAGGCATGTATTTACGCAGCCCACCCATTGCACGGATGTCTTGATTATGGTGCATACCGATAATGACCGAACCAGCCCCCAAGAACAGCAACGCTTTAAAGAAGGCGTGTGTCATCAAGTGGAAGATCGCTACCGAGTAAGTAGAAGCACCCAGTGCCACAGTCATGTAACCCAACTGAGACAAGGTTGAGTACGCCACTACGCGTTTAATATCGTTTTGGATAATGCCCAGCGCACCCAAGAACAACGCACCGATTGCACCGATCACAATGATCATGGACAACGCTGTGGTGGAGTGTTCGTACACAGGTGAGAAACGAGCCACCATGAAGATACCTGCTGTCACCATTGTCGCCGCGTGAATCAGTGCGGAGATAGGTGTAGGGCCTTCCATGGAGTCTGGCAGCCAAGAGTGCAAAGGCACCTGAGCCGATTTACCCATAGCACCTACAAACAGAGCAATACACGCTACTGTCAGCAATTGCCAGTCTGTACCTGGGAATTTCATGGTGCTCAGTTGTGCTACATGCGCGAACACATCGTCGTAACGCATGCTGCCTGTGTAGGCATACAGCAAACCAATACCCAACACAAAACCGAAGTCACCCACACGGTTCACCAAGAAGGCTTTCATGTTGGCGAAAATCGCGGTTTTACGTTCGTACCAGAAACCGATCAGCAGGTAAGAAACCAGACCCACAGCTTCCCAACCGAAGAACAGCTGCAGCATGTTGTTAGACATGACCAGCATCAACATCGAGAAGGTAAACAGCGAGATGTAAGAGAAAAAGCGTTGGTAGCCTGGGTCTTCAGCCATATAGCCAATGGTGTAAATGTGCACCATCAGTGATACGGAAGTAACCACAACCATCATCAATGCCGTCAAGCGGTCAATCAGGAAACCAATTTCCCAGCTGACGTTACCGATAGTGGCCCAGGTGTACACAGCACCGTTGTAAGTTTGACCATCAATGGTCTGCATCAATACCATCACCGAACCGATGAAGGAAATCAACACGCCCAAGATAGTGATGCTGTGTGCGGCTTTCTTACCGATGAAACGGCCCAGAAAGCCAGTACCAAACAGGCCAGCCACCATGGCCCCGACCAGGGGAGCCAATGCAATGAGTAAATAAAGACTTGGTGAGTTCATAGTATGTGCGATCCCATCAACCCTTGAGCTGGTCAAGTTTGTTTACGCTAATCGATTGCAAGTTACGGAACAGCAATACCAGAATTGCCAGACCAATAGCTGCTTCAGCAGCTGCAACGGTTAACACAAAGAAAACAAAAACCTGCCCTGCAATGTCACCTGACCAGGTAGAAAATGCAACGAAGTTCATGTTCGCGGATAGCAGGATCAGCTCGACGGACATCAAGAGGATCAGCAGATTGCGGCGATTGAAGAAGAAACCCAGCAAACCGATAGTAAACAGGACGGCACTTAAAATCAGATAGTGCGTCAACCCTAGTGTCATCATTGTTTATCTCCAGCGCTGTTAGTTTCTGAAGCTGTAGAGGGTTGTTCCACCTGAGCTTGCATGCTAACCAGACGCAGACGGTCTTCAGCACGCACTTTCACTTGTTTAGAGGAAACCGTACGCTTCACATCGGAACGACGACGCAGTGTCAACGCAATAGCCGCTACCATACCTACCAGCAGGATTACCCCACCTACTTGCACAGCCATCACGTACTCGGTGTACATCAGTACGCCCAGCACTTTCGTGTTGTTGTAGTTCTCAGGCATTACGGCAGCTGCAGGTGTTTCCACCCAAGCGCGCAACAATACAATCGCCATTTCAGCAATCATAATCAGACCCACGATGGAGCCCACTGGCATATAGGCCTTGAAGTGCTCTGTCATGGATGGCATACGCACATCCAACAACATGATCACAAACAAGAACATCACCATTACCGCACCAACGTAGACCACGATTAGCAATAGGCCCAAGAACTCGGCCCCCATCGAGATCCACAGCATAGCGGCTGTGAAGAAAGTCAAAATCAAATGCAGCACGGCTGTCACTGGACTGCGAGCCGTGACCACACGGAACGCAGCGATGACAATAACCAGCGCCAGCACGTAAAACAGAATCGTTGAAAACATGAGTATTCTGCTCCTGTCTTAGCGGTAAGGCGCATCAGCGGCACGTCGCTCAGCAATTTCGGACTCGTAACGGTCCCCTACTGCCAGCAACATTTCTTTTGTGAAGTACAGGTCACCACGTTTTTCCCCATGGTATTCGTGGATATGTGTTTCCACGATGGAGTCAACTGGACAACTTTCTTCACAAAACCCGCAGAAAATGCATTTAGTTAAATCGATATCGTAACGTGTAGTACGACGTGTGCCGTCTGCACGCTCATCGGATTCGATGGAGATGGCCAAGGCCGGACAAACTGCTTCGCATAATTTACAGGCAATGCAGCGCTCCTCACCATTGGGATAGCGTCGCAAAGCGTGCAACCCACGAAAACGCGCCGATGTAGGCGTTTTTTCCTGTGGATAATGCAACGTAATTTTGCGGCGGAAAAAGTAACGCCCGGTCAGACGCATACCCTTCAGCATCTCGGACAGCATCAGGCTGCCAAAAAAATCTTTAATCGCTTCCATAATTATTTAGCCCCCGAGCCTTATTGCCAGATGTTCCAGGGTGTCTGCATCCAGATCGCGACCACCAATAACCAGATACCTGTCAGCGGAATGAATACTTTCCAGCCCAAACGCATAATCTGGTCATAGCGGTAACGTGGGAATGTCGCACGGAACCAAATGAACATTGACACTACAACAAAGGTTTTCAGACCCAGCCACAACCAGCCTGGAATCCAGGTAAAGGGAGCAAAGTCAACGATTGGCAACCAGCCGCCCAAGAACATGATGGATGCCAGTGCCGACAACAAGATCATGTTGGCGTACTCACCCAGGAAGAACAGAGCAAACCCCATACCGGAGTACTCTACCATTGGGCCCGCCACAATCTCGGACTCACCTTCCACCACGTCAAACGGGTGACGGTTGGTTTCTGCTACTGCAGAAATCACGTAAACCACAAACAATGGCAGCAGAGGCAACCAGTTCCAAGACAGGAAGTTCAAGCCACTATCGGCAAACATCCCACGATCTTGGCCCTGTACGATTTCGCTTAGGTTCAATGTGCCCGATACCAACAACACAGTAATCAGCACAAAACCAATCGCCAACTCGTAAGACAGCACCTGAGCCGCTGCACGCAGACCACCCAGTAACGCGTACTTAGAGTTAGAAGCCCAACCTGCCACGATCACGCCGTACACACCCAGTGACGTAATCGCCAAGATGTACAGCAGACCTGCGTTAATGTTTGCTAAGACCACTTCTGGACCAAAGGGGATAACCGCCCATGCTGCCAAAGCAGGCATCAACGTTACCACTGGCCCCAAGAAGAACAGCACTTTATTGGCCTTGCTAGGCACAATAACTTCTTTGGTCAATAGTTTGAACACGTCAGCAAAAGGTTGCAGCAAACCACGTGGACCCACGCGGTTTGGACCTTTACGAGCGTGCATGAAACCAATCATCTTACGTTCCCAGTATGTCAGGTAAGCCACGCAGATGATGATCGGCAAAGCGATACAAACGATTTTGATCAGTGTCCACACCACATACCATGCGGTAGGACCAATCAAACCTTCGCCGAAGTTTTGAATAGTTGTCAGCAGTTCCATTTAGACACGCTCCACTGTCAGTTGACCGAAGCTGCTTCCTAACGATGCAGTTTCTGCAAAGGCGGTCGCGATACGTACGCTACCCAATGCCACCGTGTCATCCAATTGAACTGGCAAGACGGTTTCACCTTGAGCTGAACGAACTCGCACACTGTCACCGTCAGCCAGCGACAATTTTGCCAGTGTGGCAGCATTCATACGTGCTGTAGGCAGTACGCTTGCTGGTGTTTGTTGCAATGGTTCAGCACGACGTACCAACGCATCACTGCGGTAAATAGGCACATCAGTAACGCGCTCTAGGCCTTCTGCAGCAGCAACCAGCGCAGGCTTAGCGTTGATTGCGTTGTTTAGACGTGGCTCAATACCAGCAGCCAATACGCTGTCACGCACAGACTCAGACGTTTCGTCGTCGAAACCGTCCAACTGGAACAGGTTACCCAACACGCGAAGCACTTTCCAACCTGGACGTGTTTCACCCAAAGGAGCCGCAGCACCTTTGAAGCTTTGCACACGGCCTTCGGCGTTCACAAAAGAACCGGAAGTTTCTGTAAATGGTGCGATAGGCAGCATCACATCGGCCCATTCTTCTGCCGCGCTGCGGAAAGGAGTCAGGGCCACGGACAATGCCGCTGCTTTCAGTGTTTCTACAGCACGAGCACCGTAGTCGCTATCAAAGGCTGGCTCTGTGTGCAGCACAATGTAAGAACGCAAGCTTTGCGCCAACATTTGCTCAGCAGTCAGAGCACCGTTAGCAGGTACGGCATTCGCCAAGTAACCACCAACCGTATTACCACCTGCAGTCAACCAGCCCAGTGTCGCTTTAGCAGCTTTAGCCACTTCAGCAGCGTTAGCCGCGATCACGCTCGCGTTATCGCTGGACACTACCATGTTGCCCAAAAACACAGCCACTTTCTCGCCAGAACTTAGGCTTTCAGCTATACGGCGTGCTTCTGCACTAACCTGTACACCAGCAAATTCTGCTGGTGCAGTTTGACCAGCAGCTTCAGCCAACGCAACAGCCACTTCAGCCACAGCATTAGCAATCTGGCTAGGTGCAACGGTCATACGCTGGTGAATATGTGCGAAGTGCGGATCATCAGCAGCAGAGTCAATGAAGGACACTTGAGCACCTGCTTTAACAGCTTGGCGCAGACGTTGTGCCATCAGTGGGTGGTCTTTACGCAGGAAAGAACCTACGACCAACACACGATCCAACTCGTTTAGCTGCGTAACTGGCATACCCAACCATGGAGTACCAGCCAGTGCTTGATCTAAACGCGCATCAATTTGACGCAGACGGAAGTCAACGTTTTCTGAGCCCAGCGCACGCATCAAACGTGCCAACAAGGCCAATTCTTCTGTAGTCGCTGTTGGGCTACCCAAGCCACCAATTTGATCTGCACCGAATTTCTCGCGGATCGCGTTCATGGCAGCCACTACGTGTTGTAGTGCATCGCTCCACGACGCCTCACGCCAGCTGCCATCACTGCCACGAATCATGGGGTGTGTCAGACGGTCTTCAGTGTACAAACCTGTGTAAGAGAAACGGTCACGGTCACTGATCCAGCACTCGTTAACCGCTTCGTTTTCAAACGGTACTACACGCAGTACACGATCCATTTTGGATTGCACAACCAAGTTGGCACCCAAGCTGTCGTGTGGGCTTACGGAATGGCGACGGGCCAATTCCCATGTACGAGCTTTGAAGTGGAACGGTTTAGACAACAGCGCGCCAACGGGGCACACGTCAATCATGTTACCGGACAATTCAGACTCTACAGCACGCCCCACAAAAGTGGTGATTTCAGCGTGTTCGCCGCGGTTCAACATACCTACTTCTTGCAGACCAGCGATTTCTTCGCCAGTACGCACACAGCGTGTACAGTGAATGCAACGTTGCATAGCTTCTGTGGAAATCAGTGGGCCCATTTCTTTGGCCACAACCACACGCTTTTCTTCCTCGTAGCGAGATTCGGAACCGCCATAACCTACGGCCAAATCTTGCAGCTGACACTCACCGCCCTGGTCACAAACCGGGCAATCCAATGGGTGGTTAATCAGCAGGAATTCCATCACGCTTTTCTGTGCAGCGATGGCTTTTTCTGAACGCGTACGCACAACCATACCGTTAGTAACCGGTGTGGCACACGCAGGCAACGGTTTGGGTGCTTTTTCCACATCAACCAAACACATACGGCAGTTAGCCGCAATGCTAAGTTTTTTGTGATAACAGAAGTGCGGCACATACACCCCAGCATCCTGCGCAGCTTGGATAACCATGCTGCCTTCAGGCGCTTCTAGTTTGATGCCGTCGATGGTGAGTTCTACCATTAGTTCGTCCTGAGCCTACAAATATTTGGGCACCACACAGTCACTGTGTTCGATGTGGTGTGCGAACTCGTCGCGGAAATGTTTGATGAAGCTGCGTACTGGCATAGCCGCCGCATCCCCCAACGCACAAATCGTGCGACCCATGATGTTTTGAGCAATCTCGTCCAGCATATCCAGATCAGAAGGTTTGCCCTTGCCGTTCTCGATACGATGAACCATGCGCCACAACCAGCCCGTACCTTCACGGCACGGTGTACATTGACCGCAGCTTTCATGCTGATAGAAGTACGACAAACGCAGCAGGCTTTTCACCATGCAACGTGTGTCGTCCATCACGATCACTGCACCGGAACCCAACATGGAGCCCGCTTTAGCAATGGAGTCATAGTCCATATTTGTGGCCATCATGATGTCTGCTGGCAATACCGGAGCAGACGACCCACCGGGGATCACCGCTTTCAGCTTGCGCCCTTCGCGCATGCCACCAGCCAACTCCAACAATGTGGAAAATGGCGTGCCCAATGGAATCTCGTAGTTACCAGGACGCTGTACGTCACCGGAAATAGAGAAAATCTTTGTACCACCTGCATTAGGCAAACCAATCTCTTGGTAAGCCTGACCACTATTACGGATAATCCAAGGCACTGAAGCAAAGGTTTCCGTGTTGTTAATTGTGGTCGGTTTGCCATACAAACCAAAGCTTGCTGGAAATGGCGGTTTGAACCGCGGTTGACCTTTCTTGCCTTCTAAGGATTCCAGCAATGCGGTTTCTTCACCGCAAATGTAAGCGCCATAACCATGGAACGCGTGCAACTGGAAGTTGAAGTCGGTGCCAAACAGTTTGTCACCCAAGAAGCCCGCTTTACGTGCTTGCTCCAACGCCTCTTCAAAGCGTTGGTACACTTCAAAAATTTCGCCGTGAATGTAGTTGTAGCCCACGCTAATGCCCATTGCATACGCTGCAATAGCCATACCTTCGATCACGATATGTGGGTTAAAACGCAGCAAGTCACGGTCTTTAAATGTACCTGGCTCACCTTCGTCAGAGTTACACACCAGGTATTTTTGACCTGGCAATGTGCGGGGCATAAAGCTCCACTTCAACCCTGTAGGGAAACCCGCACCACCACGACCACGCAACGCAGACGCTTTAACTTCAGCAATCACCTCATCTGGTGTCATGCTGGTCACAACTTTACGCAGAGCCTCGTAACCACCACGTTTAACGTAGTCTTCCAAGCCCCAGTTCGTACCGTCTAGGTCTGCCAACATTTGAGGTTGAATGTGGCGGCCATGAAAAATCATGCTACGCGACAAATCATTGGCTGGATCAGGCGTCAGGCCTTGCGACAGCTGCTTCAAAATATCAGGTGCGCTCATGCAGACTCTCCCTGTTTTCTAAGCCCATCCAACATGGCGTCTATACGCTCAGCTTCCATACGTACACACATGTGCTGGTTATTCACCAACATCACGGGTGAGTCACCACAGGAGCCCATACATTCTCCAGAGATCACGGTGAACATGCCGTCAGCAGTTGTTTCACCATATTCCACACCCAATTTCTCTTTCAGGTACTCACCCGACTTCACACCATCGCGCAACGCGCAAGGCAAGTTGGTGCATACAGAGATGGTGTAACGACCAGCTGGACGTGTTTGGAACATGTTGTAGAAGGTAGCTACTTCCTGCACCGCAATCGCAGGCACACCCAAATAGTTCGCTACATCTTCAATTACTTCTGTAGACACCCAACCCAATTCCTGCTGGGCAATCGCCAAGGAGGCCATAATGGCTGAGCGTTTTTGATCATCGGGGAACTTCAACAGTTCCTTGTCGATGCTTTGATAAGCTTTTTCGGAAAGCAGCATAGTTTGATTCCGTTCTTCCATGGTGATGCCTTAACGGTCGATCTCGCCGAACACGATATCCTGTGTACCAATGATCGTGACAGCGTCAGCAATCATGTGGCCACGGGACATTTCGTCCAGCGATTGCAAGTGCACAAAACCAGGTGCACGAATCTTCATACGGTAAGGCTTGTTACCACCATCTGACACCAGATAAATACCGAATTCACCCTTAGGATGCTCTACACCAGCGTAAACCTCGCCTGATGGAACGTGCATACCTTCGGAGAACAATTTAAAGTGGTGAATCAGATCTTCCATACCTGTCTTCATGCGTTCGCGTGAAGGAGGTGCCACTTTATGATTGTCGGTGATCACTGGACCTGGGTTGTTACGCAACCACTGTATACATTGGCGAATGATACGGTTACTTTCACGCATCTCAGCCATACGTACCAAGTAACGGTCATAACAGTCACCGTTAGTGCCTACAGGAATATCAAATTCCATGCGATCGTAGACTTCGTAAGGTTGGGTTTTACGTGTATCCCACTCCACACCTGAACCACGCAGCATAGGACCCGTAAAGCCCAGTGCTTTAGCACGTTCAGGCGTCACAATACCTACGTCTACCAAACGCTGTTTCCAGATACGGTTATCTGTCAGCAACGTGTCGTATTCGTCTACGCAAGCAGGGAAGCGGTCTGTAAAGTCTTCCAAGAAATCCAGCAGCGAGCCAGAACGTGCTTCGTTCATGGCTTTCAGTTCTTTTTCGCTGCGGTATTTATTACCTTGGTACAAAGCCATGCTATCTGGCAAGTCGCGGTACACACCACCTGGGCGGTAGTATGCAGCGTGCAGACGTGCACCCGATACAGCTTCGTATGCATCCATTAGGTCTTCTCGTTCGCGGAAAGCGTACAAGAACACCGCCATCGCACCCACGTCCAGCGCGTGTGAACCCACGGACATCAGGTGATTCAGGATACGAGTAATTTCGTCGAACATCACGCGGATGTACTGAGCACGTAGAGGAACTTCAACCCCTACTAGACGCTCTACTGCCAAACAGTATGCGTGCTCGTTCACCATCATGGATACATAGTCCAAGCGATCCATGTAAGGCAACGCTTGCAAGAACGTACGGTGTTCGGCCAGTTTTTCTGTCGCGCGGTGCAACAAACCAATATGGGGGTCAGCGCGTTGAATAACTTCGCCGTCCAATTCAAGCACCAAACGCAGCACACCGTGTGCAGCCGGGTGTTGAGGACCAAAGTTTAGCGTGTAATTCTGAATTTCTGCCATGGTACTTAGCGCCCCACTCCGTAATCGTCTTCGCGAACCACTCGTGGCGTAATTTCACGCGGTTCAATAGTGACAGGCTGATAGATGACCCGTTTCTGTTCTGCGTCGTAGCGCATTTCCACATAGCCAGAGACAGGGAAATCTTTGCGGAAGGGGTGACCGATAAAGCCGTAATCAGTAAGGATTCGACGCAAGTCTGGGTGCCCTTCAAACACAATGCCGTACAAGTCGAAGGCTTCGCGCTCAAACCAGTTCACTGTAGGCCAAACATGGAACAGTGTAGGCAGAACGGGAAAATCATCGCCTGGAACAAAGCAGCGCACACGCATGCGGCAGTTATGTTTCACAGACAACAAGTGAATCACTACAGCAAAGCGATGTGGGAACAAGGAAGGATCAAAGTCGTATGTGGGAGCACGCCATGCTGAATAATCCATACCACACAGATCAATACAGATTTCAAACGAAAAATCTTTATGATCACGTAATGTAGTACAGGTTTGCACCCAATCGCTAACTGGCACTTCCAGTGTCAGCTCATTGCGATCCAGTGTCAGCGCAGCTTCCTCACCAAATACGGCGAGAATGTTTTTTTGTAGCGTTTCTAGTCGTGTCATTATGTACGTACCTAGCAAAAACAGACCCGACGCTTAACGCGCGATGGTATTGGTTAAACGAATTTTATTCTGCACTTGCAGCAGGCCATAAACCAGCGCTTCGGCAGTAGGCGGACAGCCCGGCACATACACATCCACCGGAACAATGCGATCACAACCACGCACAACCGAGTAGGAGTAGTGATAGTAGCCACCACCGTTGGCACAGGAGCCCATGGAAACCACCCAACGTGGCTCAGCCATCTGGTCATACACTTTGCGCAAGGCAGGCGCCATTTTGTTGCACAAAGTACCAGCCACAATCATCAAGTCTGACTGACGTGGGCTTGGGCGGAAAATGATACCAAATTGGTCCAAGTCATAACGGGCAGCACCCGCATGCATCATCTCTACCGCGCAACAGGCCAGCCCGAATGTCATCGGCCACATGGAACCTGTTTTTGCCCAGTTCAGCAACTTGTCTGCACTGGTAGTAATAAAGCCTTCTTTCAAAATGCCGTCTATAGCCATAGTCTTTTGCCTTTAGCAGACGCCTACCCTAGTGGGTATGCGCAGTATGCTTATTCCCAATCCAGGGCGCCTTTTTTCCATTCGTACAAAAAGCCCACTGTCAAAATGCCTAGGAAAACTAGAACAGACCAGAAACCCACCATCCCAATCACGCCGTTGGCAACTGCCCACGGGAACAGGAAAGCAATTTCCAGATCAAACATAATGAACAAAATGGCGATCAGGTAATAGCGAATATCCACTTTCATGCGGGAGTCGCCAAAGGCTTCAAAACCGCACTCGTATGGTGATAGCTTTTCATCGTAAGGACGATGTGGCCCCAAGATACGACCAGCCGCTAACAAAGCCCCACCAATACCCGTCGCAACAAGGACAAATAGCAAGATGGGGAAATAATTCTGCAGATTCATGCAACACACCCATTCACAGTAAGTAAACCCTTGGATTGTAGCATTTTCATCTGCTCTTTGAGGCTATAACCCTTAGCCCAACTCAAATTAGACCAGCCAGACGCTTTTTTCTAAAAAAAAGGCTTATCAGCACTGCCTTTTAGCGCTCTGTACCAATATTACAACTACGTTGCCACACCTAGCATTAATTCATTACAAAAGGTGTCAGCTGACTTTTAGCTTAAAGAAATGTGCGGAAACACAGCGTTTTCACCGCAACCAATACCACACCAGCACCCCAACAGATCACACCACAACAGCCCAAACAAGCTCTTAACCGGAAGCCAGCATCAACCTAAATCACGCCCCACACATAACCATAACTCGAAAGCCGTTAGCCACAAGATGCCACGCGGAACAACAATGCCCACCTAATAACTTGCCACCTCAGGACAAAGAAACACTAAAGCCTGCGGCACGCAACACATAACCACCTATGAAAACCCCACCCTCGACCACACACTAACGCAATAACGTCTAGCTCCCATACTGATACTCGTACTCGCACTCACCAATACTCAATACGCCCCATCATCACAAAGCAACATACCAACACATCATCAAAAACAAAGCTGCATATATTCTGAGCATAAAAAAAGCCACTCCGAAGAGTGGCTTTTCCATGCCTAAGCATTTCGCATCGGCCTGACTAAGCAGGCCATCATGATACATGGCTATGCCATGCGACATGATTAGAAGCGGTGACGCAGACCTACGATAGCCTGTGTAGCACGTACGTCTTGGAATGCGTAGCCAGTACCGTATGTACCAACTGCGTAAACGTTAGTACGTTTGGACAGGTTGTATGTGTAGCCCAAGCTAAACAAGTTTTGAGATTTTTTCTCGCCCTTGTATTGCTCGTACCAGTTGTTATCGCTAACGCGGGACATTGCCCAGCCAGCCATTACTTTACCAGCAGCACCAACAGGAGCACTTACACCAACTGCAAAGTTGTTGGTTTTGTAGTCTTTCTGTTCAGTTGCACCAGTAAAGCCCATGCCCATTACAACGTTTGTATCACCGTAGCCACGTGTAGCCAATGTACCGTTACGCTCTTGACCCCAAGCCATGTGCAGTTTTACAACTTCAAAGTCGTAGCTACCGGCCAAGTTCCAAGCCTGAATGGATTTATCCCATGCAGAAGCTTTCAGGTTGTCGTAGGACACAGCAACAGCGATAGGGCCGTTAGCGTAACGCAGACCTGTTGTTACCAGTTTTTTGTTCTGATCTTTAGGATTATCTACCGCTAGACCAGTAACTGGGTCTTTGTAATCCTTAACATTCCAACCTTGAGCGCCGCCAACGTTGAAGGAGTAACCAACAGCGAAGTCGAAGCCGTTGAAGTTAGGTGTTGCGTATACAACTGTGTTGTCAGCGCGAACAGTTGCTGCGGAGGTAAATGTTTTACCGATTGCAGCCAATTCCATGGAATCGCCAAATGGGCTAGCGATGTCACCAATGTAGCGGGAAGCTACGTTAGTTTGACGACCGAAAACCAAGGAACCCCAGCTGTCGCCAGCCAGACCCAGAGTTGCTTCACGACCGAACAGTTTGTTCTCGCCTTGAGCCAAATCACCATTGCTCAGACGGAAACCGCTTTCCAATGTGAAAACAGCACGCAGACCATCGCCTAGATCTTCGCTACCGCGCAGACCCCAACGGTTACCAGACTGAACGCCGTCGTAGAAACCTGTGCGAGTTGCTTTAACGTCTGTGTCTTTGTTTTTGAACTGTGTGTAACCCAAGCCTGTATCAACGATACCGTACAGAGTTACGGAAGTTTCTGCCTGAGCAACGCCAGCGAAACCGGCCATCAAAGCAGCAGCGAGCAGAGTCTTTTTCATGTATGAAATCTCCGTGGATTTTTTGAGTAAATCAGAGCAGCCACTCACAACATGTAGGTGCTACTGCTCTTTCTAACTCCGCAATGGGAAGTTAGAGCTATTGCATCAAAATTCCGTCCCGTTGACTATTGTTTGATGCGATTACCTTGCATAAAGTGGCTTTTCTGTAGCCTATACACGACAAAAACGTCACTTTCACACAACAAAACAGGGTTTGCACCAACCCACCAATATTGCTCTTTTAGGTATCAACAAATTTAAGTAAAAATTTAACACTTAACCGTAAGTAGTTGATTTACCTATAAGTAACAAATTAAGAATTTGCTTTTTCTTCTATTCAAACGCCCAACCAGAAGCCACAAAACCAGCAACACCAGAGCATGAGATGAGGCCATCACCCGAAAGCAGGCACAAAAAAACCGGGCTAACCCCGGCTTAAATGTTTTGGTGTCGATGGCGAGACTCGAACTCGCACAGCTTGCGCCACTACCCCCTCAAGATAGCGTGTCTACCAATTCCACCACATCGACTTGTAGAAAGATCGTTATTCTAGCACGATCCCCCACGGGCACAAGTACTTTTGCACCATAAATACATCTATTCCCCCGTAAACAAAAAGACCGATCAATGATCGGTCTTTTATAGAGAGCAGATACAGGCAATTACTCTGCGGCAGGCTCTTTTACTTCTTCAGCAGGCACAACCACTGCTGGCTCTACATTTTCTTCAGCCGTAGGTTCAACTGCTTGCGGTACGCTTGCTGCCTGAGCTGGCGTTGCTGGAATTACCGGCACGCTTACATCAGGTGCCGCTGGAGCAGTAGGCGCTGGAGCAGACATACCAGGAATGATGGACTCAAAGCCCTGCATCACACCGGATTCGATTTCCGCTTTAGCTGATGGTTTGTATACCACCCACGCCAAACCGGCTGTAGAAACAAAAAACACGATAGCCGCATATTTAGTTGTACGCGACAAGAAGTTAGCCGCACCCGCAGCGCCAAACACGCTACCAGCAGAACCACTACCAAAGGCAGAGCCCATGTCTGCGCCTTTACCTTGTTGCAACAACACCAAACCAATAATAGTCAGTGAAGACAATACCTGCACTGCCTGCAAGACTGGTTGAATCCATTCCATGTGATCACTCCGTGGCTTATATCGCCGCTATCGCTAAAAATTCTTCGGCCTTAAGTGCCGCACCACCCACCAATGCCCCGTCTATATCTGGCATGGCAAATAAACTCTTTGCATTCGCTGCATTCACGCTACCACCGTATAGTACGCGTACTTCGGCCGCACCGCTTTGCTTCAAACACTCTCGTATAAAGGCATGTACCGCTTGCGCCTGTTCGGGCGTCGCACTTTTACCAGTACCTATAGCCCAAACCGGCTCGTAAGCCACAACAACTTGCTTCACAACATCCGCACCCAAATCCAACAAAGGCCGCAACTGTCGCAAAACCACGTCATGCGCTTCACCCGCTTCGTGCTCGGCATCGCTTTCGCCCACACAAAACACAGGAGTGATACCACAAGCCAAAGCACGCACCGCTTTATCTGCAACCAACTGATCTGATTCAGCATGGCGTTGCCTGCGCTCGGAATGCCCTACCAGCACCCACTTACAGGCGAAATCTTGCAACATCGCCGCAGAAACCTCACCAGTGTACGCACCTTGAGACTGATCGCTAACATCCTGGGCTCCCCAAGACACCGACGAACCAGCAAGCACTTCTTGCGTTTGAGCCAAATATGGAAATGGTACACAAACAGCCAGCTCACAGGCCTGACTGGCTTTGTAATGCGCCAATGCTTGCAGCAATACTACACTGCTACCCAGCGACGCATTCATTTTCCAGTTACCAATAATAAGAGGAGAGCGAGTTGTACTTGTCATTGACCCCTAATACCTGAAGGCCTAAAGGCCATCACAAATAAAACAACCGATAATTGTAGCGTGTTGGCTGGATTTACGCTTCATAATTGTGCGCTTTTCGCACCGAGATATTAATTCACACCCAGCAAACATGCTTTTACGCGCGCAGAATGATTTTCCCCACCTGCTCGCCGGCATCCATCATAGCGTGCGCTTTGGCTGCATCAGCCATATCAAAAATAGCATGCACCTTAACTTGTACAGATCCGTTTTCCAGCAACGGCCACACATTTTCGCGCACCTGAGCAGACAGCGCTGCCTTAAAGACCGCATCGCGAGCACGCAACGTGGAACCAGTAAGCGTCAATCTACGCAACATCATTTGCGCAAAATTCACTTCCCCTTTAGGCGCGCCCTGCAACGCAATCACAACTATGCGGCCATCATCCGCCAAACATCGGATGTCTCTATTAATATAGTCGCCCGCCACCATGTCCAAAACGACATCCACACCGCGACCACCGGTTGCTTCACGCACCACATCCTCAAAAAGCTGAGTTTTGTAATTAATGCCCGTAGCACCCAACGCATTAATAATAGCAACACGTTCATCACTGCCTGCCGTCGCAAACACCTGATGCCCCCTAGCCACAGCCAACTGTATAGCCATAGTCCCTATACCGCTCGCACCACCATGCACCAGCAAAGACTCACCCCGAGCGAGGGCACCACGATTAAAGATATTGCTCCAAACCGTAAAAGCCGTTTCAGGAATGCCCGCCGCGTGAACGGGATCCATGCCATCAGGAATAGGTAGACAGTGCTCAGCATTTACCACGCAATATTGCGCATAACCACCGCCCGACAATAAGGCACACACCTTATCGCCCAAAGCATAAGCACTGTTAGAAATATCTCCACCCACAATTTCACCAGACACTTCCAACCCAGGGATATCTGATGCTCCAGGTGGCGCAGGATACATGCCTTTTCGCTGCATGACGTCCGGCCTATTCACCCCTGCTGCAATAACACGCAGCAACAGTTGCCCCGCAGCAGGTTCAGGCACAGGCCTATCCACCCAGCACAATACATCGGGGCCACCCGGTTGAGAGATTTCTATCGCTTTCATGGTATTTACTATCCTTGCACATAGCTCTACAGAGAGATCTATTATGACTCGAACTGAATCAAAAGGATAATTTGGGGACTGATACGAAAAGAGAGTTGGTGCATCCACCCGGAATCGAACCGGGACGACCGTTTGATCGAGAGATTTTAAGTCTCTTGCGTCTACCTATTCCGCCATGGATGCCACACAAACTTTTTTGGCGGAAGCGGTGAGATTCGAACTCACGGATGAGTTACCCCATCGCTGGTTTTCAAGACCAGTCCATTCAACCGCTCTGGCACGCTTCCAAGTTTGAGTTTGCTGATGTTTCTGCACCAATAGGTTGGCCCATGCAGCAAAGAAGAAAACTATACCGTAAATTTATCTTTTTGTATACGACCAAAGCTGGAAAAGCCACTTAAGACGTGCAATACAACCCTACCTTTCAATTTTCCATAAAAAATCCCGGGCCAGCACAATGGCTAGACCCGGGATTTTATGCGTCACATTGAGAGTAACGCTATATACATGCAGCCTTACTCAGCAGCAGTATCCGCCTCAGGCGTTGCTGGTGCAGCTTCGCCACCTTGAGCTTCAATACCACCCAACGCTTTGATAGACAGACGCAGACGGCCTTTATCATCCGCTTCGATGACTTTGAACTTCACGATTTGACCAACTTTCAATACATCATTCACGTTGGCAATACGGTAGTTCGCAATCTCGGAGATATGCAGCAAACCATCTTTACCCGGCAATACTTGAACAATGGCACCAAAGTCCAAAATACGCAGCACTGGGCCTTCGTATTCTTGACCTACTTCCACCTCGGCCGTGATTTCTTTAATACGACGCTCAGCTTCTTGGGCTTTTTCCAAGTCAGCGCTAGAAATAGTGATAGTACCGTCGTCACCGATATCAATTTGTGTACCAGTTTCTTCAGTCAGTGTGCGGATCGTAGCACCGCCTTTACCGATTACATCACGAATTTTTTCTGGGTTGATTTTTACGGTCAACATGCGAGGAGCAAATGCAGACAACTCTGTACGCGCACCTTCCAAGGATGTTTTCATCAGACCCAAAATGTGCAGCCGGCCTTCGCGAGCTTGAGCCAATGCCACACTCATGATCTCAGTAGTGATACCTTGAATCTTGATATCCATCTGCAGCGCAGTAATACCATGCTCTGTACCAGCCACTTTGAAGTCCATGTCACCCAGATGATCTTCATCACCCAGAATGTCGGTCAACACAGCGAACTTACCGCCATCTTTGATCAAACCCATTGCTACACCAGCAACGTGATCTGTCATTGGCACACCCGCATCCATCATCGCCAATGAGCCGCCACATACGGTTGCCATGGAGGACGAGCCATTGGACTCAGTCACTTCAGACACAATACGCAAGGAGTATTGGAACTCATCAGCAGGAGGGATCATGTGAGCCAAAGCACGTTTAGCCAAACGACCGTGGCCGATCTCGCGACGTTTAGGTGCACCAAATCGACCTGTTTCGCCTGTAGCAAACGGTGGGAAGTTGTAATGCAGCATGAACTTATCACGGTACTCGCCCATGACGGAGTCAATGATCTGCTCGTCTTGACGTGTACCCAGCGTAGCAACCACCAAGGCTTGCGTTTCACCACGCGTGAACAAGACGCTACCGTGAGCACGTGGCAACACGCCTGTACGGATAGCAATAGGACGCACAGTACGTGTATCGCGACCATCAATACGTGGTTCACCGCTCAGAATCTGGCTACGAACAATCTGGCTCTCGAAATCAAACAGGACGTTATCAACACCCACTGAATCAGGAGCAGCTTCGCCTTTTTCTGCAGCCGCAGCAGCCAAGGAATCTTTCACGGATTGGCTGATTTCTTTCAAACGCAATGTACGCGCTTGTTTCTCACGAATTTGGTACGCTTCTTTCAACTGATCGAAAGCAGCAGCACGCACAGCACTGATCAACGCTTCGTTAGCAGGCTCTGGCTGCCAATCCCATTCAGGTTTGCCAGCATCTTCAACCAGCTCATGAATCGCATTGATCACGTTTTGCATTTGCTCATGACCAAAAGCAATCGCACCCAACATAACTTCTTCAGACAATTGCTGAGCATCCGACTCAACCATCAATACCGCAGCTTCAGTACCTGCTACAACCAAGTCCAACTTGGATTGTTCGGTTTGAGCTGTGGTTGGATTCAGCACATACTGACCATCCACATAACCCACACGCGCTGCACCAGCAGGGCCATTGAATGGGATACCAGAAATAGCCAACGCAGCTGATGCACCAATCAACGCAGGGATAACCGGATCAATCTCTGGGTTAACCGACAGCGCGTGAATGATGATTTGAACTTCGTTGTAAAACCCTTCAGGGAACAACGGACGCAGCGGACGATCGATCAGACGTGAAGTCAATGTCTCACGCTCTGAAGGCTTACCTTCACGCTTAAAGAAACCACCTGGAATACGTCCAGCAGCGTAGGTTTTCTCTACGTAATCTACGGTCAAAGGAAAGAAATCCTGACCAGCTTTAGCTTTTTTAGCACCTACAACGGTTGCCAAAATAACGGTATCTTCAACAGAAACAAGCACGGCACCTGATGCCTGCCGTGCAATTTCACCCGTTTCCAACACAACTTCATGTGCGCCGTACTGGAATTTTTTTGTGACTTTATTGAACATTCACTACGTTCCTTACAATAAAAAACCGTGCGTACCGCAAGAGGTTTCTTGCAGCAAGCACGGTTATTTCGTGCGGGGCATGCCCCGGCATATTACTTACGCAGACCGAGTCTTTCGATCAACGCGCGGTAAGCGTCAGGCTTACGATCTTTCAAGTAATCCAACAGTTTACGGCGACGGCTAACCATACGCAGCAGACCACGACGTGAGTGGTGATCTTTAACGTGGGTTTTGAAGTGCTCTGTCAAATGAGCAATACGTGCCGAAAGCAGCGCTACTTGAACTTCTGGAGAACCAGTATCACCGGCTTTACGTTGGTATTCCGAAACGATTTCGGTTTTTTTAACTACTACTGTCATAACATTATCCTCAAATAACTTGCGATAGAACCGAGGAGCCCTATCGTGTCATCAGCAAAAACACTTTGCTTACGCAAAACAATCTGGAATTATATAGCAAAACCCCTAAACACGTAAGTTCGTTTAGCGCAGCAACTATTTAATTAGGCGCAACCACCACAGGAAGTACGAAAAATGCCACGCTTTACCGCCCTGCCCTGTATGACGCTTTTAGCGCTGTTAGCTACCGGCTGCACAAGCCTAAGTAATGTCCCACCCGGCACACCCTTACAGACTGCCATCAACGAATACGGCACACCCACTCAACGCTGCTCAAACACGCAACCCCAACTCGTTAACTGGTCTATGCAACCTATGGGTTACTACGCTTGGACGGCCGAAATTGACCAACAAGAAGTTATTGTGTCTATACAGCAAATGCTATCAGACGAAGGATTCAAGCTACTAGATCAACGCCCTTGGGAAGCCCCCATGATTGCCTGCTGGTATGGCCCGCCCGCCGTAGATGAAATAGCGTTATGGAAAGGCAAACCCTATCGCACTTGGTCATACCGATACAAACAAGGCGGCGCGTTTAACTCGCTAATGTATATGTACTTTAATGACGAAGGCCAGTTGGTTCACCACCACCCTGGCCCCGATCCTCTAGACATCAATGACGGTATCTTTCGCGGTATGGATTAACCCTCTTCGCGGCGCTGCTCGATTAGCCTACGTGCACGATGCCAGCGCCATGCCATTACCACCCAACCCGATAAGCCATACAGCACAAACAAGCCAAACAGCACTACCGGTGGATCAGAAGACACAAACACAAACAACAGCACCAGCACTAGCATCCCCCAAAACGGAACACTTTTACCTAGCGCAAAGGATTTACCACTGTAAAAAGGCGCATTCGATACCATTGCCACACCCGCATAAATGGTCAGTGCAAAAGCACTCCATTGCAGCATGGACGTAGATATCGGCAACTTATTATCCACCGATAGCCATACAAAGCCCGCAATTAACGCGGCAGCAGCAGGGCTAGGCAACCCCTGAAAGAAGCGCTTATCCACAACAGCGATATTGGTATTAAAGCGCGCTAAGCGCAAAGCAGCACCCGCAACAAACACAAATGCGGCCAACCACCCCCATCGCCCTAAATCTTGCAGAGCCCACACATACATCACCAACGCGGGCGCCACACCAAAAGAAGTTAAGTCTGCCATGGAGTCATATTGCTCCCCAAAGGCGGACTGCGTATTAGTCAGGCGGGCTACTCGCCCATCCATACCATCAAACACCATCGCCAAGAAGATAGCTATAGCAGCCACTTCAAACCGCCCATTCATGGCTTGCACGACAGCATAAAAACCAGCAAACAGGTTCGCGGTAGTAAACGCGTTAGGTAAAAGGTAAATACTGCGACGACGTAATTCGTCTGTATTGCGACCGGGCATAATTCAAGCTGAAGGTAAAAAAACCGAAGAAACCGCTTAAAAGCAGCTGGGTAAGAATGAGATATTAGCAGCTTATGGGCAATTACAAAAAACAAAAAGGCTGGCACAGGGAGATCCCTAGGCCAGCCTTATGGCGTTAGTTACGCCACATGCTTAGTTTTTGGATTTATCAACCAATTTGTTGGCTGCAATCCAAGGCATCATTGCACGCAATTGTTCGCCCACTTGCTCAATCTGAGATTCAGCATTGATGCGACGACGCGATGTCAATGTTGGAGCACCAGCTGTGTGCTCCAAGATGAAGTTTTTAGCGTAAACACCGTTTTGGATGTCGGCCAGAACTTCACGCATTGCTTTACGTGTTTCATCAGTAATGATCTTAGGACCTGTTTCGTACTCACCGAACTCCGCGTTGTTGGAGATGGAGTAGTTCATGTTGGCGATACCGCCTTCGTAGATCAAGTCAACGATCAACTTCAGTTCGTGCAAGCACTCGAAGTACGCCATTTCAGGCGCGTAACCAGCTTCAACCAATGTATCGAAACCTGCTTTGATCAGTTCAACAGCACCACCACACAGAACAGCTTGCTCACCGAACAAGTCAGTTTCTGTTTCTTCGCGGAAGTTTGTTTCGATGATACCGGCACGACCACCACCGTTAGCACTTGCGTAGGACAGTGCTACGTCACGAGCGGCACCAGTTTTGTCTTGGTACACAGCGATCAGGTGAGGAACACCACCACCTTGACGGTATGTACCACGTACTGTGTGGCCTGGAGCTTTAGGAGCAACCATGATCACGTCGATATCGTCACGTGGCACAACTTGGCCGTAGTGAACGTTAAAGCCGTGAGCAAATGCCAATGCAGCACCTGGACGAATATTTTCAGCAACTTGTGTACGGTACACTTCAGCGATGCTCTCGTCTGGCAACAAGATCATTACTACGTCAGCGATTTTAACGGCTTCAGCCACTTCCATCACTTTCAGGCCAGCGCCTTCAGCTTTGCTCCAAGAAGCACCGCCTTTACGCAGACCAACAACTACATTTACACCCGACTCATGCAGGTTCAGTGCGTGAGCGTGGCCTTGTGAACCGTAACCGATAATGGTAACTGTACGACCCTTGATCAAGGAAAGGTCACAATCTTTGTCGTAAAAAACTTTCATGGAATCTGCTCCAAATTTTTGTCGCCTTGTGGCGTTTTAATTTAATAAAGTTAAACCTTCAAAACCCGCTCACCACGGCTAATACCTGACACACCGGTTCGTACTGTTTCCAAAATGGAACTGCGATCCAGTGCATTGATGAAGGCAGAGATTTTCTCCTGCACTCCAGTCAGTTCAATCGTGTAGGTTTTGTCAGTCACATCAATGATGCTGCCACGGAAAATGTCAGCCATACGTTTGATTTCTTCGCGCTCTTTACCTACTGCTCGCACCTTGATGAGCATAAGCTCACGCTCAACGTGCGGACCTTCGGAAAGATCCACCACTTTCACCACATCTACAAGACGGTTCAAGTGTTTGGTAATTTGCTCAATCACCTCATCGGGACCTATGGTCACAATCGTCATCCTAGACAACGTTACGTCTTCAGTAGGTGCCACAGTCAAGGTTTCAATGTTGTAGCCACGCGCAGAAAACAAACCCACCACACGCGACAAAGCGCCTGGTTCGTTTTCAAGCAGGATGGAAATCACGTGTTTCATAATTCCTCTCCTTTCAGATCTTCTGCACACAACAACATTTCCGTTAAACCTTTACCCGCCTTGACCATAGGCCAGACGTTTTCTGTTTTATCGGTGATGAAGTCCATGAATACCAAGCGGTTTTTGTGTTTAGTGAACGCCTCTTGAATGGCAGGTTTCACATCCGCAGGTTTATCAATACGCATACCAACGTGGCCGTAACTTTCAACCAACTTCACAAAGTCAGGCAACGCATCCATGTAGGATTCCGAATAACGGGAGCCGTAATCGATTTCCTGCCATTGACGCACCATACCCAGACTGCGGTTGTTTAAGCACAGCAACTTAGGTGTCATACGATATTGCAAACATGTGGACAATTCCTGGATGTTCATCTGAATAGATGCTTCACCAGTAATGACCGCTACATCTGCATCGGGGTTAGCCATCTGTACGCCCATAGCGTAAGGTAGGCCCACACCCATCGTACCCAAGCCACCAGAGTTCAACCAACGACGTGGTTTATTGAAACGGTAGTATTGTGCTGCCCACATTTGGTGTTGACCCACGTCAGAAGTCACGAAAGCGTCGCCGCCAGTAACTTCCCACAGAGCCTCTACCACTGACTGAGGTTTAATGACCTCGTCAGAGGGTTTGTAGACTAGGCATTTCTTCTCGCGCCAAACGTTGATCTGCTTCCACCATTGCTCCAGAGCAGTTTTGCTCTTAGCGGATGAGGAGCGAGCCTGTGCATATTGCTCATTAAACTCTTGCAGAACTTCCTTAACGCTGCCCACGATAGGCACATCCACTTTCACACGTTTGGAAATGGAGGAAGGATCAATATCAATGTGAACAATTTTGCGAGGTACTTGCATGAAGTGACGAGGATTCGCAATTACGCGGTCATCGAAACGAGCACCCACAGCAATCAACACATCACTGTGCTGCATAGCCATGTTCGCTTCATACGTACCGTGCATACCCGGCATACCTACATACTGATCGCTATTACCTGGGTAAGCACCCAGAGCCATCAGCGTGGTAGTACAAGGTGCACCACTAAGCTCGACTAATTGTTTAACTTCTTCGGATGCATTATCCAAAATAGCACCGCCGCCCACGTAAATCATGGGACGCTCGGCAGCTGCCAGCATCTGCACCGCTTTTTTGATTTGTCCCTGATGCCCTTTGGATACAGGCATGTAGGAACGCATTTTTACCTCGCCACGCTTAGGCGTGTAGCGAGCCATTGCTGCAGTGATATCTTTTGGAATATCGACCAACACAGGGCCTGGACGGCCTGTAGTCGCGATATAAAACGCTTTGCGAATGGTATCAGCCAGTTCTCTTACGTCACGCACCAAAAAGTTGTGCTTCACGCAAGGACGCGTAATACCGATTGCATCACATTCTTGAAAAGCATCTTCACCTATAGACTGTGAACCAACTTGGCCACTGATCACCACCATAGGGATGGAATCCATGTAGGCTGTTGCAATACCTGTTACAGCATTCGTCAGCCCGGGGCCACTGGTTACCAGCGCCACACCAACTTTGTTGGAGGAGCGTGAATAGGCATCCGCCGCGTGCACAGCTGCTTGCTCGTGACGCACCAAAATATGGCGGAATTTGTCCTGCTTGAAAATTGCATCGTAGATGTATAGTACGGCACCACCGGGATAGCCAAAAACGTGTTCAACGCCTTCGTCAGCCAGCGTGCGCACAACTATATCTGCGCCATTGAGTTCCATTATGAAATTCCTTTCAGTCTTGCACTAACTCCCCGACTGGCACTTAAGCCGGAGTCTCAGCC
This sequence comes from Paenalcaligenes sp., assembly GCA_052103955.1. Lineage (GTDB taxonomy): Bacteria > Pseudomonadota > Gammaproteobacteria > Burkholderiales > Burkholderiaceae_B > Paenalcaligenes. Next base: position 34,416 of record JBQELO010000015.1, on the reverse strand, counting down.
AAATACAGCAACATGATCTGGCGCTTTATGACCCACGGGACCACGCCACCCAGACACACTACTGCTTGACCTGCACTCTTTCGGAAAGTAGCACTTGCGTACAAACGCGATAGCATGAAATGGAAGTCCTGGCATCACACGCTTGTGGCGCGGCCAGCAACAAATAAAAAGGCGCAAAAAAACGGGTTGATGACCCGTACAAAGAGCCCTACCGCCCCAGCGGATGAGCTAAGGCATCAAGTACTTTACCCTGTTGCCAAATGGCAATCAACTGCAATTGTTGGTAAAGCGCAAATTATCTTCCCACACAGTTAAGGTTGGGCATCTTATACTGATAAATCCGTATGCAAAACCACACTATGAACAGCATTTTCTTCCCACAATTACAGCGCTTTCTTTACAGCCATTACCTACTAGGTGGCCTGCGACAGGCAGCCGGTATTTTGTTGCCTGTAATTGTATTAGGGGGAGGTTTCCAGCTCTATAGCATGGGGATTATTGCCTCTATGGGCGCGCTCTGTGTGGCAGTGATTGACCAGCCCGGTGGTCCAAAGCGTTATCGCACTAACGAAATGCTGGGGGGCATTGCTCTAGGCACAATCACAGTAGCCTTAACCACCTTTGCGGCTGAGTCGTTATGGGGCACATGGATACTGGTACCCATACTGTGCTTCTTCTTTTCCATGCTGAACGTGTATGGCCCACGCGGCGGTTTAATTGGTTTTGCCTGCTTATTGCTGATGACATTAAGCCTGCGTGAACCCACCTCTGACGACACAGTACTGCTGCACACGTTATTTTCGTTTGCGGGTGGCTTGTTCTATTTTGCGTTTAGCCTACTCTTTAGGTATTTATTGTGGCTAGGCGAAGAGCGCCGCACCTTATCTATGGCATTGCACGCCACGGCCAAATACATGCTGGCGCGCTCTAAGTTCTATGATGTGCACTCTGATTTGGATGCCACCTATCGCGACCTGATTAAAGCGCAGTCCAGCATGGCTGAACTGCAGCAAGCTGCCCGTGACATCGTTCTGAGGGAGCTGCCTAAAGGCTTAAAAAGCCGTGGCGATCAAGACCGCACCACGTTACTGGTGATGTACACCAACATGGTGGCTCTGCTTGATACCCTCGTGGCCACTCACACCGATTACCACACTCTGCGACGAAAATTAGGGGAAAGCGACTTCATGGAGTTTGCCCATGATGCGCTGTTAAAACAATCTGACGAAGTGGTGCGTATTGCACTGAACGTGTCCCGCCGTAAAAAAACCGTGCAGCGTATTAGCGTAAAAGCCGAAATACGTGCCATGGAGTACGAGCTGGAGCGCTATAAGCAAAAAGGCATGCAACAGCAAGACCCTGAGCTGTATGGCTTGTTGTTGCAAGTGCTACGCCGTCTGCGTGTGGCCAAACAAACCATTGACCATATGGCGGCCAACACCAAACGTATAGGTACGGACATCCCTCTGGATCAGTATCTGGATAAATCTCTTAGCCGTTTTTTATCGCGTGAAGAGATTCATATTGGCTTACTACGCAGCAACCTACGGTTAAGCTCTTCCAGCTTCCGCTACGCCATACGCGTCACCGTAGCCGCTATGCTAGCGCTTGCCATCCCTGCTCTAGCCGCCTATTTCACTGATGCCTCAGAACCCATCAATTCCTTAGCCAACCAAAGTAACTGGATCATTCTGACCATTCTGGTGATCCTTAAACCGGGCTTTGCGCAAACCAAACAACGCAACACATGGCGTTTAGGCGGCACAGCATTAGGCTGCTTGCTGACCTTCATACTGTTTAGCGTGACAGAAAACAAAGAGTTTTATTTCATTGCTTTGCTGGTTGCCTACGTCATGGGTAAAAGCTTAGTGCAACTGCATTACTTGCTATCAGCTGCATTCCTGACTATATCAGCCCTCATTTCGTTTCAGTTTCTATATGCCAGCAACTCGTTTGTGATTAGCGAGCGTTTTATAGACACCTTAATTGGCTGTGCGATTGCTCTGTTATGTAGTTATGTTCTACCCAAGTGGGAAGCCAGCTCTATGAGTAGCTTTGCTCGCGAAGCACAGCAAGCAAACATGCACTACCTGACTACTGGCCTGCAATATGCCGAGCTAAACCGTCACTATCAGCACGCTGTACAACTGCATGCCGCTAACCCTGATAGCGAGCCAGTGGATACCGCCATGGGTGCACAATTAGCTGAAGCTGAAACTCAATGGCAATTGGCAAAACGACAGGTGTACATTTCATTTGATAACTTTGCCTCGGGCTTTTATCGCATGATGGATGAACCCGCCAACCGTCAACGTGATGTGGCGCTGTTCAACAACCTGCTCATTCAAAACCATGTATTGGCATCGCAAATTAGTGCCAGTGTGCCGTTGCTCGCTACATTAGAAAGTATTCCTCCCGGTATTCAGCAAGCCATTACCGCTATACAAGGTATTTTGCATGACCAACCGGTAGAGAACACCACGCCCACACTGGAAACAGAAGGGGAACTTGCCATGCTTGCCTACCCCCTGCGCCAGATGATCAAAGCATCGCAGCTAATTCAACAAGACATGAAGGGGCTGGACCATGCCAGCACAGCCCAACCCCTACTGACTACATCATAAGCCCAGATACGCCTTACGAATCACAGGGTGGCCCTCTAGCTCCTCGGAGGTGCCCTCTAGTACCAAACGACCATTTTCCAACACGTAGGTACGGTCGCTGACTCGCAAAACCTGTTTGATGTTTTGCTCCACCAGCAACACTGGCAAACCTGTATCTGCCACTTTACGTATCGCTTTCATTACTTCCTTTACGTACAGCGGCGATAAACCAATACTAGGCTCATCCATAATTAGCATGATGGGGTCTAGCATTAGCGCACGGCCAATGGCCACCATTTGTTGCTGCCCACCTGATAACGCCCCCGCTAAACTAGACTCGTATTTTTTTAAGTCGGGAAATAGCGCCGTCACCTCTTCCAGCCGTTGATCGCGCGTGGCCCGTAAATGCGGTAAGTAGGCCCCCATTAACAAGTTTTCTTTCACGCTTAGATTGGGAAATAACTGCCTGCCCATAGGAACGTGAGCAAGCCCCATCCTCGCCGTTTGGTGAGGCTGCAATCCAGCGATAGACTGCCCGTTAAACAGGATTTCCCCAGCCATTGGTTTAATCATGCCGGACACGGCACGCAGCATAGTAGATTTACCACTGCCGTTCCCCCCTACCAAACCAATAAGTTCACCCCGCTTTACCTCTAGGCTAACGTCAAACACCACTTGCAGTGTGCCGTAACCTAAATCAGCGTTGCGTACGCTTAGGACTGTTTCATGTTGTCTTTGCATTGTTAGTCCGTCCCCAAATACGCATCAATCACACGTGGATCAGCCACCACATCACGCGGCTTACCTTCGGCAATTAAGTTACCACTTGCTAGCACTAATACATGGTCAGACAGCTCAATGATGGCTTCCATAATGTGCTCTACCATCAGGATTGAAATACCGGAATCCGTCAACGAACGTAAAAACACAATCATGTCGTGCAAAGCAGGTGGGTTAAGCCCAGCCATGATCTCGTCCAAGAACAGCACTTTAGGTTGGGTCGCTAAGGCCTTAGCCAACTCCAGCCTACGTAGCCTTGCTAGGTTTAAATCAGATGCGGGTTGGTAGGCCCTATCAGCTAAGCCTACTTTTTCTAGCGCAGCCAGTGCGATCTCTTCCGCCTCACGTCGGTTTGCACTACGTAAAAATGCAGCCACCAACACGTTTTCCAACACGGTTAAACCTTCAAATGGGCGTTCCGTTTGGAAGGTACGCCCCATTCCTAATGCCGTACGCTTGTAAGGTGGTAAATGCGTGACATCAGTTTGGTAGTAATGCACCTTCCCTTCGGCCACCGGTACAAAACCCGTGATTGCATTAAATAGAGTGGTTTTCCCTGCCCCGTTAGGACCAATCAACCCCAACACACCACCCTCGGGTAAATGCAGACTGACATTATTGACGGCCACCACGCCACCAAAACGCACCGTAATATTTTCAGCTTTGAGTGCGGCGTGCATAACCCCTCCGAACCATGTTACGTACCAGCTCACCCACCAAACCACGTGGGAAAAACAAGATCACCAAAAGAATTAACAACCCATAAACCAACATATTGGCTTGAGCAAACGTAGTGCGGAACACCTCACCAGAAACAATAAGCAGCACAGCACCTACTGCCGGCCCCCAGATCGTGCCCCTACCACCAATAATGGCTGTTAGTGCTATCTGTATGGACATCAACAAGCCGAACATAACGTGCGGCTCCATGAAGGATAGAAATATGCCGTAAATACACCCACCTAAGGCTGTCAGCATGGCTGACAACATGAAGGCTCGTAGCTTTACTTTAGTAGGGTTAATGCCCGCTGCCATCGCCGATTGTTCGTCTTCACGTATGGCTCGTAACTCATAGCCAAACTTACGACGAGAAATGAACATTACCGTTGCAATACATAGGCCGGCAAACAGTAATGCCATGTAGTATTGATTCCACTTTTCAAATAGATCTATACCAAAGGGCTCGGGCAATTCGGTAATAAACACACCAGTAGCACCACCGGTAAGCCATTTTTCATTAATGGCAATCAGTCGTAAGGTTTCAGCAATGGCAATCGTAGACAACGTAAAGTACGGACCACTAAGCCTGAAAGTTAAGCGCCCCCAACAGTACGCCAATACCGCCGAAAACAACATTGCCAACAACACACACAACCACAATGGCAAATGGTAGTGCTCTACCCCCACCGCCACGACATACGCACCTATGCCTACAAAGCTCACATGACCTAGGCTGACCTGCCCTGCCCATCCTCCTAACAGATCCCACGCCGTCGCCCAGCCAATGAATAAAAAGATACTGATGGCGACCGTGAGATACACCGGCGATACCACCGGATACAACGCCGCCACAACCATCAGTGCGATCAGAATTAAATAGTGCTTTCTCATACTCGCTTCACCGACTTACCAAAGAGCCCTTCGGGTTTAAACAGCAACACCGCTAGGAACACAATCAACCCGTATACATCCCTGTACTCGGAAGACAGATACGAAGCACCTAAAATCTCCACAATACCCAGCACCAAACCACCTGCGATGGCAGCACCAATATTGCCTAAGCCCCCTAACACCGTGACCACAAAGGCTTTGAGTGTGAACAAGGGACCTGTAACCGTAGGCGTGGCATACAGCATAGGAATTAATGCCACACCAGCCGTTAAGGCCAACGCCACCCCCAAACCAAACACAACCGATTGCACCTTACGTGTATCCACTCCCACCAGTTCAGCACCTAGGCGGTTTTCAGCAGTGGCTCGAATAGCTCTGCCCAGTTCGGTGTGATTCAACAACGCGTATAAAGCGATAGTGACCACTACTGTTGCCAAACCTGCCAATAACAACACCATGGATAAGTTCACCGAACCCACCGGTAAGGTGCTTGAGGCATAACTTACATGCACAGATTGCGGGTCGCCCCCAAAACCCAATAACAGCAAGTTTGCAATTACCAACGACACCCCTAAGGTCGCCAACATACTGGTTTCAGGCGGCGCATCGATAATGCGCGCCAAAATCACCTTCTGCACTAAGCTGCCCAGCACAAAGCCCAACGGCAACGCGACCACTAGCGAAAAATACGGATCCCATCCTAATAATCCGCTCATCAACACGGCCACATACATACCTAAGACCACAAAGTCGCCGTGTGCAAAATTAATCACCCGCATCACGCCAAAAATCAGCGTGAGCCCAATACCAATCAAGGCATACACAGAACCTATCAACACACCATTAGAAAGGTTCTGGATTAATGAAACCCAATCAAACATCTACTACTCCTCCGTCCTTACGACAGACAGATACTGGAAACACCGCAGCGTGCACAAGCTCAAAAATGAGCTTGTGCGTCATAGACTTAACGCTGGTCCCAAGCGGGAGTGGGATATTGAGGAGCTTGTGCGGCCAAGTCTTCAGGGAAGACGGTCACGTGCTTACCATCCTGAATTTGCAGGATTAGGCTACGAATAGGGTTTTGACCTTTAAATGCACCCCAATCCTCAAATGTCACGGTGGTTACAGGTGTGGTTAGATTAGTTTCTGCCAAGGCTTGACGAATGTCTTCTGGCTCTTTGCTCTTCGCACGCTGCAACGCATCTGCTGCTACTCGCACCGCCAAGTAACCTTCGGCCTCATAGAAAGAGGGCTCGCCCTTAGCCTTAGCACGCAGACGTTCCTCTAGCTCTGCAGCACCGTCGTACTTCACGTCTTTACTCCAACTAACGGTAGACACCACGTAATCAGCCAAGTCCCCTACCTGCTCGATATAACTAGGCAATGAGGAAGACGTATCCAAGGAAATAATTTTGGCATTTAGCCCTACTTCTTTCATCTGACGTGTAATGGCTACGCCATCCTCTGCATAAGAAACGATGTAAAGAATGTCGGGGTTCGCCGATCTGAAGCGGTTCAAAATCGGCCTAAAATCAGTGGTACCTTGGTCGTAAGCTTGCGACGCGGTCAAACTATAACCACGCTTATCGATCTGGCGCTTACCTTCTTCTGCCAACGAGGTAGGCCACGCGCCATTACCATGCAGAATCGCGACATTTTTTAGCCCTTCAGGGTCTTTTTCACGCAGACTATCGAAGAAATCAAAGTATGTATTCGCCACAATCGTGGAGTTATGTTTGGCTCTGAACACCCAAGGGGAACCAGGGTTAGTAATGCTGTCATCCGCACTACCCAACACAATCAACGGCATCTTTTGACGTGCCATGAGCCGTGCCATCGGGCCTGTAATGGACGATGCATACGAACCAATCACCAGCGGAATACCCTGATTTTTCATGGACTCCACTGCTGCCAAAGCGCTTTGTGCTTCTGAGCGGTCATCTTGTACCACTAGCTCTAGCATTTCACCGTTAATACCACCTGCCGCGTTGATTTCTTCCAACGCCACTTCCATACCTGTTTGATAACGCTGACCAAACGCCGAAAAAGCCCCTGAAGTGCTATTGATCACCCCCACTTTGACCTGAGCAAATACAGGCATTGAAAAGCCAGCTGCTGCCAACGATAGCGCTAGTGCACCCACACTTATCTTTTTTACTACTCGCATGTTGTCTCTCCACATTTTATTTTTGATGTCTTACACCACAACATAAACGTAATGGCGTAAAAATAATACAGAGTGAAGAACTGACACAGTAATCAGGGGCAATACCAATAGGTAAGACTTTAGTCTTACGCTACAAAGAGCCTTCCGCTCCTACTCTGACTAGCAGGTTTTACATGACGGCATTACTACCCAACCCCCTTGAAAATATGTCACTAGAGCAATTTGCTCATGCTCTGCGTTCCGGCGCCCTTCGTTCAGAAGAGGTCACTGCCCGCTATTTAGAACGTATCAAAAAGCTAGACCCTAGCCTGCACGCTTTTGAGTTTGTTGATGCCGAAGGGGCTATCGCCAGTGCCCGCGCCATGGATAGCTTACTCGCTGCAGGCACAGATCTAGGCCCGCTAATGGGACTACCTATTGCCATCAAAGACGTGTTTACGATTCGGGGCTTCCCTGCTCCTAAAGCCGGTAGTAATGTTGACATTAGCAGCATGCGCTCAGACACCGAAGGCCCTTTTGTGCAAGCCCTGCGTAAGGCGGGTTGTGTGCTGCTAGGCAAAACCAAAACGGTAGAGTTTTGCTTGGGGATTACCGGTGTATCGGAATCGCGTGGTACGCCACATAACCCATGGGACCTGCAACAACACCGTATTCCAGGTGGCTCTAGCTCGGGTTCGGCAGTGGCCGTGGCCTCAGGCATGTGCGCCTTAGCCATTGGCTCTGACTCAGGTGGCTCTGTACGTGTACCTGCGGCCTTCAATGGTATTTTTGGTCTTAAAACTTCGTTTGGTTTATGGCCTACCGAAGGTGTAGTAGCCCTAGACCCTCGTGTGGACACTATAGGCTTACTCACACGTACTGCTGCAGATGCTCAAACGGCTTTTCATACGATTTCTGCTCAACTGTTTGGCTACCGCTATAACGCTAACACTACCCTACCGTGTTTGGACCGCTTGCGATTAGGACAACCTGATCATCACTTCTTTGATGGCCTATCTAACGACGTAGCTAAAAGCTATGACAATGCCGCCACCAAACTCAAGCACGCCGGTTGTCGCATTGATGCTATTCAAATCCCGGAAGCCTCAGAACGCCAGCATTACTTCCCGTTAACGATGCCTGCATCGCTGATCGCTGCCTTAGGTGCTGATTTTTTTGAAGCCAACAAACAGCATATTGATCCCGTCATTCGTACGCGCATGGAAACAGGCCTGCACAGCAAAGCCGCTGACTTCTTAGCCCTAGAAGCTAAACGACAAGCCAGCATTCAGCGCGTCAAAGAACGCTTCCACGGCTTTGATGCATGGATTAGCCCTGTGACTACTGTTGCTGCACCGCTGCTAAGCGAATTTGATCAACCACAACAAGCGCTAACCTTAGCGCTGGGCATGACACAAAACACGCAACCCTCCAATTACTTGGAACAGTGTGCTGTCTCCATACCGTTGAAGGATCGTAGTGGAACGTTGCCTGTGGGCTTGCAACTGATGGCTTCAGCCGGTAATGATGCGGAAATCTTGGCCATTTCATGTGCAATAGAGCAACTACTAGGGCAAGCTGATCACCCTGATTTACGTGCGATTGCTTAAGTGATGTAAAGCCCCGTCAAGTCGTAGCCCGGCTTGACGGGTGTGCACATTAATGCTGTTCTGGACGTCGAAACACTAGCTTGGTGTCTGACGATAGCTCAGGCTGGTAGGCATAGCCAGCCGTATTAAACCCTTTCAGCCCTTCTACGGTATTCACACCATTATCAATGGCATAACGCATCATCAAGCCACGGGCTTTTTTGGCATAAAAACTGATGATTTTCCAAGCGCCGTTTTTCTCGTCTTGGAATACACACTGCACTACAGGCATACCAGCAGCCTTAAGATCTACCGCCTTGAAGTACTCTTCTGATGCCAAGTTCACCAGCACCTTATCACCAGAGCCCTCTGCTGCACGCTCAGCCATATAGCGCCCAATGGTATCGCCCCAAAACGCATACAAATTTGCCCCATTAGGGTTTTGCAAACGCGTGCCCATTTCTAGACGATAAGGCTGCATCAAGTCTAGTGGACGTAAAGCACCATACAAACCGCTTAACAACACTAAATGCTGTTGAGCCCACTGCAACTGCTTATCGGACAGTTCGTCGGCACGTAAACCTTCGTACACATCACCGTTAAATGCCAAGATAGCTTGCCTAGAGTTTTGCAGTGAAAACGCAGGTTGCCACTGTGCGTACCGTTCAGCATTCAGCGTTGCCAAATCTTTGCTAATGCTCATTAGGCTCGCAATTTCCGCTTCGCTCTTGCCACGCATAATCTCAATTAACGCCTTGGCTTGCTCTACGAATAGGGGCTGCGTGTATTCTGTGGTGCGCACAGGTGAGTCATAGTCCAGCTTTTTCGCTGGAGAAAGTACAAACAACATAGATGTCTCTCACAAAAACTTAACGGGCAGTCCAACCACCGTCTAAGGTCAGTGTAGTACCCGTCATTTGATCAGCAGAGTCCGTACACAAAAACACAGCGGCACCCGCTAATTGCTCTGGTGTCACAAACTGCAATGACGGCTGTTTTTCAGCCAACAAGGCCTTAGCGGCTGTTTCTATATCGGTTTGGTTGGCTTTGGCCAAAGCTTCAATCTGCTTCTCTACCAAGGGAGTACGCACCCAACCTGGGCAAATCGCATTGCATGTAATCCCTTTACCCGCATTTTCCAACGCGATCACTTTACTTAGCCCCACCACACCATGTTTAGCAGCAACATACGCTGACTTATGCACAGACGCGACCAAACCATGTGCCGAAGCGATGTTAATAATTCGCCCCCAACCTTTGGCTTGCATCGCAGGCAAAGCAGCTGCGCTGGTATGAAATACAGCGGATAGATTCAAACCAATAATGGCATCCCAGCGTTCTACGGGAAACTCTTCTACGGCGTCTGTATGCTGAATACCGGCATTGTTCACCAAAATATCCACGCTGCCCATCTGCGCTTGCGCTTCGCTGATCAGCTCACGTGCGCCTTCGGCTGTGCTTAAGTCTGCTGGCAAATAAATCGCTTTGACGTCGCTTTGCAGCTCTATATTGATACGCAGCTTTTCAATTGCCGCCTTATCGCCAAATCCATTTAGCACTATGTTGGCACCTTGTGCCGCCAGCCCTTGCGCTATCGCCAACCCTATACCACTAGTTGACCCCGTCACTACAGCCGTTCTTCCACTTAACATATGTGCTCCTTTAACCGTTCAAAATCCTATACACATCCCAGAATTCTACACACAAATGCCTACCTACTGTTTTACGCAGCTAAAAACCGTAGGCTCTAGTGACACCACAGCTTACGACGCAGAAACGTGCATCCTCTAGTGTTGTCATGCGTACAAGTAGCCAAATAATAAAAAGCCTGCTAGAATTCTTTTCTTGTCTTAGGATACCAGCGGGCAGGTGGCAGAGTGGTCGAATGCGCCGGACTCGAAATTCGGTATACGTGCAAACGTATCGTGAGTTCGAATCTCACCCTGCCCGCCAAGACATTGCCATACTAAAAAACACCCCAAAATCGATATTGTCGACTTTGGGGTGTTTTTTTATGTGCCTTATTCCTCATCGCTTCGCATTAGCGCTCTGCTCCTTCAGCATCACTCACTAGACTGACCACACTGCACTATTACCGTGTGCATCCAGCTTCTTGATGTCGCTCTAAATACCACACAAAAACTGCGAAAAACTTTTTGTTATATAGCGAATACTGCGCTATTGATGACAGTAATATTACAATCAGCCATCAGAGAGAATTGAGGCCCTCAGAGACCTCAAAAAACAAAACCATTAAAAAATGTTTACCCTAAATAAAATATCTTATAAGAAGCTATTCTTTTCCGTGCTTTCCTTAGCTCTGCTTTTTTTTACAGCAAAACTAATGCTATCAGGAGCTGGGTTAAGCACCAAGGGAAGAGGAGTTTTGCTCTTAGTCTCACTTATCCTCATTTTAAACTCATCTAAGAAAGCCTTTTGGTTCCTCGTCTTCCCTGCTGCATTACTGCATGCATTCTATGCACCGATAGGATTGATATTTGGCCCAGTTTCGTATCAATATGCAGCCTCAATATTTTCCACCGACTTGGTAGAAACCTCAGAATTTTTCAGTCAAATCCCAATAAAAAGTTATTTCTATCCATTTTTTATAATAGCGGGAATTTTACTTTTCAGATATTTAACAACAAAATTTGAAATTGATTTTTATAAAAACAAAACATTGTTATGCATCATAATTGTTTTTGCTATGCTGCAGCAGACTCCACTCCAATTCATCAGGTCAGTAATAGACTCCTCATCGAAGGTAAAAAACGAACTAGATGAATTGAACAAGCTAACACTAGAAAATGCATGGCCTGACTCTATCTTAGTCAACTCCGAATATGATAATTATGTTTTAGTAATAGGAGAAAGTGCTAGACGTGACTACCACCATGCCTATGGGTATGCCATCAGTAACACACCATTTATGGACAATACAAATGGTGTTCTAGTAAATGGCCTTACCGCTGGAGGACCCAATACAATAAGCTCACTGCGCCTGATGCTTACAGCACCTAACACAGCACAATGGGAGCCCAACTACAGCCTAAACCTAGTTGATTTGGCTAAATCCGCTAACATTAAAACCTACTGGGTATCCAACCAACCTTATATAGGTGAGTTTGACACTCCAATTTCAGCCATTGCAAAACGTAGCGATTACAAATTTTTCACCAAATATACAGGTCGAGATCAAAAACAAACTAGTGACTTTAATCTCCCTGCAGAAATATCAGAAATCGTTAGCCAGAATCCAAATGAGAAGAAACTTATCATCGTTCACCTTTACGGCTCTCACCCTAAAGCTTGCGAACGAGTAGTGGATTACAAAGAGATCATTAGTATTCAAAATAGTAGATTTAAACAGCTAAACTGTTATGTTTCATCCATACATAAGACCGATGACATACTTAGGTCTATTTATGATCTTCTGGAAAATGAGTATGTGAAGAATGATGCGACTTACTCAATGATCTACTTTTCTGATCACGGCTTATCACACGAAATTCACGACTCAAATAGCGAAATACAACTAGTTAGCAGCATAGGTAATAAAGAAGACTACGAGATTCCGCTCTTTATGACCGCATCTAACAGTCAAAACAGACAAGAATGCAGCGCGTTTAAATCTGGCTTAAATTTCGTCAATGGCCTTGCCAACTGGATGGGAATACAAAACGAACGTTTATCGCCTGCTTATAGTTTGTTTGATTGTGTTGACGATCCTGACAACTACGGCCTGCCCAGCAGGCTCACCTCTGCCAATAGAACCCCTGATCCTGCTATTGATATCAGAGACAAATAATCCCACCTCCCCTTTTCTGACATAATCCGTACAGAAAAGGGGATGATTAGGCAGCTACTGCTTGGCTATCAACAAGCGCAACCCCAGCCCAACAAAAATTCCGCCTGCCAACCAGTCCAACCATACGCCAGCGCGTGGTCGTCTCGTTAACCATTGCCCTACACTGCCTGCAAAAAATCCCAGCGTCACAAATAACACAGCAGCCTGTACGGTAAAAATCACGCCGAGCACCGCCATCTGTGCACTGACACTGCCCTGTTGTGGCTGCACAAATTGCGGTAAAAAAGCCAAGAAAAACATCACGACTTTAGGATTAATGGCGTTGGCCACCAAGCCCTTAATAAACAGCTTTCGCATAGAGAGCTGTACTTCTGTGTTTAGGGCTTGTGCTTGCCCATTACTGCGCAAGGCTTGAATGCCTAACCACAACAAATACATGCCCCCCACAACCTTGAGTACGGTAAAGCCCGTAGGGGATGCCATGATCAATGCACTAACCCCCAGTACCGCCAACACTGTGTGACTCAAGCAACCCAAGGTACAACCTAGCCCAAACATCATTCCATAGCGCCGCCCTTTAGACATACCCATACCCAACACCATCAAATTATCGGGCCCAGGTGAAGCAGTCACAGCTAAGGCTGTGAGTAAAAAAGCCCAAAATTGGTCTAGAGTAATAGGCATGACAATCCTTAAGCAGTCATAAAAACCATAAATAAAATACGCTGGCATCACTGTAAAGATACTCGTGCAGGCTGTCTAGCCACCACCATCTACGGCTTGTCACCCACTATTTATGGGGATAAAAACTCCCTACTCTGACGCTACAGGCTGTTTCAATGCGTGTAAAATGGCGCATAAGCTCAATATTGCAGCGGTTGGAAAGGCAAATAGGCCTTCCTCGTGACTGAGCTCTTTTTAGTGGCTAATGGAATAATTACTTCATGAAAAAAGAAACCATCGTCATCGGTGCCGGCATGGTGGGTACCTCCATCGCATGGCATTTGAACCAACGAGGCCATACCGTAACATTGGTAGACCGCAAGGCTCCTGGTGAGGAAACATCCTACGGTAATGCTGGGCTGATTCAACGCGAGGCGATTTACCCGCACAGCTTTCCACGCGAGCTTTCTGAAATCCTGCGTATTCTGCCCAATCAAAGCACAGATATCCGTTACCGTCCCGGTGCGATGCTGCACTATGCCAGCCCGCTGATGCAATATTGGAAAAACTCAGCGCCTGAGCGCTTTGAACAAATCGTCAAAGAATGGGCCACGCTGATTGAGCACTGCACCACAGAACACGAACGTATGTTTACGGCAGCGGGCGCTAGTGACCTCGTACGTAAAGTGGGTTGGATTCAAACACACCGCAGCCACAAGAGTTGGCAAGAAGGTTTGCATGCAGCTGAAAAAGCCACACACCACGGTGTGGAGTTTAAATCGTTAGACAGAGCGGCTCTGCAAGAGGCTGAACCCAGCTTAAACGCTTCTGTGTACGCCGGCGCTATTCACTGGCTTAACTCGTGGCAAGTGGTGAACCCCAGTGCTCTCGTGAAAGCCTACGCCAAAAGCTTCACAGATAATGGTGGCACCTTACAGCAAAGCGAAATCCAAGCTATACGTAAAGAAGGTGATGACTGGGTTGTTTCTACCTCGGACGGCACTTTGCGTGCTGCTAATCTGGTAGTAGCTGCTGGCCCATGGTCTGCTCAGTTGCTAGAACCCCTAGGCTATAAATTCCCCCTCTTCCCATTGCGTGGCCATCACCGCCACTACAAATTGGCAGAAGGTGCGGTACTGAACCACAGCGTCATCGATAACGATAAAGGCTTTGTATTAGGCCCTATGCAAGCTGGTGTGCGTTTGACCACTGGTGCTGAGTTTGCGCTCATGACCGACCCTGTACGTACAGACCAAATTACTGAAGACGAAAAACTGGCCAGAGAAATCATGCCAGCCCTGCGAGAAGGTATAGAACCACAACCGTGGTTTGGTTCCAGACCTTGCATGCCAGACATGAAACCCGTTATTGGTGCAGCCCATGCACATCAACAATTATGGTTAGCTTTTGGTCATGCCCACCAAGGCTTCACCTTGGGGCCTGCCACCGGTAGATTAATGGCTGAAATGATGGAAGGCGACACCCCGTACATCAACCCCCAGCCCTTCAGATCGGACCGATTTGCGTAAGATCAAAGATCGTCACACTAAAAAAGACCCGCTCCCTGCGGGTCTTTTTTTATTTAGGGTAAACCTGTATTTTCATCATACATATCAGGTATATAGTAGTTTTAAAGGTGCTCTAAAACACTGATCAGTCCATGCCTATACCTTACTTCTGATAGGAGGTTGTCATGTATATCCGCTCTCTACAATGGTCGATGGATATCAACGGTGATGGGAAATTCAGCATGTGGGAAATGTGGGAGACCTTGCGATGGGCTTTCCAGCTTCCTGGTAATCTGCTCTTAGAAGCCATAGGCCAGTTTCCTGCGCTTGCTACGCTTTTACATGTTCAAGCTTCGGCCAGTACGGGTTATGCCAGCTTAAACACCGTTCCCACCAAGGCTATTACACTACTGTTCTGGATTTGCCTATTTTTATGGCTAGTGTCGCGCAGCAATAAGCCTACAGTTGCAGCCACAGCCAAACCCTGTACCTTACTTCTGCCCTTACCCAAAGACTATCCAGTCACCATTAAGTAAGTAGGCGCATAAAAAAACCAGGCATTGCCTGGTTTTTTTGTTGCTTCATACTGTGTGTACTTACGCTGTAGCCATCACTTCTTGGCCACCCAAGTAAGGACGCAATACTTCAGGTACACGCAATGAGCCATCTTCTTGCTGGTAGTTTTCTAATACTGCCACCAAGGCACGGCCCACCGCCAAACCAGACCCGTTCAGAGTATGCACATATTCAGGTCTACCTTTATCGGCACGGAAACGTGCTTGCAAGCGGCGTGCTTGGAAAGCTTCACAGTTGGACACAGAAGAAATCTCACGCCATGTGTTTTGTGCAGGCAACCACACTTCTAAGTCGTAGGTTTTAGCCGCAGAAAAGCCCATATCGCCTGTGCACAGTGACACCACACGGTATGCCAAGCCCAGACGTTGCAAAATGCTTTCCGCATGACCACGCATGGCCTCCAACGCCTCGTAAGAGTGCTCTGGATGCACTACTTGCACCATTTCGACTTTATCAAACTGGTGCTGGCGAATAATGCCGCGCATGTCTCTGCCACCACTGCCAGCCTCAGAGCGGAAACACGGTGTGTGAGCCGTCATTTTCAATGGTAGATCTTGCTCAGGCAGGATCTCATCGCGCACGGTGCCGGTTAGTGTGATTTCAGAAGTAGAAATCAAATACAGATCTTCAGCTGCATTTTCTTCGCCTTCCTCGTCTTGGCCGCCTTTAGTGACCCAGAACATGTCTTCTTTAAACTTAGGCAATTGACCTGTGCCGTACAAGGTAGAGCTGTTCACAATGTACGGTGTGTAGCATTCGGTGTAACCGTGCTCTTGGGTTTGCACATCTAACATGAACTGAGCCAACGCACGGTGCAAACGAGCAATATTGCCGCGCAACATCATAAAGCGAGCACCCGACAATTTACGGGCGGACTCAAAGTCCAAACCAATGCGCTCACCAATTTCCACGTGATCTTTAGCAGGGAAAGCAAAAGGCGCAGGAATCGCATCTGGCGCACTATTACCTGGCACCCAACGGCTGACTTCTACGTTTTGCTCTTCAGACTCGCCCACAGGTACGCTGCTGTGTGGTGTATTAGGAATGCTGTCCAACCAGCCTGTAAGCTCGGACTGCACCGCTGATAACAGCTGCTCTAATTCTTGTAAGCGCTGTGGAATTTGCTTGGACTCTTCCATCACCGCAGACGCATCTTCACCTTTAGCTTTAAGCTGACCAATTTGTTTGGCTAACGCATTGCGTCTGGCCTGCAAAGTCTCTGTTTCCACCTGTACAGACTTACGCTTGGCTTCCAAGTCGTTAAAACGTTCTGTATCAAAGGCTACGCCACGCGTTGCTAAAGCGGCGACAACAGCGGGGAGGTCTTTACGTAGTAAGGTGATATCTAGCATGGGTGAAGAAGTACCATTAAAAATTCGTTGGCTACATTGTAGCGAATTTATTTGTGTTTTTTCTGACGCGCTTCGGCATCCCAGTTTTTCAACTGGGCCAATTTTTGACCAATCTTGATTTCCAGCCCTCTATCGGTAGGCTGATAAAAACGCGGCTGCATACCATCAGGGAAATAACGCTCACCTGCGGCATAACCATTAGGCTCATCGTGTGCATAACGATATTGATCACCATGCCCCAACTCTTTCATCAGCTTAGTAGGCGCATTACGTAAATGCATAGGCACCGGCGCACTACCTTTATCCACCACAAAGCGACGCGCTTGGTTGTAAGCCATGTAGCCAGCATTACTTTTAGGAGCAATGGCTAAGTACAACAAAGCCTGCGCCAAGGCCAATTCGCCTTCAGGCGAACCTAAGCGCTCGTAAGTAGCCGCCGCATCGTTCGCTATTTGCATGGCTCGTGGGTCAGCTAACCCTATGTCTTCCCACGCAATACGCACAATACGACGCGATAAATACTTAGGGTCTACACCCCCATCCAACATGCGACAAAACCAATACAGTGACGCATCAGGGTCTGACCCGCGCACGGACTTATGCAAGGCACTGATTTGGTCGTAGAACGCATCCCCACCTTTGTCAAACCGTCGCAAGTTTTGCGACATAGCCGTTTCTAGCCATGCTTCGTCTACAGCTAACTTATCGGCACCACTGGCAGATTCTGCCACCACTTCCATGGTGTTCAGTAAGCGTCTGGCATCCCCATCAGCCCAACGGCAAAGTTGTTCACGTGCCGCTTCAGTAAAGCTCAATTGCCCTTGATAACGCTCTTCTTCATTTAAGACCACTAAGGCCCTATCAAACAGCGACTGTAAATCCTCAAGCGATAACGATTGCAGTACATACACCCGTGCCCGTGACAGCAACGCCGAGTTCACTTCAAAGGAGGGGTTTTCAGTGGTAGCACCAATAAAAGTAAATAATCCGCTTTCCACATACGGCAAGAAAGCATCTTGCTGTGCCTTATTAAAGCGGTGCACCTCGTCCACAAACAAAATGGTACGCCTACCTTGCGCTTGCGCCACTTGCGCTTTGGTGACAGCTTCACGTATGTCTTTAACACCGCCCAACACGGCAGAAATTGCTAAAAACTGGGCATCAAAACCCTGCGCCATCATGCGCGCCAAGGTGGTTTTACCTACCCCTGGCGGCCCCCAAAAAATCATGGAGTGCGGTCTGCCAGACTCAAATGCCACGCGTAATGGCTTGCCCGGCCCCACTAAGTCTTGCTGCCCCGCCACCTGATCTAAGGTATTAGGGCGCATGCGCTCGGCTAAGGGTGCGTACACGCTAGGTACAGCACCCTCTGCTCCTTTAGATGAAAATAAGTCTGTGCTCATACGCCTTTACTGCATCACGGCATACGTACCAGATCTACTCCTTCTGGTACGACAAAATGGAAACGCTCAGCCGGAATGTTTTCTTGCGGCTGCAAGGCTCGTAAGCTGATACGTGTAGTTTGACCAAAAGTGTCGCGCAGCTCTAGCTTGGTAGGTAGGTTATCTTGAAACCCAATGTCTACATACTCAAAACCCGCATCTGATGTGCGTGGTTGAGCACGCAACCACTGCATGCCGTCACGATCGGGTAAATCTGTTAGGTTAAACGCATCATCAATACGACGTGAGCCAAACAAGATAGCCGCAGGTGATGTGCCTATGGCTTCATCTACCCCACGTTGGGTAACCTGCATTAAATCAGGGTCGTACTGATACACAAACTGTCCATCAGACAGAACCAACTGCTCGTAAGGACGCAATACTTCCCAGCGAAACTGGCCTTGCCTATGAAAGGCAAATTCACCTTGCTGAGCAGCTTGCGCTTCACCTTGAGCACCAAATACTTGCTGCGTAAACTCACCTGTCGCGGCTTGTACGTTTTTCACAAACGAACGTAGCTGTATGCTGGCGTCTTCTGCCCACGCCAACGCGCTAGCGCTGCTTAGTACCGCTGCCACTACCAAAGACTTAATTCTCATCGTCATCCGCTGCGACTCCTGCCGGCGCTAATATTTCACGATTACCATTGGGCTGCATGGCTGACACCACGCCGGCCATTTCCATTTGCTCTAATAGACGTGCCGCACGGTTATAACCAATGCGTAAATGACGCTGCACCGACGAAATGGACGCCCTGCGATTTTTCAACACAATGGCCACCGCTTGATCATACAGGGGATCAGACTCGGCATCGACCATGCCTGTGATGGCATTCACGCCATCACCCGTTTCACCCGGTTGTATGCCATCCAAAATACCGTCTTCGTAGTTGGGTTCGCCGCCATGCTCTTTCAGATGATCCACCACACGGTGTACTTCGTCATCATGCACAAATGCACCGTGTACACGCACTGGTAACCCTGTGCCTGGAGGCATGTACAGCATATCCCCCTGACCCAATAAGGTTTCAGCACCCATTTGATCCAAAATGGTGCGGGAGTCTACACGCGACGACACTTGGAACGAAATACGAGTAGGAATATTGGCTTTAATTAAGCCCGTAATCACATCCACACTTGGGCGCTGTGTAGCCAAAATCAAATGAATTCCTGCCGCACGCGCTTTTTGCGCCAAGCGTGCAATCAACTCTTCGATTTTCTTGCCAGCCACCATCATTAAGTCGGCCAACTCATCAATTACCACCACGATAAATGGCAAAGCGCTTAATGGCTCTGGCGCATCGGGTGTTAACGAAAAGGGGTTCGGGATGGCTTCGTCTTTCTTTTGTGCATCACGTATCTTGGCATTAAAGCCTGCTAGGTTACGCACGCCCAGCTTACTCATTAAGCGGTAACGACGTTCCATTTCGTTCACACACCAGTTCAGCGCATTCGCAGCCTGACGCATATCCGTTACTACAGGCGCTAACAAATGAGGAATGCCTTCGTAAACGCTCATTTCTAGCATTTTGGGGTCAATCAGAATCAGTTTGACCTCATCTGCCGTTGCCTTATATAGCAAGGACAGAATCATCGCGTTAATCCCAACAGACTTCCCTGAACCCGTAGTACCCGCTACCAATAAGTGCGGCATTCTAGCCAAATCGGCTACTACAGGGTTACCTGCAATGTCTTTACCCAACACCATCGTTAACAACGATGCACTGTTGTGATAGGTTTGCGAGCCAATAATTTCCTCTAAACGCACCATTTGACGTTTAGGATTTGGCAGCTCTAAACCCATCAGGTTTTTACCAGGGATAGTTTCTACCACACGGATATTGACCAAGCTTAGCGACCTAGCCAAGTCTTTGCCTAGGTTAACGATCTGACTGCCTTTTACCCCTGTGGCCGGCTCAATCTCGTAACGCGTAATCACAGGACCAGATTGTGCGCTCACCACCGTCACTGTCACGCCAAAATCAGAAAGCTTCTTCTCGATTAAGCGTGAGGTGTATTCCAAGGTTTCAGCAGAAACCGTTTCTTGATTTTCATCGGCCGGATCTAACAAACTGACTTCAGGCAGTACACCATCACCCGAGCTTTGGCCTGTGGCTTTAGGCACCGGCGCTACAAACAGTTTTTGCTGTTTCTCTTGCTGCACGCGCTCGGACTTAGGCACCGAGGTGATAGCAGGCTCAATACGTACTGGTGTATCGTGCACCAACTTTTCTTGCTTGGTAGCAACCGCTTCTTTGCGCTCGGCACTTTTCACTTCGCCCATGCGTCGGTCTTCACGCGCCGCTTTAAACTCCAGCACACGGGTGAATATTTTTTCTACCAACCAACCCACTTTCTCGGCCACGTGCAGCCACGAAAAGCCTAAAAACAAGCTAGAACCTACCAAAATAGCGCCCAATAACAACAACGTCGTGCCGGGGCTACCTAAGGTCACCACTAAAAAGTTCGCCAACATTTGGCCTATAGGCCCGCCTGCATCTGCAGGTAATTGTGCAATTTCGGCCCATGCTTGAAAGTGCATAGCCTCAAACGCCATACTGCCTAACAACAATAGCGTAAAGCCCACACCCACTTCCCAACGCACACGCGGTAGGGATTCGGGGGCTTTCACCTGTTGCGGCATCATCATGTGCGTCAATCGATAAAACGCCACACCAATGCGTTGTATTAACAGCGCCACCCACAGCCAAGCACTAAATCCAAACAGGTAGTACAAGCCATCGGCCACATTTGCGCCAAAGGTACCACCTTTATTTTGGATGATGCCTGCATGTACAGACTGTGACCAGCCGGGGTCTAGCGGGCTCCATGTGGCCAGCACCAAACCTAACCAGGCGGCCAATAAGACAAAAACAATCCAACGCGCTTCACGCGCTAACGAAGTCAACCTCAGCTGTAATGGAGAGGGACCATTTCGTACGTTTTTGGATGATCGAGTAGAGGATGCGGGTAATCTTGCCATGGACTCATTATAATTGGCTGGTTATTGATTTTCTGGAATTTCTGTCATGTCGACTGTCAAACATGCAAAAGTGCTCATTTTAGGCTCCGGTCCTGCTGGTTACACCGCTGCTATTTATGCAGCTCGTGCCAACCTGAACCCTGTCTTAATTACAGGTATGGAACAAGGCGGCCAACTGATGACCACCACTGATGTGGAAAACTGGCCTGCTGATGCCGCTGGCGTTCAAGGCCCCGATTTGATGGCCCGATTCCAGCAACATGCTGAACGTTTCGAAACCGAAATGGTATTCGATCAAATCACATCTGTAGACTTAAGCAAACGCCCCTTCACCTTAAATGGCGACAGTGGTGCAGTTTACACCTGCGACGCCCTGATCATTAGCACGGGTGCTTCCGCCATGT
Source organism: Paenalcaligenes sp. (assembly GCA_052103955.1). Classification (GTDB taxonomy): domain Bacteria; phylum Pseudomonadota; class Gammaproteobacteria; order Burkholderiales; family Burkholderiaceae_B; genus Paenalcaligenes. The sequence goes on along the minus strand of JBQELO010000015.1, from coordinate 12,949 downwards.
ACTTGGGCCTAGAATCCGAACAAGCCTTTATGGGCCGTGGTGTTTCTGGCTGCGCGACTTGCGATGGTTTCTTTTACAAAAACCAAGACGTAATCGTAGTAGGTGGCGGCAACACTGCCGTAGAAGAAGCGCTGTACTTGTCTAACATCTGCAAAACCGTGACAGTCGTTCACCGTCGTGACACTTTCCGTGCAGAGCCTATCCTAACGGATAGACTGATGGAGCGTGTGAAAAATGGCAACATCCGTCTGAAGCTATTCAGCACATTGGAAGAAGTACTGGGTGATAACAGTGGCGTCACTGGCGTAAAACTGCGCAACACGCAAACTGGCGATACTGAAACTCTAGATGTAATGGGTGCATTTATTGCGATTGGGCACCACCCCAACACCGAGATTTTCAAAGGCCAAATCGACATGGAAAACGGCTATATCCGCACCCGTATGGGCCACGGCGGCATGGCAACCATGACATCCATTCCTGGCGTGTTTGCAGCAGGTGATGTGCAAGATGACGTATATAGACAAGCCATTACTAGCGCAGGCGCTGGTTGTATGGCGGCTTTAGATGCTCAGCGTTGGCTGGAGAATGAGGGCCAGTAAAAAGCCGGCAGGTGGGCTGGCAGCATTACGTACATTGCGTCAACAGCAGAAAGCAGGTGCTAGCGCTAAAGCGCAAGAGCCTGCTTTCACGCCGGATGCTGCCCCCGGCACCTTCTCGGCCTTACTGAATACTGCCCAATCCTCTGATGCGGGATTAACAGTCGCTGATCAAGCTCTGTTCAAACATGAAACGCGTCATGATACTCCTCTGACTGTGCCTGAACGTTATCACATTGCTCCACTGTCTACCGCTATAGATAAAGCGCAACAACAGCAACGCATACAGCATGCTACAGGCCCTGATCTACTGCCCTCACTACCGCTACTCACATCAGACCACTATGTGCCCGCATGGTTAGAGTCTGACCCCTGCGAGTATTCCAGCCCCGCCTGCGGTACCGATGTTTTACGGTACCTAAAGCAAGGACGCTGGATGATTATGGCGAATTTAGATTTGCATGGCGCACGACTGGACGAAGCCAGACTACTGGTCAATGAATTCATTCAAGACTGTTTAGACCATCATCTAAAATGCATACGTATAGTGCACGGCGTTGGCTATGGCTCTAGCAATCGTGAAGGGCCTATTTTGCTACCCGTGGTGCGTCGCTGGTTAAGCCAAATGCACGATGTGTTGGCCTATGTAGAGTGCAGCCCCAGAGAAGGCGGCAAAGGTGCTGTAAAAGTGTTACTACGCACTCGGCGCGATTAAGCAAAAAGGCCAGTGGAATAATCCACTGGCCTTTTTACGTTTTCTAGTTTTTATAGATACTGCTTTATTAAAATACCACCTGAGTGGTTGCCCTTTTTTTGGGCTGCTTTGGTCTCCTCACCTGCATGAAATGTATTGTGCATGAGTTTATGACCTAAAGCACTTAGGGAATGCACTGATAGGAAGGGTCAGAAAATCACTTTCTTACCCTGAAACTGCTCTTTGCAATGCCGTCGCTGCAAAATTCTGATTCACATACGACACAGCAAATAACAACGGATCAGCCACTACACCACGTTGCTGGGCCCAGCCACTGTATTTTTCCCACACTTTCAACACATCAGCCTGTTGCACCATAGACCAGGTGTTTTTCTGCTGCATATCGTAAAGCACAGGTAATCCAATGACTTGCCCACTGGCTTGCACAATGATGTGGTGTACATGCTGCTCCAAATAGCAAATGAGCCGTGCGTGTTCTGATGATGGATTCACTACAGCCCTCCTAATATGGCACTACACAACACTACGATTAGTCTCTCGTATTCTATGCAGTTAATAAGACGCTTTCTTTACAACCATGCAGGGTTTTCCACATACAACCAAAGTCGCCTATTACCAAATAAAGTCTCGTTCTATATTGAACGCCATAGAACGCAATAAAGCGTCAAACTTGGCGATCTAGCCAAGGTAGATGTACAAACATCCATCCATTAGGAGACAAATATGGCATCACCCAACGATGTTGTATCGGCGGTGTTGCAGCATCCTGCCTATCAGGAACTGCTGCGACGGAGGACTCGCTTAAGCTTTATATTTTTCATCATCACCTTGGTCATTTACGCTGGTTTCATTCTGACACTGGCTTTTGATCCCACATTATTTGGCTCACCGGTAGGCTCCCTCACTATCTCTATCGGCATTATGACCGCCATTTTTGTGGCCATCAGTGCGGTAGTACTCATTTCTATCTACGTATACATTTCCAACAAGATCTTTGATCCTTTGTTGGCAAAAATCGTGAGGGATGTAACATGAAGAAAAACGTACTTCCCATTGCTTTAATGCTCTGCCTACTGAGCACTCCTGTTATGGCAGCCCAAGGCGCTACCAGCACCTCTGCCATTGTCATGTTCCTGATCTTTATCGCTGGGACCATGGTCATCACGTGGTGGGCCGCTAAACGTACACGTACAACATCTGACTTCTATACCGCTGGTGGTGGCCTAACGGGCTTCCAAAACGGCTTGGCAATTGCCGGCGACTACCTGTCCGCAGCATCCTTCTTGGGTATTGCTGGTATGGTGTACGTGTCTGGCTTTGACGGCATCATCTACGCCATCGGCTTCTTGTTCGGTTGGCCTGTAGTGATGTTCTTGGTGGCCGAACGTCTACGCAACTTGGGTCGCTACAACTTTGCCGACGTAACCTCTTTCCGTTTGGCACAGACTCCTATGCGTATTCTGGCTGCCAGCGCATCGTTGTTGATCATTGCCTTGTACCTAATCGCTCAGATGGTAGGTGCAGGTAAGCTAATCGTGCTGCTGTTTGGCTTGGACTACAACGTAGCCGTGGTAATCGTGGGTGGCTTAATGATGATTTATGTGGCCTTTGGGGGCATGACAGCCACCACATGGGTACAAATCATTAAAGCCGTGCTGATGTTGTTCGGTGCCACCTTGATGGTGATTTTGGTACTGGTCGCATTCAGCTGGGATATTGATGCCATCTTGGCACGTGCAGTAGAGGTACACCCTGATGGAGCCAAAATTTTGGCCCCAGGCTCACAAGTGAGTAGCAACCCACTAAACGCTCTATCCTTAGGTATTGCGTTAGCCTTCGGTACCGCTGGTTTGCCACACATCCTGATGCGCTTCTTTACCGTGGCTGATGCCAAGGAAGCTCGTAAATCGGTGATCTACGCCAGTAGCTTCATTGGTTACTTCTACCTGCTGACATTCATTATCGGTTTTGGTGCTATTGCTCTGCTGTGGCAACACCCTGAGTACTTCCACACTGGCCCTGATGGTAAGTTCAACATGCTGACCAACCTGATTGGTGGTACCAACATGGTGGCAGTGCACTTAGCAAACGCGGTGGGTGGTAACTTGCTGCTAGGCTTCTTAGCTGCGGTAACCTTCGCGACTATTGTGGCGGTGGTAGCTGGTTTGGCTCTGGCAGGCGCTGCGGCAATTTCCCATGACTTGTACGCTAACGTGATTGCCAAAGGCCGTGCTACAGAACGCGACCAGATGCGTATCTCACGTATTTCAACCATTGTGTTGGGTGTGCTGGCGATTTTGCTAGGTATTATTTTCGAAAACCAAAACGTGGCCTTTATGGTGGGTTTGGCATTCGCGATTGCAGCAAGTGCTAACTTCCCCGTACTGGTACTGTCCATTTCTTGGCGTGGTTGTACAACACGAGGCGCAACCATCGGTGGCTTCTTGGGTCTGATCGTCGCCACAGGCTGGGTAGTGCTAAGTTCAACGGTATGGGTGGATGTATTTGGCTTCGCAACACCTGTTACCCCCTTCCCTAACCCCGGCATTCTGTCTATCCCCTTGGCATTCTTAGCTATCTGGTTCTTCTCGGTAACCGATACGAGCGAACGTGCCAAATCAGAGAAAGCGGCGTTCGATGCACTGACTGTACGCAGTCAAACCGGCATCGGTGCCTCAGCTGCATCCCAGCACTAAGTCCTAAAGCAGGCATTGTGCACTGTCAAGCAGGGTACTTCGGTACCCTGCTTTTTTCTGTAAATCTGTTATCTTTAGTTATGCACAATACCTCAACTTCCTTATGGCAGCACACTGGTATGAACGAACTACTCATTGCTGATGATCATCCCCTGTTCCGCGAAGCTCTACGTGGCGTAGTTGCCAACCTGTTTCCTGGTACTACCATTCATGAAGCAGATCGTATTTCAGCCCTTTACGAATTGGTTGAACGTACGCCAGATGCCGACCTTCTGCTGTTGGATTTAAATATCCCCGGCGCTATAGGCTTTAGTGCTTTAGTGCATTTACGGGCTAACTACCCCTCGCTACCCATCGTCGTCGTGTCAGCGCATGAAGACCCTCACCTGATACGTCGCGCGTTGGATCATGGTGCGATGGGTTATATCCCAAAATCTGTGGATACCAGCACACTTAGCGAAGCACTACGTGAAATTCTAAATGGCGGCACATGGGCCCCCGAATTAGGCCAAGCCATCCCCGGTATAGATGCCGACGAAAAACAAGCAGCAGCGCAACTGCGTGAGCTTACTCCTCAGCAGTTTCGTGTCTTGCAAATGGTAGGCACTGGGCAATTGAACAAACAAATTGCGCACGAGCTTGGCGTATCAGAAGCCACGATCAAAGCGCACATGACGGCTATCTTGCGCAAACTGGGGGCATCGAATAGAACGCAAGCAGTACTCATCGCCAACAAGTTAGGACTGCAAGAAAAAGAGCAGGTATTGGTAGATGAATAAACGGCGCATAGGATATTTCCCTATGCGCCGCCGTGTGAGCCGCTAAAAAAGTGTACCTACTACACCCTACCCATTTGAGCCGACAAGAAGGCCCGTAACGAAGCGGGCTTTACCGGCTTAGTCAGGACCGGGTAACCTTTTTGTTTAGCAGCGGTTTTAAGCTCGTCGCTACCATCTGCTGTCAGCAACACACCAGGAATGCCCGGTGCAGTATGACTTAACAGCTCTAACGCTTCCAAACCATTTAGCCTATCGTGCAGATGGTAATCCGCCAGCACTACGTGCGGTTCTTCAGCCATCTTTTCTAAGGCCTGATCCACGGTAGTCGCCATAATGCTGTGTACACCCCAACGCGAAAGCAATTCTTCCATACCGGAAATAATATCGGGGTCGTTATCCAAACACAGTACGCGTAAGCCTTTCAAAGGCTGGGCGCTATTACCCGCATCAGACACTACGGTATGGGGCTGTGGCGCTGGTACAGGCGCACGAGGCACTGAGATCGCAAACACACTGCCCTTGCCTACCTCTGAATCCGCATCCAACTTATGGCCCAACAACAGCGAGATACGTTGGCAAATAGACAGGCCTAAACCTAGGCCGCGTCCATCCCAATCAAAAGGTTGCTCGTAGCGGTGAAATTCAGCATAAATTTGTTTAACGTGCTGCGGTGGAATACCTTGCCCGGAATCCCACACTTGAAACACGATGTTTTCGCCTTGACGCCTTGCCCCCACCACAATCCTACCTTCCTTGGTGTAGCGCAGTGCATTCGCTAAGAAATTCTGCAGCACCCTACGCAACAAACGCAAGTCACTACGCACATACACCGTAGGCGCATGCACACGCAGTTTCAACCCTCGCCGCAACGCCATGGGAGCATATTGATCAGCCAAATGGTGCAACAGCTTAGACACGTTGATCACTTCTATTTCTGGCTTCAACACACCTGCATCTAGCCTAGAAATATCCAGCAGTCCCTCCAGTAAATCTTCAGCCGTACGCAACGCCGTATCAATACGTTCGGCCAACCTAGGCATTTCCTCTACTTCATCCGTTTCACGCAGGGCAGACGCAAACAGACGTGCCGCATTAATGGGCTGCAACACATCATGGCTGACCGCGGTTAAGAAACGTGTACGAGACTCCTGTGCTTTTTCAGCCTCGCGCGTACGCTCTGCCACCCGCTGTTCTAGAGTTTCGTTGATGTCTCGCAGCTCGCGCTCTACCTTCACATAATGTGAAATATCGCTGTAGCTGGTCACATACCCACCACCAGGCAGCGGCCGCCCCCTAAGCTCAATCACTTTATCGTTAAGCGTGCGCTGGCTCACATAGGAAGACCCATTGCGCATAAAGGTAATACGCCGCTGTATGGCTTCATCCATATCATGGGAACCACCACTAATCTTGCCCCGCTCGGCATTAAAGCGCAGCAAGTCTTCAACAGGTCGACCCACATAGAGCATCCCTACCGGGAAACGAAAAAGTTGTTGATAGTTCTGATTCCACGCTACTAGCCGCATTTGGGCATCAACTACGCTTACCGCCTGATCGATGTTTTCTAGCGTACTCATCAAAATATCGCGGTTAAAGCGTAAGGCCTGCCCCGCCTCGTCTAGCACGGCCACTACGGTGGCCAGCTCCATCCCCGAACCACGCAATGCACTGGTAATCGCTAAACGCGCAGACGCTGCCCCCACCACCGCCGCCAGCAGCAGCTCAGTAAAATGCACCCATTCGCTATCTGCACGCAAATCGGGGGACAGGGTTTGATTGCGTTGTAAGGCTCTATCCCTAAACGCACGATTCGCCATCTTCTCGCCCGTAATACGCTCCGCTAAAACCAGCAGATCGTTTACCAATAAACTGCCGTACCACTGCTGCGGGGCAAGCTTTTGACGTTCGGCATACGGGTCTAAAAAAGGCTCAGCACGCAAACGCTCGCCCAATCCTGGTCTACGACGCAACGATACCCATAAGAACGCACTCACGTTACAGAACAACGACCAGAACGTGCCGTGGGTTAAGGGATCCCAATCGCCAATACCAAACAAATGTGTAGGGCGTAACCAGCTTAGTCCCCATGGCCCTCTGCTTAGCCATTGGTCATTAAACCACCCAGCCTCGGTCAGTACAGGTAAGAACAAGGTGTACATCCAGAAGGCAAAACCCAGAATTAACCCAGCCTCTACACCTTGCCTACTGGCACCACGCCAGTACAAACCACCAATCAAACTAGGCGCAAACTGTGCTACCGCTGCAAACGCTAATAAACCGTACGACGCCAAGGCTGTATCGGTGTTGCTCAGCATGTAATAGCCATAGGCGGCACCAGCCAACGCCATAATGGCTAAACGTCGAATCCACAGCACGGTAGATGCCACGTTACCTTGGTCGTACTGCACCCAACCACGGCGCAACAAAAACGGCATAACCAAGTCATTACTGATCATGGTGGACAAGGCCACACTGGTCACAATTACCATCCCAGTGGCAGCCGAAAAACCGCCTATGTACACCATTAACGCTAAGCCCAGTTGATTCTCGGATAACGGCAGCAGCAGCATAAAACTATCGGGTGCCATGCCATCAGCCCCCAACATGCTGGCACCTACCGCCGCAATGGGCAGCACCATTAAACTGATAATGACTAAGTAGGCACCAAACAGCCATCGCGCTCGGCGTATATCTGCTACGTCGCCACACTCCACAATGGCCACATGAAACTGGCGCGGCAAGCAAAGAATGGCTGCAAAAGCCAGCAAGGTTTGCCCCACAAAACCTATGGGTGGCGCATTCACCAACAACTCGTGAATGGCCTCGTTCATATTTAACTCATTACTACCAAACCAACTGACAGCAAACAAACCCACGGCAAGTAGCGCCACCAGTTTCACTAAGGATTCAAAGGCAACGGCCAACATTAACCCAGGGCGGTGCTCTGTCGCATCCACCTGACGTGTACCAAACAAAATGGAAAAAAGCGCCATCAAAATGGCCACATACAACGCGGGATCACCCAACACACTGGTGTACATGTCGGTGTCCGTCAGCACCCGTAAACTCAGCGCCACCGCTTTATATTGCAGGGCCAAGTACGGTACCGCAGCAACCGTTGCAATCAACGCCACCAAGGCAGCTAAGCGCTGGGATCGCCCAAAACGGCTGGCAATGAAGTCGGCAATGGATACGGTGTTTTGTGACTGGGCAACTAACGCCAAGCGCTCAACAATGCGCCAGCCAAAAAGCAACATCAACATAGGCCCCAAATAGATGGGTAAAAAACCTACGCCATAACGCATGGCCGAGCCTACGGCACCGTAGAAAGTCCACGATGAACAGTACACGGCCAACGCTAAACTGTAGACCACCGGCCTCAGCCATGGTCGTTGTGGGTACAAAGGACGACGGTCTCCTATCCACGCAATGGCAAATAACAACGCCGCGTAGACCAGTGATGCCAGGACCACCCATGCCGGTTCCATCAAGCTTGTCTCCTACTTTGGTAGTAGTTGTTCTCAGGATCTACAGTCAACGGCAATAATAGTGCTATACAGCTAGGGGGTTACATCATGCACCACCACGCACCAGACTCCATCCCTTCCTCGGTATCCGAGGCACAACAATTTATTATTCAGGCACTACGGCCTCATGCGCCGTTTAACCAGATGCAGCCGCCTCATCTGCAGTATCTGGTTGCACACAGTCAACAACAGCACTTTACACCCGGTAGTATTGTACTTTCCCCCGAAATGGGTCAAGTTCAGCACTGGTTTTTACTGATAGAGGGTACCATTTGTGCCCAGCGCTCCGCCATCCCTGATGATCAAGCATTTTATTTGGGTAGCGGCGACAGTTTCCCCTTAGTGGCCCTGCACGAAGAACGTGCCACCCGCACACATTACATAGCGCAAAGCTCATGTACTTGCTTACTGCTGCCACGCGATGCCTTCACACACCTGCTAGACGAATCGGAGCCCTTCAAGCTTTTCATGCAGGAAGGCAGTGCCGTACTGCTGGATAAACTGCGCAAACAAGCACGTTTGCAGCATTGGCAAGAACAGCACCCGGATACCAGCTTAAATACGCCCTTAGCCCATTTTGTACAACGCGCCCCTGTCACCTGCCATGCTGAAAACAGTTTGGCTGAGGTGGTAGCCATGATGCATGAGCACAATATCAGCAGCGTAGCCATTACGGACCCCAATCAACAACTACAGGGCATCTTCACTCTTAGGGACTTACGCCGCGTCTTTAGCCAAAATCTGGCAGAACGGGATCAGCCCATAGGGCAGTTAATGACAAGGTCGCCGTTTTACTTAAGCCCACGGCACACCGCTTACGATGCAGCCATGCTCATGATTCAACACCATATAGGCCATATCTGTGTGTGTGAGAATCAGCGATTAGTGGGGGTGCTGTCTGAGCGAGACTTATTCGACTTGCAACGCATTAATCTGGTGCAACTATCGCGTGCCTTACGGCATGCCGAAAACTTAGCCGACCTTCGTCAATTACGGCTACGCATTCCACGCTTGGTACAAGCCATGTTGGCAAACGAGGCTAGTGCTACCCAAATCACCCACTTGATTACACAGCTTAATGACCATAGCAGCATACGTATTATTGAGCTGACTTTGGCCGAACAATCTACTGAGCTGCCCCGCTTTTGTTGGCTGTCTTTTGGCAGTGAGGGGCGTCACGAACAAACCCTGCTCACGGATCAGGATAATGGTCTGCTGTTTTATCCCCCCGAAGGTATGTCGGCAGATGCATGCCGAGCTTTACTATTGCCCGTTGCCAACCACATCAATCATGCCTTAGACAGTTGTGGACTAACCCTGTGCACAGGCAACATCATGGCCAGTAACCCAGCCCTGTGTTTATCAGCAGAAGAATGGCTACATAAATTTCGCCACATTATTCTACAACCCGACCCCGAGCACCTGTTACAAGGTAGTATATTTTTTGATCTACGCGCACTATGGGGAGATCAACGTGGTGTTGATACGTTGCTGCCTGAGCTTTTAGCCATGATCGCTGATAGCCCACAATTTCAACGCATGATGGCAACTAACGCTCTACGCTACCGCTTACCCTTACAAGGCCCGCTACAACGTCTAGGACGCCTTTTACACGCCCACGAGCCTATAGTAGACCTTAAGGCAGGAGCACTTAGCCCCTTTGTAGACAGCGTGCGTATTTTTGCCTTAAGCAATGGCATCAGCGAAGCCTCTACACTAGAGCGTTTGCACCTGCTTGGGGAACACGGCATCTTCACCACAAATGACGCAAACGCTTTTCATGACGCCTACAGCTATCTACAATTGTTACGCTTACAGCTGCATCTGCGCCAAACGCAGCAGAATCAGCCTCTCAACAATCAGCTCCCCACCACCGAACTGAATCCCCTTGAGCGCCGCATGTTGCGGGAGTCCTTGCGCCAAGCCAAACATCTGCAAGATTTACTCCGCCATCGCTATCAGCTATAAAAAAACAAGCACTCTAACTAAAGGTGTATTTACGAAAGCGCAAATTCGCTTTAAAACAGAATTAGCTTTTGATTATTTTCAAACCACACTGTGACCACGGCCTAACCGCCACACATTACAAAAGAACCGCTTTGCTGAATAAGCGCAGACAAAGCAGTCAGGAGGAAACATGGAGAAGACACTGAATTTCGATCGCTATCCACAACAACCACACGGTGGAAAGCTAGTTAATCAGGTAGTACCTGCAGACAAAGTACAAGCTGAAATTGAACGCGCCCGCACGCTGCCTTCTATTCGCGTAGACTTGGAAGCCGTGATCACCATTGAAATGATCACCACAGGCGTGCTGTCACCCAACAAAGGTTTCATGAACGAAGACGACTACAAGTCCGTTCTGACCTCTGGTCGTTTGGCCAATGGTGTGATCTGGCCAGTACCTCTTAGCTTTGCACCTACTGGTGATCGCAACAAAGAAATCATCAAAAGTTTGTCGGTAGGCGGTGAAGTTGCGCTAACCGATAGCCACAACGAACCTGTCGCGATTCTAAGCATCGAAGATATTTTTGATTACGACAAAGAAGAACGTGCACGCCAGCTGTTTGGCACCACTGACCGTAACCACCCTGGCGTAGACTCTATCTACCGCCGTATGGGCGATATCTCGCTGGGTGGTACCTTGCACCTGTTGCAGCGTGTGGACTGGGGTCCATTTGAAAAACTGCGCCGCGAACCCAAAGACACCTGGCACCTGTTCTACGAAGAGAAGAAATTCAATTCGGTTGCCGGTTTCATTACGGGCGCCAACCCACTGCACCGTGGCCACGAGTACATTCACCGCAACGCGCTAGAAGGCGTAGACGGCTTGTTCTTGCAACCTTTGGTGGAAATGGCAAAACGCGAATACGTGCGTCACGAATACCGTATGCTGGCTTACCGTAACGTGCTGGATACCTACTATCCAAAAGATCGTGCGATTTTGTCACCACTGCGCGTCACCTACATTTTTGCAGGGCCACGCGAAACCATTCTGCACGCTCTGATCATGAAAAACTACGGGTGTACACACGCCCTGATTGGTCGTGACCACGCGGGTATTGGTAGCTACTACGACAAATACGCTAGCCACAGTATTTTCGATCAGTTCAGCCCCAAAGAAATGGGCATTGATGTACGCCTGTTCCACGAGGTGTTCTACTGCACACGCTGTGCTAGTCATGCCACCAGCGAAACGTGCCCACACGATGATCGCTTTAAGCTGACTATTTCTGGCACTGGTATTCGTGAAATGCTGCGCTACGGTATCATGCCGCCTAAAGAAATCTGCCGTCCAGAATCGGTGTTGTCCGCCATGCAAGGTGTACAACCTAAAGGCTTAGGCGACGATGGCGAAGCCATCCAACCTGTCAGCAAAGTGATTCAAGGCATGTTCCCGTACTACACCAAATACACCCGCTTGGGCGGTATGCTGCGTAAAGAGCCTCTGGACCCAGCAAAACTAACCGTACGCGATTTGGAAATTGCCAGCCACGATGCACGCCACCATGCTGGTGACGTTTACGCCGGTGTGTACAGCGAGTACAGCGCCGTAGTAGACCACAACCGCAGTATGCAACCCTCGTGGATTGAAGATGCTCGCCAAGCGCTGCGTTTCCAACAAGAACGCATTATCAGCGACTTGGAAGAAAAACTGGAGCAAGCACCAGACGAGGCGTCCGACGAGTTCATGTATCAAGACAAAGTGGAAGTCGAGCGCGAGCTGGAGTCCGCACGCAATCTGTTGGGCGATATCCCCTCTGTTATTTGCCGCGAACGTCTGGAAACCCGTACTTGGAACGTGTTGCCTTACAAACGCTACCGTGGTGCTGACAAAGAAGAGTAAGCGTTAAGCACTACTTTTGCCTGACTTACCGCCATGTTTTTGCATGGCGGTTTTTTATTGTCAGACAATTTACCCATAAAAAACCGGCACGCATTGCGTGCCGGTTTTCTCTGTGCTGAACCCCTATACAGGGAGTCAAACAGACTTACATTTTCTCGATCATCACTTCGCCGAAGCCTGAGCAAGAAACTTGTGTAGCGCCTTCCATCAAACGTGCGAAGTCGTACGTTACTTTTTTGGAGTTGATGGATTTTTCCATGCTGGAAATAATCAGGTCAGCCGCTTCTGTCCAGCCCATGTGACGCAGCATCATTTCTGCGGACAAGATCAAGGAACCTGGGTTCACGTAATCTTTGCCAGCGTACTTAGGTGCTGTACCGTGTGTAGCTTCGAACATCGCAACGGAGTCAGACAAGTTAGCGCCCGGAGCAATACCGATACCACCCACTTGAGCAGCCAATGCGTCGGATACATAGTCACCGTTCAAGTTCAATGTAGCGATAACATCGTACTCGGCAGGACGCAGCAGAATTTGCTGCAAGAATGCATCAGCGATGGAATCCTTAACAGTGATTTCTTTACCTGTTTTAGGATTCTTGAATTTGCACCATGGACCACCGTCGATCAACTCAGCGCCGAATTCGGTGCGAGCCAATTCGTAAGCCCAGTCACGGAAGCCACCTTCGGTGAACTTCATGTTGTTGCCTTTGTGACCGATAGTCACAGAGGAGCGATCGTTGTCGATCGCGTACTGACTCGCTTTACGAACCAATCGCTGTGTCCCTT
>JBQELO010000014.1:0-104975 GCA_052103955.1 Paenalcaligenes sp. | reverse complement strand
AAGCCCTTTATGACAAATAAATGAAGTATTTATGAAGATTTTTATAAACCATCAATAAATCAACGGGTTACGATTTGAAAAACTTTTGACTGCTGCAAGCCAAATCCATCACAACCGCCACCTCTCTCTCCTCAAGCATCAAAAAAGGCTGATATTCCTCTGTGCACACCTTATAAGTACCCTCTTTTCTGCTAAACCAACACAAACAGACCAGCTGCTTACAAAAAACTAACCTGCTCTATCAGAGCTATCAGCATCACAGCCCTACCCCGTCTATATAGATGCCTCCCTTACTCACCACCCACACTCTATATATAGAGTGCAATGCATAGACGAAGGGACGAGGTTAATACAAACCTATCACCCTCTGTATCTTGCCCCCTCTATATATAGAGAGAACAACGATAAGCAACTAGCCCTACATTCGCTGCGCAGGTCTCATTCACCTTTGCTCACTGTTCCGCCCTGTCCCACTCCATCCCTACCCCCGTAGTGAAGTTGCCCCGCCCTCTCCCCTGTTAATCAGACGTTGTTTTCCATTCGTATAGTCACTCGCTCTCTATATAGTAAGTACAGGCAACCTTTCCTAAGCTAAAGCCATCCAACGCTTTTCCTTGAGCCTTCGCTAATAAAGACATCTACATATAGTCTCTATAGCGTAATTAAAGAAACTCTAGCTCTTCTTACTCTATAGAATAGAGCACTAGCACCTTCCTACACTTCACCCTACACTGGGTTGATTGCAACTTTGCCACTACCAACATGCCTGAAGATATTCTGATCAACATCACTCCCTTTGAAACTCGTGCCGTTGTGGTAGAACAGGGGGCCGTGCAAGAACTACACATAGAGCGTAGTATCCAACGCGGTTTCGTGGGCAATATCTATTTAGGTAAAGTGGCTAGAGTATTGCCTGGCATGCAAAGTGCTTTTATAGACATAGGCCAAGAGCGTGCCGCCTTCGTGCATATCTCAGACCTACGCCAAAATCGAACTGAGCGCTTAAATGGCAGTAACCCTACTCCCATCGAGAAACTACTGTTTGAAGGCCAGTCGCTCATTGTTCAGGTGACCAAGGATCCGCTAGGTACAAAAGGCGCTCGTGTTTCTACACAAGTCAGCATTGCGGGTCGCATGTTGGTGTATTTACCTTTTGATCCACACATTGGTGTATCGCAACGCATAGAAGATGAGGCGCTACGTTTTTCACTTAGGGAAAAAATCGAAGCCTTAAATGGCCCCGATGAAAAAGGCGGCTTTATTGTGCGCACGCAAGCAGAACAAGCTAGCGATGAAGAGCTGCGCGCCGACTGCGAATACCTGCGAAAACTGTGGAGCATTATTCAACAGCGACTGCGTACTCAACCCTGCCCCTCTACGCTGTATACCGATTTAGACCTTACTCAACGTGTATTGCGCGATATGGTTACGCCCGAGACACACAATATTATTGTGGACTCACGCACCATTACGCAGCAAATGAAAGAGTGGGCTGAAATTTACACCCCGTCGGTACTAGATAGGATCCAGCTGTATACCGGCACACGCCCCCTTTTTGACACAGTTCATGTAGATGAAGAGATTTCTCGCGCGCTGTCTAGACGTGTGGATTTAAAATCTGGTGGTTATTTGATTATTGACCAAACTGAAGCCCTGACCACTGTGGACGTGAACACCGGTGGGTATGTAGGTGGGCGTAATTTTGGTGACACCATTTTCAAAACCAACCTAGAAGCCGCTGGCGCTATTGCACGGCAATTACGCTTACGAAACTTAGGCGGCATTATTGTGCTGGATTTCATCGATATGGATAACGATGAACATCGTCACAGCGTATTGAACGAATTAAATACTGCGCTCAGCAAAGATCGCACACGCATCACCGTCAGCAACTTTAGCCAGTTAGGTCTGGTAGAGATGACTCGTAAACGCACCAGAGAATCGTTAAATAACTTGCTGTGCGAACCCTGCCCTACCTGCCAATCGCGTGGTAGCGTGAAAACATCACGCACAATTTGCTATGACATTTTGCGTGAGGTGCTGCGAGAAGCCAGACAGTTCAACCCCAAAGAGTTCCGTGTTCTTGCTTCACAAGAAGTAGTAGATTTATTTCTTGAGGAAGAAAGTGAGCACTTAGCCCAAACTGGGGATTTCATTGGCAAGCCTATTTCGCTTGAAGTAGATCCCCAGCATGCACAAGAACAGTACGACATCATACTGTTCTAAACAACGCTCTTAACCCTCGGTAATCAAGCACACCTTAGGGTCTTGCAAGATACGCAAGGCCTTAGTGGCTTCTTTACCTGACATAGGTAAATAGCTATAGATTTTCGCCTCTACATAGCCGGTGCCGTACGAGGTCAAATCAAACAATAGACTTTCCTTGATCTCTGCACCAGGTTTGGCTTTATACACTACGGTGGCATAGTGAATTTGATAGGGATCCAACGCCCAATCAAACTCCGAGCCACACAACCGCTGATTTGCAAACAAGTTCTGCTGAATTTCAGCCAACGAACTGTAGAAGCGATACGTATCTCTCAAGTATTGATCTTGCCGCAATGTGTTTTGGCCTTCATCCATTGGAGCCGTGGCCACACACCCCGCCAAGCCCATAGCAGCCACTGCTATTACTTTCCCCAACACATTCATACCTGCCTTCCTTTTTTCGAATTTCACTGCGGTTTGTTTGGTTTCAGGATGATGACTATGACGCGTCATTATCTTTCTCGGTAAACTCCATGTTATAGAGAGAGGCGTACATTCCGCCTTTATCTAACAACTCTTGGTGCGTACCCTGCTCAGCAATTTGACCTTTTTCCAGTACTAAGATGGAGTTAGCGTTTTGAATGGTTGTCAGCCTATGCGCAATCACCAATGTGGTGCGGTTTTCCATCAGCTTGTCTAACGCATTCTGAATTTGCCATTCGGACTCGTTATCCAGCGCTGACGTAGCCTCGTCCAGAATCAAGATTGGACTATCTTTAATTAAGGCACGCGCTATCGCCAAACGCTGTCGCTGACCACCAGAGAGCATGTTTGCTTTTTCACCCACTGGAGCATTAAGCCCTTCAGGTAAAGAACGCACGAAATCAGCCAGACTTGCCGCTTCTAAGGCCGCCCATACTTCATCATCGCTTTTATCTGAGTAGCCACCATAGGCTACGTTTTCACGGATGCTGCCCTCAAACAAAACCACATCTTGGCTTACCATGGAAATCTGCGCTCGCAACGCTCGTAGTTCTATATCTTGAATATCCATGCCATCAATAAGCACCTGACCACTATCAGGGACAATAAACCGTGGCAGCATATTCGCCAAGGTGGTTTTCCCGCTACCTGAGCGCCCCACCAAAGCAATGGTTTGCCCTGCTTGCACACTAAAGCTTAAATTGCTCACCACAGGGTTATCAGAACCATCAAAAGCATGCGTAACCTGCCTGTACTCCACATTTCCGGTCACTTTAGCAGGCAGTGGTTTCTTAGCCCCTTCTTCTTCTACCTCTGCATCAATCAGCGAGAATACACTTTCTGCTGCAACCAGCATGCGCTGCGTAGTGCCTGCCATACCTGTGATACGACGAATAGGATCAAACAACTGGGCCAACGCCCCCAAGAAAGCAGCAAAACTCCCTACGGTCAAACCACCTACGGATGACTGATAAAGCGCCATAGCAACCACACCCGCTACAGCCAGTGAGATAAAGAACTGAGTAATGGGCGACAGGGCCGAGTTCGCGGTAGCAGCGCGCATTGCAAAACGGCGCAACTTACCATTCACATAAACAAAGCGCTCGTTTTCATGTTTATAGCCATCAAACAACTTAACAACGCGCTCGCCCTCAATGACTTCACTCACCACTCGCACCATCTCGGCGTTCATGTTGATGGTATCGCGGTTAATTTTCTTTAAGCGCAGCGCCACAATACGCGCCGTAATAAAGGAAATGGGCAGCATAATAAACACAATCAGTGTTAGCTGCCACGACATATAAAGTAGTACGGCAATCAACGCGATGATGGCGATGGTTTCTCGCACCAATACAGTGATCACCTCGGTTGCTACCGTTGCCATGGTCCCCGCATCAATTGTGAACCTGTTTAATAAGCGTCCCGTATCACCTCGCTTAAAGTACACATCGGGCAACGTAAGCAGCTTCGTAAACATATCGGCACGCATAGTACGCAACATGTTGTTGGCAATTAAGGCCAATAAGTAGTCACTACCAAATGACGCCACACCACGCACAAACATCAACAACACGATGACAAGCGGAATACTCCACACATAGTGTGGTTTTACGCCAGAGAACCCCTCATCCAGCAATGGCTCCATGATCAACGCCAACACTGGCTTTGTAGCTGCAACAATGACCACCAAGATCAAAGCTACGATTGTCACTTTCCAGTAAGGAGCTACGCGCTGATAAATACGCTGCCAAACGTCGGCATCAAATAACTTCTTTTTTAGATCTGATGATACTTTTTGTGTCTTCAACTGTGGCTCACTTTATACTAAGAGTCTGCGTGCATTTTAACGCTGATCTGCACCCAGTACTCAACCCATGACGTGATGCTGTTTGTATGCCTGTTACTACCACCTCTAAATCACCTGTAATTTATCTACGGATGCCCAACTGGGTAGGTGATTGCCTCATGTGTTTGCCCATATTGCATGCGCTGCTAGCGCAACGTGCACGAGTCGTTGTGTGCGCCCGCCCTTGGGCTAAAAACCTGTTGTCTGCTTATGCACAACAGCTAGAAGGCATCGTCACAATCACGGGTAAAACAATGGTTGACGCCTCTACGGTACGTCAGTTTCGTCAACAACACGAACACACTACCGCTTACGGCCTTATTCTACCCGACTCGCTTTCCAGTGCCTTGGTGTTTAAGCTCGCTGGGCTACGTAGTGCAGGCTATAAAGATGAAGGACGTGCCATTTTATTGAAATGGCCAGAAAATAAGCCCGCCACACCTATGCACGCGGTTGAGTTCTGGTACTACTTGGCACGCCAAGCCTGCCTACATTGGAAGATCACCTTACCAGAGGCTCCCGCCAAACAATTAGCCTTGCAATTACGCCCTGAAGCCACATCCACCTGCTTACAGGCCATGCAAGAAGCAGAGCTTGAGTCTGGGCGCTTTATACTTTTAGCCCCCACAGCCAAAGGTATACATAAAGGGCAAATTAAAACGTGGGCGCTGTATGACGATTTATACAAAGCACTACAGCCCTTAGGCTTACCCATTGTGATGTGCCCACCAGCCAATGAAGTAGATGCGGCACATCAACAAGCCCCTACCATTCCCATCCTGCCTGCTTTACCATTAGATAGTTTTGCTGCACTGTGCCAACATGCCGCCCTTGTGGTGTGTAATGATTCTGGTGTCTCCCACTTGGCTGCTGCCGTGGAAGCTCAACAACTCAGTCTCTTTGGGGTCACCTCCCCTTCTCGCACGGGCCCTTGGTCTCCCGTTGCCCACAGTTTGGGTGAACAAGGCAAATGGCCTACTTTGAATGAAGTAGTGCACGCAAGCCAAGCATTGTTAAACGCTCACGAGAACGTTGTAGTATGAACCTGACCTCCTGGCTCCCCCAACTCGTTATTCCTATCAACCTCGCTGGTGCGCTACTGGTCGTAGCCTTCTTGTTTTTCTTGATACGCTGGCGAAAACTTGCTGCGTTACTGACCTTACTCGCCGTAACGTGGGTAGTAGGCTGGTCACTGCCTGGTGTGTCGTTATGGGCGGGCGGCTACTTAGAGCAACGCTACCCCCATATCAGCATAGAAAAAATCCCTGATGCCCAAGCAATTATTGTGCTGGGCGGAAACACAGCCAACAACCGCACCAACTGGTTTGAAGAGCTGGACCCAAACAACACCCTATCTAGAGTCGATTACGCCGCATTACTGTACTCTGCAGGTAAAGCCCCCCAAGTAATTGTGTCGGGTGCTGCTCTAGATGGTGGCATGAGTGAAGCCCAAATGATGGCACGCTCATTAGAGCAACTTCATGTACCTAGCAATAAAATTCTGCTAGAACGTGAAAGCCAAAACACACGCGAAAATGCACTATTCAGCATCAATAAATTACGTACTAATGGCATTACCAAAGTGTTGTTGGTGACTTCTGCACTGCATATGCCACGCTCTATGGCTACCTTTGAGAACAGAGGCATAGAAGTTATTCCTGCACCTGTGGCACCACAAATTGTGCTGGCTGAACGCAGTGATGTAGATCTGTGGGTACCCTCATGGCGCACCCTTCATGCCAGTCGCTCTATTATCAAAGAGTACGTAGGCTTAATCGTGTACTGGGCTAGAGGCTGGATTTAATGCAATGCAGGCCGCAGTGCGGTGCATGCTGCACCGCCCCTTCTATTAGCAGCCCCATACCGGGTATGCCACACGGCAAACCAGCCGGCATACCCTGTATACAGCTAGACGAACAATTACGGTGCAAGATTTTTGGTCAACCAGAGCGCCCTAGCTGCTGTGCGGGCTTACAGCCCTCGGAAGAAATGTGTGGCAACTCAAGAGAAGAAGCGCTACGTTGGATTGGTACCCTAGAGCGCCTGACGCTTCCCTCGTAATACAATCCGCCTAAACCTAGCGGTTTTTCAGTTTTCTACTGAGTAATTTCCAGTTATTAAATACCGGCGCAATCAGTGGATGATGGCTGGCTCGTATACGTTTGGCCAAGGTTTTGGCTGAACGATTACGTACTGCAAAACGGTGTATACGCGTACTATCCGTATCCGACGTATTTCTGCCAAAAGCCATTGTTGTGTAAAGATGACTGAAGCCATTTTTCTGTGCAATGGCAATGTAATCCTCATCGAAGTAACCTTGTGGCCAACACAAGTGCTCGGACACGCCACCCAACTCTTTTTGCAAACACTGCCTAGACTGCTCTAGCTCCCACTGCATACGGTCGTTTTTGGCTTCTTCTGGCATCAAATCCCAACGTGTATGGGTGTGCGTATGGCTGTGAAACTCGATTAGGCCACTATCACGCATGGCCTGCACCTCGCTCCATCTAGCGATGACCTCATCACTACGGCCGGCCTCAATCAATGCTTCACACTCTCTATGCTCCGGGCAATGGGGAACATTGTCTTGTCCCATTACAGGACGTACTGGCCCATGATGCAGCCATGACGTCACCAAGAAAATAGTCGCCTTGAACTGATATTTCTGTAGCAAAGGAAACGCATATACCCAGTTGTCTAAGTAGCCATCATCAAAGGTAATCAGCACTGCTTTACCTTGATCTTTGCCTGCCAAATGTTGCGCAAACTCATCTAAGGTCAGTGATTTATAGCCCTCTTTTTGCAACCACTGTAATTGATCTTCAAAATGCTCTGGCGTGCAGCCAATCATGCCACCCACAGGACTCACATGGTGGTACATCAACACAGGTACAGAAGACTTAAACATGTTGTAGTTGCTCCAACCAACGGTAATAACTACGCTCTGTTTGTTCGCATAAAGCGTTGAGCGTAAATCTATTTTCTACGATGCCGTACTGGTAACCAATTTCGCCCATTTCCTCACGTAAGGCAGGATCATCCAACAAGCGAGAAATCGCTTGGGTTAATGCAGGCACATCACCTAGAGGCACTACAAACCCGCTTTTACCAGGAACCATCATCTCTGAGACACCGCCCACATCGGTGCCCACGACAGGGATCCGAGCCGCTGCCGCTTCAGCAAAGGCAGTACCAGAGGCTTCTATATGTGTAGCTAAGGCAAACACATCAAAATCACCAATAAGTTCAGGCACATCATGGCGGTTACCTAGGAAATGTACCTGTGACGCAATACCGGCTTGCTGCACCTGTGCTTGCAACTTCTGCATTTCACCACCATCACCCACAATCACCAAATGCACCTGAGGATCTCCCCCAAGAAGGGGATACATGGCATTAATCAGGGAGTCCATCCCTTTGTCCCTACGTAACACAGCTATGCTGCCCACGATCAAATCACTATCCTTCAGCCTTAACTCCTGCCGCAACTTTTGCGGTGGTAAAGGCATAGGAAAATCCACTGCTGGAGGAGCAATATCCACATAGTCTGGATTTATGCCACGATCTGTAATTTGTTTACGGACAAACTCACTTACCGTGATGAGCCTATGCGGAATCCATTTATACGTTAGCAATGAGCCTATAGGCTTAGCAAGGTGTCGGCTACGCACCACCAATGGCACACCAGCCAAGCGCGCTGGAATACCAACTTGCACAGTATCAATACGACTTGCTGTATTGACTACATCATAGTGATGCGCTTTGAAGAACTTACGCAGCCTGAACAGGTTACGCCAGAAATCTAAACCTTTTTTCATTCTAACCGTATGAACTACGAAGCCATCCTGCTCTAAAAAATAGCGTAATTGTGCATGCGGCTGACACAACATCTCAACCTGATGCCCTTGCTCCCGCAATTGCAGCATTAATCTATGTATGTAACGTTCTTGACCACCGTAGTCAGGCGCAGCCTCAGCAAATAATATTTTTAATTTACGCATGTTTAATACTCTATCTCCATGGCGTCCTCGCCTAACCAATCCGCAATTTGCAAGAACATAGAGTCTGCTAAACGCACCCTCCATTCGTCACCCAACCGCACGGTGCAAGAGTAATCTGGATTATGAATTTGCACATCCACCCACACTCCTGGAATATTATTCTCAGGCTCTGCTCTAAAGGGGTTCAGCACTTGGCGTAAGCGCTGTACGTCTTGATTGTCTTTCAACACCAAGCTCAAACTACGTGCTCTGGCTTCACGTGCACTCTGCAAGCTAAGAATTTCATCGGCTGTCACACGTAAACCACCGGTGTAATCATCGTGGCTAACTTTGCCTTGAATAATCACCAACTGATCTTCACGCAAGTGCTGCTTGTTCGCCTCAAAAACCTCGTTAAAGATAGATACCTCTACCTGTGCGGAGCCATCGTCCAGCAACGCATAGAGCATTTTCCCTCTACGGGTCATGCGTACACGCACCGATGCCAATACTCCCGCGAACCACTGCGGTGAACGTGACGGCTCTAATTTAGCTAATGGGCGTGGCGCAAAGCGTCGCACCTCATCACGCCAGGCATCAAACAAATGCGCACTGAAATAGAAACCAATCGCCGTTTTTTCTTCACGTAGTTTGGTTTGCAAATCCCACGGGCGCACACGCGCCAATTCGCTTTCTACAATTTCATCGGTACCACTGTCATCAAACAAACTGGCTTGGTTCGCATTGCGCGCAACTTGATCAGCAGCTTCTACAGCATGCCCCAATGACGTTAGTAGTGCTGCACGGTTTTCTTCTACGCTGTCAAACGCACCTGCACGTATCAACGCTTCAATGGTCCGCTTGTTCACTACTTGCCTGTCTACCCTACGGCAGAAGTCGAACAAGCTGGTGTAGTTACCACCTTCTTTTCTTGCCTGAACAATAGACTCTACAGCCGACTGACCTGTACCTTTAATCGCCCCCAAACCATATCTAATGGTGCGCGGTGGTTTACCTTCTTTGCTGTAGCGATCTTGTACCGGTTCAAATCGGTAGTTGGACGCGTTAATATCCGGTGGCAATACATCAATGCCGTTGGCAATAGCGTCTTGCCAGAAGATTTGCACTTTGTCGGTATCATCCATGTCCGACAGCATGGTAGCTGCCAAGAACTCGGCGGGATGATGTGCTTTGAGCCATGCAGTGTGATACGCAATCAATGCATAAGCAGCGGAGTGACTTTTGTTAAAACCGTAGCCTGCAAATTTTTCCATCAGGTCAAACAGCTTCACCGCCAAATCGCCGTCATACCCTTTAGCTACCGCACCTTTCTCAAAGATCTCTCGGTGTTTTGCCATCTCTTCGGGCTTTTTCTTACCCATTGCTCGACGCAATAAGTCAGCGCCGCCCAGCGAATAGCCTCCGATAATCTGTGAAATCAGCATCACCTGTTCCTGATACACAATCACCCCATAGGTGCTGGTCAGTACAGATTCTAGATCAGGGTGAAAGTAGTCTACTTCTGCCCTGCCATGCTTACGGTTCACAAAGTCCACCACCATCCCAGACTCTAACGGTCCGGGACGATACAGCGCCAACATCGCGATAATATCTTCAAAGTTACTGGGGCGCAGACTACGCAGCAACTCTTTCATCCCCCGCGATTCCAGCTGGAATACGGCGGTAGTATTGCCCTCGCACAGAATGCGGTACGCATCTGGATCATCCAAGGACAAGGACATTAAATTGAAATCGGTTCTGGAAGGGTTAAAAGCACGTACGTACTTCTCGGCCCAATCCAAAATCGTTAAGTTACGCAGACCCAAAAAGTCGAACTTCACCAACCCGGCTTGTTCAACGTCGTCTTTATCGTATTGGGATACGGCATTGGTATCGATGCCCGGCTGTCGGTACAGCGGGCAGAAATCCACCAATTTACCTGGGGCAATTAACACGCCCCCAGCGTGCATACCTACACTTCGCGTCAAACCCTCTAGCGGTTTAGCCAAATCGATAAGCGCACGTACTTCTTCGTCGTTCTCGTACCTATCTTTAAAAGCAGGCTCGTCGGATAAGGCTCTGGATAACGTCCACGGATCAGCAGGGCTAAACGGAATCAGCTTAGACAGCCCATCACACATGCTGTAAGGCAGTTCTAGCACACGCCCCACGTCACGTACCACAGCTTTAGCACCCAAGGTACCGAAAGTAGCAATCTGACTGACCGCCTGAGGCCCGTATTTTTGCTTAACGTAATCAATCACCCGCTCGCGATTATCCTGACAAAAGTCGATATCAAAGTCAGGCATGGATACACGTTCTGGGTTCAGGAATCGCTCAAACAGCAAGTCATACCGTAAGGGATCCAGATCGGTAATACCCAAACTGTACGCCACCAACGAGCCCGCACCTGATCCACGACCAGGACCTACAGGCACTCCGTTGTTCTTACCCCAGTTAATAAAGTCAGCAACAATCAAGAAGTAACCAGGGAAACCCATCGTCACAATGGTGTTGTTTTCCCAGTCCAAACGTTCACGGTACTGTGGATACTGTGCTTTTCGTTCTTCCTCATCTGGATACAACTGCTTCATACGCACATCTAGGCCAGCGATGGCCTCTTGAACCAGGAAATCATCCAAGCTCATGCCTTCAGGCGTGGGGAAGTCGGGCAGGTAGGCTTTGCCTAAGGTTAGCGTCAAGTTACAGCGCTTAGCGATTTCTAAGGTGTTGGCCACCGCAGAAGGAATGTCAGCAAATTTGCTGTACATTGCTTCGGAATCCAGAAAATACTGTTCTGTAGTAAAGCGTTTAACACGGCGAGGATTCGCCAACTGTTCGCCTTCCGCAATACACACTCGTACTTCATGCGCACGGAAGTCTTCAGGCTCCATGAACTGAATGGGATGTGTAGCAACTACCGGCAGGTTAAGCTCGGCAGCTAAACCACAAGCCGCCTGAACATAAGCGTCATCGCCCTCATGACCTGCGCGTTGCAATTCTATAAAGAAACGATTGGGATAATGCTGTGACCAAAAAGTAGCGTACTCACGGGCTAGCTCAGCATTACCCGCATCAATAGCCTGGCCAATGTCGCCCATGCGAGCGCCAGACAACATGATCATATTTTGTTGATTTTCCAACCACTCACGGCGTACTTCACCACGCCCTTTATATTGGTTTTCCAACCACGCCTTGGTCAACAAGTCACAGAGGTCTAAATAGCCCTGATGATTCATTACCAACACCAAAAGACGGAATGGTTTTTCCCGGTCGTGCTCGTTTTCCACCCACAAATCAGAACCAGCAATCGCCTTGATGCCTTTTTTTCGTGCCTCTTTGTAGAACTTGATCAGTCCAAACAAGTTACACAAATCGGTAAGCGCCATGGCAGGCTGCTCTGAAGCTACTGCTCTAGATACCAGGTTTGGTATGCGTGCAATACCGTCTACCACCGAAAATTCGGAGTGGCTACGTAAGTGCACAAAAGGAAAACTCGTCATCGTTATAGTGCCAACCTGTATTCAATTCGTATTTAGCGCTGCATGGCTGCCCATGCTTTTTCCAAACGCTTGGCGGAAATAGGCATAGGAGTGCGTAATTCCTGAGCAAACAGCGATACCCGCAACTCTTCCAGCATCCAACGGAACTCTTCCAATTGCTGGTCTTCTGCCCCTTTAGCCGCCGCTACCGCACGCAAAAACTTTGTTTGCAACGGTAGTAATTCTGCCATCCAACGCGCATCTCGCGCAGGATCAGTACGTAACTTATCTATACGCACCTGTGCCGCTTTCAAGTAGCGCGTGAAATGCGCTAATCGCTGAGGACTATTGTCGCTGATAAAGGCCTTGTGCATCAAACGAGATTGGTGTGCGTGCATGTCTTCGTAGGTTTGGGTATGGCTCTTAATACCCACAACCTTACGCTGTAGCGCCGTCCACTCAGTTAACACCACCAATGTTTGCCTAGCGATCTCGCGCACAATCAAACCTAAGCGTGGCCGCGCCTGCTCAACACGTGCGGTGAACTGCTCAGCATTGACAGGCAACGGATCCATTAAACATACGCTATCAATCGCTGCATCCAGAATTTGGTCGCGCAGCACATTTTGTGTACCTAATGGCATAAACAACATGCTCATTTTTGTAAGGTCAGGAATGTTTTTTTCCTGAAACTTCAAAGGCTCACGTAACGCGATTCTAAATAATCTACGCAAACCAGCACGATGTTGGCGCAGGGCTTGTTCTGGCTCGTCAAATACATCCAGCTCGCAATACTCACCTTGATCAATCAGTGCAGGGTAACCCACCACACTACGCTGATTTCTACGTATTTCCAGCAGCTCTGGTAACTCACCAAATGACCACTCCGTAATTTTCTCGTGGTCTAACGCTTTGGCGACTTCAGTATCTTCGGCTGCTAAACGTTGGAAAGATTCTTGTGCTTTTTTACCGTGCTCTGCTTTGAGCTTATCTAAATTGCGACCACCGGCGAGCATACGCCCATGCTCGTCCACCACTTTAAAGTTCATGAACAAGTGAGCAGGCAATGTTTCCGGTTTAAAGTCCGTCGCTTGTAACCGCTGCCTACGTTCTTGCCACACATCATCTATCAACGCTTGTATGAGCGACAGCTTAGGATCTTGCGCCTGTTCAAACCAACGTGCATGAAAGCCTTCTGCATATTCAGGAATAGGCACACAATGTCGGCGCATACGTTGTGGCAACGAGCGCAACAACCACTGCACTTTTTCTTTCAGCATACCTGGCACCAGCCATTCACAACGCTGGTTGTGCAATCGGTTCAACTGAAACACAGGTACCGTCATGGTGACACCATCACGCAACGAACCAGGCTCAAAATGGTAATCCAGCGCCATACTCACGCCTTCCCACGTAACACTACGCGGGAACACATCGGTAGTGATACCCGCCGCATCATGGCGCATGAGCTCATCGCGATTCAGCAACAAGGCCGCCGCTTGCTGTTTATCCAGCCCCTTGTACCATTTCTCTAGCGTGGCCGTCTGATGTATGTGAGCAGGAATATGGCGTTCGTAAAAAGCCTGAATTAAGCTGTCATCCACCAAAATATCGGGACGCCTAGCTTGGTGCTCCAGCTTTTCAATCGCCTGCACTTGCTGCTTGTTATGGCGCAAAAATGGCAGTGTGGATTGGATTTCACCAGCCACTAAGGCATCGCGGATAAAAATCTCGCGGGATTCCTCTGGGTTAATACGGCCATAGTGCACACGGCGGCCATTGTAGATTTGTAAACCATACAAAGTAGCCCGCTCATTGGCCACCACTCGGCCGCTACGTTTGTCCCAACGCGGGTCAGACCACAGCTTTTTCAGCAAGTGATCGGCAACTTTTTCAATCCACTGTGGCTCTATGCGCGCCAAGCAACGCGCAAACAAGCGCGTAGTTTCAACCAGCTCGCCTGCTAACACCCACCGTCCTGCCTTTTTACCTAAGGTAGAACCTGGATGCAGTACAAAGCGTATGTCGCGCGTGCCTTGATAGATTGAGCCCTCTTCGGCCTTATAGCCTACGTTGGCCACCAAACCCGTTAACAGCGCACAATGTATTTGCTCGTAGGTAGCTGGTTCGGTATTTAAACGCCACTCGGCTTCGCGTACCAAGTTCAGCAACTGCTTGTGTACTTCTCGCCATTCTCTAAAACGCATGGGCGACAAGAACTGGTCTTTAAGCGCTTTACTCAGTTTGCGCTGCGACAGGCGACTTTTTACCTGCTCGCCATACCATTCCCACATTTTCAGGAAAGACATGAACTCGGACTGGCTATCCACAAAACGTTGATGCGCGCGTTCCGCCCCCTCCCTATCATGCATGGGGCGTTCACGCGGGTCTTGTACGGATAGCCCAGAGGCGATAATCAGCATTTCGTGTAAACACTGCTGATCTTGGGCCGCCAGAATCATGCGTGCCACACGCGGGTCTACCGGCAAATGCGCTAGCGATTGCCCCACCTTAGTCAGATGGCGTTCGTCATCCAACGCCCCCAACTCGTGCAACAACTGATAACCATCTGCAATCGCCCTACCTGTGGGTTTATCCACAAAGGGAAAGTGCTCTACATCCTCTAGCTTGAGCACTTTCATGCGCAAGATCACCCCGGCCAAGGATGATCGCAGAATTTCTGGATCGCCAAAAGCTGGACGTTGTACGTAGTCTTGTTCGGCATAAAGCCTAATACATACACCGGGCCCTATACGGCCGCAACGACCGGCCCGCTGGTTAGCAGACGCTTGGCTAATAGGCTCTATACGTAGTTGTTCTACTTTGTTACGCCACGAATAACGCTTAATACGCGCCAAGCCGCTATCAATCACATAGCGTATGCCTGGCACTGTTAATGAGGTTTCCGCCACGTTGGTAGCCAAGACCACACGTCGGGCATTACCTTGTGGATGAAAAATACGGGTTTGCTCAGCGTTACTTAAACGTGCATACAGCGGCAAAATTTCCGTGCTGCGCAATTGTGCCTTGCGCAAACTTTCTGCCGCATCACGAATTTCTCGCTCACCGGGCAAAAACACCAAAATGTCGCCTTCACCATAACGGCTACACTCATTGACCGCATCGACGATCGCGTCATTTAAGTCACGCTCGTCGTCTTTATCCTTTTCTTTAGCGCCCTCTTCGGTTTTCTTGTCTTGTAATACGGGGCGATACAACACCTCTACAGGATACAGTCGCCCAGACACTTCAATAACCGGAGCTGGCTCGCCATCTATGGCGAAATGCTCAGAAAATTTTGCTGCATCAATAGTCGCTGACGTAATGATCAGTTTTAGATCTTTGCGTCGTTGCAACAACTGCTTCAAAAACCCCAGTAAAAAATCGATATTCAAACTGCGCTCGTGCGCCTCATCGATAATCAGGGTATCGTAGCGGCGCAGCAAAGGATCTCGCTGGCTTTCCGCCAGCAAAATACCATCCGTCATCAGCTTAATTGCTGAGTTCGGGCCACTACGATCGGCAAAACGTATTTGGTAACCTACCCATTCGCCTATCTCGGTATTCAGCTCCTCTGCAATGCGCTGGGCCACTGAAGTCGCCGCTAAACGGCGCGGCTGGGTATGGCCTATCATTTTTTTGTGGCCGCGTCCCAGCTCTAGACAGATTTTTGGTAGCTGCGTGGTTTTCCCTGAACCGGTTTCACCGCTTACAATAACCACTTGATGCTTTTGTATGGCACGCGCGATTTCCTCGCGGCGGGCACTAACCGGCAACTCTTCTGGGTACTCAATTACTAGGGGAAATGTTGGCTTTCCCGCAACGTCTACAGGCTCTTGCATGAAACTCGCTTCTCTAAATAGTCCCTCATTATAATTTTGTTTTGGTTTTGATCACTGACCCTTTCAGGCAGGCTTATGAGCAACAATGACAGCGATACCCTTTCCGCCCATGATGCACCAGAATTCGCTCCCGCGCAGTTTGTACGCTGGTTCAGGGAAGTCGCTCCGTATGTGCACCGCTTTCGTGGCAAGACCTTTGTAGTCGGCTTTGGCGGAGAGCTAATCGCCGATGATTTTCTATCCACGCTAATACCCGATTTATCCTTGTTGTCTGCGCTGGGCATACGCTTGGTGCTGGTGCATGGATCACGACCACAAGTGAATGAACAGCTCTTGCTCAAAGGTGAGAAAAACACCTTTGGACGCAGTACGTCGCCCACCAGCCCCGCTGCCTTGGAATGCGCTAAAGAAGCTGCAGGTGAAATACGCTTGGACATTGAAGCGGCATTTAGCCAAGGGCTACCTAATACCCCTATGTCCCATGCGCAAATACGCGTGATTTCCGGTAACTTTGTGACGGCTAGACCGGTTGGTGTGATTGACGGTATTGATTACCAACACGCCGGTGCCGTACGCAAAATGGATACCGAATCCATGCGTAAGATTCTGGACCAAGGCGCCATTGTACTCCTGTCCCCCCTGGGCTTCTCACCTACTGGTGATGCATTTGACCTCAGCATGGAAGAGCTGGCATTAAATGCTGCCGTAGCCTTACGTGCAGAAAAACTGATCTACCTAACTCCTGCCCCGCTGGCCAATGTCGATGCCAACCAAACCATTGATGGCGAGTTGGCTCGTGCGGATGCCGATCAGTTGTTGAGCGCCAATGCATTAAGCGAAGACTCCAGCGTATTTCTACGCAGCGCCTCGCAAGCCGTTAAACGCGGCATTGCCCGTGCTCACATCGTGCCGTATCCGCTGGATGGCAGTATCTTGCTAGAAATATTTACCCACGATGGCGTGGGCACTATGGTGGTAGAAGACACGCTGGATGACCTGCGCCCTGCCACGCTGGACGATGTTGCATCCATCCTGCAATTAATTGAACCACTAGAAGCTGATGGCACCTTAGTGCCCCGTGGCCGTGCTGTGGTAGAACGCGAAGTAGAACGCTTCACCGTGCTTGAGCACGATGGCATTATTTACGGTTGCGTATCAGTCACCCCGTATTTAGACGATGGCATGGTTGAAATGGCCTGTTTGATCGTCCATTCGGAATGGCAAGGCAGTGGCGAGGGTGAACTCTTGCTGCGCCACGCAGAAAGTCGCGCCCGTGCTATGGGTGCAAAACGTCTATTCGTACTCACCACTCGTACTTCGCATTGGTTTATTAAGCGAGGTTTTGTGCAAGGTGGCGTATCCGATCTTCCCAAAGAAAAACGGGCTTTGTACAACCGCTCGCGCAATAGCCTAGTATTCATCAAAAAACTTTGACGAGGAATTCTTCATGACCCGTATGGTTGACTGTATCAAACTCAAACGCCAAGCCGAAGGGCTTGATTTCCCTCCTTACCCCGGTGAGGTAGGCACCAAAATCTGGCGCTCCATCTCCAAAGAGGCCTGGAATAACTGGATGGGTATTCAAACGCGCTTAGTGAATGAAAACCGTCTGAATTTAGCTGATGCTCGTGCCCGCCAATATTTGGCTGAACAAATGCAAAACTACTTGTTCGACGATAAAGACGTTGAAGCCCAAGGCTTCGTACCGCACAACGACTAACGCGTAGACTCGCTCATCAGTGGCTCCAGCAAACGCGTTAAGCTGGGTGAAAAACACTTACTACGATGAGCAATGCGGTACAGCATGCGTTCTAGGGGCGGTAACTCTGTAGTCAATACAGTCAGCCGCCCCAGTGCTAGAAGATCTTGCACGGAACAGCTGGATAAACACGCAATCCCTAATCCCGCCCCTACCGCCTGCTTAATGGCTTCTGTACTGCCCAGCTGCATACTGCTAGAAAAGCCACCCAAATGCGGCAATAGCACATTATCTACAGACTCTCGGGTTCCTGAACCAGCCTCTCGAACTAACCAGCGCTGTGCACGCAATGCCTCTATAGAGCAACGTTGTGAATCTCTGGCGAGCTTATGCTCGGACGATGCTACCACCACAAGCGCATCAATTCCCCACGGTTGCACATCCAAATCATCGGCGTGACATGGGCCTTCAATCACCCCTGCATCTACCTCTAAGCGTTGTACCGCACTGATAATTTCTTGAGTGTTGCCTATACGCATCTGTACTTGCGTCAGCGGCTCAGTACGCAACAGCTTAGCAATACGTTCTGGCATCACGTAATTACCCAACGTCGTACTGGCACCCAAGCGTATCCACGCCGGCAAACTCTGCCCTTCACCCATACCAAAGTTGCGCTCTATTTCTTGCACATTATTGATAGTCCCGCGTGCTGCTTCCAGCAAGCTACGCCCCGTCTCGTTCAGCGACAAGCGTTTACCTATGCGGTCAAAGAGACTAGTACCCAGTAACAACTCTAGCTCGGCCAAGGCCGCGCTGGTTGCCGATTGTGATAAGGGTATTTGCTCGGCCGCAGCCGTGGTACTGCCATGTTCGGCAATAGCGACAAAGATCTGCAACTGACGCAAAGTAATTTTCATGGTGTTCTATATCTATAGATTAGATCAACTATAACTATATAACCAATTTAACAAATAAGACAAAGGCGGTCATGATGTCTATCACTGTTGTATTGCGAGTACTATCATGGCCACATCACCTTCTTCATCTCATCAGGTTACGACCTGGCCCAAGTCGTTTTCTATGCTCACAGGTTTGCTACTCACCGGTTCACTGGGACTAGTATCCATGTGGTTGGGGCAACAACCTTGGTTTATGGCCAATGGCTTAAGCCCACTTACCATTGCTATTGTGCTGGGCATGATTTGTGGTCATACCTTTTACCCTAGCGTTCAACCCTATACATCGGCAGGGGTGGATTTTTCTAAAACCCGTTTGCTGCGTACCGGTATTGTGCTGTACGGCCTGCGCCTGACCTTTCAGGACATCGCTCAAGTAGGCGTAACCGGGGTAGTGATTGATGCCCTGATGTTGGGCTCCACCTTTGCCATTGCCTGCTTCCTAGGCATGCGCTTATTCAAGATGGACCGACACACTACCTTATTGATTGGTACGGGCGCGTCCATTTGTGGTGCCGCTGCGGTGATGGCTGCAGAACCCATTGTGAAAGGCCGTGCCGAACACGTAACGGTTGCCATTGCTACGGTTGTGATCTTCGGTACTATTGCCATGTTCTTGTGGCCGGTGTTGTACAACCTGTTTTTCCAACACGGTTGGTTAGCCATGGACGCACAACAATATGGTGTGTTTGTCGGCTCTACCGTGCATGAAGTGGCCCAAGTAGTGGTGGCTGGTCGTGCTGCGGGTGAAGAAGCCGCAGGTGCTGCCGTGATCAGTAAGATGGTACGTGTGATCATGCTGGCTCCTTTCTTGATGCTGCTGGCATGGGGTCTGCTGCGCTACGAGCGTAAACACAATCCACAAGCTGAACAGTCCGGTAAGAAAATTGTGATCCCGTGGTTTGCCTTAGGCTTTATCTTGGTGATTGCCATTCACTCCACATCCGTACTACCTAGCACAGTCGTTGAAAACGGTATTGTGTTGGATAACTTGCTGCTGGCGATGGCGATGGGTGCCTTAGGGTTAAGCACACACGTTTCCGTCTTGCGTCGTGCCGGTATACGTCCGTTATTGTTGGCGTTGATGTTGTTCGGCTGGTTACTGGGTGGTGGGTTGTTGATTAACTTGGGCGTGCATGCTTTGCTAGGCTAACCCCAGCGCAGCAATGTATAAAAAGTCCCGCTTCGGCGGGATTTTTTTGTGCTTGCAATCTCGTATATTGCCTCTTCATGTAGTCAAAGCATACTCAAGGCTCGCTGCCATAGCCTAAGGCTAACCTCTAAATGAATGTAATGAGCTTAAAGCCCACTTACCCACCACTGGCTGCATTAGTCTAAGGCTGCGAAAGTATTTTTTTATTTGAGACACCAAATAAAAAAACACTTCCATCCGCCTTCCCTTCATCGCTTGCAACGAGTTTTAGATAGGTCGCTGCTGAAGGTATGCGTACTTCTGCAGCAGTAAACCTAACCAATTCAGAATCTTCAGGGGGACGGAGAGGAAACTTTTTTGATTTGGTGTACAAATCACAAAAAGCTTTCCTGCAGTTCCCCGGCGTGTGCGATGAATGCGATGCTAAGCGATAGCCTAAGGCTGCAAAATAAAAAAGCTCTGGCAATACACCAGAGCTTTTTATAATCTTCGCCCCGCTTCCACGGGACTTTTTAGAACAGCCTCACAACCCCTTAGGCTTACTCAGATTCTGTGCTATCTGTTGCTGCAGCATCAGCCGTTGCTTCAGGGATAGCATCCATGCTTTCCCCTCTAGCCACACGTTCTGCTGTTTTAACACCAGCGTGACGTACATCGTCGCCATGAACCATGTAAATCACACGCTCAGCCATGTTTTTCGCGTGGTCACCAATACGCTCTAGCGCACGTGCCAAGAAAATCAGGTCTATAGAACGAGAGATAGTACGTGGATCTTCAATCATGAAGGTACTGATGTGGCGCAAAGAGGCTTTCCACTCACGGTCTACTTCTTTATCGCTACGTACGATTTCTGCTGCACGAATCGCATCTTGGCGTGCAAAGGCATCCAAAGCGTTTTTAATCATGCTAATAACAGACATGCTCATGTGGCGCAGCTCTACTACTGGCTCGTAGCCAGATTCGTTTTCGTAAAGTCGGCGCACCATTTTGGCAATGCGTTCGGCCTCATCACCGCAGCGTTCCATATCGGTCAGCATTTTGGAGATGGACAGCAGCATACGCAAGTCGATAGCGGTAGGCTGATTACGAGCGATCAAGTGAGTAATGCGACTGTCGATTTCGACCTCCAGTGCATTTACCTCTTTTTCTCGCTCACGCACTTTTTCAACTAAAGTGAGGTCACCGCTGAACAAGGCTTCCATTGCTTCACGCACCATAGACTCCACAATGCCACCCATTTTCAAGAAAAGGGAGCGTGTGTTTTCTAAATCGCTGTGAAATTGTTTGTTGGTGTGTTCAATCATGGATACAACCCTTGATAGACGCTACTGAATAAAAATAAACCTTAGGATACCGCCTCATTATGACAGAGGTGTTACGAGTCCGATAGCTCCCGGCGCAGTACGCCATCTTGGGAAGCAATCAGCGCAATACTCGCTCCAGATAAGGCAAACAAACCACAACACACCACACCGGGAATATTGTTAATCAGTTGCTCTACGGCTTGAGGATCTTGAATATGCAAACCGTGCACATCCAAAATTTGGCAGCCGTTATCGGTAACGAAGCCTGCACGTAACACAGGCTTACCACCCAACGCAGCCAACTGACGAGCAACGGCTTCGCGCGCCATAGGAATCACTTCTACTGGCAGCGGGAATGCGCCCAACACAGCTACCTCTTTGGAGGCGTCCGCAATACACAAGAAGTTCTTCGCAACAGAGGCTACGATTTTTTCGCGTGTTAGTGCACCGCCACCACCTTTGGTCATCGCAAGGTTAGGGTCGATTTCATCGGCTCCATCCACATACCACAACAAGGATTCCACATCGTTTAAGTCGTATACCGTAATACCCAAATCACGCATGCGGCGAGTAGAACGTTCGGAGCTAGAAACCGCTCCTTTGAATGCACTTTTGTGTGCCGCCAGTGCATCAATAAACAAATCCACAGTGGATCCGGTGCCTACACCTAAGATGCTGTCGGTACGCAGTTGTGGCAATACAAATTCCACCGCTGCTTGTGCAACGTGGGCCTTTAGTTCTGTTTGGGTATACATAGTCATTTTTACTCGTTACAGCCACAGCTACGCAAAACGCGTAGCCCACTTGCTGAGTGATAGGCTTAGCCTAAAAACTCTATCATTTTCTTTTCGTTAAAACCGGCGATGGCGCTACCATCCGCCTTAACCGTTACAGGGCGACGCACTACGGTTGGGTTTGCCGCAATAATGGCCAACCAATCAGCATCGCTTGCTGGTGTTTTCAATGCATCGTCCAGATTACGCCATGTCATCGAGGCACGATTGACTAACTTAGGCCATTCACCCAGCTGCTTTGCCCAGTCTTGCAATAAGGCCGGGTCAACGGGATTTGCACGGTAATCGATAAACTCTATTTGCTGGCCTTGCGCTTCCAACCACTTCAGGGCTTTTACACACGTACTGCAATTTTTGATGCCATAAACACGTAGCATGATGACTCCTTACTATTCTGCTTTATTCACTTGGTGCTGCAACCGATTCGCCACAATGACCACCAAGCCAACGATCAAGATAAACAGTGTAGCAAGCGCATTGATTTCTGGCTTCAAGCCCAAGCGCACACGCGAAAACACTTCCACGGGTAAGGTGGTATAACCTGGACCAGACAAGAAGGACGCTATCACCACATCGTCCAACGACAAGGTGAAGGCCAACAACCACGCCGCCATCAATGCAGGTGCTATCAAGGGCAAAGTAATCAGGAAAAACACCTTCAGTGGTGTTGCACCCAAGTCCATGGCAGCCTCTTCCAGTGAGCGATCGAAGTCGCGAATACGAGACTGCACCACCACAGCCACATACGCCATACACAGCAAC
Organism: Paenalcaligenes sp.; assembly: GCA_052103955.1. Classification (GTDB taxonomy): domain Bacteria; phylum Pseudomonadota; class Gammaproteobacteria; order Burkholderiales; family Burkholderiaceae_B; genus Paenalcaligenes. Next base: position 82,466 of record JBQELO010000014.1, on the reverse strand, counting down.
ACGTGCCCCACCCAAATGGTGAAGATGCCATTTTCTGCAGGCCAACCAAATAGCTTGGAAAACTCTACAAACATCAACAGCAGAGAAATACCCAGTACCACTTCGGGAATCACCAGTGGCGCACTTAGCATACCTACATACATAGCAAAGCCACGGAATTTTCCCATGCGTGCCAACACATAGCCTGCCCAAGTGCCCAAAACAACCGCTGCAGTCGCTGTCATGCCCGCAATCAAAAATGACAGTTTGGCGGCATCTAACAACGCATGGTCGTTCATCAACGACTTGTACCAGCGCAGTGAAAAGCCTGACCACGACGTCATCAAGGTGGAATCATTAAAGGAAAACACCATTAAAAACAGGATAGGCATGTACAAGAAGCCAAAGCCGATGAACAGTACGATGCCACGTAACCAAGGATTAGGACGCACCATAACTATTTCCTTTCGTTTTGCAGGTGTCGCATCTGGCTGTATTGAAACAGCACCAGCGGAATAATCAACAGCAGCACCATCACACACGTTACCGCTGCAGCCATCGGCCAGTCTGCATTATTAAAGAATTCGTTCCACATAATGCGTCCCATCATTAAGGTATCCGCTCCACCCAGCATTTCTGGGATCACGTACTCACCTACAGAAGGAATAAATACCAACATGGCTCCGGCTATTACGCCCGGCATAGAAAGCGGCAAGGTGACATGCAAAAACGTAGACCATGGCCGTGCGCCTAAGTCAGATGCAGCCTCTAGTAAGCGCACATCCAGCTTCACTAGGTTTGCATACAAGGGCAAAATAAAGAAAGGCAGATAGGCATACACCAGCCCTATATATACCGCCAATTCGGTACGGTATAGCGTTAAGGGGCTGTCTATTACCCCTAACCACATCAACACGTTATTGATCACCCCATCATTACGCAGCAACCCTACCCATGCATAAACCCGCAGTAACAGCGATGTCCAGAATGGCAAAATCACTGCCAACAACAAATAGTGCCGTACACCGGGTTTAGCTCTGGCGATGTAATACGCCATGGGATAGCCTATCAACACACAAAAAAAGGTGGAGATAGCAGCAATTTTTACAGAGCTAAAATAGGTATCCAGATACAAATTATCGCTAAACAGCAGCACATAACTACGTAAGTGCAGCAGCAACGACAACGTATCGTCTTGCATTTCGGCCAGCGGCGTATAGGGCGGCACGCCAAATTTAAGATCGGCAAAACTGATCTTAAATACCAGCAAGAAAGGAATAAACAGGAATAAAAATAGCCAGACAAAAGGCAGGCCTATGACTAACGACCTGCCTGATGGCACGTAACGGCGCCAGCTAAAAATCTTCATGATGGCAACACAATCGCACTGTCGTCAGACCAGCTGACGTACACCTCATCATCCACGCCGGGCGCATCGGCTTGAGCCAAGGTCAAGCTAGGCATGTGGGACTCCACCACCTTGCCTGAATCTAGGCGTACTTGGTAGCGCACATAGCTACCCATCCAAGCCATATGGCTAACCACACCGTGGCCCCAGTTTTTATCCTGCTCGGGTTGAGCATGGCTCACCGCAATTTGTTCGGGGCGTATGGACACATAGACTTCCATGCCCAGTGGTTCGCTAATACCGTGGTTCACATGCAGCACGCGCGACAGCTCATCACTACCTATTTCCACGTGATCCGGCTCGTCTACCACGATTTCGCCTGTAAACAAGTTCGTAGAGCCGATGAAGCCCGCCACAAAACGCGAATTGGGAAAGGCATATACATCGTAGGGGGTACCGCACTGCTCAATCTGTCCCGCCGTCATCACTGCAATACGATGCGCCATCGTCATGGCTTCTTCTTGGTCGTGAGTCACCATAATGCAGGTCACACCCACTTGCTCCAGAATCTTGACCAGCTCAACCTGCGTTTTGGTACGAATCTGCTTATCCAATGCCGACATGGGTTCGTCTAGCAGCAACAACTTAGGCCGCTTTACTAAACTACGTGCCAAGGCCACTCGTTGCTGTTGCCCACCCGACAGTTGACTAGGTTTGCGGCGAGCGTAACCCGCCATTTGCACCAAATCTAAAGCCTCGAAGACGCGCTCATGAATTTCATTCTTGGGCACGCCTTCTTGCTTCAGACCAAAAGCCACGTTGGCTTCCACAGTCATGTGCGGGAACAACGCATACGACTGGAACATCATGTTGACCGGCCGCTTGTATGGCGGCAGGTCGGTGATGTCTTCATTGTCGAGATAAATGCGGCCGGAAGTCACTTCCTCAAAGCCGGCTAACATGCGCAGCAGCGTAGACTTTCCACACCCAGAGCTGCCCAACAAAGCAAAAAACTCGTGACGCTGTACCGATAAATTTACGGATTTCACCGCCACGGTATCGCCAAAAATTTTGACGACGTTTTCTACTCTGACGAACTCATCCTCTGCTCCCGCCCACGATGTTGCGGCTGAACGGTTTTCCAACATCGGGTTAGCGTCCTGATTTCAGTTCTGCCCACATGCGTGTTTGTAAACGCTGTACAGGCAGTGGTTGTGGCTTAATCACAAACAAGGTTTGTGCCACCTCTGCAGGTGGATAAATCATGACGTTTTCCGCTACATCTTTGATTACGAATTCACGCGCTGATTTATTCGCATTAGGGTAGAACATGGTATTCGTAATGGCCGCATGCACCTCAGGCGTTTCAATGTAGTTGATGAACGCATGAGCAGCATCTACGTTAGCAGCGTCTTTAGGAATAGCCATGGTGTCAAACCAAATAGGTGCACCACCTTCGGGGATGTAGTAATCCACTTTGTAGGTTTTACCGGCCTCTTTGGCACGGTTAGCAGCAATCATCACATCGCCCGAGAAGGCATACACCATACACAAATCACCAGTGGCCAGTTCGTCAATAAAACCTGACGAACTAAATTGGCGAATGTAAGGGCGTATTTGCTTGAGCAGCGCCAAGGCTTCTTTGTAATCTTCTGGATCGGAACTGTTAGGGTCTTTACCCAAGTAGTACAGTACGGCGGGGAACACTTGCGCAGCTTCATCCAACACAGAAATACCGCAGGATTTCAGCTTTTCAGCGTTCTCGGGTTTGAACAACATATCCCAGTTGCCTAGGTCTACGTCATCACCAAAAATCTCACGTACCTTATCTACGTTATAGCCCAGACCGTTGGTGCCATAACCCCAAGGAATCAAGTAATCGTTACCGGGGTCTACATCGGCCAACACTGCCATGATGTCGGGATCCAAGTGTTCCCAGTTGGGCAGTTTGCTTTTATCTAATTTTTGAAACAGACCGCCTTCAATTTGGCGCGCAGCGTAATGCGTAGAAGGTACTACAACGTCGTACCCTGATTTGCCCGTTAACAATTTGGCTTGCAACGTATCATTACTGTCGTACACATCGTACCGAACCTTGATACCTGTTTTTTCTTCAAAACCGGATAAGGTATCTGGAGCCGTGTATTCTGCCCAGTTGTATACATTAACAACTTTCTCTTGGGCCAAAACGGAAGTAGCTGAAAGCACCAGCGCGGCACCCAACAGGGTGTGTTTTGCATAACCGAAGTTCATTGGCGAACCCCTTTGAAAACGTACAAACCAAAAACCGTGATGATAGCGGTTTTAACATGGCGAGGTCATCGTTTATTTGGCTATTGTTGCAGATAAGCCCGATTTAATTCCTGCCACCATAATCCACCATCCGGACCACAAACTTTATGCAGAGATCGCTGCAATCTTTGTAGATTTCCTTGGCGTTTTTCGTCATCCATGGTGACGCGTCTGGCCCTATCAAAATCGATGAGCCAAACCTGATCAAACGCATCCAACAAGATATTGTAGGCATTCAAGTCAGCATGCCAAACACCCACTTCGTGCATCGCCAAAATAGCTTTGGCTACCGCTTGCGGATCGGCTTTATCTAAACAAGTAGCCAAAGGCTTAACGTTAGGCACCCGCTCGACAATAATAGCGGCCTCGTACGACCAACCAAAACGCTGATACATGGCCGCTAACGGTGCAGGCACATGCTGCGGAATACGAGCATGCAAATACTGCATGACCACGAACTCGGCCCAAGAACGGGTATTACCAGCCCCTAACCATGCATAGCGTTGACGCACCACTTTACCGACTAAACCACCTCGTCTGTAAAAACGCAGCACTCCCTGCATATCTATAGGTAGATCCACAAACCATGCAGCCTGACGCCCCCCTTGGCTGACCTTTTCAGCGCGTAGCTCTGGGTTTTCAGGGTCGAATAAATTTTCGTCAAAAACCCTGCCTAAGGGATTGGCATACAACGTGTGATACTGTCCATGATGCACATGGAAGGTACGTGAATCCAGCAATGTCATATCAAATCTTTAGAAGCAAAAGCACCATGATTAACAATAACATGCAGGCAAAAATTAGCTTCAGCCGTGGCTCGGGCATACCATGCGCCAAACGCACACCCACTGGCACCAAACACATACTACCTAGTGCCATCGGGATACCTATGTGCCAATCTACCTGCCCATGTGAAGCGTAGGTTAACAGCGCCACCGTCAGCCCAGGTAACACCATCGTCAACCCTAATGCTTGTGCATTGAATTGGGATAATTTAAAAAACCGTGTTAACACGGGTACAGCAACAACCGACCCGCCCACACCAAAAATACCGCCTGCTAAGCCCGCCAGCACACCCAATAACGCAAAGGATGAGCGAGGGTGGTCTGACGCTTGTTTGGTAGGAGGGGAACGACGATTTCGCAGCGCAGCACTTTGCTGAAAATAGTACAACGCTACTGCCAATACGAATAGGGCATAGATCAAACGTAAGGTATCGGAAGGCAAGCTTAACGCAAAAAAAGCGCCTACCCACGTAAACAAACTGGCACTGGCAGCACCCGCAAGTGCAGACCCTCTATCTATACGTGCATACTGGTTGTACTTACGTATAGTGAGCATGACGGCGGGTAACACCATGATCAAAGCCGTACCTTGCGCCAACTGTTGATCCATATCTTGCAACAACACTAGCAACGGAATAGCTAACAAGCCGCCGCCTATACCCAAGATACCACCAATAAATCCTATACCGGCACCTATTGCCATGAACAGGATAAGCTGCAGCACCATATCCATGACTTAGCGTCCTCGCAGTCTATCAACGGCTTCTTCTATACGTGCCACCGGCCATACCTCTAAGCCTTCAATGGCTTGACGTGGGGCGTTAGCCTGCGGAATCAACGCAATACTAAAACCCAGCTTAGCTGCTTCTTTAAGACGCTCTTGCCCACGAGGTGCTGGACGTATTTCGCCTGATAAACCCACCTCACCAAATACCACTAAACCTTCAGGTAGCGGTTTATTGTTTAGCGACGACATAATGGACAGCAACACAGCCAAGTCGGCTGCTGGTTCGGTAATACGCACACCACCTACCGCATTCACAAACACGTCTTGATCATAAGTGACAATGCCCGCATGACGGTTCATCACTGCCAATAGCATTGCTAAACGGTTGCCTTCTAACCCTACCGACAAGCGGCGTGGGTTAGGTACGTGTGCGGTATCAACTAATGCTTGGATTTCCACTAATAAAGGTCGCGTCCCTTCTTGGGTAGCCATCACACAGGAACCTGCTACTTTTTGCTGATGCTGCGACAAAAACAAGGCTGATGGGTTACTCACCCCACGCAAGCCTCTGTCGGTCATCGCAAATACACCCAGCTCATTTACGGCGCCAAAACGGTTTTTGAACGCACGTATTAACCGGTACGACGAATGGGTGTCCCCTTCAAAGTACAACACAGTGTCTACGATGTGCTCCAACACCCGAGGACCTGCCAGCGAACCATCTTTGGTCACATGACCTACAAACACAATGGAAATGCCGCTTTGCTTGGCAACGCGCGTTAATTGCGCCGCACACTCGCGTACTTGTGAAACGGACCCCGGTGCAGCGCTAAGCTCACCGGAATACAGCGTTTGAATAGAGTCAATAACCGCCACCAACGGACGGCGCTCTATTAAGGTTTCAATGATAGATTCCAGCCGGATTTCTGCCAGCAGATCTACCCCTTCGGTATCTACGGCTAACCGCTTAGCACGTAAGGCTACCTGTTCGGCAGATTCCTCGCCCGTGACATAGAGCACAGGCGCAACTTTGGCTAAGGCCGCCATCGCTTGTAGCAATAAGGTGGATTTCCCAATACCGGGATCACCACCTAGCAAGATCACGCCACCAGGTACCAAGCCACCGCCTAATACCCTATCAAATTCTTCTATCCCGCTAGGTTGACGCGGTAATTCTCGCGCCTGCACTTCGGTCAGTTTTTGTACAGGACTCGCACCAGCCAGCGCTGCAAATCTATTGGTTTCACCTGCACCGCCAGAGCTATCTTTAAACTCTTGCAAGGTATTCCACTCATTACAGTGGGGGCACTTACCTTCCCAGCGGGGGCTTTCGCCCCCACACTCGGAACATACAAAGGTAATTTTTGCTTTTTTTGCCGCGCGGCGTTGTGTCACCATAAGGCTTTATCTTCCTGCCAAACTACTTCCACCATCTACACCTATCTCTTGCCCCGTGATGTAACCCGCTTCATCACTTAATAAAAATGCCACTACAGCAGCAACTTCGCTGGCCTCGGCAATACGCCCCATAGGAATAGAAGCCAACGCTTTTTTCTCGGCCTCACCACCATGGGGATGGCCAGCGCGGAAAAGTTCGGTTTCCACAGGCCCTGGCGATACGGCATTCACCGTAATGCCATAAGGCGCAAGTTCCAGTGCCCACGTGCGCGTGCACCCCAATAAAGCACTTTTAGCAGCAGAGTAACTGGTGCGATCGTAAGCACCATTCACCACTCGACTGCAAATATTCACGATACGCCCTTCTCTGCGTGCTTTCATGGAGGGCAGAAAAGCTTGTGTAACCTGCACTGCGACACGTACGTTTAGATCAAACACTTCGTATAACGCGGCCAAGTCCACCTCACCCAATGGGCTAGGTCGCACAATACCTACATTATTAACGATGGCATCTACCGGGTATTTCTCGCGAATCAATCGCAACATTTCCTCGGTTTCGCCCGCATTCGTCAAATCACATGCGTAGAGATAGCCTGGAAAGTCTATATCTTGCGTGTTACGCGCCAACCCAACTACATGCGCTCCCGCATCGGCCAAACGCTGACTGATCGCCCAACCTATGCCTTTGGTGGCACCCGTTACCAGTACACATTTATTTTTCATTGTAGACCTCGCGATTATTCTGCCTGAAAGTCTAAACTAGAATGTGGCAATACGCTAAGGGGTGAGCACCTTGCGCCACACTGTGCTTTATACTTGCTACATGTCTGTAGATCACTATGAAAACTTCCCAGTAGCCTCTGTTTTACTGCCCAGAGCATTGCGCCCGGCCGTACACGCCATCTATAGGTTTGCACGCAGCGCCGATGATATTGCTGATGAAGGTGATGCAAGCGACGAACAACGCTTGACAGCCTTGCACAACTATGAAGAGGCCCTGCACTATCTAGAAAAAGGCCAAGCTCTTCCTGTAGAACTCGCTGAGTTGCAACCTATATTCGTGCCTCTGGCCGCACAAATACAGCAGCATAAACTGTCATACGAGCCGTTCCATGATTTGCTGTCGGCTTTCTGCCAAGACGTTCAACAAAGCCGCTATAACGAGCTAGAAGAGCTCATGGATTACAGCCGTCGTTCAGCCAACCCAGTGGGCCGTCTAATGCTGGGGCTATATAAAGCCGACAGCGTGGAAAACCTACACTGGTCAGATGCTATTTGCACAGGCCTGCAATTAACCAATTTCTGGCAAGACGTAGCCATTGATTGGCAAAAAGATAGGGCCTACTTGCCACAACACTTGATGCAACAGTATGGGTTGCCACACGACTTTCCCACACTCTGCCAGCAAGACCCCACGGCCTACCTTAACCCGACATGGCAAGCGCTTATGCAGTTTTTAGTGCAACACGCTCGCCACTTGCTACTGAGTGGTGCACCGTTGATAAAACAGTTACCTGGCCGTATAGCCCTAGAGCTAAAGTTGGTAATCTTGGGTGGCTTGCGTATACTTGAACGCCTTGAGCAAGTAGGCTTTGATATGTTCCATCAACGACCCGTTCTGGCCAAAGCCGATTGGGGTCGTTTGCTCTGGCGTAGCCTACGACCATTGTCTTCCCCTACTCTTTGATAGATGCCCGCTACGCAGCATGAGTCCTGACGAATATTGCCAAAACAAAGCCGCCCAGAGTGGCTCCAGCTTTTATTATGCATTCCTGTTTCTGCCACAGGAGCGACGCCGCGCCATCACAGCTTTGTATGCTTTCTGTAGGGAAGTAGATGATGTAGTCGATGAAATACGTGAAGCATCCGTTGCACGTATGAAACTGGTTTGGTGGCGCGAACAAGTGGATGCGCTCTACCAAGGACAGGCCACACACCCAGTGATGAAGGCACTGTCTGAACACGTAGCCGTGTATGACATTCGTGCCGAAGAACTCTTAGCCGTCATTGATGGCATGGAAATGGATCTGGACGAAGTACGCTACGAGACATGGGAAGATCTGCAACGCTACTGCTGGCATGCCGCCGGCGTAGTGGGAGTGATGTCCGCCAAAATTTTTGGCCAAACCTGCCCAGAAACTACCGAATACGCCCAGAAGCTAGGCTTGGCTTTCCAGCTCACCAATATTATTCGCGATGTGGGCGACGATGCCCGCCGTGGCCGCATCTACCTACCTATTAACGAGTTAGAAAAATTCTCGGTAAAAGGCGTAGATATTCTAGACCGTAGACACAGCAGCAACTTTGAAGCCTTAATGGCCTTTCAAACCGAACGTGCCTATGGCCTATACCGTGACGCTCTACAAAGCCTGCCAGAGCAGGATCGCCGCGCCCAACGCCCCGGTTTATTGATGGCTGCTATCTACCATGCATTATTGGTAGAAATCGCACGCGACAAATGGCCTGTACTGGATCAGCGTATTTCGCTGACCCCCATCCGAAAATTCTGGCTGGCATGGAAAACATGGGTACGTGGCGGCCGTAATCTACAACGTCTTTTTGCACGATGAAGATTGCCATTGTTGGTGCAGGTTGGGCTGGCGCTGCAGCAGCCAGCCAGCTCAGCAACCAACATCAGGTCACCGTTTTTGAAGCAGCGCGACAACTAGGCGGACGTGCTCGCTGTGTGCCCAATAGCGTCTTTGGTCACCCCATAGACAACGGCCAGCATCTTATGCTGGGCGCCTATACCCAGACCCTGGAGTTGGTGCGCACGCTGGGTATCGATACAGAACACGCATTTCACCGCACAGAGCTGGGGATTATCAGCGCTGACACCCAATACCAATTACGCGCTAAAGCGCTACCCGCCCCCTTACACATGGCAGCCGGCTTACTGATGGCTAAAGGCTATAGCTGGTCAGATAAATACAAGCTAGTGCGTCTACAGTTGTCACTACAACGACAACGCTGGGTGGTACCAGCCCAACAAACCGTATTGCAGCTGCTACAACACCATCAGCAAAGCCACACACTGATTGAACACTTCTGGCAGCCCCTCTGTTTGGCGGCCATGAACACCCCTATAGAAATCGCCTGTGCACAACTTTTTGCCAATGTGCTGCGCGATAGTTTGGGTGGTAGCCGCGTAGACAGCCAAATGCTAATCCCCAAGCGCGATCTCTCAACGCTCTGGGCAAGCCACGCGCTGCAACACTGCGAGCTATTACTTGGTCATAGGGTACAAAACCTGATCCCTACCGAGACGAGCGTGCAGGTAGATGGACAGCACTTTGATGCGTGTATTTTGGCGCTGCCCCCTTACGATTGTGCACGCCTACTTGGGCCTCTTGCCAGCACACCTCAAGAGCAAACGTGGCTGCAACAAGTGCAAAGCATACGCCACCGCCCTATTGCCACCCTCTACTGGCAACCACGTAGCCCTTGGTTAGAACCCGAAGCATTATTGATGCTGCACGAACAGCCACACAAACAACAGTATGGACAATGGCTGTTTAACCACCATGCTATCCCCCATAGTTTTGCGCGTAATTTAATTAGTGTAGTGATCAGCAATGCAGGCGATGCCAGTTTGCTGGGGCGTGAGGCACTTGCCGAAAAAACGGAAGCGCAGCTACGCGAACAAACCCGCGCACGCAGCCCTTTGCCTGCCTTCGAGCAACATGAACTTATTATAGAAAAGCGCGCCACTTTCGAGGCCACACCTACCGCGTTCAGAGCCGAAGAGAACACCTTCTGGCCTGCTATTAAGCTCGCGGGTGACTGGCTACAAAACCCCTACCCTGGGGTACTAGAGGGCGCTGTACGTAGCGGCATTAAAAGTGCTCATGCCCTGCAGGCACTACAACAGCCATAAAAAAAAGCTGAAACCCACCCACGTTTCAGCTTTTTTCTTCCTACGTGCCTAGAACTTACTGAGGCAATGCTGCAATCACTACAATTTCCACGCCCAGCTTAGGATTCGCCAATTCGACCTTACCTGTAGCACGTGCAGGAGGGTTTTGTGGATCAATCCACGCATCCCATACTGCATTCATGGCTGCAAAATCATTCATATCGCTTAGCCAGATTGTGGCTTGCAAGATGTGCGATTTATTGCTGCCCGCCAAAGCTAAAGCACGATCAACTTCGGCTAATGCGGTACGCGTTTGCTCAGTGATATTCTGGCCTTCGTTACCGATCTGACCAGCTAAGTACACGGTATTACCATGTACTACAGCTTCACTCATTCTTGCATTAGGTTCTAAACGTTGGATACTCACGCTGTGTTCCCCTTGATACGTTTGCGTGATTAATTAGATAGCCGCGTGTGTTTCCACATAACGACGGATTTGCTCTATATCAGCATCCAACACCTCTACTTTCTGTGGCAATGATGCCAAATGCTGTAGGTGTGCCGGTACTGGTGCAGGTTGGCCAATAGCCTCTTCAATAGTTTCTGAGAACTTAGCTGGTAGAGCTGTTTCCAATACCAACATAGGAATACCTTCTTCCACAAACTGAGCGGCTACTTTTACGCCGTCAGCAGTATGTGGGTCGATCAGTACGCCTGTTTCTTGGTGTACGGAACGAATGGTTTCCAAACGGTCTGCGTGTGAGCTTGTGCCCGCAACAAACCCGTAGGTGTTTTCAAATTCAGCTTTTTTATCGCTAAGATCAAAATAACCTTGAGTACCCAATTGCTCCCACAAAGCGGCCAGCGCTTTAGGATCACGGCCCACCAGATCAAACACAAAGCGCTCAAAGTTAGAGGCTTTGGAAATATCCATAGAGGGGCTAGACGTGGCGTAGGTATTTTCTGAGCTACGAGGTTTGTACACACCGGTACGGAAGAACTCTTCCAGCACGTTATTTTCGTTAGTAGCCAACACCAACTTACGTACCGGCAAGCCCATTTTTCTCGCAATGTGGCCAGCCAAAATATTACCGAAGTTGCCAGAAGGCACAGCAAACGATACTTGCTGCCCCGGTTTCTCGGTAGCACGCAGCCACGCCCAGAAGTAGTACACCACCTGTGCGGCAATACGTGCCCAGTTAATGGAGTTCACTGCACCCAAGTGCCAGCGTGACTTGAAGTCCAAATCACCGGCCAACGCTTTAACGATATCTTGGCAATCATCAAACACCCCTTTCACCGACAGGTTATGGATGTTGGCATCTTGCAAGCTGTACATCTGTGCACGTTGGAATTCGCTCATACGGCCAAAAGGCGACAGCATGAATACATTCACGCCTTTTTTGCCTTTAAGCGCGTACTCAGCAGCAGAACCCGTATCGCCAGATGTAGCACCCAGAATATTAATAGTGGTGCCGCGCTGTGTTAGCACGTACTCAAACACTTGGCCCAAGAACTGCATGGCCATGTCTTTAAAGGCTAAGGTAGGGCCTTGTGACAAGCCTACCAAACTGATTTGCCCTTTCAAGGGCTTCAGAGGCACCATCACACCGCCGTCGTACAACGCAGGGTTGTAGGCAGCCGCTGTTAGTTTAGCCAGATCAGCACGTGGAATATCGCTCACGAATGTAGACAGAATTTCCAATGCCAATTCGTGGTATTCCAGCGTGCGCCAGCTTTCTAATGTAGCGCTATCTATTTGTGGGTATTGTTCTGGAATTGCCAAACCACCGTCTGGAGCCAAACCTTCCAACAAAATATCGGCGAACTCTTGGGGCTGCATGCCACCACGGGTAGAAACATAACGCATTACAAACTCTCCACGCGCAAACGAATTAGGTTTGAACGTACAAATGGCAGTTGCTGAATTTGAGCAGTAGCTTGGTCAATATCGCCTTCGCGAGCAACGTGTGTCAGGAAGATGATATCGGCCTCACCGTCTTGTGCTGGCTCTTGGAACATGGACTCAATAGAGATTTTTCCTTGCGCCAGAATGCGCGCTACATCTGCCAATACACCAGGCTGATCCGCCACACGCAAACGCAAGTAGTACGCTGAGCGCACTTCTGCCATAGGCAAAATAGGTGTATCAGACATGGCGTCTTGTTGGAAAGCCAAATACGGTACGCGGTGTTCTGGATCAGCCGTCATTAAACGCGCTACATCCACCAAATCAGCCACCACAGCAGAGGCTGTAGGCAACTCGCCAGCACCAGCGCCGTAATACACCGTAGAACCTACTGCATCACCATGCACCATAACGGCGTTCATTGCGCCTTGTACGTTAGCCAACAATGAATCAGCAGGCACCAGTGTAGGGTGCACGCGCAGCTCTATGCCTTCTTCGCGATGACGGGTAATACCCAACAGCTTCACGGTGTAACCTAAACGCTCAGCATGACGAATATCTTCTGCCGCCAAAGCGGTGATACCTTCGATGTGTGCCGTGCTGAACTGAACAGGAATACCAAATGCCAAAGCCGACAACAGGGTCAGTTTGTGCGCTGCGTCCACACCTTCTATATCGAAGGTAGGATCCGCTTCGGCGTAGCCCAGCTTCTGCGCGTCTGCCAGTGCTGCCTCGAAAGACAGACCACGCGAACGCATTTCAGACAAAATAAAGTTGGTTGTACCGTTGATAATGCCCGCTACCCATTGAATGCGGTTAGCACTCAAGCCTTCACGAATGGCTTTAATGATAGGAATACCACCAGCCACAGCGGCTTCAAATGCCACCATCACACCTTTGTTATGTGCAGCAGCGAAAATTTCATTGCCATGCACAGCGAGCAATGCTTTGTTCGCAGTGACTACATGCTTGCCTAGTTCAATTGCGCGCATGATCCAGTCTTTGGCCAGTGTTTCACCACCCACCAACTCAACCACCACATCAATGTCAGGATTATTCACTACATCCATGCCATCGGTACTGATGCTTACACTGTCACCCAGCAAGTCACGTGCTTTTTGCACATCACGAACGGCTACAGCAACCACTTCAATACGTCTACCTGCACGTCTAGCGATTTCATCCGCATTCTGTGTCAAGACTTTCCAGGTGCCACCACCAACTACACCTAAACCCAGCAAACCAACTTTTATTGGACTCATTTCAACAACCCGTCCTTTCGGAACATTTCTTTGATACCACGTACCGCTTGGCGTGTACGTTGCTCATTTTCTATCAGTGCAAAACGCACATACTCGTCGCCGTATTCGCCGAAGCCAATACCAGGAGACACCGCAACTTTGGCATCAGCCAACAAACGTTTGGAAAACTCTAGTGAACCCTGAGCACGGTAGCACTCAGGAATACGTGCCCAGATGTACATAGATGCTTTTGGCACATCTACATCCCAGCCAATTTCTTTCAGGCCTTTGGCCAATACATCACGGCGGCTACGGTATTGCTCAACCACTTCTTTGACGCAATCTTGTGGACCTTCTAGTGCCGCAATTGCCGCCACTTGCAACGGCGTAAACGTACCGTAATCATGGTAGCTTTTGATACGAGCCAATGCCGACACCAGCTCTTTGTTACCTACCATGAAACCAATACGCCAGCCGGCCATATTGTAGCTTTTACTCATGGTGAAAAATTCCACCGCTACATCACGTGCCCCTTCAACTTGCATAATAGAAGGTGCTTCGTACCCATCAAAAGTGATGTCGGCATACGCCAAATCGTGCACCACTAAGATGTTGTGTTCTTTCGCCAAGGCCACAATACGCTCAAAGAAGGACAAGTCCACACATTGCGCTGTAGGGTTGCTTGGAAAACCCAAAATCATCATTTTGGGTTTAGGAATCGTTTCGCGCACGGCTCGTTCTACTTCTTCAAAGAAGTCTGTACCGGGAATCACCGGTACGGAACGAATATTGGCACCAGCAATCACCGCACCATAAATATGAATGGGGTAGCTAGGGTTTGGCACCAATACAGTGTCGCCTTGGTCTAGGGTGGCCAGCATCAAGTGAGCCAGACCTTCTTTAGAACCAATAGTCACAATGGCTTCGTCATCAGGATCAATTTTCACGTCATAGCGACGCTCATACCAATCAGAGATGGCTTTACGCAAACGTGGGATACCTCGGGAAACAGAGTAACCGTGAGTATCTGGACGAACAGCTGTTTCAACCAGCTTCTCCACAATATGCGGTGGCGTCGCCCCATCGGGGTTCCCCATCGACATATCGATAATATCCTCACCACGACGACGCGCCGCCATTTTCAATTCGCCTGTGATGTTAAACACATAGGGCGGTAAGCGTTCAATACGAGGAAAACCGGTCATGATCGTCCTTGAGATCAACAAAAGCCATAAAGGATTACTACTAAACCAACAAGTTTAATCTATCGTTGGCAAAGAGGAAAACATCTGCAAAATATTGGCAACACCCTAGTTTGCGCTATGATCATAATTGTTCTCTGGAGATGCGCCGTGCTATTGCAAAAAGAAAACAATCCTCACCTAAATACGATTACTGCTTATGGCGATGATTACGTGGAAATCAACCGCGAAAAACACCACCAAAGCATCTGGTTTATGCCTGAAGGCACTGTACAACCGTTGTCCATAACATCGGTCAGCGAAATCACGCCGGACACACTGCGCATGTTGGCTGGCCTTGATAACATTAAGCAAGACCCTATGGCTTTCTTGGATGGCGCTCAGCCAGCCTTACCCGATGATGCCCCCGAGGTACTGCTGGTGGGCACTGGTCTGCGCCAGCAAATGCTGCACCCTTCCCTTACTGTAGAGTTGCTGCGCTTGCGCATAGGCGTGGAAGTTATGGATACTTCCGCTGCCGCACGCACCTACAACATTTTAATGTCTGAAGGCCGCAGGGTTGTGGCCGCCTTACTACTCTAAGGAGCACCTATGACTACCTTGGCTGTTGGCCAACCCATTCCCGCTTTTAGCGCTGAAAGCACACAAGGCACCATTTCTGCAGATTCGCTGAAAGGACACGCCTATGTGCTGTACTTTTACCCACGCGACAACACCCCCGGTTGTACAACTGAAGCACAAGGCTTTAGAGATAGTATTGCTGACTTTGAAAAACAGGGTGTACGCATTATTGGTGTCTCTCGCGACAGCATGAGTTCGCATCAACGTTTCATCGAGAAGCAATCACTACCTTTTGCATTAATCAGTGACCCCGATGAAACACTGTGTGAATTATTTGCTGTCATGAAAATGAAAAACATGTACGGTAAACAGGTACGTGGTATTGAACGCAGTACTTTTTTAGTGAATGCCGAAGGTAAACTGGTACAGGAATGGCGTGGGCTGCGCGTCCCCGGCCATGTTCAAAATGTACTGGAAGCCGTCCAACAACTTTAGTCCTAAGCCGTTCACACTATTTACGGACTAACTCAGTCAGGAGCACTGAATACATGCCTCTACCTCCGCTGCCCAAACGCCTTGGTAGTACTCTGGATGCACAAAGCGTCCGAGCCACCAACTCTAGTAAAAAAACAGCTAGTGCCGCTAAAAAAGCAGCACCAGCCCCCAAACCAGCGTCAGTGGCCGCCCCTTCAGTACCGGTTTCCCCTCCTCCAGCTGTTGCGACAGCCGAGGTAAAAGCCGTAACCCCTGCACCGGCGAAGCGCACTGAACGTCGCAGCACACCGCCTAACACGACCAAAAAACCCATTCGTAGCAGCAAACGTAATCAGTCACACAAATTGTTTGTGCTAGACACCAACGTACTGCTGCATGATTCGAATTCGCTGTTCAAGTTTGAAGAACACGACATCTACCTACCTATGATGGTCTTAGAAGAGCTAGATCATCAGAAAAAAGGGATGTCTGAAGTTGCTCGTAATGCACGCCAAGTCAGCCGCAACCTCGATGGTTTAGTGGGTGACAATACGCTGGATCACGGTTTACCGCTGAACGCACTGGGAAATATCGAAGCCAAAGGGCTGCTGTTTTTCCAAACCGAAGCACTGGATGCCGACTTAAACGTTAAGCTGCCACTAGGCAAAGCGGACAACCTTATTTTAAGTGTTGTCAGCGCGTTGAAAAAAACCATTACCGATAAAGATGTGGTGATGGTGTCTAAAGACATCAACATGCGCCTGAAAGCCAAGTCCCTAGGCTTGCTGGCGGAAGATTACTTGCACGACCAAGTTCTGGATGATTCCGACTTGTTGTATGAGGGTGCTCGCGCCCTGCCTGACGACTTCTGGCGTAAACACGGTAAGAAGCTTGAGTCTTGGCAGCAAGCCGGCGCCACCTACTACCGCATACACGGCCCCATTTGCAATCAACTGCATGTGAATGAGTTCGTCTATACCGAGGGTGAACAACCTCTGTATGCACAAGTAAAAGAAGTTGCCGCTAGCACAGCCGTGTTGGCAACCATTCGTGATTACAGCCATCACAAAAATAACGTGTGGGGCATTACCGCACGTAATCGTGAACAAAATTTTGCCTTAAACCTGCTCATGAACCCAGACTGTGATTTTGTCTCACTGCTGGGGCCTGCAGGCACAGGTAAAACCTTGTTAGCCTTGGCTACTGCTCTGACACAAACGCTGGAAACGCGCCTGTATAGCGACATCATTATTACGCGTGCCACCGTACCTGTAGGTGATGACATCGGTTTCCTGCCGGGTACTGAAGAAGAGAAAATGGCACCGTGGATGGGGGCGCTGGAAGACAACCTAGAAGTGCTACATCTAGGCCCTAACAGCAAAGGCGGGTCAAATAACACATCGACGGAAAACAGCCGCAGCAGCACGATGGAGGTGATCAGATCTAAGATTCAGATCAAATCCATGAGCTTTATGCGTGGCCGTACCTTCCTCAATAAACTACTCATTATTGATGAAGCACAAAACCTAACCCCCAAACAGATGAAAACGCTGGTGACCCGTGCGGGCCCTGGTACCAAAATCATCTGCCTGGGTAACCTCTCGCAGATTGACACCCCTTATCTAACCGAAGGTAGCTCTGGCTTAACCTACGTGGTAGACCGCTTTATGGGGTGGCCACATGCTGGCCATATCACCTTGCAACGAGGTGAGCGTTCCCGATTGGCAGATTACGCCAACGACGCTCTGTAATCGTCCAACCCCGCCCCGGCATTTCGCCGGGGCTTTTTTGTTTTTTGCATTATGACAGCCGTTAGCTCCCTTCCTTTGGGTATCACGATGGGTGATGCCGCAGGCATAGGCCCTGAACTTATAGTGTCCTTAATTCACCAAGGTCTTTCCCACCCTGTGGTGGTGTATGGTGATGCTGGCATACTGAGGCGCGCCGCCAAGGTGTTAGGACTAGAGCAGAAAATCTCCGTCGTAGAGGCACATACCCTACCCGACAATAGCCCTCCGCCCGCAGACACCATTGTGGTGCGTAACCGCTGGCAAGCTCTGCCTGCTGATTTACCTTTTGGTGAAATCAATGCACAAGCCGGTCGTGGTGCTTACGAGTACCTGTGCCATGCCATCGATGATGCGCAAGCCGGACTCATACGCGGTATTGTGACGGCCCCTTTGCATAAAAAAGCCATGCAAGCAGGTGGTATTGATGCCCCCGGGCACACAGAAATTTTGGCCGAACGCTCACAAACTCACGACTTTGCCATGATGCTAGCTAATCATGAGCTACGTGTACTGCTAGTCACTATACACATGGCCTTAGCAGACGTGCCCCGTCACATCACTTTTGATGCAGAATTACGCGCCATACGCTTAGCCCACCTTGCCTGTAAACAAGCAGGTATTGCAGCCCCCCGCGTTGCCGTGGCAGGCCTCAACCCACACGCAGGTGAAGATGGTAAGTTTGGCCTAGAAGAACAACAGGTTATTACCCCTGCCATACAAGCCGCTTGCGCTGAGGGCATACAAGCCAGTGGCCCATGGCCAGGCGACACCATTTTCATGCGTGCTCGAAAAGGGGAGTTTGATATTGTGGTTGCCCAGTACCACGATCAGGGGCTGATCCCAGTGAAATACTTGGGTGTGGATGAAGGGGTAAACGTCACCGTAGGACTACCCTTTGTGCGTACCAGCGTAGACCACGGCACGGCTTTTGATATTGCAGGAAAAGGGATCGCTGACCCCTCATCCTTGCGTGAAGCGTTTGACATGGCACTGCGCATGAGCGCAGCACCTCTGTAAACCTTATTCGTTATCGACGTAGGCGTTACCGCTGGTGTAGTTAAGAAAGCGCGTACTGGCACCCTGAAAGGCCACACGAACTGTGCCAATAGGGCCATTACGCTGCTTACCAATAATCAGCTCAGCAGTACCTTTATCGGGTGAGTCGGGGTTATATACCTCGTCACGGTAAATAAATAGAATCAAGTCAGCATCCTGCTCAATAGCGCCTGACTCACGCAAGTCACTCATCACCGGACGTTTGTTTGGACGTTGCTCCAAACTACGGTTTAACTGCGACAAAGCAATCAGCGGACAATCCAGTTCTTTAGCCAAGCCCTTAAGGGATCGACTGATTTCGGAAATCTCGGTTGCACGGTTTTCACTACCCGAATTACCTGACATCAACTGCAAGTAATCGATAATGATTAAGCCCAGCTTTCCACATTGTCTGGCTAAACGACGTGCTCTGGCGCGCACTTCCATCCCCGATAAACCGGGGGTTTCATCAATATAAATCTGCGCTTCTTGTACTTTCTGTACAGCGTGCGTGAGCTTAGGCCAGTCTTCTGCCACCAACTTACCCGTACGCATACGGTGTTGGTCTAGCAAGCCCACCGAACCCACCATACGCATAGCCAACTGCACGGCCCCCATCTCCATAGAGAACACCGCGACGGGCAAGCCTTGCTCAATAGCTACGTGCTCACCAATGTTCATGGACAACGAGGTTTTACCCATGGACGGACGCCCCGCCACAATCACCAAGTCACCCGCTTGCAAACCCGAGGTCATGCGATCCAAGTCTACAAAACCCGTAGGAATACCGGTGATCTCAGAATCACCTTCACGGTGATAGAGCTCGTCTATACGTTCAACCACTTGGGTCAATAGCGGCTGAATCTCCAGAAAACCCGCGCTCCCTCTGGAACCTTCTTGGGCAATTTGGAACACGCGAGACTCTGCGTCATCCAAAATCTGGCGCGCCTCTTTACCTTGCGGGTTAAAAGCTGCCGACGAGATTTCGTCGGCTACCGTCACCAGCTTACGCAGCATGGAACGTTCGCGCACAATCTCGGCATAGCGCCTAATATTCGCGGCAGATGGCGTGTTATGCGCCAACGCGTTTAAATACTGCAGCCCACCTACTTCTTCTGCTTTTCCTGCTGTGGATAACGATTCGTATACCGTCACCACGTCGGCCGGACGCGCCAACCCGATTAGGCGTGTAATATGCTGCCAAATAATGCGGTGATCGAAGCGATAAAAGTCTTCATCTACCACAATATCAGCGATACGGTCCCACGCTGCATTATCCAGCAATAAGCCACCCAACACCGATTGCTCGGCCTCGATGGAATGCGGCGGAACACGCAAATAATCCAGTTTAGTATCCGTATTAGAAATATCTTCAGCCAACGCTAAACCCCATGAAAAGCAAAAGAAAAAGCCGGCGAGGTGCCGGCTTTTTTCACACGTGGTACACCAATATAAAATGTACCATGTTCGCGTGCTGATTAGTCGATATCGCCTTCAACGATAACGGCCAAATCAACAATCACGTCTGGGTGCAGAACCACTGCAACGGTGTACTCACCAATTGCTTTCAATGGGCCATCAGCCAAACGGATTTGCGAGCGCACGATGTCTGTGAAGCCAGAAGCAACCAGAGCACCAGCGATGTCCATGTTTGTCACGGAACCGAACAAACGACCATCAACGCCAGCTTTTTGAACCAGTTTTACACTGTGCTCAGCCAGTTTAGCGCCCACTGTTTGAGCAGCGGACAAACGGTCGGCTTGTGCTTTTTCCAATTCAGCACGACGTGCTTCGAATTCTTGGATAGCACTGTCAGTAGCACGACGGGCCATTTTGCGGGGCAGCAGGAAGTTACGAGCGTAACCATTGCGCACGCGCACTACTTCGCCCAAATCGCCCAAATTAACAACTTTTTCTAGCAGAATAACTTGCATGACTTAGCTCCCGAATTATTTGTGATTATCGGTGTATGGCAACAACGCCAAGAAGCGAGCACGCTTAATAGCGGTGTCAAGCTGACGCTGATAATGAGCCTTAGTACCAGTCAAACGTGCAGGAATGATCTTGCCGTTTTCTTGGATGAAATCACGCAGTGTGTCCAAATCTTTGTAATCGATTTCTTTAACTTCAGCTACAGTGAAGCGGCAGAACTTGCGACGTTTGAACAATGGGTTCTGCTGACCAAATCTGCGGCGTTTATCTTTGCCGCCTTTACGACCAAAAGCCATAATATACCTCTGTATTGTTCCGGGTTAGCCGGAAATTTATTTCGTGCAGTACAACCCGCACCTTGACTTACACAACAACCGTTGCACTGCCTGGATAACGAATCTGTACTTCTTGTATGTGCACAATCATTCGTACCGACGCTTTACGCAACGGGGCGATAAAACCAGTGATATCTAATGTTGCCCCTAGAGGCACATTGACTAACAACAAGGCTGTATCACCAAGCGCCACGGCATCAACCTGAAAATCGAGGCGGCGTTTAAGGCCAGCTTCTATTACTTCTGACTGGTGTTGCAGTGTCAGCTCTATGGCTGGCAATCCCGCTGGGGTGTAACGTAACTCCCCTGGGGTAGCAACAACAGCCGTAAATGTCAGATGATTCACGTACGCTGTTGGAACCTAATTAGGACTCGGAGACTTCTTCGTCCTGCTCGTCAACTTCGTCCTCGTCGTCAGCTTGGCTGTCGGCGCTAGCACGACGGCTGTCTTCACGCTCAACGGACTTCATCATGACGGACGCGCCTTCAGGAGCAGCATCAGTCTTAGCGACCAAGTAACGCAGGATGGCATCGTTGTAACGGAACGAGTGCTCTAGTTCGTCCAAAGTGCTCTGGCCAATTTCGATGTTCAGGCAAACGTAGTGAGCCTTAACCAGTTTTTGGATAGGGTAAGCCAATTGGCGACGACCCCAGTCTTCGTGACGGTGGATTTTACCGCCTTCAGAAGTGATGATCGCCTGATAGCGCTCAACCATGGCGGGCACTTGCTCGCTTTGGTCGGGGTGCACAATAAACACTACTTCGTAGTGACGCATGAAACAACTCCTTGTGGATATCGCCTGAAAAAACGTTTTCAGACACGACAGCCCACCCCATACAACCGGGTGAGCAAGAAACCAAGTATTCTACCTTGTGATTGGGCTCACGCACAAGCCCAATCACGCATAAACTTGAATCGCGTTAACCTTCCACCACAGCGTAAGCCGAGTGGTTATGGATGGACTCAAAGTTTTCCGCTTCGATGCGGTAATTCAGCACAGACGGCATATCGCGCACTAACACAGCCACATCACGCACCAAATCTTCTACAAATTTGGGGTTTTCGTAAGCTTGCTCTGTCACGTATTTTTCGTCCGTACGTTTCAACAAGCCCCATAGCTGGCAAGATGCCTGCTCTTCTACTTGTTGAATCAAGGCATTCACGTCTACAGCGGCTGGATCATCCAACATCAAATTCACGGTAACGTGAGAGCGTTGGTTATGCGCGCCGTACTTAGAGATCGCTTTAGAACATGGGCACAAGCTAGTCACTGGCACCAACACGCTCAACTCAAACTCTACGTCTACCTCGCCATCTTCAGTGCGAACAGCATTAGCAGACCAACCCAACTCGTAATCCAACAAACTTTGCACACCTGATACAGGCGCTGCTTTGTTAATAAAGTACGGGAAGGAAACGGTAATCTCGCCTGCCTCGGCTTTCAGTAGATCCAGCATTTCAGCGGCGATCTGACAGTACAACGTAGGCGTGATGGGAGTTTGTCTATATTTTTCCAGCAACTCCATGAAGCGGGACATGTGCGTGCCTTTTTCTTCAGGAGGCAATGCTACGGTTAATTCCCACTCGCCCACAGTAGGCGCAGCATCGCTGGCCAACTGAACGAAAAGCGGATAACGCACACCACGTACGCCAACCTTCTGAATTGCAACGTGGCGGGTATCCACACTGCTTTGCACGTCCGGCATTATTCCAGCCGTTTTAGTAGTACTCGTCATGATAATTGTCCAAATATGCCCACCTGGACATAACTGAGAAAATCGTAATGCTTTAATTATGAAATAGATACACGCTGCGCTCGCACTATAACCCCACTAACTACAGGCGTATAAGCGAGCACAGCGTACAAATAGATTATTTATTTTCCACGAAGGCAGACACAGACTGCTCAATACCTGCTGCATCCAGACCTAACTGGGTATGCAACATTTTTTGATCACCGTGATCGATAAATTCGTCGGGGTAGCCCAAATGCAACATGGCTTTAATAATGCCCTTGTTAGCGAAACACTCGCTCACCGCACTACCAGCCCCCCCCATGATGGCTGCATCTTCTACCGTGACGAAGTGCGTGTGCTCAGCCGCCAGTGTCACCAGCAGCTCTTCATCTAACGGTTTCACAAAGCGCATGTCCACCACGGTGGCATTGCTTTGCTCAGCGGCTTTGAGGGCTGCTGGTAATAATGTACCAAACACCAAAATAGCGACTTTGCTACCGTGACGACGCACCACCGCTTTACCTATCTCTACGCCTTCCAAGCTATCGCTTACTTCAACACCAGTACCAGTACCACGAGGGTAACGTACCGAAGCAGGGCCTTCGTGCAGATAACAGCTACTCAGCAACAAACGGGTTTCGTTTTCATCCGATGGTGTAGCAATCACCATATTTGGCACACAGCGCAAAAAGGCAATGTCGTAATTACCAGCGTGTGTTGCCCCATCCGCCCCTACTAATCCTGCGCGGTCTAAGGCAAAGGTAACGTCTAAATCTTGCAGAGCTACGTCATGCACCAACTGATCGTAGCCGCGCTGCAAAAATGTAGAGTAAATCGCTACCACCGGTTTTTGCTTCTCACAGGCTATACCGGCAGCAAAAGTCACCGCGTGTTGCTCTGCAATGCCCACGTCAAAATAGCGCTCGGGAAAACGCGCCTCAAACTCCACAAGGCCGCTACCTTCTCGCATTGCCGGTGTAATACCGTACAACCGTTTGTCGTGAGCAGCCATATCACAGAGCCATTTACCGAACACTTGCGTGTAAGTGGGCGAGCTCGCCGCTTTACCCTGACGTATACCCACCTCTGGGTCAAATTTACCGGGGCCGTGGTACAGCACTGGATCTGCTTCGGCGAGTTTGTAGCCCTGCCCTTTTCGAGTAACCACGTGCAAGAACTGCAAACCGCCACGTTCTTGTAGGTTTTCTAGGGTAGGAATTAAGGAATCCAGGTCATGCCCATCAATAGGGCCTATGTAGTTAAAGCCCAGCTCTTCGAATAACGTTGCTGGCGCCAACACACTTTTTGCATGCCCTTCAAATCGTCGCGCAAGCTCTAGTACTGGAGGCACATGCTGCAACACAGCTTTGCCCACATGCTTCGCTGCGGCGTAGAATCGGCCCGACATCAACCGTGCAAAATAACGGTTTAATGCACCCACCGGTGGCGAAATAGACATGTCGTTGTCATTCAACACCACCAACACATTCACACCCGGCGTAACGCCTGCGTTATTCAGTGCCTCAAAGGCCATCCCCGCCGTCATCGAACCGTCGCCAATCACTGCAATGTGCTGACGCGAAATGCCTTGATTGCGTGATGCCACTGCCATCCCCAGCACAGCCGAGATAGAAGTAGAGGAATGCGCTGTACCAAAGTCGTCGTACTCAGACTCGCTACGCTTAGGAAAACCGGAAATGCCGCCAGCCTGACGCAGACCACTCATTTGATCGCGTCGGCCTGTCAGAACCTTATGCGCGTACGATTGATGTCCCACGTCCCACACAATACGGTCATGTGGTGTATTGAATACATAATGCAAGGCTACCGTCAGCTCTACGGTTCCCAAATTGGACGACAAATGCCCACCCGTGCGTGACACAGAGTGCAAGATAAACTGACGCAACTCGGCAGTCAGCGTGTCCAGATCACCCCGACTTAGAGCACGTAAATCCTTAGGGGACTGAATTTGTTCAAGTGAAACGGTAGTCATAAAAAAATACTGATCCAGTACGAAGACTTATGCAAGCCTTGATACAAATTGCAGGTAATTGATCATTGTAGACGTAAATAGCAGGCAGCACAGCCGCCCGCTTTCAACAATCAGTAAGCCCGTCCAACAATGTAATCTGCCATATAGCTTAGATATTGGCCACCATTGCCCAGCGCTCGAATCGCCATACGCGACTGCTCATGTAACGACGCCAAAAAGGCTTTAGCCTCTTCCAGCCCCATTACCGACACATAAGTAGGTTTATTATCTACCGCATCTTTACCTGCAGTCTTACCCAACGTTTGGGTATCAGCCGTCACGTCTAGGATGTCATCCATGACTTGGAAGCCCAACCCCATCGCATTACCGTAATCATTCAACATTTGTCGCTGGGTGGAACTGGCACCCGCCACAATACCGCCTAAGACAATACTGGTTTTCAGCATGGCACCGGTTTTCAGCCTATGCATTTCTTGCAATTGCTCTAGATTCAGTGCAATCCCCACGCTCTCACAGTCTATAGCCTGACCACCTGCCATACCCATAGAGCCGGCTGCTTTCGCGAGTAATGTTACGGCTTGCACGGTTAACGCTGGAGCCACAGGCATGGAAGCCAATAACTCGAATGCTAATGGCTGTAGCGCATCACCCGCCAACATCGCTGTGGCTTCATCAAACTGTATATGCACAGTAGGACGCCCACGACGCAACGTATCATCATCCATGCACGGCAAGTCGTCGTGCACTAATGAATACGCATGAATCAACTCAACAGCGGCTGCTGCTAAATCTAACGCTTTTTCTTGGGCTGCTGTGGGTGCTGCGCCTTGCAGCACTGCCTCGCCAGCGGCATACACCAAGGCTGCACGTACGCGTTTACCACCACCCAAGACGGCATAACGCATGGCCTGATGCAAACGCTGAGGCTTCACCCCCTCGGCTGGCAACATACTCGCCAGCACTTGCTCCATATGTTGCACTCGCTCTTGCAACCAGGCTTCACCTACCGTTTTTTCTACACCCATATCAATCCTCTATGCCATTATCGCTAAGGGGTTTGAGCAATTGTCCCTGCAACACTTTTACTTGTTGTTCCGCCTTTTCTAAGCGCTGCTGACAGACCTTAGCCAACTCCACACCACGCTGATAGGCGTTGATGGACTGCTCTAGCGATAACTCTCCACTTTCCAAATGTTGAACCAACTGTTCCAACTCGGCTAATGCCCCTTCATAATCTTCGGGTAGCGGCGCACCCGCAGCATCTGTGTTCTGTGTATCACTCATCACTATTTCCTTTCAGGCTGAAAAGGCCTAAAAGGGCCCAGCCAACATGCCGCATTAACGGTAAACCTCGCCATTTTAACGGCATATGCCAAAAGGGTAACAACTCTACGCGAAATCTCTGGGCTTTATGCTTAATACCCCCCATTGCGCCGCGCAGATACAGTGTATTGCCTACTACTGACTCACACCCTAGGGGTCAACCTGTAGTCTATGCTCCAACAAAAAAGCCTGAGTACCGTTAGCTACTCAGGCTTTGACATAAAAATAGTAATGTAAAACTAGGCCTCGCCTACCGCTACAGGTCTAGTCGCATCGCTCACCCACTCGCTCCACGAGCCGGGATATAAGCTAGAGCCTGTCATACCCGCCAACTCCATCGCAAACAAGTTATGGCATGCCGTAATACCAGAACCACACTGATGCACCACTTGCTCAGCCGGGCGACCACCCAACAAAGAAGCAAACTCAGCTCGCAACGCAGACACGGGTTTAAATTTACCATCTGCTTGTAAGTTGGCACTGTTGGGTCGATTTAGTGCACCAGGAATATGGCCTGCTACCGGGTCTATAGGCTCTACCTCACCTCGGAAACGTTCTGCTGCACGTGCATCAATCACCACAAAGTGAGGCTGATCAATGTTTTTCAGCACACTATCAGCTTGCACCGTAGGCATATCAGGCACTGCACTTTCCAACCACTGGCTAGGCACACGCCCAACCGTAGTCGCATCCGTTTCTACTTTACCGTCTTCCGCTACCCACGCCTGCCAGCCGCCATCTAAAATCGCGACTTTCTCGTGACCTAGCCAGCGTAGCATCCACCATAAACGGGCAGCAAACATACTATTACCCGCATCATAAATCACCACTTGAGTTTGGCTTTCCAAACCGTGAGCACGCATCAAATTAGCAAACGCAGAACGCTCGGGCAAAGGATGTCTACCATTTTTACCGTTCACGTTGCCGACTAAGTCTGAGTCATTGTCCAAAAAGCGGGCACCGGGAATATGACCTTGTGCATAGGCGTTACGGCCAGCTTGTGGGTTCATTAAGTCGTGTCGCACATCGAACAGCAACCAGTCAGGTTGATGTGCTTGTTGTAGCTCAGCTGCAGTAATCAAATAGCTATACATTGCCGCTCCTTCACTTAATTACTTTTTGCTGCGGTTTCACCGCGCAACAATTTAGATTCTGTATAGGTACGCCACGATGACAACATTCCAGATGCAATCACCAATGCCATACCCAGCCATGCTAGCAGATCAGGCACATCTGCCCATATGACGATGCTCAGTAACGAGGCAAAAATAATAGTGGAATACTGCAACGCCGCTGACAACAGAGGCGACCCAGCTCCAAAGGCCCGCGTCATCGCTAACTGTCCACCTAAACCGGCCACGCCCACACACAGCAGTGCTACCCACCCCTGCCATGGCAGCTCGTGCCACCCATGTATGCCCAACCCGCCAATACTGGATAAGCACACAAAGACGGAAAACCAAAATACAGTGCGCCACTCAGACTCACCCATTTTGCCTAGCTGACGAATCTGCATCATAGCCACGGCTGAACAGGCACCCGACGACAACCCCACCGCCGCTGCAAACCACTGATCCTCGCTGATACTGGGACGCAATACAGCAATCACACCCACAAAACCCAACAGCACAGCAAATACCCGTACAAAATCGCGACGCATACCGCCCAAGAACACCATCCAGATGCCAATAAACAAAGGTCCGGTATAGTTCAAACTAACGGCAGTAGAAAGACTTAAGTTTGTTAGCGCGAAGAAACCTGCCCACATGGAGGTTACGCCAAACAAGTTACGTAAGAGATGCGCTTTCCAGCTTACCGGTCGCAAGCTACGCTTACGCCATTGCGCCCACGCAAAAATACAGATTACAGACGGCAAACCCCTAAATAGCACTATTTGTGCCAGGCTTGCGTCATATTCGGCAGAGATCTTGATACCTGCCCCCATGATGGCAAACATAAAACTGGCCACCAACATCCATAACGATTGCATGCAGAAATCCGCTGGAAGGGAAAATAGTCAAAGATTAAAACTATACTCCCCCTATCTTGCAATAGCAGTCTTCAACCGCATATAACACAGTAAACTACTAGGATGTGGTGTTACTCTCGCAAAATAACCACATCAAGACTTATGCAGCACCGCAGCAGTCTCTTTATTTTTCTGATCCTCACGGTAAACAACCATGACTCGTATCCTGCTTTTCTTAGCTACTAACTTGGCTGTTATGCTGGTTCTTAGCATTGCTATGAACGTACTGGGCATAGGCCGCTTTCTGACCGCCGAAGGTCTAGACCCTACTGCCTTGTTGGTGTTCTCAGCCATTATCGGTTTTACCGGCGCCATTATCTCGTTACTGACCAGTAAATGGATGGCCAAACGCAGCACAGGCGCCCACGTCATCGACCCACAAGCACCACGCAATGCGCAAGAGGCGTGGTTGGTAGAGACCGTGCATCAGTTGGCCGACCGTGCTGGCATTGGCAGACCAGAAGTTGCTATTTACGATGGCGCACCGAATGCCTTTGCTACAGGCGCTTTCAAAAATGACTCACTGGTTGCTGTGTCTACGGGCTTGCTGCAAAGCATGAATGAAGAAGAAGTCATGGCCGTGCTGGGCCACGAAGTAGCCCACATCGCAAATGGCGATATGGTGACGCTCACCTTAATCCAAGGCGTGGTAAACACCTTTGTGATCTTCTTTGCGCGCTTGGTGGGGTACTTTGTAGACCGCGTCATCATGAAAAACGAACGCGGACTGGGCATGGGTTACTACGCCGCATCGATTGTCTGTGAGATCATTTTCGGCATCTTGGCCTCTATTATTGTGGCTTGGTTCTCTCGTCGCCGTGAATACCGCGCCGATGCAGGCTCAGCCTCTTTGCTGGGTTCTCGTACCCCTATGATTCGTGCCTTAGCGCGCTTAGGTAACGTAGAACCAGGCGAGCTGCCAAAAAGCTTCGAGGCTTCTGGCATTTCAGGTGGTAAAAGCATTGCTGCATTGTTTGCATCGCACCCTCCTATTGAGGATCGTATTCGCGCTTTGCAACAAGGCCAATAATAGAACTGCGCAGTAGTAGAGATACTGCACGGTTTTAGGCCCACCGCCATTCGCCAGAAAAAAACGCCCGATGATGTCATCGGGCGTTTTTTATGGCAGATTACTACAGCACAACTCTGGTCATAGCCACATTAATTAATGTGCTTGCCCCCAGTTATCGCCTTCGCCTACTTCAGCAACTAGCGGTACATCCAAGGTAGCAATGCCACACATCAAACCCGGCAAGGCTGCTTTCAATCGCTCCACCTCATCCAGCGGCACATCAAATACCAGTTCATCGTGCACCTGCATCACCATCAAGGTTTTCATTTGCTCTTCATCCAACCATTGCTGAACGGCCACCATGGCTTTTTTAATCAAGTCGGCTGCGGTACCTTGCATAGGCGCATTAATCGCTGCACGTAACGCTCCCGCCATACGTGGGCCCTTCGCTGTTTTTAGCTCAGGGAACGACAATCTACGACCAAACACAGTTTCTACATAGCCTTGCTCTTTAGCTTGCTCTTTGATGCGTTCCATATACTGCGCCACACCGGGGTAGCGGCTAAAGTAACGATCAATGTAGGCTTTGGCTGCGGCACGGGTAATGCCCAGATTATTGGCCAAACCAAACTCGCCCATGCCATAAATCAAACCAAAGTTAATGGCCTTAGCGGCATAGCGCTGGTCAGGAGTAACTTCTTCTGGCGTAACACTGAAGATTTCGGCAGCCGTGGCCCTGTGCACGTCACCACCATCCACAAACACTTGCTGCAGGTTTTTATCACCCGAGACATGCGCCATGATGCGCAATTCAATTTGTGAATAGTCAGCCGACACCACCTTACCCTGCGAGGCAATAAAGGCATCACGTACCTTACGTCCCTCTGCCGTACGCACCGGAATATTCTGCAAGTTAGGGTCAGACGATGCCAAGCGCCCGGTCACCACCGCCGCTTGCGCATAACGCGTATGCACCCGATTCGTTGTGTGGTTAACCATCTTAGGCAGCTTGTCGGTGTAGGTAGACTTCAGCTTCGCAATACCACGATGCTCCAGCATGAGTTTGGGCAGTGGATAATCATTTGCCAACTCTGTTAGCACTGCTTCGTCCGTAGAAGGCGCGCCACTTGCTGTTTTCTTCACCACAGGTATGCCCAACTTATCAAACAAGATTTCACCCACTTGTTTGGGCGAATTCATGTTGAAAGGTTGACCTGCCAGCGCATAGGCTTCAGCCTCTAGCTCTAATAAGCGCTGACCTAGCTCATGGCTTTGTTTGTGCAACACATCCGCATTAATGGCTACGCCATTGGCTTCAATGGTGGTCAGCACAGTAGACGTAGCCAACTCTAATTGGTAGGTGGCTTCTAAGCCGTCATGTGCAGCAATTAAAGGACGCATTACCTGATGCAAGCGCAAGGTAATATCGGCATCTTCACACGCGTAAGCCGTAGCCACCTCTAAGGACACATCAGCAAACGCGATTTGTTTAGCGCCTTTACCGCAGATGCTTTCATACGGCGTGGTTTGCACATTTAGCCAACGTTGTGCCACATCATCCATATTTACACGCAAATGCGAATCCAACACATAGGCTTGCAACATACTGTCTTCGGCAATGCCTTGCAGGCGTACACCCTCAGTAGCAAACACATGCGTATCGTATTTTGCATGATGCAAAATTTTGGCGTGCTTAGGCGATTCTAACCATGGCTTTAACGCTGCCAATACCACAGCAGGACTTAACTGCTCTATGACTTCGCAACCTTGATGCGCCACAGGTATATAGCACGCCTCGCCTGGTTGTACCGACAAGGACAAACCCACCAGTCTGGCCATCATAGGGTCTAACGACGTAGTTTCAGTATCCAGCGCCGTGAGCTCGGCTTTTTCTATCTTGCCTATCCAGCGTTGCAAATCGGCTTCAGTGGTAATAGTTTCGTACTGCACAGAAGCTGGTGCCTCTGGAAACTGCTGCTCTGCCGCCTCGGCAGTAGACACCTCAACTGCTGCTTTGCGTGGCGCTACACGACCATCTTGTGCCGGAATTCTGGTGGCATCGCCCGTTAATTCACGTAACCACGTTCTAAAACCGTAATCTTCGTAAATATCCAACAGCGTGTTTTTATCTAACGGCAAAGGACGCAGTTGATCCAACGACGCATGCAATTCGCCCAAGTCGCAATCCAACTTTACTGTCACTAACTTGCGCGTCATCTCAAAGCTAGGAATAAAGTCGCGCAGGTTCTGTCCGGCCACCCCTTTAATTTCACCCGCATGCTGAATTAACGTATCCAGATCTTGGTATTCGTTCAGCCACTTTGCAGCCGTTTTAGGGCCCAC
Source organism: Paenalcaligenes sp. (assembly GCA_052103955.1). Taxonomy (GTDB): domain Bacteria; phylum Pseudomonadota; class Gammaproteobacteria; order Burkholderiales; family Burkholderiaceae_B; genus Paenalcaligenes. The sequence continues at coordinate 51,165 of JBQELO010000014.1, read as the reverse complement.
CTTAGGTACACCCGGAATATTGTCCGCTGTGTCACCAATCAGCATCAAATAATCAATAATTTGCTCAGGACGTACACCATAACGATCAATTACGCCTTGTATATCTTGGCGCTCATTATTCATGGTGTTAATCAGTTCTACGTGTGGATTTACCAACTGTGCTAAATCTTTGTCACCCGTAGAAATTACACTGTGAATACCCTGCGCTGATGCTTGCACCGATAGTGTGCCAATGATATCGTCTGCCTCTACGCCCGGCACGCAAATCACGGGCCACCCTAGTGCTCGCACGGCACGATGAATGGGCTCAATCTGCTGTGCTAGGTCTGTTGGCATAGATGGTCGGTTAGCTTTATAGTCGCTAAATAGATCATCCCTAAAGGTTTTACCTTTAGCATCAAACACGCAGGCCATATAATCAGGCTCATAGTCCTGCAAAATTTTACGCATCATTGCGATGACGCCGTAAAGAGCACCAGTTGGCTCACCACGAGCGTTACGCAGATCCGGCATGGCATGGAATGCCCTGTACAGATAGCTGGATCCATCAACTAATAATAAGGTTTGTTTCATGTCTGACACTAAAAATGTTCATTTACCCGCCACAGAGCAGATTCCCGTTATATCAGCAGAACTAAAACACGCCGCAGAAACACTACAGGAAGTAGGCTTTGGGATCAGTGTGTTCGGTAGCGCTCGCATCCCTTCCGACAATAAATATTATGAAATGGCATGCGAGCTTGGCAAGCGCCTCGCTGAAGCTGGGCTGATGCTAATTGCTGGTGGTGGCCCAGGTATTATGGAAGCTGCCAACAAAGGCGCCTACGAAGCAGGCGGTCGCAGTGTAGGTCTTAACATACGCCTACCACGCGAAACCAGCAACAACCCATACCAAACACACAGCCTGCAATTCGAATACTTTGTATCCAGAAAAGCGACGTTTTTCATGCACAGCTCAGCCTACATCGCTTTACCAGGCGGCTTTGGCACCATGGATGAAGTGTTTGAAGTCATCACCTTGGTACAGACTCGTAAACTGCCTGCAGCACCCATTGTACTAGTGGGATCGGCTTTCTGGGGCGGGCTAATTGACTGGGTTCGTGAACAGCTGTTAGGCAACAAACTGATTTCCCCCAGCGACCTAGACTTGATCACTGTGACAGATGATTTGGACGAAGTCATGCAAGTGGTTAACGAATGCTGCTCACAATTTGCGGTAGAACCTACATGTGAGCCTACTCTGCCACATTAAGCTTTTGCACTAATTTTCTGCCAACCGTAACCCTCACCTCTTGTAAGATACAGGGTTTATACGTGTAGGCAGACATAGCCCTACCGCTATGATTTCTGCTACACCCTACCGACTTATTACTGCTTATTCCCACAAGGAGAGCATCTTGAAAAAGAATTTGCTGCGCTTTCTGACTCTGGCTATTTTTAGCGCTGCTACTGCTACCGCAGCAGCCCAGGATTTTACCGAAATCCGTATCGCCACCGAGGCAGGCTACCCTCCCTTTGAATACCTGAATCCATCAGGTGAAATTGTTGGCTACAACATAGAAATCGGTAACGAAATCTGTAAACGCCTGCAAGCGGAATGTGTATGGGTTGACCAATCTTTCGACAGTTTGATCCCCGGCTTGCAAGCGCGCAAATTTGATTTGGCACACTCCACCATGACAGCCACTGATGCGCGTCGCAAAGTCATAGACTTCAGCGCCCCACTGTATGTCGTTGCCTCTCGTCTGGTTGCCAATAAAGACAAAACACTAGAACCTACTGCTGATTCGCTGAAAGGTCTGCGTATTGGTGTGCAACAAGGCACCACCATGGAAGCGCATGCCCGTAAAGAGTGGGCCCCTAATGGTGTAGAAGTGATTGCTTACCCTAGCTACACCAACGCCTATATAGATTTGGCCTCTGGGCGTATTGATGCCTCTTTCCAAGAAGCTCCTAACGCCGTTCAAGGTTTCTTGACCAAACCAGAAGGTGCTAATTTCACCTTGATGGGCGATACCGTTAAAGACAGCGCTATTCTTAACGAACCTATCGCTATTGGGGTACGAAAAGGCAATAAAACGCTTAAAGACGCAGTAGATCAGGCCATCCTGGACATGCAAGCTGATGGTACACTTGCTGCCATTACTGCTAAGTACTTTGAGCCCGGTAACGTTGAGCTACCTAGCACACAGCCTTAACCCTATTCTTTCTTAACCCGTACGAAGCAAGCCTTATTGCTTCGTACCTAGTGCGATCTTTTTTATGTACCTGATGGGCTATGGTCCCCAGTTGCTGGCCGGCACACTGGAAACCATCCAATTAGCCGTTCTGTCTTTGGCGGTTTCTCTTGTGCTTGGACTTTGCGCGGCAAGTTGCAAGTTATTTGCACCTAGCCGCCTTTTGCGTTTTAGCGCAGCGGTCTATACCACCGTCATACGCGGCATTCCTGATCTAGTGCTGTTGCTGCTGATTTTCTTCAGCTTGCAGCTTTACCTGAACGATCTGACAGACGCCTTATCCTTACCCTACATTGATATAGAGCCCTTCAGTGCGGGTGTAGCCACGCTAGGCTTCATCTATGGTGCGTATTTTACCGAGACCTTCAGAGGCGCTTTTATGGCTGTGCCTCGTGGCCAACTCGAAGCGGGCATTGCCTACGGCATGTCGCGCTGGCAAGTATTCAGCCGCGTTCTTTTTCCACAAATGATGCGCCATGCACTACCTGGCCTAGAAAATAATTGGCTAGTATTACTTAAAGCCACGGCCTTGGTATCCCTAATTGGTTTGAACGATTTGGTCAAAGTTGCCCAGAACGCAGGGAACGTGACCTTCCATATGTTCTTATTCATCTCCATCACGGGGCTGATTTACCTAGCACTCACCACGTTATCTAATAGTGTGTTTTATTTTCTGAACCGCCGCTACTCTGTAGGCATTAAAAAGGCAGAGCTATGGTAACGGTGATTGAAGAGTTCTGGCGTGCCTACCTATATAGCAATCACGGGCAATGGTCTGGTTTAGCCGTCACCTTATGGTTGCTAGTGCTATCGTTATTCTTTGGCTTTTTCCTGTCGATTTTTACGGCTATAGGACGTAACTCTGCCCGCTGGTACATTTCCAAACCCATCTGGCTGTTCTCCTATGTGTTTAGAGGCACACCGTTATATGTACAGATTCTGTTCATTTACGGTGGCCTATATGGGTTGGACTTCATCAAAGAAACACCTAACCTAGCGGCTTTTTTCCAAAGCGGCTTTAACTGTATGGTGTTAGCCTTGGTCCTGAACAACGTGGCCTACACCACAGAAATTTTTGCGGGTGCCATTCGAACCACGCCTGCCGGCGAAATAGACGCCGCGCGCGCCTATGGCATGACACGTCCTACCATGTACCGACGCGTGATCTTGCCATCGGCTCTACGCCGTGCATTGCCTGCCTACAGTAACGAAGTCATCTTGATGTTGCACGCCACATCACTGGCCTTTACTGCCACTGTGCCGGATATTTTAAAGATTGCTAGGGACGCCAACTCGGCCACCTACGAAACCTTTGCCTCTTACGGTTTGGCTGCTTTGCTATATTTAGCCATTACCGTCGTACTGGTAGGTGGATTCCGCATCATTGAAAAACGTACACTTTTGTCTCTGCAACCCCTGAAGCCTTAGTCATGCAAAAACTGCAAGTTAAAAACATTCACAAAGCCTATGGGCAGAACCAAGTGCTAAAAGGTGTCTCTCTGGATGCTAATGCAGGCGATGTCACGTGTATTATCGGCTCCAGTGGTTCGGGTAAAAGTACCTTTTTACGCTGCATCAACTTTCTGGAAATTCCAGACCAAGGTAGCGTACAGCTGAACGATCAAGTCATACACGCCGTCACTAAAGACAATGGCACTACACGTGTGTCTGACTTAAAAATGCTGCGTGATATGCGTACACGTTTGACCATGGTGTTCCAACACTTCAATCTATGGGGCCACATGAACGTACTACAAAACGTCATGGAAGCACCTACCCATGTATTGAAAGTGTCTAAGAAAGAAGCCATGGAGCGTGCACGCCACTACTTGAATAAAGTAGGCCTGCCTACCAGCATTGAAACGCAATACCCTGCCCACTTATCTGGCGGCCAGCAACAGCGCGTTGCGATTGCCCGTGCGTTGGCGATGGAACCCGAAGTCATGCTGTTTGACGAACCTACGTCAGCACTGGACCCAGAGCTGGTAGGTGAGGTGTTGAAAGTGATGCAACAGTTGGCCGAGGAAGGTCGCACCATGTTGATCGTGACACACGAGATCGGTTTTGCACGCCAAGTGAGCAATAACATTGTGTTCTTGCACCAAGGCGTAGTAGAAGAATGTGGTAGCCCTTCTGCGGTATTAGATACCCCAAAAAGCGAAAGACTACAGCAATTCCTGACTGGAAATTTGAAGTAAGTAGCGTGTAAAGATTGCTACGCTTCACTAGAAAACTGAACACCCTCCTTGAGAGGGTGTTTTTATTTCAGCTGCTGGTTTCTATTGACCTCGGTATAGGCGATGCATGCAATGCAAAAAGCCCACAAATCCAAAAGGACTTATGGGCTTCTTGTAGCTGTTGCCAGCTAAATACCGCTTACCTGATTATGCTTCTTCACGAGCAAACTTACGACGCTCATGCTCTTTCAGGTGACGCTTACGCAGACGGATGGACTTAGGTGTAACTTCTACCAACTCATCGTCATCGATAAAGTCTACCGCGTATTCCAAGGACATACGGATAGGAGTAACCAAGTCGATATGCTCATCTTTACCGGAAGCACGAACGTTAGTCAGTTTCTTCTCGCGAATTGGGTTCACGATCAGGTCGTTGTCACGGCTGTGAATACCGATGATCATACCTTCGTAAACTGGATCGTTAGGCGAAACGAACATTTTGCCGCGCTCTTGCAGTTTCCACAGTGCGTACGCAACTGCTTCACCGTCATCTTGGCTGATCAGCACGCCGTTACGACGCTCACCAACAGAGCCTTCACGCATAGGCTGGTAGGAGTCAAAAATGTGACTCATCAAGCCCGTACCACGTGTCAGTGTCATGAAATCGCCTTGGAAGCCGATCAGACCACGCGCAGGAATACGGTATTCCAAGCGGGTGCGACCACGACCATCAGGGATCATGTCTTGCAAGTCACCACGACGGCGACCCAACTCTTCCATCACACCACCTTGGTGACCGTCTTCCACGTCCACTGTCAGGTGCTCGTATGGCTCCATCTTCACGCCGTTTTCTTCTTTGATCAGCACGCGTGGACGGGATACCGCCAACTCGTAGCCTTCGCGACGCATGTTTTCCAACAAGATGGTCAAGTGCAACTCACCACGGCCACACACCTCAAAGGCGGTGTCATCACCGGTCTCGTTCACACGCAACGCCACGTTGGATTTCAACTCTAGATCCAAGCGGTCACGAATCTGACGGCTGGTCACGAATTTACCTTCACGGCCTGCCAATGGCGAGGAGTTCACGATGAAGTTCATGCTCAGTGTAGGCTCGTCAATGCGCAGCAAGGGCAGAGCTTCAGGATGAGCAGGATCCATCAGTGTGCAGCCAATACCGATTTCATCAATACCGTTGATCAGTACGATGTCACCCGCTTGAGCTTCTTCAACTTGTTGACGGTTCACACCCTTAAAGGTTTGCACTTGGTTGATACGGCCTTTGATAGACTCGCCTTCAGGACCAAATTTCAGAACCACTTCTTGACCAGCACGCACACGACCACGGTTTACACGGCCTACACCGATTTTACCTACGTAGCTGCTGTAGTCTAATGAACAGATTTGCAACTGCAATGGCCCATTTGGATCATCGTCACGTTGAGGCACGTTATCCAAGATAGCTTGAAACAGTGGGCGAAGATCACCGGAACGCACATCATCAGTCAAACCAGCATAGCCGGACAGACCTGATGCGTAAACAATTGGGAAGTCCAACTGCTCTTCTGTTGCACCCAATTTGTCGAACAAATCGAATGTTTCGTTTACAGCGAAATCTGGTCTAGCACCTGGGCGGTCAACTTTGTTCACCACAACGATGGGTTTCAGACCCAGTTCCAAAGCTTTGCGGGTAACGAAGCGAGTTTGAGGCATAGGGCCTTCCACTGCATCCACCAGCAACAACACTCCGTCAACCATCGACAGTACACGCTCTACCTCACCACCGAAGTCAGCGTGTCCGGGGGTATCAATAATGTTGATGTGTGTACCCTCAAACTCTGCCGCGCAGTTTTTGGCCAAGATAGTGATACCGCGTTCTTTCTCGATATCGCCAGAGTCCATAACGCGATCGCTAACATGTTCATTCGCACGAAACGTGCCAGACTGTTTCAGAAGCTGATCAACCAGGGTAGTTTTCCCGTGGTCTACGTGAGCAATAATAGCCACATTGCGCAATGCGCGACTCATAATGTTTCCTTAAGGTTAAGGTTAGCTGGGCGTAGCGTTTCGGGTAAATCAGCCAGCCCGATTAAAAGGGATTCAGGTTCCTCAGAATCCTGTATTGTGTCCAGCGTTACCGCCTTTTCCAATAAAAAGGGTCCCACAGCCGTACGACGCAACGCCGTCAGGTGAGCCCTATAACCTAAACGTTGACCAATATCTTGTGCCAAAGTTCGGATATACGTGCCTTTGCTGCACTCCACTGCTATACGCGCAGTGTTCCCTTCACACGATAACAATTCAATACTATGAATCGTGATTGTGCGAGGTGGTCTTTCCAGTTCTATGCCTTGCCGTGCATATTCATACAGCGGCTTACCATCACGCTTTAAGGCCGAGTACATAGGTGGAATTTGTTGAATTTCACCTAAGAATTCTTGTAATACTTGTTTTACTGCTTCTACATCTGCACCGTTCTCGGGCAGCTCAGCCGTCGCAACCACCGTACCAGTTAAGTCACCCGAATCGGTTTCTGCACCAAAGGTGAGCTCTGCTTCGTATGCCTTATCTGCATCCAAAAGCAATCCAGAGATTTTAGTTGCTTTACCAAAGCAGCACACCAACAACCCTGTAGCAAAAGGATCCAAGGTACCAGTATGACCTGCTTTACGAGCATCCATCGCTCGTCGGGCGCGTTGCAATGCGTGGTTACTGGACAGACCTTCACCTTTGTCCAGCAACAGCACACCATCGAGCACACGTCCGCGTTGTCGCCTCGCCATCGTATTTATTTTCCGCTAAAAAACGACGCGCCGACTCAGGCTTGGTCGTCAGGATCGTCAGGAACAGCGTCAGTAGCTGTACTGAAAGAAGAACGGTTTGCCTCGTCGATCAGCTTGGACATGGCCATGCCACGCACCACGTGATCATCGTAGAAGAAACGCAGAGTAGGAACAGTATGGATATGCAGCAAGCGGTACAGTTGCGAGTGCAACCAACCAGCCTTGGCATTCAGTACTTCAGTTGCCGTCTGAGGCTCAGCGCCGAAGACCGTAAAATACACTTTAGCGTGTGCGTAATCCGCTGACAGTTCAACTTCTGTCAGCGTGATTAAGCCAGCTCGAGACATATCTATCTCTCGCTGAATGAGCACCGCCAAATCTTTTTGAATTTGGTCGGCAAGGCGGACATTACGTCCGCCGCCAGCTTTGTTTTTATGTCTTGCCATGAATTACAGTGACCGAGCGATTTCCTTGATCTCGAAGATCTCTAGTTGGTCGCCCACTTGAATATCATTATTACCACGTAAGGTGACACCACAATCGAAGCCTTGGCGTACTTCGCGGACATCGTCCTTGAAGCGTCGTAGGGATTCGAGATGGCCCGCCCAATGCACCACGTTGTTGCGCAGCAGACGTACCTGAGAATCGCGCTTGACGATGCCTTCGGTAACCATACAACCAGCCACACTCCCAATACGGGAAATGTGGTACACCTCGCGAATTTCTACCATACCGATAACTTCTTCGCGTTTCTCTGGTGTCAACATGCCAGACAAGGCTGCCTTCACTTCGTCTACCGCATCGTAAATGATGTTGTAGTAGCGAATATCAATACCGTTCAATTCGGCCAGTTTACGTGCGCTTTGTTCAGCACGTACGTTAAATCCAATTACTACAGCGTTGGAGGCGATAGCCAAGTTGATGTCGCTTTCAGAAATACCACCCACTGCAGCGTGCACTACTTGTACTTTCACTTCATCCGTTGCCAGTTTCAGCAAGGAAGACACCAGCGCCTCTTGAGAACCTTGTACATCAGTTTTGATGATCAGAGACAATGTCTGCGCACCTTCACCAATGTTATCGAACAGAGATTCCAATTTAGCCGCTTGCTGACGAGCCAGTTTCACATCGCGGTACTTACCTTGACGGAACAAAGCAATTTCACGTGCTTTACGCTCATCTTGCATGGCAACCAGTTGATCACCCGCTGCTGGCACTTCAGTCAAACCTTGAATTTCCACAGGCATAGATGGGCCTGCTTCTTTCAGGGATTTACCAGTTTCGTTCACCATGGCACGAATACGGCCAAAGCTTGCGCCTACCAATACAGTATCACCGTGATGCAATGTACCAGTTTGAACCAGCACGGTAGCTACTGGGCCGCGACCGCGATCCAGGCGTGCTTCAATCACAGTACCTTGTGCAGGTGTGTTCACAGGTGCTTTCAGCTCTAGCATTTCTGCTTGCAACAGCACTTGTTCCAACAACTCATCAATACCATCACCAGTGCGTGCCGACACAGGTACGAAAGCCACATCGCCACCGTACTCTTCAGGCACCACTTCTTCCACCAACAACTCTTGCTTCACACGCTCAGGGTTGGCTTCAGGTTTATCTACTTTAGTGATCGCTACAACCAACGGTACGCCAGCGGCGCGTGCGTGGTGAATAGCTTCACGTGTTTGAGGCATCACACCGTCATCCGATGCTACAACCAGAATCACAACGTCAGTCGCTTTGGTACCGCGAGCACGCATGGCCGTAAAGGCTTCGTGACCGGGGGTATCCAAGAACGTCACATTACCGCGTTCGGTTTTAACGTTGTAAGCACCGATGTGCTGAGTAATACCACCAGCCTCACCAGACGCCACTTTAGTGCGACGAATGTAGTCCAGCAATGATGTTTTACCGTGGTCAACGTGACCCATTACCGTAACAACAGGAGCACGTGGACCTTCTTCAATCTCGCCAGTGAACTGATCTTCCAAGAATGACTCTGGGTCGTCCAGTTTGGCAGCAATCGCTGTATGGCCCATTTCTTCAACCAAGATCATGGCTGTTTCTTGATCCAGCACTTGGTTAATGGTGACCATTTGACCCAACTTCATCAGATGCTTGATCACTTCAGCGGCTTTAACAGCCATTTTGTGAGCCAGATCAGCAACAGTAATCGTTTCAGGTACAGCCACTTCACGAACAATTGCTTCCACTACTTGTGGTTGCTGTTCTATTTGGTTCTGGCGGCCACGACCACGTTTACCACCGCGGTTGCTAGCGTGCCATGCTTCGCGCTCTGTAGAGGCAGAAGCCACTTCAGCTTTAGAAGGCTGCTTACGGCGGCTATCACCAACCCAACCGGTTTCACCTTTGACTGCTGGTTTAGCCGTTGGTTTCTTGGCGCTATCACCGTTTTTAACGTCTTTCTTCGTAACCGGTTTACCCGCTTTACGAGCAGCGTCTTGGCTTTCTGCCGCACGCAATACTTTGCGAGGACGGTTCAGCATTTCACTGATTGCAGCTGCCTCAGCTTCTGCTGCCGAGCGAGCACGATCGCGATCGCCCTCGCCTACAGCCGCCTGGGGCGCTGGTCGGCGAGTAGCAGGGGCGCCGCTAGATTGCGGACGGCCTGCGCCTTGCGGACGATCAGAATGGCGATTAGCGCCAGGCGAAGTGTTTCCGCCACGTTGCGCATTAGCTCCACCTTGCGGTCTTGGGCTACGAGTTTGATTGTCAGCTTTCGCTGTAGGGGTGTCTTTGACAGGCTTGTTTTTAACGGCCACGTTATCCAGCTCTTCAGTTTGTTCTGCCTTCACAGGCGTTTCTTGCTCTACCTGTGATGTAACTTCAGGCTCTTGCTTTTCAGACTGACTGACAGCGGGTGACACAGGTTGCCGTACCTGCTCTTCCTTGGCTGCTGTTTCTGCAGTCGGTTCGGTGTTTTGAGTCTCTGCAACCGGCGCCTCTTTAACTGGCTCTGGCTGGACCTCAACGTTGGTTTCCTGTACAGGAGCGTGCTCTTGTTTAGGAGTTTCTACAGCTACTGCTGCTTCAGCGGCCACTTCAGGCGTAGCGACTGGTGCAACAGTTGGTGCGTTTACTTCCACTGCTACCGGTGCGGTTTCAGCAGGTTCGACAGCATTTTCTTCATCACGGGCTGCTGTTGCAGCTTTAGCGGCTTCAGCAAGAAGCTCAGCCGGATCCCGTTTCACAAATACGCGTTTCTTGCGGGTTTCTACCTGAATAGTGCGAGAACGCCCTGATCCATCAGCTTGGCGGATTTCTGAGGTTTTGCGACGAGTCAGCGTAATTTTATTCCCACGCAGTGACTCTAGCAGCTTCGCCTTATCTGCTTCGGTGACGGAATCGTCTACCGATCTGAGCTGAACACCTGCAGCACGCAATTGCTCCAACAACGATTCTGCAGGCATTTTCAGTTCTTGAGCGAACTGGGCGACTGTGTTACTCGGCATTCGACTCTCTCTTGCTTACAACTACTTATTCTATTAATAATAACCCCTGATAGTCGGCTCTCCTCTCTAGAGCAGGCCGACCTGCTGCAACGTCATCATGCGTCACCATCAAACCAGTGGGCTCGTGCACGCATAATTAGGTTGCTAGCGTCTTCAGCATTTAGACCGGTGATTTCGGACAGTTCATCTGTCGCCAATTCGGCCAAATCATCCAGCGTGGTTACTTCTTTTTCAGCTAAAGCCGCCACGATATCAGGAGTCATTCCTTCGATTTCTAACAGGTCTTTCTCAACTGCCTGTACCAGTTCGTCTTTAGCAATCGCTTCAGACAGCAAGGCATTACGAGCACGTGTACGCAGCTCGTTAACAGTATCTTCGTCAAAGGAATCGATATCTAGCAACTCTTGCAGTGGCACATAGGCCACTTCTTCTAGACCACTGAAACCTTCGTCGATAAGCACGTCGGCAATACCTTCGTCTACATCCAAGCGCTGCATGAACATATTTTGCAGTTCACGACGCTCTTCTTCCTGACGGTTCTGGCTTTCTTCAGGTGTCATGATATTGATTTGCCAGCCAGTCAGTTCCGAGGCCAAACGTACGTTTTGACCACGAGCACCAATAGCCTTAGGCAGGTTCTCTTCATCCACCACTACGTCCATTGCATGCTTATCTTCATCAACAACGATGGATTCCACATGCGCTGGCGCCAGTGCACCAATCACAAATTCTGCTGGGTCTTCAGCCCACAAAACGATATCAACCTGCTCACCACCCAATTCGTTACGAACGGCAGTTACACGCGAACCGCGCATACCTACACATGTACCGATAGGATCAATGCGCTGGTCGTAGGCAATAACGGCAATCTTGGCACGTACACCCGCATCGCGAGCAGCTGCTTTAATTTCCAGTAAGCCTTGTTCAATTTCTGGTACTTCGTTCTCGAACAGTTCCTTGATGAAATCAGGAGCGGTACGAGACAGAATCACCTGTTGACCACGCGCAGCACGGTCAATTGTTTTTACCAATGCGCGTACACGGTCACCCATACGAATATTTTCTTTGGGGATCATTTCGCTACGTGGCAAACGGGCTTCGATTTTACCCATCTCGATGATGGCATCGCCCTTGTCTATACGACGCACTGTGCCAGAGACGATTTTTTCGCCACGGTCCAAGAAGTCGTTCAGTACCTGCTCACGCTCTGCATCACGTATACGCTGCAAAATAGCCTGTTTGGCTGCTTGTGCACCGATACGTCCAAATTCTATAGGCTCCAAAGCCTCTTCAATGTAATCACCGATCTGTACGTCAGGCACGATTTCAATGGCATCGCTGTACATCTCTTGACGATCAGGCTCTTGCAGGCCAGCTTCATCTGGCACGACCAACCAACGTCTGAACCCCTCGTGCTCACCCGTTACGCGATCTACCGCTACCCGTATGTCGGCATCTTCTTCGAAGCGTTTTTTCATTGCAGACGCCAACGCACCTTCTAGGGCGCCAAACACCACATCTGCTTCTACACCTTTTTCACGCGCCAGCGCATCAACTAGCAAAAGAATTTCGCGACTCATCGCTTTCTACCCTTGAAATCAAGAACGGGATCCAATTTGGCACGATCCACTTCATCTAATGTGAACGTCAGGTCTCTGACATCGCCAGAGGCTTGCTCTAGCTCCAACACAAATTTAGTATCGGCATCCACATTATCCACAGTGACGTCTTCAGGGCTGATCAACACACCCTTAAACACTTTCTGGTTATCCACCGCCTCGTAAAAGCGCAGTTCTACCCTAGCACCGGCAAAGCGTACAAAGTCTCGCAATGTTCGCAGCGGACGATCTATACCAGGAGAACTCACTTCCAGACGAGCGTAATCAACGTTTTCTACTTCGAAAACACGTGATAACTGTTTGGACACCCATTCACAATGGTCAATGACCACCCCTTCAGGGTGATCGATCACGACACGCAACACGCCCAGAGGCGCACGCTCTACATCGATCAATTCGATGTCGCTGCCCAGCAAGGCTTCTTGTGTTAAAGCGAAAATATCTGCCATAAAATCCAAAAAAAATGGGCTGACTGCCAGCCCACTGCTACCTTAAAAGCTTAGATCCGGTAAGTACCCAACATTACATACTATAACGATGATACCGTGCCAAGCTTTACATTTTAACAGAATTCGAGAAAAAATCCTGCCACATCCAGCGCTTAGCCCAGAAATAAAGCCATCAACTCACAGAAGCCGGACTACACCTACCTCATAGCCCGGCCCTGTGGTGCATTAACGACGGTTAGAACCTATACGGGCAAGGCGTGATTCGTGCGCATTGGAAGAACGCGGCTGCCAATCATCACCAGAGCGACCGGTAGAGCGACCAGCACCACGCGTAGAAGCACGCTTCGCTGCGGATCGCGGCTCTTGCTGCCTATCGTCTGCGGCACGCTCACCACTACGGCGACGCTTATTAGCTGGGCCGGCTTGTGGGTCTCGAGCTTGCTGCCCTCTCGCGGAAGGCCCTGCATTACCACGCTGCGGCGCAGCGCCACGCCCACCACTTCGACGACCGCCTCGACCTGCCTCAGGATGACCATTTGCCAAGCCGCCGCTAACTAACATTCCAGTTGTAGCGGTTGGATCTACATAGCCACCACCTTCACTGGTGCTCAGACGACCACGTCGGTTAGTACGTGCACCGTTGGTACCATTTTGCTCCATGGTACCAAAACCCGGAGGCAATGCGCTGTCGTGACTTAATGGCTGGCTATGGCGACGAGCACCACGACGACCACCCGCACTTTCTGTCTCGCCGGTATCACGCCACAAACCCACGCGCAGCATCAGCGCCGCTACCATGTCGGCATTTAACTCTTCCCAGCGACCACGACGCAAATTGCGAGGCAACACCACCTCACCAAAACGCGTACGGATCAATCGGCTTACCGTTACACCGGCGGCCTCGAACATGCGACGCACTTCACGATTACGCCCCTCATGCAAGGTCACCCTATACCAGCGGTTACTACCTTCACCACCGATAAACTCCAACTCGCCGAATTTAGCTTCACCATCTTCCAGCTCAATGCCAGTAGTCAGGCGTTTTGCTTGATCTTCCGCCAGTTCACCCAAAACTCGCACCGCGTACTCACGCTCAGCGCCATAACGGGGGTGCATCATTTTGTTGGCCAAATCACCCGAGGTTGTGAAAATCAACAAACCCTCAGTGTTTAAATCCAGCCTACCTATAGACAGCCATTTGCCCACACGCATTTTTGGCAAACGTGCAAATACCGTTTCGCGCCCTTCTGGGTCATCATGCGTCACGATTTCGCCTACCGGCTTGTGATACAAAATCACGCGTGGCGGTTTATTGGCATTAGGACGTGCAATCAAACGGCCATTCACTCGCACTTTGTCATCTTGACCTACGCGCTGACCAATGTGAGCGGGCTCGCCGTTGACCGACACACGGCCTGCCACAATCATTTCTTCCATTTCGCGGCGTGAACCCACACCCGCATCAGCCAACACCTTATGCAACTTAGGCTGTATAGCCTCGCTGGTTAGGTAGCGCCCCAAACGCTGGGACATTCTGGCCGTTTTATCCAAGTACGACAGTGCGTGATCAGCCTCTTGATCGTCTTCTGCGCTCATGCGCACGGGCTGCTCTTGCTCTACCGACTGCACCGGTGCCGCTTTGGCACGTGTGCTAGTTTTACGAGCACGCGGAGCGCGAGGAGCTCGCGGCTGATCAGAGTTGGCTGCAGCGGCTGGTCTACGTCTACCTTTCGCTGCTGGCTGCTGCTCTGCAACCTCTTCCTTTACTTCCGAAGTGGAGGAAGCGTCATCACGATTACGCGCACCGGTTTCGGTTGCGTCACCACGACGACGGCGAAATGGCGTGCGCAACTTACGCCCTTTGCCTCGCGATGCTGTAGAAGTGGCATCCGCCCCTTCTGCGCTACGCTCAGGCGCTTGTTCAATATTTTCCGTCATTGATTAAAAGACTCCAGTTTTTCTCATTCATTATGCGTTGATGAAAAGTGTCACTTTTCATCGCTTTCTTCATATTCCGTAGTGTCGGGCTCATGCAACGTCCCTTGTTGCGTGTTATCCAGCTCTACAAGCTGTTGCATAAACACATCCTGAACCTGCTCTTCATCCAAAGAAGGCAAGTCCTGCAAAGAACGTAAACCTAAATCATCTAGAAATTGTCGCGTTGTACCTAACAACGCTGGGCGCCCTGGCGCATCTCTATAGCCCAGAACTTCGATCCAACCTCGATCTTCCAATGTACGTACTATCTGAGTAGAAACACCCACACCACGTATATCTTCAATATCACCACGGGTAACAGGCTGACGCCATGCAATGATGGCCAGCGTTTCCAACACCGCACGTGAGTATTTAGGCGGACGGTCCGGATTAAGTCGTGCCAGATAAGGCTGCATTTCAGGTCGGCTTTGAAAACGCCAACCGCTGGATAGGGATACCAGCTCAAGCCCTCTATCGTTCCAATCCAGCTGCAACATCGCTAGATGGTGACGCATCTGATCGGCGGAAATTTCATGCACACCGAACAACTGCCGTAATTGTGACAGATTCAGCGGCTCTTCTGTACATAATAATGCCGCTTCCAACACTTTTAAAATCTCATTATCTGTCATACCTAGTCTATTTTCCAAATGGGGCTTGCTTTTTTGAAACAGTCAGGTTACTATTATTTTTCTGACGCGGGGTGGAGCAGCATGGTAGCTCGTCGGGCTCATAACCCGAAGGTCGTAGGTTCAAATCCTGCCCCCGCAACCAAATTCCGAAAGGGCTGATTTCTTAGAAATCAGCCCTTTTTCTTTGCCCAAATCATTTGCATACAAAATGAAGGCGCAACCTGCCCCCTGTTCCTGCACACAGCTATTGAACACGAAAGCATTTAACGTTTTCATCTTTAGTACACATGCTTAGCTCGCATAACAATCATGCGACTAAACCATCTTGGCTATAAGAAAAAGAAAGGAAGTGCTGGGCGTAAAGGATTCGTGGCCTGCACGTTACTCCTGTGGACGTCATTTACGTCGTTGCTGCCCTGCCAATAAAACCGTGGGGAAGACCTCCCCCACTAGTTTTATCATTACATCATCAGAATCCCGCTTTACGCAAGACCGTTTTACTCTTTGGGTTTACGTGTTTTTTCTTTAGTGGGCGCAGGCGACGCAAAAGGAAAGGCCGTAAACAACCCATACATTTGATCTTGCATCTGGTCTTGCACCTGCGTGAACATTTTCTGACTTTGCTCCGCATAGGAGTTCATCATCTTCTGGATCATCGGTGTTTGCACGGTCATAAACTGTGCCCACGCCTCTGGCCCTACTGGTTTGCCATACACATGCTTAGACTGCGCCAGTAAGCGCTCTTGAATCTCGATGAACGCCTGAATATTTTGCTCTAGGTAGCTCCCCATCACACCCTGCATGGCACTGCCATAAAAACGTATGATGTGCGACAACACCTCTGTGGAGAACATAGGCACATTCGCGCTTTCTTCCTCCAAGATAATCTGCAACAGAATACTGCGCGTAATATCGTCATTAGTTTTGGCATCCACCACGGCAAAGCTTTCACTTGCCATCACTAATTGTTTTACATCTGCCAATGTGATGTACGAACTGGTGCACGTATCGTAGAGACGCCTATTTGGATATTTCTTAATTAATCTTACAGTTTCTGCTGCAGAATCTTGTGTCATAGACTACCTTTTCATTCCAAAAAACAGTGCATTAGCCCATATGCAGGCCACCGTTGACCGAGAAGTCAGCTCCGGTAGAAAAGCCTGAATCATCAGAAGCCAACCACGCCACCATAGAGGCAATTTCATCCGGCTCACCCAAACGCTTCACCGGTATCGTGGCTACGATTTTCTCTAGCACATCGGGACGTATGGCACGCACCATATCCGTACCAATATAACCAGGCGAAACAGTATTCACTGTTACCCCTTTGCTCGCAACCTCTTGCGCCAGCGCCATTGTAAAACCATGTATACCAGCTTTGGCGGTGGAATAGTTTGTTTGACCAAATTGGCCGCGCTGCCCATTAACCGAACTGATATTAATGATACGCCCCCAGTTGTTGGCCAACATAGGTTCCAAAACTTGCTTCGTTACGTTAAATAGGCTGTTCAAGTTAGTATCGATCACCGAGCGCCACTCTTCCAGACTCATTTTACGGAACTGACCATCACGCGTAATACCCGCGTTATTCACCAGAACAGCCACGTCACCGTAATCTTGTCGGACTTTATTAAAAGCCTCTACCGTAGAATCCCAATCTGAGACATTGCCTGCGGAAGCATAAAACTCGAAGCCCAACTGACGCTGCTCATCTAGCCACTTCTGGGCGTCTCGGTTTGGTCCACACCCAGCAACTACTTTAAAACCTTCACGCGCCAAACGCTGACATATTGCTGTACCGATACCACCCATGCCCCCGGTCACATATGCTAATTTTCCAGACATACACTTTCTCCTTGTAGTCCTCACTCATACAACAACACGAGTTGGCCAGCTCTGCACCAACATACTTTTTTTACTCTTGTAGCGGTTACGCCCTAACTCGCACATAGTTACCCGGTGCAGCCAATAAGGCGGGGTACTGTGCACTGCCTGTTTGCGTAGGAGCAGTAATGTCTGCACCGCTATGCTTTGCCAACCAACCCATCCAATCCCCCCACCAACTACCGGGCAACTGCTGGGCTTGATCAAACCATTGCTCAGAATCTAACGACCTATCTAAGCTTCCGGCGGTTGTTTGCGTCCAGTAATGACGCTTTTGATCGGCTGGTGGATTAATCACACCAGCAATATGACCCGACGCCCCCAGCACAAAGCGCACATCACCTTGCAATAGCTGAGCGCTACGGTATGCACTACGCCACGGCACAATATGGTCATCACGTGACCCATAAACGTAAGCAGGCATAGTGAGTGTATTCAGCGTTAACGTGTGGCCATTGATCTGCACACCCTCTGGTTTTTTTAGATTGTTTTCCAGATAGGTATTACGGAAATACCACGTAAAAAATGGCCCTGGCAAATTCGTACCGTCTGCATTCCAGTACAGCAGGTCAAAAGCTGGCGGTGTTTTGCCTTTTAAATAGTTATCAGTGACGTAATTCCAGACCAGCTCGGCCGGACGTAAAAAAGCAAAGGTAGTGGACAGCTCATTAGCCGCCAGCAATCCACCAGCACCTATTTGCCATTCTCTGAAGCACGCCAAAGCCTCGTCCACAAAGACCTGTAACGCACCCACATCGTCAAAATCCAGCATCGTCGTGAGCAAGGTCAGTGCATTTACGGGATGCTCACCTTGCGCTGCGGCCATACTAAGCGCTGAGCTTAATAATGTGCCGCCCACACAAAAACCCAAGGCATTGATCGTAGGCTGCTGCGTAATGTCGCGCACCACGTCAATAGCTTGCAATACGCCACTATCCACATAGTCACCCCAAGTGGCCTGCGCTATGCCATCCTCATCATCCGACAACGGGTTACGCCACGACATCAAAAACACCTGATAACCCTGCTCTACCGCATGTCGCACAAAGGAGTTACGCGGCTGTAAATCTAGGATGTAGTATTTATTGATGCAAGGCGGCACCACCAATAACGGGATCGCCTTCACTGTCGCAGTAGTAGGACGGTAATGCAGTAACTCAAACAATGCATTGCTGTACACCACATCACCTGGCGTTGTTGCCAAGTTTTCGCCTAATTGGAACTGGCTTTCGTCAGTTTGGCTTAAGCGTCCTTTTTGTAAGTCTTGCCAAAAATTTTGTGCACCGGTTAGCAAACTTGCCCCTTGGGTGAACAGCAGATCTTGCTGTACATCAGGATTAGTAGCTAAGAAGTTGGCGGGGGATATTGCCTCTATCCATTGCATTAACGCAAAAGAGAGCCGCTGCTGTTGCTCTACCCCAATAGAGGCTTGATCAGCGAGTTTCTGTAAGGTATCCGCGTAGAGCTCCCACACATGGGCAGCCATCAGGGATTGAGGATGCGACTGCCATGCCTCACCTTTAAACCGGCGGCTTTTAGGCATGCCTAATGCGGCCTGCGCAGCAGCTTGTTGCAACGCCTGCCAGCGATGCTCGAAGTCGGCGCGAATTGCCTGCAGTGCATCGCTATCGATAAATAGAGAAAGAGGGTGTACCGCAGCCTCAGCCATCGTAATTTGTCTCCCTGTCGCCAAAGCCATCTATGGGCTTTTATTGAACTACTGAACAACGAATCACACGCAGCAAGCTTGCATGACAAGAAATGCGCAACACATTCCACTTGCCGCCACACCTACACTTTGTAACAACCAGAATAAACAACTAGGCGCCGCTTTGCAACCACGCTACGGTGACCAGTCGCCCTGTGGTCGAGTGGCGCCTATACGAGTAATAGCGATCAGTACGCTCGTAACTGCATTCGCCACTCAGGGCTACGGCAATACCGCCATCGCAATGTTGGTATAAACGATGACGTGCAATGCTAGGTAAATCGGCAAAATATTTGCCCGCTTCATGTGACGGAACAAAATACATGTCGTAGCGCGCGTCTTTGTCTAGAAAAGCCTCGCGTACCTCTGCGCCCACTTCAAAATGCTGTTGACTGATGGCTGGCCCTATCCATGCCGACAACAGACCGGAGGTGCGAGCTTTAGTTTGCATCTGATCAACCATGCGCTCTAAGACACCAGACGCCAAGCCGCGCCATCCTGCGTGCGCCACACCCACTACACTACCTACTGAATCATACACCACCACCGGCAGGCAATCGGCCGTCATAATGGCTAATACGCGGTTGGGCTCCGTCGTAATAGCGGCATCCGCTTGTGGTGGCTCACCGGCTGTAGCCACATAATTGTCGGCATCTAGCACGCCCGTACCATGCACCTGCTGCAACCATACAGGCTGACTAGGCACATGCTGTCCAAGCAACGCACGGTTAGCAGCCACAGACTGAGGGTCATCACCGCAATGCGCCCCCAGATTCAGTCCATCCCAGTCGCCTTGACTGCAGCCTGGGTATCGCAGAGTACTGAAGTAAGAGCACCCCGACCAAGCGGGGCCCGTAATCGTAGAGAACTTTAGCTGTCTTTCCATTCAATACACTCCCGCACAGCGTTCATGTCGTCGGGTATCGCTGACTCGAACTTCACCATTTGCCCTGTGCCCGGATCCTCAAAACCCAGAGCCCTGGCATGCAACATCTGGCGCTCAGCCCCAAGCATGTTTTTACCGCCGTACAGATCATCACCCAATAACGGATGCTTTTGGTTAGCCATGTGTACCCGAATCTGGTGGGTACGACCTGTTTCTAGTCTACACACCACTTCACTAAAGGCTACCCCCCGCTCTGCCAAGCCGTGACGCAAGCAGGTAAAGTGAGTAATGGCTTCGCGTGGCGCTGAACCGTTTACCGCCATACGCACAGGCACATGCGGATCACGACCTATAGGTGCATTAATCGTACCCTCAGGTGCTACAAACCCATGCACTAACGCACGGTACTCGCGCTTCACGCTACGACTTTGCAACTGGCGCACTAAGTGCGTTTGTGCAGTTTCGGTGCGCGCCACCACCATTAACCCAGAGGTCATTTTGTCTAAACGGTGCACAATACCCGCACGCGCCACAGACGCCAGCTCAGGGTAGCGATACAGCAAACCGTTTAACAACGTGCCTGTCCAGTTTCCTGCACCAGGGTGTGTGACCAACCCAGCAGGCTTATTTACCACAATCCAGTGCGGGCTTTCCTCTACGACTGGAAAATCCACAGGTTCTGCAGTAAATGCAGTGGATTCAGGTGCCGCCTGCTCCTGCACCGTGATAACATCGCCGGGATACAAAATATGGCGTGTACGCACTACCTGCTGATTCACCTGAACATGCCCATCTTCTATCCAGGACTGCAGTCGGCTGCGCGAATGCTCTGGCAACAATAAGGCCAGTGTTTTGTCTAAACGCTCGGGTTCCTGAGTGATAGGTAACACAAAGCGACGCTCTTCTACTGCCTCGTCGGACAGGAGATCGTGTAAATTTTTTGCAGTATTAGTGTCTTGCATAGCAACAAATCATATAATCAGTCTGAAATGCTAACACCAAGGATGCTTCTGTGACTCGTCTTGCTCGTTTTTTTCTATCTCGAATCGCCAACGTTCAACGTTCGGCCAAAGCTCTGGCCACACTTTGCGTAGTTTTGGTGATCGCGGGTTGTGGTGCCACTAAACCTACTATAGACCCCACTGCAGGCTGGACAGCAGAAAAACTTTACCAAGATGCGCGTGAAGAAATGAACGCCGGTAACTGGAAAGCTGCCCGTACTAGACTGGAAGCAATTGAGGCACGTTACCCATTTGGCACATATGCGCAACAAGCGTTGATTGACCAAGCCTACATTAACTGGAAAGACGAAGAGCCCGAGCAAGCCTTGGCCGCTATTGATCGTTTCCAGAAACAATACCCTAACCACCCAGGCAGCGACTACATGCTGTACCTGAAAGGCTTGATCACTTTTACGCCCCCTAGCGCTATGCTGACTCGCTTTACCCAGCAAGACCCTAGTGAGCGTGACCCTCAAGGTTTGCGTGAATCGTACGAGTCTTTTAACGAGCTCATCAATCTGTACCCCGAGAGCCGTTACGCAGCAGATGCCAAACAACGTATCACGTGGTTGGTAAGCACCATCGCAGAAAATGAAGTACACGTTGCTGAGTACTACTACACACGTGGCGCCTATGTAGCATCTATCAACCGTGCTCAACGTGTGATTACCGATTTCCACGGTGTCGCCATTGCTGAAAAAGCACTGTACTTGATGTACTTGTCTTACGACGCACTGGGTGAGACAGCGTTGCGCGATGACACTAAACGCATCATGGATGAAAACTTCCCAGACAGCATTCTGTGGAAACAAGGGCTGAAAACTCCTAGAAACTACTGGAACCCCGTCAACTGGTTCTAAGTATTTCCTCACAAAAAAGGCTGCCATAAGGCAGCCTTTTTTTATTCTTCGTTTTGCCTTTCTTGGAAAAAGGCCAATGCTCGTTGCAGATCACGCGTACGTGAGAAAGGAGGCAAACCTCGCCATAACAATTTCCCATACGGCTTATCTACAATACGTGCATCCCCTACCACCAGTACTCCCCAGTCCTGCTCGGTACGAATCAGACGCCCCGCCCCTTGCTTCAACGCAATCGCTGCATCAGGCAACTGGTACTCCATAAAGGGATTCCCCCCACGCTCTCGACACGCATTGATACGCGCCTCCAGCACAGGATCGTCTGGCGGTGCAAAAGGCAGCTTATCTATCGCCACCAAGGTGAGCGCATCGCCCGGCACATCAATACCTTCCCAGAAGCTCGCACTCCCCACCAACACCATATTGTGGCCATTACGGAACTCTTCCAGCAGCACGCGCCGTGAACGCTCGCCTTGTCTTAGCAAAGGCCTAGTAATACCCTCATCCTCAAAGCGTTCTTGCAGAAGTTCGGCAATACGCTCCACCGAGCGCAAGGTAGTACATAACACCAGCACACCGCCCTTAGCTTGCTTAATCAAGGGCATTAATAAGTCTACAAATTGCTCATTAAACTGTGGTGAAGAAGGTGCAGGTAAGCTATTGGGCACGAACATCAGCCCTTGCTGCGGGTAATCAAAGGGGGATGGCCACACCTCGGTTCTGGCCTGCCATAATCCCAGTTGATGCACAAAATGCGCAAAGTTACCGTGCACCGATAAGGTAGCCGACGTTAACACCCACGCTTGATGCGGTTCTCGGTAGCGAGAAAAAATCTTGGCTACTGACAAAGGGGCACTGTGAAAACGTAAAGACGTTTGTGTGTGCTCTACCCAACGCACCATTTCATCCGCCGCTGACTCTTTCAATTCTGCCGAAGCCGTATCAGGAGCCAACGCATGCCGCCCTTGCCTATCAGGCTGACTCCACAGGAAGAGCCGTGCCCGTAGCAACAACGCCTGCTTATGTGCGGCCGCTAAATCCGGATGCTTTTCTGCCAGCATTTCTAGCAGCTTGATAATTTTGTCTAGCTTTTCTAACAGTACCTCTAAGGCCTCATCAAACGCCTCGGCCTCAGGAATCATCTCGAAGGTTGCTCTGGCACCGGGCATTCTCGCCACTTCAGCAGTGGCCAGACGCAAATCCCTACAGGCTTGTTCCAATGCACCGGCAACCGCAGTCCAGTCCACTACGCCACGCGCATGGCCCAAACCAGCCACCTCGGTTTGCTTGGCCAAGTCTAACAAGTGGTGCAACGACACCGATGTACCTAAAAAACGTGTTGCCACATCGGGCAACTGATGCGCCTCATCAAACACCACCGTATCAACGGCAGGCAACAAATCTGTAATGCCTTCTTCGCGTAACGCCAAGTCAGCCATAAATAACGCATGGTTCACTACCACCACGTCGGCCTCTTGCGCTTTACGACGCGCTTTCAACACGAAGCAATCGCCCACATAAGGACAGTCTTGCCCCAAGCAGTTTTCACGGGTTGAGGTAACCCGCGACCAGATTTCTGCATCTTCAGGAATACTGGCAAGTTCGGACTTATCCCCCGAACTACTCACTTCGCTAAAGCGTTGAATTTCACGCATCCACGTCACCTCACGGCGCGACGCAAAACCTCGGTTATCTTGCTCGGTACGCTCTAGGTGGTAATGACACACATAGTTGCCCCGCCCTTTTAACAAGGCGACTTGCACCGGTAACCCTAGCGCTTTGCGTAGATGCGGCAAATCGCGCCTGAACAACTGATCTTGTAGCGTACGCGTGCCGGTAGACACCAAAGCTTTAGAGCCACTTAAAAACACCGGCACTAAATACGCCCACGTTTTTCCTGTGCCAGTACCAGCCTCGGCAATCAGTATTTCATGGTCTGTGATGGCCTTATGGATGGAGCGTGCTAGCTCCAATTGCCCCATGCGTAAATGGTATTGCTGCACAGACTCCGCTAAAGGTCCACCCTCAGCAAAAATTTCGTCAAGTTCCTGTGTCAGCATAGTCATAGTTCTTTCAATATCTCTGCACGGCTCTATAATCAAAGCCGATCATTTTTTACTGGGTTCCCGTTCATACACGGGATTCACGTCAGCCTCCGGCATGGCACCAAGCCCGACCTCTTGTTTTTTGGCCGTATTGAATCCATGACAACTACCCCCTCCTCTTCCCCGCGTACCATTGACCAAAACCGTATTTTGCAACAGCTCGCTACCGAGTTGAGCATACGCCCTAATCAGGCCACTGCGGCAGTGGATTTGCTGGATGATGGTGCCACCGTACCGTTTATTGCCCGTTACCGCAAAGAAGCTACCGGCGGTCTAGATGACGGTGTACTACGCGAGTTGGAAGTGCGCTTATTGTATCTGCGCGAACTGGAAACCCGTCGTATCGCCATTTTAGATTCGATTGAGCAACAAGGTAAGCTCAACCCCGAACTTCTTTCTGAAATTACGTCTGCAGACACCAAACAACGTCTGGAAGACTTATACACCCCCTACAAACCCAAACGTCGTACGCGTGCGCAAATTGCTCGTGAGGCTGGTTTGGAAGCGTTGTTGCAGAATATTTTGGACAACCCTGCTAGTGATCCATTGGTCTTAGCAGAAGCCTTTGTAGGCGAAGCACCGTTTGATAGTAGCAAAGCTGCATTAGATGGCGCACGCGATATTCTGTCTGAAAACCAAGCAGAAAACGCCGACCTGTTGGCTACCTTACGTGAATACCTATGGAACAGTGGTTTGCTATACGCCAAAGTAGTAGAAGGCAAAGAGCAAGAAGGTAATAAGTTCCAAGACTGGTTCGACTTCAGCGAAACATTGCGCACCCTGCCATCACACCGCACCCTGGCATTGCTACGTGGTCGTCAGCAAGGCGTGCTTACGTTGCGCTTAGGTCTGACCGAAGAACAAGAAGCACTGCACCCACATCCCTGCATTGAGCGTATTGCGGATAGTAGCAACAGCGCAGCGCGCTTTGACAGCCAAGCCACTGCACACGAAGCATGGATGGCTGAAGTGTGCCGTTGGACATGGCGCGTCAAACTGCTCACGCTGTTTGAAACCGAACTGATTACCCGTTTACGTGAACAAGGTGAACAAGAAGCCACACGCGTATTTGCCGCTAACCTGCGCGACTTGTTGCTCGCAGCACCAGCCGGTCATAAATCCGTATTGGGCCTAGACCCCGGTATTCGTACTGGCGTGAAGGTTGCAGCCATTGATACCACGGGAAAATTGTTAGACACCGTCACTATCTATCCTTTTGAGCCACGCCGTGATGTAGAAGGCAGTTTAAAAGCCTTAGCGGCTATCGCTAAGAAGCACAGCATTGAGCTAGTCGCTGTAGGTAACGGTACAGCATCACGCGAAACCGAAAAACTGGTCAGCGAGCTGCAAAGCCGTCACCCTGAACTGCAACTGACACGTGTATCGGTGTCTGAAGCGGGTGCATCGGTGTACTCCGCATCGGAATTAGCTGCTAAAGAATTCCCTGAATTAGACGTCAGCCTGCGCGGTGCCGTATCTATCGCCCGTCGCCTGCAAGACCCTCTGGCTGAGTTGGTAAAAATCGAACCCAAAGCGATTGGTGTAGGCCAGTACCAGCACGACGTGAACCAGCGTGAATTAGCTCGTTCACTAGAAGCAGTAGTAGAGGATTGTGTGAACGCGGTGGGCGTAGACGTCAATACCGCCTCTGCCCCGCTGTTGATGCACGTATCGGGACTGAATGCGACCTTAGCCAAAAACATTGTGGAGTGGCGTAACAGCAATGGCGCCTTCCTATCGCGTAAACAGCTGCTAGACGTACCTCGCTTTGGCCCTAAGGCTTTTGAGCAAGCAGCGGGCTTCTTACGCATCCCTAACGCCGATAATCCACTGGATGCTTCTGCTGTTCACCCTGAAGCCTACCCTGTGGCCGAACGCATCCTGGCGCGCATTCAAAAACAAGCCAAAGAAGTCATGGGCCAAAGCGGTGCACTCAAAGGCTTATCGCCTAACGACTTTACCGACGAGCGTTTTGGTTTACCTACCGTGCAAGACATTTTCTCGGAGTTTGAAAAACCTGGTCGTGACCCTCGACCAGAATTCAGCACCGCGACGTTCATGGAAGGCGTAACCAAGATTTCTGACCTTATCCCTGGCATGACACTGGAAGGTGTAGTGACCAACGTAGCGAACTTTGGTGCCTTTGTTGACGTAGGTGTACACCAAGACGGTTTGGTGCACATCTCGGCGCTGTCGGATCAGTTTGTGAGTGACCCACGCGATGTAGTGCGCGTAGGCCAAACCGTTAAAGTTAAAGTGCTGGAAGTGGATGAACCGCGTAAACGTATTAGCTTAAGCATGCGTTTAAACGATGACATTCCAAGCTCACGCCCAGCAGGCGGCGACTCCGACCGTCGCTCTTCTGGTGGTGGTAGGCCCCAGCGCAACAACAGCCGCGCACCACAACGTCGTGAAGAACCCGCTGTGAATAATGCAATGGCGGCAGCGTTTGCCAAATTGCGTAAGTAATTCGCGTTAAGTTGGGTATGAAAACGGCTCCTATTTTAGGGGCCGTTTTTTATTGCTAGTAAGTCTAGCTATTGAAAATAGGTAGCAAGTCATTTAACAACTGATTTCTTCGAGGAGAGCATGCTCCGAGAGAAAAAGCCCACTTACTGACCACTGTCTGCTGTAGCCTAAGGCTGCGAAAGTATTTTTTGATTTGGTGTCTCAAATCACAAAAAATTCTTCTGCAGCTCCCCAGCGCGTGCGATGGATACAGCATTCATCGTCAACAACAGACTCGACTTGCTTTCTCTTCCCTACGTGCAATGAACACCGCCATTCACAAAAAAACGGCCCCTATTTCTAGGAGCCATTCTTACCACACAGAAACCGGACAGCAGCGCTTACTCCGCCCGCATCCCTTCCAACGTTTCCAGCAAAGCATCCAGCTCAGCAGCAGGCAAGCTAGCAACTTTAGCGCCCTCTACCACCACTAACGCCTCATCACCGGCCACTTCAAACTGGTTACGGCTGTTCAGTGCAGCAAGGGCTTTCTGTGCCATACCAGCCTGACGTGGATCAGCAAATACCTCGGATACCAACAACTCTGTACCCGCCGCATCCAATAAACGGAAGCGGAAGCCCTCTTCTTCGCGGAAGCTTACAAAGCGACCTTTACGAGCTGCTTTTTTCTCGGCAGGCGCCGATACCGCAACGCGTTTGGCTTTACGCAACCCTACCGCATCACGCACTTTCTCCATCAAAGGCTCAGTGTATTGACGTGCTTTAGCCGCACCAGCCAACAAAATATCTTCGATGTCATCTGGGCGTGACAACAGATCTTGATAATGGTCACGCATAGGAGCCAAGTGATCATTGAGCAACGTGAACAAGGCATTTTTCGCATCGCCCCAACCCATGCCTCGTTCCAATTCAGCTTTCAACGCTACCGTTTGAGCATCGCTAGCAAAGCCTTTATAGATCTGGAAGATCATTGAGGCTTCAGCATCTTTAGGCTCACCCGGCTGACGGGAGTCTGTCACGATGCGCATAATCGCTGCTTTCAGTTCTGCTTCAGAGCTTTCAAACAGTGGGATTGTGTTGTCATAGCTCTTGGACATCTTACGACCATCCAAGCCGGGCAAGATGGCTACGTTTTCTGCAATCTGTACCTCGGGCAACACAAAGGTTTCACCGTACATGTGGTTGAAACGCTGAGCGATATCACGCGCCATTTCCAAGTGCTGTACTTGGTCACGACCTACGGGTACTTTGTTGGCGTTAAAAATCAGAATATCGGCAGACATCAATACGGGGTAGCAGTACAACCCCATGCTCACGCCATCATCCAGCTCTATGCCTTTAGCAGCATTCTGATCTTGCGCCGCTTTGTAAGCGTGCGCACGATTCATCAAACCCTTAGATGTGACACAGCTTAGTATCCAGTTCAGCTCAGGAATTTCTGGGATGTCTGATTGACGATAGAACGTTGCTTTATCAGTATCCAGACCTGCAGCCAGCCACGTTGCAGCCAACGCTTGGCGCGAACGAGCAACTCGTTCTGGATCATCGCATTTCACTAATGCGTGGTAGTCGGCCATAAAAAAGAAGGCGTCGTTACCCGTTTGGCGACTCATTTGAATCGCGGGTTGGATAGCGCCAGCATAATTTCCCAAGTGAGGGATACCCGACGTCGTGATGCCTGTAAGTATACGTGTGCTCATCAGATCAAGACTTTTAAAAACAATTAGTAAATTAGAGGGTCACAGCGCTGCGGCGCTCGGACTCCAGATACTCTTTAGACTGCATTTCTACCAGACGTGAGACCGTACGGTGGAACTCAGACGCCATAGGGCCTTCCACATAGAGCTCATCTGGCTCACATTCTGCCGAGATAATCAGTTTGACTTGGTGGTCGTATAGCACGTCCACCAACCAAGTAAAGCGTCGTGCTGCCGATGCATCACGCACCGTCATACGGGGCACATCCGATAAAATCACAGTTTGGAAACGGCTAACCAAATCCAAGTAGTCATTTTGTGAGCGCGGCCCTTCGCACAATACATCAAAACCAAACCACGCCACACTACCACTGCGAGCCACCATCGGCAAGGTACGATTTTCAATTTCAATGGTGGGTTCCATTGGTGCCGTATCAGACAGCTTATCGAAGACCGACTGCAAATGCGCACGGCTGTCGTCGTTTAAAGGGGTGAAATACGCTTTCACTTGCTCTAACGAACGGCGACGGTAGTCTACCCCTGTATCGATGGTTAGAACGCTCATGCGGCTTTTAATCAGTGCAATAGCCGGCAAGATACGGTCACGGTGCAACCCGTCGGGGTACAAATTATCGGGTGGATAGTTTGAGGTCATCACAAAGCACACACCACGTTCATACAACCCCAGTAAGAGCTTATACAAAATCATGGCATCAGCAATGTCTGACACATGAAACTCATCAAAACAAATCAACCGGTAGCGATCAGCAATCACCTGCGCGACCGCCTCTAGAGGGTCAGCTTGGCCTTTGAAATTATTTAACTGCTGATGCACGCTACGCATAAATTCGTGAAAGTGCAGGCGGGTTTTGCGCTCTATGGGCACGCTGCGATAAAACGCATCCATTAAAAAGCTCTTACCACGCCCTACCCCACCCCACAGGTACACGCCTTCGGGTGGAGCTTCTTTGGAAAACCAGCGCTTCATCAATGAACGCTGACTGCGCTCATAAGCCTGAAGTTCATCGGAAAAGCGTTGCAAACGATCTATACCCGCCAATTGGGCGACATCAGCCTCGTAACCACGCTCTGCCAGAGCATCCTTGTAATATTGACGAACAGACATGTAAATGGGGTAAAAACAGTAAAACGACCAGTATAAACCCTTAACTACCACGGGTCTGGTCTAAGAAGCATAACGTCGCAAGCAACGTACACAGCATGCCGTGTAGGCTAGACATTATGACCATAAAAAAAGCAGGCCTAGGCCTGCTTTTTACTGCACCGTACTTAACTTAGAAGTTCAATGCACGTTTGTCTACCGCCAAAGCAGCTTCTTTCAGCGCTTCGGACAGTGTTGGGTGCGCATGGCAAATACGAGCGATGTCTTCAGACGCGCCACGGAATTCCATGATAGTTACCGCTTCAGCAATCAACTCAGAAGCCATAGGACCTACGATGTGTACGCCCAAAACTTCGTCTGTTTTCGCATCAGCCAATACTTTCACGAAACCAGTTGTGTCACCCAAAGCACGCGCACGGCCGTTAGCCATGAATGGGAAACTACCCGCACGGAAATCACGGCCTTCTTTTTTCAGTTGCTGCTCAGACTTACCTACCCAAGAGATTTCTGGGGAAGTGTAAATAACCCAAGGCACTGTGTCGAAGTTCACGTGAGGATGCTGACCAGCGATACGCTCGGCAACCGCTACACCTTCTTCTTCCGCTTTGTGTGCCAACATAGGGCCACGTACCACGTCACCTACAGCCCATACGTTAGGCAGGTTGGTCAGGCAGTCGTCATCAACGACTACAAAGCCACGCTCGTCCAGTTTCAGGCCAATGGTTTCTGCTCCCAAACCTTCAGTATTAGGCACTCGGCCAATAGACACGATCAAACGGTCTACTTTCAGGGATTGCTCAGCGCCAGAAGCGTCTTCGTAGCTAACTTCTACGCCTTTGCCTTTGCCTTTGCCGTCTACGCCTTTAACTTTTGCACCCATTTGGATGTTCAAGCCTTGTTTGGTCAGCGCTTTCAGGGCTTCTTTAGCCACATCACGGTCAGCCGCTGCCAGGAAGTCAGTTGCACCTTCCAAGATAGTGACTTCAGCACCCAAACGACGCCATACGCTACCCAATTCCAGACCAATTACACCAGCGCCAATAACGCCCAGTTTTTTAGGTACAGACGAGAAACGCAACGCGCCATCGTTAGACACGATTTTTTCTTCATCGAAAGGCAGATCAGGGAACTGACGTGCAGAAGAGCCTGTAGCCACAACAACGTGTTTAGCAATCAGTTCTTCAGCATCTTTACCTTCAACTTTAACCGACCAGCCAGCATCCACTTTGGCGTTAAATACCGCTTTACCGTGGAAGAAGCTAACTTTGTTCTTTTTGAACAGGTACAAAATACCTTGGTTGTTTTGAGTAACTACGGTGTCTTTACGACCCAAAAGTGTATCCAGTTTCAGGCCCAAGCCTTTTACTTCGATACCGTGCTCGGCAAAGTGTGTGCCGGCTTGTTCGTAGTGTTCGGAAGACTGCAACAACGCTTTGGAAGGAATACAACCAACGTTCGTGCATGTGCCGCCAGGGGCTGCTTTGCCATTGGCATCGCTCCACGCATCCACACATGCTACCGACATACCCAACTGGGCTGCACGGATCGCTGCAATGTATCCACCAGGGCCAGCACCAATCACTACTACATCAAATTGTTTTGCCATTTTCTTACCTTTAGCTTTTTCGTGCAGCTCAACAGTAGCCCTTGTATACACAAACAGGACTGGAGCTCTTCACAGGGAAGCACTGCACTGAAAATAAGACCGGCCAGATACGATGCGCATCTGGCCGAACCATTAAAACATGATCAAAGACCTGATGCTAGATTAAATATCCAGCAACAAACGCTGTGGATCTTCCAGCGCTTCTTTCATTGTGACCAACGCCAAAACAGCTTCGCGGCCATCAATGATACGGTGGTCATAAGACATTGCCAGGTAGTTCATTGGACGGATAACGATCTGGCCATTCTCAACAACTGCACGCTCTTTAGTCGCGTGTATACCCAAAATAGCGGACTGAGGTGGGTTGATGATTGGTGTGGACAGCATGGAACCAAATACACCACCGTTGGAGATGGAGAAGGTACCACCAGTCAACTCTTCCAGAGTCAGTTTGCCATCACGTGCACGTACGCCGAAGTCAGCGATTTGCTGTTCGATTTCAGCGATGCTCAGTTGGTCTGCGTTACGCAGAATTGGCACTACCAAACCACGTGGGCTACCTACAGCGATACCGATATCGAAGTAACCGTGGTAAATGATGTCTTTGCCATCAACAGAAGCGTTCACGATGGGGAATTTTTTCAGCGCTGCAACAGCTGCTTTCACGAAGAAAGAAGTGAAGCCCAGTTTCACGCCGTGCTCTTTCTCGAACACGTCTTTGTACTGTTTACGCAGATCCATCACTGCTTGCATGTTCACTTCGTTGAACGTGGTCAGGATGGCGTTTTCTTGTTGGGATTGCAGCAGACGCTCAGCCACACGAGCACGCAGACGGCTCATCGGTACGCGCTGTTCTGGACGACCATCCAACGATACACCGATAGGCGCAGCAGGAGCAGCCGCTTTCTGTGTGCTGCCAGCTTGTGCGTTTACAGCGTCTTCTTTAGTGACGCGACCACCACGACCGGAACCTGCAACATTCTCAACTTCCAGACCTTTTTCAGCCAGGATTTTGGCTGCGGCTGGGGAAGCAGCAGCAATAGTTGTGGATTTTTCTGCGGGTGCGGCAGCAGCAGCGGGTGCTGGAGCAGCTTCAGCTTTAGGCGCAGCAGCGGCTGTAGCAGCTGTATCGATACGCGCCAATACTTCACCAGCGTATACAGTAGAACCGTCACCTTTAACGATTTCAACCAATACACCAGCAGCAGGTGCTGGAACTTCCAACACCACTTTGTCAGTTTCAACGTCGATCAGGATTTCGTCAGCACTAACGGCTTCACCTGGTTGTTTTTTCCATTCAAGCAAGGAAGCTTCAGAAACGGACTCAGACAGCTGAGGAACTACAACTTCGATAATAGACATAATATTTTCTTTCCGTAAATGTGTGTATTTGCTAAAAGTGGTCCCGCTTATTTAACCAGCGAGAAGCCCTTGATTCGTGGTGAGAAAGCTTGCTCAAGCAACGCTTTATGTTGTTCTTGGTGTTTAGCCAAGTAACCCACTGCAGGCGAGGCTGATGCGGGACGACCTGCATAGCTCAACTTCTGACCTTCAGCCATATTTTCAATCAGGTGATGCTGCACGTAGAACCAAGCACCTTGGTTCTGTGGTTCATCTTGCACCCAAACCACTTCCTTCAGGTTGGGGTACTGCTGCACAACCGCTTGGAAAGATTTATGTGCAAACGGGTATAGCTGTTCAACACGAACAACAGCTACATCACCGCGTTGCAGCGTTTCACGCTCTGCAACCAAGTCGTAGTACACCTTACCCGAACACACCAATACACGCGTTACGTCTGCGGATTTGATGTCCTCGTTTACTTCGGCAATGATAGGTTGGAATTTGCTGCCTTCAGACAAATCACTCAATGGCGAAGTTGCTGCTTTGTTACGCAGCAAGGACTTAGGCGTAAACAGCACCAGCGGTTTACGGAAAGGACGAATCATCTGACGACGCAGTACGTGGAAAATCTGCGCGCCAGTAGTGGGTTGAACCACTTGAATATTGTTATCAGCACATGACTGCAAGAAGCGCTCAATACGTGCAGAGGAGTGCTCTGGACCTTGGCCTTCGTAGCCGTGTGGCAGCATCATGGTCAAACCGCAATGACGGCCCCATTTTGCTTCGCCGGAGCTGATGAACTGATCGATTACCACTTGGGCACCGTTCACGAAGTCACCAAACTGCGCTTCCCAGATAGTCAGAATATTAGGTTCTGCTGACGCGTAACCATATTCAAACGCCAATACAGCCTCTTCGGACAGTACGGAGTCAATCACCAAGAAAGAAGCTTGGTTTTCGGAGATATTTTGCAGCGGAATGTAGCTGCCATCATCCCAACGTTCACGCTTTTGATCGTGCCATACGGAATGACGGTGGCTAAACGTACCACGGCCGGAATCTTGACCTGTAATACGAACCGCATAGCCGGTGTTAACCAACGAGGCAAACGCCAAGTGCTCACCCATACCCCAGTCTACGTTTTGCTCACCACGAGCCATCGCACGACGGTCGTTCAGCAAACGGTTAACCAGAGAGTGTACCGTGAAGCCTTCAGGCACTTCAGTAATGCGCTCGCCCAGACGTTTCAATTCTGCCAGTGGAAGACCTGTATCAGCTTGATCTGTCCATTTGGCGCTCAAGAACGGAGACCAGTCGGTGGAGTACTTGTTTTTGTAGTCTGTCAGTACAGGCTCAACAGTACGTTTACCGTCTTCCATCAGTTGACGGTAGGCTTTCACCATTTCATCGGTTTCTTCATCGGTCAGCACGTTCTGGGCTACCAGTTTCTCAGCGTACAACTTACGTGTACCTGGGTGCTTCGCAATGCTCTTGTACATCAGCGGCTGAGTCAGTGCTGGTGTATCTTGTTCGTTGTGGCCCAACTTACGGAAACACACAATATCAACCACTACATCGTGGCGGAACTGTTTGCGGTAATCCAATGCCAAGCGGGTAGCAAATACCACAGCTTCTGGATCATCACCGTTTACGTGGAACACTGGCGCTTCGATCATTTTCACTACATCTGTACAGTACAGTGTAGAACGCGCATCGCGCGGATCGGAGGTGGTGAAACCAATCTGGTTATTAATAACGATGTGCAGCGTGCCGCCTGTACCGTAACCACGAGTTTGGGCCAGGTTCAGCGTTTCCATCACTACACCTTGACCAGCAAACGCCGCATCACCGTGTACTAGCACTGGCAATACTTGTTCGCCAGTTGCATCGCCACGACGGTCTTGGCGAGCACGAGTGCTACCCTCAACCACTGGGTTTACGATTTCCAAGTGGGATGGGTTAAAGGCCAAAGACAGGTGGATTGGGCCACCACGTGTGGACAAATCGCTAGAAAAACCGTTGTGGTATTTCACGTCACCGTCGGTCAAACCTTCAGCGTAACGACCTTCAAACTCAGCGAACAAATCACCTGGCATTTTGCCCATGATGTTCACCAGCATGTTCAGCCTACCGCGGTGAGCCATACCCACTACGATTTCCTGAATGCCGTTATCACCAGCGTGGTTAACCACTTCGTCCATAGAGGCGATGAAGCTTTCACCACCCTCTAGCGAGAAGCGTTTTTGACCAACGTATTTAGTGTGCAAGAAACGCTCTAAACCTTCTGCTTCAGTCAGCTGCTGCAGAATGTTGCGTTTTTCGTCTGTATTAAATTCGAATGCGCCATGCACGGATTCCAGACGCTCTTGTATCCAACGTTTGGCTACTGGGTCGGAAATGTGCATGAACTCAGCACCAATAGACTGACAATAGGTGTCACGCAATGCTTTAAGCAAATCGCGCAACGTCATGGTCACATTGGTGGTGAAGTATGTATTGGTGGCCGAGTAAACCTGATCTAAATCAGCTTCGGTCAAACCATAAAACGCAGGATCCAGCTCAACAAAACTAGCTCGTTCGGAGCGTTTCAGAGGATCCAGCATAGCCAGCCTTACGCCCAAAGAGCGATAAGCGGCAATCAGCGACTGTACCGATACCTGTTTAGCGGCAACAATTAAGTCCACTGAAGGAATACGGGAAGCCAAAGCATTGGCTTTAGCACGCTGAGCAAAAGACTCTACGATTGGTGCATGCGCTTGGTCGCGGGTGTTTTCTCGACCATCAGTAGCAGGCAAATGCTGCAACTGGTCGAAATAATCACGCCACTCACCAGGCACCGCAGTGGGGTTGTCCAGATAAATCTCGTACAAATCTTCTACGTAGGCAGCGTTACTACCAAAAAGATAGGACGTGGACAGCAATTCTAGTTGCGATGATGACATTATATGCTTCACCTGTCCGAGTGTTTCACTCGTAATGAGATGCAGGAATACCTTCCGCGATCACGGCCACGCCGTATAGCGGATAGCGGATAGCAGAGCAGAAGGCTACTTAACTACTTAACGCCTTTAAACAAGCCGTATGTAATTTAGTATACATGTGAGCCTTAAACTATGCACATCGGCTTCTTGAAAAGC
The DNA here is from genome assembly GCA_052103955.1 of Paenalcaligenes sp. Classification (GTDB taxonomy): domain Bacteria; phylum Pseudomonadota; class Gammaproteobacteria; order Burkholderiales; family Burkholderiaceae_B; genus Paenalcaligenes. The sequence goes on along the minus strand of JBQELO010000014.1, from coordinate 16,004 downwards.
CTTTACCAGAGCCACTTTGTTGCGCATACGCCAAAAAAACCAGGTACCACTTGGTACATTGCCGAGCCGCTCTTTCATAGAACCACTTGGTTTTTCGCTTTCTTTTTGCTCTGTTTTTACATCGATACTTTTTCTATGTTGCATTGCGACATGCATTGTTTTGCACATTCACGCTATAACATCTAATTCGACGTAATTTGCCTGATGAACAAAAAGAGCAAATCGATTTTAGCTTTTACACAGATAGATATCCCGCAGGAGCTCATCAAAAATGGTTGCCAAAGCAGATCTGGCCAAAATGGCGCTGGATTACCACGCTTACCCTACACCCGGAAAAATTTCGGTTACCCCCACCAAGCCTCTGGCGAATCAAGACGACTTGTCCCTTGCTTACTCCCCCGGCGTTGCAGAAGCATGTATGGCAATTCATGCAGAAGGCAACGAGGCAGCAGCAAAGTACACCTCTCGCGCTAACTTGGTAGGTGTGATCAGTAACGGTACTGCGGTACTAGGCCTAGGTAATATTGGCCCTCTGGCATCTAAGCCCGTTATGGAAGGCAAAGGCTGCCTGTTCAAGAAATTTGCTGGCATTGATGTGTTTGACATCGAGTTGGCTGAAAACGATCCACAAAAACTGGTAGATATTATTGCTGCCATGGAGCCCACTTTGGGCGGCGTGAACCTAGAAGATATTAAAGCACCTGAGTGCTTCTACATCGAAACAGAACTGCGCAAACGCATGAAGATTCCGGTCTTCCACGATGACCAGCACGGTACTGCGATTATTTCTACCGCTGCGATTGTTAACGGCTTGAAAGTTGTTAACAAGAAAATCGAAGATGTGAAGCTTGTGTGTTCTGGCGCTGGCGCTGCAGCGATTGCTTGCTTGAACTTGCTGGTAAGCCTAGGCCTGCCACGCGAGCACATTTATGTTGCTGACTCTCGCGGCATTATCTGGAAAGGCCGTGAAGAGAACATGGAGCCTAGCAAGGCTCAATACGCTCAAGAAACCGACTACCGTACATTGGCTGATGCCATTGTGGACGCAGACGTATTCTTGGGATGTTCCGCAGCCGGTGCTTTGACACCAGCTATGCTGTCCAGCATGGCTGCACAGCCGCTGATTCTGGCCTTGGCTAACCCCGAGCCTGAAATCCGCCCTGAGCTGGCAAAAGAAACACGCCCAGATTGCATTATCGCTACAGGTCGTTCTGACTACCCTAACCAGGTTAACAACGTTCTGTGCTTCCCCTTCATTTTCCGTGGCGCGCTGGATTGCGGTGCAAGCGTTATTAACGAAGAAATGAAGCTGGCATGCGTGAAAGCCATTGCAGAACTCGCTGAAGCAGAGATCTACGATGACAGCGAAGTAAGCTTTGGCCCTGACTACATTATTCCTCGTCCATTTGATCCTCGTTTGTTGGCACACATTGCCCCAATCGTGGCACAAGCGGCTATGGATTCCGGTGTAGCCACACGTCCTATTGCTGACATGGAAGCCTACCGTCAGAAACTGATTGCGATGACCTATCGCTCCGGTCCTCTGATGCGCCCACTGTTCATGCAAGCTAAGCAAGAACCTAAACGTGTTATTTACGCTGACGGTGAAGACGAGCGCGTATTGCGTGCTGTGCAATCAGCTGTAGATGAGCGTATCGCTAAACCTATTCTGGTTGGTCGCCCCTCGGTGATCGAAATGCGCATCAAACGTTTTGGTCTGCGCCTGCAACCTGGCGTGAACGTAGAAATCGTTGACCCAGAAAACGACGATCGCTTCAACGAAACATGGACTAGCTACTACCAACAACGTGCGCGTTTCGGTGTAACTCCAGAAGTAGCTAAAGCGACAATCCGCAAAAACAACACCTTGATTGGTGCAATGTTGCTAGAACGCGGTGATGCTGATGCGATGTTGTGTGGTGTAACCTCACCATTCATCAACGAACTGAACCACATTGAAAACGTGATTGGCCTGCAAGAAGGTGCTACGACTTTTGCTGCCATGAACGCACTGGTACTGCCTACACAAACCTTGTTCATTTGCGATACACACGTGAACGAGAACCCTAGCGCAGAACAAATCGCTAACATGACTATTCTGGCTGCACACGAAGTTCGTCGCTTTGGCGTAGAACCTCGCGTTGCGTTGCTGTCGCACTCCAACTTCGGTAGCCGCGATAACGCATCGTCCAGAAAAATGGCTGAAGCACGTCGCTTACTGGCTGAAATGGCGCCTGAATTGGAAGTTGATGGCGAAATGCACGCAGACTCCGCCCTGGATGACAGCGTACGTTTCAAAGCATTCCCAGACAGCACATTAAAAGCCCCCGCAAACCTGCTGATCACTCCTAACTTGGATGCCGGTAACATTACCTACAACATCCTGAAAGTGACTGGTAGCGGCGGCGTAGCAATGGGCCCAATCCTGCTGGGTGCAAAACGCCCAGTACACATCCTGACCACTAGCGCTAGCGTACGTCGTATTCTGAATATGACAGCTATCGCCGTGTTGGATGCAGTGGAAGAAGCTGACAAAGCGTAAGAAAAAAGCAGGCCTATACTGCTACAAGCAGCTCCCCCTCAGCAAACACTGAGGGGGAGTTTTTTTATGTCTACACACTTTCCACGTAAGCACAAAAAAACCCAACCGTTCAATAACGATTGGGTTCATTACTTCAGAACTGCTCTCTAATAATCTATTAGATATTGCGTTCTGTTTCGCCTGTGTACAACTGACGAGGACGGCCAATTTTGTAGCCTGGATCGGAGATCATTTCATCCCACTGAGAGATCCAACCTACTGTACGTGCCAATGCGAAGATAGCTGTAAACAATGGAGTAGGAATACCGATAGCGCGCTGTACGATTCCGGAATAGAAATCTACGTTCGGATACAGTTTACGCTCAACAAAGTATGGGTCTTCCAGAGCAATACGCTCCAATTCCATCGCCAACTTGAACAGAGGATCGTTTTCCAGACCCAAAGCAGCCAATACTTCTTTGCATGTCTCTTGCATCAACTTGGCGCGTGGATCGTAGTTTTTGTATACACGGTGACCAAAGCCCATCAGACGTACGCCTGAGTTTTTGTCTTTGACCTTTTCCATGAACTCGCCAACTTTCTCTACACCACCGTTAGCTTGCAACTCTTCCAGCATGTTCAAGCATGCTTCGTTTGCGCCACCGTGAGCAGGACCCCACAAGCACGCTACGCCAGATGCAATCGCTGCAAATGGGTTAGTACCTGAAGAACCGCACAGACGTACTGTAGAGGTAGATGCGTTTTGCTCGTGCTCTGCGTGCAGAATGAAGATACGATCCAATGCGCGCTCTACCACTTCGTTTACTTGGTAGTCATCGCAAGGTGTACCGAACATCATGCGCAGGAAGTTACCTGTGTAGCTCAGGTCATTGCGTGGGTACATCAAAGGCTGACCCAATGTGTACTTGTGCGCCATTGCTACCAACGTTGGCATTTTCGCGATCAAACGGATAGCGGAAATACGACGGTGCTCAGGATTAGTGATGTCAGTAGAATCGTGATAGAAAGCCGACATGGCACCAACCAAGCCGGTCAGAATAGCCATAGGGTGCGCATCACGACGGAAGCCATGCAAGAACGTCTGAATTTGCTCTTGCACCATCGTGTGGTGTGTCACCAACCAGTCAAAATCTGTTTTCTGTTTTTCATCGGGCAACTCACCGTTCAGAATCAAATAGCAAACATCTAAGAAGTTGCAGTTCTGAGCCAGTTGCTCGATAGGGTAGCCACGGTACATCAGCTTGCCCTGGTCCCCATCAATATAAGTGATGGCGGACTCACATGAGGCCGTCGCCATAAAACCCGGGTCATAGGTAAACATACCTGTTGAACCGTACAGTTTACGGATATCAATTACCTCAGGACCCACCGTCCCTTTGTATACGGGAAACTCTACCGAAGGACTTCCATCGGAAAACGATAGTGTCGCTTTCTTATCAGACAGTTGCATCACATATCTTCCTCAAAAATTACAGCTCACGAATCTGAGCTACCAAACGCCGAATATCGGTCGTGTCATACTGGCCCTCAACTTCTTTTCGGACCAGTAAAACATCGAGTAATTCCGTGTCATCCATTTCAAACAGAAGCGTCAGAGCAGAAACGTCAACGTCAGTTAGAGTTTCTTCATAACGATCCAGAAACTTGGTCACCATCAAATCGTTCTCAAGCAAACCTCGGCGTGCTCTCCAACGCAGGCGAGCCCGTTCTAACTGCGTCAACGTTCTCATTTCTACTCCTAATTACACGCTGCGGCGAACCAGCATTTCTTTGATTTTGCCGATGGCTTGTGTGGGGTTAAGTCCTTTAGGACATACATCCGCACAATTCATGATGGTATGGCAACGGAACAAACGGTATGGATCTTCAAGGTTGTCCAGACGCTCAGCTGTTGCCTCGTCACGAGAGTCGGCAATAAAGCGGTACGCCTGCAGCAACCCTGCTGGACCCACAAACTTATCAGGGTTCCACCAGAACGATGGGCATGATGTGGAGCAGCACGCGCACAGAATACATTCGTAAACACCGTCTATCTCTTCACGAGCTTCAGGTGATTGCAGACGCTCTTTCTCTGGCGGCGGCGTTTCGTTGATCAGGTACGGCTTGATTGAGTGGTACTGATCAAAGAAGTTAGTCATGTCCACGATCAGATCCCGAATGACTGGCAAGCCAGGCAAGGGGCGCAGAACAATAGGTTCTTTCAAATCGTTCAAGTTAGTGGTACAGGCCAAGCCATTCTTGCCATTGATGTTCATGGCATCAGAGCCACAAACGCCTTCGCGGCAAGAACGACGAATAGCCAAGCTGTCGTCCACATCGTTTTTGATGCGTACGATAGCGTCCAACAACATCTTGTCGGTAGGCTGGAGTTCTACTTCCAGCTTTTGCATGTAAGGGCGCTCGTCCTTATCAGGATCGTAGCGATAAATTTCGAATTTTAAAGTCCGTGTTTTACTCATGACAGCGTCCTGATTAGAAGGTACGTGGCTTAGGCGGAATAGATTCGGCCGTTAAGGGTTTCATCTGAACAGGTTTGTAGTCCAGACGGCTGCCATCGGCATACCACAAGGTATGACGCAACCAGTTCTCGTCATCGCGCTCTGGGAAATCGTTCAGTGCGTGTGCACCACGGCTTTCCGTACGGTTTGCGGCAGAACGGGTTGTAGCACGAGCCACTTCAATCATGTTGGACACTTCCAGCGCTTCAATACGAGCCGTATTGAACACTTTGGATTTGTCCTTAAAGTAAATCTCATTCACTTCAGGCACCAGCTCTTCGATCATGCGCTCGCCTTCTTTCAGCAAGTCCATGGTACGGAATACGCCGCAGTGAGCTTGCATGATGGTACGCATTTTGCCTGCCACATCTTGCGCTTTTTCGCCTGACGTACGGCTTTCCAGATGCTCAACACGCGCGACCGAATAATCGATAGCGGATTCTGGAATATCTTGATGGCTGTGTTCTTTCTCGGGATGGGAATCCACAATGTGGTTACCAGCAGCACGACCAAACACGATCAGATCCAGCAAGGAGTTAGTACCCAAACGGTTAGCACCGTGTACGGACGTAGCCGCACACTCACCTACTGCATACAGACCATTGACGATTTTTGTCTCGCCGTTTTTGTAATCAACAACTTGGCCATAGTAGTTAGTAGGAATACCGCCCATCTGATAGTGAATGGTTGGTACTACTGGGATTGGATCTTTAATGGGGTCAACGTTCGCAAATTTGATAGAAATTTCGCGAATGGATGGCAGACGTTTCTTAATAACATCTTCGCCCAAGTGATCCAGTTTCAGAACCACGTAGCTACCATCACCACAACCACGACCTTCTTTGATCTCTTGGTCCATAGAACGGGACACGAAGTCACGTGGAGCCAAGTCTTTCAGGTTAGGTGCGTAACGTTCCATGAAGCGCTCGCCGTCTTTGTTCAGCAAGATACCGCCTTCACCACGCACACCTTCAGTAATCAGCACGCCAGCGCCAGCCACACCAGTTGGGTGGAATTGCCAGAACTCCATGTCTTCCAGAGCCAAGCCTGCGCGAGCAGCCATACCCAGACCGTCACCCGTATTGATGAAGGCGTTAGTAGATGCACCCCAAATACGACCAGCACCACCTGTTGCCAGCACAGTACGTTTGGCTTCCAGTACGAAGATCTCGCCGGTTTCCATTTCTAGTGCCGTAACACCCAGCACATCGCCAGCTTCGTTACGCAACAGATCCAGTGCCATCCACTCAACGAAGAAGTTGGTACGGGAGGCTACGTTTTGCTGGTACAGCGTGTGCAACATAGCGTGGCCAGTACGGTCAGCAGCGGCACAGGCACGTTGAACAGGCTTCTCGCCGAAGTTAGCAGTGTGACCACCGAAAGGACGCTGGTAAATAGTACCGTTAGCGTTACGGTCAAACGGCATACCAAAGTGTTCTAGCTCGTATACAGCGTTAGGCGCTTCACGGCACATGAACTCAATAGCGTCTTGGTCACCCAGCCAGTCCGAACCTTTAACGGTATCGTACATGTGCCATTGCCAATGGTCTTCGCTCATGTTACCCAGCGAGGCACTTACCCCACCTTGCGCAGCAACAGTATGGGAACGTGTTGGGAAAACTTTAGACAATACAGCTACCGACAGACCCGCACGGGCAAGCTGCAACGAACAACGCATGCCAGCACCGCCGGCACCTACCACCACCACATCGAACTGGCGGCGGGGCAATGATTTATGAATAGCAGCCACGGCTTACAGGCTCCAGATAATTTGTGCAAAGAAAATGATGGATGCAACCAACCACAAAATGGTCAGGACTTGCAAAGTCAAACGTAAGCCAGTGGGCTTAACGTAATCCATCCAGATGTCACGTACGCCAATCCAAGCGTGCCATGCCAGAGACATGAAAAATAGGCTTGATAGCACTTGCCCCAAAGGCAGTCCAATCACCTTAAATGCAAACAGGCTACGCCAGGATTGGTAATCCAAAGGCATGTTTACCAACAGACCTACCAAAAACACCAGAGTATAGATAATCATGATCACAGCGGTGACACGCTGGATAATGAAATCGAATGTCCCGTAGTGGGCGCCCACTACCAGACGATGTTGCCCAACTCGTTCTGGACTCGCCATTACCATACTCCAAACAGTTTCAAACCAAACACAACCGTCAAAGCAAGGCTGACGATGATGACTGACGCAGCCGTTTTACAGGCGCTGTATTTATCGATACCTTTGCCCAGATCCAGTGCCAAATAACGGATACCGGCACAAAAGTGATGCAAGTAGCCCCAAATCAGAGCTAGCAATACTAGTTTGAACAGCGGGTGACCTACTCCGTAGGCGCCGATCTGGTTGAACCCTGCTTCGGAGCCCAAGCTTATTGCCAACAAAGGCAACAGAACCACGGGTAGGCTCAAGAAAAGCAGAGCGCCGCTAATGCGGTGCAGAATGGAAGTTTTGGCCGCCAACGGTAAGCGGTATGACAATATCTGCGGTATGCCGATATTGCGATACTCCGGACGCGGTTTGGATGCGGTATCAGACATTATGGCCTCTATAAAAACAAAATGAGTGCATCGTGGTTACGTGAAGATTTTAGTTTTAGTATTTTCGCCTATTTACTTCGTAAAGCGCCAGACTTGACGCACACAAAGATCAATTAAGCAGGTTTCGGTAGTGGAATCGGTCCGTTATATACAACCCTCTACGTACTTCCATAGGGCGATCGCCATAGGTGTAGGCTACTCGCTCTACTTGTAGCAAGGGCGTTCCCTCGGCCACTCCTAGGTGTTCCGCAGCCTCTGCGTTGGCTGCCACTGCCCGTATGGATTCATCAGCGCGCACCATGCTGACGCCAAACCCACTCTCGAACCACGCGTACATAGGACGTTTATTCGCCGCCACGCTTTCTGCCGTTACACCTTTAAACGCAGAACCCGGCAACCAAATATCATCCAAAATCGTAGGCATGCCGTCAAAAGACAGTACACGCCGCACATTCACCACCACATCTGCGGTACGCAAACCCAGTAAGTTCGCGATATCGGCAGGTGCTTTGATGCGTGAGCAGCCTAAAATCACACTACTTGTTGCAGGTTGATGGCCATCATCAGGTGTAAGTCGCAAAAAACGATAGCGTACTTTGGCTTCATGGTGCGTAGACACGAAGGTGCCTTTGCCTTGACGACGGATCAGCAAGTTATCGGCTGCCAGTTCGTCTATCGCTTTGCGCACCGTGCCTTGGCTAACCTGATAGCGGGCAGCTAAATCAAATTCGCTAGGAATTGCTTCGCCCGGTTTCCACTCCCCGCGGTCAAGACTTTGCAACAGCAAAGACTTGATCTGCTGGTACAACGGGCTGTACGCTGCACTGGCAGCGTTTCGTTCCGAGACCAACAATCGTTCGGGTGTAGCTATGGGATCTGTCATAAGCCTGCTAGCCGGTTACGTGCATATTCAATAACCGTGCACAAGAATTTAAACGTAGCCTTTATTTTCGCACGCTATACCAAATCTGTCTAACACTCTTCTGTCTTATATAAGATATAAGAGATTTGACTAGCCCCCCATTTTGGTCTAGTGTTCGCACCATGGGAACCCCGTTATGAGCCACATCAAAAATCACATGTATTTTTAGGTTTCACTAACGCAAACTGGCAGTACACTAGGTTCCAAGAACACTGTTTTTCCAACCCAACTGGAGTCAACTCTCATGTCCAAACCCGCAATGCGCGTAGCCGTTACCGGTGCCGCAGGCCAGATCGGTTACGCTCTATTGTTCCGCATCGCTTCCGGCGAAATGCTGGGCAAAGACCAACCCGTTATTCTGCAACTGCTAGAAATCGCAGACGAAAAAGCCCAGAAAGCCCTTCAAGGCGTGATGATGGAGCTGGACGACTGCGCTTTCCCACTGCTGCAAAGCATGTCTGCTCACAGCGATCCACGTACAGCATTCAAAGATGCTGACGTTGCTCTGCTGGTTGGTGCCCGTCCTCGTGGCCCAGGCATGGAACGTAAGGATCTGCTGAGCGTGAACGCTAAGATTTTCACTGAGCAAGGCCGTGCCCTGAACGACGTGGCCAGCCGCAACGTGAAAGTATTGGTAGTAGGTAACCCTGCTAATACTAACGCTTACATCGCAATGAAATCCGCACCAGATCTGCCAGCGAAAAACTTCACTGCTATGCTGCGCTTGGATCACAACCGTGCATTGTCACAATTGGCTCAGAAAGCCAATATCGCTGTTGCCGATATCGAGAACCTGATTGTATGGGGCAACCACTCCCCAACCATGTACCCAGATATTCGCTTTGCTACCGTTAACGGTGCATCGCTGGAACAGAAAATCAACGACCAAGAATGGAACCGTGACACCTTTATCCCTAAAGTGGGTAAACGTGGCGCCGCCATTATTGAAGCGCGTGGCCTGTCCTCCGCTGCTTCCGCTGCTAACGCTGCAATTGACCACGTACGCGACTGGGTACTGGGCAGCAATGGCAAGTGGGTCACAATGGGTGTACCTTCTGATGGCTCTTACGGCATCCCAGAAGGCATCATCTACGGTGTGCCTGTTACCACAGCAAACGGTGAGTACACTCGCGTAGCTGGCTTGGAAATTGATGAGTTCTCCCGCGAACGCATGGACTTCACCCTAAACGAACTGCTAGAAGAGCGTGACGGTGTGAAAGACTTACTCGCGTAAGACTTTAGATCAAGGCCTGCACTATGCAGGCCTTTTTTTTAGGTATGCTAGAGGTTCCCAGCACCTTTTTTCAGACTGTAGTAGGTCACCCAAGTCTTAACCCTAAAACGCATGACTGAATATCAGCATAGGCTTTTATTCATCCTGTAAGTAGTGGCGCACTTAAGGTAAGCACATCAGCCCCTTATGCTCTTCGCGCCAAAAGCCGCTGCTGCCGTTTAGCGAACACCATCACGGCATCAGACCACACGATGAAGCCCGTTCACAAAATAGGCCCACTCGTCTCGGCGACCACACCTTTGAATTTCAACGCTACTTCCGTGCACACGGAAGACACCCAAAGCAGTTCAAAAGGAGGCAGACATGGCTACAACACGACGTACCGCATCTACAAAACCGGCCAAAACGGCGGATGCGAGCATTACTTCCCCACCCACACCCAAACCTAAAAAATCAGTCGCGCTATCAGGCATAGTAGCTGGCGATACAGCACTTTGCACCGTAGGCCGTAGCGGCAACGATTTACATTATCGCGGCTATGACATCTTAGATATCGCACATACCTGCGAATTTGAAGAAATCGCCCACCTGCTGATTCACGGCAAACTCCCCACCCGCCCCGAACTCAAAGCCTATAAAGACAAGCTGCGCCGTTTACGCGGCCTACCCGCTGCATTAGTGACTGTATTGGAAACACTCCCGCCCGCTAGCCATCCTATGGATGTAATGCGTACGGCAGTATCCGTACTAGGGTGCGTACTGCCCGAAAAAGATGACCACAACCTACCAGATGCCCGTGATATAGCAGACCATCTTATCGCCAACTTAGGCTCCGCCCTACTGTACTGGTATCACTTCAGCCATAACGGTTGCTCTATTAACTTACAAACCGATGACGACAGCATAGGCGGACACTTTTTGCATCTACTGCACGGCCCCCCCCCCTCCGACGACTGGGTACGGGCCATGCATACCTCGCTGATTTTGTACGCGGAGCACGAATTCAATGCCTCTACCTTCACCAGCCGAGTCATTGCCAGTACAGGCTCTGACATGTATTCGGCCATTGCCGGAGCCATCGGTGCACTACGCGGCCCTAAACACGGCGGGGCTAATGAGGTGGCTTTTGAAATACAAAAACGCTACGGCAACCCCGATGAAGCCGAAACCGATATACGCAAACGCGTAGAAAACAAAGAGGTAATCATCGGTTTTGGGCACCCGGTCTACACCGTGGCCGACCCCCGCAATCAAATCATCAAAGAGGTGGCTTACAAGCTATCCAAAAAACAAAATAGCACCAAGATGTATGACATTGCTGAGCGCTTAGAAACCGTGATGTGGGAGGCAAAGAAAATGTTCCCCAACCTAGACTGGTTTTCAGCGGTTTCTTACCACATGATGGGTGTGCCCACGTCTATGTTTACGCCACTATTCGTGCTTGCCCGTACCGCAGGATGGGCGGCACACATTATTGAACAACGCGTCGACAACAAAATCATACGCCCCACTGCCAATTACGTTGGCCCTAACGACCTGAAGTTCGTCCCCATTAACCGTCGCACCTAACACAGGAGCCGCTTGTTATGTCTGCACACATTTCTAATATCCGCCCTGAAGCGGATCAGGTTTTAGCCGATATTGCTGACTACGTTCTGAGTTACGAGATCAAGAGCACGCTAGCTTACGAGACAGCACGCAACTGCTTAATGGACACCTTGGGTTGCGGTTTAGAGTCGTTAGAATACCCAGCATGTCGCAAACTATTAGGCCCCATCGTGCCCGGCACCCTCGTTCCTAACGGCGCCAAAATACCCGGCACACAGTTCCAACTAGACCCCGTACAAGCCGCGTTTAACATCGGCACCATGATTCGCTGGCTAGACTTCAATGACACATGGCTAGCCGCCGAATGGGGACACCCTTCTGATAACCTTGGCGGCATCTTAGCCACCGCAGACTGGCTTTCTCGCACAGCCATTGCCGCAGGCAAACCTGCACTCACCATGCGTGACGTGCTCACTGCCATGATTAAAGCGCACGAAATTCAAGGCTGCATAGCACTGGAAAACTCGTTTAACAAAGTGGGTTTAGATCATGTAGTGCTAGTGAAGGTAGCATCTACTGCCGTGGTATCCCAACTGCTGGGCTTGAATCGCGAAGAAATCATTAACGCCTTGTCGCTAGCCTGGGTGGACGGCCAAAGCTTACGCACCTACAGGCATGCCCCCAACACGGGCAGCCGTAAAAGCTGGGCAGCAGGCGATGCCACTAGCCGCGCCGTACGCTTAGCCCTGATCGCCAAAACAGGGGAAATGGGTTATCCCTCTGCCCTTACCGCCAAAACCTGGGGGTTCTACGATGTGCTGTTTAAAGGCCAACCTTTCACCTTTCAGCGCCCCTACGGCAGTTATGTGATGGAAAACGTGTTGTTTAAGATTTCCTTCCCAGCTGAGTTTCACTCGCAAACTGCCGTTGAGTGCGCCATGGACATACACCATAAACTCCGTGCCGTAGGAAAAACAGCAGAAGACATCAAAAAAATCACTATTCGCACACACGAAGCATGCATACGCATCATCGATAAGAAAGGTCCACTGAACAACCCAGCAGACCGCGACCACTGCATACAATACATGGTGGCCGTGCCCATTTTGTTTGGCCGATTAACGGCAGCCGACTACGAAGACCAAATCGCCCATGATCCTCGTATTGATGCACTACGCGACAAAATAATCTGCGTGGAAGACCCCAGCTTTACGGCCGACTATCACAACCCCGAAAAACGCTCTATTGCTAACGCTGTCACAGTTGAATTTAACGATGGCAGTACGCTGGATGAAATCGTGTGCGAATACCCTATTGGGCATAAACGTCGCCGTGCTGATGGCATCCCGCTACTGGAAGCGAAATTCCGCACAAACCTGGCGCGCATCTTTCCTAGTAAGCAACAACAGCGCATTTTGGCGGTATCACTGGATCAAAAAACGCTAGAGAACATGCCCGTGCATGAGTACGTAGACATGTATGTGATTTAACCTTTTCCTAACAGTGTTCTGGCGCACCACAACGCGCCCATCACTGCCAACACAGATCCGCCTAAAGGTCTGAGCATAGCCGGCGTTACGAGGTGAAGCTTTACTCGTAACGCCCTAGTTTTTTAGCGCTACACCCCTACCCAATCTTTCCAGAATCACTACAAAACGTAACCACCTCTACAGCGCTACCTTCTTGTTGCAACGGCTATGTTACATTCGTCAGACCACTGACTTTTTCCTTGTATCAACATGCGTAACGTCACTCACAACACCGCCGAAAACCGTTTCGAAATTCTTGAAGAGTCGTATCTGTGCACGCTTGAATATCTGCTGCAAGACAACACTCTAGCCATTACACACACCGTAGTTCCTCGTGCTGTGGGTGGAAAAGGCATAGCCGGTGAATTAGTCAAAACCGCGTTGAATTACGCCCGCGATCACCAACTACGCGTGATACCCCAGTGCAGCTATGCCGCTGTGTATGTGCAGCGTCATCCTGAATATCAAGATCTTGTGTTGTAAAGCAAACAGGCGCATATCAGAAGTCTTATGTCTTATATAAGACCATTGCGTTGAACCTTGCTTCCCCCTACAATAGGGGCATTACAAGCCTCTTGTCCCACCCTTTACTTAAATAGGCCTGCAACATGCTGGATTCTTATCGCCAACACGTTGCCGAACGCGCCGCGTTGGGCATCCCCCCACTACCGCTGACGGCACAACAAACCGCTGATCTGATCGAACTGATCAAAAACCCTCCCGCTGGCCAGGAAGAATTTTTGCTGGACTTGATCACTCACCGCGTACCAGCGGGTGTGGACGATGCCGCTAAAGTTAAAGCTTCTTACCTTGCAGCCGTTGCATTTGGCACTGAAAGCAATAAGCTCTTTGATCGCAAACGCGCCTGTGAGCTGCTGGGCACCATGCTGGGTGGCTACAACATCGCTCCGTTGCTGCAACTGTTAGACGACGCCGAACTGGCGCCTACTGCAGCCGAAGCACTGAAACACACATTGCTGATGTTCGACTCTTTCCACGACGTGAAAGAAAAAGCCGACAAAGGCAACAAATACGCTCAAGAAGTACTGCAAAGCTGGGCTGATGCTGAATGGTTCACCAGCCGCCCTGAAGTGCCTCAGAGCATGACCGTGACAGTATTCAAAGTCACAGGCGAAACCAACACTGACGACCTGTCTCCAGCCCCCGATGCATGGAGCCGTCCTGATATCCCACTGCACGCTTTGGCGATGCTGAAAAACCCACGTCCAGGTATTACACCTGATGACGCAGGCAAAGTGGGCCCTATCCAGTTCTTGGAATCCCTGAAAGACAAAGGCCACCAAATCGCTTACGTGGGCGACGTAGTGGGTACAGGTTCTTCCCGTAAGTCCGCCACTAACTCCGTTTTGTGGTTCACTGGCGATGACATCCCATTTGTTCCTAACAAACGCTTTGGTGGTGTGTGTCTGGGCAGCAAAATTGCTCCTATCTTCTACAACACCATGGAAGATGCTGGCGCGCTACCTATTGAGCTGGATGTTTCCCAAATGGAAATGGGCGACGTAGTAGAACTGCGCCCTTACGAAGGTAAAGCTTTGAAAAACGGCGAAGTGATTGCCGAGTTCAAAGTAAAATCCGACGTATTGTTTGACGAAGTACGTGCCGGTGGCCGTATTCCTCTGATTATTGGTCGTGGTCTGACTACCCGTGCTCGCGAAGCACTGGGCTTGCCTGCTACAGACCTATTCCGTCTGCCACAATCCCCTGTGGACAGCGGCAAAGGCTTCTCCTTGGCACAAAAAATGGTGGGTCGCGCATGTGGCTTGCCAGACAACCAAGGTATTCGTCCAGGTACGTACTGCGAACCTCGCATGACTACTGTTGGTAGCCAAGACACAACTGGCCCAATGACGCGTGACGAACTGAAAGATTTGGCTTGCTTGGGCTTCTCCGCTGACTTGGTGATGCAGTCCTTCTGCCACACAGCAGCCTATCCAAAACCTGTAGACGTAAGAACTCACCACGAACTGCCTGAGTTCATCAGCACCCGTGGCGGTGTATCGCTGCGTCCTGGTGATGGTGTGATTCACTCGTGGTTAAACCGTATGTTGTTGCCTGATACTGTTGGTACTGGCGGCGACTCTCACACACGTTTCCCAATTGGTATCAGCTTCCCAGCAGGTTCCGGTCTGGTAGCGTTTGCGGCCGCCACAGGCGTTATGCCTTTGGATATGCCTGAGTCGGTATTGGTACGTTTCAGCGGCAAAATGCAGCCTGGCGTAACACTGCGTGACTTGGTTAACGCCATTCCTTTCTACGCC
Source organism: Paenalcaligenes sp. (assembly GCA_052103955.1). Classification (GTDB taxonomy): domain Bacteria; phylum Pseudomonadota; class Gammaproteobacteria; order Burkholderiales; family Burkholderiaceae_B; genus Paenalcaligenes. The sequence goes on along the minus strand of JBQELO010000014.1, from coordinate 896 downwards.
ATCAAGCAAAACCTGCTGACCGTAGAAAAAGCGGGCAAGATCAACATCTTCTCGGGCCGTATTCTAGAAATCGAAGGTTTGCCTAACCTGAAAGTTGAGCAAGCATTTGAATTGTCTGATGCGTCTGCTGAGCGCTCCGCTGCTGCATGTACCGTGCGTCTGGACAAAGAGCCTATCATCGAATACTTGAACAGCAACATCACACTGTTGAAGTGGATGATCGCTAATGGTTACGAAGATGAGCGTACATTGGCCCGTCGTATCCAGAACATGGAAAGCTGGTTGGCTGACCCACAATTGATGGAACCAGATGCTGATGCCGAATACGCGGCCATCATCGACATCAATATGTCCGAGATCCACGAACCTATCGTTGCTTGCCCTAACGACCCTGATGATGTGAAAACACTGTCAGACGTATCTGGCACAGCCATTGATGAAGTGTTTATCGGTAGCTGCATGACCAACATTGGTCACTTCCGTGCCGCCTCCAAACTATTGGAAGGCAAACGTGACATCCCAACTCGTCTGTGGATTGCGCCTCCTACCAAAATGGATCAGGCACAGCTAACAGAAGAAGGCCACTACGGCGTTCTGGGTACAGCTGGTGCGCGTATGGAAATGCCAGGTTGCTCGCTGTGTATGGGTAACCAAGCTCAAGTGCGTGAAGGTGCAACAGTCATGTCCACCAGCACACGTAACTTCCCTAACCGTTTGGGTAAAAACTCTAACGTGTTCTTGGGTTCTGCTGAGTTGGCTGCTGTATGTTCCCGTCTGGGTCGTATTCCTTCCCGTGAGGAATACTTGGCTGACATGGGTATCTTGGAAAAAGACAGCGACAAGATCTACCATTACCTGAACTTCGACCAAATCGAAGAGTACAAGGAAATTGCTGA
>JBQELO010000013.1:0-107823 GCA_052103955.1 Paenalcaligenes sp. | reverse complement strand
CTGCTGGTGTATGGCTACTACCGTGCGCTGCACGACTGGGCTACTCTACAGCTCTCCTGCTAGATACCCTGTTTCTTGTAGTGCTGTTCTTCAAGATGGGCACCTTTATTGGCTCTCTGCACTGTAGGCTTAGTCTGGCACGAGGCATATAGACCCGTGCTTTAGCATGTGCGGGTATGCAGAAGCTTAGGCTGCTCCATGCGCCCAGCAACTGAAAATAAGATGAATGTGTACGGTGGGTGTAAATCAGGTGATTCACACTACTAGATGCAAGAGTGGGTTGCGGTTTACTCTATTGCGGCCGTACACGCTTAGTCTTAATGATCACAAGCGTCTAGTAATACGCTATTTATAACAACTCTAGAGCTCATCTGAGTACGATAAAAACCTAAGCGTGTAGGTGTACTTCTAACGTGTGAGTAGAAAATCTGCTATTGGTTAATAGAGCAGCTAGAGCTTATGTGCGTAGCGCTACATCATTCAGAAAGCAACCGAATATTGTGAGTAGTGCGTAGCACAAAAAAACTCCCCCTAGTAAATGAGGGGGAGTTTTTTTGTGCTATCCAGCGTTATAGCGAGTTAGTCTGCGAGGTAGAGCTTTAAGAATTGCGTTTGCTTCTATGTACAGCTGCCAATGCAATAATGCCTGTTACTACCATGGCACTACCAAATATTTGTCTGCCGTTTAGGCTTTGCTCTAGCAGTATCCACGCCAATATGAGTGATGCTACAGGTTCAATATTTAATGCTGGGGCATTTTGGCTAAGGTTTAGTCGTGGGGTCAGTACGAATAAGCCTATAAATGCACAACTGTAGAAGAAACCCACGGCGATTAATGCTAGCCAACCTGTAGTATCGGCAGGTAAGGCTGTAGCGCCTTCTAACACGCCAGTAAAACTAAGTCCCAGCATGCTAAAGAATACGATAGCAATGGTATAAAAGCTGCGGACTGGCCCATAAAGGGTGGCTAGGCGGTTTTCGCTGATCCACAAAATAAAGGCAAAACAGGTAGCCGCGCCAAAGGCAAAGAGCAGGCCTAAGAACCAGGTGCTGCTAAGTTGTTCGCTGTTCGTGAACCACATGGGAGCATCTAACACCCAGATTAGTCCAAATAAGATCATCCCCATGATGACTACGGAGGCTTTGGATGGGCGTTTTCCACTGACCGCCCAATTAAGTAATGCCAACAAAATAGGGAAGGTATTGGCGACTAATAAGGCAATGCCCACCGGTATACGTGCGACGGCAGAAAAAATACAGAAGCTTTGAAAGGCAACCAATAAACCCAGCGTTAATTGCCAAGGCCACAGTTTGCGTTCAAACCGCAATGAATGACGTTGCCACAATAATAGTAGCGTAAGGCAAATTAAGCTCATGCCAGAACGCCATAAGATGGCGGTTAGTAAGCCTGCCCCATGGTCAAAAGCAATACGTGCAGAAACGTGGTTAGTGGCAAAGCCTGTGCCTAGTCCTAGCAAAATAGGAATGGCGATATGACGTTTAAAAGGAAGAGGGGAGTTCATGCAGATACAGCCAGCTAGGAAAGAGAACAATCCTAATCATCTTATGACAGAGTGTGTTTTCTACCTAGCAGGCGATGGCTGTATATAAAGAAAGAGTGACAGATGTTGTAATAAAGAGGTTTATTCCATGCAATGTTCATTCATTGAACTATTTTGCACCATGCATGAGCTTTTATAGCGCGTGACGGTTAAACCGCACGGTAGGCGGTGAAGAGTTCTTCGCCTGCTAACCATACTGCAGTGAGTCCCATAATCAATGCCATAGACACATTAAACAGGCGCAGATAAGCGGGGCTTTGCAGTAGTTGGCGTAATCGGTCGCCCATAATGACCCAAACTAAAATACAGGGAAAGTTAGTCACGATATACAGCAGTGAGACTTGTAGGTTATGACTGAAAGCGTGTGTGCTGTCTTGAGTACCAAAAAGCAGGGCAGTATTAATGGCCATAATCCAAGCCTTGGGGTTTATCCATTGGAAAGCAGCCATTTGTATAAAGGTAAAAGGATGGCTTTTCTTTTTGGACTCTGGTGCACTTGATTGGTAGATTTTCCAAGATAGCCATAACAAATACACACAGCCCGCTAAGGCTAAAGGTAGTCGTACTTGGCCTAGCCATTGCATCATCATGCCAAGGGCTTGCATGGTAATAAAACACTGCAAGCCTGCGCCTAAACTAATGCCTAGGCTCATTGGCAAGGTACGCCTAAAGCCAAAGTTCACGCCAGAGGTCGCTAACAGTAAATTATTGGGGCCGGGGGTTACCGACATAACGGCAACGTAACTGATGAGGGCGGGATTAATCATGGTGTATCTGGCGAGGTGAAAAGAAGTAAAGATGTATCAGCGTAAAGCAGACACAGAAATAGGTACAGACTCAGAAATTATCAATTATGATGGGTACAGTTTAACGGTTGCTATTTTTGATGCTAGAGATCGCTATGCCAGAGCTACTGCCCATGTCCTCACAACCTCGTTATCTGCGGCTTGCAGAAGGCTTAAAGCACGCCATCGAGAAAGGAGTATTCAATGCCGGTGGGGCTCTGCCCTCTATACGCCAATCAGCACAAAACCATAATGTGAGTATCAATACCGTTATTGCCGCGTATCGTTCGTTAGAGGATCAGGGGCTGATCGAAGCACGACCACAATCTGGTTTTGTGGTGAAGAACCAGTTGCCTAGTCTACTGCGTACTTTCGAGTTAGGGGCAGAAGAAGTTACCTCGCCAGAGTCAGTGTTGGGGTTGATAGAGCAGGCTTTTGTTATGCAGCAAGATCCTTCTTTTTTGAATCTATCCTTAGCGTGTCCTGATAAAAACTCAGATCTGTTTCCCAGAGAGAAACTGGGGCGCATCATGAGTAGGCTTGTACGTCAGCAAGCCTCGTTACTGTCCAGTTATGCCTTACCACCCGGTAGTTTGACCTTACGTAGACAAATTTCGCGGCGTATGCAGAATCTGGGCGTGCTAAGCCATGAGAAGAATATTTGTTTAACCCATGGCTGTATGGAGGCTATTAACTTAGCACTGCGTGCGGTGACTAAGCCTGGTGATAGCGTAGGGGTAGAGTCTCCTACGTATTTCTATTTAATCCCTTTATTAAACGAGCTAGGGCTTAAATTGGTGGAGTTGCCTACCCATGCTGAAACAGGATTGTGTGTAGATGAAATCGAGCCATTGATGGCAGAAAAACAGCTACAAGCTCTGATTTGTATGCCCAATTTGCACAACCCCTTGGGGTGTAGCATGCCATCAGCAGCCAAGAAAAAATTGGCAGCCTTAGTGAATCAATATCACATTCCCCTAATTGAGGATGGCTTGTATGCCGAGCTGCAGAGTCATGGCCCACTACCTGCAGTGCAATCAATGGATGATGACGGTTGGGTAATTTTTTGTTCTAGCTTTAGTAAAACCTTAGCGCCTGATTTCCGTATAGGTTGGGTGCATAGCACGCGTTTTAATAAAAAAATACGTCAGCTAAAAAGCTTGTACTCCATTGCCGAGTCGCAGTTGTTATCCGAGACGTTAGGGGTGTTCTTAGAGGCAGGTGGCTATGAGCACCATCTGCGTAAATTACGTAAAAACTACGCTAAGAATATGAATACTACTCAAGCGCTGATTGCTGAGTATTTTCCTGAGGGTACAAAGGCGACCAAGCCGGACGGTGGCTATTTGTTTTGGCTGGAGTTGCCAGAGAGCCTTGATACCTACGTGTTGTATCAACAATTGCTGCGCGAAAAAATCAGCGTGATCCCGGGGCGTATGTACTCTGCCAGTGGCAGATTCAGCAATGCTGTGCGTATTTCGTGCTGTAACCCAGTAGATGAGCGTTACAGAGCGGGCTTTGCTCGAGTAGGGGAAAAGGCCAGAGAGATGCTGGCCTTATCCTAAGCCCTGGTTTATACAAAAAGTAGGCTGATATTTACGCCGAAAGCAGCAAACCAGATTAGGCTGCGTAGTGAGGACAAGTCGCGAATGTACAGATACACATAGGCGACACGTAAGATCACCCACGCCCAACCCAGTTTCATGACCAGCTCAGGCACAACAGGCTGAAAAATCGCGTAGAGGAAGGCGGCAAAAAAGAAGGGCAGGGCCTCGAAGGTATTGGCTTGTGCCGCATTGGCACGCGCACGCCAGCCTTCTTGTTTAGCTAACCATTCACGTGGCGTATGGTTCTGAAAACCTTTGCCACCAACTTTGGCACTTACTGCCGCTAAAAACGGCAGAAAGGCCGCGATGATAAGAATCCATTTTGCACTCATGATGCGCCTCGTAAAAAGGGTAGAAGAGCTAAATTTACAAGCCCAGATGATGGCATTATAATTTTTGTTGAGTGCAAACGCACTGTGCCGCTTTAGCTCAGTTGGTAGAGCAGTTCATTCGTAATGAAAAGGTCGCCAGTTCGATTCCGGCAAGCGGCACCATATATCAGGTACTTACGCCAGTCCTCGTGGATTGGCGTTTTTGTTTTTTGGTGACGGGTAGGCACATGGTAAGCAATTTGCAGAGATATTAATCTATGCATACCTTGTGTAAAGAAAACCTAATGCTGTTTGTTGCGTAGCACTGCATGAGAATTACTCAAGGTGCTGTTCAGTATGCACGGTCACAACTGGGGTATGCCTGCCTTGCGTGTGTAGCATTGGTGGCGGGCTGCGTCGTGTTAGATCTATTCGCATTGAAATGGCATACACTAAAAAGAGACCACCTAGACCGCATAATAGCAAGAACTTCACTATTAGATGCTTGATGTGTCATTAATGAATCCAAAAATTTAGCTTGAACATGAAAATAAAATACCTAGCAGGACTATGTGCAATTTGGGGCGTGATGCAAGTCACGACGGCAGCGGCACTCACGGTAGAGGATCGATGCGAAATTGTTGCTGAGGTAGCAGCATCCATAATGCAAGCAAGGCAAAATGGTACGGCTAGGGAGCCTGTGCTCGCCAAAGTTCAGGTGGAGGGCGAGCCTGATATAACAGAGTTATTTGAGGTGATGGTGCAAAATGCGTATGACACTGCAATAGAAGACAGTAGTTTGCGAAAAACTGAGCTGGTCAAGGATTTCAAGAGCCAATGGCAAACAGCCTGTTTGCAGGGGATATCAGCCCTATAGCGTACATATAGGAAAACACCCCATGAATGACTGTTTAAGACAGCGTTGTAGGGTGTTGTTAGCTGAGAGCATGGTAAATGCTCCCACTAATGCTCATGATTTGACGGTATTTTGTTCCGGCAAGCGCACCATCCCTACAAAAATATACCTCCCTTTAGCTGTACTGCGCTAATTGCGCTGACAACTGTTGTTGGTAGAAAGTATTGCCATTTCTATTGTCAAAAGCTTGGGCTGCTTGTTGGGCGTGTTGTAATGCTTCGTTTAACTCCATGCCTACATCCATCGTTAAGCCGTGTTTTTTTGCTGCTTGTAATAACACTGCTACGGCCGCATAAAGGCGGAATTGGCGGAATTTGTTTTCGCTTTTGGGTAAGGTTTTGAGCTCATTCTTAGCGATTTTCTCTGCCTCTTGCCACTGCTGGCTTGCTATCAAATAGAGTATGAAATCGGCATTACTGTTTAAGAACTCAACTTCGTCTTTGGTGAGTTTATAGCCTTTTTGAAAACGATCTTTCGCGGCTTCCTGATCCCCTAAATGCCAAAATGATAAAGCCAACATCCCATTAGTGAGGTGGGGAACTTCGCCGCATTTTTGTCTGCCAGAGATCAAGGGCTTGGCTTTGTCTACCGCCGCTTGATAATTGCTATGGTAGAACTGAAAATGCACTTCATCATTGGTTTCGCAGGCTGCGCAGTCGTTCATGTGGTCTTTTTTGGCGGCTAGCCATTCTGCACGTAAACGTAGCACTTCTTCGGGTTCGCCCATGCTCATCGCTATCATGGTGCGAATTTTGTAGTATGGCTTTAATGAGTACTGAAAGCCCTGATACTTCTGTTTCATATCTTCCAGTAAGTGGTCGATTTGAGCCTTAGAAATTTCGGGGAAGTCGACGATGCTTAACGCTACCCATTTGTATTTCCACATAAGATCGTCTTCGTCTATGTAGATCTCTTTAGCCTCAAACTGTTTGATCATCCACGCAAACGCTAACAATTGCTTTTTGGGCATGCCTAAGGTGTAGGTAGCATCCATAAGCATCTCGCGCGCCTCATAGCCGGTTTCTACATCATTTTCAGCATCAGCGGCTTTCATGGCTTGTTCAAGCAGGCGCACGCCTTCTACGCTGTTTTCACCAGCCTCGTAGGCTTGTTCTATGTAATCTTGTGCATTCATATACGTATTCCTTTGCAGTGCTGGCTTGCAGAGGCTGTCTCTGCAAGCCCACGAGTTTTATTTCATTGCTTTGATGATGTGCAGTAAGCCCTTGTTCATCAACGTGATTTCGTCTTTTTTCAGTGGGTAGTGCCCCATCAACAAGGCTTGTACATACAAGACCTCGACCACGCTGGTGATGGTATCTACGCTTTTCCCTGAGCAAAATACTGATTGCACTACTTCGTTGTGAAAGTTTAAGTACAACTGCGCTAATGGCTCGTTTTTGTCTTCTTGCAAACTGCCTAAAATGCCACCAAACAAATCGTTACTGGCTTCCGCAACGCGGCCTAATTCACGTTCTGCTTGATTTTGTTGGCTGCAGATGTAGAGCATAGGAATATCGTGCGGGCTGAAGTAGTTGAGTACTACCTCTAGCTGGTAGGCCTTCATGCGTTCGTTAAGGCCATTGAGCAAATCGGAAAATGCACGCTCTTCTTCTGGGAAGAGCGGTTGGAATGCAAACTCTACATCTTCGGCTTGGAAGAGTTTGAAGACGTCGTGCCCCAATACGTTGTTCAAATGTCTGAGAATAGAGGAGTCGTATGCGTAGCCGCCGTTAATGAGGGGCATTTGCTGCGCACGTGCTACATCAGCAATTTGTCGAAACTCATCCACGCTTTGGGTGTAATAGACCACCTCTGAACGTGATAGCAGCGTCTGCAAATTCTCTTCACCATTTAAGGTGCGAAAATTCAGATGGGGGTAAATAAACTGCAGTAATTCACTGTCTTCGCATGCTAGGGCTTTGAAGGCTAGATAGTGGGTGTTAAGTAAGCGCTGCAATTGCTTTTCAGGCATAGACTTGATTTGCTGTTTCAGCGATGCCCCAAGCTCTTGGCTGACCCGTTCCAGTGCGTCATTATGGTAAAACGCCTCGCGCGAAGCCACGGGCTGCAGTTCTTTGGTCCAGATGACGGTGCGTGTGAAAAATGCCCACTCTGGCATGACTTCCTCTACAGCATCACTTACGAACATACGGTTCAAATAGGCGCGGTGTAGTTTGCGTGCGTGGGTGCTGACCGCAAAAGGAATGACATACGCTACGGCAAAGGTGTTGCCGCTTTCATTATGCAAGATGAAGTAGTCTTGCAGAGATCGCATTTCGTCTGCACCAAAAAGTAGGCGCCCAAATTGCAGAATCTCATTATGGTTCAACGCGTGTAAGTCGGCTAGGCTTCCCACTTTATTGCTATGTTCGTTTAGCCATAGACGCGTGCGTTGGTCTTTAAAGTAAATGGGTACTTCTAAGCAGGCACCATACTGAAACAAGTATTCACGGATAGTGTGGTGCAAATCAGCAAAGCTTTCTGCGGCGATCTCTGCCTTGTAGGTTAAATATACGGTTGTGCCAACTTCAGGGTGTTCTTCCTGTGACAACTCGTGGATGTCATAGGTGCCATCACCTTTGCCATTCCACTCTAGTACCGTGCCTGTTTTGGCGGAATGCGTGATTAAGCGAATTTGGGTGGTCACCACAAAACACGATAATAAGCCTATGCCGAAACGGCCTATAAAGCTTTGCTCGCTGCTAGCACCAAAATTCTTCTCTCCCTTAGATGAGCTAGCGATAGTCGCTAAAAAGATTTCTATTTCATCAGCTGTTAAACCAATACCGTTATCTGCGAAGACTAGGGTTTTGTTGTTAGAGGTTTGGTCTTGCTGTAGTTCTACGTTGATCTCACCTGCTTCAAATGCACTGTCCCACAATTTACGGGCGCGAATGGCATCGGTACCGTTTTGTAATAGTTCACGAATGTAGACGTTTTGGTCGCTGTACAAATGGTTGGACAGGATATCAATCATGCCTGCAAGGTTGACTTGGAAGCGGCTTTCTTGGCTCATGTAGGGGACTCAAGTATTTTGACGAATAAGAAACCTCATCATCCTAGAGAGTAGCCATTGAAATAACAAGCGCGTTGACGTAATTTGAAATTTTGTAATGAATAGGTGCAATTCACCCGTCTGCTTGGGTGTTACTGACCCTCATTCACTGGGGACATGAGAGAAAAAAAGAACGAGGCGCTTGAGGGCGTCTCGTTCTTTTGTGTGAAGATTTTTGCCGTTAGGGCGTTGTAGCAATGTGCTTGAAACTACAATCTAAGCTATTGCTAAAGGCTTAACTGGCTTTTTTGAATTTCAAAGACATAAAGCCTTCTAGGGAGTCATCTTTAATATCTAACCATGGTCTAGGTAATTGTGCTGCTACGGTTCCAGTAATAGTGGAAGCATATGACTTATTTCTAAATCCCATGATGTCTGATTTTTTATCTTCAAGCCATTTTTTAAATAATTCAGCTTGTTGATGTACAGGGAAGCTAGGGTAATCTGTAGCGCTCGTTAAATCATCAATATAGTTAGCTTGGAAATTAATAGATTGTGAATCAGTATTTAATTTCTCATGGTCCTGTAACCATTTATCTATATCTTTTAGCCTATCTTCTTTGCTAGGAAGCTGTATTTTACCCATGATAACGTCACGAACATACCAGGCTTGAGCGTCAAACATGTTAAACGTGAACCATTGATCTTGCATACCAAGATAAATTAGTTTTGGATTACTTTGGAAGAAAATCCCTTTATAGAGATTAGCTGGATATAAACAGTTATGTGTTTCTAAGCGCAGTTCGTCAGGTAAGAATGGAAAATGGAAAATATAGCCGGTACACATCACAATGGCGTCAAAGGCCTGACTACTACCATCGCTAAAGTGCACAACGTTTCCATCAATATGCTCTAAACCTGGTTTTTCAATGACGGCCTCTGGCCAGTCATAGCCAAATGAGCCACCGCGATGGCTGATGGTGACAGACTTAGCACCGTACTTGTAGCATTGCGAACCTATATCTTCGGCTGAGTAACTGCCGCCTACCAGCAATATATTCTGTCCTTCGAACTCTAAGGCATCACGGAAGTCGTGAGCATGCAGGACACGCCCAGGAAACTGTTCTAAGCCTTTGTAATAAGGCATGTTAGGAGTAGAAAAGTGCCCGGTTGCTACAACAACGTAGTCAAACTCTTCAGTTTCTTGTTCACCCGTCTTATGGTTCATGACGGTAACGCTAAAACGTTGTGTGTCTTGGTCAAAGGTTACCCAACGTACCGGACACTCAAAGCGCATGTATGTAAACAGAGCGCGTTTGTCTAAACGGCCCATGATGTAGTCTTTCAGAACTTCACGTGGTGGATAAGACGGAATAGCCTGACCAAAGTGTTGGTCGAAGCTATAGTCAGCAAACTCTAGGCACTCTTTAGGGCCGTTAGACCACAAATAGCGGTACATACTGCCATGCACGGGTTCTCCGTTTTTATCTAAACCCGTACGCCATGTGTAGTTCCACATGCCGCCAATATCATTTTGTTTTTCATAACAGACTATTTCTGGAAAATCACTGGTATTGGTTTTTTTACGTAATGCTTCAAATGCACGTAGTTGAGCCAGACCACTAGGACCTGCACCTAGTATTGCAATTCTTGTTTTTGACAAAGTAAAACTCCATTTCTTTTTTGGCGCAATGGTTTTTTGTTGCGCTTTATTTTTAATAATAATTATGTAAAGAAAAAGGCTATTTATTACCGAATTATTTAGTAACCAACTATATTTAAATTTTTAAACAACCTTTATTTGAAAATCTGGCGTTATTATACCACACTTTTTGTGTGTTTTATTTTTGATTGCCTTTTGGTGATTAATGGTTAGTAATTTGGTTTTTTATTTTCTGTGTTTTTCTTATTGAGGAAGGTGGTTTATATATAGAGTTTTTTTAAATTTAGTGCTGCACGAGTAAATGCTTGAGCGGAGTGGCAAACAACATGCTGGAGCAGTGCGAGCAGTGGCTGTGTTTTGGCACCAAATGGCAAGTTTCTCCCTAGAGCTTCTTATAGAATCAGCCACATATAAGTCCAACAGGCAGAACCGTTGTGCATAGCGTCTACAGGGGTTCTGCTAAGTGGTCATCAATCATAGAGAGAAGAGGAATTACATGTCATATACATCATCCATGGTGAGTGCTGTTGCGCTGGCGGTAGCTGCATTAGGCAGTGCGCAGGCTCAGTCTGATACCAGTGTCGTGGTAGGTATTGATAACTTTGCACGAGCAGAGTCGGATCTTTACATGGGGAAGATGGTGGCAGACGGTGGTTTAGGCAAGTTTGTGCATAGCCGAAAGCCCGTAGCAATTGATGCGCAAAGTGTGATCAGGATGAATAGGGATACGCTGTATTCCAGTGCGGTGTTTGATTTGGATGCTGGGCCTGTGACGATTACTTTGCCTGAGGCAGGTCAGCGTTTCATGTCTATGCAAGTGGTGGATGAAGATCATTATGTACCTGCGGTGTTTTATGGTGCAGGTTCGCACACCTTGACCAAAGAGCAGGTAGGGACGCGTTATGTATTTGTGGCGATACGAACGTTGGCTGACCCAGAAAGCCAAGCAGACCTAGAGCAGGTACATGCGTTGCAAGATGCTATACAGGTTGAGCAAGCACAGGCAGGCGAGTTTGTAGTGCCAAACTGGGATCAGGCCAGCCAAAAGAGCATGCGCGATGCGTTGTTAGTGTTGGGTGCAACCATGCCTAACTATAACAATGCTTTTGGAACGAAGGCTCAGGTAGAGCCTATACAGCACTTAATTGGGACAGCAGCCGGGTGGGGCGGTAACCCTAGCAAAGATGCGACTTATTTAGGTGGCGTAGTGCCACTAAACGATGGCAAAACGGTTTATCAACTGGTTATTGGGGATGTGCCGGTTAACAGTTTTTGGTCGGTGAGCGTCTACAACGCAGAAGGCTACTTCGAGCCCAACCCTTACAACGCCTATTCGTTAAATAGCTTAACGGCTGAAAAAGCGAAAGATGGCACGATTGTGATTCAGTTTGGTGGTTGTGATGGCAAGGTCGTTAACTGTTTGCCTACGGTACCGGGTTGGAATTACACCGTTAGGTTGTATCAGCCAGAAGAGGTGATTCTGAATGGTCAGTGGAGCTTTCCTCAACCACAAGCCTTAGCGCATTAAGTATAAGGAACTGCTATGTATAAATTGTCACGTTTACACGCAGCTCTGGTGATGACCAGCACGTTGAGTTTGGTTGCGGTTGGGGGCGTACATGCTGAAGGCTCTGCCGGTGTGGCGACTAAGGTTACGGATGCACATTTCACCTTAGCGCCTGGGTACATGGCGCAAGCAGAGCTTCCCGATAGTCTAGTACTGTTGGGGGCTCCCCCAGCAATAGAAAGTGCGGCGTTTGCCCGCGATGAAGAGGCGCGACGTGCAGCATTGAGCTTACGGGGTTCTGCGCGGTGGGAGTTAGCCAAAACGGACGCGGCCTTAAATTTCCCTCGCCCAGCTGAGAATTTTTCATGTGCAATGGGGATCAGCATAGACGAGAAGACACTGCCACGTACTTACCAAATTATGCAACGGGTGCTCACCGACGCAGGTCTATCTACCTATGGTGTAAAGAATACCTATAACCGTACTAGACCTTTTGCCTTGCACGATGAGGGTACATGCACACCAGAGGATGAAGCTGTACTTAGAAGTGATGGTTCTTACCCTTCAGGGCATACCGCGGCAGGTTGGGCATGGGCGTTAGTCTTGGCGGAAATTAATCCTGCTAGCAGCAATGCGCTATTGGCGCGGGGGCTATCGTTTGGCCAGAGTCGTGTGATATGCAATGCGCATTGGCAAAGTGATGTGGATGCAGGGCGTATTATGGGGGCGGCAACCGTAGCGAGGCTGCACAGTGATCCTGATTTCCTCGCCGATGTGGCAGCGGCACAGGCAGAGGTGCAAAGTGCTAAAGCAGCAGGCGTAGTGCCGCTGGACTGTGCCCTAGAAAATACCGCCTTAGCGCCGGCGCAGCACTAATAAGGGACAATCATGGCTCTTTCTTCTCTACGGCCTATGGTGGGTCTGTCCCTGTTGTGCGCTGCTTCGGTGGCGGTGGCAGATACGGCTTCTAGTGCTCGCTCTGCCTCTGAATGGCAGGTGAGCGTGAGTCCTTATTTTTGGATGGCCGGTATTCAGGGGAAGGTGGGGCAGTTTAACCTTCCTGCTGCAAAAGTGAAGTCTGATTTTGGGCAGATTTTCAACGAGTTGGATTTTGCTTTCATGGGCATAGTCGAAGCTAGGCGTGGCCCATACAGTATTTTTGCAGATGTGGCCTATACCAAAACTTCTATTAAAGACTCAGCGCCCCAAGGTGTGTCGTTGCGTGAAATAGGGGTGAGCTCACAAGCCTTTTCAGGTTTGCTGGGGGGCGGTTACTCGGTATTACGTACCGATGCTGCCGTTTTGGATGTGATTGCGGGTGTGCGCGTGTGGAGTGTGAGTACCAAACTTACATTCCATGGCGGCCTTCTGGATCAGGTAAGCAAGCGCGATAGCGCGACATGGGTGGATGTGGTGGCCGGGGTGAAGGGGTCGTACTTTCTAACCGATAGAGCCTACCTAACCGGTTGGGGCAATATAGGCGCAGGGCAGGCGGATTTGGATTGGGATGTGGTGGCCGGCCTAGGTTATCAATTCAAAGATAATCTTTCGGCTGTGCTGGGATACCGTATTCAGGGAGTAGATTACAGTAGGCACGGCTTTAGGTACGACATGATTCAGAAAGGGCCCATTATGGGGCTAAGCTTTACGTTCTGATGCTGTTTTCTACGCGACAGCCTTTGGGTAGCGCGAAGGCGGATTGCCCGTCCAGCGCTTGAAGGCTCGGGTAAAGTGGGCAGGGTCGCTGTACCCCACCATGTAGGCAATTTCTGTCGCGCTGTATTTCCCACTGGCGATGAGTTGTAGGGCTTCGGTGCGACGCGTCTCATCTCGTAATGCATCAAAATCTACACCACAATACTTAAGGCGGCGTTGCAGTGTACGAGATGAAAGTCCTATGTGTTTTGAGACACTGCTGAGCTTGGCGTTTTCTTGGTCAGCGAGACGTTGGGTCAGTATGTCGGCTGTTTTGACGGTAGAGTTCAAGGCCTCGGTGGTACGCCATGCTGCATCGTGAGGGTTATGTAGAGGAAGCTCTAGTAGGTCGCGGTCGAACTCTATCATGTTGTAGGTAGCATCCATGATTAGGTTAGGGCCTAAACTCTCCTCTAGTGAGTCGTCTCCCTTGGCTCTAGGGTGTGTCAGGTGTACCCGTATGGCGGAAGGTTCTTTTGCCATGAGTGGGATTTTTCGTAATACCGCAAGGCTTCCCAAAATAAACTGTTTGGGGTCAGCACTGTATTCGCCTGTGAACTGATGTATGAGTTTGGTAGTTCGGCCTTCAGTGACGATCTTGATTTCACCCCCTTGATGTAGCAAGGCAGCATGAGCTGATGCCATGGCACAAGCCTGGGCGATGTTTTCTGAGGCTAATATATTGTCTCCCCAGAAGCCCAACGAACGTATTTCGGTGAGGTGTCCTACGTAGGCACCGCCAAAGGCATCTTGGGCTGCGGCCGCCATTTCATTAGCGATATGAAAGCAGGCGGTGCGAGGCAGCCACATGTCGGGGTTTTGAAATACGTTGGCCGAGATACCAAGGCGCCGGAAGAACTCCAGCGGGGATACTCCGCGCATCGCTAAGTAGGGGGCCATTTGTAAAAAGCTACCAAGCCTAATGGATGGTGTGGCTTTCATCATAAGCGAGTGTTCCTGCTCTTAGCATAAGTAAAGGCGGAGATGTGTTGTAATCTTAATGGGCTATGTTGAAAACAAGCAAGCGGGTAGTCGTTATCTGGCTTGCAGACAACGCGTAGCGTTTTGACAAGCATTCTTGTATAAGGTAAAAAACCAACGCGAGCGGAAACCGTGGCTCGTTATAGTGCGTGGCATTACTTCTTGTTTATTTATTACCCGGGGCGGGCCGGTGTTGGGCTTTGGCTGTATGCCAAAGCGCGCTGGAGTTTACATTGATCACCCTGAGTCCTTTTAAACGCCGCCTCGTGTATGTAGGCATTTTTGAAGTTTTTGCGATTCTGTTTTCTACCCTTATTTTGATGGCGCTCAGTGAAAGCGGGGCAGATGACTCATTGCCGGTAGCGGTGATGGTTTCGGCTGCTGCTGTGGCATGGAATTACACCTACAACAGCCTGTTTGAAGCCTGGGAGCGCCGCAATCAAGTCATGGATAGAACCTTGAGGTTGCGTTGTGCGCATGCCATTGGTTTTGAGGGCGGTTTAATCCTGATTTGTTTGCCTATTTATATGCTGTGGTATGGCGTGGGTGTGTGGACGGCTTTCATGATGGAAGTTACTTTGTTAGTCTTTTTCTTAGTCTATACATTTTTCTTTACCTTAGGCTTTGACAAAATTTTTGTACTTCCTCATCAGGTACCCCAGGCACCGGCCGAGTCATAGCAACAAAGCAATGTGTGGGGAGCCAGTTATAAGGAGCTCGTCCCTATGTTGCATAGATTCTTCACACGTACCTTAGCCCGCACTGACAGCACTACGTTTTACGGTTATATGGCCTCTTTGGTGTTGGCTGTAGCAAGCCTTGTAACATTGGGGCAAGCGCAGGCCAGCAGCAAGGGGCCTATTTTGCAAAGAGCGGCAGCAATAGAAGAGCAGTTGCAGGCACGCGTGGGTGTGGCTGTAGTGGATACCGGTAGCGGGCAGTCGTGGCTCTATAGAGCAGACGAACGTTTTCCTATGGCTAGTACCGCTAAAACGCTAGTGTGCGCAGCACTGTTACAGCACGGTGAGCCGTTGCTGCATAGCCCAATTTTGCTGCAGCCCGACGATATACAGACGTATGCACCAGTGACTAAAGAGCTGGTAGGACAGACGCTGTCAGCCTTTCAGCTGTGCGAGATTACATTGCGTAGTAGTGATAATACGGCTGTTAATCTTGTGTTGAATGTATTGGGCGGCCCTACCGCCGTAACGTCATTTCTGCGCAGTATTGGTGATCAGAGCACCCGACTCGATAGGATGGAGCCAGAGTTGAACGAGGCTACGCCAGGGGATGAGCGCGATACCACTACGCCGTCTGCAATGGTGGCCACTATGCGCGCATTATTGTTGGACTCCGCGCTAACCCCAACTATGCGTGAACAGTTAGTGGGCTGGTTGGCGGCGAACGAGGTGGCGGGGCCTTTATTACGTGCGGGTGTGCCTAGCGATTGGTTGGTGGCAGATAGAAGCGGTAGTGCAGAGTACGGGACGCGTGGGGTAGCGGCGGTGCTGTGGCCTACGCAGCATGCACCCCTAGTAGTCGCTGTGTATATCACTGAAACGGATGCTCCCATTGAGGCGCGCAATGCAGCGATTGCATCCATAGGGCAGGCTATAGCCGAAGAACTATCATTGCCCGTTAAATGAGGGTGGTGTTACGCATGTAACGCAGCTAGGCTGCCAAGTAAGCAATAAAATACAGATGTGGTTGTCTTCTTGTGATTCTCAATTTCATAAAACGAATATTCATTCTATAATTGCTTCATGATTGAACTAACTGAAAAAACCTGTAGTCTGTTTCCTGAAATGGCCCCTCGTCACGAGGCCATATTGAGAGCAGCCCTGCGCTTGTTTAATGAGAAGGGTTACTTCAGTACCTCGGTTCATGAAATTGTGGCAGCAGCCGATGTGTCAGTGGGGTTTGTGTACCATCACTTTACCGATAAAGCAGGGATTGCCCGTGCGTTGTTTGACCATCTGTTGTCTGGTATGAACCGGTTGTTGGATGATATTGAGTCTAGCCATGCTAGTGCCGAGCAACGCTGCAAAGCTGTAGTAGGTATGTTGTTTGAGTTGACAGATTCAGACCCAGATGCAATGGGTTTTATTATTCATGCCCGACATAAAGAGTTTTTACCTACGGAAAAATCCATTTGTTCAGCATCGGCCTTTGTGCGTATGCGCCGGTTTGTGTTGAAAGGTATAGAAGAGGGCGAGATCCCGATGATGGATGCATCGGTGGCTGGAGCACTGGTTTATGGGGCGGCGATACGATTAGTATGCTTGCGCTTAGATGGGCTAGTAGAACAGACGTTAGAGCATTATTTTGATGAATTGTGGTCGCGTACGTGGGCTGCAGTACAGCACTAATACGACGAGGTAGTAGTGCGAGAAACGGGTTGTAGTAGCAGCTCGTTTTTTTATACCAGAGATTAGAACGAATGTTCGTTCTATTTTTATGACAAGAAAGGAGACATCAATGGCGCATCATATTTTGATTGTGGGTGGTGGGATTGGCGGCACCATGACGGCCAATCATTTAGTGAATAAGCTGTATCCTGAAATCCGTGCCAAGAAGGTGAAAATCACGATGATTTCGAACTCGCCTTGGCATTATTACAAGCCAGCGTTCATGTATGTGGCCTTTAATAGCTTCTTTC
The DNA here is from genome assembly GCA_052103955.1 of Paenalcaligenes sp. Classification (GTDB taxonomy): domain Bacteria; phylum Pseudomonadota; class Gammaproteobacteria; order Burkholderiales; family Burkholderiaceae_B; genus Paenalcaligenes. The sequence goes on along the minus strand of JBQELO010000013.1, from coordinate 91,139 downwards.
GTGACGAGCTGCGTAGGCCGCAACGTAGTTTGTTGCGTCCGGAAATTGACTTCCAACTTGAAGAGGTCATGCAGTTTGATTTTGCCTCTAATAAAGTGCATTGTCGCAGCGGTAAGAAGATCGATTATGACCACCTGATTATCTCTACAGGATGTATACCTGCACCTGAGAAAATCGAGGGGTTAAAAGAAGCAGGGGATCATTTCTACCAGCATGCGCCAGCCAGACAACTGGCTGATAAATTAGCCAGCATAGAAAAAGGCCGAATTTTCATTACGGTGACTTTCCCCAAAACGCACAACGTACCGCACCAGTGTGGGATTGCGCCTATTGAAACCACCTTAATGTTGGATGATTTGCTGCGTAAGCGCGGTGTGCGCGATCAAATTGAAATCGTGTACACCTATCCTACTGTTGCACAGTTGTTGCGTAATTGTTTGTTCCTGCAGAAAGATACCTGCGAAGTATTGCCGACGATTTTTGAACAACGAGGTATCAAGCACCAGCGTGGTTTTACTTTGGATAGGGTAGACCCCTCTAGAAACATTGCTTACTCGGCTGAGGGACAAGAAGAAAACTTCGATATCTTGATGGCTACACCACCTATTCATGCCGTAGAGGCCGTGAGGAAAGCCGGAATTTCCCAAGCCGCTGATAACGAAGGGTGGTTGCCTACCGATCACGAAAGCATGAAAGTGCTGGGCTTGGAAAACGTGTATGTGTTGGGTGATACCGTCGATTTACCTGTCAGTAAAGCAGGTGGTTCGTGCCATAGCCAGTCTCCGGTAGTGGTGAACAACGTGGCGTCTGAAATTAGGCATGGCCGTATTTGTGCTGCGTACGATGGCAAAGTCGTTGCGATTGCGCAGATGGGGCTAGAAGACGGTATGCCGCTTTGGTACGACTACAACGTTGATGTGCAGCCTACACCACCTACCAAATTGGGCGGGTTGATGCGTAAGGGCTTTAACCGTGGTGCGTACTGGGCAGTGGCTCGTGGGTTGGTGTAAGCCTAAGCATTGAACGAGATAAAGGAGATTACGATGACGAATATTGAAAATACTGGGCACAACACCCTAAACATCACCCCTGAAAAAGCAGCGTCTACCCCTTTTGATGCTGTGCTGGGTAATGAGGCAGCGCTACAGGGCTTGGAAGAGTTGATGGCTAAAGTTGCGCCATTGCTGGCGGGAGGGAGGCTAAACAAGCTGGTGGATTTGGCTTCCGTGACTGCTGACGTCGTAGATATGACGGATGCCTACATGGTAGAGAAAATGGCCAAAGCCTTTGATGATGTGACGGGGGCGGTGTGGACAGCAGGCAATGCGGCACGCATGGCACACGCGCAGGTGGCAGACATGAAAGAGCCGCCTTCTATCATGGGCTTATGGCGCTTGGCGCGTGATCCTGAAGTGCGACGTGGCTTGGCATTTTTATTTACGGTAGCCGGCGTGCTTGGTAAGGGTATGTCTACTCCGCCGCTAGATGGCACGGTAGATTAAGCAGCGAGAGCATGTAAAAGGCCCTGTAGTTATACAGGGCCTTTTTGGTGGATGCTTCTTGCTACGTCAGGTTAGCTTTTATACAGGTTGTAGCCCAGTGTATTAGCCACAGAGGCAACCATTTTTTGCCCTCGTACGCTGTTGCCTACCTCATCCAAAGGGGGCGAAAACGCTGCAATACCCATCACACCGGGTACCACGGCCAGAATACCGCCACCCACACCGCTTTTGCCGGGCAGACCTACGGTGTAGGCCCAATCCCCCGAGGTGTCATACAACCCCTCCATGGTCATATCGGCCAGAATGCGGGGAGTATTGTCTGAGCTAAGCACACGTTCTTTGCTAAGGGGGTTAATGCCGCCTGTGGCAAGAGTTGCTCCCATGGTGGCGAGTTCTACCGTAGTGAGTAGGGTAGAGCATTGGCGGGTGTATACATCACATGCCTCCATCGGATCGCAGTACAAGTACCCCGCCGAATACAGCAACCAAGCAATAGCACGGTTATGAAAGTTGGTGCTTTGCTCGGACTCATTAAGCGGGTTGGACAGCTTGATTTGTGGTGATCCCAATTTACGCTGCATGTCCAGAATGCGGTTCCAGCGATCTTCAGTGTTTTTGGCTTTGATCAGGCTAGCGCTGGCAATAGCACCAGCATTCACCAGAGGGGATAAGGGTTTGCCGCTGTGTAACTCTAAGGCCATGACAGAATTAAAAGGCATGCCGGTGGCATCGGCTCCAATTTTTTGCTGTACGACTTGTGCCCCCCAGTCTTCAAGGGCTAAGGCCAGAGTGCATACCTTAGAAATAGACTCTATGGCAAAGCGGTAGTGTATGTCACCCGAGGAAATAACATCTCCATTGGCGGTGACCACGGCGAGAGCCGAAAGGTCGCTAGGGATGTTGGCCAGAAAAGGAATGTAATCAGCATTGGCGCCACCAGGAGCTTGCCCAAACTCGCGATGTGCCTGCTCTACGACGGATTGTAGGGTGGTGAGATCTAACACTTTCCTGCTCCTGTGTGGGTGTTACTTGCCGTTGGAGCCGAGCTAGATGTAGCGGCGGTGGCAGCAGCGTTAACTTCCCACGTAAAGGGTTCAAAGTCAGAGTTAGGGTCACGCCAACTAGGTTTACGTTGGGCATAAATAATCAGCGGTATAGCCACAAAGATCACCACCAAAACGACCAAGTACAAGAAGTACGAGGTGGGGCTACCTACGGCGATTTGGCTAGGGGGGACAAAGCTTAGTCCAAAAGCGATTAGCGAACCTAGGAAACCCAGAGAGGCCCACAAGTACATGGCAGGGGCACGATAGGGGCGAGGGCGATCTGGTTGAGTGCGGCGTAGGCGAATACCCGCTGCGAACATCAGTAAATACATCACCAAGTATAGGATCACGGTAAGCTGCGACAGAATCTGGAAGGCAGCCTGTACCGATGGCATAACCACGAAGGTGATAGATAAAATGGACACGATCACAGCCTGCACCAGCATGAGGTTCACACCCATGCCATGCTTATTGGTTTTTTGGAACCAGCGGGGCAGATAGCCAGCTTTGGCGACGGCTAGTACCCCTGTGTTGGGGCCTGCAATCCATGTCACCACACCGCCCAACACGCCAAAAGCCAGCATGACCGCGACAATAGAACCTAGCCATGGAGCACCTAACCATTTGAACAGCAGGTCGTAGGCTAACAGTAAGCTTTGGGTGAGGTTGATATCTTGAGCGGGCACAATGAAGGCAATACCTAGCGTGCTGAGTAGGAAAATAGCCACTGTACCCAAGGACGCTATGGTGATAGCGATGGGGTATTTCTTAGTGGGGTTGTCCATGTCCTTCACGTGTACGGCGTTCATTTCCATCCCCGCATAGGCAAGGAAAATGCTGGCAGCCAACACCACCGTACTGAAGTTGCTGAAGTCGGGCATCAGCGCGTCCCAAGACAGTTCAACCAAAGGCTTGTTGCCGCTGAAAATTAGGTAAGCAAACCCTAGGATAGTCACAATAGCGGCAGGAATAATCGTACCCACAATACCGCACCATTTTGAAACGCTGGCAAAGATACCTACGCCGCGTAAGGCAATGGCTACAGAGATCCAATACACAATCAGCACAAAACCGGTGATATACCATTTGTTAGCCGAGATAGATTCGGCCACGCTAACCGTAGGATCAATAAAAGCAATGGATACGGCGCCGAAGGTCAGCACAGTAGGGAAGTAGGGAATCACCTCAATCCACACCATGGCCATGGCTAAAAAGCCTAGTCTAGGGCCAAAGGCCTCACTTACCCAGCGAAAGACACCGCCTTTTTCAGGGTAGGTGGTAGCAAGTTCGGCAGCTACTAACGCCATGGGAATGAGGAAAACTAGTGCCGCAAAGGCGAAGAAGAATATAGAACCTAAACCATATTCAGCTTCAGATGGTAGAAAGCGCAGGCTGACCACGGCCGTGATGTTCATGATGGCAATGGTAGCAATCGACATCTTCGCCGTAGGCTGATTTTGTGTTGTCGTGCTCATCGTTACCCTCTTAGGTAAGGTAGGGAAAACAGGAACAGGCAGGGGATACAGAAAGAGGTCATTGATGAATGACCTCTTTCGGGGGAGCTATGTGTTAGTGATGGAAGCCGCCGGCTTCTTGCTCATCTAACGGCTGAGAGACAGGCCGTTTAGCAAAGTAATCTAATGTGCGTTGGAAATCGGCCAGCAGCAAATCGGCCAAATCCCGACTTACGCCATGGCGCACTAAAATGCGTTGCACAACCAGATCTTCACGGTTAGCAGGCATCGAGTACGCGGGCACTTGCCAGCCACGACTGCGTAGGCGATCAGCAAAGTCGTAAAGGCTGAAGTTCACTTTGCCTTTGTATTCCTCTTTAATAGTCCATGACAGCGCAGGGATGCCTTTTTTCATGTCACCGTCAAAGATGATTTTAAAGGGACCGAATTTTTCTATCTCACGGGACAGGTATTTGGCCGTGTCGTAGCATGCGGTTTGAATGCGTCTATAGCCCTCTTTACCCAAGCGCAGGAAATTGTAGTATTGCGCGACGATTTGGCCGCCGGGACGTGAAAAGTTCAGTGCAAAGGTGGGCATGTTGCCACCCAAATAGTTCACGTTAAAGATCAGTTCTTCAGGTAGGCTTGCGGCATCACGCCAGATTACCCAACCCACCCCTAATGGTGCTAAACCAAATTTGTGTCCAGAGGAGTTAATGGATTTCACTCGTGGTAGGCGGAAATCCCATTCAATTTCAGGGGCGCAAAAGGGGGCAAGGAAACCACCGCTAGCGCCATCCACGTGTATGGGAATATCCAAACCTGTGTCTTTTTGCAGTTTGTCTAAGGCGTCGCTAACGGCTTTGACGGGCTCGTAATCGCAGGTAAAGGTAACGCCCATTGTAGGCACTACGCCTATGGTGTTTTCGTCTACGCGTTTTAGTACTTCTTCGGGCGACATGATGAGACGGTCGCCTTCTAGTGGGATTTCGCGCAGTTCTACATCAAAGTAGCGAGCAAATTTATGCCAGCAAATCTGTACTGGGCCACAAATTAGGTTGGGTTTGTCGGTAGGTTTGCCAGCGGCCTGCATTTTTTTGCGCCAGCTCCACTTCAATGCCAAACCGCCTAGCATAGCGGCTTCCGATGACCCAGTGGTAGAACAACCCATGGTGTTGGCTGCGTCAGGCGAGTTCCATAAATCAGCAATCATGTGCACGCAGCGTGACTCGATTTCGGCTGTTTGTGGGTACTCGTCTTTATCAATCATGTTTTTGTCTATGGACTCATCCATAAGACGGCGAGCTTCATCGTCTACCCAGGTTTGGCAAAAGGTGGCCAAGTTTTGGCGCGAGTTACCATCCATCATGAGTTCATCGTGCACGACTTGATAGGCGTGACGGGGATCATGTTCGTTTTCAGGTATTTTGTACTTAGGCATGACTACCGATAAGTCGGTGGACGCGTACACGTCATCAAACATGCGATCGCGAATGTCATCTTTGGAATGCAGAGCCATTTCTATAACCTCATGGAAAGAAAAGGGTTGGGCCGAGTTAGGCTTGAAACAACTTCTTTTGTGCGTTTTGATGGCTAGAAAATTATTGTTTTGGTTTTCTGTGCTGCAAAATTCCTAACGATGTGGAGATTCTAGAGGGAATTCTAAAAACACATACGTAACCATGATTGTATTTTATTGCTAAATATTTCTATTTCTTGGTGATAAATAGCAAGAAATACGTATGTTTATAAAAGTTTTTTCTATGAAGATAGGGGATTTTATATAGCCAATTATTCTATTGATGACTGTTTTTTGGCTGTTTGTGAATGTTATAAAGCTATGATTTTTATGGAAAATGACGAAGCATTGCCATCACTCTGACACAGCTATTGATGTGGCATCAGAAAAGAGTTAGCGCAGCAGTTGCCGTAATTCCATAAGCCCTGTTTGTAATGTGGCGTCTTGGCTTTGTACCGCCTCAGGTAAAGCGATATGCCCATCGTTACGCAAAATTTGCTCAGAGCTTAGTGTTAATTCGATGTGCTGTTCAGTGACGTGAAGGCTTAGTGACGTGAGCACTTGCCGTAATTGGACTGCACACTTGTCACCGCCATGTGCGCCATAGCTCACAATTAACGCAGGCTTATGCTGCCATTCGTGGTGAAGGTGATCTAGCGCATTTTTTAACGCCGCAGGATACCCCCAGTTATATTGGGGTGTCACAAATATAAAGGCATCAGCATTGGCAATTTTATGACTCCATGCTTGTGCATGGGGTGTGCTGTAACCCGTCGCGTGTGCAGGGATCGCTGGCTCATCCATCATGGGCAGAGGCCAGTTGCGTAAGTCCACCAATTCAAAGATAGCTTCTGGTAAACAAAGTCTTCCCACATTGGCTACCCAGTCGGCCAGCAAAGGACTAATCCGTTGCAGACGTACGCTGCCCATAATAACGAGAATCCGGGGTGATGGCTTCATGTGTGATCCCTACGTAGAAGGTGGCATTGTGTTCATGCTTATGTAGCATAAACGATCACGATCGCTTAGTGGGGGTGCGAGATGTTTGCGTTAGTGGAAGAGCCGTTTTCTTGAGTTGGATCAAGGGAAGGGACTGGCATCGATGGGGAGATATATTCGCTTAAAAGTAACAATATGTTATTTTCTAAGGGTGGGGGAGCGAGAGCCCTTGCGCGAGTGAAAACAGTGCAAGCTAAGTAAATAAAGGAAAGAGCAAAATTTTGATCAAAATGCTTTTGCTCTGCGGAAATGTTTAGTTACTAACTAAGGGGCGTTTAATAAAGGCGAACAGGTATGGCAATTGTATCTCGTATGATGGGTTTTCTAGGGATGGCAGTCAGGGTTGTGTGAAGAGTAGGGCGGGGAATGAGATGGCGTATAAGCGCATTAAACAGTGGACCTTTCAGGACATACGGCAGGATTACACAGAGCGTGACAGTATGTTTTACGCGCTTAGTGTGGGGTTGGGCGCCCTGCCGCTAGAGGATCGCCAGCGAGCCTTTGTCTACGAGGGAAAGGGGGCGCTACAGGCATTACCCAGTTTGGCCGTAGTCTTGGCGGCCCCCACCTGTTGGATGCGTAATCCCATGACGGGTATAGACTGGCGGCACGTGGTGCCGGTAGAGCAGCGATTAATTATGCATCGTGCTTTGCCTGCAGCAGGCAGCGTGGTTGGACGCACACACATCGCGGCGGTAATAGATAAAGGTAAAGATGTGGGGTTATTGGTAGCGGTAGAGCGCAAGCTATACGATGCATTTACCGATGAAAAATTGGCCACGGTGTATCAGGTGAAGTTGTGCAAGGGTAATGGCGGCTACGGTGGTGTTGATGTCCCCTTGGCTGAGTTACCGGCAGTGCCTAATCGCGCCCCAGATCAGTGTTGGCCTGTAACGGTCAGTTCTCGTGCGGCGCTGCTTTATAGATTGAATGGCGATGCTAACCCTTTGCATGCAGATCCTGATGTGGCCAGAGCGGCGGGCTTTCATAAGCCAACGTTGCAGGGGTTGTGTCTATATGGCATGGCGGCAAATACTATTCTTAAGCACTTTTGCGCCTACGACGCGAGTAGGCTGACGTTGCTAAGCGTACGGTTTGCTGCAGCGGTATATCCAGGCGATAAGTTGATGTTTGATTTTTGGCTCAATGGGCAAGGCAGTGTTGCCTTTCAAGCGCGTGCTATAGAACGAAATATCACCGTACTGAGCCACGGAGTAGCTGAGTTTGGTATCTAGGGCTAAGACGAAATAGATTGCTGGTTTTTTCGCTCATCAAATACAATACATACGTATGTATTCAATGGTGGTGAAATGAGCAAACCTCGCAGCATAGACAGAGATAAGGTGTTAGATGCCGCAGAGGCTATTGTGGATCAAAGCGGGGCAGCAGCGCTCACCATTGATGCCGTAGCCAAGGCTATAGGCATTAGCAAAGGTGGTGTGCAGTCGTGTTTTGGTACTAAGCAAGGCTTAGTGAATGCCATGCTAGAGCGATGGGGCCATCGCTACGATGTGTGTTTAGAAAAAGCAGCAGGCGTATCGCTAGAAGATCTATCTAGCATCGCTAAGATTAGCCACCATATACATATTACCGCTGATGAGCAGGCATTGATTGCGCGCGCTGCCAGCCATCTCAGTGTGTTGTTAGAAGCTAAAGAGTTACGAGAGTGGATCAAGCGTTGGCACCACGAACGGTTGGCCGACTTAGATACCACCACCCCAGAGGGTAGAAATGCGCGTATCGCGTATTTTGCTACCGAAGGGGCATTTGTGTTGCGCTATTTTGGCTTGGCAGAGCTGAGCGACCAAGCGTGGCAAGACACATTTAACGATATTGCGGGCTTGATGGGCAGGCAGGCAACGTAATCATCCTACACAAGTTGGTGTTATTTCATGTTGAGTTGGGTTTTTCTAGTGATCTCCAGTGCGCTGGAGGTACTGTGGGCAGCAGGTCTTAAATATGCGGTGAACCCGTTGGAGTGGGGGGCAACGGTAGTCTGCATTGTGGGTAGTTTTATCTTTATGGTGTTGGCGGCTCAGCGAATGGGGGCGGCCTTTGCGTATGTGGTGTTTGTGACCTTTGGCACAGTGGGCACCTATATGCTGGATGTGCTGTACTTTGGCAAAGAGTTGAAGTGGGCTGCGGTGCTGGCTATTGCCGTGATCTTGTTCTCGGTGGTCAAGCTTAAGCAGAACGAGGTCTAGCATGAGTTGGTTGTTTTTGGTTCTAGCGGGGCTTCTGGAAATTTTTGTAGTGGCGGGTATTAGAGATATCGCGTGTAAGCGGTATAGACGTGGGGCTGTGGTGTATGGCTTAGGACTATCTAGCTCGCTGTATTTTTTGTATTTATCTATGCGCACTATTGATGTGTCTATTGCTTATACCGCCTATACAGGGATAGGGGTGATAGGTACGGTAGTGTCAGGCATCGTGCTGTGGGGTGATAAGGGCGGGGTGCGCAAGTTTTTCTATTTGGTGTTGATTATTGCTTCTATTGTGGCATTGAAAATGGTGGGCTAAGCGGTTGTCACCAGTAGGTTTGAATTTTGGTCTAGCACTTATTTGTTTCTAAAAGTTTTTATTTTGCTTTTATTTTTCATTAATTTGCTATAAAATCGGCGAAATTTGCATTATCCTTCGTAATAGTCCATGCTATAGAGTGTTATGGGTTTTAGGGAGAGTAGTATGCATGCGTATGAAACACGTATACAAACTGTGAATGTACAGGAGGCAGGTAATATGCGTCTGCGTACATTGGCCGATACTCAGCAATTCCATGATTACAAGGGTATGGCCGCTCGTTTGGGAGTTTCATCAGCGATGTGGCCGGTGTTTGGTCAGCTTTGGCCGTCTAGTATTCAGTTGGCTAATAAAGTAGCCACACGTGAGCTAGATAAAAAATGCCGCATATTGGAAATAGGTTGTGGCTTAGGGTTAGCCAGTTTAGTGGCACACCAGCGTGGTCTACAAATTACAGCAAGTGATACCCACCCGTTAGGTGGTGAGTTCTTACGTCGTAATGTGCATTTGAACAAACTTTTACCAATGCGCTATAAATATGGTCGTTGGGGTAAGAACTACAATCAGCAAGCCAAAATATATGGGCTTGAGGTGTTGGAAAGTCGTTTTGATTTGGTGATTGCTAGCGACGTACTGTATGAGCCTGATATGCCAGACGAGTTGGCTGGGTTCATTGATCAGCATAGTGAGCCTACCGCAGAGTTTTGGTTAGTAGATCCAAATCGTGGTTATGCGGGTCGTTTTGGTAAAGCGTTAAAAGAACACGGTTTTGAGCTCTTAGAAAATACCGAGTTAAAAGAAGAGCCTACCGAGGAAAATCCTAAAGGGTTTTCAGGACGTTTCTTACGTTATGGTCGTATTGCAGCAGTAGCCTAACGCAGATTATGGTTGTATGTATGTAAACAATAACGGCAGGCCTAAGGCCTGCCGCTGTTGTTTGTGCGTATGGAAGTCGCTAGGACTAGTGGCGCTGATTGCGTTCTTCTTCCAAACTGCGATTGCGCTGTTCAAGTGCTGCAGGAAATAAGTCCCAGCAAGCAATAAAGAGAGCCGCAATCAGTGGGCCAATCACAAAGCCATTTAAGCCAAATAGTGATAAACCACCCAGTGTGGAAATCAGAATGATGTAATCAGGAATTTTGGTGTCTTTACCCACGAGTAGTGGGCGCAGCACGTTGTCGACCAAACCGATGACAAAGAGGCCGAATGCTGTCAGTACCGTTCCCTCAAATACCTGGCCTGTTGCAAAGAAGTAAATGGCTACTGGCCCCCAGATCAGTGATGCACCGACTGCAGGCAGCAGCGACAGCACAGCCATGAGTACGCCCCAGAACAGCGATGCCTGAATACCCAGAATAAAGAAGATCATCCCACCTAAGGCGCCTTGGGTGGCGGCAACGGCTAAGTTTCCTTTGATGGTGGCACGCACCACAATAGTGAGCTTACGCAGCAGGTGGCTTTTTTGTTCTTCACTTAAAGGGATCAGGTTACGGCAGTGTCTACCCAGCATCGTGCCGTCGCGCAGCAGGAAAAACAGCAGGTAGAGCATGATGCCCAGACTCACCAAGAATTGGAAGGTATTGCTGCCAATGCTTAATGCTTGTTTGGTCAGAAATTGGCCGGCGCTTACAGCAAAGTCAGAGAACTGTTCACGTACTTTATTCAGGTCACCGCCCAGTAAACGATCTGCGAGGTTGCGTACGCTTTCTGGCATGCTGCGTAGAATCTGATCTAAGTAATTCCCCAGATTCAGCTCGCCACCCTCCATGAGCTTATAGAGAGAGACCATCTCTTGAACCAAAGCACCCGCAATTAAAATGACGGGAATAATCACGATCAGAATAATAAACACTAGCGACGCAAGTGCCGCTAATGTTTTTCTGCCGTTCATGGCCGTCAGAATACGGCGTTGTAGCGGGGCGAAAATAATGGCTAAGACCACGCCCCAAAACACGGCTCCGTAAAAGGGGAGCAGTAGCCAGATAAATATCAGGCTGACTGCAGCAAGCAGCACTAGGAAGCTGCGAAAATAAAGGGCTGTTTCAATTTTCATGGAAAGGTATACGCAAAGAGAAATCCGTGAAGTGTGCTAACGATAACCTGAATCCTAGTGTCTGCGTTTAAATTATCTGTATCAGTTATCCGTCATTGGCCCCCCACCAGCCTAGGCTTTTGTAGAGCTGAACTACATAACGTTGGGCAGTAAATTCTTCTTGCCGTAATTGTTGCTCTATCTCAAACAACGTACGTTGGGTTTCTAGCACGTACAAATAACTGCCAGACCCGGCGCTGTGCCGTGTTTGCGCAATGTCGGCTGCCCGTTGCATGTGCTGGCTGGCTTGCAGTAATCGGTACACCTGCTTTTGGTGCTCGGTGATATTGAGTACGGCACTTTGTACCTCTTGCTGGGCGGTGAGTATGCGCTGTTGATAGTCAACCAAGGCATAGTCGCCATCGGCTTCTGCTGCACGTAACTGGGCTCTGGCTGACGACAGGTTGATGGCGGGCCATTGCACAACACCTTGGGCCGAGTAGGCTTGTGTGGCCGCAGTTAACCCTTGTGTGCCCAGCGAGAAAAAGCCTAAGAAGCTGCTTAAGCTAAGGCGTGGATACAGGTTTGCTGTGGCAGCACCTATGTGAGCGGTAGAGGCTTGCAACTGGGCTTCTGCGCGGCGTACATCGGGGCGTTGTTGTATCCACTCGTTGACGTGAGCAAGCGGTAGGGTTTTGACCTCGGGGGTGGTGCCTTGTTCTGCGTGCAGCACCAGCGCTTCATCGGGGGCTAGCCCCAACACTGTTTTCAGTGAGAGCAACTGTTGTGCCAGGTTTAGGGCTAAGGCTTCGTGCTCTTGATACTGGCGTTGTAATCTGGCTTGAGCGTCTTCGCTGTCTTCAGGCAGGCCAGCACCGGCACGGTACTCGGCCTGAAGCTGAGCGACGGTTTCTGACCAGCTTTTTATATGCTGTTCTTTAAGGGATAGCTGCTTTTGCAGATGACGGTACGAAAAATACGCTTCAGCAACAGACGCCGCAATGAGCTGCTGCATTTGTGCAATGTCCGCGTTAGACGCTTCCGCGTTGGCAGACGCGGCTTCGCTTAAGCGCTGTAAACGGCCAAACAAATCAATTTCCCATTGCACTTGCATGCCCACTTGTCGGGGTTCGCCTACTTCCCTGCGGTTTGGGTCTATGCTTACTTGCTGGCTTTGTCGGGTTTGGCTTGCACTGCCTGTGATTTGAGGCCAGCGTTCGCTGTCTTGTTGATTCAGTAAGGCACGTGCTTTGTTGAGTCTAGCCTCGGCTTTGAGTATGTCGTGGTTAGACGCTAAGGCCTGTTGTATCAACTGATCCAATTGTGGGTCGGCAAACCAGCTCCACCAATGTGTACGGGGTAGGACAGTGGAGAAGTCTTGGTACGGTATGGCGGTTTCAGAAAGCTGGTGTGTCATAGGGCGCTCGTACTCTGGCCCTACGGCGCACCCTACAATAAGAACGCTACTGGCAATCAAAGAAAGTAGAAAAGGGGGGCGCATCATCATGATTTTTCGACTCCTGCTTCCAGATCAAACTGCTCCAACTGTTGCTGACGTGTAGTGCGGCTGTGTTGGGTATGGTCTCTGGCGAGTAATAAGTAGAAAGAGGGCAGGATAAACAGGGTAAATAACGTGCCCAACGCCATACCTGTAATGAGTACAGCACCTAGGCCAAAGCGGCTATTTGCACCTGCACCGCTGGCAAACAGCAAGGGCAGCAGACCAAACACCATGGCGACCGTGGTCATTAAAACGGGGCGTAGACGTATTTCAGCCGCACGTAAAATGGCTTGGCGCTTATCGAGCTGCGACTTGTGCTGTAGTTCGTTGGCGAACTCCACCATCAAAATGCCGTGCTTGCTGATTAGCCCAATTAACGTGACCAATCCAATTTGGGTATAGATGTTCAGTGAGCCTAAGCCCAAGGCCAGTGGTAAGAGTGCGCCACATAAAGATAATGGGACAGTGACCAAAATAATTAGGGGGTCAACAAAACTACCGTATTGCGCTGCCAATACAAGGTAAATCACAATCAGTGCACCCATAAAGGCAAAGACTAAGGTGTTACCTTCTTGCTTGAATTGCCTAGAGTCGGCCAACCAGTCATGGGTGAAGTCGGCGGGTAAGGCGCTTAGGCTATCTTCTAAGAAGCTAACCGCATCACCCATGGCTACGCCTGGCGCCAAAATGGCTTGGAAGATGGCCGCGTTTTGTTGGTCAAACTGCGTTAACGAGTTTGCTGTGACCCCTGTTTCTAACGACACAATCGTAGACAGCGCAATGGTGTCGCCCGCTGCGGTGCGTATACGGTGTTGTTTCAGGCTGTCGGGGCTAAGACGCTCAGAATGGGTACCTTGAGGAATCACATCGTAAGCGCGCCCTTGCAGGGTGAATCTAGCGATATAGTCCTCACCCATCAATAAGGACAATGATTCACCAATGGCTTGCATGCTGATACCTAAGCTATTGGCTTTGGCTCTATCAATGTGTAGGCGAGTAACGGGGTTGTTGTAGTCTAAATCACTATCTACCACGACGAACAAGCCGCTTTTCCATGCCTCAGCTTTAATTTGCTCCATGGCGGCAAATAGCTGTGGGTAGTCTAGCGTGCTTTTCAGTACCAGTTGTACAGGTAGGCCGCCGGTGGAGCCGGGCAGTGGGGGTAGTTGGAAAATGAAAATGCTACTGCCCTCTACATCGCTAACCTTGCCTTGTAGGTCTTGCTGGATTTCGGCAGCGGAGCGATCTCTATCCCCCCATGAGCTCAGTTCTAGACCACCAAAGCTGGCTGCAGGGCCATCGGTACCGTTGATGATCCATGAGCCTCTACCTTCAGGTATATCGTTGAAGACATCCGTGAGCTGACGCGAGAAGTGTTCGGCGTAGTTTAAGTTACTGTACTGTGGGGACTTTACCGCACTGAGCAGGTGAGCTTGATCCTCTGGAGGGGCGAGCTCTTGCTGCGGCATTTTATATAGTATGGGTAGGCTTAAGAAAATCAGCACAGCCACTGCCAGTACTTTTTTGTGATGGCGCAGTAAGCTTTCTAGTAGGCGGTGATAGTGCTGTCCCAGCTTGTTAAAGAAGTGTTCAGCCAATTGGGCAAGTTTGCCTTCTTGTTGCTGGCTATTTAATAGGTAGGAGCTCATCACCGGCGACAAGGTTAGCGCCACAACCCCAGACACCAAGACGGCACCCGCAAGTGTGAGCGCGAACTCGCGGAACAGGGCTCCGGTTAAGCCATCCATCAGGCCAATGGGGGCGTAGACGGCGGCCAAGGTTAGGGTCATGGCGATCACGGGGCCTGCCACTTCACGCGTACCCAATAAGGCCGCCACTACGGGTGATTTGCCTTCTAGTATGTGGCGGTGCACGTTTTCAACAACCACAATGGCATCGTCCACCACTAGGCCTACCGCCAACACAATGGCGAGTAAAGTGAGCAAGTTAATGCTGAAACCGAAGGCCAGCATAATGGATGCCGCCCCCAGAATAGACAGAGGGATAGTAGCTAAAGGTACCAGCACGGTACGTAATGAGCCCAAGCACAAGTAAATGACCGCAATCACAATGAGCATGGCTTCAAGCAAGGTGCTCATTACTTCGTCTATAGAGGCTTGGATAAAGCGTGCGGTTTCAAAGGCCAGTTCTACGCTGACCTCGGGTGGGAGGGTGCTATGGATGCTGGGCAGTAGTTGACGGATGCCATCTACAATGACCAAAGGGTTGCCAGTGGGGGTAGAAAACAAACCTAAATACACAGCAGGTTCGCCGTTCATTAAACCGCTACTATCGGTGGCGTTGGCAGCCAGTTCTACGGTGCCTATATCACGTATGCGAATAGGGCCATCGCTATCATGGCGGATGACCAGTTCTTGAAACTCAGAAACGCTGCCAATGTCGGTGTTGACCTGAATGTTAGATAACAGATATTGCCCTTTTACTTGCCCGGGAGCGGCAATGTAATGGTTGTCGCGTACGGCTTGGGCGACATCGTTGGCGGTTAGGTCGCGGGTGGCGAGTTTTTGGGTGTCTAACCATAAGCGCATAGCCAGTGTTTGGCCGCCGTAGACTTGTACATTGGAAACCCCATCAATGGTGGCAAATAAGGGTTCGACGACGCGCGATAAGTAGTCGGTGAGTTCAGGTATGGGGAGGCTGTTACTAGAGAAGCCCACGTATGCAACGGCCGTGGAATCCCCAGATGACCGTTCAATCACGGGGTCATAGGCCTGTTTGGGCAGCTTGTAGCGAATTTGGCTTACCCGCGCCATCACCTCGGTAAGTGCTTTGTTGGAATCCTGATTAAGGTTAAGCCTAATGGTGACGCGGCTTTGACCTTGCACAGAGGTGGACTGCACGTAATCAATCCCCTCTACGGATGATACGGCTTGGGTAATGGGTTGGGTAATGTAGCCTTGCACTACATCAGAGGGGGCTCCTGGGTATTGGGTGCTGACGGTAATAGATGCGTTTTCCAGCAGGGGGTACTGGCGTATGGGCAGCTTGCCCAACGCTTGTAAACCCAATAAGCAAATCAGTGCGCTGACCACAATGGCCAGCACAGGGCGGCGAATAAAAAGATCGGTAAAGGTCATGGCACTAGCCCTTTGTCACTGGCCAGAGCCAAGCTGTTGTGTTCTTTGACCTGTATAGGGGCTTGGTCTTGCAGTTTGATTTGCCCTGAAACCACGACATGGTCCTCAGGCTGTAGCCCTTGCAAAATCTCAGCTAAGCCTTGGTCGCGACGACCTACGTCTACCGAGGTGCGTTTGGCT
This sequence comes from Paenalcaligenes sp., assembly GCA_052103955.1. Taxonomy (GTDB): domain Bacteria; phylum Pseudomonadota; class Gammaproteobacteria; order Burkholderiales; family Burkholderiaceae_B; genus Paenalcaligenes. The sequence continues at coordinate 75,288 of JBQELO010000013.1, read as the reverse complement.
ACGGTGCTGCCAGACTCCGTGGTGTATACGGTAAATAAGGTGTTGCCGTAGCTGGCATAGTTAATCGCTGTCTCAGGTACCCAGTAGCTGTTGCCTGCCTGTGGGATTCTGACTTGAATGGTGGCAGAGCTACCGGCGCGTGGTGTGGCGTCTGAGTCAGTAAGCTGAGCCTGTATGGTCACGTTGCGGGAACGGTTGGTAAGAGGATCAATAGCAGTGATGCTGGCATCAAAGAGCTGTTCGGGGTGGGCATCACTGAGCACGGTGAGTGGCTGGCCCACGCGTAAATGGGCAGCACTTTTCTCATCAATCTGAAAATTCACATAAACCGTGTCGTTATTCACTAGCGATACGATGCTGTCACCCGCATGCAAGTATTGTCCTGCGTGTACGTGACGCACCCCCAATACCCCCGGGAAAGGGGCTTTGATTTGTTTTTTTGCAATTTGCGATTCTACTAAGCGTAATTCGCCGGTGCTCATATCTAATGCTGCTTGAGCTTGTTCCAGTTGTTCGGCAGTGGCGACGCCTTGGCGGTGCAGGGTGCGAGTGCGTTGGTAGTGTTGCCTGGCTTGTGTAAGCTGGGCTTGTAAGCGTTGGCGTTCTGCTTGTTCGCTGGCGTCATTTAATTGCACTAAGGGCTGGTCGGCCTGAACCGTGCTACCCGATTCCATCAATAGTTTGGTAATGCGACCCTCTGTCTCGGCGGTTAAGGTGACTTGCTGTGCAGCCTCTAGTTCGCCGGTGCTCACAATATCCAGATAGGCAGGTTTAACCGTAACGGAGGCCACCGCAACAGGAGTGGGTGGGTATTCATAACCCGCTTTAGCCGATGCGCCAGGAAGGTAGTAATAGCCAAGCGCAGCTAGCGCTAGCACGGTAACGCCAGCAAATGGAAAGACTACTTTGTTAGACATGCTGTACTCCAATAAAAGATCACAAGCGCATAGAGGCTTGTGTGCTCGTTCTAATTGGCGCTACTATAAAACCTCAAGTTAACTTGAGGTCAAGCGATGAAGTCAGGGAATCAGCAGGAAAAGCAACAGGGTAGCGAGCGTTTGTTATCTGTAGGCGAGGTAGCAAAACGTAGTGGTGTGGCAGTATCGGCGATTCATTTTTATGAAAGCAAAGGGCTGATACAAAGTAAGCGTGGCGCGAATAATCACCGCTGCTTTCCCGCCGTGACGTTACGCTATGTGGCAATTATTAAAGTGGCGCAGCGAGCGGGCTTGTCGCTAGAAGAGATCACCCAAGCCTTTGGGCGTTTTGCGTATGGCAGCAACATGAAGGCCGAGGAATGGCATCAGTTGTCTATGCAGTGGCGCGAGGGCTTGGATGAACGCATTGCGCGCTTAACGCGGTTACGTGATGAGCTAGATAGCTGTATTGGGTGTGGCTGCTTATCGTTAGAGAGCTGCCCATTGCGTAACCCGTATGATGAATTGGGTAAGTTGGGGCCGGGTGCTCATATCTTAGAGCGCCCGGTAATAGAAAAGCCGCGCGTATGTTTACACACGGAAGATGGCAATCCCGCCCAAGAGTAGAGCCGCAAAGAAAAATGGTACGCCAGGCGTGATGCCATACAGTAAGGTGCCAGCCAAGGGGCCTACCACCATGCCCAAACCTTGAGCGGCACCAATAGAGCCGGCGGCTGCACCTTGTTCGTGGGCTTCTACAGAGTTAGAGGCCAACGCAGCAAACGCAGGAAAAATGCAGCCCATACCGATAGCAACGACTAAGAAACTGGTGGCAAGCATCATTGTAGATAATGCAATGGCAGCCGTGGCGAAACCCAGTAAGGCAATAAGCGCACCCACGCGTATCAAACGGTGAGCGGGCCAATTTAATTGGCGCACCGCGAGCTGCGTGAGAATTAGCCCTATGCCAACCAAGGTAAGCGATGTGCCAGAGGCTTGAGCAGCCGCTTCAGGCGATAGTCGTAATTGGTCAATGGCAAAAAAGCCAATGGTGATTTGGGCGATGGCCACACACATCATGGCAACGAAGGCGACTGCCATGGGTTTGCGTAATCGAGGGTCGTGCAAGGCCAACGCAGTGGCAGCGGTGTGGGCTTTGGGGGCTTGGGTAGGCAGGTAACGCCACAACATAAAGAGGGCGACCAAGGGTAGGAGAGTAATCAGATAAAGCGGAGTAGCGAGGCTATGGCTAGACAGGCTAGCAGCAAGCGCAGGCCCTAGTACCAAACCTGCTGCGTTAGCAGCGCCCAAAGCCGCCATGGTAGCAGTACGCTGTGCGGGTGGGACATTATCGGCTACCAAGGCTTGTCCAGAGGTGGGGATGGCTGCGTAAAACAGGCCGGTCGCACTACGGGCTAGCAGCATGCCTGCAAACACTAAAATCCCATAAAGCGAGAATTGCAGTGCCACGATTAGCAGGATGCACATGGCAATATTACTAAGTAAAAAGCCACCTACGCCTTGCAGCAGCACATGGCGTCTACCTATATGGTCACTGCGTTGTCCCCAAAGTCTAGACGACAGCATCATAAAGATCCCGCCAGCGGTAGCAATAGCACCAGCTTGCCACGGTGCTAATCCCAGCACGCGGGCAATAGGGCCTAGCACCGAGATAAAGGCCATCATGGTCATGCTGCAGATCATGTTGGCGACTAACAGCGGTTTAAAGTTAAACGAGGGTGAGGCAGTAGTACTCATAGGGGAATCACAGAGTTAACGCGAGAGAGCCGCTGTAAAGGTGTTGGCGAGCAACGCGGCTAATGCAGGAAGTTGTTGTGGGGTGTGGCTAGAAATTAAGGTGTCAGCCAGGCCATGCATGCTTTGAAACATGATGATGGCCATTTCTTGTGGGTATTCGCAGTGCCATACACCAGCCGTTTGGCCTTGTTGTATGAACTCAATTAATTGCGTGATGACAGGGTTGTTCTGCATCAGCGAACGACTGGCGGGGTGTATGTCGTGAAACAGCATGTCATGCAGCAGCTCCTGCTGAGTCAGGCTGGATAAGGCGGCCTCAAACCAATGCTGTAGACGCTGGTGCCAACTGGTGTAGGGGGGCTGGAAAGCGCTGTGCGTACGTACACAAAAATCATCAATAAAGCGCTGTTGCAGCGCCATCAGCAAGATATCTTTAGAGCCAAAATGTACGTAGAACGTCCCTTTAGCGACGTCTGCAGCCATGACGATATCGTCTACGCTGGTGTGCTGTATGCCTTTCTCTAAGAACAGAGTTTGGGCGGCATTCATGAGCGCTAGGCGTCGTTCTTTGGGTGCGCGACGTCTAGGGCGCAAGGGTGCAGAAGGGGGAAGACTCATGAACGTACAGCAGTTTGCAGAGCAGTTATTGTATGTTCTAGTGTGTCAGAGTTTGGTAAAGGTTGCTTGAAAATTTGCTCTTCTAACCATTGGATGGCAGCTGGAATGGTGTCAAAGGTTTGTGCGGGTACACCGAATAGTTTTTCAGCATTCATTTTGCTGACTTTGGGGTAAAGGTCTGCGGGCACAACGGTGGCCATGCCCGTTACTTTTTCACGAATGCTGGGACCCCATTGTTGTAGCCATAATTTAGATTGCTGGGCAGAGCCTGCTGGGTGGGTGAGAGAGTCGCCATCCATGAAAATACGCAAGGTAGCAAAGGGTTGGTCTTGTTGTAGCCAGTGCGCCCATTGTTCAAAAAAACCGTCGTACTCCTCTACGGTGGCAGGGCCTGAGGCGACGGTAGTAATTAACGGCCAGTGAGAGAGATCGTTTTTAAGCATCGTAAACTCCTATAAGCTATAATTGAGAATGATAATGACTAGCAGTCAGTAGCGCAAGTGTTGTGAAGTGTAAAAAAATTCTTAATGCGTATCATTCTTGTCTCTAAAGACTGCTTATAATGCTGGGATATGCCTAAAAAGGAATAATGATGAAAATGAGAACAGTTTCACTGATGATCGGTTTGATGATGGCCTGCTCAGGCGTGCAAGCTGAAGAGGCTGTCAAAATCGGTTTTATGAGTGAGTTGTCGGGCCCTCAAGCAGCGTTGGGTCAAGATAAGCTTGATGCGTTCATGATGGTCGTAGAGCAAAACGGCGGCACCTTGGGTGGTGTTCCGGTAGAGGTCATCAAACGTGATACACAACTAAAGCCTGAAGTGGCTAACCAGATTGCTGACGAGCTTATTGAAAAAGAAAAAGTAGCCATCGTCACGGGTTTTTCCTTCACCAACATCATGATGGCGGTAGCCAAGAAGTTTGCCGATGCCAATGTCATCGTCATGAGTGCTAGTGCTGGCCCTGCACCGTTGGCGGGTGAGCAGTGCGATCCCCATGTGTTTGTCATGAGTAAGCAGAACGATCAGTTTGCTGAAGCCATGGGCGTATATGCCAAGAATCAAGGTTACGAGCGTGTGATTACGCTGGCTCCTAACTACCAAGCTGGTAAAGATTTTGTGAACGGTTTTAAAGTGGCTTACGCTACTGAACTGCAAGACGAAATTTACACGCCTTTGAATCAGTTGGATTTCTCCACAGAAATTTCGCGCATTATGGCTGAGCAGCCAGATGCCGTGTATGTGTTTTACCCCGGAGGCTTGGGGGTGAGCTTTGTGCGTGCGTATCAGCAATCGGGGTTGATGGGTCGCATTCCGTTGATGAGTGTCTCGACGGTGGATGGCACTACCTTGCCCGCGCTTAAAGGTTCTGCGGTAGGGGTCTTGAGTGCATCAGATTGGGGGCCAGATCTGGACAACAGCGCCAACCAACAGTTTGTGCAAGATTTCACGCAAAAGTACGGCCGTATTCCATCGGAGTATGCGGCGCAGTCTTACGATGCAGCCAGACTGCTTGATTCTGCTTTGAAAAAAGTAGAGGGTAACGTAGACAATACGGCAGCCTTGCAAGCGGCGATCAAAGAGGCTGAGTTTGAATCGGTACGTGGTAATTTCAGATTCAACACCAACAACTACCCTATACAAGACTTTTATGTGTTCGAGGTGGTGAATCAAGATGGCGGTGAAACCACCTTGAAGACGGTCACCAAAACCTTGACGGATGCCAGGGATAGTTATTACCAGGCGTGCCCGATGCAGTGATGTTTTGGAATCTCTTTTTCTCGCAACTGCTCAACGGGGTTCAGTTGGGCATGTTGCTGTTTCTGTTTGCCGCTGGGCTAACGTTGGTGTTGGGGATCATGAATTTCGTGAACCTCAGCCACGGGTCTTTCTATATGATGGGGGCCTACTTTTCCGCCGTTACCTTTACGCACACGGACTCTTTCGTGTTGGCGGGGGTAGCGGGGGTAGGCGGCACCATGTTGTTGGCGATGGCCTTGGAGTTCGTCGCCTTACGACGCTTGTATGCGCGTGACCACTTAGATCAAGTGTTGGCAACGCTAGGGTTAATCTTATTTTTCAATGAAACCGCCCGCATGATTTGGGGGGCGCAGCCATTGTTTGCGAGCGTGCCAGAGTGGGCCAATGGTGCGGTAAGCATCTTTGGCATGTTTTATCCCTTGTATAGATTGTTGATCATTGCAATGGGGTTGGCGGTTGCTGTACTTATCTATTGGCTTATACACCGTACCCGTGTGGGCATGCTGGTACGTGCCAGTTCTACACATGTGGACATCGTGTCGGCGCTGGGCGTGAATGCTAGGTTGCTGAATACGTTGCTATTTAGTGTGGGGGCAGGGCTTGCTGCATTGGCAGGTTGGTTAGTGGGGCCCATTGTGTCAGTACAGTCTGGCATGGGCGATAACGTGTTGATTTTGGCCTTGGTCGTTATTGTGATTGGCGGCATAGGTTCTATACGTGGTGCGTTTTATGCGGCCTTGTTAATTGGTATTGTCGATACCCTGGGTCGTGCGTACATGGCACAGATACTGCGTGGGTTTTTAGAGCGTAGTGTGGCGGATGCCGCTGGGCCTGCATTGGCGTCTATGTTGATCTATTTGTTTATGGCCATTGTGCTTGCGTTTAAGCCGCACGGCCTGTTTCCGGTTAAGCGCTGAGGGTTTCACATATGATATCTTCATCGCAAGGCAAAACTTGCCGTGGCAACAGCGCACTTTTACATTGCTTTCCTGAACCTATACGGTGGTGCTCGGTACGAGTTATTGCCGCTATTGTGCTGATTGGGTTGCTGTTGGCTGTTCCTGTGCTGTCGCAATGGTTGGGACAGAGTTTTTATTTGACCTTGGCAACCCGCATTGTGATCTTTGCAATAGTCGCCAGCGGGTTGAACTTACTGGTGGGCTTTGGTGGCTTAGTTAGTATGGGCCACGCCATGTTTGTGGGGCTGGGTGCCTACGCAGTAGGAATTAGCAGTTTTCATGGTTTTCATGATGGGTGGTTGCATATAGGCATAGCCATTCTAATCACCATCGCGGTGTCACTGTTAACGGGGCTAGTGTCGTTGCGTACGCGTGGCATAGGTTTCATCATGATCACCTTGGCATTTGGGCAAATGTTCTACTTTTTGTTTGTGAGCCTAAAGCAATACGGTGGTGATGATGGGCTGCTAATTCCGCAGCGTAGCCAGTTCGCATTTCTTCCCGATTTGAGCAATAAAGTGGCACTGTATTACGTATCGGTAGCCGTGTTGTTGTTGGTTATGGGGGTGATATGGCGTGTAGTGCATAGTCGCTTTGGCTACGTGCTACGTGGTTTTAAGGCTAACGAGCAACGTATGGTAGCGGCAGGATTTCCGCGTTTACGCTACCAGTTATCGGCCTATGTAGCTTCGGCGGTGATTTGCGCGCTTGCGGGTGTGTTATTGGCGAATCTAACCTTGTTTGCGTCGCCATCGTATTTATCATGGCAAGCTTCGGGTGATTATGTGCTGATGATTGTGTTGGGCGGTATGGGCACAGTCATGGGGCCCTTGCTGGGCACCACGGTCTTCTTGTTGCTAGAAGAAGCCTTGTCGGGTATGACGCAGCATTGGATGGCAATCATCGGTTTATTTATCTTCTTGATTGCTTTGTTTTCCCGAAAAGGTTTGTGGGGGGCGTTGATAGGTCGCTCTAGCAGGGAGGTGCAATCATGAGTGCGCTGTTGTCTGTGCAGGGGTTGCAGAAACGCTTTGGTGGCTTGGTGGCGACGGACGATGTGTCACTAGAGGTGCAGCCAGGTGAGTGCCATGCCTTAATAGGTCCTAACGGTGCGGGTAAAACCACATTGATGGGCTTGTTGGTGGGGGAACTCACTCCCGACGCGGGCGCTATTCATTTTCAGGGTAAAGACATCAGCACTGTGCCTGCGCACCAGCGATCATTGCGGGGCATTGCTAGGTCGTATCAAATCACGCAATTGCTGAAAGGCTTTAGTGTGCTGGAAAACGTCATGATGATGATTCTGGCGCGTACGGGTTCGGCATGGCAGATATGGAAACCGGTGCGTAGAAATCAGGCTGTTAGTGATGAGGCCATCGCCGCATTACAGCAGGTAGGGCTTGCACACCGAGCGCACGATGACGTCATGGCTTTGGCGCATGGCGAACACAGGCAGTTGGAGTTGGCCATGGCATTAGCCATGAAGCCCACCTTGTTGCTGTTGGATGAGCCATTGGCGGGCATGAGTCGTTCGGAGTCGCAGCAAATGATTACTTTGCTGCAAGCGCTAAAAACCCAATACAGCATTTTGATGGTAGAGCACGATATGGAGGCGGTATTCCAGTTGGCCGATAGGATTTCGGTGCTGGTGTATGGGCGCATTATTGCGTGTGATACCCCGCAGGCTATACGTCAAAATGAAGCAGTGAGTCGAGCCTACTTGGGTGATGAGGAATAAGCCATGTCTACCTTGCTAACGGTACAAGACGTACAAGCCAGTTACGGCAGTAGCCAGGCCTTGCATGGCGTGAGTTTGACGCTACAAGAGGGGGAGGTATTAACCCTGCTGGGTCGTAACGGCATGGGCAAGAGCACTTTGCTGAAATGCATCATGGGGCTGTTACCTGTGCGTCAGGGCAGTATTAGTTTTTCGGGTAAAGCTACCCAAAAACTGGCAGCGTTCGAAGTGGCGCGCTTGGGTATAGGCTACGTGCCAGAAGGCAGGCAAATATTTCCTACCTTAAATGTAGAAGAAAACCTGTTGGCGACGGCAGCAAATCGGCATGGCTTAACACCTGCTTTTGATTTGCAGCGTATTTATGCCTTCTTTCCTAGGCTGCATGAACGACGCAACAACATGGGGAATCAGTTGTCGGGTGGCGAACAGCAAATGCTGGCCATAGGTAGAGCCTTGATGACAAACCCACGGTTGTTGATCTTGGATGAGGCAACTGAAGGCTTAGCGCCCTTAGTGCGTGCCGAAATTTGGCGTGTTTTAGGCGAACTGCGTGCTACCGGCTTAGCCATGATCATCGTGGATAAAAACCTGAAGCCCTTGTTGCAGCTAGCGAACCAGCATGTGGTGCTGGAAAAAGGGCATGTGGTGTGGTCCGGCAGTAGTGAAGCGCTGCAAGATAACAGGTTGCTGGTAGAGCAATATCTAGGCGTTTAGTCGCCGTCTATTTCTTCACCTAGTAGGGCGATGCGTGCTTTTTGAGCTTCGCGTATATGCAAAGCAGCTGCATCACTGGCGGCTTGGCTATCGCGAGCAATGATGGCGTTGATAATATTGCGGTGTTCTTGAATCACTTGTTGGGCGCGCCCAGCCACTTCAAAGGTGGTTTTGCCCAGTAAGATCATAGAGTCGCGAATGGAATTCAATGATTTCAGCAGGTAGCGATTATGTGCAGCATAGGCTAGGGCGTGGTGAAACACACGGTTATGACGCGCTTGCTCTACCGGTGTGCTGGCTGCTTCGTAGCGCTTCATGATTTCGTTTAGCGAATAAATCTCGGCGTCACTGGCGTGTTTTGCTGCTAAACCGGCGGCGGTGCTTTCCAGCACTACACGCATATCGTAAAGCTCCATGACTTCTTGGTAGCCCAAGCGTGTAATTTGCATGCCACTATACGGCGCGCTGGTTAGTAAACCAGCTGTCTCTAAGCGACGTAAGGCCTCACGAACAGGGGTGCGGCTCATCTTCAGCCACGTGGCAATTTCTACCTCGGTAATACGGTGTCCCGGTTTAAGGGCGCCTTCACGTATGCCGTCCAGAATTTTTTGGTAAGCCAGTTCTGAGCGGGAAGTACGATCGTCTGAGGAGTCTAGGGGTTCGTTCATGGAGAAAGCGGCTGACGCAGTCATGCCTAAAGTAGCCTGAGAATTTTATTATGGTGAGGCTATTGTAGGGGGCTTAAGGCCAAATACAAAAGCCTGCTTAGCGTGCAAGAAGCACGACAGCCACAATTGTGCACACCACAGCAAAAAGGCGCTGCCATAGGGCGGCAGGAATACGAGGAGCAATTAAGCGCCCGCCAACCATGCCTAACATCGTGCAGGAGATAAATAGCCACTGTGGCGCTGTAATGGAGAGCCCGTGTGAAAAGGCTGAGATCACAGTCGTCGCGGATACCAGCGCAATCACCATTAAAGAGGTGGGTACGATGTTGTCCATTTTGGCATTACTGAAGTAGGCCAAGGCCGGCACAATGATGAATCCGCCCCCTATGCCTAATAAGCCCGTAAAAAACCCCGCTACAGCACCTATGCCTGCCAGAGTGATGGCGGTAGCGAGTGTCCAGATGAATTTACCGCTTTTGGGTGAGAGTACGCATACTTTAGCGGGTAGTGGGCCAGTGTCATCCATGGGTAAAGACTGCTGTTGTCTAGCTTGATGCCACATGCGTAATGCCACCAGAAAGAGCACAGCAGCAAAGCAGACGTTCAGCCAATAGGGGTCAGCAAAGTGGGTGGCCCATAGTCCTAAGGGGGAGGTAATACCGCCCGCCACGGCCATTACAAAAGCAGCCTTATAGCGCACCTTGCCTTGGCGTAAGGCTTGCAGCACACCGACTAATGCCGCTGCGCCCACTGCTATTAAGGCGATGGGGGCGGCTTGAGGAAGCGTTAATCCCAGACCAAATATTAAGGCGGGTACTGCCAAGATGCCGCCTCCAGCGCCTGTTAAACCTAAAGAAAGACCAATGATAAGACCTAAGCTGACTGCCCACATATGCGAATATCTTAATTTCTAAAAGAAATAAACTTATATCAATAAATCATATGATAGGTGATGAACGAGGGTTTGACGAGGGGCATAACGTCGGGATCACACTGCTCTGCTGTAGGTGACGGTTAAAAAAATTAAAAAATACGGAAGCGTTGTGGTGAGCTAGCTGCATGTGGCGGCGTGCAGAGTCACTACAGTCCTAGGTAGGGGTTTGCCCTTGTATTTGAATTCCAGCACAGACAATCGCTGGAATTTTTTTTGCCCATATGCTTTCATATAAAAAAGTAACTTTCATTTATAAATCTCTGTTTAGAGGTAAATGAAATTTGCAGTGTGCTTAGAGGGGCGAAGTGGGTGGGTCAAAGGCTCTAAGTGGTGGTTCGTATTAATCGTCAGGATGAAGTAAGTAATGACAAAAATTACCTCAATGGAAGTGCGGGACATCCGCTTCCCTACGTCGGATAATCTGGATGGCTCGGATGCCATGAACTTGGACCCCGATTACTCGGCGGCTTATGTGGTGTTGCATACCGATACGGCAGGGCTTGAAGGTCACGGCCTGACCTTTACCATTGGTCGCGGTAACGATATTTGTTGTGCAGCCATTCGGGCCATGGAGCATTTGGTAGTAGGTGTGGATTTGGCATGGGTGGCAGAGGACATGGGCCGATTTTGGCGTCATCTCACCAGCGACAGCCAATTGCGCTGGATTGGGCCTGATAAAGGGGCGATCCATTTGGCAACGGGTGCTGTGGTCAATGCCATGTGGGATCTATGGGCGAAGTCTGAAGGCAAACCGGTATGGCGCTTAGTGGCAGATATGAGCCCCGAAGAAATCGTCAAACTTATAGACTTTCGCTACATCACCGACTGCATCACACCAGAAGAAGCGCTAGAGCTGTTGCGTAGTCGTGGTCAAGGTAAGGCGGAGCGTATCGCCGATTTAGAGCAAAACGGCTACCCCTGCTACACCACCTCGGCAGGGTGGCTAGGTTATGACGATGAAAAACTGCGTCGTTTAGCGCAAGAGGCGGTAGATGCTGGTTTTGATTACGTGAAATTAAAAGTGGGCCGTGATTTGGAAGACGACAAACGTCGCCTGCGTATTGCGCGCGAAGTGCTGGGCGAACGCAATCTAATGATTGATGCCAATCAGGTCTGGGAAGTGAACCAAGCCATTGATTGGTTGGATCAGTTGGCCTTTGCAAAACCCTGGTTTATTGAAGAGCCTACTAGCCCGGATGATATTGCGGGGCATCGAAAAATCCGCGAAGCCATGAAAGGAAAAATGCAGGTGGCCACCGGTGAGATGTGCCAGAACCGCATTATGTTCAAGCAATTGATTATGGAAGGCGCTGTAGATGTAGTGCAGATTGATGCTTGCCGTTTGGGTGGGGTCAATGAAGTGCTGGCAGTGATGTTGATGGCTGCTAAGTACAACCTGAAAGTATGCCCTCATGCTGGTGGGGTAGGGCTGTGCGAATACGTTCAGCATTTGTCCATGATCGACTACGTATGTATTGCAGGCACTAAAGAAGGGCGTGTGATCGAGTTTGTGGATCATTTGCATGAGCACTTTGTAGACCCTTGCCGCATTAAGAATGCCGCCTACGTCGCCCCTTCCATGCCGGGGTATTCCATTGAAATGAAACGGGCCTCTATAGATCAGTACGAATTTACGGGCTAAACACGACGCTATAGCCGCGCACTCTCACACAACGTAGCGATAACAAGAGTAGGTGCGTGGCTATGACTCAAGCAGCATGTGGCAACTATCACTAGTTATTCTGGAGACAACAATGAAAACACTGAAATCTTATGCCGTAGCAGCGTTATCAACCTTTGCCTTGGCAGCGCCTATGGCGGTTTTGGCCGCTCCCACCACCATCAAAGTAGCCTATGAAAACCATCCTGGTGAACCGGCTGATTTGGTGATGAACTATTGGGCAGATTTGCTGAAAGAGCGCAGCAACGGCGAAATTTTGCTAGAACTGTATCCCAGTTCGCAGTTGGGTTCTAAAAGCGATGTGATGGACCAAGCGCTAATGGGAATGAACGTAGTCACCATTAGCGACGTGGGTTTTATGGCAGATTACGAGCCAGACCTTGCTGCGCTGTATGGCCCATTTTTGACAGAAAACACAGAAAAGCTTTTTGAGTTATACGACAGTCCGTGGTTTGCCGAGAAAAACAAATCCTTGCGTGAGCAAGGGGTGCACTTGGTGATTACTAACTATAACTATGGTGATCGCCACATCATTGCGAAAAAACCTATTCGTACACCAGAAGATTTGGCGGGTATGAAGATCCGAGTGCCCAATAACGTCATTCAAATCAAAACCTTTGAAGCCATGGGGGCTACGCCTACACCTATGCCGTTAGCTGACGTGTATCCGGCACTGACGCAAGGTGTGATTGATGGCGCAGAAAACCCGCTTAGTGTGTTGTACGGGCAAAAACTGCATGAACCCGCCAAGTATTTGTCATTGGTGAATTACCTAACCACCGCAGCGGTGTGGGTGGGTGGTGAGGCCTTCTTTAGTACGTTGCCTGAAGAGCAATTGGCGTTGATTCACGAAACAGGGCGTGAGGCAGGCTTATACAGCCAGCAACTGGCCAAAGAAAGTGATGCCAAAGTGTTAGAGCTGATGCGTGCTGAAGGGGTAGAGGTTATTGAGCCTGATCGTGAAGCTTTTAAAGCCAAAGCGCTGAAAGTGTATGAGCAGTTTCCTGAGTGGTCGCCTAACTTATACCAAACCCTGCAAGACCAGCTGAAATAAGACGGGTTGTAGTGTGTTGCTGCTCATCACTTCAATGCGGTTTGCGGTGGGTGTCTATGCCACGGTAAGCCTAAGGGTGATGAGCCTTATGGCTGAGGGTGAATGATGATGAGACAAGTAGTAAACAAGTGGGGTAATGCACTGCTGGGCCTGCTGTTAGGGGTGCTGGTGTGCATTACGGTGGGTGGCGTGTTCATGCGCTACGTGATGCACACGCCATGGCATTGGGTTGAGGAAATGTCAGGCTTGTTGATGGTGTGGATTATTTTTATGGGCGTTTTTTTTGCTGAGCGCGACCATGAAAATCTCACCATTAGCTTTTTGACGGATGCAATGCGTCCGCGTTTACGCCAGATTGTGTATGTGTTGATAGGGGTATTGTCGGTCGCGGTGCTGCTGATTGCCGCATGGTGGAGTTGGAGTTTGGCCGGTGCCGTACAAGCACGCATGACACGTATTTTAGGGATTTCGTTGTTTTGGATTTATGTGCCCGTAACGATTGGTTTTGCCGCTACAGCAGTGCTGATGTGTAGGCGCCTTTTTTTGCCGGAGCCTATGGCAAACGATAGTGGAGACGAAGCATGAGCTGGATGTGGATATTACCCATAATGTTTGGATTGATGTTGCTGAACATGCGCATCTATCTGGCAATGTTTACGGCGATTGTCGTTTACTTCTTGTTCTTTAATAGCCTGCCTTTTGGGGTGGCTGTTCAGCGTTTGGTAGCGCCCGCGCAAAACAGTACTTTACTTGCTATTCCGTTTTTTATTTTGTTGGGTACGTTGTTGTCGCACACTGGTGTGGCCGAGCGAATTTTGCATTTGGCGAACTTGCTGGTGGGGAAATTTAGGGGCGGCATGGCGATGGCTAACATCACCATGAGCACCTTAATGGGTGGGGTGAGTGCCTCTAACTTGGCTGATGCCGCTATGCTGTCCAAAATGATGGTTCCTGAAATGGAGCGTCAAGGGTATAGCCGTGCCTTTGCGGCTGCTGTGACGGCATCGGGCTCGTTGGTAACACCCATTATTCCGCCAGGTATCGCGCTTATTATTTACGGCATGGTGGCTGACGTTTCCATTGGTCGCATGTTTATGGCGGGTATTTTGCCAGGGTTGCTGTGTGCGTTGTTGTTGATGGTGGCGGTGTGGCTGGTGTCGGTCAAGCGTGGCTATCAACCTATGCGTAAAGAATGGCCTAAACCACGCGAGCTAGGGCGAGCGACCTTTAATGCATGGCCAGCGTTATTGGTGTTGATTGGGGTGGTAGGTGGCATACGGGCCAACATTTTTACACCTACAGAAGCGGGTGCCGCCGGAGTGGTGATTGTGGCGTTTATAGGGTTTGTGATCTATAGAAAAATGACGCTAGGTCATGTGGGGCATGCGCTAACCACTACGGCTAAATCTACAGCCTCTATTATGTTGGTCATCATGGCCAGTTCGGCCTTGGCATGGATATTTTCGTTAGAACATGCCGGTGTTGCGATGGCAAGTTGGATTAGCAGCTTAACCGATAATAAATATGTGTTTTTAGCGGCAGTGAATATTTTGCTGTTGCTGCTAGGGATGTTTATTGAAGGTACGGCGTTGATCATTGTGTTGGTGCCGTTGTTAAAACCAGTCATGATGCAAATGGGTATAGACCCCATACATTTTGGGCTAATCATGATTCTGAACTTGTCCATTGGCACGTTGACTCCCCCTGTAGGAACGGTGATGTTATTGGTCTGCAATATCACTCGCGTGACTATGAACGCGTTCCTTAAAGAGTCGGTAGCGTTGTTATTGGCCTTGTTAGTGGCTTTGGCTTTGGTAACATACGTACCTGCAATCTCGTTATTACTAACGTGATCAGCATAAAGCGGTGGGCGCGTCGACCGGTTGTTGGCGTTGCCCGTTTTTATGATTGTGTACGAACACGAAGCAAAGCGTCCTGAATGGTTACTGCGAAAAAAACAGCCGATACAACAACAGCACCGCGCTATGCAGCTCCTGCGCTTGAGAAGGGCTTAAACATTCTCGAGGTGTTATCCGACTCCTACGAAGGCTACACCTTAAACGAAATCTCTAAAAAGCTGGATCGCAGCATGAATGAGATTTTCCGAATGGTGATGACGCTAGAGCGTTGCGACTGGGTGCAGGTGGATGAAAACGGCAGATACAGCCTTACATTACGCATGTTTAAGTTGGCGCATCAACATAGGCCTTTGCGTTCGTTGGTAAGTATTGCCACACCATTAATGCGAAAGCTGGTGAACCGTGCAAGGCAGTCGTGCCACTTAACTGTGCTGCAAGATGCCAAGGTGGTGGTGATTGCGCAAATAGATAGTCCCGAGCGCTGGTCTTTTGGTTTGAAAGTTGGGGCGTTAGTGGGGTTGCGCGATACAGCGTCAGGGCATGTATTGCTTGCCTACCGCGAAGAAGCGGAACGCGAGCGTATTTTGGCGTTGCATGGCCCGGTGGATGGTGAAAGCACGTTGACTAAATCGCAGTTGGATACGGTATTAAAGCAGGTGCGAGTCAGTGGTTATGCCGAAACGCCTAGTCAGCAGGTTAAGGGTATTGTGAACATTGCATACCCTGTGTTTGGGCCTAATCAAACAGTAGTGGCGTGTTTGAATGTGCCTTATTTAGAACGCGTAGACCTTGGTGTGCAGCCCTCGGTAGACGAGCTAAAAGAGATTGTGGATGGTTATGCTAAAGAGCTGTCCGAGATGATGGGCTACAGCAGCTATAACGCGAATCCCTAAATTACGCTACACGCACACAAAAACGTCACTTAAGAGTGGCGTTTTTTTATGCTGGGGGCGCTCGAGCCCAAAGAGTAGGGGACTAGAAAAACAAAAAGCGCTTATGTGTGAACATAAGCGCTTTTTTGAATTTGGCTCCCCGAGCAGGGCTCGAACCTGCGACCTGCGGATTAACAGTCCGTCGCTCTACCGACTGAGCTATCAGGGAATCGGTAAAGAAGTAACTATAGCATGAAGCTAAAACTAAAAACAAGCCCCTAGAGCTGCTTATTGTGAAATTCAGCATAAAGCGGTGATGCCAGTTGAATGAGGCTCCCATAAAAACAGAGGGTTTTTTCTACTAACTTACATGTTTGTTAGTTTTTGACAGCATTATTTCAAATCTAGTGCTTTCCCTAATTCACTGTACAAACAAAATTCCAGATACTTACTCCTAACAAAACTGACAAACATGTAAGTTAATTGGAGGGGTGAATGGGAAAGCAAGTTTTTGCATCTGGCTCGTGTCTAGTACAACCCACGGGTAGTGAGAGTTACTGGCAGCCTGTGCCAGCCAATGGTTTTGTACGTTGTTTGTTTAACAGCAAGGCATTAGAGGCGAACGCGGCTTTCTCTGCTGGCACACAAACCATTGATCCGGGCAGCTATGTGCGTGAACACATGCACGATACGCACGAGGAAGTTATCTACATTTATGAAGGTGAGGGTTTTGTGGTGCTAGATGGTGTAGAGCATGCCTTGGCACCGGGGGCTTCGCTGTATTTGGCACCGCGCAGCACGCATAAGTTTGTGAATACCGGTACAGGTCCGCTGTCGTTCTTTTGGATGTTAATGCCGGGCGGTTTGGATGATTTTTTCAAACAAATAGGTAGAGAGCGTCAAGCCGGTGATACCCCACCTGCACCGTTTCCACGCCCAGAGAATATTGAAGAAATAGAGGCCAACACGGTATTTGGTTGGACTAAGTCGTAAAAGGGGAGAAAAGTGTATATAGAAGAACGTGATTACCGTATTAAGCCAGGTTTGGTGCCACAGTTTGTGCGTACCTACGAGGAACATGGTTTGGCCTTGCAAAAGCAGTATTTAGGCAAGTTTCTTGGGTATTTTATTTCTGAAATCGGTGAGCTTAATCATGTGGTCGCTTTGTGGTCGTATGACAGTTTGGATGAGCGTGACAGAGCGCGCAGCCAAATGTTGGCCGACGAGAGATGGCAAGCCTACTTAAGCAAAGTGATTGATTTGATTGATACGCAGCAGACGCGTATTTTGAAGCCGGTCTCGTTTTCGCCTATAGGCTAGTGGTGAGTAGCATGAAGAAAGTAGCTGTTATAGGTGGTGGAATTATTGGTAGCTCATGGGCGGTGGTGTTTGCGCGCTCAGGGTTGCAAACCAGTTTGTACGATCATGATGTAGAAAGTGCAGCACGTATCAAAGCAAACATTAGAGAAAGCGTACAAAACTCTATCGCATTGCTGACTGAAGGCGATAGTGTTGACGATGTATTAGCACGAATCACCATCAGCAATAGTTTGGCGGAAGCGGTACACGATGCTGACTATATACAAGAGGCGGCATCAGAAAATCTAGAGTTGAAGCAGAAATTGTTTGCGGATGTAGCCGCGCACGCCAAAAGCACAGCTATTTTTGCAAGTTCAACCTCTACGTATGGGGCAAGTTTGTTTACACGCGATTTGGCACAGCGTGAGCGTTGTTTGGTTGTGCATCCCATGACCCCTCCGCATTTAATGCCGATTGTGGAAGTGGTTGGGGCAGAGTGGACCAGCCCAGATGTGATTAAAACAGCCTGCACGTTTATGGAGCAGTTAGGGCAAAGGCCGGTAGTGCTACAGCAAGAGGTTCCTGGTTTTGTGTTGAACCGCTTGCAGGGTGCATTGCTGATGGAAATGTTCGAGTTGATTGCAAACGGAGTGATTCGCCCCGCCGATGCAGACTTGATCATTAGCCAAGGTTTAGGGTTGCGGTGGTCGGTAGTAGGTCCTTTGGAAGGCATTGATTTAAATGCGCCAACAGGGATTCAAGGTTACTTAGAGCGTTACGGGCATATTTTTAATGAGATGGCACAAGCCAAGGGGTTACGCCCTCCGGTAGATACGCCGTTGATTCAAACTTTGCATCACGCTATGCGGGCATCGTTGGAGCTAGAGCAACTCGATGCTAAGCGCGCCTGGCGAGATCAAGCCGTTGCGGCAGTGCAGTTACAACTCAGAGGGATGGAGGAACGCACATGATGGGCCTAGTGAAGTTGGTGGATAGTTTGAACGGCGCTATCCGATGGGGGTTGGCAGCATGCTTATTAGGCATGACGCTGTGCACGCTGTGGCAGGTGATGGTGCGTTTTCTGCTGGGCACCTTTAGTTTGAATATCGCGGCACCCTGGACAGAAGAAGTGGCTCGCTACTTGATGATTTGGGTCATTTTCCTTGGAGCATCTATCGCGTGTAGGAAAGCACAACTTATTTCGCTGGATGTGGTGGTGTTTAGCCTACCCAGAAAAATTGGTGTGTTTATGCGCTATGTCTCGTTAGTGGTGTGTTTAGCCTTTTTTGTACTGATGGTGCAGTTAGGCATGGAGTTTTTAGAGTTTGGTGCGATTGAGTCTAGCCCGGTGCTATCTATGCCCAAAACATGGGTGTATGCAGCAATGCCCTTGGGTTTTAGTCTCATGATTGTGAATACAGTAGCCCTCATTATCGAGACCATTAGTCGTGGTGAAGATATACGGTTTACCAATGGCGAAAATCTGGAGTAGGAGACGATCATGATGGGGTTTGGAATTATTCTGCTGTTGGCGTTGTTTTTGCTTAGCGTCCCCGTGTCGTTGAGTTTGGGTATTGCCCCCATTCCTGCTGTATTGGAAAAAGGCTTGCCGCTGATTGTGCTGCCGCAAACCATTTTCGAGGCGATGGATTCATTTGCATTGATGGCCATCCCTTACTTTGTGTTGGCAGGACGCTTGATGCAAAGCGGTGGCATTGCGAAGCGTTTGATCCATTTGGGGATGGCGCTTATAGGTTGGGTTAAAGGTGGTTTGGGGGCAGCAACTGTGCTCACCACGATGTTCTTTTCCACGATTAGCGGTTCGTCGTCAGCGACTACGGCGGCTATTGGTGGCGTGATGATTCCTGAAATGGAACGCAATCGTTACCCTCGTGCTTTCTCGGCATCGGTGGTGGCGGCATCGGGTGAGTTGGGGGTGATTTTGCCACCGTCAGTGCCCATGATCGTGTACGCCATGTTGACGGGTACATCCGTTGCACAAATGTTCATGGCAGGGATTATTCCCGGCTTGATGATTGGCTTTTCCCTGATGATAACCATCATTATTTGGTCATCAATTAAGGGTTACGGTGATACCAAGCGTGTGACGTTTGGCGAGTGGTTTACCGGCGTGATGCGAGCCTTACGTGCTGCGTTTTTATCGCTGATGTTGCCAGTGCTTATTTTGGGTGGGATCTACGGGGGAGCATTTACCGCGACAGAAGCGGCCGTGATGGCGGTGGCCTACGCCTTTGTGGTGGGTACCTTTATCTACAAAGAAATTAGCCTGAAAGAGCTGCCGGCCATTTTGTGGGAATCTGCGATTACCTCCGCCATTGTGATGCTGATTGTGGGGTTTGCTGCGGTGTTTGCGTATGCCTTGTCGCTCTACCAAGTACCTCAGTACATTGCATCGTTTATTTTGTCGATTTCTGATAACCCCTATGTGTTCTTGTTAATTGTGAACATTGCGTTATTGGTGATTGGCCTGTTTATGGAAACCTTTGCAGCCATTTTGATTCTGGCTCCTGTGTTGGCACCAGTGGCTGTCAGCCTGGGTATTGATCCAGTGCATTTTGGTTTGATTGTGATCGTGAATTTGGCGGTAGGGATGGTGACTCCACCAGTTGGCGTGAACTTGTTTTTGGTTTGTGGAATTGCCAAGGTATCAATGGAAAAATTGATGCGGCCACTGTCAGTATTTCTTGGCGTCTTGTTTATTAATCTAATGCTGATTACTTACGGGCCATTGTTATTAAAAACATGGTTCAACTAACAATAAAGTTTGGAGACTGTAGCATGAAGAAAATCGTTAAGTTTGTGGCTGGCGTATCCCTGCTGGCGGCCGCTTTGGGTGTTAGTGCAAAGCCTATAGAAATTAATATTGGCCATGCATTAAGCGAAAACAGTTCTTATCAAGTGGCAGCAGAGCACTTTGCCAAATTGATGAATGAAAAAACCAATGGTGAGGTCACCGTTAAGATTTTCCCGTCAGGCACCTTGGGTGGTGAGCTAAAGCTGGTACAGGGGTTGCGTACCGGTGTGGTGGATGCATCCATCATGGGGCAACCATCGTTGGAAAACACCGTACGCGAATACCGTATTTTGTCGTTGCCGTATTTGTTTAATAACTACGAAGAAGCCAACACCATCATGCAAGGCCCGGTGGGAGATAACCTGCTGCAAGAGCTGGATAAATACAACATGGTGGGCTTGGGTTGGGGGGCGATTTACGCGCGTAGCATGGCGTCGATGAAACCCGTCAACACGGTAGACGATATGGGTCACCTGAAAGTGCGTGTGATTCAGTCGCCAGGCTATGTAGAGGCCTATAAGTCGTTGGGTTCACAGCCTACTCCTACAGCCTATGCCGAACTGTTCTTGGCATTGCAAAACGGTGTGGTGGATGCGGCTGAGCTAAGTCCTGATCAAACCGTGGGCGATGGCTTTTCCGAAACCATTAAGCACTACGCCGTAACAGAAGTACACCAGTTGCCTAGCTTGTTCATTATGTCCAAAGCTAAATACGCGGGTTACCCAGAGGACGTACAGCAGGCTATTAAAGAGTCGGCACAGTCTGCCATGGAAGTAGCGTTGCAGTATCAGGACCAAAAAATGGCTGATGCGTTTACGACTATGGAAGCGAAGGGTATTACGATTACGCGCCCTGACCTGACAGCATTTAAAGAAAAAGCGCGTGCTGGCTGGCCACGTATTATGCAAGACTCGCCCGGTGGTGAAGAGTTCTTGCGTCAAATCGAAGAAGCGCGTCAGCAGTAATAGGAGTAGTAGTCATGACGTCTTACTTTATGTCGAATGTGGATGGCGCAACCTTGGCGTTCGAGCGTGAGGGGGAAGGCCCAGCAGTTCTGCTCATTAGTGGTTTGGGTGGCAGTGCGGCATTTTGGAAAGGCGTCAGTGCTGCGCTGGTTGCCCAAGGCTATCAGACGATCCGTATGGATCAGCGGGGTATTGGGCAGTCTGAGCGTGGTACGGCTGCTGTGAGTATTGCGCAGTTGGCAGACGATTTTTATCAGTTATTACAGCATTGCGGGGTAGAGCGGGCACATGTAGTGGGTCACTCTACCGGCGGTTGTATTGCGCAGCAGTTGGCCTTTGATCAGCCTGAAAAAGTGAGCTCCTTAGTGTTGGGGGCAACATGGGCTGGGCCTAATGCGTATATGCAGCAGTTGTTTGCGTTACGGGCGCAGTTATTGCGCCTAGACCCGCAGTGCTACGAGCAGCAAGGCGTGTATTTATCGTATCCCGCAGAATGGATATGGGAACACAACGCCTTAGTAGCAACAGGAAAAAAGTGGGAATCACAGCATATTCAAACCGTGCAGGAACGCATTGCGGCGTTATTGCAGTTTGATGGCAGAGATCAAGCTGCAGCCTTGTCTGTTCCTAGTTTGATTCTAAGTGCCGAAGACGATGCTGTGGTGCCGCATGCATTACAAAATGAGCTGAAGACTCTGATTGCAGGTTCTGCCTTAACCCAGTGGGTAAGGGGTGGACATTTTTTTCCTATCACCTTGTCACATAGTTATAACGATACTTTATTGAGTTGGTTCTCGAGGTTTACACATGATAAATAGCGTTGCGTTTATCGGCTTCGGTGCGATAGGCCAAGATGTTTTTAAAACATTGCAGCCTTTGTTTAACGCACACCAAACGAAGTTGCTGGTACTTAGACGACCAGATCCACTTCAGGTGGATTTGCCTGAAGGTGTAATTGAGTGTGCATCGCTAGATGAACTGCTAGCGTTTAAGCCGCAGTTGGTGATAGAGGCGGCTGCACAAGCGGCAGTAAGCGCGTATATACCTACGTGCTTGACCTTGGGTATTTCGGTGGTGATTACCTCTATAGGTGCTTTAACGGATGCCGATTTGGTGGACGAGTTGGTGCACGTGGCCGAGCTGCACGGGTCACAAATACTGCTGCCATCCGGTGCCATTGGTGGGTTGGATTACCTGCAGTCAGTGCGTCATGCTCCCGATTTGCAAGTGGTGTATGAGTCTCGCAAACCGGTGGCAGCTTGGTTGCCTGAGTTGGCCGAACTTAACATAGCGGCTGCGACGGTTACTGAGGATTTACTGTTGTTTGAGGGCAATGCAGCCGAGGCAGCGCAGCGTTATCCCAAAAACCTAAACGTTGCGGCGACCTTAGCGTTAGCGGGCGTGGGGATGCAGAAAACCAAAGTGAAAGTGGTGGTTGACCCTACGCTTACCCAAAATCAGCATGTGATACAGATCACTAGCCAGTTTGGTAGCATGCGCTTGGTACTGAGCAATACGCCTTCGCCTTCTAATCCCAAGTCGTCTTGGGTGGTGGCGCAGAGTATCGCCAGCGTGGTGCAGCGTGAGTTTTCTGTGATGAAAGTGCGCTAGGAGTAGGCGATGAAATTGCAGCATAAAGTCGCTGTTATCACTGGGGCAGCATCGGGAATAGGTGCTGCCACAGCGCAGCTTTTCGCCGCAGAAGGGGCGAGTGTAGTGGTGGCCGACAAGGACGAGGCGGCAGCACAAAAAATGGCTCAAACATTGGCTGTTTGCACGGGAGCCTATGCGGTGGCGATGCCTGTGGATGTGGCTGACTCCAGTTCTGTACAGCAGTTGCTGCACAGTACACATGAGCAGTTCGGGCGTTTGGATGTGTTGGTGAATAACGCAGGTTTTGGGCTAGCAAGCACCGTAGAACACACCTCAGAAGACGACTGGGCACGCATCATGCGCGTGAATGTGGATGGCGTGTTTTTTGGGTGTAAGTACGCCATACCGTTAATGCGCAACCAAGGGGGCGGGGTTATTGTGAATACCGCTTCGGTGGCTGGGCTAGTAGGCTTGCGAGAACGTGCAGCGTATTGCGCATCTAAAGGAGCAGTGATTGCGTTAACACGTGCCATGGCATTGGATCACGCGGCAGAAAATATTCGGATTAATTGTGTGGCGCCAGGCACAGTACAATCGCCGTACTTTACCGATATGCTCGCCAAAGCGGATGATCCACAAGCCTTGTTGCAGCAGCTTTCTGCACGACAACCTGTGATGCGTTTGGGGCAACCCGAGGAAATTGCCAAGGCGATTTTATTTTTGGCGTCAGCGGACTCGTCATTTAGTATCGGGTCGGTATTAGTGACTGACGGTGGTTTAACTGCAGCGTAATTACGTTGATAGGGATTGGTTAATTTATAGGCATGAAAAAAGACTTGAACGAAATGCTTTCCATGAAAGAGCGCATCAAACAAGAGGCTACGCGTATGCTGATCGCGCACGGAAGTGCGGGTTTTAGGTTTCAGCAGATTGCCGAAGAGCTTGATTGCACGCGTGGTAATGTGCATTACCACTATCGCCATAAACACCAACTTATAGAGGAAGTGACGGTAGAGTACTGCCAACGTACGATAGGGCATTTTGATCAAATTTGGCTGTCAGAGAACGATTTAAGCGAAAAAATACAGCAAAGTATGCAATTTAATCGTTCGCGCTATTTGATATTCAATCCTTCTGGTAATACGGCGCATCCGTGGAGTTTGATTGCGCGTATGCGTTCTGAACGCGATCAAATTACCCCGTTAGCGCGTGAAGCAGTCACGCGCTACACCAAAGAGTTACAGGCTTCGGTGTTTTCGGGCATGCATCAGGCGGTGGCGCGCGGCGAGTTGTGTGCGGATACGCCCGTAGAAACGGTGTCGTTATTGTTGGTGGAAATTGCCAACAGCGCGGACCCCATTACTCGTGATGCGGGCACTTTTCAGCGTCTGCAAATGATGTACGAGGCATTTGAACGTTTGCTGCGTGATGCGTACGGACGCAAACCCAGTTTACCGTAGGCCATAGGTAGCTCTATGCACGTGTAGCAAAGCCCAGTGCGTGTGAACGTAACTGGGCTTTTTACATGGGGCTGTGCGCGTAACATTATTGGTAGAAGGCCGACGGCGTTATCCCAAAGTGCCGTTTAAACATGGCGGTGTAAGCGCTTTGGCTGTTGTAGCCGTGTTCTAACGCCACTTGCACAATAGGTGTGCCTTTTGCCAAGCTTTCCAGTGAAAGCAGTAGGCGTGCTAGCTGGCGCCATTGTCCAAAACTAATGCCGGTTTCTTGTCTGAAGTGGCGATGCAGGGTTTTGGTGCTCATGGCCAGCTTCTCTGCCCATTGTTCAGCGGTGGTGGTGGAGTCTGGTTGTTGGGCGACATGCTCACAGACACGTTTTAGGCGTTTGTCATTAGGCCACGGTAGATAAAAGGGCAGAATGGGCAGGGTTTGTAGCTCATCGAGTATCAGACGCATTAGGCGACCATTGCGGCTGTCTAGGTCGTAATCAAGAGGGATTTGAGACGCCTCTAGCATCAGCTCGCGCAGTAGAGGTGACACATTGAGTACGCAGTCGGTATCCGGCAGATTGGGGGCGGCGTCAGGGTCTATAAACAGTGTGCGCATACTGACAGCACCACTCATACGTACCGAGTGCTTAACGTCGGCCAGCAACCATACGCCACGGGTGGGTGGCACTACCCATCGACCATCGCTGGTTTCCACCACCATCACCCCTTTGGTGGCATACAGGAATTGTGATCGAGTATGGGCGTGAGAGGTAATGACGTGAGCGTGTGGGTATTCCACGGCTAAGCCTGTGATAGGTCTAGAGGCGGTTTCTGATGGAAGATGGATTAATGGGTCTACGCTCACTATGTCCCTTTAGCGATAATGGATGACTCATTATCTTAATACAGTCTTTGTGCTTTGCTTCAACATAGGATTTTTTGTGTAGAGAGCAAGCATGAGATTTTGGTTATTTCCCTTTTTGGCCATTGCGATTTGGGCGGGTAACGTCGTGGTGTCAAAGATGGCGTCAGGGGCTATTTCACCGTTGGCAATTACCTTTTATAGGTTGGCGCTAGCCATTAGCATCATGAGTGTGTTTGTGGCGGGGCCGGCGTGGAAGAATCGCGTCGCAATTAAGCAGTATGGGACTAAGTTGATGTTTTTAGGTTTTCTGAGCATGGCTTTTTACCAATGCTTGTCGTACTGGGCTGCTGATACCTCTACGGCAACTAATATGGCGATTATTACAGCGTTAACGCCGCTGTTAACCATGTTGGTGAGTACGCTGGTATTACGAGAGTACCCCACCACCGGCATGGTGGTAGGGGGTGTGATTGCTTTATGGGGGACCGCTTATTTAATTAGTGGTGGTGCCCCGTTAGAGCTGATTAACGGTAACTATCGCTTGGGTGATGTCTTGATGTTGACGGCGGCGGTTAGCTACGCGTTTTACAGCGTGTTATTGCGCAAGTGGAAAATAGCCGTGCCTGCGTGGCAGTCTACCTATGTGCAGGCTATTGCAGCGTTAGCATTTATGTTTCCCATGTTCTTGTGGGTGCCCAGCGGGCAGGCTGCATTGGATACGGCGACGGTACCGCTGATTTTATATGCGGGTATTTTGGCGTCGGTAGTGCTGCCTTTCTTTTGGATCAAAGGCATAGGGTATTTAGGGCCGAATCGCTGCAGTGTGTTTATGAATTTATTGCCAGTGATGACGGCTGGGCTGGCTATTATGTTGCTGGATGAGCAGCTTAAAAGCTATCACCTGTTAGGTGGTGGGATTGCACTATTAGGGGTGTGTATTGCTCAGACGTGGCGTGGCCGGTTTTTTCAACGTGATACCGTACGAGCAGTAGGTCGTTAAAATAGTGTTATGCGGTGGGGAGCGCTAGGGAAATAGCGGCTTTCTGCCAAATGTCTTAACACGGTAAACAGGCAAGAAAAAAGCCCAACTAAAAAATAGTTGGGCTTTTTAAATTTGGCTCCCCGAGCAGGGCTCGAACCTGCGACCTGCGGATTAACAGTCCGTCGCTCTACCGACTGAGCTATCAGGGAATAGAAAGCAACTATAGCATCTGTTTCAGATATTATGCAAGTGTTTTTTAATGTGCGTCTGCTGGAGGTTTTGGGGTATCCGCACTAGGTCTGATGGGTTTTGCGATCCAGACTAAGCCCAAGAGTAATAGGAAGATCACTGACGATGCTAAGAATATATCAGTGACCGACATAGTGTGTGCTTGTTGCTCAATAATGCGGTTCACCATTTCAGCCCCTTGTTGCTGCGTAAAGCCTTGATTACGAACGGTTTGCATCACGTAATCAAAAGCGGGCTCACCGGGGCGTGCTATTTCGGTGAGGTGGGCATGATGCATGCTGGCACGATCATCCCACGCCGTGGTGGTAATAGACGTACCAAAAGCACCTGCCAATAAACGCGCAAAGTTAGACAATCCAGCAGCGCCAGGTACGCGTTCTGGTGCCAAGCCTGACAAGGTAATGGTGGTGAGTGGAATAAAAAATGTTGCCATTGCCGCACCTTGAATAAAGGTGGGGAGCATGATGGACAAGATATCCACATCGGTATTGAAGCGCGAGCGTATGTAGCTGGTCAGCGAGAACACCAGAAAAGCGAAGGTGGCCAACACCCTAGGGTCATGCTTGCCTAGTAATTTCCCAACGATAGGCGAAAGCACGATGGCTAAAATCCCTACTGGTGCTAAGGCAATCCCCGCCCAAGTGGCGGTATAGCCCATGGTGCTTTGCAGCCATAACGGCATCAGTACAACGGAACCAAAAAACACACCATAAGCAATGGACACCGAGAGCACGCCAGCTGTGAAGTTACGTTCTTTGAAGAGCGTTAAGTCCACAATAGGGTGTTTGGCCGTAAGTTCCCAAATCAGGAAGTAGACAAAAGCGACTACCGTAACCACCGCCAAAATCACAATAAAGGGGCTGCCAAACCAGTCCAGCTCTTTACCTTTATCCAGCAAGATCTGTAGCGCCCCCACCCAGACAATCAGCAGGGCAAGGCCTACGGTGTCGATGGGAAGCTCACGGCGTCGGGATTCGCGCTCATTGTAGATCTGCCACGCAGCCCAACCGGCTAATAAGCCAATGGGGACGTTGATATAGAAAATCCACGGCCACGTGTAGTTATCTGAAATCCAGCCCCCTAGCAGTGGGCCAGCGATAGGCCCCACCAAAATAGTCATGGACCACATGGCAAGGGCGAAACCCGCCTTATCGCGGGGGTAGCTCCCCAGCATCAAGGCCTGAGACAACGGAATCATTGGGCCGGCGACGGCACCTTGTAATATCCTGAACAGCACTAGCGATTCTAATGACCACGCAAAACCACATAACCACGAGGTCAGTACAAACAGTAGTACCGATAGGGTGAACAAGCGCACTTGCCCAAAACGTTGGGTGAGCCATCCCGTTAGTGGCACGGTAATGGCATTGGCTACAGCAAATGAAGTAATTACCCATGTACCTTGAGTGCTACTTACCCCTAAGTCGCCCGCGATAGTCGGAATAGACACATTGGCAATAGAGGAGTCCAGCACGTTCATAAATACGGCTGCAGACAAGGCTATGGTGCCCATTACCCGTGCACGACCTTGTAGCGGCGGGTAGATGATGGGCCCTTCCGCTGGCTTTTTCTCTAGCGTGGTGTCACTCATGATGCAAGGTTGGCCTGAATAATATCAGCGATGCGCTGTTCAACAGCTTGGTCACCCTGTTGATAAATATCGGTGCTTAAATGGGCAGGGCCTGCGCTGAGGGGTTGGGGCTCGCTGTCCAAATCAACGATGACCAACATAGATAAACCAATGCGCAGTGGGTGTTCTTGTAGTTCTTTAGGGTCTAGGCGTATACGCACAGGTAAACGCTGTACAACTTTAATCCAGTTGCCGCTGGCATTTTGGGCGGGTAATAGCGAGAAAGCACTGCCCGTACCGGCCGCCAAATTTTCCACTACACCGTGGTATTCCACAGAAGAACCATAGAAGTCAGCGTTCAAGGTCACTTTCTGACCGGCGCGCATGTTTTTAAGCTGGTTTTCTTTGAAGTTGGCTTCTACCCAAAGTTGATCTAGTGGCACGACAGACATCAAGCTGGTGCCTGCTGCCACATGTTGGCCTACTTGTACCGAGCGCTGGGCGACCATGCCGCTAGCAGGAGCATCTACACGAGTACGGGTAGTGGCTAACCATGCGTTGCGGTAGTTGTCGGCGGCTAGCTGCACATCAGGGTGATTTTCTACGGTGGTGCCAGCGGTAAGAGCAAGGTTGGTGTTCAAGCGAGCTTTAGCGGCTTGTATACCCGCTTCGGCTTTATTTAACGCGCTGCGTGCTGTTTTAACGGTAGCTTCAGCGTGCAGAATTTCTTCACCACTAACCCCGCCTATTTTGCGCAGGCTTTGGCGACGTTTTAAGTCGTTTTCCGCTTTTTCTAGTGTGACTTTGGCTTGGCGTGCTTCGGCTTCTTGCACTTGTACATCGGCGGCTAAGGCGTCGTTTTGTGCAAATACAGTGCGAGTTTTACGCACGCTTTGCGCTAACTGTGCTTCGGCTTGCTGCATAGCAATGTTGACGTCAGTAGGGTCCAGCGCGATGAGTGCAGTACCTTGTTCCACCATGTCAGTATCGTCAGCCAAAATGGCTTGCACCGTACCGGGCTGTCTAGCAGATATTTGCACCATGTTGCCATGTACATAGGCATCTTCAGTGCTTTCGGTATTGCCTGCGAGAAAGATGGCCCACACGGCATAAGCAATTCCTATCAGGACAAAAACCGTAGTAATGCCGGTCAGCAAGCGTTTACGTTGCGAAGATTGTGTAGTCATGATTGTATGTATCTGGAGAATAGGGCTGAATTACTCTGCTTGAAAACCACCACCTAGCGCAGTCGCTAGTTGGGCATCCAAATTAAAGGCTTGCACACGAAGGTCAGTGGTCAGTAGTGCTTGTTGGGTGACGGTGTTTTGGGCAAGCAGTACTTGCACGTAGTCACCTAAACCAGACTTGTAGCGTTCAACGGCAATATCTCTGGCCAACGCAATGGCGTCGTAGGCTTGTTGCTGTTGCTGCTGTCTGGCGTCTAAGGTGTGAATGGCGCTAATGGCATCAGCAACTTCCCGCACGCTGTCGATGACGCGTTGGTTGTAGTTAGCGATGGCTTCGTCAGTTTCGGCTTGGCGCGCATGAAGTTGGGCATTCAATGCACCGCCATGAAAAATAGGCAGGCTAATGGCAGGGCCTACACCATAGACACCACTATCACCGAGCAATAGGTTGTCGGCCCCTAACGATAAGAAGCCAGCAAAGGCGTTTAGATTGATATTGGGAAAGAAATCGGCTTTGGCAGCGTCAATTTTGGATTGGCTGGCTTCAATTGCGAGCTTGGAAACCAAAATGTCGGGGCGTCGGCCTAAGAGTTCCATAGGAATCTGGGCGGGCAGCAATTGAGCGGGTAACGCCAAACTAACGGCTGTTAATTGCTCGCCAGCGCTAGGGCCAAACCCCATTAGGCTGGCAATCTGATTGCGTAATAGTTGGGCATTACCTTCGGCCTGTAGTTGCTGGGCGCGAGTGCTGGCCAGCGATGAACGAGCCTGCTGCAGTTCTACCTCGGTATCCAAACCGGCGTTAATACGTTGCTCGGTAATGGTGAGGATTTCTTGATACTGTTGCTCCAGTGTTTTCAGCATGCTGGCCTGTGCCAAGGCATTCTGCAAATTGAAGTAGCTTTGCGTAACGGCGCTGATTAAGGCATTACGTGCTGCCTGAATGTCTGCCGAGGCAGCTTCTTGTTGCGATAACGCGCTGGCATACAAGGCACGATTTTTTCCCCAAATATCCAAATCAAAGCCTATGTTTAACCGTAGGGAATTATCGGTA
Organism: Paenalcaligenes sp.; assembly: GCA_052103955.1. Lineage (GTDB taxonomy): Bacteria > Pseudomonadota > Gammaproteobacteria > Burkholderiales > Burkholderiaceae_B > Paenalcaligenes. The sequence continues at coordinate 45,727 of JBQELO010000013.1, read as the reverse complement.
TACATGGAGCCTGCGTAGGGAGCAGGGGTGGAGTAGCGCTCAGAGTAGCGTTGGCGCGTGAGGCTGTAGTTAGCATCCACCTGAGGCAACTGCACAGCACGAGCATTACCCACTAAGGCTTGGGCCTTACGTAAACGAGCTTCTACGATTTGCAAGCTAGGGCTTTGTTGTAGCGCTTGCTCTATTACCTGATTGAGCTGCGGGTCGTGATAGCGTAACCACCACTGATCTTCAGGCCAGCTTATCTGGCTGGATTGCAGACCAAGGGCAGCACCTTCTACTTGAGAAAGGGGCAAGGGTTGTGTGTCTATCGCAGCACAACCACTTAGAAGGGCAGCAAGTAACAGAGGATAAATTCGCTTCATTCTTACATTTAGCTTAAACATGCTGACTAAGCGCTTACTGCTTAGGCAGCTATTTGTGGAAAAAAATTGTAGCGGTTTAGGGTTCGGATGAATAGGAAAGCAACGCCGCCTCGCCGTTTTCGCGTAAGCGATCCAGAAAAGAGAGCAATTGATAAATTTCAGTGTTGCTAAACCCGGCTAAGTGCACATTCAAGGCTTCTGCAATTTCAGGTAGAATTTTGCCAGATACCTCGTGTCCTTCAGGGGTAAGGCTAAGCAATACAACGCGTCTATCTTGTTCACAGCGTTGGCGCGACAGCAGGCCTTTAGCTTCTAGTCTGTCTAGTGTGCGAGTCATAGCACCGGTGTCCATGCCCATTTTTTTAGCAAGGCCCGCGGGGGTATTAATATGCTCGTGATAGCGCAAGGTAACCAAGGGACGCCATTGCATGGCGGTGAGCCCTAAGTGTGCAATGCGCAACGCAATCACCGCATGTATGGAACCCAATACATGTTTGGTGAGTAGTCCCAGGTTAGCCTGAGTTTTCAGAACATCCGTTCCTTCTTTGTAGAAAGAAGATTTTGTCATGGTGTCGCGTATAGGTAGCACAGCCAGCAAAAAATTGCGTGAAGAATGAATTGTATGGTGTACTTGTCTGCCTAGGCAATCTTTTTTACATCTTTAGCATCAAACCCCTCATGCATACTGAAGCTCGCGCGGCGTTGCGCTCTAATTCACTGTATACCGGGCTGTTACTGGCAGGCTTGGGCTCCATTTTGTTTTCAGCCAAAGCTATTGTGGCAAAGCTGACGTATCAGTATGGCGTTAATGCATTGACGGTGTTGGGCTTTAGGATGCTACTGGCGTTGCCCGTGTTTTTGATGATCGCCTATTGGCAAATGCGCAAAGTCAAAGCAGGGCAGTTAAAACCCTTAACGTTGAAGCAGATGTTCGAGCTGCTGGTATTGGGTTTTCTAGGCTATTACTTAGCAAGTTTGCTGGACTTCATGGGGCTAGAGCGCATTTCCGCAAGCTTAGAGCGGCTTATTTTGTTCTTGTCGCCTACCTTTGTATTGCTGTTGTCAGCGGTGTTTCTGCGCAAGAAAATATTGCCCAAACAATGGCTGGCGCTGTCCTTATCGTACTTGGGGGTAGGGTTGGTGTTTGTGCAGGACTTATCCTTTTCTGGGGATGACGTACTGCTGGGCTCGTTTTTTGTACTCGGATCCGCCCTGTCTTACTCTATTTATTTGATTGCTTCAGGCGAGCTCATCAAGAACATTGGTTCTACGCGGTTGGTGGCATATGCCATGAGTATTTCTGCGGTGTACACCCTGATCCATTTGATTTCAGCAGAAGGCTGGGGGGTGTTGATACAGCCTGCACCGGTATATGGGTTATCGGTATTGCATGCCGTATTTCATACGGTGTTGCCTACCTTTATGACCATGTGGGCGGTTGAGCGTATTGGTGCACCGATGAGTGCTCAAATGGGGTTAGTAGGGCCCGTCTCTGTGCTGTTTTTAGCCAGCTGGTTCTTAGACGAGCCCATTACTGTAGTGCAGATTTTAGGCACAGTATTTGTATTGGGTGGCGCCTTGGTCTTGGGTAAAAAACGCTAAGTACGCGTTTAGATAAACCATGACGCTGGGCTGCGATAAATCGCTACACCTACTATATAGGCGAAGATAAGCACCGCAACTACGGCTGCAATGGCACGGGTTTGCGGTGTACGGCCACGTTTAATGGCGTAAGTGCCCACGATAATATAAACCACTAACAAAATGATTTTGGTGTACAGCCATGGGGCAGCAGCGGCAGCACCCAGCATGCCGGCCATGCCCAAACCACAGGCTAGCAACACGGTGTCAATAACGTGAGGGGCAATGCGTACGAATTTCTTTTGCAGCATGGCCGAACCAGAGACTGACCACCACGCCCGAATAATGAAAAAACAGATGCTGAGTACGGCAGCCGTGACATGAGAGTGTTTAAGGGCTAAATACATGAAAGTCCTGTTTTAAAAGCAATAAGTGGGCTCAGTATAGGGCACGAGCCAGTGCTTTGCGCAGCAAACCCTTATAGTCTTTCAGATCACTGCCAACCACGATGAGTTTAGAAATATAAAAACATAATATATAATTAAGTATATTGTTTGTGTGCTGTAGTGGTGTGGCTAGTGCTTCATGAAGGCGCATTGTGCGTAAGGAAAAGTGATGACAATTAACTGGGACGCGTTTACCCCTTGGGCATCGTTGGCTGGGGGGCTACTGATAGGCTTAGCTGTCAGTCTGCTGTTATTAGTGAACGGACGAATTTTAGGGGTGAGTGGGATTCTGGCTGGGGTGTGGAAAACTCCTCGCATTGCGTGGCGCTGGTGGTTTGTGGCAGGGGTGTTGATCTCGCCATGGTTGTATACGTTGGTGGGTAGCGCCGTACCACAGCCGTCTGAGCAGTCCATTATGGGCATCGTTATAGCGGGTCTGCTTGTGGGCATAGGAACCCGCTTAGGTTCAGGTTGTACTAGTGGTCATGGCGTGTGTGGTTTAGCGCGACTGTCTACGCGTTCGCTAGCGGCTACTGTGCTATTTATTGTGGCAGGTGGTGCTACCGTTTACGTGTTGCGCCATGTGGTAGGAGGGCTGTAATCATGGCGGCAGTTAGTGCTTTATTAGCCGGTTTGTTGTTTGGTTTGGGGTTGATGCTGTCCGGGATGGGGCAACCTACCAAAGTACAGAATTTCTTGGATTTTTTTGGGCAATGGGATCCCTCATTAGCGTTGGTAATGGTGGGGGCTATTGCTGTAGCGTGGTGGCCATTTAGGCTTGCAAAACGTACTTCGCATCCCCCTATGGGGGCGGTTGCGTTTGAGCTACCTACTAATAAGAAAATTGATGCACGCCTACTAAGTGGTGCGGCGTTGTTTGGTATAGGTTGGGGGCTAGCAGGTTATTGCCCTGGGCCAGCCTTGGTGTCGTTAAGTGCGCTGATCACTACCGCGTGGTGGTTTGTGCCAGCCATGCTAGTAGGGATGTGGATAAGCGATAAGGCGTTTGGCAAATAACACATACACAGCCTACGCAAAGCCGTTGTAGCGATTAGCCTAAATGGCTTTGCGAGCTGCGTTCTTCTAGTGGCAATTTGCTTAGGTTTTCCAAAATACCGCAATCACTAATATGCCCAGGGTGCTGACATTGCAGGTAAAGATCACGCAACTGTTTTTCCAGTGATTGCAGTTCTTGTATACGTATAGTGACGTGCTGCAAGTGTTCTTGTATTAAGTCATTAATAGGGCTGCAGTCGGGGGTGGGCTCGGCCGAACTGTAATCCAAGAGAGCGCGTATTTCTTCATGCGTCATATCTAGACTGCGGCAATTGCGTATGAAACGCAGTTGCTCTACATGCTGCTCTGTATAGCGTCTGTAATTATTGTCACCGCGCACAGGTGGCGGCAGCAAACCTATACGTTCGTAATAACGTATGGTTTCAGTACCGCAACGAGCCAATTGTGCTAATTCACCAATTTTCATGAAGTTTTCATCCTAACGATGCGTGGGGGCTTGACCTTAAAGCCACTACAAGGTGTGTACTACCTAAAACACTGTGATAAAGAGGTTTTGTGTATGACAAACGCTACGCACGAACATGGTCATGATCATAACCACGATCATGACCATAGCCATGATGATGGGCACACCCATGATCACAAGGATACCGCATCTGCGCAAGCCGCATCGTGCTGCACCCCTGCTGATTTAACCGCTTCTGCTGTACAGCGCTTTGCGGGGGCTGGTGAAAATCAGCAACAGACTATCTTGCGTATTGAGCAAATGGACTGCCCTAACGAAGAAGCGTTGTTGCGTAAAGCACTAACACCGCGTGGTGAGGTAGTGGGGTTGGAGTTTAACCTCATGCAGCGACAGCTTAGCGTGGTGCATCAACCTGGCTTTCGTGATGCCTTGATCCAAATCGTGTCGCGCTTGGGTATGAGTCCAGAGTTGCTGGAAAACAAACGAGCAGCCTCATTGGCTAAACCTGAGTCCACCAAGAAAACGTGGTTGGCTGCATGGGGGCGTATCAGCGCCGGTGTGGGTTTAGCCTTGGCGGCAGAAATTGCAGCGTGGTTATCAGCGCCTTTCTGGTTGGTGGTGGTAATGTCCATTGGCGCGATTTTTCTCTCAGGCTTAAGCGTGTATCGCAAGGGCTGGATTGCCATCCGTTATCTGGATCTCAACATTAATGCGTTGATGAGTATTGCTGTTACGGGGGCTGTGCTGCTGGGTGAATGGCCTGAAGCGGCGATGGTAATGTCGCTGTTTAGTTTGGCCGAGATCATCGAGGCACGGTCGCTGGATAAAGCGCGTCAAGCGGTAGATAGCTTGTTAGCCTTGGCTCCCGAAACAGTAGAAGTATGGGATGACGATAAAGGCTGGGTGTCTGCACACCCGGCTGAGGTCAACATGAATACGCTAGTTCGCGTAGTGCCTGGTGGGCGCTTAGGGCTAGACGGTATTGTAGAAAGCGGCCAGTCAGCGGTGAACCAAGCCTCTATTACAGGGGAAAGTTTGCCCGTTAGTAAAAGTGCTGGTGATAGCGTGTTTGCTGGTACGGTAAACGGTATGGGTGAACTGCAGTATCGCGTGTCTTCTGCTTATGACCAAAGTTTGCTCGCACGTATTACCTATGCTGTGCAGGATGCCCAGCAGAATAAAGCGCCAGTGCAACGTTTTGTCGATAAGTTCTCACGTATCTACACCCCTATAGTGGTGGTATTTGCACTAGCGATTGCTGTGATTCCGCCATTGTTTATGGGCGGTGTGTGGGCAGACTGGTTATACCGTGCTTTGGTGTTGTTGGTGATTGCTTGCCCATGTGCCTTGGTAATTTCTACACCTGTAGCGGTGGTTAGTGCGTTAACGCATGCGGCACGACAAGGTTTGTTGGTGAAAGGTGGGGCGTATCTGGAAAAACTGCGTCAAGTGCGTAACTTGATGGTGGATAAAACCGGTACCCTAACCGAAGGTAAACCAGCCTTACGTGATCACTTTATTCGTGAAGATGCCGAACCCAGCACCACCTTGGCGGTAGCACATGCCTTGGCGAGTTTGTCTGATCACCCCGCATCGCAAGCGTTGGCCGAAGCAAAGCTGTCGGATCAACGTGTAGCCATGGTAGGTTTTGAGGCTATACCGGGTAAAGGTGTGCAGGCGGCATTGGTGGATACCACCTATAGTTTGGGTAGCCGTGCCTGGGCTGAGGCGTTGGGTGCAAGCGAAAGCTCGGATGCGTTACAAGCGTGGGAGCAACGTTGGCAGTCTGAAGGTGCAAGCTTTGTATTCTTGTTTGACGGTAAACAAATCGTAGCAGCTTTTGCGATCAGCGATCCGGTTAAGGAAGGGGCTAAAGCAGCGCTGAATGACTTGCGCCAATTGGGTGTGAATGTGTACCTAGCATCGGGCGATAACCCTTATGCGGTGGGTTCTGTCGCCAAATCGTTGGGAATTGCTAACTACAAAGCAGAAATGCTGCCCGAGCAAAAGCTGGAGTGGTTGCAGCAATTGCAGCAACATGCACCTACAGCCATGGTGGGGGATGGTATTAACGATGCTCCTGCTTTGGCTAAAGCGGATGTGGGTTTTGCGATGGGGGCTATGGGGTCAGATATCGCCATCGAAACAGCAGATATCGCCATCTTGAACGATGACTTGGCGAAGTTGCCAGCTAGCTGGAAGCTATCTCAAGAGCTGCATGTGGTGTTGGTGCAAAACATTAGCGCTGCCTTATTAATTAAAGCCGTGTTCTTGTTCTTGGCCTTGTTTGGTAGTGCAGCCATGTGGATGGCTGTGTTGGCAGACGTAGGAGCAAGTTTGTTGGTGATTATGAACAGCTTGAGAATCTTGAAGAAGTAAACATAGCAGCATAAAAAAGCCGCTGTATCGCAGGGAGGACCCTGTGGTACAGCGGCTTTTTGTGTATTGCTGCATGGCATATTATGATAGAGCGATGCATATGCTCACGTTGATTCTTAGTTCTGAGGTTCATACATGATTGCCATTTTAGAAGCCAAACGGGCTGGTTTGCTGGAACGTAAACACTGGTTGCCCAACATTGTGGCGGGGATCATTGTGGGGATCGTGGCGCTGCCATTAGCTATGGCATTTGCTATCGCCTCAGGTGTGAAGCCGGAGCAAGGTATTTATACCGCCATCATTGCGGGTTTAGCCGTATCGCTGTTTGGTGGTAGCCGTGTACAGATTGCGGGGCCCACCGGTGCATTTATCGTGATCTTGTCGGGGGTAGTGGCCCAACACGGTATTGATGGCTTACAGATCGCCACCTTAATGGCTGGTGTCATGCTCTTGATACTTGGCTTTACGCGCATGGGGGCGGTCATCAAATTTATCCCTGCCCCAGTAATTGTCGGGTTTACGGCGGGTATAGGGATCATTATTTGGGTAGGGCAATGGAAAGACTTCTTTGGCTTGCCCACGCCAGACTCTAATGCCATGTTTCATGAGCAGCTTTGGTTTTTACTGCAAAGCCTGCCGTCGCTAAGCCTCACCACAACGCTGCTGGCATTGCTGTCGTTATTTTTGGTCATTATCACGCCGCGTATCAAGCGTATGGAGCGGGTGCCAGGCCCCTTGGTGGCGCTGATTGTAGCCAGCCTGATACAAGCGGTTTTTCAATTTGAGTCGGTGGCGACCATTGGGTCGGCATTTGGTGAAATACCGCGAGGACTACCCGGTTTTCAACTACCCGAAATCACCCTTAATAGAGTGTTAGATTTAGTAGGGCCTGCTTTTGCGATTGCCATGTTGGGGGCGATTGAATCGCTGCTGTCTGCTGTAGTGGCTGACAACATGAGCCACACGCGGCATAACTCCAACCAAGAGCTAGTGGGGCAAGGTATTGCAAACGTACTGGCCCCATTGTTTGGCGGTATTGCTGCAACGGGTGCTATTGCGCGTACCGCGACCAATATCCGTAACGGAGGCACCAGTCCTATTTCGGGTATTGTGCACGTGCTGGTGCTAGTCTTAGTGCTGCTAGTATTGGCACCCTTGGCGGTCTATATCCCCCTAGCCAGTTTGGCAGCGATTCTGTTTATGGTGGCGTGGAACATGAGCCAACCTAAAACGGTGTATGCGTTAGTGCGTGAAGCGCCTTGGGCCGATGTATTTATTCTGGTGGTGACACTGCTGATTACGGTATTTGCCAACTTGGTGGTGGCGGTAAACATTGGTGTGGTCTTGGCAATGTTGCACTTCTTGAAGCGCATGTCCGACAGCGTGTCCGTAGAAAAAATCGAGAAAAAACGCCTGAATGGTTTGGTAGCGCCAGAGTTTCTTTCTTTGTACGACAGTGACGAAGAGATCAAAGTGTTGTCGGTAGAGGGGCCGTTTTTCTATGCGGGTGTTGATGTATTTGAGCGTCGCATCGAGAATTTAAAACCTATACCTAAGGTGCTGGTACTGCGCATGCGCTACGTGCCGTTTATGGATGGCACGGCGTTGCAAGTGCTAGAGAAAACCATACTTGATTTGCAGCAGGCTGATTGCAGGGTGGTGATGTCTGAGCTTAATCCACATTTGCGTAGGCAGGTGGCAAGGGCAGGGTTGTTACGTAAGGTGCGCCAGCAATTGCTGTTTGAGACAGTAGAGCAGGCGTTGCAGGCGGCTCATGAAACACTGCAGGAAAAAGAGAAGGTCAGTCCCGAGGAAGCTGCGGCTGGCTAACTGGATAGTTACTGGTTACAAGAAAAGGGTGGGCGTGATGCCTGCCCTTTTTTGTAGTGCTTTGATCAGTGGGATTGCACGTTTTATGCCTTATGACACACGTCGTGAATAGCGTATGGTAAAGCCCTGATCCGTCATACTGAAGTAGCGTATGGCATCCATCCAACCTAGCAGCACCGCCAGCGGTGGGTAGATCGCACACAGCAATATATACAGTATCCCACTACCGTATTTACCTAGGTAGAAGCGGTGTATACCTAACCAGCCCAAAAAGAAGGCCAGCAAAATAGCTGTTTTGCGTTGCGAGGGCTGCTGTTCGCCTTTTTCTTTGTCGCGACGGCTTAGCCAGTAATACGCGGGTATGGTCAGGAGGATGGCCAGTACCACTTTAAAGGGTTGGGCACTTACATAGCTAGCGGTAAGTACATACAGATCATTTATGTTTTGTACTAGTGAGCCTGTTAGCCAGCTGATCCAGCTAAAAAATGAGGCCAGAATGCTTTCGCCAAAACTTAGCGCAAGCAAGATCAGTAGAAACAGGGCGATGGCTACAAGGATTTTCTGAAGCATAAGCAGTCTATGTGTTAGAGGGTTCGCGTACGTCGTACTGCGTGTTCCCAGTGCTCAAAGCGTTGGGCCCGTTCATCCGCTGTGGTGCGGGGGGAGAAGCGTCTATCAATACGCCAGTGTTGGCTAAGTTCGGCATGCGAGTTAAATAACCCGCAGCCCAGTCCTGCTAGGTAGGCCGCGCCCAATGCCGTGGTTTCAATCATTGCGGGGCGTACCACGTCAATGCCTAGCAAATCAGCTTGTAATTGCATCAACATATTGTTGCTGCAAGCCCCACCGTCTACGCGCAATTCTTTTAGCACAATAGCATTTTTTTGAGCATCGTGAAGCATGGCTTGCAAGAGGGCAGTGCTTTGAAATGCAATGCTTTCTAAGGCAGCATAGGCGATATGTGCCATCGACGTATTACGCGTTAATCCCGTAATACTGCCACGGGCATCAGGGTCCCAATACGGTGCGCCTAATCCGGTAAACGCAGGCACAAGGATGACGCCATCAGAGTCTGATACGGTTGCCGCCAAGGCTTCAACTTCGTGGCTGGCAGAAATGGCTTTAAGCCCATCACGCAGCCATTGCACTACAGCACCCCCTATGAAAACACTGCCTTCCAAGGCGTATTGAGGTGTTTTGGGTGTGGGTTGTGCGGCGCTGGTACACAGCAACCCGTGCTCCGAGCTTAATGCGTGGTGGCCGGTATGCATCAACATAAAGCAACCTGTGCCGTAGGTGTTTTTTACCATTCCAGCATCAAAGCAAGCTTGACCAAATAAAGCGGCTTGCTGGTCACCTGCTACACCGCGTATAGGGATAGCAGCACCAAATAGGGTGGGGTTTGTATGCCCAAAGTCATCGCACGAGGCACGTATGGTAGGTAATACCGCCGCAGGAATATCAAATAGCGCCAGTAATTCGTTATCCCATTCTTGGGTATGGATATTAAACAGTAGGGTGCGAGCGGCATTACTTACATCGCTTAGATGCTGTTGGCCGCCAGTTAGCTTCCAAATTAACCAACTATCTATAGTGCCAAAGGCTAGTTCTCCTTTGTGAGCACGTTGCAGGGCGCCTGGTATGTGTTCCAGTACCCAGCGTAGTTTGGTTGCTGAGAAATAAGGGTCTAGTCGTAATCCCGTTTTAGCGGTGATGAAAGCTTCGTGACCAGCGTCAATTAATTGTTGGCATAAGGGCTGGGTGCGCCGGTCTTGCCACACGATGGCTGGGTATAGCGGCTCGCCGGTTTGTTTATCCCACACCAAAGTGGTTTCGCGTTGGTTAGCTATGCCTATGGCAGAGAGTTGTGATGCAGCGATACCGCTTTCTTTTAGAACCTGTGTGGCTGTGGCCAGCTGCGACGACCAGATGTCTTGTGGGTCATGCTCTACCCATCCCGATTGGGGGAAGTGCTGGGCAAACTCTTGTTGAGCTTGGGCAATGCAACGGCCCTCTCTATCAAACAGAATGCTACGAGAGCTAGAGGTGCCTTGATCAAGGGCCAGTATATAAGTCATGGTCAAGAGGGTGCCGCTTCTTGATAAAAGGGTCTTTATCATACGGCTGCTCTGGGTTTTGTGCCATGAGTGCTTGATGGCTAGGTGATCGCCATAGGCGTATACGGTGCGACCACTTAAAAATGAATATGAAATGTGTCTTCATGCATGAATCACATGAACATATGTAACAAAATTATGCAAAAACAGTGGTTTCTATAGTGATTGTATGTAATGTTATGTTGCTTTTATTACATCAAAATGTAAATTTACTGACATTGTTTGATCTTTGTCATGCTTTGCGGGGGCTTGTAAGTAGGACTTTTCATTGGCATCTGTTAATATTCTTTAAGACTTATACGTAAATTGCATAATACAAAGCTCAATTATTATTCTTTTGTGTATAAATTCCGAAAATATGCGATTTTTTGTATGTTTTGATAGTTTTTGTTTCGGTTTATGATTTTTTGTTACTTTTCTGCATGTGTGATTTTTGTGTCAGAAATGTGTCATTTGTGGTTTTTGCAAGGAAGGCGCTATGTCCGTCACGGAAAACACGTTGTTAAGCGATATTCAGGAAGTAAATCTGTCTTATCTCATGCTGGCACAGCGCCTCTTGCGTGAAAATTTTGCTGCGGGCATGTATAGATTAGGTTTCGATGCCGATGTGGCAGAAACCGTGTTGCGCTTATCTCCTGCGCAACTGGTCAAGTTGTCTGCTTCTAATACATTGCTGTGTGCATTCAGACTGAATGACTACGAATTGTTGTCTACCTTGACTCAAGATGTATTGGGTGGCGTGTTGCAGCAAGCACACTCCACAATTTTGCTTTCCCAGCGCACGATGGTAAGCGCCTAACGTTTTTCAGGTAGTGGTGTATGGCTACGCGCAGTGTTGCTAAAGAAGCTGAAGATATCAGCCTAGCAACAGACATGATTAAATTGGGGGCCAGACTGCAGGTGTTGCAGGCAGAAACCTCCTTAAGCTATGACCGTTTGGCGAGGTTGTACCGAGAAGTTCGGGGCTGCTCTCCACCCAAAGGAATGTTGCCGTTCTCTGTAGATTGGTTTATGACCTGGTTACCGAATATACATTCCAGTATGTTCTACAGTGTTTACCGCTATATGGATGAGGTAACGCCTGCCCGTAAGGCGAAGGCTTTAGTAGAAAGCTATCGTATCTATCTTGAGCAGGCCAATGCTGGTCGTGACGGTATAGATCCCGACGAAGAGCCTGTGCTGAGCTTTACACGAGCATGGATGCTGCTGCGTTTTTTTGAAAGCAGTATGGTGCAGTTGTCGTCGTGTGAGCAATGTGCGGGGCAGTTTGTTGCTCATGCGCATGATCCGTCGGCAGGCTTTGTGTGTGCGATTTGTAGACCGCCGCCACGAGCAGGGAAGACACAAGCGAAGCGCGCTCGTAAAACGACAGCAACTAAAAGCGCTACCAAACAAGCAGCATCACTCTAAGCGACAGAACCTAAGCGCTTTCTCATTGCCATGAGAAGGCGCTTTTTGCGTGGCTAAGTACAGGTTTTTGAAAAGTTTACTGTGCTGAATGGATGAAATGCCCATAAAAAACCCGTCTTAAAGGCGCTTTCCCTCATGAGGATTAAGGCGATCATAAGAGGGATACACTAATTTAAAGGCGTACCGTGTTCATACTGCTTGGCTATCTTATTGTCTTTTTCTCAGTATTCGGCAGCTACGTGGCGTTGGGTGGGCATCTTGGGGCCCTCTACCAGCCATTTGAGTTGTTACTGATTGGTGGGGCTGCATTAGGCTCTTATATTGCAGCGGGGAGCGGCAAATCTTTCAAGCTGATGATGGGGGCTATCCCTACAGCGATGAAACGCACACCTTATAGCAAAGCGTTGTATATGGAGCTGATGGGGCTGCTGTACGTGTTGCTGAATAAAGCCCGCCGTGATGGCTTGATGTCCATTGAGGGTGACATCGAAGACCCTACTCAAAGTGCTATTTTTACGGCTTACCCTTCGGTGATGAAGGAAAAAGAGCTGATTGTGTTTGTGTCGGATTACATGCGACTCATGATCAGCGGCAATATGAGCTCTTTTGAAATCGAAACCTTGATGGATCAAGAGATAGAAGCGTTTGTCGCCGAACGTAATACTCCCGGTAGGGCTATGCACGTGGTGGCTGACGCTTTGCCGGCTTTTGGTATTGTGGCGGCGGTGTTGGGGGTGATTAAGGCGCTGGCGTCAGTGGATCAGCCACCGGCCGTGTTGGCGGATTTGATCTCTAAAGCAATGGTGGGGACTTTCCTAGGTATTTTGATGGCCTACGGTTTTGTGTCGCCATTTGCGAGTGTGATTGAGCGTCGTACCGAAGCGGCAGCCAAAGTGCTGGAATGCATTAAGGTGACATTGCTGGCGAATCTGAATGGTTACCCTCCACAGCTAGCGGTAGAGTTTGGCCGTAAGGTGTTGTATGCCACTGATCGACCATCCTTTGCTGAGCTGGAAGACCACGTGCGTCAGTCTCGTAGTACTGCGAATAAACAAGGCTGATCATGAGTGCGTCTAGGCCAGACCGTATTGTTGTACGGCGCAAGAAAGTTGTTGAGTCTCAGCATCACGGCGGAAGCTGGAAAATCGCTTATGCCGACTTCGTGACGGCAATGATGGCGTTTTTCTTGGTGATGTGGATTTTGTCGCTGATTCCCCGTGAAGAGCTGCAAACCATCGCTGAGTATTTCCGTATGCCTTTAGCTGAAGCCGTGTCAGGCGGGATGCGTTCTGATGCCTCCCGCTCTGTTATACCCGGTGGCAATCCTAGTGTGATTCCTAGCGTGATGCCGCTAAACGGGGCGGACCCAGATAGCCATCGCCGCGACATAGAGCGCTTGGAAGATTTGCGTGAAGAACTGCTGGACGTGATTGATAGCGACTCGGTCTTGAATGAGTTCAAGGATCAGTTGTTGATAGACATGACGCCAGATGGTTTGCGTATCCAGATTATCGACAAACAAAATCGCCCCATGTTTATGTTAGGTAGCGCAACGGTAGAGCCGTATATGCGCAGCATTTTGCGCGCCTTAAGTGGCCCGTTAAATGCACTGCCTAATCGTATACAGGTGGCAGGTCATACGGACTCCTTTCAGTATGCACGCGGTGAGCGTGAATACTCTAACTGGGAACTCTCGGCAGACCGTGCAAATGCGGCTAGACGTGAGTTGGTGGCGGGCGGTTTGGGTGAATCAAAAATCAAACAAATGCTAGGTTTGGCCGACACCATTAGTTTAGTTAAAGATAATCCCGCAGCAGCCGTAAATCGACGTATCAGTATTGTCGTATTGAACCAGAGAGCAGAACAACGGTTGGACGCTCAGAATCAGTACGAAGACGTAGGACACGATCTGCAAAGCTTGATCAAAGCTGGCGAAACTATGGTGCCAGAAATTGCAGGTCCGTTTTACGACCCCTGATGTAGATCAATCAGTGCAATGACTACTCTTGTTCGGACCCTATTTCTACGAAGGAATCACGCATGAGCTCCGGCGTTGATTTAAGCCAGTTTTTTGAGACGTTTTTTGATGAAGCAGATGAACTGCTGACAGACATGGAAAGCTTGCTGCTGGAGCTCAATCTTGAGAATCCAGACATAGACAAGCTGAACGGCATTTTTCGTGCCGCCCATTCTATCAAAGGGGGAGCAGGCACCTTTGGCTGTTTTGGTCACCTAGCAGAGACCACCCATTTACTAGAGAATTTGCTGGATTTGGTGCGCAACGGTGAAATGTCCTTGCGTAAGGAAATGATTGATTTATTTCTTGAGACTAAGGACGTGTTGACGGATCAAGTAGCAGCCTACCGTCAGGAAGAAGATCCTGATGAAGAAGCGTATCAGCGCATTTGTGCTCAATTGCGTCAACTGGCCGAAGAGCATAAAAAGGGTGTAGCAGCACCCGCTGCGGCAGTAGTTGCCGAGCCTGTTATGGCGCAAGCTGTGGTTGCGGTAGCAGCTACTTCTGAGTCGCAGAATCTGCCGTTGTGCGTGCGTGTGCAGCGTAGCAGTGCTAAAGATATTGCGGTGCTTAAAGACGAAATGGCCATCATGGGTGATGTGCTGCACGAGCAAAGTACCGACACAGATTTAACTGTGTGGCTGCAAACCACTGCTAGCGCCGATGATTTAATCGCTGTGTGCTGCTTTGTGGTGAACGAAGACCAAATCAGCGTACAGCGTGAGGCGTTGCCGTCTACTGATGCGGTGATAGTACCTATGGTTGCAGAGGCTACGGTTGAGGCTCCTGCTGTGGTTGTGGAAGAGAAGCCGGCTGAGCCAGAGCCTGTTGCGACCGAAGCACCAGAAGCTAAACCTGCACCAGCGGCAAAAGCCAAAAGTAGTGCCAGCAACAATGCGCGCAGTGAATCCAGCACGATACGTGTGGGTGTAGAGCGTGTGGACCAAATTATTAACTTGGTGGGTGAGTTGGTTATCACCCAAGCGATGTTGGTGCAAACGGCCTCTACGCTGGACCCCGTCGTACACGATAGATTAATTAACGGCATCGAGCAGTTAGAGCGTAATGCGCGCGATTTGCAAGAGTCTGTGATGTCCATTCGTATGATGCCTATGGACTACGTGTTTAGCCGATTCCCTCGTGTGGTACGTGAAAATGCTGCACGCTTGGATAAGCAAATACGTTTAGTGACCAAAGGGCAAAGCACTGAGCTGGATAAAAGTTTGATTGAGCGCATCATTGATCCGCTTACTCACTTGGTGCGTAACAGTATTGATCACGGTATTGAAACACCTGAAAAACGCGAGGCAGCCGGTAAAAGTCGCGAAGGTACATTAACCTTGTCGGCCCAACATCAGGGCGGCCATATCATCATCGAAGTGATAGACGATGGTGGTGGTTTGAATCGTGAAAAAATTCTTAAAAAGGCGATGGCACAAGGCCTAATCAGTAATGACAACATTCCTGATGACGAGCTGTGGCAGCTGTTGTTTGCGCCTGGTTTCTCTACGGCAGAAAAGGTCACAGAGATTTCTGGTCGTGGCGTAGGTATGGATGTGGTGCGCCGTAATATTCAGAGCATGGGCGGTCATGTGCAAATGTTCTCGCGTGAGGGCAATGGCACGACTACGCGTATTGTGTTGCCGCTGACCTTGGCGATTCTGGATGGCATGTCGGTGCAGGTGGGTAATGAAACCTTTATCTTGCCGCTTAGCCATGTGACGGAATCCATGCAGCCTACTACCGAGCAACTGCGTCAACTGTCTAACGATGACCATGTGATTCATGTACGTGGTGAGTACCTACCCGTTATTTCGCTGGGGGATATCTTCTCGGTTGACGGGGCGGAAACCGACATGACCAAGGCTATTGCGGTCATTTTGCAGGCAGAAGACATGCGCTTTGCCTTGTTGGTGGATCACCTCATTGGTCAACACCAAGTTGTGGTGAAGAACCTAGAAGCTAACTACCGAAAAATACCAGGCATTTCTGCTGCCACCATCTTAGGGGACGGTAGTGTTGCCTTGATCGTAGATGTTTTTGCCTTGCACCGACTAACGCGTGACCGTGTTGGTTCGCTGAGCTAAAGAAATTTCAGTACGGAGTACACATGTCGACTATAGAAAGCAAACACGATAATCAGAACGAAGGTGCGGGTAAGGAATATCTGGTTTTTATCCTCGCGCAGCAAGAGTACGGTATTGATATTCTGAAAGTGCAGGAAATTCGCGGCTACGACGCTCAAAGCGTGACACGCATTGCGAACGTCCCCACTTTTATCAAAGGGGTGACCAACCTGCGCGGCGTGATCGTACCTATCGTAGATTTGCGCATCAAATTCAATTTGGATGAAGTGAGTTACGACCACCAGACTGTCGTCGTCATCTTGAACTTAGGTTCTCGGGTTGTGGGGGTAGTGGTGGATGGCGTATCGGATGTATTGGTATTGCAAAACTCACAAATCAGCGATGCACCGCAATTTGGTACCGCCTTCTCTACCGAGTATTTAACAGGTATAGGCACCTTGGATGAGCGCATGCTGATCCTGGTAGACATAGAAAAATTAATGACTAGTGAGGAAATGGCGCTGATGGATAGCGCATTGGTATAACACTAGCGCACGAAGTGATCTGAACAAAAAGCAAAAAAAGAGGAGATGTATATGCTGAAAAGGTTAGGGCTTGCTAATTTGAAAGTACGGACCAGTTTATTGCTGGTGATGTTTTTCTTTATGGTGATGTTATTGGCCGGTGCGGCATTGGGCATTTTCTCTTTGCGAGCAAATAACCAAGCGTTGGATGTCATTGTGACCAACCAGAAGGCTAATGAGTTATTGAATCGCAGTATTGGTTTTTATAAAGATACGCAAACCGCGTTGGGTAGGGCCTCAGCCGCTTATATCTCTAATCAAAACAACCAGAGCTACACCACATCCAGCGAATGGGTAAACAGTAGTGATGGTGCCGTACGTAAGTTGGATGACAACACGATTCGATTATTGAACCGTGTAGACATGGATTACCAACGTACCAAAATGGCTTTTGATGAATTCCATGAGTATTCAGAAAGTTTTGAAGACATTAATAATGCGTATGTGCCGCTGTATGCCAGCTTTGAGAAGTTGTTAGAAGCTGTACCGCCACTGCTAGATTTAGTGAAGCAGGGGCGCATGGAAGAGTTCAGAGTGCATTTGGCTATTTTAGCCTCAGGTGCTGAGTCGGATATGTACTATGCTGCGGAGCGTTTGCAGCAGTTCCAGCAAGCGTACATTGACGAAAGTTTTGCGAAAGAAGACAAGCAATACAACTTGGTCATACAGTTGGTGGGCGTGGCATTGGCGTTATGCGTACTAATTTGTTTGGGTGTGTACGCTTTCTTGCGCAGCATGGTATTGACGCCATTACGTACGGCGCAAGAGCACTTTGATCGCATTGCGAGCGGTGATTTAACGCAGCGTATCGACGTTACCTCTGACAACGAGATTGGTGTGCTCAGTGAAGCGGTTCGTCGCATGCAAGATAGTTTGCGAAAAATGGTGTTGGCTGTACGTGACGGTGTGCAAGCTATTGAACAGGGCTCGCAGGAAATCTTTCAAGGCAATACTGACCTGAGTAGTCGTACGGAACAGCAAGCGGCGGCATTGCAAGAAACTGCTGCCAGTATGGAAGAGCTATCCAGCACGGTGCGTCAGAATGCGGATAACGCACAGCAAGCAGATAGGGTTACACACGATGCCTCTAACGTGGCTGAGCGTGGTGGTCAGGCGGTAGCCAAGGTGGTAGATACCATGAACGATATTGCAGCTAGCTCTAATGAGATAGCGAATATTGTGAACGTTATTGATGGTATTGCTTTCCAGACCAATATTTTGGCACTGAACGCGGCAGTAGAAGCAGCACGCGCTGGAGAGCAGGGTAGAGGCTTTGCTGTGGTGGCGGGTGAGGTGCGTTCTTTAGCACAACGTAGTGCACAAGCGGCTAGAGAGGTCAAAGTCCTGATTGAGGGCTCGCTGCAGAAAGTGAATGTGGGAGCAAGGCAAGTCGATGATGCTGGCGGCATCATGCAGGAAGTAGTGAGTTCTGTGCGCGGTATTACTGTGCTGATGGACGAAATTTCCTCTGCCTCACATGAACAGTCAGAAGGGATAGATCAGGTCAATCAGGCCGTATCGCAGATGGACACAGTGGTACAGCAAAATGCGGCATTGGTAGAGCAGGCTGCTGCGGCGGCAGGCTCACTACAAAGTCAGGCAGCGCACCTGATGGAAGTAGTCGCAGTATTTAAGATTAATTCGGGCGAAATTATTGAAATGCAGGCAGATGAGCTGGGGTATGACTACGACGAGTATGACGACATATCCCCGATGCGTCCTCAGGTGCTGGCGACTTAGTATTAGAGGCTTATGACTCATCTTTCGACGGAATCCTTTGTCTATTCTTTGCCGGTAATACCGCAAGCGACACGGGAGGATTTCATTCGTACAGCCCGCATGCTCAAGGAGCGAGCGGGCATTGTGCTGGGCGAGCACAAAGAAGACATGGTGGCCCGCAGTTTAGGCCTAGAGACCAAAAACTTGGGCGTTGCAGAAGTGCGCCAGTATTTGGATTTTTTGGATCACAATCCGCGAGCCCCAGAATGGGAGCGCTTTGTAAATACCTTCACCATTAATCACACTGCTTTTTTCAGAGAAAGCCATCACTTTGTGTCGTTGGCAGAGTTTGTAAAAAAACGCAGTAAACCTCTGTCGGTATGGTGTGCGGCAGCCTCTACGGGCGAAGAGGTATACACCATTGCGATGGTGTTGCAGGAAAACGTAAGCAATGCGGAGATCTCCTGTAGCTTGCTGGCTTCCGACATTGATACGCAAGCATTGGTGCGAGCAGAAGAGGGTGTGTATTCCTTAGATAGAGTGCAGCCTGTAGAGGAGCCGTTGCTACGCAAATACTTCCAGCGCGGAGTGGGCAAGCGTGTAGGAATGGTGCGAGTGAAGCCAGTGCTACGCAATATGGTGGATTTCAGAATGATTAACTTGGTGTCATCTGAAAACTGGCCTTCTGAGCAGACCTTTGATGTGGTGTTTTGTAGAAACACCATGATCTATTTTGAAAAAGAAACGCAAAGCAAACTGCTGGATAAGTTTGCTCAGGTGATGAAGCCAGGCGCTTTGTTATTTGTTGGGCATTCGGAAAATATTTCTCATTTGAGCAAGGCATTCCGTTTACAGGGGCAAACGGTGTATGTGCGTGTTTAAGCACTAGCGCAGGCGTGTGTCCCTTTGACTGATTGAACGTAACATGAAAAAAATTCGAGTGATTTGTGTTGATGACTCGGCACTAGTACGTAGTTTGATGGTAGAGATCATCAATAGTCACCCTGATCTTGAAGTGGTGGCGACGGCTCCCGATCCATTGGTCGCGCGTGAGTTGATCAAACAGCACAACCCAGATGTATTGACTCTGGACGTGGAAATGCCACGCATGGATGGGTTGGACTTCTTAGAGCGTCTGATGCGATTGCGCCCTATGCCGGTGGTCATGGTGTCATCGCTGACGGAACGTAATTCCGATGTCACTATTCGTGCGTTAGAGCTGGGTGCTGTGGATTTTGTCACCAAGCCCAAGTTGGGTTTGCGCGATGGGTTGTTGGAGTACTCAGATCTGATTGCCGACAAAATTCGTGCGGCAGCCATGTCTAAACCACGGCAAAGTACTGTGCCATCAAGTAGCGAGCCACGCTCACGCTTGATTCACCATTTCTCTACTACTGAGAAGCTCATACTGATAGGGGCTTCTACAGGGGGCACAGAAGCTATTCGCCAAGTACTAGAGCCTATGCCGGCAAATAGCCCTGCTATTTTGATTACGCAACATATGCCAGCAGGTTTTACCCGGTCATTTGTGCAGCGTTTAGACAGCTTGTGTGCTGTGCAGGTGCACGAGGCAGAGCATGGGCAACGCGTATTGCCCGGGCATGTGTACTTAGCTCCCGGTGGTATTGCACACATGAAATTAGCACGATCGGGTGCAAATTATGTGATTGAGCTGGAAGACAGTGAGCCAGTGAACCGGCACCGTCCAGCGGTGGATGTGTTGTTCCGTTCGGCAGCCGAAGTAGCTGGAAAAAATACCGTGGGCGTTTTGTTAACGGGCATGGGTAAAGATGGTGCGCAAGGTTTGTTGGCAATGAAGCAGGCCGGCGCTGTAACGTTTGCTCAGGATGAAGCTACGAGTGTGGTCTTTGGTATGCCCAGAGAAGCATTAATGATAGGTGCTGCCGATGAGGCAGTGCCTTTAGGTGAAATCAGCGCAAAGTTGCTGGCGAGTGCAGGATCTTACGGACACAGGGTTTGATTTGGCGAAAGGCCCTCGCCAGTGCTTTATTTATGATGGAGAGCTTTTAATGGCTAATAAAAATATAAAAATTCTTGTAGTAGACGACTTTCCTACGATGCGTCGCATTATCCGTAATCTGCTTAAAGATTTGGGCTACGAGAATGTGGATGAAGCAGAAGATGGTGCTATGGGCTTGGAAAAGCTGCGTAATGGCAACTTTGATTTTGTAGTGTCCGATTGGAATATGCCCAATTTGGATGGTTTGGAAATGCTGAAGCAAATACGTGCCGATGCTAACCTGTCTACTATGCCCGTGCTGATGGTGACAGCTGAAGCCAAAAAAGAAAATATTATTGCAGCAGCTCAAGCTGGTGCCAGTGGCTATGTGGTGAAGCCTTTTACTGCCGCTACGCTCGAGGAGAAACTCAATAAGATTTTCGAAAAAATGGGCTAAGGCAGGAGAATCGGGATGGATGAAGATCACAGCAAGATAAACAATGACGAATCATTGGCGGTGATGCCTATTGATGTCGTGCAACGTATCGCGCAGCTAATGAGGTTGGTGCGCGAGAGTATGCATGAGTTGGGGCTGGATCAGGCGGTTAAAGATGCTGCGCATGCCATTCCCGATGCTAGGGATAGGCTACGCTATGTGGGGCGCATGACCGAGCAGGCTGCCAACAAGGTGTTAACTGCCGCCGAAGAAACCGGCCCATTGCAAGAGCAATTGGCCGCAGGTTCGCAAAATTTAGGCGAACGCTGGCAGCACTGGTTTGATGAGCCTGCAGAACTGCCTGTTGCCCGTGAGCTTGTGGATGACACCAGAGATTTTTTGGATCTGGTGGGTAGGCACAGCAAATCCACTCAGGAAAACCTGATGGAAATTATCATGGCGCAAGATTTTCAGGATCTGACTGGGCAGGTAATACAGGGGATGCTGAAAGTTATAGGCACGATAGAAACCGAACTGGTTCAGGTGCTTATTGATAGCGTTCCGCCAGAGAAACGCGAGGAAACGGCTGGCTTGTTAAATGGCCCAGTCATCGATACGGCTGCAGCCGATGTCGTCACAGATCAAGACCAAGTGGATGATTTGCTGTCCAGCTTAGGTTTTTAAGCATCATATAGTTCCTCCGACTTCGATCCGGCTTTGTGAATAAAGCCGGTTTATCGCCTTTGCTTAGTCCTTAGCTTGCGGCGGCTTGCTCTACAATTTTTACGCTTGGATACGTGTGCCAGCACGATAGCGCTTTGGCATGTATCCGTAATTTTGTTGGCAACGCATAGCATGGCTGAGGACAGCGATCTAGAAAAAACCGAACCCGCCTCACCCCGGCGCCTAGAAAAGGCGCGCGAGGAGGGGCAGGTTGCGCGTTCGCGAGAGCTCAGCACGTTTTTGATTTTGGCTGTAGGGGCTGCAACGCTATGGTTATCCGGTGGCTTGCTATACAAGGCCTTGTCCGGCGTAATGCGCAGCAGCATGTGGTTTGATATACGCGTTTCGCGTGAAGCGAATGTGATGACAGCACAAGCGGCCACACAGGCTTTTGAGGCCTTGTTAGGCTTACTGCCTTTGTTTTTAGCGTTGGTGGCGACCGCTATTGCGGGCTCAGCGTTGCTGGGTGGTTTTCTTTTTTCGTGGAAATCACTAGAGCCCAAGTTTGAAAAAATGAATCCGCTTAAAGGTATTAAGCGGATGTTTTCGGCGCAAACGTTAATCGAGCTAGTGAAAGCGCTGGCTAAAGCGGGATTGATTGGCACGGTTGCGGTGATGGTGATTTGGCACTATAGAGACCAAATGACCAGCTTGATGCATGTGAATCCTACCGAGGCGTTGGTGAAGGGACTGGGGTTGGTTGCGTTAAGTTGCGCGATGATTATTTCCAGTTTGATTGTGATTGTGCTGATTGATGCGCCATGGCAGTTATTTAGCTTCTTCAAAAAGATGCGCATGTCTAAGCAGGACCTCAAAGAAGAACATAAAGAAAGCGAAGGGGATCCTCACGTCAAAGGCCGCATACGTTCGCAGCAACGAGCGATGGCTCAGCGACGCATGATGTCAGAAATACCGAATGCCGATGTGGTGATTACTAACCCTACGCACTATGCAGTGGTGCTGCGTTACGCCGAGGGTGAAAAAGGTGCGCCACGAGTGGTGGCCAAAGGGTCGGGGTTGATTGCACAGCGTATACGCGAAGTGGCTGCCGAGCACCGTGTGCCACGGTTAGAGGCTCCGCCTTTGGCGAGGGCCTTGCATAGTCATGTTGAATTAAATCAGGAAATTCCTGTTGAGTTATATGCCGTTGTTGCAGAAGTTCTTGCTTGGGTGTTCCAGCTACGCAGTTGGAATAAAGGGGTGGGAATTGAACCGCAACAGCCTGTTAATTTGGAAGTGCCCAAAGGTTTTGATCCTTTGTCGCCTTCAGCCAATGTTTCTGCTGAATGAATAGTTTTTTAACCTTACTGAAAAATAATGGCTCGGCTCACGCCAAAATGCTGGCGGGCCCGGTACTGATCTTGCTGGTGTTGGCAATGATGGTGCTGCCATTACCGCCTTTTTTGTTGGACTTGCTGTTTACCTTCAATATTGCCTTGGCGGTGATGATCCTATTGGTGGCGATGTTCACCAAGAAACCCTTAGATTTCGCCGCATTCCCGGCAGTACTGCTGTTTGCGACGTTGCTGCGTTTGGCGCTAAACGTTGCCTCTACCCGAGTGGTGCTACTTAATGGCCATAAAGGGCCGGATGCAGCCGGGCAAGTGATTGAAGCTTTCGGCCATTTTCTGGTGGGCGGTAACTTTGCGGTAGGGTTAATTGTTTTCATCATCTTGGTCATCATTAACTTTATTGTGATTACCAAAGGTGCGGGGCGTATCGCCGAAGTGGGTGCGCGTTTCACCTTGGATGCGATGCCCGGTAAACAGATGGCGATTGATGCCGACTTAAACGCGGGGCTTATTGGTGAAGAAGATGCGCGTCGCCGTCGTCAGGAGGTGTCGCAAGAGGCCGAGTTCTACGGGGCGATGGATGGGGCCAGTAAGTTCGTACGAGGTGACGCGGTTGCCGGTTTGCTGATCATGGTGATTAACATCATTGGTGGCTTGATTGTCGGGGTAATGCAGCACGATTTATCCTTTAGTGAAGCAGGGCATGTATACACCTTGCTGACTATTGGTGACGGTTTGGTGGCGCAAATTCCTGCGCTGGTGATTTCTACTGCCGCTGGTGTGGTGGTGTCCCGTGTGGCTACCGATGAAGATGTGGGTCAACAGATGGTTAACCAGCTGTTTAGCAACCCACATGTGATGTTTTTGACAGCAGGTATTTTGGGGTTGATGGGGCTAATTCCTGGCATGCCGAATCTAGCGTTTCTGACCTTTGCCGCGATTGTTGGGGCCATAGGCTGGACGCTACAGAAACGGCAGCAGCAGGAGGCTCAGGCGAAAATAGTGCTGCCTAGCGAGGCAGAAAAAGCTGCCGATGCTGCGGCCTCTGAGGCCAGTTGGGATGATGTGGCCATGGTGGATCCGCTAGGGTTAGAGGTGGGCTACCGTTTGATTTCCTTAGTAGACCACGCCCAGAATGGCGAGCTCTTGCATCGTATCCGTAGTTTGCGTAAGAAGTTTGCTCAGGACGTGGGCTTCTTGCCCCCTGTGGTGCACATTCGTGACAACCTAGAGTTAAAGCCTAATGATTACCGTGTTCTGTTGTACGGCGTAGAAGTAGGGCGTGGTGTAGCGATGCCTGGTCAGTGGCTGGCTATTGATCCGGGAGGCGTCACCATGACCTTATCGGGTACACCAACAACCGACCCAGCTTTTGGTTTGCCTGCTGTGTGGATAGATGTGTCGCTGCGAGAGCAGGCGCAAATTTCTGGCTACACGGTAGTGGATGCCAGCACCGTTGTGGCAACCCACTTGAATCATTTGCTGCATCGCCATGGTGCGCAGTTGCTGGGCAGGCAAGAAGTGCAGCAGTTGCTGGATCGTGTTGGAAAAGAGCTTCCACGACTGGTGGAGGACTTTGTGCCCAAAACGGTCAGTTTGGGGTTGTTCCACAAAGTGCTGCGTGGGCTGTTGGACGAAGAGGTGTCTATACGCGATATGCGTACCATCATCGAGGTGGTGTCCGAAAATATTGGCCGTTTACAAGCGCAGAATCAACTGGGTGCCAACTTGGATGAAGCGGCAGAATTGTTAGCCATGGTGCGTACCGCGTTAGGTCGCGCCATTACACAGCAATGGTTCCCCGGCGAGGGCGAGTTGCACGTCATTGGTTTAGATGCTCGTTTAGAGCGAGTGCTTACGCAAGCGTTGACCAGTAGTGGTGCCTTAGAGCCAGGTCTGGCCGAGACGCTATTGGCAGAGGCGCAGCGAGCCACTCAGCAACAAGAGCAACGAGGCGATGCCGCCGTGCTGGTCGTGCCAGCATTGCTAAGGCCGTCATTGTCGCGCTTCTTGCGTCACCATTTACCGCAGTTAGGTGTGTTGTCCAACCAAGAAATTCCAGATGAACGCGTCATGAAAGTGACGGCAGTGATAGGTAATCAGGCATGAGTGTAAGTCGTTTTTTTGGTAGTACGAGCAGGGAAGCCATGCGTCAAGTGCGTTTGGCATTAGGGCCAGATGCATTGATTGTGTCGAATAGACGGGTTAATGGCGGGGTGGAAATTTTAGCGACTGATGCCACGGCGAGCGCAGAACCTACGCCTGCGGTAGCGCCTATGCAGGAGTTGTCATCTGCGCCTGTGGGTATGACGCCCGCGCCTATGCCTGCACCCAGTAGTGCGCCGTATGCGGGGGTGAGCCAGCAGCAACCTGCTGAAGTAATGTCTGCCATTGGTGCAATGCGTGGCGCATTAGAAAACCGTATTGACGAATTGCTGTGGAGCAACCAACTACAGCGCGCACCCGAAACGCTTTCGCTATTTCAAACCTTATTGGGCTACGGCTTTAGTACCGCTTTGTTGCGGGCAATGTTGAAACGTATGCCGGCCCATTTAAATGACCGAGCGGCTTTTGAGTGGGCTAGGCATGAGCTAGACACTCACTTACCTGTGCTACCTAGTGAAGATCGCTTATGGCAACCGGGTTTGGCGCTAGCTTTGGTGGGGCCTACTGGGGTGGGGAAAACTACCACTATTGCCAAGTTGGCGGCGCGCTGTGTGAAACGTTTTGGCCCAGATAAGTTGGTGCTGATTACGACGGATACCTACCGTATTGGTGCGCATGAACAACTGAAAATCTACGCAGATATTTTGCGAGTTCCTGTGCACGTAGTGCAAGACAGTGCAGGTTTACGTCAGTTGTTGTTAAGTATTAGGCCTGACCAGATTATCTTGATTGATAACGTGGGTATTAGCCAGCGCGACAGTTTTGTGGCGGATCAGGCAGCCTTGTTATCGAGTGCTGGTAGACGCATACAGCGTTTGTTGGCACTCAATGCGTCTAGTCACGGTGATACGTTAGACGAAGTGGCCCGTGTGTATAAAACCGATGGTGGTACACCGCTGTCAGGTTGCATTATTACTAAGGTGGATGAGGCCAGTAGGTTAGGGCCTGCGTTGGATACGGCTATACGTTACCAGTTGCCAGTGCACTACGTGTCGGATGGGCAGAAAGTGCCCGAGAATCTGCGCTTTATGACCGCCAAACAGTTAGTGGATATGGCATTCACGCGTACGGCTTACAACAGCAAAGCGTTGTATGCACCAACAGCAGGCGATTTGGCGGCGCTATTGTCAGTAGCTGAACAAAAAAATACCGTCAGTGAAGCGGACGACTTGGCTCGTAAACAGAAACTTACGTCATTGGTCATGAGTGGTGCGGGGATGCGTAAGCTGGATGTAGAGGGTTTGCGCAAACACAGTTCAGCCATTGAGCATTCGTTGCCATTATCCGCTGCCTTTGATGGTTGGCGTGATCTGTCATCAGGTCAGTTAGATACCTCTTACTTGGCCGAGCAGGCTGAAGACTTGATGCGCTCGGCTATACACGAGTTGAGTGAATCAACCGGCACTGTAATGCTCAGTAGTTATCAGGCAGTCAATATAGCGATTAATGATGAGCCTGAGAAAAGCAAAGCCTTGCTAACCAATTTATGTACCGAGCATGGCGAGGCGTTGGCAGCACCATTGCAGCAATTGGCTGGCCCTATGGGGTGGTTGAATACGGTAGGCGAGCATGTGCTGAAAGAGCCGCAATGGGCAGATCAGTTATTGCAGGCTGTGCAGTGGGTAGAGGCGCGTCGTAATACAACATCTGTGATGCATATGCTAGAAGGTTTCACCCCTTCGGTGTGGCAAGCGTTAGTGGCGGCGGATACGGCTTTTATGGCTAGCGTGCCATTAGGTAGCAGATTCTGGCATGAAAATGGCACGACCAGTGCTGCTGCCAGAATCAAACAGATGCAATTTAATGCGGTATCTGATTTATCCCGTAAGTTGAAGTTGCAGCAATTAGCAGGGCAGACCATTCCTAGTCTGACCTTATGGGTGGCAAAAGAGCGTGTCTCTATACGTCAACGAGGCGTGGCAGAGTTGCCGTTGGATTTGGTGGCTGTAAGGTTAACCGATAGATACAGCGGTGCGGTGTTACGTGACATGGTGGTATTGGTGCATGCCGGCACTATGCATAACTTGTCTGAGGCTGATGTGGCTATGTGGGCTATTTTGCAGCTAGAACAACGACTGGTAGGCCGTTTATTGGTTCCGGCGTGGCGCGCGGTGCACGATGAGGCTGGTGTGGAATTACCGGTAGCGCAACAGTTGCGTTTAGCAGCATTATTGGCATTGGCGGGCAGCGAACTGCAGTCTGGGTCATCACAGCAAGGCTTGTATGGGCAGTTGCAGCTATTACTGCAGCAGCGTAATACGCTGTCGGCACCTAAGTTGGTGGAAGCAATACTGCGCTGTTTTGCGTTGAAAGAAGCCTTGCAGGAGGCCTAAGACTTAGGCTTTGATGGGAGTAAGCAGCGGTTTATGGGAGCGGGTTTTACCTTGCGCGGTGTAAACCTGTTCTGATCGCTGCATTAATGCAGTAACGGCTTGCAGTGCTTGCTGATTATGCTCCAGGTAGGTCTGGATAATAATGCCGTTTTGGTTATTTTGATGTTGGGCTTTTTCAGCCAGAGCAACGAAGTGTTGCACTACAGAGGCAAGTTCCGCATCCAGTTCGGCGGCGGCCACCAGCCCTTCATGTGAGTGCTCTAATCCCAGTGCTTTCAGCGCTAACCCGCAGGCTTCATGCTGTTGCTCTAATTCGGCCAGAAATTCGGTTTTTTGCTGCGTGAATGCATACAAGTCCGCATCATCGTGTGTGGTGAGCAATAGGTCATTTTCTTGTGATAGTGTCTGGTTAAATGACTCCAAGACAGTAATGGCTTGGTTCAGACAGGAATGCAGTGACTGTAGGCTCATGATGCGTAACTCGCGCTATTTCAGAAGTTCTCTGGCGCTGGCAATTAATGAGTCCGCAATACGGCTGGTATCAATTTCCAGTTTGCCAGAGGCAATGGCGTCCTTAATGGACTGAATTTTTTCAATGTTCAGGTCGTGCTCGGACGATTGCAGGTTTTGCAATTGTCTGGCGGTAGTGCTGAGATCAACCTGGCTGGAAGATGGGCTATTACTTGCCTGATAGGCGTCCGTCATGGCGCGTTTTTGTTGACCAACGGTGAGCCGGTCGGTGGCAGGCTGTTTGCTGGAGCTAAGATTAATTTTCATGGCGATGAACGTAAAAGCAAAAGGTCTGAAGCGGGGTTCCAACAGTAACGGCAGTTATTGCCGTTTCTTTAATGGTGTCTAGTGGTGTTGGAAAGTATGGCGTCATTTTACGTTAAAGCGGGACTTGAACCGTAGCAGAATCAAGCACGGTGGCCGTAATCACTTGTCCAGATGCAACGCGTACTTGCACTTGGCTTCCGGGGGCTGCTGTTTGTAGTGCTTGCCCCTCGTTGCTGATCACAAATCCATTGCCTCTGGCGATGGTGCGCACGGTTTGGCCACGTTGTACTGATTGTGGGTTTTGCAGCAGCGTGGACTTAATCGTACTGCCTGTATTGAGGCGTTGGCTGGTCATGTAGCCCACGATCAAGCTAGGGTCAGTCACCACGTTGGGCGGTAGGCGGAGTAGGTCGCCTTCTCGGGTAATTAAGTCGTCCAATGAAAGCAGCTCACCTTTATTTAGGGTTTTGTTGCTGACGTAGTAAAAACCTTGAACGCTAACAGCTACTTGCACTGGAAGAGTCCAGCGTTCCGGTGAGTGGCAACTGACGATGACACGCATGCGCGAGCGTAGTGCTGTATTGCCGGGCAAGGCGTAGTCCAACGCATCGCAAGCTTGCTGTTGCTGCAGTCTAGGAGGCGTCACCGTAATGGTGGGGGTGCCGGGCAATGACTCTGCTTGTTCAAACACATAATGGCTTACGCCCTCCATGATTTCATCGGCTGATTGCAGCGATGAGGCATGCAGAGTAGGGCTGGCCGTTACGGCCATGAACAGTAAAGCAGAAACGTAGCGCATAACAGCATTGTAGTCAGTGCAATACGGCATCAAGAACTGAACTAGCAAAGAAATACTGTCTTATTTCCTACTTTGTAGAGCGAGGTGCGCGGCTACCATTATGGCATTCGGTGGCAAATGGCTGCTGCCTGCTGGTTTCTGTAATGGAAACGCAAGACAAAGGTATACAACATGATCGACCGTATCGGTGAGGATTTCAGTTTTTACAAAACGGCAGTAAGTTTGCGCCAACAGCGTCAAGAAGTGCTGGCGGCCAATATAGCGAATGCCGACACGCCACATTACAAAGCGCGTGATATTGATTTCAGCCAAGCGTTACAGCAAGCCATGGGTAACAGCATGAATTTGCCAGCCGTCAAATTAGATATGACATCAGCACGCCATATTTCGGGTGCCGGTTCCAACGCACTGCAAACCGATCTGCTGTATCGCCAACCGTTGCAGCCCAGCTTAGATGGCAACACGGTAGAGATGGATGTAGAGCGTATGGCGTTTGCCGATAACAGTATGCACTACCAAAGCTCGCTGACTATTTTGTCTCAGCGCATCAAAGGGTTGATGGCTGCGTTGCAGCAATAAGGTGATCCATGAGTAATTTCAGTATTTTCCAGATTGCTGGATCGGCGCTTAATGCCCAGTCCCAGCGAATGAACGTGACCGCTAGCAATATAGCTAACGCTGATAGCGTCGCAGGCCCTGATGGCTTGCCTTATAAAGCGCGCCAAGTGGTGTTTCAAGTAGCGCCACTGAGTCCACAAACCGCCGTGGGTGGTGTAAAGGTGGCCTCTGTTGTGGAAAGCAACGCGCCAGCACGTATGCAGTATGACCCTCATCACCCCTTGGCAAATGATCAAGGGTATGTCGCTATGCCCAACGTAGATGTAGTGGCTGAAACCGTCAATATGATTTCGGCATCGCGTTCGTATCAAGCCAACGTAGAGGTAGTGAATACCTCTAAAAACTTGATGATGCGTACGTTGAGCTTAGGCCAGTAAAAGGAACGTAAATGACTACTGTTAATGGCACAGATGCGGCTGCCAACCCAATGAATTATGCACGTCAGCAAAATAACAGTCTGATGGCAGAAACACAGGACAGGTTTTTGACTTTGCTGATTACGCAAATGCAAAACCAAGATCCTATGAACCCTATGGATAACGCCCAAGTCACTAGCCAAATTGCGCAAATGTCTACGGTGCAGGGGATTCAAGATTTAAACAATACCTTGCTGGCGGTGTCAGGGCAGTTAGATGTGTCCCAGTCTATGCAGGCTGCATCGCTAATTGGCAAAAATGTATTGGTGCCGGGTAACAAGGTCAAAGTAGGCACCGACCCAGAAGACAGCAGTATTAAGTCTACAACGGGTTTTGGTGTGGACTTGGCGGCACCAGCACATCGAGTGGTGGTATCCATTACCGATCAAGCAGGCCGGGTTGTACGCCAGCTTGAGTTGGAAGACATGAAGTTAGGTGTGCACGACGTGCAGTGGGACGGCCTAGACGATGCAGGTAACCCGGTTCCCGATGGCGCTTACACCACCAAAGTAGAAGCGCTGGATACAGAGGGTAAAGCGGTTAATGCCGAGATGTTGACCTCAGGCAAAGTGGGTAGCGTGTCGTACAGCACTAAAGGCTTGTTGTTGGATTTGGGCTTGGCGGGTACGTATTCACTATTGGATATACGCAAGATTATGTAAGGCTTCACCCAGTTTATGGGTGAGGAATTCAAACGGATTTAAGCGAGAAAAATCATGGGTTTTGGACAAGGTTTAAGCGGGTTGAATGCGGCTTCGCAGAATTTGGATGTGATTGGTAATAACATTGCTAACTCGTCCACGGTGGGCTACAAATCTTCAAATATTCAGTTTGCCGACGTATACGCAAGCTCCCGTGTGGGTTTGGGTGTGAGTGTGGCGGGGGTAAACCAACGCTTCACCATTGGTACCGTATCCATTACGGGTAACCAGTTTGATATGGCCATTGATGGCGAGAAAGGGTTATTCCGATTGCAGGATCAAAGTGGTGCTGTGGTGTACTCACGTAATGGCCAGTTTTCACCCGATAAAAATCTGTTTTTGACTAACTCTCAAGGCCACCGTTTAACTGGCTACTTACCGGGCTCTACGGATCCACAGCCTATTCGTATTCCTACTGGCAACATTGCTCCTAAAGCAACCAGCAACATGAGCTTGCGTGCTAACTTGGACTCCAATGCGAAGGTTGTGCCAGCGACAACAACTACAGTTGATCCTGCCAATCCCGATACCTACACCAGCTCTTTCCCATACAACGTATACGACTCCTTGGGTAATGCCCATCAGGTGACGCAGTACTTCATCAAACGTGACGCAGTAAATGGCGAATCCACATGGGAAGTGCAGTACTTCATGAACGGTAAGCAGTTGAAGGACGAGTCTGATCCCGATCCCGCGAACCACACTCCTATCAGCGAAACGCTAACCTTTAATAAGGCGGGTGAGCTTGTTAGCCCTACCGCAGCGGTCAGTCTGACCCTACCTGTGGATGGTGGAAATTCACCAGCTGAAAACTTAACGGTTTCCTTGTCATACGCTGGCTCTACCCAATTGGGTGGCCCATTTGCCGCGACGCCAGATCAAGACGGCTACAAAATGGGTGAGTACGCCAGTATGTCCATCGCTACCGATGGCAGCATTGTGGCTAACTATACCAACGGTCAAACCCAAACTATGGGTACCTTGGTATTGGCTGACTTCTACAACATGCAAGGTTTGCAGCCTTTAGGCGGTAATGTCTGGGCGGAAACAGCAACCTCTGGCCAACCTATTTTAGGTAGACCTGGCGAGAACGGTATGGCTGTGGTGCGTGGTCAGTCGGTGGAAGAGTCCAACGTAGATATGGGTCAAGAACTGGTCAACATGATCATTGCCCAACGTACTTACCAAGCTAACGCGCAAACCATTAAAACGCAGGATCAGGTGTTGCAAACACTGATCACCATGCGCTAAGGCTTGAGTCATGGATAGGATGATCTACACAGCCATGAATGGTGCTCAACGACTGCTAGAGCAGCAGTCTGCGCTGAGCAACAACTTGGCAAACATCAATACTTCTGGCTTTAGAGAGCAGTTAGCGTTGCAGCGAGCCGTGCCGGTACAGGGTGCACCTGCACTGCCTACACGCGTGTCTACTGTTACGGTAACGCCCGGTAGTCGCATGCAAGCTGGCCCATTAAGCGAAACTGGTAATCCGTTGGATATTGCCATCGCGGATCAAGGTTGGTTTGCGGTGCAAACCCCCGAGGGTGAAGCCTACACGCGCGCAGGTGACTTCTCTATAGACCAAGACAACATGTTGGTGAACCGTCGTGGGCAATTTGTATTGTCTGCTGATGGAGCCCCCATCGAGGTTCCTGATAGGGCGGTATTGACCTTTTCCTCGGATGGGCAGATCACGGCATTGGGTGCTGGAGATAGTCCTAAGGATATTCAGGTATTGGGGCAGTTGAAACTGGTGAACCCTGATCCACAAAGTCTGCTACGTGGCGATGATGGGTTGTTCCGACTGCCTGCAGGGCAAGCGCAGCCTATGGATGAAAGCGTCAAGGTGGTATCTGGTTTTGTGGAAAAAAGTAATGTCAGTGCGGCAGAAGCCATGGTGGGCATGATTAATAATGCCCGTCGCTTTGAGATGCAGATGAAGGTTCTGCAAGACGCCAATACCAATGCAGAACGGGCGAACTCCATTCTGTCCATGAACGGTTAAGCCATGCACGCATGATGCATGTGAGGAATACAAAATGATTCGATCTCTCTGGATTGCCAAAACAGGCTTAGAAGCCCAACAAACAGGTATGGATGTTATTTCCAATAACCTGGCAAACGTGAACACGGCAGGCTTTAAGCGTGGCCGCGCAGTATTTGAAGACTTGATGTACCAAACTATACGTCAACCGGGGGCCCAAGTGGGTGCAGCAAACCAGTTGCCTACGGGTTTGCAATTGGGTACAGGGGTACGCACTGTGTCTACCGAGCGTATTCATACTCAAGGTGATTTGCGTCACACTGGTGGCACCATGGATGTGGCTATTGAAGGGCGAGGTTTTTTGCAGGTGGAAATGCCTGATGGCACGTTTGCCTACACACGTGCTGGCACATTGCAAATGGACCAAAACGGGCAGTTAACGACAGCGGGCGGTTACCCCATTCAACCCCCCATTAATATCCCCGACAACGCGTTGGAAATCTCTATTGGTAGAGACGGAACGGTATCGGTGACGCAACCCGGTGCGGTAGGAACCAGCGTTGAAGTAGGGCAGTTGCAGTTGACTACGTTTGCGAACCCCGGTGGTTTGCAAAGCATGGGTGAAAACCTGTATGTAGAAACGGACTCTTCAGGTGCCGCTAACTTCTTGCAGCCGGGTTTGGACGGGGCCGGTATTGTGCGTCAGAACTATACCGAAACCTCGAACGTGAACGTGGCTGAAGAATTGGTCAATATGATCATTGCTCAGCGTTCCTACGAAATGAACAGTAAAGCTGTGCAGACATCTGATCAGATGCTGGCACGTTTAGCGCAATTGTAATCAGCCAAGTGGATAACAGCGTGGTAGCAATGAAAGTGATGATGCGTAGTCTTTTTGTAGCCATGGCAGCCGCCATAGTGCTAATACAAGGCTGCGCTTTGGTGCCTCCAGAGGCTGTGGTGACGGGGCCCTTAACGGCGCAACCACCCGCACAAATCTTACCTGAGGTTGTGGCGAATGGTTCTATTTATCAGCCCAGTGCCTATGGTAACTACCCGCTGTTTGAAGATCGTAGGCCTCGTAACGTTGGCGATATCGTGACCATCGTCATTCAAGAGCGTACGAATGCGGCGAAAAACGTGTCTACTAGCACCAATCGTAACTCCAGTGGCGGGTTAAATTTTGGTGCAGATCCTTCCATTTTGCCCAGCGAATTGGGTGCCCGACAAAACTTCGAAGTGGAAGGTAAAAACCAAGCTAACGGTACCGGTAGTAGCCGTGCTGACAATATGTTCTCTGGCACGCTGACCACAACCGTGATTGGTGTCTTGCCGAATGGCAACTTGCAAATTGCAGGGGAAAAACAGATTGCTATTAATAGAGGTAGTGAGTACATGCGCTTTTCAGGCGTAGTGGACCCACGTTCTATTTCCGGCAGCAATACCGTCAGTTCTACACAAGTGGCTGATGCGCGTATTGAGTTCCGTAGCAAAGGCGTTATGGATGAAGTGCAGACCATGGGTTGGCTGCAACGTTTCTTCTTGAATATTTCTCCGTTCTAATTGATGAGTATCACTATGCCTATACGAACGGTATTACGGATTTTATTGGCGAGCGTGTTATTGGGTTTGCAGTTCCCTTTGCATGCGGCTGATCGCATTAAAGATTTAGCAACTATCCAAGGTGTGCGCGATAACCAATTGATTGGTTACGGTCTGGTAGTGGGTTTGGATGGTAGCGGGGATCAGGTGCGTCAGGCTCCTTTTACCCAACAAAGTTTGACCAATATGCTGTCGCAGTTGGGGGTAACGATTCCCCAAGGTAGCAACATGCAGTTGAAAAACGTGGCAGCAGTGATGGTGACTGCACGTTTACCTGCGTTTTCTCAACCTGGGCAGTCAGTAGACGTGGTGGTTTCGTCGATGGGGAATGCCAAAAGTCTGCGTGGCGGTACGTTGTTGATGACGCCACTTAAAGGGGCAAACGGTCAGGTTTATGCATTAGCGCAAGGTAACTTGCTTGTAGGTGGTGCAGGCGCTGAGGCGGGTGGTTCCAGTGTGCAAGTGAACCAACTCAATGGTGGCATTATTCCTAGTGGTGCCATTGTTGAACGCGATGTACCTACAACATACATACGCGATGGGCTAATTTCGTTAGAGCTAAATAGCTCTGACTTTGGCACGGCTCAAAACGTAGTGGCCGCCTTGAACAGACACTTTGGCAGCAACATCGCAACGGCCTTAAATGCGCGCGTGATTCAAGTGCAGGCACCTTTGGGGCCAGAAATGCAGGCTAACTTCTTATCGCAAGTGGAAAACCTGCGTGTGAGCTTGCCACCAGCAAGGGCGCGAGTGGTGGTGAATGCGCGTACTGGCACGGTGGTAATGAACCGTACTGTGACCATTGATGAGGCGGCCATTGCTTACGGCAATCTATCCATTGTGATCAGTAAGCAAGCCGAAGTTAACCAGCCCAATACGCCCTTTACTGATGGCCAAACCGTGGTTACTGATCGCACCGATATTGAAATGCGTTCGGACGGCGGGGCATTGCAGCGTGTGAGCACCAGCGCCAATTTGGCGGATGTGGTGCGTGCGTTGAATGCATTGGGTGCTACCCCGCAAGAGCTGTTGTCTATCTTGCAAAACCTGAAGAGTGCGGGTGCTTTACGCGCCGACTTAGAGGTCATTTAATGTCATGAGTATCCATTACTACCCCCGTCCCGGTTCAGGTGCTGAGCAAGCCGTTTCCATGTTTGATGCCGAGCAGTTGGCGCAGTTGAAGCGCAATGCTCAGGACGGTAATGGTGGCAGTACGGCTGAGCAACAAAAAATTGCTCAGCAGTTTGAGGCACTATTTATTCAGCAGTTGTTAAAGCAAGCGCGTGCAAATGCCAGTGGTAATGGCTTGTTTGATAGCGAGCAAGTACGCATGACGCAAAGCATGGGCGATGAGCAGCTCTCGTTGCAGTTGGCGAATCCTGGCATAGGTTTGGCAGAGGCGCTAATACGTCAAATGCAGGGCGGCGAAGCCTCCATGGGGCAATCTGACAGCAACAATTGGCAGCAAGGTATAGCCAATAGAGATCAAGGCAGTGCCCGTCAGGTGGATGCGCCGTCTATTAGCGCGCTGATTCGCAAGCTTAGTGCGAAGGGGAGTTTGGATCAGGTGTATTCGGCCGTGCGTGGTGCGCCTGAGCATGTGCGTGGTTTTGTAGGGAAAATGCATGCGGCGGCTGAAGCCGTAGCAGAAAAAAGCGGTGTTCCCATGAAGCTGCTATTAAGTCAGGCTGCCCTAGAGTCAGGTTGGGGTAAGCGTGAAATTCTGCATGAAAATGGCCAAAGCACACACAACTTGTTTGGTATTAAAGCAGGCAAGGGGTGGACAGGGAAAGTGGCCCACATCATGACCACTGAATTCGAAAATGGCGAATACAAAAAAGTAAAACAGCCGTTCAGAGCGTACGACTCGTACGAGGACTCCTTAGCCGATTATGCGCGTTTGATTAGCACCAGCCCACGTTACGAGTCGGTGATGCAAGCGGCCACGCCACAAGAGGCGGCACAACGTGTGCAGGATGCGGGCTATGCGACGGACCCTAACTATGCACAAAAGCTAATACAGATCATGGCGTATTTTGACGCGGGAAGTCGTTAATTTTCCCTAAAGATTCGCTGTTGCAGCCCGTTAATAGCTCATTGATCGTGTTTGCGTTACCAGAGTTGGTGACGCTTTCTCAAAAACGGAATTTGTTATGAATTTATCCCGCCTCGGTTTGTCGGCTCTGCAGAATGCCCAGCAAAATCTTCAGATAACTGGCCATAACATCAGCAACTCTAAAGTTGAAGGTTATAACCGCCAAACGGTATTGTCCCAAACTGCGGGCGCTCAAAACATAGGGGCGGGTTATGTGGGGCGTGGCGTGCAGGCGGTAACCGTGCAGCGCGCGTACGATTCCTTTGTATGGAATCAGTTGGTGCAGTCACAAAGTGCTGGTGCAGCACTGATCACCTACGGTACTGAAATTGGGCAAGTGAATAACTTGTTTGGTGATCGTACGGTAGGGATTAGCCCCGCGATACAAAATTTCTTTGATGCCATGAATGCAGTGGCCTCAAGTCCTAGCGATCCCGATGCCAGACAAGAGCTATTGGGACGAGCACAAAGTTTAGTCACGCAGTTCAATGACGCACAAAGCTCATTGCAAGCGCAGCGTGACAACCTGAATACTCAGGTACGCACTACCGTTTCACAGGTCAATAGTTATGTGGAACGTATACACGACATGAACCAGCAGATTACGGCTGCGAAGGCTGCTACGCCTGATCACAGCCCTAACGATCTGTTGGATCAGCGAGAGCAGTTGGTGATGGAATTAAACCAATTGGTAGACGTGAAAGTCATTGAGCAAGACGGTGTGTTTAACCTGACCCTTAGCAATGGGCAGGTGTTATTGGGCGGTAGCCAAGTGTTCCCGTTGCAAGCACAAACCTCTACGAGTGATCCATCCAAAGTGGTCGTGGCCTACACAGCAGCGTTTGAAGACGGCGTGGGCAAAACGGTGCAATTGCAAGACAGCAACTTTAAGGGTGGCCAGTTAGGCGGCTTGTTGAAATATCGCAGCGAATCACTAGACGCGACGCAAAACTATCTGGGCAGATTGGCCATTGGCATTACCAGCGCGATTAACGCGGTGCATGCTGAAGGTTTTGACTTGGCTGGTAATGCTGGCGGTGATTTCTTCCGTATCGAATTGGGTAAGCCTATTCCTAGCAATAAGTCGGGTTCGTCACCCGCGCCCGATTTGAATATTGAGCTGGGCGATGCCAACAAACTCACAGGTTCCGACTACCAAGTGGAATTCCGTAATGGTGAGTACAGCGTTAAAACACTGCCAAATGGCCCCACCAAAGCCTTCACACCGGCCGAAGCCGAGGCAGGCTTTGAGATTGATGGTGTGAAATTTAAGTTTGATGGTGCAGCGTCAGCCGTAGAGGGTGATAACTGGTTGGTGCAGCCTACACGTAATGCAGCTGGTCGTATCGAACTGGTGTTAGATGACCCCGCTAAAGTAGCTGCTGCTGGTAAAGATAAAGATGGCAACCCATTGGGTTCGGCCAACGGCGACATTGCACTGAAATTAGCAGCACTGCAAGAACAGCGCACGATGGGCAATGGCACGTTGAATTTTAATGAAGCCTACAGCCAACTGGTGAACAAGGTCGCCGTACAAGCACAGCAAAATGCTACGGCAGCTAAAGCACAAGCGAACTTGATTCAACAGAACTATGCGTCGCAACAACGAATTTCTGGTGTGAACGAAGACGAAGAAGTACTGAACTTGGATAAATTCCTGCAACAGTACCGTGCCGCGTCACGCATGATTGAGGTGAGCTCAAACATGTTCGACACACTACTGGGTTTGCGTAATTAACCCGTTGTTTTTACAGGAACACAGTCATGCGTATTAGTACTAATCTGTATTTTCAGACGGGTTTGAACTCCATCGGTAGACAGCAAAATCAGCTGATGGAAATTTTTCAGCAAATTGGTAGTGGTAAACGTTCTCTGACCCCAGCCGATGATCCGTTGGCTGCCGCGCAGAGTATTACGTTGGCGCAAGCACAAAGCATGAATAAACGCTTTGCTGAAAACCGCCATGTAGCCACTCGTATGTTGGGTGAGGAAGAGAATATTTTGAACTCCCTAACCACCCAAGTACGTGATGTGAAAACACGTTTGGTGGAAGTGGGTAACGGCACCTTGTCTGATGCTGATAGAGCCACTTTGGCTAACGTGCTGCGTGACAGCATGGAGTCTTTGCTAGGGTTGGCAAATAGTAAAGATGCCTCTGGTCAGTATCTGTTTTCGGGTAGCCAAGGCAATGTGGCCCCTTACGTGTATGACGGTACATCGGTAACCTACCATGGCGACCAAGTAGAGCGTTTGGTGCAAGTGGATCAAACCCGTCAGTTGCCCACCAGCAATCACGGTGTTGATGTGTTCTCACGCGTAACGCCTGGCGCCAACTCGTTTATTACCAGTGCGGCGAGCAGCAACGGCGGTACTGGAATTATTGCCCAACCTTCTATCGTGAACCCTAAAGCGGCCCAGAATATGGTGAGCTTTGAGGTGCGTTTCATCGACGAAACTACCTACGAAGTAGAGGCTAACTACCTAGAGGCTGACGGCTCTATTACTAACGTGGTGTCTCCAGCGCAGGCCTATACCGTTAACGAGAAAGGCGAAACCATTATCAATCTGCCATCAGGCACAGATGATTCTGGTATCAGCATTTTCTTTGGTGGTAAGCCAGCAGCCGGGGATACGTTTAATGTAGAACGGGCGAGTGCTACAGCACGTGGTGATTACCCACAAACCGATGTGAATCTGTTTAACACGCTGAGTGATTTGATCAATGTGCTAGAACAGCCTTCTTCTGGTGACCCTGTTGCACAAGCTGCGTTGCGTAACCAGCTAAACGGTGCCATGCAGCGTTTAGATATTAACTACGACAACATCTTGACGGTACGTGCGTCGGTAGGTGGTCGTATGAATGAAATTTCCGCGCTTAATGACAACGGTACTTTACAAGCGTTGCACCTAAGTAAAGAGCTAATACGTATAGAAGATTTGGATTATTACACGGCCTCTTCACAGTTGGAGCAGCGCAGTGCTGCACTGGAGGCTGCTGTGTTGGCATTCAAAAAAATCCAAGGCGCAAGTTTACTGGCAATGAAAGCGTAATCGCTGATCACGCGCAGAATTTTGATTCGTAGTAGGCAGTTGACTATCTAAACTGGGTAAAAGCAGATGTTATTCAAAAATATTAAAATCAAAACGGGTGCTACCGTTTTGCTGGCAGGGTTGTTCTTGTCGGCAGCACTGATTGCCATACTGGGCCTGTATTTTCATGCACAAAGTTTAACGGCATTGCAACAACTGGCCAGTGGTAGCGCGAGTGCATCAGCCTTGAAAACACATTTGCAGCAAGCGGAAGGCTTGTATCAAGTTAGTTTGTATTGGTCTATTGCCTTAGGTGTTTTAACCGTTATTTTGGCGATTTTGATGTACCACTACTTGTCTACACGTGTGGTGCGTCCGTTGCATCAAGTGATGCAGCACTTCGACAGCATGGCATCGGGTGATTTAAGCCAGCGTGTAACGGTTAAAACCAATAACGAAATGGGCAATCTATTTTCTGCCCTACGTAAGCTACAAGATGCGCTGATTCGTATGGTCAGTGCGGTACGCAACGGTATGGATGAAATCAGTGCTGGCTCGGTGGACATTGCCGATGGCAACCGTAACCTCAGCGACCGTACTAGCGATCAAGCTGCAGCGCTGCAGCAAACCGCAGCGAGCATGGGGCAGTTGGCGGGTACCGTACGCCAAAACGCCGATAACGCACATCAAGCCAACCAATTGGCGGCTACAGCCTCTGATGTCGCACAACGTGGTGGTAAGGCCGTAGGCGAAGTCGTTGCGACGATGCAAGGTATTTCGGCAAGCTCCAGCAAAATCGCTGACATTGTGGGTGTGATTGATAGCATCGCTTTCCAAACGAATATCTTGGCGCTGAATGCCGCAGTAGAGGCTGCGCGTGCGGGTGAGCAAGGCCGAGGTTTTGCGGTGGTAGCATCGGAAGTGCGCGCCTTGGCACAACGTAGCGCCCAAGCAGCTCGTGAAATTACGGCTTTGATTGATGATTCCGTTTCTAAGGTTAGTGAAGGTTCGGGTCAGGTAGAACGCGCTGGCGCAACCATGCAAGAAATTGTGGACTCCGTAAAACGCGTCACCGACATCATGGGTGAAATCACTGCGGCTACGATAGAGCAGTCGTCTGGTATCGATCAGATTAACCGTGCTGTGGGCCAAATGGATGAAGCTACTCAATACAACTCTAGATTGGTAGAGCAAACAGCGAGAGCGGCGACTACCTTGAATGCAGAGTTAAAGCATGTGCAAGATGCTGTGACCAGTTTCAGATTGCCGGAGTCCGAGGTGATTGATATTGCTGCACGCCAAGTACGCGCCCGACAATCTCGTAAAGCGCAAGTAGGCAATGATCATGCTTCTTCTGCTGCTACAAGCTCTACAACTAGCAAAAAACTGGCATCCACACGTACAGCAACAGCAGCGAGTACAACCCCTAGTCTGCCTAAAAGAAGCAGCAGTGCGGCCTCTAATGACATGACCTTGTTGCGCCCTGATTTGAGTGGCACTAAAAAAGCGCAAAACAGTGATGATGACTGGGTGGAGTTCTAAAACGTGAAGAAGCTTTGGCGTGCATGTATGGTGGCTGTAACGATAACGCTATCAGCGTGTTATAGCACCGGTAATTCTTACAACAGTAATACGGCCTGGTTAGAGCCGGGTGTTACAACGGTTGCTGATGCACGCTTAGGCTTGGGAACGGCACCTACCACGGTGTATCCTCAGCCAGATGGCGGCTCTATACAGGTATGGTTTTCTAGCCAGTCTATAGTACCTAACGCTATTTACGTAGAGCGTGAGCTGTGGCTAGAGTTTGGCCCCAATCAGGTATTACGACAAGTATTGCGTCGCTCTACTAGCTAAGCTAAACATCGTTTTACCTAAAAAAAGCACACAGCATGTCCTGTGTGCTTTTTTGCATTCAGAAGGCAGCATCTACGACTTTTGGTTCATCGTGAAAAGTAGGCTTTTATGCTAGGGTAAGTGTGGGGTACAGCAGGTGCCCACGTTATTTCCCTTAGGCAGACTACGCGATGTGTTCCAGTTTAGTATCCAGACCTTCTGCAGTATTAAGCACCGGACAGGAAGCCGTGCGACAAGGCTTGCATGCGTTAATTCAGCTCTTTACGCAATATCCACCGTTTAGCAGCTTGTCGGCTGAAGAAATGCTGCAATTGTTAAAGCGCGGCCAGTTAGTGTTTTATGCGCAAGGCGATGTGATAGCTTCGCCCGAACAGGGCGTGTGTGAGCAGTTGTGGATTGTGCGTCAGGGCATGGTACGTATTGCTAGCGTTGATCAGGCTCCAGGAGAACCCTGCACTGAAAAACAAGTAATAGGCATGTTGGGCGTGGCCGATTGTTTTCCTATAGGTGCACTGATGGCTGAGCGGCCCACGAGCCGCCTGTATGTTGCGGCAGAAGATGTGTTCTGTGTACAGATAGCGAAAACAGACTTTTTACACGTATTGCACCAGTCTGAAAGTTTGCGCCATTTTGTTTTCAAAGGTGTGAGCAGTTTATTTGGGCAGTTATACGAGAAAACGCGCACCAGTGCCTACGAGCGCAATGCTGTAGGCGCAAACCTGAATGCCCCCCTAGATACCCTGTTGGCACGCGAGCCTATCACCTGTGCACCGGAGGTGCCTTTGCGTGAGGCCGTGCGTCAGATGCATGAACAGGCGATTAGTAGCATTGTGATCGTAGAAAACGAGTACCCCATAGGGATATTCACGCTACGGGATCTACGTCGCATTGTGGCGCAGGGGGAAAGCTTAGAGCAGCCTGTGTCGCAGGTGATGAGTAGCCAGTTGGTGGCTTTAGGCTTGAGTGCTTCGGTGTTTGATGTGGCGTTATTGATGGCAAAGCAGCGTATAGGCCATATCTGTATTATTGAGGGCGGTAGGTTATACGGTGTTATTTCCGAGCGTGATGTATTTGCATTGCAGCGGGTAGATCTGGTGAGCGTATCGCGCAAGTTGTATCACGCCAGTAGTGCAGCTGAATTAGTAGCGGTGTATCGCAGCGTACAGCCGGTACTCACCACCATGCAAGCGCATGGGGCTGATGCTATACAGCTGATGGAGCTAATTAGTGGCTTACGTGATCATTGCATCAGCAGAGCCATAGAGCTATGTTTGCTGGACCATCCCGGTGTGAGTTTTCCCTTTGATTGGGTTGTGTTTGGTGCTGGTGCTAGAGCAGAGCAGTGGTTATTTAGTAAACAGCAAAGCGGGATTGTGTTTGAGGCGGTGGATGCAGAGCAGGCTAGGAGCAGACAGCAACAGCTCTTGCCGCTAGCCGAGCAAGTCATAGGGCTCTTGCAGCAATGCGGTATGCAGTCATGTATGGGGGAAACACTGGCTAGCCAACCAGACTATTGTCAGCCTGTACAAGGGTGGCAGGAGTATATGCAGAAATGGCTAGAAAAAGGTTCAGCCCGTGTGTTGTCTAAGCAGCAGTCTTTGCTAGATCAACGGTGTGTGTGGGGCAGCGGTTTAGCGTGGCAACAGGTGCATGCATTCTGGCTTAAAACCTTGCAGGAACACGACGCCGCTTTACGGCGTTTAAAGAAAACAGTCTTGCGCTATAGGCTACCTACAGCAGAACAACTGCAACGCTTTTTGGAAAGTAAACAGTTCGTAGTGGCCGATCAGGATTTCCGTAAACAAGGTTTACGGGTGTTGACGCAAGCGGTACGTGTGTTGGCGTTAGAGCAGGGCTGTAGGGACACCAATACGTTGCAGCGCTTGCAATGTTTGGTGCAGCATCAGGTTATACCGCTAGAATCGGCTCATGCACTACGCCAAGCATTCAATTACCTGCATTTATTAAAGCACCAGCAAACGGTAAAAAGTGAGCATGCGCCGGACGAAGCCAGTACGTTAACTCCTTTGGAGAAAAGGTTGTTTCGCGAGGCGTTGCGACAAATTATGCCGTTGCGTGAAGCCTTAGAAAAATGACTACTACGCGCTTGAGATCGTTCTTTCAACGTTATATGAAAAAGGCCGACTCACCGTCGGTTATAACGCCGCCGTGGTTAGACCCGTGGGAGCTTCCTTTGGTGGGTACGCGCTACTTTGTGCTAGACCTAGAATCGGATGGTTTGCAGCGTAAAAATAACCGTATTTTATCGGTAGGTGCCATTGCAGTAGTAGAGCAGACATTACGCTATAGCGAGGCTTTTTACCATGTGCTTCACCATACGGGCGACTTGCAGGCCGATGCCATGTTAATTCATGGGTTGTCGCCTAGCGCTTTGCAGCAAGGTGATAGCACCGAGGCTGTACTGGGCGCATTGTGTGAGCAAGGCCAACATAGTGTGTGGGTGGGCTTTCATGCGGGCTTTGATGCGCTGTTGCTGCAGCAGGCTTTCAAGTCAGTCCTGCAGTGGTCGTGTGAGCCAGTGATCTTGAATGTGGCGGAGTATTTACCGGCGTTATTTTCTGATCATGCAGCGATGCAGCAAAATTTAGATGACTGGGTAGAGCGTTTTGGTTTGCATGCTATAG
Source organism: Paenalcaligenes sp. (assembly GCA_052103955.1). Classification (GTDB taxonomy): domain Bacteria; phylum Pseudomonadota; class Gammaproteobacteria; order Burkholderiales; family Burkholderiaceae_B; genus Paenalcaligenes. The sequence goes on along the minus strand of JBQELO010000013.1, from coordinate 2,296 downwards.
AGCGCCATAATGCCTTGGGTGATGCCATGGTGACGGCTGAACTACTACAAATTGTCTTGCGTAAAGCAGCGCAACAAGGCATTACAACGTGGGCAGAGTTGCGGCAACTACGGCAGATACAGCGTAAGCAACGGGGGTATTAATTGGCTATAAACCGGCCAAGCCTCGGGCCATACGCAGCATTGCACTGTAGCCGGAGTCAAAGAAACGCATTAGAAACGGTGTGATTTGGGGTACTACCACGGTTAAGAGTGATAGTCCTACCAGCAGACTAATGGGAAAGCCCACGGCAAACACCGTTAGCTGCTGGGCGGTACGGTTCAAAATACCAAACGCCAAGTTGATGGTGAGCAACACAATAATCAGCGGTAGTGCGAGCAGCAGGCCGCTAATCATGAGCTGGGCACTCCACTCTAGCAATACACCCCAGCCGTTACTGTTCAGGCTGCCTGGTTGTATGGGGAGTATTTCAAAGGTACGAAATACTACTTGCAGCATGATGAGATGGCCGTTTAAGGCCAGAAACACCAGCATGGCTACCAAATTCAAAAAGCGCGATAGTACAGCTGTATTAGAGCCGGTAGCAGGGTCAAAAAAGGAAGCAAAGGATAAACCCATTTGCAGGCCAATAAATTCCCCTGCTGTTTGCACCGCCGCAAACACAATACGCATGATTAAACCCAGAGCTATCCCTATCAATACCTGTTGAATGCCTAAGAGTAAGGCGGGGTAAGAGCCTGTGGGTAGCGTGGGCATGTCAGGCAGGCTGGGAGCAATCACAATGGCAATCAGCGCAGCCAGACCAACTTTTACGGGCTTGGGTATAGAGGACTCACTGAATAACGGTGCTGTGGCAACTAGCCCTAATAGCCTAAAAAAAGGCCATATAAAGCTATTGAGCCAAAGGTAGGCCTGTTCAGTGGTGAATTGAATCATGTAGGGGCGCTACTGCACCAAGCCTGGTATAGACGAGAACAGGCTTTGTATGTAGTCCACTAGTGTGCTGATTAGCCATGGGCCCAGTATGACAATAGTAATGCCCACCGCTAACAGCTTGGGAATAAACGATAGTGTCATCTCGTTAATCTGTGTGGCCGCTTGAAAAATACTAATGGCCAAACCCACAGTCAGCGTCACCAATAGCAAGGGACCCGCGATGGTCAGTGCTATTTTCAGTGCCATGTAGGTCATGGTCATGACGGTTTCAGCAGTCATGGTCTTTCTCTTATATATAGAAGCTGCGCGCCAACGAGCCCAGCAATAAATTCCAACCATCTGCGAGCACAAAAAGCATGAGCTTAAAGGGGAGGGAAATGGTCACTGGCGGTACCATCATCATCCCTAGTGACATCAGTACACTGGCAATGACCAAGTCGATGATTAGGAAGGGGATGAAAATAGTAAAGCCTATTTGGAAGGCTGTTTTCAGTTCGCTGGTGATAAAAGCAGGAGCCAGTACGCGCAATGGTACGTCGCTAGGAGATTCCAGATTGCTTACCCCAGCCATTTCACTGAACAGCTTAAGGTCGGTTTCGCGGGTTTGGTGCAGCATGAACGTTTTCAATGGCTGACTGCCGCGTTCCAAGGCTTCTGGAAATGAAATTTCTGCACGGGATAACGGTGCATAAGCCTGTTCATGAATTTCTTCAAACACAGGCCCCATCGTGAAAAAGGTTAGAAATAAAGCCAAACCAATTAGCACCATATTGGGTGGTGCAGAGCCTGTGCCCATCGCATTACGCAACAAGCCCAACACAATCACTATGCGTGTAAAGCCTGTCATCAATAGCAAAATGGCAGGCAAGAACGACATCATGGTCAGTAAAGCTAGCGTTTCTAGGCTTAGTGACCAGCGTTGCCCACCGTCAGGGGTGGGGGATGTAGTAAATGCCGGCAAGCTGGCTTGAGCCCAGGCATCGTGTGGGTAGAGTGCTAGCAGCAACAGTGCGATCAGAGCGCAGCCATATACAACCCAAGTAAGGTGTTGAGGCTGGCGATCAGCGTGTTGGTTAAGAGTTAGGGTTCTGCTCATGTTGGTGTTGTTGCAGATGGTGTTGAAAGCTCTCTGGTGTCGCAGCGGAGGATTCAAAACTGTGCAACAAATTAATCTGCTGCGGTGTTACCCCTAGCAGTAGTTTCTGGCCTTCGCTCTCGATGAGTAACACCTGCATGCGTGGTCCCACGCTTTGCTTGTCCAAAATGGAAATCAAGGGTTTTTTACCCGAGGGGCGCAGGAGCTTAGTGCGTTTGGCCAGCCACCCACCTACTACGATCAGTAGAATGACCGCAATCAGGC
>JBQELO010000012.1:0-112841 GCA_052103955.1 Paenalcaligenes sp. | reverse complement strand
GTGCTGAACTATCGCTAAGCCGTTACTCCTCGCTGGGCGTAGGCTATAAAGGGGAGCTAGGTAATGGGCAGCGTGATCACTCTGCGCAAGTGCAGGTACGTGTAGCGTTCTAACGCACAGCTTATCGGTATATACCCGCCCTGATTCAGGGCGGTTTTTTTATGGTTTAGTGCATGGCTTTATACAGCGCTTCTGTGTCTCCATGGACGTGCTACAGCGTATGCGGCCTTCTTTAATGGGACCTGTTGGGCTGTGTTAATTTGCCTGCTTTTGGGCATGCTGCACTGCTTCAGCAACGGACACGTTGCCATCCAAAATGACGGAATGAGTGTGGCGTGTGCTGTGTAGTTTCCAAAATTGCTCAGCAATGTCGATGGGCGATGCGCAGCCACTTTTACCTACCCCACCGGGGGTGCCTTCTATAAAACCGTTGACGATCACTTCACCTACATACACATTCCGAGCGGCAAGCGTTTGGGTGAGTAGGCTGGTGGCTTTGTGTTGCGAGGCAGCGCCTATGGCTAGGGCGGCATAGCCGGTGGCAAAGGCGTTGATATGGGGTTCGTCTAACGCCATGATGCCGCTGGTTGCTAAGACAGAGCCTTGGTGTGATTCTAGGTCTGCGATGCAGGCTTGAACGGCTGCGATGTAGCCTACCACGCGTACAGTGAGTGTTTGGCTCAAATCGGAAATAGGCATGTTAAGCAGGTCGCCCTCTACATCAAGAAAGGCATTCCAGTGCAGTATGCCAATAGATCCCAGGGCGGCTTGTGTTTGCCTGACAACGCGTTGTACTGCTGTGGGGTCGCTAAGGTCAGCACTAAAAGCCTGTACTTGTATGCCTTCTCTAGAGAGCTGCTCTACGGCAGTATTTAGGCGCTCTGTATTTCTGGCGACTAAGGCTATGGGGTGTCCTGCCTTACCAAAACGGCGTGCGACGGCATGAGAAACGCCGGGTCCATACCCACAAATCAACATGGTTTTTTTCATGATGCATGACTCCAATTTAATTCCAACTAAAACGTTGGAGTTTGATTCTAGTATGATAACGCGGCAAATACAATCATGCGTTGGCGAGGAAAATACAGACAATGGCCTGGGATACGGAAGGAACTAAGCGCAAAATTTTGGATGCCGCGATGGTGGAGTTTGCTAAATTCGGACCTGATGGCACCACCGTAGATAAGATTGCTAAGTTAGCGGGCGCGAATAAAGAACGCATCTACAACTATTTTGGTGACAAGCGTGCGTTGTTTAATGCGGTGTTGCGCGAAGAGTTAGCCAAGGTTGCGCAAGCGGTACCGGTTACGGCGTTTGAGGGTGAAGACATAGGCGAATATGCAGGCCGGGCCTACGATTACCACTGCGAACACCCTGAGCTAAGTCGGTTGATGCGTTGGGAAGGGCTGGTGTTCGAAGGCGAGGTGCCTGATGAGGCATTGCGCCGCGAGCATTATGGCTACAAAGTCGAGGCCATAGAAGAACGGCAACAACAAGGCACAGCGACGCAGGCATTAGAGGCTGATCATCTGGCTTTTTTGATACTTGCGTTAGCGGGGTGGTGGTCTGCGGTGCCGCAAGTGGCCAGAATGTTTACGGGGCAGGATGATGCAGCTGAACAGGCGCGACGTCGGGCCTCAGTAGTGGAAGCGGCAAGGCGTTTAGCGGCAGCCCCCTAAAAGCAAAGCGCCCTTGGTCATGACAACCAAGGGCGCTTTTACGTAGCAACAAGCTACGCTGGCTAGAAGCGGATGCTCGTTAGCCGTTCAGTCTTGCGAGCTGAGCTTGGATCTTCGCTTGTGTTTCGCTGAACTGGTTCAAACGCTCTCGCTCTTGCTCTACTACGGCAGCAGGGGCGCGTTCCACAAAACTGGCGTTACCCAGTTTGCTTTGCGCTTTAGTGATTTCGCCATTCAAGCGATCCAGTTCTTTGGTCAGGCGTGCGGTTTCAGCAGCAATGTCAATTTCAACGTGCAGCATCAACTGTGTGGTGCCTACCACTTGAACCGGGGCACCCAAGTCTGGCAGGGTGGCGTGAATTTCCACTTTTTCCAGTTTGGCCAAGGCTTGCAGGTATGGGGTGTTGTGTTCTAACACGGCTGCATCGCCTTGTGCTAACAGCGGTACGCGTTCAGCGGGCGACAGGCTCATTTCACCACGTAGTGCACGAATAGCATCCACTTGCGCTTTGAGTTCGCTAATGGCTTGCTCGGCCGCTGCATCCACCAAGTTTTGGTCAGCAACCGGGTAGGGTTGCAAGGCGATGCTCGTGTCATCACCTGCTTGGCGTACACCTGCAACCTCAGCCACTTTTTGCCATAGCTCTTCAGTGATGAACGGCATGATGGGGTGGATTAGGCGCAGTACGGCTTCCAGTACTTGAATCAGTGTGCGACGTGTACCCAGTTGTTGTGCAGGGGTACCTTGCTGGATTTGCACTTTGGCCAGCTCTAAGTACCAGTCGCAGTACTCATCCCAGACAAAGTGGTACAGCGAGTTAGCGACGTTATCGAAACGGTATTCACTAAAGCCACGTTCTACGTTGCTGTGCAGGCGTTGCAGCAAGCTGTTGATCCAGCGATCGGCGGTAGAGAACTCGGCCACTTCAGTGCCGTTCAGTACATGACCTTCGGTGTTCATCAACACAAAGCGCGTCGCATTCCACAATTTATTGCAGAAGTTGCGGTAGCCTTCGCAGCGTTTCAAGTCAAAGTTGATGTTACGACCCAGCGTGGCATAAGCGGCCATCGTGAAACGCAGCGCATCGGTACCGTAGGCTGGGAAGCCTTCGGGGTAGTCTTTGCGGGTGCGTTTTTCAATGCTTTGTGCTTGGCGTGGGTTCATCAAGCCAGTGGTGCGCTTGCTGATCAGGCTGTCCAGATCAATACCATCAATAATGTCTACAGGGTCAATGGTATTGCCCTTGGACTTACTCATTTTTTTGCCTTCCATGTCGCACACTAAGCCGTGTACATACACAGAATGGAACGGTACTTTACCGGTCATGTGCATGGTCATCATGACCATACGCGCTACCCAGAAGAAAATGATGTCAAAGCCCGTTACCAACACGCTGGATGGCAGGTATTTTGCCAAGTCAGGTGTTTGCTCAGGCCAACCCAAATCGGTGAACGGTACCAAGGCAGACGAGAACCACGTATCTAGTACGTCTTCGTCGCGGCGCAGTGGGCCTTGAATGCCAGCTGCTTGGGCCTTGGCTTTGGCTTCTTCCTCGCTGCGAGCAACGATGATTTGACCGTCTTCACTGTACCAGGCTGGAATTTGGTGACCCCACCATAATTGGCGAGAAATACACCAGTCTTGGATGTTGTTCAGCCACTGGTTGTAGGTGGTAGTCCAGTTTTCTGGGTAGAAACTGATGCGACCATCGGCTACGACTTCCAGAGCGACGTCGGTAATGCTTTTGCCGGGGTGTAGGCTATCGGCTGGTGCGGCTTTGCTCATGGCCACAAACCATTGGTCTGTGAGCAACGGCTCAATCACAGTGTCGGTACGATCGCCGCGCGGCACCATCAGTTTGTGTGGTTTAACTTGTTGCAGCAAACCCATGCTGTCTAGGTCGTACACCACTTTTTCACGCGCAACGAAGCGATCCAAGCCTTGGTAGGCTTCAGGTGCGTTTTCGTTAACTTTAGCGTCCAGCGTCAAAATGCTGATTAGCTCTAGGCTGTGGCGTTGGCCTACAGCATAGTCATTGAAGTCGTGTGCAGGCGTAACTTTTACTACACCGGTGCCGAACTCCATATCCACGTAATCATCAGCAATGATGGGGATTTCTCGGCCCACCAATGGCAGTGTGACGGTTTGGCCTATCAGGTGTTTGTAGCGCTCGTCTTCAGGGTGCACCATTACTGCCACGTCACCCAGCATAGTTTCGGGGCGTGTGGTGGCAACCACTAAGTGGGTAATGTCGCCGGAAGGTGTGCTCAGTGGGTAACGAATTTCCCACATGTGGCCATCTTCTTCCTCGCTGACTACTTCTAGGTCAGAAACGGCTGTGCCCAGAACAGGGTCCCAGTTCACCAAGCGCTTGCCACGGTAGATCAGGCCTTGTTCGTACAGGCGCACAAAGGTTTCGGCCACACCACGGGACATGTTGGAGTCCATGGTGAAGTACTCGCGGCCCCAGTCGCAGGAGGCCCCCAAACGGCGGAACTGTTGGGTAATTGCATTACCGGATTTTTCTTTCCATTCCCAGACTTTTTCTACAAAAGCCTCACGACCTAGGTCGAGTCGGGACACTTTTTGAGCATCGAGTTGGCGTTCTACCACGATTTGTGTGGCGATACCGGCGTGGTCGGTGCCTGGAATGTAAGCGGTGTCGTCACCGCGCATGCGGTGGTAACGGGCCAAGCCATCCATGATGGTCTGGTTAAAAGCGTGCCCCATGTGTAGCGTGCCAGTGACATTAGGGGGTGGAGACTGGATGACAAAGGCCTCGCTTTGGTGCCCAGGTGCGGGGGCTACATGCTGTCCACCGGAGAAAAAACCACTTTTTTCCCAACGGGCGTACCAGCGAGATTCGATATCGCTGGGTTCAAAACTTTTGGCTAATTGATCGGTATTGCTAGTTGTAGATGCGTTTGTCATTGTCTATTCGAAAATTTTGCGGCTTGTCGTTGTATGAATGTAACGCAGACAAGTGCCTAAGAATCGGAAGCTGAAGCAGTTATTTTATGATGCTGCGCTGCTTCGTGGGCATGCTAAAATGTCTGGTTGCCGTAAAAGCATTAAAAGTGATTGTTTTTATTGAAAAAAACAACGCTTTGATTTAAATGGCTGTTTTCCTTTCCCTAGGGAAATAGTTGGATTTTTGATTATTTGGAATTTTACATGGCTATTGAACGCACTCTGTCTATCATCAAACCTGATGCCGTTGCTAAAAACGTAGTGGGTCAAATCGTATCGCGCTTTGAAAACGCTGGTTTGAAAGTTATCGCTGCTCGCATGGCTCACTTGTCCCGCGCTGAAGCTGAAGGTTTCTACGCTGTTCACAAAGAGCGTCCTTTCTTCAACGACCTGGTTGAGTTCATGATTTCCGGCCCTGTATTCGTACAAGTGTTGGAAGGCGAAGGCGCCATCCTGAAAAACCGTGAGTTGATGGGTGCTACTAACCCTAAAGAAGCTGCTGCTGGCACCATCCGTGCTGACTTCGCAGAAAGCATCGATGCTAACGCTGTTCACGGCTCTGACGCCGCTGAAACAGCTGCGGTTGAAATTGCTTATTTCTTCCCAGCTAGCCAGGTTTTCAGCCGCTAATTGCTGAATATTGAAAGAATCGTGTCGGGTCCTATGTCTGAAGTCGTTACACCTATTAACCTGCTGGGGCATTCGCCCGAGCAGCTAAGCAACCTCGTGGCACAGTGGGGAGGGAAACCTTTTCGCGCACGTCAGTTACAACGTTGGATACACCAACGGGGTGTGGATGATTTCGATCAGATGACCGACCTGGCACGAGACTTTCGTCAGCAGTTGGCAGAGCATTGCATCATTCAGGCCTCTGAGGTCGTGCATGAGCAACGCTCTGCGGATGGCACACGTAAGTGGCTATTTGATGTGGGGCAGAATAACTCCGTGGAAACGGTGTTTATTCCAGAAGATGATCGCGGTACGTTATGTATTTCCAGTCAGGCTGGTTGTACCGTTGCATGCCCATTTTGCTCTACAGGTTATCAAGGTTTTAACCGTAATCTGACTGCAGCAGAAATTATTGGTCAGTTATGGCACGCGCGTCGTGCCGTGATGGACGATTTGGTCAGTGCCCGTACCGATGGCGGCGCTACGCCTCCAAACCGCGTGATCAGTAATGTGGTGATGATGGGTATGGGTGAGCCTTTGCTGAATTACAGCCAAGTGCTGATTGCGTTGAAACTGATGTTAGATGATAACTCGTACGGGTTATCGCGCCGCCGTGTCACGGTGTCTACATCGGGTGTGGTGCCGTTCATGGATAAACTGGCGGAAGAATGTCCAGTTGCCTTGGCGGTATCGTTACATGCCCCTAATGATGCATTGCGGGACCGTCTGGTGCCGTTGAATAAGAAGTATCCGCTGAAAGAATTGTTGGCAGCATGTAATCGCTACCTTAAGCATGCACCGCGTGATTTCATCACCTTCGAGTACATCATGTTGGATGGGATTAATGATCTGGATGAACATGCCGATCAACTGTTGGCTATTGCGCGAGAAGTGAAGTGCAAGTTCAACTTGATTCCCTTTAACCCTTTCCCACAGTCTGGGCTTACACGTTCATCTCATGCGCGTGTACGCGAGTTTGCACAGCGTTTGATGGAAGGGGGAGTGGTGACTACGGTGCGTAAAACGCGTGGCGATGATATTGATGCTGCCTGTGGCCAGTTGGCTGGTGATATTCGAGATCGCACGCGCATTGATCAGCGTATGCCGCAACGCGCGCAGATCTTACTCAAGCAGGAGCCTTAATGAGTCTGATGACGTACGATTCGTCGTTGAATACTGAAGTGGCTGCAGCAGCAGCGCCTGAATTTACGGATGTGGGAGCGATGCTGCAGCATTTACGCGAGCAGCGCGGGCTATCGGTTAGCGATGTGTCGCGACGACTGAAGTACTCCGAAGCGCAAGTGCGCTTACTAGAGCTTGCTCAGTTCGATCAGTTACCTAAAGCCGCTGCTCTACGTGGCATGGTACGCAATTACGCACGCTACCTTAAAGTCGATGAGCATGCCGTGCTAGCGGTGCTGGATAAGCAAGCGGGTACCGCGCCACGACCACCTGTGCCTCGTAAAATTAAAGGGTCTTGGGCAGGCGCTGATACACCGCTATATGCTGAGGAACCACGTCAACGTGCATGGGGTTGGGGGTTGGTAATCGCCTTGCTGCTGTTTGTGGCTGTTTTTTATGCCTTGGATAGGGGCTGGATTCCTGATTCCTGGCTGTTTTTTGACTGGTTGAAAGAACTGAAAAGATGACCTCTGCCATTACCCCTTTTGCTCATCAGGCTCCCTTGGCCGTAGGTGCTCAGAGTAGACGTCAAACTCGCGCCGTACCAGTTACCTGGAACGATAAGCAGGTGGTTATTGGTGGTGGTGCACCCGTGGTGGTGCAGTCCATGACCAATACGGATACGGCGCATGCGATAGAAACCGCTATACAGGTTAAAGAGTTGGCCTTGGCGGGTTCCGAAATGGTGCGTATCACCGTGAACTCCCCCGAAGCGGCACGTGAAGTGCCTGCGATACGTGAACAATTGGATCGTATGGGGATGAACGTGCCGTTGGTGGGAGACTTCCACTTTAATGGGCATAAGCTGCTCACCGATTACCCTGAATGTGCTCAAGCGTTGTCTAAGTACCGTATTAATCCGGGCAACATGGGCGGTGGTAAACGCAGGGACGATAACTTTGCACGCATGATTGAAGTTGCGTGCCGTTACGAAAAACCTGTGCGCATTGGGGTGAATTGGGGCAGTCTAGATCATGACCTGATGGCCAGAATGATGGACGACAATAACCGTCAATCACAGCCATGGGAAGCCCAAGCGGTGATGCGTGATGCATTGGTGATCTCAGCCATCAGCAATGCGCGTAGGGCCGAAGAGCTGGGTTTGTCGCCTAACGCTATTGTGCTGTCGTGCAAAGTGAGTCATGTACAAGATTTGATTACGGTCTATCGCGATCTGTCTCAGCGCTGTGATTACCCGCTGCATTTGGGCTTGACCGAAGCAGGTATGGGTAGCAAAGGTATTGTGGCTTCTACTGCCGCATTATCGGTATTGTTACAGCAGGGCATAGGCGATACCATACGTATTTCGTTGACACCTGAGCCGGGTGGCGATCGTACACGCGAAGTGATTGTGGCGCAGGAGATTCTGCAAACCATGGGGCTGCGCGCCTTTGCTCCTATGGTAGTGGCCTGTCCTGGATGCGGTCGTACAAGCAGTACGGTATTTCAGGAATTGGCGGATGATATTCAGCGCTTTTTGCGTGAGCAAATGCCGATTTGGCGCAAGCAGTATCCTGGCGTGGAAAGCATGAATGTGGCCGTCATGGGGTGTGTGGTCAATGGTCCCGGCGAAAGTCGCCATGCCGATATAGGTATTAGCTTACCGGGTACAGGGGAGGTTCCTTCTGCACCGGTGTACTTGGATGGTGAGCGGGTAGTGACATTGAAGGGCGATACCATTGCCAAAGAATTTCAAGGCATTGTGCTGGACTATGTTCAGCGTCGCTATGGTAATAAACAAGCGCAGCAATAATACTGTGCGGCTTCAATACAAAAAAGTAGAGTTATGACGCAGTCGTTTCAAAAACTTCGTGCCCTAACCGGCATGAAAGATATTCTTCCCGATACCAGTTGGCAGTGGGAACAGCTAGAAGAAACCGTACGCCAGTGGTTGGCCAGTTACGGTTATCGCAACATGCGTACTCCTGTGCTGGAGCATACGCAGCTGTTTAGTCGTGGTATTGGTGAAGTGACCGATATTGTGGAAAAGGAAATGTATTCCTTTACCGACTCGTTAAATGGCGACTTGTTGACCATGCGTCCCGAGTTTACGGCGGGTATGGTACGTGCCAGTATTGAGCATAATTTGTTGTATGACCGTCCGCATCGTGTGTATGCGATGGGGCCAGTATTTAGACACGAACGCCCGCAGCGTGGTCGCTACCGTCAGTTCCACCAAATTGACGTGGAAGCTTTAGGTTTGCCCGGCCCAGATGTGGATGCCGAGCTCATCATTATGCTGAATCGTCTATGGAAGATTCTGGGTCTTAAAGATATTCGCTTGGAAATTAACTCGCTGGGGCAAGCTGAAGAGCGTGCGGCTCACCGCGAGGCATTGATTCGCTATCTGGAAGAGCACAAAGCTATTCTGGATGAAGAAGCGCAACGTCGTATGTACAGCAACCCCTTGCGCGTGCTGGATACTAAAAACCCAGCCATGCAAGAAATGGCTAACAATGCGCCTAAGTTATTTGACTACTTGGGTGAAGAATCGCTGGCGCACTACCAAGGTGTATGCAAGCGTTTGGATGACGCTGGTATTGCTTACACGCTAAACCCACGTTTGGTGCGTGGTTTGGATTATTACAACCTGACAGTGTTTGAGTGGATTACTGATCGCTTAGGCGCTCAGGGCACGGTATGCGGTGGTGGTAGGTATGACGGCTTGATTCCTCTCTTGGGTGGTAAACCCGCTCCAGCAGTGGGTTTTGCGATCGGCATGGAACGTTTGCTGGATTTGTGCGAACAAGAGGCCAACCAAACCGAACAAAGCGAATGCGATGTGTACATGGTGCACCAAGGGGATGATGCCCAACGCCAAGCCAGCTTGTTGGCGGAGCAATTGCGCGATGTGGGCTTGCGTGTGATTGTGCATGCAGGGTCGTCGGGTTTTAAATCGCAGTTTAAACGTGCCGATGCAAGCGGTGCGTACGTAGCAGTGATTCTGGGCGAAAACGAATTGGCTACCCGTACAGCAAGCGTGAAGTGGCTACGTCTGGAAGATGACGAAGCCCAGCAGCAAAGCGTGGCATTCGATCAATTGGCAACGGTTTTAACAACGAAGGTATAAACACGACATGGCTTACGATCTGGAAGAACAGGAAAAGCTGGACGCGATTAAAGACTGGTGGACTCGCTACGGTACATTGTGCGTGATTCTCGCCTTCGTGGTGTTGGCAGGTATTTTGGGCTGGCGCGGCTGGCAGTGGTACCAGAGTCACCAGAACACGCAAGCCATGGGCTATTTTGAAGCGCTGGAAGCTGCCAGTGTCATGACCGGCGAAGAAGCCGATGCACGTTTGGTTGCCGCAAGCTCAACACTGCGCACCGACTTTCCTAAGTCCGGCTATGCTAGCCGTGGTGCTTTGGTGGCTGCGTGGGCATTGCAAGAGCGTGGCAATGCCGAGGGTGCTCGCGAACAACTGGAATGGTTGATTCAGCAAGGTTCAGATCCAGCCATGAAAGCGGTAGCGCGTTTGCGCTTGGCCGGTTTGCTGCTAGAGCAAAAAGACATGGATGGTGCGTTGGCGCAGTTGAATAATCCTCCAGAAGGGTTCGCTGGCCTGTATGCAGATCGCAAAGGTGATGTGTTGTTTGCTCAGCAGAAATTGACTGAGGCACGTGCCGCATGGCAAGAGGCCTTGAACTTGTTGAAAGGCGATGCCGTAGAGCAATTAATTCAACTGAAGATTGATGCAATTGGAGAGCAGCAATAATGGCTAAATACGTATTTAAACGTTCAGTAGTCGCTATGGCTGCTGTGTTGGGCTTGGGTCTGTTAACAGCATGCTCTAGCAGCAACCCCCGTTTTGATCCTGTGCCACTCACCGACTTCCAACCTGAGGTTCAGGCTGGTGTGCGGTGGTCTACCTCTATCGGTAGTGGGGGAGGTTATGGTTTTGCGCCTATCGCTTCAGGAACAAACGTGTATGCGGCAGCACCATCCGGTGTGGTCAGCAAAGTAGATTTGGCTAGTGGCCGCCCTGTGTGGAGCACAAACGTTGATAAGCGTCTTAGTGCCGGTGTGGGGGCAGATGGCCGCGTAGTCGTTGTGGCTGCTAGCGACGGCACGGTCATTGCTCTGGACGACCAGGGTAAAGAAATCTGGCGTGCAGCAGCGGCCAGTGAGGTGAACGTACCGCCAGTAGTGGGTTACGGTGTGGTAGTGGTGCGCAGTAGCGATTACCGCCTGCAAGCCTTTGATGCACGTAACGGTGAGCTGTTGTGGAGCATCCAGCGACCAGGCCCAGCCTTGGCATTGAAAACCAGCATTCAAATGGACATGATCGATGGCATGTTAATTGCTGGTATGCCTAATGGCCGTGTGATGGCGGTAGACCTGAACAGCGGATCTGTGCAGTGGGAAGGCACGGTTGCGGTGTCTAAAGGGGCTACTGACTTAGAACGTATTATTGATGTGGTGGGTCAGCCGTTAATTCGTGGCCCATTGCTATGTGCAGCAGCATATCAAGGCCGTATCGTGTGCTTTGATGTGTCCAAAGGTGGTGTGCCAGTGTGGTCGCGTGACTTCTCTACCAGTGTAGGGATTGCGGCTGACGATAGGTTTGTGTACGCCGCAAACAGACATGATGTGCTGAGTGGGTTCAGCATGATGGACGGGACGTCACTGTGGAGCCAAGAAGGGCTGCGCAACCGTCGCTTGTCAGCACCTGCAGTGGTGCCGGAAGCGGTGGTGGTGGGTGACTCCGAAGGCTACGTGCATTTGTTATCCCGCTCAGATGGGCGCTTCCTAGGACGCGTAAGCGTTGGTGGTGGTGCAATTACTTCTCCGTTGGTGGCTACTGATCGCGGTGTGATCGTACAGACTGGCAACGGTAATTTATTATTGGTTGGTGTCAATTGAGCAAGATTGCTTTCAAGCCGGTAGTGACGCTGGTAGGGCGGGCAAACGTGGGTAAATCCACGTTGTTTAACCGCCTTACGCGTTCTCGTCAGGCGTTGGTGGCGGATTTCCCAGGGCTGACGCGCGATCGCCATTATGGCGAAGGCAGAATGGGATCACGTCCTTATTTGGTAGTGGATACAGGCGGTTTTGAGCCAGTGGCCAAAGAGGGCGTGGTGCGGGAAATGGCACGTCAAACGCATCAGGCCATTATTGAGTCTGATGTGGTAATTTTTCTGGTCGATGCACGCGAAGGTGTGAATCGACTGGATTTTGATATTGCTAATTTGCTGCGTCGTTCGGGTAGACCCGTTATTTTGGCAGTGAATAAAGCAGAAGGCATGCGCCACAGTGCAGCCGTTGCCGACTTCTATGAGCTGGGTCTGGGTGAAGCAAGAATGATTTCTGCTTCGCACGGTGACGGCGTGATGGATCTGATTGAATCCGCATTGGCGGAAGTGCCCGAGCCAGAGATCGAACCAGAAGTAGAAGTGGAATTCGATCCAGATGCGCCAGAAAAACCCATTGAGCATCGCATTAAGTTGGCGATTGTGGGTAGGCCAAACGTGGGTAAATCTACATTCATCAATAGCTTGATGGGTGAGGAAAGGGTAATCGCTTTTGATATGCCCGGCACCACACGTGATGCCATCGAAATTGAGTTCGAGCATGGTGGTGTGCCGTACACGTTAATAGACACCGCTGGTTTGCGACGCAAGGGTAAAGTGTTTGAAACCATCGAGAAATTCTCGGTGATTAAAACCTTACAGGCGATTGAAGCCAGTAACGTGGTGCTGTTGATGCTGGATGCGCAAACCGAAATTTCGGATCAAGACGCCAGTATCGCGGGCTTTATCCAAGAAACAGGCCGTGCGTTGGTGATAGGTATCAATAAGTGGGATGACCTAGACAGCTACAAGCGTGAATGGGTGCAGCGTGAATTCGAACGCAAACTGCACTTCTTGAATTTCGCCAAAATGCACACCATGTCGGCATTAAAAGGCCAAGGTATACGTCCGGTGCTGAAGTCTGTGCGTGAAGCGCACGGCGCGGCATTCCGTCGTTTGTCTACACCAAAACTGACGCGTGTCTTGCATGCAGCGGTAGAACAGCAACAACCGCCACGTAAAGGTATTTTCCGACCCAAACTGCGCTATGCTCACCAAGGGGGGCAGAACCCACCCTTGATCGTTATTCATGGTAGCGGTTTAGAGGCCGTATCGGATTCTTACCGACGCTACCTTGAGGGACGTTTCCGTGAAGAGTTTGACTTGCAGGGTACGCCATTGCGTATAGACCTGAAGTCATCACATAACCCTTATGTGCAGGATAAAAAGTGAGCCGTTTTTGGAGTGACCACGTAAATAACTTGCAGCCGTATGTGCCTGGCGAGCAGCTTGCTATAGAAAACTTGATCAAGCTGAACACCAATGAGCATCCTTACGGGCCATCGCCTAAAGCGATTGCTGCGATCAATCAGGCTGCCAATGACAGCCTGCGTTTATACCCTAGTTATGATGCTAAAGGCTTGCGTCAAAGCATTGCCCATCTGCATCATCTAGAGGTTGAAAACGTCTTCGTAGGTAATGGTTCAGACGAGATTCTGGCGCATATTTTCAGTGGTTTATTCCTGCGTGGCGGCCGCCCGCTACTGCTACCCGATATTAGCTACAGCTTTTATCGTACCTACTGCCGCTACTACCAAGTACCGTTTGAGATCATCCCGCTGGCGGAAGACTTTTCCATCCGTGTGGAAGATTACACTCAGCAGCGTGAGGTAGCGCCTGCTGCCATTATTTTTGCGAACCCTAATGCGCCGACTAGCTTGTTGCTAGAACTGGGCGAAGTAGAGCGCATTGTGAAGGCGAATCCGGACACTGTTGTTGTCGTAGACGAAGCTTACGTGGATTTTGGCGGGCAGAGTGCTTCCGGCTTGGTTAAACAGTACCCTAACGTGGTGGTAGTGCAGACCTTGTCCAAGGCGTATGCGTTGGCCGGGTTGCGTGTGGGATTTGCCTTGGCAAGCCCAGAGATCGTGTCTGGTCTAGAGCGAATTAAAGACAGCTTTAACTCATACCCATTAGATAGCTTGGCGTTGGCGGGTGCACAAGCAGCCATTGATGATCAAGCGTATTTTAATGAGGTGCGTAAAGCGGTGATGGATGCACGTGATGAGTTAACCAAAGACTTGCAAAGCTTGGGTTTCACAGTGCTGCCGTCCGCTACCAACTTCGTGTTTGCCACACATTCAGAGCACGATGCAGCGCATTTGCAACAAGCCTTAAAAGAACGCGGTATTTTGGTGCGTCATTTCACTCAAGAGCGCATTCAGCAGTTTTTAAGGATTACAGTGGGAACTTTGGCGCAGTGCAAGCGTCTGACTCAAGAGCTAGCATCTATACTCGAGCGCAACGTAGCGTAAGCATTTGTTAATATGCTATGGTTTGCAGGGTGCGCAACAGGGTGAAACCCTGTAGAGTATAGGTTTACCAGATTCAACCGAATAACAACACAATTGGAGTTTAGCCAATGAGCAATAAAGGGCAAATATTACAAGACCCATTTTTGAACGCCCTGCGTAAGGAACATATCCCTGTATCCATTTACTTGGTAAACGGCATTAAATTGCAGGGGCAAATCGAATCATTTGATCAGTACGTCGTTTTGCTACGTAATACAGTGACTCAGATGGTTTACAAACATGCCATCTCCACCGTGGTACCTGCTCGTCCCGTATCCCTGAAAGCGGATGACGACGCTGAATAAGTGTAGTGCCATCTTCCCAATACCCGCTTATCGCAACAGATGGGCGGGTATTTATTTTAGGGGTAGCCGATGAAGACGCTGATCATCAGTGTGGACATGGGCGAACCGGACTACCAAGCACATGCTGAAGAGTTTGTGATGTTGGCGACTGGTGCCGGTGCGGTCATTGCCGATGTGGTAGTGGCTAAACGTAGCAAACCAGATGCGGCCTACTTCATAGGTTCAGGTAAGGTTGAAGAAGCTGTACGTATAGCAGAGGCTCACGAAGTTGAGCTCATTCTGTTTGACCACCCCTTAAGTCCAGCACAACAGCGAAACTTAGAGCGACAATTTAATCGTCGCGTGGTGGATAGGGTATCGCTGATTCTAGATATCTTCGCCTTACGTGCGCAAAGCCATGAAGGTAAGTTGCAAGTAGAGCTGGCACAGCTACAGCATTTATCTACACGTTTAACTCGAATGTGGACGCACTTAGAGCGTCAGCAGGGCGGTATAGGTATACGTGGACCCGGTGAGTCACAGCTTGAGCTGGACCGCCGAATGATTGGTGATAAAGTACGCAAGTTACGTGAGCGACTTGAGAAAGTGCAGCGGCAACGTGCTACACAACGCCGAGCACGTATGCGCAGCAGTACCTTAACGGTTGCTTTGGTAGGCTATACCAACGCCGGAAAATCCACACTTTTTAATGCGCTGACGCGCGCGAATGCCTATGCGGCAGACCAGTTGTTTGCCACGCTGGATCCTACAACCCGGAAAATTTGGATTGAAGGTACAGGACAGGTAGTAGTGTCCGATACGGTGGGGTTCATTCGTGATCTACCGCCGGCATTGATTGCTGCATTCCGTGCTACGCTGGAAGAGACAGTACATGCAGACTTGCTATTGCATGTGGTGGATGCCTCTAGTCCACAGCGTGACGAACAAATTCACGAAGTACATAAAGTACTGGAAGATATTGGAGCGGCACAGATACCTTGTGTGCTGGTCTATAACAAGATCGATCAAGCAGGTTTTGAGCCTAGGATCGAGCGCGATGAACATGGTAAGATTTTGCGTGTCTTTGTCAGCGCCCTTGAGCGGGTTGGGCTAGACTATTTACGCGAAGCGATTGCCGAATCAGGTCAACTTTCAGAAAGTAATGCGTTTAATGTCCAGAATTTACAACTTGAATGATCCCGGTTGGGGTCGTAGCGGCGAGAAAAAAGGCGATCAGCAGCCTCCTCGTCGTCCTGAGTCCGGTCAAGAGGGTCCGCCTGATCTAGACGAGGTCTGGCGTGATTTTAATAACCGTTTGGGTTCGGTGTTTGGTCGTAAGCAGCGCCACGGTGGCAATCAGCCTCCAAGTGGTGGTGCGGGTGGCAACACACCTCGCATGCCTAAAGGCTCACCAAAAATCTTCATGGGGCTTGGTATAGCCGCTGTGGGTTTTTGGTTGGCGAGTGGCTTTATGATTGTGGAAGAGGGGCAGGTCGCGGTAGTTACGCGCTTTGGTCAGTACACCACAACATTGGGTCCAGGCTTGCAATGGCGTTGGCCTAGCCCCATCGAAGAGCACCAAGACGTAAACGTCGCGCAATTGCGTACTATCGAATTGGGCTATCGTGGTAACTCCCGTAATAAAGTTCTGCCTGAGTCACTGATGTTGACGCAGGACGAAAGTATTGTGGATGTGCAGTTCGTGGTGCAGTACCGACTGCTACCCGGTGGCGCACCAGATTACCTGTTTAACACCGTGGCACCCGATGACGCTGTACGCCAAGCGGCGGAAACAGCGATGCGTGAAGTCGTAGGCCGCACGCCTATGGACTCCATCTTGTACTCGGGTCGTACGGTAGTTGCGCAAGATGTGCAGAAACTGGCACAAAGTATTCTTGAGCTGTACAAAACGGGTATTGAGATCAGTACGGTAGCGATTCAGAACGTTCAGCCGCCTGAGCAAGTTCAGGCTGCGTTTGACGATGCTGTGAAAGCAGGTCAAGACCGCGAGCGTCTGATTAACGAAGGTACGGCATACGCTAACAAGATTCTTCCTGAAGCTCGAGGCCAAGTGTCTAGAATGATGGAAGAGGCTGAAGGGTATAAAGCTCGTGTTATCGGTGATGCGCTGGGTGATTCAGCACGCTTTACTAGTGTAGAGAAAGAGTACGTTAAAGCACCGGGTGTGATGCGTGATCGACTCTACCTGACAACTATGCAAGAAATCTTGGAGCAAAGCGCCAAGGTTATGGTGGATTTACCAGCTGGCAGCAATATGTTGTATTTGCCTCTGGATAAAATCACTAGTCAGGCAGCAAAAACTGCGACTGGTTCGGCGATGAATGGTAGTGATGCGGCGGTGTCTGCGGCAGCGACAGCGGCAACCACTAGCAAAGCGGCTGAGGCGGCACGTACTGCTGTACCAGCGTCTACGCAAGGTACTAATAACGTGCCTAACCTTTACTCGCCTTATTCCCGCTAGGAGATCACAATGCATCGTTTGTTTCCAGCATTGATCGCCTTGGCCATCGCCGTGGCGGTATTGCTATCATCCGTTTTTATCGTACGCGAACGTGATTTGGCGTTGGTGTTTGCGCTGGGGGAAGTGAAAGAGTCCATTTCCAAACCTGGTTTGTACTTCAAGCTGCCACCTCCTTTCCAAAACGTCGTGTTTTTGGATAAGCGTTTGCAGACTATTGAAAACAAAGAGCCTGAGCGTATTCAAACAGCAGAAAAGAAAAACTTGCTGATTGATTACTACGTGAAGTGGCGTATTTCTGACCCACGTCAGTACTACGTGACATTTGGTGCGTCTGATCGTGGTGCTGTAGAGCGTTTGCAAGCACAGATTCGCGATGCGCTGAACGCGGCCGTTAACGTACGTACTGTAAAAGACGTTGTGGCTTCTGAGCGTGATGAAATCATGCGTGAAGTGTTAACTGCTGTGGCTGCACGAGCCCGCCCATTCGGGGTGGAAGTGATAGACGTACGTTTGACACGTATTGGTTTCGTTCCGGAGATTTCCGAGTCGGTTTACCGTCGTATGGAAGCCGAGCGTAAGCAAGAAGCTAACCGTTTGCGTGCAACCGGTGTGGCAGAAAGCGAGCGTATTCGTGCGCAAGCTGATCGTACCCGTGAAGAAATGCTGGCAGAGGCCTATGCGAAGTCTCAGGCTATACGCGGTGACGGTGATGCTGAAGCGGCAGGTGTGTATGCATCGGCCTATGGTAAGAACCCCGAGTTCTACCGCTTCTACCGTAGCTTGGAAGCGTACCGTAACGCCTTCAGTTCTGAGAACGACATTCTCGTGATCAGTCCTGATTCGGAATTCTTCAACTTCTGGTCTCAGACTAAGGATTCCCGTTAAACCACAATTGGTATAGACGGGCTTGCCACAGCAAGGCAAGTTTCGTTTATACTAACGTGTAAGTTATTACACCATTTCGCAGGCGACTTGGAGGGCTTACGCCCCAAGTCGCCTTTTTGTTGTTTGTGTATTGATTGACTACGCCGCACGAGTCTTAGACATGTCAAATTGGTTGTTACCCGAAAGTCTGGCTGATATTCTGCCTGCAGAAGCTCGACGAATCGAGGAACTACGTAGAAAGCTGCTTGATCTGTATCGTACCTATGGGTTCGAACTGGTCATGCCACCCCTAGTAGAGTACTTAGAGTCTTTACAGGCCGTTTCTGGTACAAAATTAAACTTGCGAACCAATAAGTTGGTGGACCAGTTGTCAGGTCGCACGATGGGTGTGCGCGCTGATATGACGCCGCAAGTTGCACGTGTGGATGCGCACTTGCTGAACAGAGAAGGGGTGACTAGGCTGTGTTATTGTGGTCCTGTGTTGCACGCGCGTCCTACCGGATTAATGGCTGACCGCGAACTGCTGCAAATTGGTGCAGAGGTGTTCGGTTGTGCTGGAGTAGAGGCGGATATAGAAATCATCCGTTTGGCTCTGGCAAGTGTCGCAGCTGCCGGTGTGCGGGGCGCTAGCCTTGATTTGAATTTTCCTGGCATTGGTCAGGCGCTGATTAATCAGGACCCCACATTGGTACCGCACTCAGCAGATATTTTTGATCTGCTAAGCACCAAAGATATGCCTGGTATTCAGGCTTTGGGTGCCAGTGTTAAGGGCAGTAATCCTGCTGTTATAGAACATTTGTTGGTATTAACCAGCCTGTATGGCGAGGTCAATGCAACTCTGGCTGCTGCACGAAAAAAATTGCCAGCATTGCCTGAAATCGTTTCGGCGTTAGATGGTTTGGAGGTGCTGGTTGCAGCGCTACCAGGCGAAACGTTGGCGATGGATTTGGCAGATATGGCGGGTAGCTATGGCTATCACACTGGCGCGGTATTTTCCGTGTATGCACCAGGTTGGCACGACGCACTGGTTCGTGGTGGGCGTTACGACGGCGTAGGCAAAGTCTACGGTCGTTCACGTCCCGCAACTGGTTTTAGTTTGGATTTACGTAAATTGTCGGGTGGGTTACAGCCCGCTACGGCAACACAAGCCATTCGTGCTCCTTGGGGGATGGATGAATCCTTGTTGGCAGCTATTTCGGCTTTGCGTGAATCAGGACAGATCGTGATACAGATGTTCCCGGATCAACCTCAAACTCAAGATGAATTCATCTTTGACAGAGAATTGGTTCTGGAGTCGGATCAGTGGCAATTAAGGGCGATTTCCGCATAAGTGCGGGTTCGCGTGGTTTTTCGTGGTTGAGCGGCCTAGCCGTTCCTATTTTTCTAAGTACGTAACATGAGCAAGAATATTGTAGTCATCGGCACGCAGTGGGGTGATGAAGGTAAGGGCAAGATCGTTGATTGGCTTGCCGAATCTGCCCAAGGCGTTGTACGTTTTCAAGGTGGTCACAACGCGGGCCACACCCTTTGGATTAACGGTCAAAAGACTGTGCTGCGCTTGATTCCATCAGGCATTATGCACAATCACGTTACCTGCTACATCGGTAATGGCGTTGTACTGTCTCCAGAAGCTTTGCTGGCAGAAATTGCCGAGCTGGAAGCGGCTGGTTTGAACGTACGCGATCGTTTGCAGATTTCTCAGGCTTGCCCATTGATTCTGCCTTACCACATTGCTGTGGATCAAGCGCGCGAACGCCGTAAGGGTGATGCCAAAATCGGTACTACAGGTCGTGGTATTGGGCCAGCTTACGAAGACAAAGTAGCGCGCCGCGCCTTGCGTGTGCAAGATCTCTTTGATCTGGTGAAGTTCGAAGAAAAGTTGAAAGAAATTCTGGAATACCACAACTTTGTGTTGACCCAGTATTTGGGTGCTGAGGCTGTTTCTATCGAGCAAGTGATGGAACAAGTTCGCACCTACAGCGAAGCGCTGAAGCCTATGGTGGCTGATGTGTCTAGCAACCTGTACGCCGCCAAGAAAGCAGGGCAGAAGCTGCTGTTTGAAGGTGCGCAAGGTGCATTGCTGGATATCGATCATGGCACTTACCCATTCGTAACGAGCAGCAACTGCTTGGCAGGCGCAGCATCGGCTGGTGCGGGCGTAGGCCCTCAGCAGTTGGAATACGTATTGGGTATTGCTAAGTGCTACACCACGCGTGTAGGCTCAGGTCCATTCCCTACTGAGTTGCATGACGAAGTGGGTACACGCATGGCGACTGTTGGTAAAGAGTTCGGTTCGGTAACAGGCCGTGCTCGTCGTTGCGGTTGGTTTGATGGTGCAGCCATGAAACGTTCCGTTATGATCAATGGTATTACGGGTCTGTGTATGACTAAGCTAGACGTATTGGATGGCTTGGAAACACTGAAAATTGGTGTGGGCTACCGTTACAACGGCGAGTTCTTGGATGTGCTGCCATACGGAGCTGATGCGGTTGCAGGTGCTGAACCCGTATTGGAAGAAATGCCAGGTTGGTCCGAGACTACCGTTGGTGTGACTGAGTACGATAAATTGCCAGTGAACGCTCGTCGTTACCTAGAGCGTATTGCAGAAATCTGCGATGTGCCTATCGATATGGTGTCTACAGGTCCAGATCGTCGTGAAACGATTGTCTTGCGTGACCCGTTCACTAACTAAGCATAGTTAGGCATTATTAACGCACAGGGCGGCTATTTTTAGCCGCCCTGTGCGTTTTTATCATCATGAGGGTGGTGATTACATGGCTGTTGATGATTTTCTGGTGTAGGCAGTGATATGATTCTACTTTGTTTGTCAGTCAGGAATTTTTATGAGTTTGCCCCCAAACACCGATAGTGATCTTTGGATAAGTTGGGATGAGTATCACCGTCTGATAGAACGTCTGGCATTAACCATTCATGAGTCTGGCTGGAAGTTTGACAAGATTGTCTGCTTGGCTCGTGGTGGTATGCGAGTGGGCGATATCATTTCTCGTATTTACGATGTACCTCTAGGTATCCTTGCAACCAGTAGCTACCGTGAAGCAGCTGGTACCCAACAGGGGGCTTTGGATATTGCGCAATTTATTACTATCACACGCGGCACGCTGGATGGTAATGTATTATTGCTGGATGATATGGTTGATACAGGCATGACCTTTAAGCGCGTGCGCGATCATCTACGTCAACAGTTTCCAGCGATTAACGAATTGCGTACAGGTGTATTGTGGTGGAAAGGGCACTCAACAGTAGAGCCTGATTACCACGTAGATCACCTGCCTACGAACCCATGGATTCACCAGCCATTTGAGGATTACGATAGCATTAGACCTCATCAGCTAGAGCCTTGGATTCGTAAAGGTCGTAGCAGTAACTAATAGTCGAAGACAGTACCACTAAGAATTAAGGCATATGTGAGTTTTAAGCGGTTCATATCTTTATTGTCTTAGGTTTTCGTGGTATTCTGTAAGGCTAACCCGTATGCCTTTTGCGGTTTGATACAAAAGGGCTGGGCAAAGCATGGTAGCTTGGTTGTAAGTGATTTTTCTTACCTCTGACGTCGCTGATACGTGTAATATGTTGTGGTCTGGATCATAATGTAGTGCGACTGCAACGTATGTTTTTGCCCTAGTGGCCTTTTTGTTCAAGCAGAAAGTGCTTTTGATTGATTTACTAACTGAATTTAGAACTACATGTCTATTGTTCGCCTAAAAGAGAACGAGCCTTTCGAGGTCGCAATGCGCCGTTTTAAGCGCACTATTGAAAAAACAGGTCTGCTGACCGAACTGCGCTCACGCGAGTTCTACGAGAAGCCAACTGCTGAGCGCAAGCGTAAACACGCCGCCGCAGTAAAGCGCCACTACAAGCGCATTCGTAGCCAGCAACTGCCTCCACGCCTATATTGATTCCTGAATCCTTTATTCAGGAACTGCTCGTACGCATCGATATTGCCGATGTTGTAGGGCGCTATGTGCAGTTAAGAAAGGGTGGAGCCAACCTGCTTGGACTCTGCCCTTTTCACAACGAAAAATCCCCCTCCTTTACCGTCAGCCCGACTAAACAGTTTTATCACTGCTTTGGTTGCGGTGCGCATGGCTCTGCTGTCACCTTTTTAATGCAGCATACAGGGGCTAGTTTTCCTGAGGCCGTTCGCAGTCTTGCCAATGAGGTGGGCATGGTGGTGCCTGAAGCACCACGCAGTCCGCAGCAACGCGCTGCAGATCAACGTCGTAAGGTCGAAGTTTCACGTCACCAGCAAATTTTAGATGCTGCGCAGGAACATTACCTGAAAGAACTGAAACGTAGCGAAGCGGCTAAAAACTATCTAAAACAACGTGGCTTAACGGGTGAAATTGCCAAAACCTTCGGCTTGGGCTGGAGTGGTAATGAACGCCGTGGGTTAAGTAGCGTGTACCCCAATTATGAAGACCCGCTGTTAATTGAGTCTGGGCTGGTGATAGAAAGCGATGACGGACGTCGCTATGACCGGTTTAGACAGCGAGTCATGTTCCCCATACGTAATAGTCGCGGCCATCTTATTGGTTTTGGCGGGCGATTAATCGAAAAGGGTGAACCTAAATACCTGAACTCTCCTGAAACTTCCTTATTTTCCAAAGGGCATGAGCTCTATGGTTTATGGGAAGGGCGCAAAGGCATTCGAGATGAAGGCTTTGTGGTGGTGGTTGAAGGGTATATGGATGTGGTGGCCTTGGCGCAGCATGGATTGGCTAATGCTGTGGCGACATTAGGTACTGCAACCAGTGAACATCATATTAAGAAGCTGATTCGTAGCAGCGACAGAATTGTGTTTTGCTTTGATGGCGACCAAGCGGGCCGCAAAGCAGCGTGGCGTGCACTGGTAACGTGCTTGCCATTGGTGCGCGATGATGTGGCGATGCGTTTTATGTTCTTAGAGCAAGGGCATGACCCGGATTCATTTGTGCGTGACTTTGGGGCAGATGCATTTAGAGAGCAAGCTGGCAAGGCGAGTGCGCTATCTACATTTATGTTGGATGCGTTTGCTGAAACGCATGCCTTAAACGAGGCAGAGGGCAGGGCAGCGTGTGTGCACGAGGCTTTACCGCTGCTTAAAAGCCTGCCTGACATTACGTTGGCTGTGCAAATTCAAAATGAGTTTGCTAAGTTGGTGCAGCTTACGCCTGAGGAACTGCAGCAGCGTTTAAGCACTGTGACGGGTACGGTTGCGACGATGTCGCAGCAAGGTGCTGCTGATTATCACGATGCGCCAGCGATGGAATATGGTCCGCCCGATGACTACATTCCTTTTGATGATGGTGTGCCGTATGGCGATTTTGGTGGGATGCCGTATGACGACATGCCATCAACAGGTGCGAGCAAACCACGTCGACGTCAGCGAGGCAAAGCGCCAAAAAGTGGCGGTGGTTTTGGTAGCGAAAGCCGATCACGTACTGTGATGCCCTTAGCGAAACGTTTATTACGTTTATTGGCAGCTCATCCTGAGTTAGTGAGCCGTTTAGCGGATCAACAGCTTGAAATTATTGTACAGAGCCCCAATCTACTACTTGTACAAGAGTTAATTGCTCTCATTAATGTTTGTGATGCCAAGCACTCTGGTGCATTATTGGAGGCGGTTGATCCAGACACTGAGCTTGGTGAGTTGTTGATTGCATTAACCACCGATTTGTTGGCAGATGAAGAACTGCCCAGTCCGCAGCTAGAGCTGCAAGACACGCTACGTCGCGTAGAACAAGTGTTGGTTAAAACAGAATTGGATGCGTTGGCAAGTAGCGGGTTGCCCGATGAGGCGTCGCGCCGACGTTATCAAGAACTTTTCAAGCGTAGTGTTCTGCTTAATGCTGCGCCTGGTTCACAACTGAAGTAAAATATAAGGTTTAGGTAGTTTGCAAAACCATTGGTAGGTAAAGGGCCTTGTTCTATTGAACACGTGGCACGACATGTAGCTGTAATCTGATTAATCTAGCCCTTAGCAAAATAGCAGGGACACTTATACAGTACTGATCAGAAAACTCATGTCACCTCGTCCATCCAGTAGTTTGGCGATTACCCGATTGCGTTTTGTCCTGTGGCATTATGCTGCTTAGCATTGCCACATCTATGGGATCCACTATGACACAAACGACTGGTAAGAAATCGGTGACTACAGAAGATGAAAAACGTGTTGTGATGGCAGCTGCGGCGGCCTCTGATGACACCTCTGTAGACGTTGAGCCGGCAGCTAAAAAAGCCGCTAAGAAAGTGGCGAAAAAGGCTGCCGCTACAAGTGAAGATGGCACCGCAGTGAAAAAAACTGCGAAGAAAGCTGCTAAAAAAGCTGCCAAAGCTGCAGCTAAAGTCGCTGCTGTCCCAGGTCGTCGTGGGCGTCCTGCTAAAAACACGAATTTTGACGATGAAGACGATGACCTGCACGACAGTGACGAGGTTATCCCTGATCTGAAACCCGTCAGCAAAAAAGGTGCTAAACGTGGTCGCGGTGAACGCGATGTGTTTGGTGGCCGCGGTCAGTTGACGCCAGAAGAGCAAGAAGCTCGTCGTAACCGCCTGAAAGCCCTGATTAAACTGGGTAAAGAGCGCGGTTACCTGACCTATGGCGAAATCAACGATCACTTGCCTGACGATTTGGTTGATGCTGAAGCGATTGAAGGTATTATCGGCACGTTTGGCGACATGGGTATTTCGGTTTACGACCAAGCCCCTGATGCTGACACCTTGTTGATGAGCGATACCGTTCCCTCTGCATCCAGCGACGATGATGTGGATGATGAGGCTGAAGCTGCATTGACCACTGTTGATTCCGACTTTGGCCGCACCACTGACCCCGTACGTATGTACATGCGTGAAATGGGTTCAGTAGAGTTGCTGACACGTGAGGGCGAGATTGAAATTGCCAAACGTATCGAAGACGGTCTGAAGCACATGATCATGGCGATTGCTGCTTGCCCAACTACAGTGAAAGAAGTGCTTTCCTATGTAGAGCAAGTGCGCGGCGGCACGATGGAAATCGACGAAGTTGTTGACGGTCTGATTGACGACGACGGCGAAGAATACGCGGGTTCTGGTGTGACGCGTGAGGAAGACGACGAAGGTCCAGCAGGCGGCATGAGCAGCCAGCAATTGGAGCATCTGCGTACTAAATCACTGAAAAAATTCGATCTGATCGACGATTGGTTCGAAAAAATGCGTACCGCCTTTGAGAAAGAAGGTTACCGCAGCGAAGGTTACTTGAAAGCTAAAGAAGCCATCCTTGAAGAGTTCATGGGTGTGCGTTTTACCGCCAAAATGGTAGAGCGTTTGGCTGACACGATGCGTAACCAAGTAGCTGAAGTTCGTGCGCACGAGCGTGAAATTCTGAATATCTGTGTTAACCGCGCTGAAATGCCACGTTCGCACTTTATTAAGAGTTTCCCAGGCAACGAAACCAATCTGGAATGGGTAACGCAAGAAATTGCTGCAACGCCTGCCTACGCTGAAACCTTGGAACGTAATATTCCTGCGATTCAAGAAGTGCAGCAAAAGCTGATCGACTTGCAAACCAGTGTTGTGTTGTCGCTGAAAGACCTGAAAGAGGTTAACAAGCGCATGCTGACTGGTGAAGCCAAAGCTCGTAAAGCGAAGCGCGACATGACCGAAGCTAACTTGCGTTTGGTGATTTCCATTGCGAAAAAATACACCAACCGTGGTTTGCAATTCTTGGACTTGATTCAAGAAGGTAACATTGGTTTGATGAAAGCCGTAGACAAGTTTGAGTACCGTCGCGGTTATAAATTCTCTACCTATGCGACATGGTGGATTCGTCAGGCGATTACTCGTTCTATTGCTGACCAGGCGCGTACGATTCGTATCCCTGTGCACATGATCGAAACCATCAACAAGATGAACCGTATCAACCGTCAGATTTTGCAGGAAACCGGTGTAGAACCTGATCCAGCAACACTGGCGCAGAAGATGGATTTGCCAGAGGATCGCGTACGCAAGATTCTGAAAATCGCCAAAGAGCCTATTTCCATGGAAACGCCTATTGGTGATGATGACGATTCCCACTTGGGTGATTTCATCGAGGATAACAACACCGTATCACCATCTGATTCGGCGTTGCATGGCGACATGCGTGGTGTGGTGAAAGAAGTGTTGGACTCCCTAACACCTCGCGAAGCCAAAGTGCTGCGTATGCGTTTCGGTATCGAAATGAGCACAGACCAAACCTTGGAAGAGGTAGGTAAGCAGTTTGACGTAACGCGTGAGCGTATTCGTCAGATTGAGGCGAAGGCATTGCGTAAATTGCGCCACCCTAGCCGTGCTGACAAACTGAAATCCTTCTTGGAAAGCCAGTAAGCGATATGATGGTGCGCGGTATAGCGCGCTATTGGTAAGCTAACGACGAACCCCTGGTGTTTTGCCAGGGGTTTTGTCGTTTTTGGGCGGTTTTATTCGTGATGTGGATTAACGGGGAGTAGGTTTCTACGCTAGATCCTGGCTCAGGATGAGGGCTGTATCCATCGCACATGCTGGGGAGCTGCAGAAGAATTTTTTGTGATTTGAGACACCAAATCAAAAAAATTTTCTCTCCGCCCCCCTGAACATGCTGCTACTGGTAGGTTTACAGCTCTTTTTTGTGGGCAGTACGCTCGGCTCGAAATGCTCTGCTAAGGATAGATGTAGGCCTCTATGCGTGGTGTTGGTTTGCTACGTACAAGAGGCTGTTTCGTATTAGGGTAGCGGCTGCTATTGCTCTGTGCAGAAGTATGCATACCTACAGAAATCACCTGTCTAAAACCGCTGCAAGCGACGAGCAAAAGGCGGATGGAAGTGTTTTTTTATTTGGTTTACAAATCAAAAAAATCTTTCGCAGCCTTAGGCTAATGCAGCCCAGTGGTGAGTAAGTGGGCTTTAAGCTCATTGCATTCTAAGCCTTAGGCTACGGCAGCAGTTGGTTGATATGCGGGTTTCACAGCCTTATAGGCTACTCTTCACGTTGATGCACACAAGCCCCCGCCGCATAGGTCGCGTGTATGCAGCGATCATCCCCCAGTAACGCGATGGCAAAGAGTAGTTCCTCTAAGCTGTTTGCTGCTGTGCTGCGGCGAGAGAGGAGAGGGGTAGCGTCCGGGTCTAGCACGATAAAATCTGCCTCGGCCCCAGCAGCCAGCGTACCTATTTGCCCAGCTAGGCCTAAGGCTTCGGCTGCACCAGCAGTACAGTGATAAAACAGTTGTAGGGCAGGTAGGTAGTGTTGCTGCAATCGTGCGACTTTGTAGGCTTCGTCCATGGTGCGCAGTAGAGAGAACGAAGTGCCAGCGCCTACATCCGTTGCTAAGGCATAACGCATATGGCTTTGCTCGGCAGCGGCTACGTCAAAGAGCCCGCTGCCTAAAAATAGGTTCGAAGTTGGACAATGGGCCGCCACACTTTGGGTGTCACGCATACGGCCTCGGTCGGTGTCATCCAACCAGATGCAGTGCCCGTAGACAGCTTTGGGGCGCAGTAAACCGTACTGATCGTAAATATCTAAGTAACTGCGGCTGTTTGGAAACAGTTCGGCTGCCC
Source organism: Paenalcaligenes sp. (assembly GCA_052103955.1). Taxonomy (GTDB): domain Bacteria; phylum Pseudomonadota; class Gammaproteobacteria; order Burkholderiales; family Burkholderiaceae_B; genus Paenalcaligenes. The sequence goes on along the minus strand of JBQELO010000012.1, from coordinate 85,770 downwards.
ATTTCACTTCGGCTTGGCTTTCGGCTACATGGCTTTGTATGTAGACGTCTGTGTAGGCTTTAGCCAGCTCGCCACAGCGTCCTAGCTGCTCAGGGGTGGAGGTGGGAGCAAAGCGAGGGGTAAGGGCGTATAGCTGCCTGCCTGTGCCATGCCAGCGCTGTATCAGGGCTTCGCTGTCTACTGCACCGCTTTCTGCGGTGTCTTGCAAGTAGTCGGGGCAGTTTCTATCCATCAGCACTTTGCCGGCGATCATGCGCAGGTTGCGTCGGTGGCTGGCTTCAAAGAAGGCGTCAGTGGCTGCTTTATGTGAGGTGCAGTACACCATGGCCGTGGTGGTGCCGTTACGTAATAACTCGTCTAAAAAGAATTCACTGATTTCTGCAGCATGTATGGGGTCAGCAAAGCGTTTTTCAGTAGGGAAGGTATAGTTTTCTAGCCACGGCAGTAAGTCTGGTGCTGGTGAGGCAATCATTTCCGTTTGTGGGAAGTGAATGTGGCTATCAATAAAGCCAGGCATGATCAGCTTATTATGGAACTGCGTAAGCGTAGTGTGTGGTTGCAGCTTATCTTGCAGCGCACTGTAATCGCCACAGGCCAGAATTTTGCCATTTTCTACCAGCAACAGCCCATCTGCATGGTAAGTAAGACAGTGTTGATAGTGCGAGATGCTGGCATCTGGCTGCTGGTGAAAGTACAGCAGGCTACCTCTAAAAGCATGCATGGCGGAAGCAGGATTAAGCGTATCAGTCATAGTAGGCAATAGGTAGCGATCACAAAAAGGATTCGTGTAGTTGTAGCAGTTGTGCCGTAATGGCTACCGCAATAGCAGCCGGTTCTTTGCTGCGTATTTGGCCTATACCTATGGGGCACGTCAGCCGTTCAATAACGTTGTCCTCTAGGCCGCGCTGGCGAAAGCGCTTTTCAAATTGCTGGCGTTTGGTTTGTGACCCTATTAAACCGGCATAGCGGAAATCGTTGCGCTGCAAAATATGCTGGCACAATTTTTGATCCAAATCGTGTCGGTGTGTCATCACCAGAAAATACGCATTGGCAGGTGCTAAGGCTATCGCCTCTTCAGGGAAGTCGGTGATGTGTACTTGCACGTTGCTAGGAATACTGTCGGGGAACTCAGCTTCGCGTTCATCTACCCACGTTACCGAGCAATCACTTAGACTACCTAGAAAATGCACAAGGGCTTTACCAATATGCCCCGCGCCAAACAAGATCACCGGAATGGCTGGGGGGGAAAGCTCATCGGTAAACCACTGGGTGTGGCCGTCTAGATCGTGATCCAAACGGGTATGCCCTAAGCTATGCGGTAGTTCCATGAGGCTTACATCGTGTTGCGCCCCCATACCAACACGGCGCTGTGCGCTTTTTCCAGTATCTAACAATACAGCGAGCTCTTCTAGCCACTCTAGGTCATCACTGCCTAAGAGTTCAAATACTAAAGTGACCATGCCACCACAGCATTGCCCCAATTTAGGCCCCAGTGGGTAGTGTTCAATCTGCCTTGTTGATTTGCCTATAGGGTGTTGTTGGATCAGAGCACGGGCTTGGCGTATGGCCTGCCACTCTAGGTGGCCACCACCAATGGTTTGCCATAGTTGGTTATTGCTGACCAACATACGTGTACCGGCATTACGGGGCGCAGAGCCTTTGGTTTGGGCCACTGTAATCAATACGGCGGCCTCACCCTTATCTAACAGTCGCCGTGCTTGACGAATTAACGCGGGCATCACTTAGCTCCCGTGTTGCGCGCGCTCTACCGCAGCGAGTATAGCTTCGGGAGTAGCCGGCGCATTCAGCGTTGGCTGGCGCGTATAGTTGCTAGTGCTGGCAACGGCATCACGTAATGCATTAAACACGCAGAAAGGCAGTAGCAACGGTGGTTCGCCTACGGCTTTGGACCGGTGAATGCTAGGTTGCGTATTCTGGTTGTCGAAGAGTTTGACCGAAAAGTGCTCAGGGCAATCTCGAATCGCTGGAATTTTGTACGTAGATGGGGCGTGTGTTCTAAGCCTACCATCTTTGTCCCACCATAATTCTTCTAGCGTCAGCCAGCCCATGCCTTGGATAAAAGCACCTTCTACTTGGCCCACGTCTAGCGCCGGGTTAAGTGAGCGCCCCACATCGTGTAGTGCATCCGCCGCCAGCAGTGACCACTCACCGGTTAAGGTGTCCAGTACGACTTCAGCTACCGCTGCACCATACGAGAAATAGTAAAAAGGGTTACCCGTCATCTTGACGCCATCCCAATGCAGGCCAGGCGTGGCGTAAAAGCCGTCTGACCACAACTGTATGCGTTGCAAGTAAGCTTGTTCTACTACCTCGGCAAAGGGAGTGACTAGGCTGCCGGCATACACCATGCCTTTGGCAAAATGTATGTCTTCGGCTTGTAGCTGTTGCCGCGTTGCCCAGAACTCGGTTAGACGAGCCCGGATTTGGGCGGCGGCGTCTTGCGCCGCCATACCGTTTAAGTCTGAACCTGTAGAGGCGGCTGTAGCCGAGGTGTTGGCAACTTTACTGGTGTCTGTCGCGGTGCAGCGTACGTGCTCTAGGGTTAAGCCCAACTCGTGCGCCACCACTTGTGCCACTTTGGTGTTTAACCCTTGGCCCATTTCGGTGCCACCGTGGTTCACCAGCACAGAGCCATCGCGGTACACGTGTACTAATGCACCGGCTTGGTTAAAGGCGGGGAAGTTAAAAGAAATCCCAAACTTTACCGGCGTCAGTGCCAAGCCCTTTTTTAGAATAGTATTGGTGCGGTTGAACTCTAGTACCGCTTGGCGGCGTTCGTGATAACGGCTGTCTACGCTTAGTTCTTCTACCAGCGTATCAATCACGTTGTCTGTCACTACCTGCCCATAAGGGGTAAGGTTGCGGTCGTCGTGGCCATAGAAGTTGCGTTGTCTAACAAGCAAAGGGTCTATACCCAAGTGACGGCCAATGTTATCCAATATGACTTCCATCACCAGTGCGCCTTGTGGGCCACCAAAGCCTCGAAATGCGGTGTTGGATTGTGTATTGGTGCGTGCGCATAGCGCGTGTATGGCAACGTTTTCTAGGTAGTACGCATTGTCGAAGTGGCACACTGCTCGCGTAGCTACAGGGCCAGACAAATCGGCTGAGTAGCCGGCATTTAACGCCATGTCTACGTGCGCACCCAGAATGCGGCCCTCTTGGTCAAAGCCTATATCCCATTCGTAGTACACACCGTGACGTTTACCGGTAATGGTCATGTCGTCTTCACGATCTAGACGCAGCTTGATAGGGCGGTGCAGTTGCTGTGCCGCAATAGCCGCTAAGCAGGCATATAACGCGGATTGCGACTCTTTACCCCCAAAACCGCCACCCATACGTCGGCAGGTAACTTCTACTTTATGGGTGGATACATTCAGTGCGCGTGCCGCCAGCATCTGCATTTCTGTAGGGTGCTGGGTGGAACACCAAATGCGTACCGCACCATCGTCTTGAGGGATGGCGTAGGAAATTTGGCCTTCTAGGTAAAACTGTTCCTGACCACCACATTCAAACGTACCTTGAATACGGTGTGGCGAACTGGCTAGTTGTTCGTGTGGATTACCGCGCACCAGATTAAAGGGGGGTAATACGCTAGCACCCGCAGCCTTGGCTGCTTTAGCTGTCAGTAGGGCGGGTAGGGGTTCATATTCGATGGTGCCAAGCCGTGCGGCGCGTCGTGCTAAATCATGACTGCGAGCAATCACAGCAAAGATAGGTTGGCCTACGTAGTGCACCACACCATCTGCCAATAGAGGGTCGTCATGCAGCACAGGGCCACAGTTGTTCTCGCCCGGTATATCGGCCACCGTTAACACGGCCACCACACCTTCTGCGTCTTTCACCGCTTGCAAATCCATAGACAGGATATTCGCGTGAGCATGTGCCGATAAGCCTAGGGCAATGTGCAGCGTGCCTTGTGATTCGGGAATGTCATCGGTATAAATGGCTTTGCCGTTTAGGTGCAGTACCGCTGACTCGTGAAAAGGCGACACACCTACTTGGCGAGCATCTAAAAACAGAGCGGGGTCTAGAGAGTCAGTGCGATGGGTCATGGCTATACTCCCTGAGGGCGGTTACGAGCGAACTCAAACACATTGAGTTCGTGGGTGGCTAAAGCGTGGTTAGGGTGAGTGTGCAGGTAAAAGCGGCGTAGTAAGTTCGCCGAGGCGGTGCGTCGGTAATCGGCACTGGCACGCATATCGCTTAGGGGTTGGAACTCGTCACGCAACGTACTGATGGCCACTGTGACGGTGTTGTCCTCCCATTTTTTACCTAGCAGGTACTGTTCGGTGTTGCGTGCGCGAATAGGGGTAGCAGCCACACCGCCGAAGGCAATACGTACTTGGCTGACACGCTGGTCTGCATCCAGCACTATCGAGAATGCAGCGCACACAGCAGAAATATCTTGGTTATAACGTTTGGCCAGTTTGTAGGTATGAAACTGTAGGCCTATTTGCTCGCGAGGTACGCGTAAACCTTGGACGAACTCACCTGGTTGTAGTGCATTTTTCTGATAGGCCAGGTAGAACTCTTCTAGCGGCATATCACGCTCTACGCTGCCTTTACGCAGCACGATACGGGCATTCAGACAAATTAATGCGGGCATGGAGTCACCAATGGGTGAGCCATTGGCAATGTTGCCCCCTAAGGTGCCAGAGTTGCGTATGGGGTGTGAGGCAAAGCGTTGATGTAATTCATGCAAGTCGGGGTAGTACTGGCACAGTGCGTCAAAGGCAGGGTTCAACAATACGCCTGCACCAATGTACAGGTAGTCACCATCGTGGTGATCAATACGTTGTAGTTCCTGAACACGGCCTACGTAGAGCAAGTGTGGCAGGTGTCTGAATTGACGCGTTACCCATAAGCCTATGTCGGTGCTGCCTGCCAGAATGCGGGCATCGGGGTAGGCTTCACGTAGTTCTGCCAGTTCATCTAACGTCAGTGGAGCATGAAACTGCTGATCGTTATGCTGGTAATGCAGCGAGCTATCACGCTGTAAGTCCAGCAGCGTATGTTTAAGCGTATGTTGGTTGAACTCGGGCTGCTCGTAGCTGAACATGCGTTCGCAGGCATCAATAATGGGTTTGTACCCGGTGCAGCGACATAAATTCCCAGATAATGCGGCATCAATTTCATCGCGTGTGGGAATGCTCTGGTTGGCAGTATGCTGCAAATACAGTGCCCACATAGACATTAAGAATCCAGGCGTACAGAAACCGCATTGGGAGCCATGGCACTCCAGCATGGCTTGCTGTACAGGGTGCAGGCGTTGATCAGTGGCTTGTAAGTCTTCTACGCTAAAAATGGCTTTGCCATCTAAGGATGGCAGCAGTTGGATGCACGAGTTAATAGCACGCATGTGTACGTTTTGGTCGGCATCTAATTCGGCCACCACAACGGTACATGCACCGCAGTCGCCTTCGGCGCAGCCTTCTTTGGTACCGGTGCAGTGCAGGTCTTCACGTAAATGCTGTAGCAACGTGCGCGTTGTGGGGGCGTTCTGCACCTCGTGAACGTGTCCGCGATAATAAAAGCGGATAGGGGTTGTCTCCATAGCCTTGCCTGTTATGTAGTAAATGTAATGAATGGCTGCATTGAGCATAACAGGCTGATGTCATTACAGTATTTCGAGGGGCTGATGATGACTATCAGAACTGCATCATGAGGGAATTACATAACTAGGCAGTTCAGTGTTGGCTAGGGATAATGCTCGGATGATTAGACCAAAAGAGCCTTTAGATACTTATTTATTGCGGGTATTGCAGCTATTGCTTACCGAGCAAAGCGTATCGCGTACGGCCTTGCAGATGGGGCAATCTCAACCTGCAATCAGCAATGCGTTGCGACGACTTCGTGAAATCACGGGGGATCAGATTCTATTGCGTGGCAAATCAGGCATGGTACCTACTGCACGCGGGACAGAGCTGCTGCACTATGCCAATGAAGCCTTACAAGCTATAGAGCGTATAGCCAATCCTCCGGAAGATTTTGATCCACAACACTCAGAGCGGGAGTTTCATTTAGCGGCACCAGATTATCTGGATACGTTATTTCTACCCACGATTATTGAAAAAATGCGCAGTGAGGCACCCCACGTCAAACTGTATGTGCACGCAATTAGCCATGAAAGTAACTACGCTGCATTATTGGAGGAAGGGCAGCTGGATGTCGTGATTGGCAACTGGTTGGAACCGCCACCGCAGCTATACCGTTCGCGTTTGTTTGATGACGAGGTGGTCTGTATGCTGGGTGCTCATCACCCATTGGCGCAGAAAGGGATTTCCATGAAGCATTTTTTGGAATTACCGCATTTGGCGCCTACACCTTATGTGTCGCATCGCAGTAATTTCATTGATGGCTGTTTGGCTGAACAAGGCTTACGCCGCCGTGTGCAAATGGCGGTGCCTTACTTTGGCTTGGTGCCTTATGTGTTAATGCGTACGGACATGGTATTTACCACGGGGCGTCAGTTTGCACAGCATTACGCCAAGCATTTGCCCATTGTGGTGTTGGATGCGCCTATTGCTTTCCCACCCATGCGGTTTTATCAATTGTGGCACCGTCGTACCCATAAAGCGCCGGATGCTATTTGGTTACGTCGCTGTATTACCGAGGTGGCGACTACGTTGCTAGGAGGCCATAAGCCACTTCCTCACGCATGAGGTAGTGCGTGGAAAAATTGGGGCAGAGTACAGGGGAAAGAGCAAGAAAACCCATAGGTTAAGTAGGGGCAATACACGATTTGGTGTATTTATTTTGTGCAGCATCGCTGGGCATAATGAAATACTGGTGAAAGGTCTATCAGCTTTCACCAGTTTTTAAGCACCTCAAAAACAGCAGCTTCACGAAAGCTGTGACAATGGGACATATTATTTATGAATAAAAAACCCTTTTCCTGTATGAGCGGGCTGATGGGGGGCGCTGCGTTAGTATTGACCGCAGTTATGTCGCCTGCTGCGTTGGCCCAAGATGATGCTGCCGCCATTGAGCGCGGTAAAAACGCCGCAATGGTTTGTATTGCCTGTCACCAAGCGAATGGTGGTGGGATGAGTATTCCGGGTGGCGAGTCATGGCCACGTTTGGCGGGTCAGGATCGCGACTACCTTGTTGCACAGCTAAAAGCCTTTAAAGAGGGCACACGCGACAACATCAGCATGAAACCCTTCAGCATGATGCTGAATGACGATCAAATGATGGATGTGGCGATCTACTTTGAAAGCCTGCCTTTTCCTGACGCCACCAATGTCACTGTCAATGCTGACGATGAGTTGTTGGCGCATGGTCAGAAGCTGGTAGAGCATGGTGATTGGGATCGCTACATTGTTTCTTGTCAGAGCTGTCACGGTCCGGGTAGCCAAGGCGTAGGCCATTTTTTCCCGAATATTGCGGGTCAGCACGAAGGTTATATCGCTGCGCAGTTGAAACACTGGCAAGACGGTTCTAGGAAAAATGACCCACAAGACTTGATGGGAAGCATCGCGCGTCGCATGAATGATCGTGACATTCAGGCTGTGTCGGCGTGGTTGGCCAAACAAGAAGCCGGTAGCAAGGAGTAACTCATGAAAAAAAATATTCTGCTATGGATTGGTGCTTCCGTTGTGGCGACCTCGGTGTTTGCTGCTGAAGAGCCTGCGAAAACTAGCGGTTTTGATCCCGCGTTGTTAGAGCAATTGTCACAGATGGCTCCTGGCTTTAAGGTGCCAGCAGTAGGTGACTATGTGCACATTCCTCCTACTATGGAAGATTTGGAAGCCTCAGATTTGCACCCTGAATTAAAGGCGGTGATTCGTCGTGGTCATGATCTCTTTGTAGACACACAGCAGCTACGTGGTGTGAATGTGTTTAACAACATGAACTGCAGCAGTTGTCACATGGGGGAAGGGCGTTTACCTAACGCTGGCCCAGTATGGCCTGCGGTGGTGACATTGCCTGAGTACCGTGGCAAGAACGGGCACGTGAATAATTTGGAAGAGCGTATCGTAGGCTGTTTTGCGTATTCCATGAATGGTATTCCTCCGGAGTACGGCAGTGACAATATGTTGGCGCTAACCGCCTACCACCAGTGGTTGGCTCGTGGTGTGCCTATGTACCCTGCAGCGGATCAGAAATTGTATGGTCGTGGTTATGCACGGTTGGCGGACCCTGAGTTGAAGCCTGATGTAGAGCGTGGTCGTGAGCTGTACCAAGCACAATGTGCGATGTGTCATGCCGAGGATGGTGCAGGCACCATGAAAGGCGATAAGGTTATTTTCCCTGCACTGTGGGGGGATGGTTCGTATAACTGGGGCGCTGGTATTGCTCGTCCATTTACCTTGGCAGCGTTTGTAAAACAGAATATGCCGTTGGGTAAGCCTAACTCATTGACTGATCAGCAAGCGTGGGATTTGGCTGAGTACATCGATACACGTGAACGCCCTCAAGATCCCCGTTATACCGGTGATGTACGCGAAACACGTGAAATGTACTTAGATACCTTTCACAAGAACACTCGCTACGGTACAGAGCTGAATGGAGAGTTGTTGGCAGATCATGCGAACACGGGTCATAAACCTATTCTGAAACCAGAATTACTGCGTTCTCGATCTTTTGAGTAATGCATAGAAATAAGTAAGTAGTGCCTTTGCCCGCTATACCCGATGGTGTAGCGGGTTTTTTATATGTGACAAGTTGTACGGAAAAGCAGGCAGGGGACACGGCTTTGAGTATGATCTCTGCTGTAGAACGCTACTTAACCATTTTCATGGGTGATTTTTGGCATGCAAAACGCATTACGACAAGGCTGGTCGCAACCAGGGCTGTTTTCGCTAACAGGGGCTACACCCGGGAAAATTCAGCGACGTAGCGGCTGTGAGTGTGGTGGCACCATCATGCAAATTTTGCATGCCAGAGTAATGGCAGACATGTCCCGACGCCAGTTTTTGGGTGGTGCGGTAGCAATGGCGGCTGCTTTCTCAGGCATGACGCGTAGTGCCGGGGCAGCAAGTAGCGCCACACCAAAGACGCCACCTCGCCCTGTGGTGATTCATAATTGCCGGCTGTTTGACGGTACAGGCTCTAAACCACAGTCGGGTATGAAACTGGTGCTGCGTGGTGCCATGATTGAAGACATTATTCCCGAGTCTGAACCGGTGAATGATGCCGAGCTTATTGATGCAGGCGGCAAACTGTTGATGCCAGGCTTAATTGATGTGCATTGGCACACCATGTTGGCTGCGATCAATCAGGTGACGGCGATGACATCCGATGTAGGCTACTTATATTTGGTCGCTGCTAAAGAAGCACAAAATACATTGCTGCGTGGTTTTACGACGATTAGAGACCCAGGCGGTCCAGCATTTGCACTGAAACGCGCCATTGACGAGGGCATTATTGATGGGCCGCGCATTTACCCATCGGGAGCCATGATTTCGCAAACCTCTGGTCATGGTGACTTCCGTATGCGCAGCGACTTACCGCGTGCGGGGGCGGCAGATTTGGCCTTGGTTGAACGTGTAGGTGTCGCCATGATTGCCGACGGTGCTGACGAAGTACTACGTAGGGTGCGTGAGCAACTGATGCTAGGGGCATCACAGATTAAGATTTTAGCGGGTGGTGGCGTGGCGTCTATGTACGATCCACTAGACAGCACGCAATATACCGAAGCCGAGCTTAAAGCGGCCGTAGCTGCTGCGTCAGACTGGAATACGTACGTGATGGCACACGTGTATACGCCTAAGGGTATTCAGCGCTGTATACGTGCGGGTGTGAAAAGTATTGAGCATGGCCAGTTAGCCGATGAAGAAAGCGTCAAAATGATGCATGACACCGATACGTGGTGGAGCCTACAACCGTTCTTGCAAGACGAGGATGCGAACTTCTATCCCGATGAGGCACGCCGTCAGGCGCAGCATGAAGTAGCACAAGGTACGGTGCATGCGTATGAAATGGCACAAAAATACAATATCCATACAGGGTGGGGTACCGATGTGCTGTTTAATGCTAATAACACACGTACACAAGGTAAGCAGCTAGCCAAGTTAACACGCTTCTATGATCCCTTAACGGTGTTGAAACAGGGTACCGGTATGAATGGAGACTATGTGGCGTTAGCGGGGGCGCGTGACCCGTATCCGCACGCATTAGGCAAACTAGAAAAAGGCGCTTATGCGGATTTGATTATCGCCGATGGTGATCCAGAAAAAGATTTGGATTTTGTGGCGAATCCAGAGCAAAACTTCCACCTGATCATGAAAAATGGTGTGGTGTATAAAAATACGCTGTAAACGTTTATCTTTGTTAAAAAGAGGGTGCAAAACAGCGTGTTTTTCGCCAGAATGATGCTTTAGCCATTTGGTGACAGATTTTTCGTTATTTTTACTTTTTTATTGTAGTGTTTCATGTTTCTTGTACTGCCTGATTCGCAAGCGGTTGCTTCGCATGTAAGTAATCACTTGATCCAACTGATACAAAAAAAACCTAATGCTGTGTTGGGGCTGGCGACAGGGGGGACGATGGAACCTGTCTATCAACTGTTTGTGCAGCAGGTTAATGCACTGCAATTAGACGTCAGTAAACTGCATAGCTTTAATTTGGACGAGTACGTAGGGTTATCGCCCGCGCACCCGCAAAGCTATAACTACTACATGCATCAGCATTTGTTTAATTTTTTACCCTTTACTGAAGCGCAATTGCATTTGCCGGATGGCTTGGCTACAGATTGGCAGGCCGAGTGTTTGCATTATTCGTCGCGCATACAGGAAGAGGGTGGCGTAGATTTGCAATTGTTGGGCATAGGTTCTAATGGCCACATAGGCTTTAACGAACCTGGTACTAGCTTTGATAGCCGCACCCATGTGGTAGAGCTGTCAGAGCGCACCCGTTTAGATAATGGCCGTTTCTTTGAAAGTAGTGCCGAAGTACCGCACCATGCCCTGACAATGGGAATACAGGATATTGTGCAAGCACGCGAAATTCTATTGGTAGTAACGGGCGAGCATAAAGCCCAGACCATGCTGAATTACTTTCAAAGCTCTGCAAGCGAACATATGCCGGCTACCGCCTTGAAGCAGCACAACAATGTACGCATTATTATGGATACGGCAGCAGCGAGTTTGTTGCCAGAATCAGCGTTACATCAAGCGGCGTAATGTAGACCTAGGTGCGCTGTGCGCACTTCAGACTGACAACTAACAAAGCCCTGGTAAATGACCAGGGCTTTGTCGTTGAATACGGTCTGCCTACATTGATCAGCGGGTTTCAGCTTTGCACAGTTGCTACAGCTATCGCTGGTAAGCGGCCAGTCAGGTTATGCCGGTAGTGCGTCGTAAGGCCATCAGTTATCTGCAATGAAAGTGTTCTTTACTTAGCCAAGGCGCAACACGCTGTATCTCAGGGAACAGGTAGTTCATGAAAATACGCGGCACAATATCTTTAACGATGGGGGGTAAATGTACAAACTGTTTTTGGCGCGTAGATAAGTAGAACTCACGAGCAAAATCGCTATTAGGGATAGGGATTAGTTTAAAGGCCTCTTGTGCCATAGGACCGTTAAACATGCAGATAGGGGTGGTAATGGTCCAGCCTAGATTAGCGGTGACCATACGCAACAAGGGTGGGGTAGCATCAAACTCATAGCGGTAGGGGGCATCTATGCCGCGACGACGTAAAAATTGTTCAATATGCATGCCTATGGCCGAGCGAGCACTGTAACGAATCAAGGGTAAATTTTTGGCCAACCATTCTAAGGGATCCTGCTGTGCAGGGATATGTAGTTGGTAGGGGACGGCAATCAGGTAGGGGTCATGCAATAACGGTGTGTTCTCAAACTCTTCGGTGTTGTCCATGGTGGACGTAGTAATAATAAGATCTACCTGCCTGGCACTAAGTGACTGGGACAGCAAGGGGGATAGCCCGCTCCAGGCCACCACTCTATGTGCTTGGCTTTCCAAGGCTTTGATGACATCCGCACCCATGGTAGATGCAAACGAGTCCACCAGACCCAGACGAATAATGCGCAAGGGTTTACGGCTGCCTGCACGTACTAACTCTGGTAGCAGGTTGACTTGATCCACAATAGAACGCACGGTTTCTAGTATCTGTTCGCCTTCCGTTGTCAGCGACATAGGGCGGCTGTCACGATTAAACAGCTCGGCACCTAGGCGCTGCTCCAGTTGTCGTACAGATTGCGAGATGGCGGACTGTGTAAGCTGTAGTTGCTTGGCCGCTTCAGTCATGGAGCCGCTGTTGCAGATCAGTAAAAAGGTATAGAGCTCGCGTAGTTCTACGGGCGGAGTATGCGCTTTCATAGCAAGAGGGTTTGTAGAGTAGAGAAAAAGCTTAGTAAGGCTACTCTATTTTCATGTGGACCGATTATTTTTGTGTAAAAACCGTATATAAACAAGGGATTACCCTAGTTTTTGTCGCCTTGTATAAGTCTGACTGCAGTCAATAATTAGAAAATTTAATGGTAGATAGGCTAGTGGTGTTCTGGGTTAACTTTTGCTTTGCCAAGCAATAAGGTTTTTCTGTTGGTTTGGTGAAATTTATTAAGTAGCCAGAATATGGATATAGCCATGAGTGATGAAAAAAATAAAAGAATTGAAAGCGATACATTAGGGGAGGTAGCAATAGATGCTATGTCCTTATATGGAATTAACTCATACCGAGGTATGGAGAATTTCTGTTTGGGAACGGCATCTATTGCAAAGCATAAAGAATTAGTCAAAGCATTTGCGGAATGTAAATGGGCAGCTGCCTTGGCAAATCATGAACAAGGCGTACTCTCCAGTGAATGTTGTACGGTCATTGTCCAAGCATGTCAGGAAATGATTGCAGGGAAATTGGATAGCGAATTGATTGTAGAGTTGCTGGAAGGTTCTGGCGGCACCTCTACAAATATGAATATCAATGAAGTGCTTGCTAACCGCGCTCAACAATTATTAGGTCACAAGGCCGGTAGCTACGATGCCGTGCATCCCAATGACCAACTGAATTTATCGCAGTCTACAAACGATGTGTATCCTAGTGCGTTGAAGCTAGCGGTATACAGAATGATTCCGGCGCTTGTCGCAGAAATAGACCAGCTAGTACAGAGCTTAAAGACCAAAGAGTCTGAGTTCTTCCCCGTTGTGACATTGGGCCGTACGTGCTTGCAAGATGCACAGCCCATGCGCATGGGGCAACGCTTTGGCGGCTACGCAGCTAGCTTGGCACGTGCATCGCAGCGACTCAGCGTGTTTATGCCTGAATTGACCACCTTGCCACTAGGGGGGACAGCAATAGGTACTGGCTTTGGGGCACGTGATGGGTACAAAAGCGTGGTGTTTGAGCAGCTTAGTGAGATCGTAGGATTCACGGTACAAGCGGATGATCAACCGTTTGATGCGATGCAGAGCTTGGATAGCTTTGCTGTGCTGTCTAGCTACTTAAAAGTGTTGGCTGCACAGCTTGCCAAGATAGCGAATGATTTGATGATTCTGTCCTCTGGGCCTGTGGGGGGGCTGGGTGAAATTGTGCTGCCTAGCGTACAAGCCGGGTCGTCGATCATGCCGGGGAAAATTAACCCTGTGCAGCCTATCAGCATGTGCCAGATAGCCTTTATTGTGTCGGGTAACGACAGCAGTATAGGGCAGGCCGTACAGGCAGGTCAGTTAGAGATCAACCACTACGAGCCTATTGTGGCAGATAGGTTGTTTGAGTCTTTGCGGCTATTAACCAGAGGGATTCATCTTTTTAATTATAAATGTATAAGTGGTTTGAAAATAAATAAAGAAAAAACATTTATAAATATTAAAAATTCTAGTGCGATTGCTACTGCATTAGTACCTGTTTTTGGTTATAAGAAAGTCAGTGGTATGGTGAAAAAATCCATAGAAAATAATATGACACTTATAGAATATCTTAATGAAAATAAGATAATTAGTGAAGAGGAGGCTGTGAATATACTTGAAAAACACTCATTGGTGATTAAAGAGTAATTTATTTAAATCTGGAGACAAGAATGAAAATTAATTTTAAAAAAATAGCTAATGTTTCAGTGCTATCCATAGCGATGGCTTTGGGTGTGACGGCGCAGGCTTCAAATTTAGAGCAAGTCCAAAGTAAAGGAGTGCTTAAAGTAGGCGTGAAAACCGACTACAGACCTTTTGGGTTTTTGGACTCCAATGGCAATGTGGTGGGGATTGAGCCTGATTTGGCTGCTGCCTTGGCTGAAAAGCTGGGAGTGAAAGTAGAGCTAGTGCCGGTACAAACGGCTAACCGTATCGAGTTTCTACAGCAAGGGCGCATCGATGCCATGATTGCTACCTTAAGCAGTAACGAGCAACGTGAACGTATGTTGAATTTGTTGCAGCCTTATTATTACGCCGGGGGCACAGCAGTGATACTGCCTAAAGGTAGTGGTGTGACGTCGTGGAGCGATTTGCGCGGTAAAAAAATATGCGGCACGCAAGGTGCTTATTACAACCGTAGCGTCGCGCAAAAATACGGTGCAGAAATTGTAGCCTTTCCGGGTTCAACAGAAGCTCAGGCCGCACTATTAACCGGCTCTTGTGAAGGCTTCTTACAAGACAGCACATTATTGACTGCCATGCTGGCTGACCCGTCCGGTAGGTGGGCAAATTACGAGGTACCGCTACCCGTAGAAGATTGGCAGATGTGGGCGATTGCATTGCAAAAATCCACAGAAGGTACACCGCTTGAGGCTGCGTTGGTTGACGTGATTACCGACTGGCATAAAACCGGATACTTGCTTGAGAAAGAAAAGGAATGGGGCTTAACGCCCAGCGCCTTCCTTGAAGAACAACACGAAAAATTTAAAAACAAGTAATGCTAATGAGGTTTGAAGCCTGTAATACAGGCTTCAACGATGGCACTTGCTTGCTCAAGAGGTTGTACTTATGTCTGAGTTTTTCCTGCGGTTGTATGAAGATTATGGCATTAATTTAAGCATTTTCTTCGATAAGTTTGACCAGGATGTGTTCTTAAAAGGTATTGAATATACTTTTTATCTTTCAATTTCATCAATAATAATCAGCGTATTAATTGGTGTGGTGGGTTCATGGCTGGTTTTTAGTCAATCAAAAATTGGTTTGCGTATTACCTCTATTTATATTCAGATTTTTAGAAATACGCCACCACTAATACAGCTGTATTTTTTCTATTTTGCTCTAGGACCTACATTAACTAATTTGTTTTCTTTGTCTAATCCTATATTTAGTAATGTGACATGGGCAATCATTTCATTAAGTTTGTATGCGGGATCTTTCAATATTGAGATTTTTAGATCGGGTATTGAAACAGTGCCTACCTCCACACTAGAAGCTACTGAGGCTTTAGGGATGAACAGGTTTCAAACCTACACCAGAGTGGTCTTGCCACTGTGTTTTAGGGTCAGTATTCCTGCACTCAATAACAACTTGGTGAACTTGATTAAGACAACGGCTAATGCGTTTGCTATTGCTGTGCCAGAGGTTCTGTATGCATCATCACAGATTTGGTCTGAGCAGCTCAATGCATTAGAAATGATGATTGTATTACTTGCTTTTTATGCGGTAGTAATAGGTGGTTTCGTGTTTTTGATGGGACGTCTTGAAAAATACATACGTGTCCCAGGGTGGGGTAAAGCATGACAGAGATAATAATAAACTGGATGCCACAATTGTTTAGTGGATTTCTTGTGGATGTTGGCGTCAGTATGGCGGCAATGGCTATAGGGACTGTGTTAGGAGTTTTTCTAGGTGTGGGGCAGCTTTCTCATGTAGCGCCATATCGTATTTTTTCACGATATGTCACGTTATTTTTTAGGAACTCTCCGTGGTTGGTGCTGTTATTTTTTTGTATTTTTCTATTTCCTTTTTACATCGATATAGGTGGTTATAGCTTTCCTTTTCCTGCATGGTTAAAGGGCATTATTGGGCTGTCGTTGCCCGTCATGGGGAATGTGTCGGAAGTGATCCGGGGCGGGGTGCAGTCTATACCTTCAGCGCAGTGGGAAGCGGCATCTGCGTTGGCGCTGAACAGACGTCAAACACTGAGAATGGTGATTTTCCCGCAGGCTGTTAAACGGATGCTGCCGCCGTGGATGAACACTTACGCTATTTTGATGATGGCTACACCACTGATTTCCATTGTGGGCGTTGAGGACAGTGTAACCGTTGCACGCTCTATGTTAGCGGCGGAAGGGGATCCCGCACTGCTGATGCCGGTATACGGCTTGGTTTTGTTGTTCTTCTTTGTGTATTGCTCGCCTATTGCTGGTTTTGTGCGACGTTTAGAAAAAAAATATGTTACGGCTTAATTAAGGGGGTAGACCATGCTAGCGACCAATCAAACAGAGCCTATTATTCAGATTAATAGTGTGAGTAAAGCATTTGGTAGTAATCGCGTCTTGGAAAGTGTGTCCATGGATGTGCAAAAGGGTGAGGCAGTAGCCATTATTGGGCCATCAGGGTCGGGAAAGTCTACGCTGTTGCGCTGTATCAATGGTTTGGTTAAGTCAGATACAGGTAGTATTCGTGCCGCAGGGCATGCGGTAGATCAGCTGAAAACAGATGAAGACCGTATTGCGTTACGCAAAGACGTTTCTATGGTTTTTCAGCAATACAACTTGTTCCCACATCTGACGGTGTTAGAGAACATTTTGTTGGCACCTACCGTAGTGCTGAAACGTAATGCGGCAGAAGTAGAAGCGTTGGCGGTGGAGTTGCTGCGTAAGGTACGCTTGTCTGGCAAAGAAAAAGCCTATCCAGGCGAATTATCCGGTGGCCAGCAACAGCGTGTGGCCATTGCGAGAGCGTTGGCCATGAAACCGACCGTGATGCTGTTTGATGAGGTAACGGCTGCGCTTGATCCTGAAACCGTCAAAGAAGTGCTGGTGACCATACGTGAGTTGGTTGAAGAGGGTATGACCAGTATTTTGGTGACGCACGAAATGAACTTCGCGAGAGAAGTAGCAAGTTCTGTGTACTTTACCGATAAAGGCGTGATTGTTGAGCATGGCGCACCGGCAGAGTTCTTTGAAGCTCCTAAGGATGCTCGTACCCGAGAATTCTTAAGCCACGTGTTGTAGCCATAAGCGTTAAAAGGACAGGGCAATGAATACTCAGGATGTGGCACATCAACTGGAAAATGACCTGGCGCACTGGGTGGAGCAACTCGCGTGGGAGGCTTTACCAGAGGCGGTAAAAGAGGCGGCCGTAAAAAGTGTAATGGATGGTTTTGGTGTGGCTATCGCAGGAGTAGACACCGATAGCTATCAACGTATTGTGACAGCTGTGCAGGCCATTGCGGGTGACCGTAGTGGAAGGTGTTCGGTGGTCGGTTCTGCTGAGAAACGGCCACCAGAAGTGGCTGCATGGTTGAATGCTGCCGCAATGCACAGTTTGGATTTTGATGACACGAGCTTCGTGGGGGTATTGCATCCCACTACGGTAGTACTGCCAGCCGTATGGGCGTATGCAGAAGCGGTAGATTTGGACTACCAAACCACATTAGTCGCTTACATAGCAGGGGTAGAGGCAATGTTAGCCCTTGCCGCGGTGTACGGTAATCAGTTGTACGAGCGCGGCCACTGGACCACCTCCACCTTAGGTTGTGTGGGGGCCACGGTAGGTGTTGCCAAGCTAATAGGGTTATCGGCAGTGCAAATTAGGCAAAGCATAGGGCTAGCGCTGCAAATGACCTCAGCCATGCGCAGCATCCATGGTACTACGGCTAAACCTTATATGGCAGGGATGGCAGCCAGACGCGGAATAGAGGTGGCGGTGTCAGTACAGGTAGGCGTGACGGCGGGTGATGCCAGTTTAGGTGGACAGTTTGGGCATTGGAACGTGATGGGGTGCGTGCCTGATACCGCCGCCTCAGCAATGGGGGCTCCATACCGTTTTGTGGAGCCCGGTATTTCTTTCAAACTTTATCCCTTATGTTCAGCGACTCAAGCGGCTATTTTCGCGCTGTTAACGTTACAGAAAGAGTATGGTTTTGCGGCACATGAAGTAGACAATATCCACTGTTTTGGTACAGGGTTAGTGGTGAGCTGTTTACGGTATGGCGTTCCCAAATCAGTGTCCGAGGCGCAGTTTAGTATGCCGTTTGCCTTGGCTACGGTCGCGTTGTGTGGCGAGCTTACGTTGCAGCACCTAGAGGCATCGTGGTGGCAGTCTCCAGCGCTACAAACAATGGCAGCCAAGGTACAACTTGAGGTAGATGCCGAGCTAGTAGACGATAAGGATGTATGGCGTTACCCAGAAGCGGCAAGGGTAACGGTGCAGTTACACGATGGGCGCAAACTGGTTGCTACCCAGTATGCGGCACAAGGTATGCCTGCTTGGCCATTATCTACAGAGCAGATTAGGGATAAGTTTGCGACGTTATTGGCAGGCCAAGGTTTTACGGCATCTCATACCAACCAATTGCTACAAAAGCTAAGCGACTATACGCATCAACACGCTGTGACGGATTTTGTGTGGGAGCCTAGCGATGTCCAATAAACTTGCGGCGGTGGATGTGTTGGTGCTGGGGGCTGGGATAGTAGGGGTGTGTACAGCCTTGCAATTACAAAAACGCGGTCTACAGGTCGCCCTGATAGATAGGCGTGGGGTAGCGGAAGAAGCCAGTTATGGCAATGCAGGCATGTTGGTCAACAATGCGGTAGTGCCCTATACCTTTCCTACCGATGTGCGGTTATTGCTGAAATGCTTAACTAAACAATATGGCGGGTTTAACTACCATGTAGGCTATAGCTTACGAAACCTGAACTGGTTGGCCAATTTTTGGTGGCATTCCATAGGGAAGCGTTTGCAAAGCCTGCTGGATACCACAATGCCTTTTTTAAATCATGCCCTAGCTGAGCATCACTCGCTACTAGAAGGGGCGCAGGATTCTGAGCTATTACGTGCTTCGGGGTGGTTGCCGGTGTATCGTAACCCACGAAAATTTGAGCAGGCTATTCGTACAGCCAAAAACCTAGATCATTATGGGGTGCGCTATAGGGTGCTGGATCAGCATGCACTGTATCAGCAGTTTCCTATGTTGCAGCCTGGTCTAGTCGGTGCTATTCATTGGTTGGACACGGCGTTCTGCCCAGACCCACAGGCCCTCGCTACACAGTATTATCAGCAGTTTCTAGCACTGGGTGGGCGTTTCTACCGAGGCGATGCCAAAAGCTTGCAGCAGTTGCCTACCCAACAGTGGCGAGTGAGTGTTGAAGGCGGTGAAATAGAGGCTGAGCAGTGTGTGGTGAGTCTGGGGGCGTGGTCTAAAGAGTTGTGTGAGCAATTGGGCTATACGCTACCGCTAGGCTATAAACGGGGCTATCACATGCACTATGACGTAGCAGGAGGGCCGTCATTGCCAGCGCCCGTAACGGATACTGAACACGGTTATGTGCTAGCACCCATGCAGCGCGGTATTCGGCTCACAGCAGGGGTAGAGCTAGCGGATTTATCTGCACCGCCCACGCCTAGGCAGTTAGCGAAACTGGAGCAGAAAGCGAAGGAAATATTCCCTTTAGGAGCGAGGCAAGATGCTGAGCCATGGATGGGGGTGCGTCCTTGTTTTTCTGACATGATGCCGGTGATTAGTCGTGCGCCACGGCATAGCTCGTTGTGGTTTGGCTTTGGGCACCATCACTTAGGCTTAAGTTTAGGGCCATTAACTGGCAGGTTATTGGCCGAAATGATTACCGGTACAGAGACTTGCATGGACGTGAGTCCTTTCTCTGCGACGCGGTTTTCATAATAGAAGCGTTTTTGGCGTAGTCTGCTAGGCCCAAGAAATGGAAAAGCGCCAGTTCCTTAGATTATGGAGCTGGCGCTTTTTTATACGCTATAGCGATCTACCTATCGCGTAAGTAGGGGCTAAGACAGTAGTCACGGATAGCCTTATTCGCTAGGCGTGAACTCATCCCACATCACTTGAGTCAAGCTGTCATTCGCCTCACCCAACCATGTGATCTTGGTTTCAGTTAACGTGCCTTGATCGGTCATGGTGTCTGTGCGCAATGCACCAGCTTCAAACTGTTCCGACTTAGGGTTGTACAGAACTAGGTAGCTTTGTGTGTTGCAGTCGTGCGGTTTGCAACCTTGGAATACCAGATAGTTCTGTTCATTTTCGCCAGCGGTTACCAAACGGGCTGGAGTCGTGGTGCCAAAGTTTTTGATCCAGTCGGCTTGGGCAGCAACAGGCTCAAAGAAGTGCACAAAACGCTCGGCAACGGCAGTGTTTTTCTCGGCGATGTCTGGCAGATACTCGTTTACATAAGGAACGGTGGAGTCTGCATGGCTAAGAGGGCTAAACAGCAGGGCCAAAGATAGTGCCGCAGCAGAGTATTTAATTGTCATAAGTGCTCTCCATTGAGAAAGATTACGTTCAGAAAGATCATAGCGTAATTTTCTGACAATCTGATGGCTTACGCGTTTCAGAATATGTCAATTTTATAAAGGTTTTCTATTTTTACTTATTCAGGAAACTGACCGTCCACATAAAACCATTGTTCCTGTTCTTTTAAAAAATGGCTGATTTCACGTAAACGGCCCGCTTTTCCATTTTCTTTATAACGAGCGGTAAAACTGACGTCGGCATGTGTGTCATCATGTTGGTGTGCATGATGTATTTCTAGCGCTACCCATTTGGTAAAACGGTCATCTAGCTCAAGCTCCGTGGGGCGAGTGCTAGGGTGCCATGTGGCCAATAAGTACTGGGGTAGACGTAGCACAAATGCGCTGTAACGTGATCGCATTAGCTGCTCGGCATCAGGGGCTTGTAAATACTCGCTACCTTGATGCCAGCGGCTGCAACATTGCTCATAGCGTTTGCCCGTACCGCAAGGGCAAGGCTGCTTTAGCCTAGTGCTCATGCTTAGATTTGTATGGGTTTGTCAGAGCCAGCTTGCAACAGCATGCGGATCACCACAATGAACAGCAAGGGTGCAAGGTTCAGGCCCAATTGGAAAATATCAAAGGTAGGGAACCATTTGAGCGCGCCCTCGTAGCCCAGCGTGAACTGTATGTGGAAGTTGTACATACCGGGTGTGAGGGTGATGATGGGGGTCAGGCCCAAACCGATGATGCTGTGGTAAGACAGCATGGTGGACGAGAACACAGGCACGCTGGTCCATGATAACCAGTACAGTAATGTGCCGCCTTCAGGATTGCCACGCCAAAACTTTACGCCACCATAAATTGCCACCAAGTTTTGGATTAGCATCAGCGAAAATAAAATAACCGCGATGGCTGACACCATAAAGATCTTGGCTTGGGAAAGCAGCACATATAAACCCACAATTCCACCAAAGAAATAAATAGCACTTAGCGCTTGGCGTATCAATTTGTGTGAGGTGGGGCTAGTGGTGTTAGTCATGGCAAGAAAGAAAAATAGAGAATAGGAAATTGTACGTGAATACTTCCTATTATACAGACGCGTAATGCGGGGTATGTGTATCTCTAGTGTTAATCTGACTTGCCATGAATAAGTCTGTGGTTTTACGCAATGTGTGCGTGTAAATGTTGTACCAGTTGTAGTGCCAGCGTTTCGTCATCATCTAACGAGCGGCCACTTACCCCAAGGGCAAAAAAGGGGTGGGACGGCAATGTCAGGATGACACCGCCAGGTAAGGCACAAAGAGCTGGATCCATAAACTCGCTACAGTGCAGGTTTTCATTTTGTAGTCGTTGTCTAAACTGTCGTGTACTGCCGCCCATGCGGGCAGCAGTATAGGCTTTAGCAATAGCAATGTTGATAGTGCGTACGGGAGCACCATCCATGCGTTCAAAACACAGTAAATCCCCTTGCGCATCGACTAACGCAAAACAGACCGGCGCTAGCCCATCGTTACTCGCATAGTGATGTAAGGCATCGATGCTGGCACGACATAAGTGGCGATGAGTAAGCGTGGTCATAGCAGCACCAAAGAGATTGCAGGGATATAGGTCACCAGCAGTAATACCAAAATCATGATGAGCAGCAGTGGGAAGCTAGCTTTGGCGATTTTATCGATGCCGATTTTGGCGATGCCACTGGCAACAAACAGGTTCACACCTACAGGGGGCGTAATAAAACCAATGGCTAAGCCCACCACCATGATTACCCCAAAGTGAATAGGATCTACACCCAGTTTCAGTACCAATGGCAGCAACACTGGGGTAACGATGACAATAGCCGCCAGAGCTTCCATGAACACACCAATGATCAACAGCAAAATACAGATCAAAAACAAGATCAGGTATTTGTTGTCAGTGAAGGTCAGTACGCCGCTGGCTACCGTTTCAGGAATTTGTTCCAGCGTCATGATGTTGCCAAAGATAGTCGCCATCGCCATTAAAATAATAATGATGGAAGAGGTTTGCGTGGCTTCAATACTGGCATTCCATAACTTTTTCCAGCTGAGTTCGCGGTACACAAACTTACCAATCAGCAAGCCGTATAGGGCAGCGACGGCAGCCGATTCAGTAGGGGTCATGATGCCCCCGTAAATACCACCCAAAATAATGACTGGTACCAGCAAAGCCCACTTAGCTTGCCATAGCGACAGCAATACTGAAGGTAAGGAGCGGTCGCCATCTTCGCCTTTCCAGCCATTCTTTTTAGAAATGACGTAGGTGATGGCCATGAGCATGAGGCCCATTACTAAGCCGGGCACAATACCAGCAATAAACAGTTTGCCAATAGAGGCTTGGGCGGCAACGCCATACACCACAAAGGGGTTGCTAGGCGGGATGATGACACCAATCGCACCCGCACACGCCACGACAGCGGCAGCAAAGTAGATGTTGTAACCACGGGCTGCCATGGCAGGGATAGTAATGGTGCCGATGGCGGCAACTGTGGCAGGGCCTGAACCGCTAATAGCCGAGAAAAACATGCAGGTCATGATGCTGGCGAGCGCCAAACCACCGGGCAGCGAGCCTACTAATTTATCCGCCACCATAAGTAGACGTTCAGAGAGGCCACCTGCACCCATGAAAATACCGGCGGCAATAAAAAACGGTATAGCCATGATGGGGAAGGAGTCTATAGAGACAAACGCAATCTGAGCAATGTAGTCCAGTGGCAGGGTGCCGGCGCCAATAATGGTAACGATACTGGCAAGCCCCAATGAAAAGGCGATGGGTACACCCAGCACAATAAACACAATGAAATAGCAAAACAGCAATAAGGTGGCGTCTACATATTCCCAAATAAAGAGTGGTGATAGCAGCACTACAGGAATAAGCAGTCCAATCACAAAATCAGACCAGCACAGTTGTTTCCATGATTCATACAGGCATTGCAAGGTACGTAGGCTCATTAACCCAAAGCCCAAGGGCAAAATGAGGTAGGGCACCAAGTAGTTGATTTGCAAAGCAGGTGTGGTTTGGGGGAACTCTAGCTGCATAGAAAGGTGCTCTACACCCATTTGCAAAAAGGCGGCGGTAAGCAGCAGGCTTAAGGCATAAATAGCCACCCATACAATCTGTTGCAGCCTAGGCGACAACAGATTGTGTACCGCATCCATGCGGATGCTGTTCTTAGACAGTATGGAGAGCGATACGGCTAAGTAGGAAATCCATACAAAAATATATCGAGCAAGTTCTTCGCTCCAGGTAGCCCAGCCTATTTTGCTACGCAACCATGCCTTAACGGTGGTGGGGTCACCAAATAATGTGATCCAGGGGTATTGTTCGGGATGGCTAGCCCATGTGGTCAGGGTAGACATGGAATATCTAAAGAGGGTTTGGTAGTTGATGATCAGGATCATCAAAAGCAAGCCAATGAACAGTAAAGGTTTTTCCAGTTGGTTCAGAATTGCCAAAGGGGATCGTTGCGATGTGGCATGGGCCATGTGGGTGCTCCTCAAACCTCTGATGGCGTAGCCAACCCTAAGGGCCGGCTACGCATGAGTCTTATTGTTGTGTTTGTTCTACGAGTTCAATGAGTTCAGCAGGCAGTTTGGCTGCAAACTCATCAAATACAGGGCGTGTCAGGGTTTTGAAGGCTTGGATTTCTTCAGGTGTGGCGTCATGGATAGTGATACCAGCTTCTTCAAAGGCTAGGCGTGCTTGCCTTTCGTTTTCTGGGTACAGGACGTCACGTTGGTAGGTAACGGCTTCTAGTGCAGCGTCTTTGATGACCTGCTGTGTTTCTGGCGCCAAGCTGTCCCACCATTTTTTATTTGCCATGGCAACTTGCATGCCATAGTTGTGCGCCGAGGTAATGGCGTACTTCAAGGCTTCATGGTGTTTAGCACCGTACAAGTGTGGGAAGGTGTTTCCTTCGGCGTCAATGGTGCCTTGTTGCAGCGAGGTGTAGACCTCTCCCCAAGCGATGGGGGCGGGGTTAGTGTTTAGGGCTTTGGCTACAGCGACTTCTACAGGGGAGTCAGTGGTGCGCATTTTTAAGCCTTCCAAGTTGGCTGCGCTGTTCAGTGGTGTGTCGCTGGATACAAAGTGACGGTAACCGTACTCGGCATACATGATGGGTTGTAAGCCAATGTCGTTAGCGGCTTTTTCCAGATATTGGTTGAGCGCACCGCCAGGGTTCATGGCAGCGTAGAGTTGTTGCTGCTTTTCTGGCGTAGTGATGTAAGGCAGATCAAAGACTTGGAACTGGTTGGAAAAGTTTGCCAAGTTGGGTGTAGAACTCACGCCTACTTGCAGGGTGCCCTTTTGGGCGCCTTCAATTAACACGCGGTCACTACCCAGAATGGCGCCGGGAAAAAGCTGTACTACCACTTTGCCATCTGACTTTTCCTTCACCAGTTCGGCAAACTTTTCATAGGCACCTGTGATGTGGTTACCGGGTGGAGCGGTATGCGCTAATTTGAAACGTACTGATGGGCCTTCGTAAGCCGCGTGTGCAAAAGAGGCTGCACATAAACCTATGCCCATTAACCAGAGCTTTGCGGTTGTCTTCCTCATGAAATCTCCTTTATGGTACTTTTTGTTTTGTTTAATGAGATTTGATGGTATGTTTTTTTTATTCAGACGGCAATGTAAAAAGGGGTAAATCCTCTAAGGATTTACCCCTGATCGCAAAGAAAGGAGGGTTACAGCAATGTGCTTAGGCTACGCACGATAAGGCTGATACCAATCAGGATTAACGTGCCAAAGGTGATGCGACGTACGGTTTCAACGCTAAGCGGCGGGGGAAAGCGCTGCGTCAGCATTGTGACTACAGCCACGCAGGGCACAGCCAGTAAGGTAGTGGTGAACGTGCCTTCAGGAAAGCCGGTGGTAATGAACTCGTACAAACTACGCGAAAAAGCAGTACAGGCAAAGATCAGCAGCAACATATTGCGGGTGACGGCCAAGCTTAGCGGTTGTCTGTACAAGTGAAAAATAACCGGTGGGCCAGGAATGCCAAATAGTCCACCGCATAGTCCAGAAATAAAGCCCACCGAGAAAAATGACCGTAGGCTAGATACTTCTTTGTGTTGGCGTGGGCGTAAAGCAAAGTTGATGCCACTGTAGCCAATCACGCAGCCCAGCAGAAACTCCAAAATGCTAGTGGCTTGGGCATTTAAAAAATTCAATAGCACGACACCTAACACGCTGGCGGGGATCACCCCCAACAACGTGGTATTTGCCAATCGCCAGTCAATATGATGCAGATGCTTAGGTAACGCCACACCGCTATTTACTAGGCTCACCAAACTGACCACTGAAGCAATAAACGGTACGCTGGTGAGCCCCACTGCACTGTTAATACCGATAACGATCATGGCCAAACCAAAGCCAGTGATGGTTTGGAAGTAGGTACCAATCACAATAATGAGCAGTAAAAGCAGGGTGGAGATCAAGCTCATGACGTAGAGAGTGTTTGCAAAGAGGTGATGGCGATGACAGCGTAAATATCGTCGCTGCTGCAGCCTCGGGAAAGGTCGTTAGCAGGTTTGCGTAAGCCTTGCAGTAATGGGCCAATAGCAGTGAGTTGGCCTAAGCGTTCGGCGGCTTTATACGCTATGTTACCAGCTTCAAGATTAGGGAAAATTAAGACGTTAGCTTGCCCCTTTACATGCGAATCAGGCAGCTTTCGCGCCGCAATAGCGGGGACGAGTGCAGCATCCAACTGTATGTCTTCATCAATGGCTAAGTCAGGGCAGCGTTGCTTCACCAACTGAGCCGCCTTAATGACTTTATCGACGGCGGGGTGGTGTGCACTACCTGCCGTAGAGAACGACAACATGGCGACACGCGGCTCGGTTTGCAGCAGGGTGCGGGCAGAGTGGGCTGCCGCTTGGGCAATGCTGGCTAATTGTTCGGCAGTAGGGTCAATCACTAAACCACAATCACTAAAAATCATCCCCCCTTGGTAGGGGTGGTGGGGTTGGCACATCAGCATCAAGAAAAAACTAGACACTAATTCTGCCTCAGGCGCTTTACCAATTAATTGCAATGCACAACGCACCACATCGGCTGTGCTGTATACCGCCCCAGCAACAGAGCCACCGGCAATACCACTGTGCACCAACATGTTGGCAAAACACAGCGGATCTTGTATTTGGGTAGCAGCATGTTCTGCCGTCATACCTTTGGGAGCGCGTAAGTGTAAAAGCTGAGTTTCTACGTTGGCACGCAAGGCTGAGTGAGCAGGATCTTCGATGCGCAAGCCCTCTAACGAGATCGCATGCTGTTGGGCACATGCTTCAATGGCGGGCCGCGACCCCACCAGAATAATGTGGGCAATGCCATCAGTTTGAGCACGTCGCGCTGCCGCTAAAACTCTAGGGTCATCAGCTTCGCATAATACGATGGTGGCAGGTTGACTTCGTGCCGCCTCAATGATGTTGTCCAGTAAGCGC
Organism: Paenalcaligenes sp.; assembly: GCA_052103955.1. Taxonomy (GTDB): domain Bacteria; phylum Pseudomonadota; class Gammaproteobacteria; order Burkholderiales; family Burkholderiaceae_B; genus Paenalcaligenes. The sequence goes on along the minus strand of JBQELO010000012.1, from coordinate 58,991 downwards.
ACTTTAGTCTCCTTCTTGTTTATCGAGATATATTGTTCTGTTTAATGAGATTTATAGCAGATTTTTGGCGTTAGCAACAAGTGTCAAGGTTTTTTTGATATACAATGTCACGCAAAGAGTCTGAAAAGTGAGTTCTGTATATGGCTGAAAAACAAGCAGAAGTACGTGAGTCAAAAGTAAAAAACTCTGGCGATACACCCACTATGCGTTTGTTCGGCATATTGGAACTGATTGCCAGTCAAGATCGTATGTTTGCTTTGCAGGATGTGGTCGATGCGATTGAGCTACCTAAGCCAACTGTGCATCGTATGTTGCAGCAACTGGAAGGGGCTGGGATGTTGGCCCGCGATACTGATGGCAGGCATTACTGCGTAGGTGGACGCTTACGCCGTTTAGCCGAAGATTTGCTGCTCAATGACACCAAATATGGGGCTAGACGCGCCGTATTGCGTAATTTAGGTAATGAGTTAGGCGAAAGCTGTAACTTAACGGCATTGTCTGGTAGCGAAGTGCTGTACATGGACAGGGTAGAAACCGAAGCGCCGCTGCGCTTTTATTTGCGTCCCGGGTCGCGTGTTCCTGTGCATTGTTCGGCTAGCGGTAAAGTACTACTGGCGCAAATGAGCCCGGCGCAACGCCGTCGCTTATTGGCTGATACCCCCTTAGAAAGCTACACTAAAAACACCATCACCACTTTGGATGATCTAGAAAAAGAGTTGGCGCTGGTCAAAGAAAGTGGTTATGCCTTTGATAACGAAGAGTTCTTGCCGGGGCTATTTTGTGTTGCCGTGTTGGTGCCACGTGCCGATGGTGGGCGTTCTAATATGGCGGTTGCCACGCAAGCGCCTGTGATGCGTATGACACCCGATAAGGCGCTGTCGTGTTTGCCGGCATTAAAGCGGGCGGCGGCGGCATTGGCTAAGATCGAGAACCAAGGCCAAGGTGAGTAGGGCGCAGGCTGCGCACAAAATCATCCAGAAAGTGGTTATCTAAGCCGTGCTCAAAATCTGCAATTAGTGAGTGCGTATAGAGTCGGCTTAGATCCAACCCTATCCCAATGCCCCAGACTTCAATGCCTTGTTGGGCAGCATTTCCTACTACCTGCAGTAAATGGTTTTCCAGATAGTGCTCGTTATTGCCTAGGTTAGTCGCGCTATCCATAGGGCACCCGTCAGACAGCACATACAGAATCTTGCGTTCACTGTGTTGTGACTGCAGACGTTTACAGGCCCACTGCACGGCTTCGCCATCTATACCTTCGCGGTAGTAGTCCAGTTTCATCAGCGAGGTGATATCGCGGTTGGCGCGCTTCCATGGCGTTTGCGCGGCTTTGAATATACGGTGGCTGACCTCGTTTAATCTACCGGGGTTTGCCGGGCGTTGTCGCGCCATCCAGCGTTTAAAGGGCTTGCCGCCATTCCATGCGTGGGTAGAAAAGCCCAGCACCTCAGTTTGAGCACCTGCTTGTTCTAAGGCACGGCTAAGAATATCCACCATTAAGGTAACGGTTTCGGCGTGATGCTTCATTGATCCCGAACAATCCACCAAAAAACTGATGCTGCAAGGGGTGTGAGGAGCCAGTGTTGGTTGCCTAAACAGGCGGCGTTCATTGGGGTTACTGACCAGTTGGCTTAATCGTGCGCCGTCTATATACCCGTCTTCCTGATCATTAATCCAGCGAGGGTCGCTGTAGAGGGTTAAGGCGCGTCGTAAGCGTTGAACCAATAAATTAAGGTGCAAATGTTGGTGAGCAATACGCTGATTGATCTGTTCTCTGTACGCATTCAGTAATTCGGGGCGTATCAATTCGGCCAGATGTTCTTCTTTATCATATTGGTTGTCATACACCTGATAGCGTTCAGGTGTGGTGACCTGTAGCAGTTCGGTGTTGCTGGCTGTTTGCTCAAACGCCGCTGCTTCATCACCATCAAAGTCTAGTAGCAACGAAAAATTATCCCACTCAGGTTCGTCGTCGGTGTCGTTTGCAGAATCGGGTTGTGCTTGCCGCATAGCCTCTACTTCTTGGTGTACTAAGGCAGCGACTTGTAATGCATAGGTGGCGTACGTGGCTTGATCTTCGCGGTGTTTACGCAGTTGATACAACAATGGCCCCAGTACGGGTGTTAAGCCAGCGCGGGTGCTTTCAATAAAGTCTTCTGTTTCGTCATATACAGGTAGAGCGTTAAGCCGGCTCCAACACATTTGTGCCAAGGTATAGAGCCAAATACCCAGTTCGCTTTCGGTATGGCGGGCATGGTAATAGCCTGCTGACCAAAAATAGAAGCGTTGCTGTAAGTTATGGCGCATACCGGGCATATAGGCCGGAGCTAAGGATTCGGTACGCAGTGCTTCCAGCCAGTCAAAAATTAATCTGGATACCGCATCAGACGGCATCAGTTGCTGATGCAAAGCGGTCTGGGTATGTAGCAAGCGCAGGGCAAGGCTGTCGGTAACACCGCGCATACCTTGCAGGTTTTCGGTTTCATGCAAACGTAGATGGGGGGCTAAGGCGACCAAAGGGCGGTTTGCCTTAAAAAATAGCTGCTGCCGTATGTGTACCTGAGCATCATCGGCCAAGGCGCGTGTCACCATGGCGCTCAGTTCACGTATGCGGCGCTGCTCACGCAGGTCAGGGGAGGCGGAGGTGCTCATGCGGTGCTCCCTCGTTACGCTGAAATGTCGTTAGGTAATAGTTCTTCGTTAAAGCAACGTTGGTACAGCTCTTTGACGAGGTTTTGCTCGCTTTCATCGCACTTATTAAAGAAAGACACCACAAACGCTCGACGTTTATCGTGAAAAAGTGTGCAGTTTTCAGCCCAGGTGATTACCGTACGTGGTGACATTAAGGTGGATAAATCACCCACGGAAAAAGCTTGTCTCGTTAGGTTGGCCAAGGCCACCATGGCCTGTATGTCGTGCTTACCTTGCTCGGTATTTTTAACGGGTACGCGCCCCAACACAATGGCTTCTTCTTCGGCAGCAGGCAGGTAGTTGAGGGTGCTAACAATATTCCATCTATCAAGCTGGGCATGGTTCAGGCTGTGTGTGCCACGGTATAAACCTGTTTGATCGCCTAAGCCTAACGTATTGGTGGTGGCAAAAATACGGAAGTAGGGGTGTGGATGCAAAACTCGATTTTGATCCAGCAGGGTAAAGCGCCCGTCTTGTTCCAGTATTTGTTGAATGACAAACATCACATCAGGCCTACCGGCATCGTACTCATCCAGTATTAATGCCATGGGGCGTTGCATGGCCCATGGGATCACACCTTCTTGGAAGCGAGTAACTTGTAAACCATCTTGAATGGTAATGGTGTCTTTACCTACTAAGTCTAAGCGGCTGATATGGCCGTCCAAATTCACCCGTATGCAAGGCCAATTCAGTCGTGCTGCCACTTGTTCTATGTGGGTAGATTTACCTGTGCCGTGCCTACCTTGTATGAGTACGCGCCGGTTGTGTGCAAAGCCCGCTAGCAAGGACAACGTGACTTCAGGATCAAATCGGTATGCCTCATCAACGGCCGGCACGTATTCAGTGGACTCGCTAAAAGCGGGTACATGCAATGGGCTTTCTATACCGAATTTTTCTTTTACTGATACGTTATGTTCAGGTGTTTCTAATTTTTGAGACATGTCTTCTCCTCTACTGCTGGACTAAGGGTTTTTATCTATTTATACACAATATATGGTACTAAATATATCGAATATTGAGATTATTATCCATTTTATGATTGACAGACTCTTTTTGTCTCGATAAAGTGTTTAAAAAATCTCGGAAAATAAGATTTTTGATGCATGTGGTGTGCCATACACTGTATTTGTATATAAATGGAGACTAGGTGATGAGCCAGGTAGCAGATAACCGTAAGCCGGTAACCGGACTAACAAAAATGACCCCTTCAGAAGCATTCGTAGAGACCATGGTGTCTTACGGTGTGAAGGATATGTTTGGGATCATGGGGTCCGCTTTTATGGATGCCATGGATATTTTTGCTCCAGCAGGGATACGCTTGATTCCTGTGGTGCACGAACAAGGTGCTGCGCACATGGCCGATGGTTACGCTCGCGTATCCGGTAAGCATGGCGTGGTGATTGGCCAGAATGGTCCTGGTATCAGTAACTGCGTAACCGGTATTGCGGCGGCTTACTGGGCACATAGCCCTGTTGTGATCGTCACACCAGAAGCGGGTACCAACACAATGGGTCTGGGTGGTTTCCAAGAGTGCAACCAGTTGCCCATGTTCCAAGAGTTCACTAAATACCAAGGGCATGTGACCAACCCTGCTCGTATGGCTGAATACACAAGCTTGTGTTTCGAGCGTGCGATGACAGAGATGGGCCCAACGCAGTTGAACATTCCGCGTGATTACTTCTACGGTGAAGTCACTTGCGAAATCCCTACGCCACGTAAATTAGACCGTGGCCATGGTGGTGAGCACGCGCTGGAAGAGGCACTGGAGTTGTTGGCTAATGCTAAATTCCCCGTGATTATTTCGGGCGGCGGCGTGGTGATGAGCGACGCAGTTGAAGAATGTAAAGCGTTGGCTGAGCGCTTGGGCGCACCCGTTGTAAACAGCTACCAGCATAACGACTCTTTCCCTGCCAGCCACCCTCTGTGGTGTGGTCCTTTGGGTTACCAAGGTTCCAAAGCAGGTATGAAACTGATCTCGCAAGCAGACGTGGTGATTGCACTGGGTACTCGCTTGGGACCATTCGGTACATTGCCTCAGTACGGTATTGATTACTGGCCTAAAAACGCCAAGATCATCCAAATTGATGCCGACCACAAAATGCTAGGCTTAGTGAAAAAAATCTCCGTGGGTATTTGCGGTGATGCTAAAGCCGTAGCTAAAGAACTGTTGGCCCGTGTAAATGCGCGCAAACTGGCTAGCGATGCGACTAAGGCTGATCGTGCCGCAACCATTGCTCAAGAAAAAGCCACATGGGAAGCGGAATTGGATGCGTGGACGCACGAAACCGATCCATACAGCTTGGACATGATTGCTGAAAACGCCAAAGAGAAAACCTTTAATGGCGGCGAATACCTGCACCCACGTCAAGTACTGCGTGAGTTGGAAAAAGCCATGCCAGCCGATGTGATGGTGTCTACGGATATCGGTAACATTAACTCGGTAGCACACAGCTACCTGCGTTTTGAAAAACCACGCAGCTTCTTCGCACCAATGAGCTTTGGTAACTGCGGTTACGCCTTGCCTACCATTATCGGTGCAAAAACAGCCGCGCCAGAGCGTCCAGCAGTGTCGTACGCCGGTGATGGCGCATGGGGCATGAGCATGATGGAAATCATGACAGCCGTACGTCATGAAATTCCTGTGACTGCGGTGGTGTTCCATAACCGTCAATGGGGTGCTGAGAAGAAAAACCAAGTGGAGTTCTACAACCGTCGTTTTGTAGCCGGCGAGTTGGACAACGCATCGTTTGCAGATATTGCCAAAGCCATGGGGGCAGAGGGTATAGTCGTGGATCGTTTGGAGGATGTAGGTCCTGCACTGAAACGCGCCATTGATATGCAGATGAACGAGGGTAAAACCTGCGTGTTGGAAATCATGTGTACACGTGAACTGGGCGATCCGTTCCGTCGTGATGCGCTGAAGCGTCCTGTACGTTTGCTGGAAAAATACAAAGACTACGTCTAATTTTTCTAGATTCAGTAGTGCCTGGAGGGGGCGCTTCGCCCCCTCCTATTGAAGTCAACAAAAGAACAGGCTGTTTTATGGAAGACGCACTCGTTATTGCAGGCCGCTCATACCAATCCAGATTGCTGGTAGGCACTGGCAAGTACAAAGATTTTGTTGAAACACGCGAAGCAGTAGAGCAAAGTGGGGCAGAAATTGTCACCGTAGCTATACGTCGTACCAATATAGGTCAGGACGCTGGTGAGCCCAGTTTGCTGGACTACGTTTCCCCGCAAGATTACACCTATTTACCCAACACCGCTGGCTGCTTTAGCGCCGACGACGCGGTACGTACGCTGCGCTTGGCGCGCGAATTGTTGGATGGCCATTCGTTGGCAAAACTTGAAATATTCGGTAGTCAGAAAAACCTGTACCCCAATATGCCTGAAACCTTAAAGGCCGCGAAAACGCTGGTGAAAGAAGGTTTTGATGTGATGGTGTACTGTTCGGACGACCCCATACAAGCCCGTATGTTGGAAGACATGGGCTGCGTTGCCATTATGCCGTTGGCCTCTATTATTGGCTCGGGCATGGGTATCTTAAACCCATGGAACATACGCTTAATTCTTGATCAAATAAACGTCCCAGTACTGCTGGATGCTGGGGTGGGAACCGCCTCAGATGCCACCATAGCCATGGAGCTAGGGTGTGATGCGGTACTGATGAACTCTGCCATTTCTTATGCCCAAGACCCCATCCGTATGGCGCGTGCTATGCGTAGGGCGGTACAGGCGGGGCGTGATGCATTTTTAGCTGGGCGTATGCCCAAAAAACATTACTTGGCCGAAGCGTCCTCACCCACAACGGGGTTAATACATAGCGACGCACAGCCGGTAATGCAATAACGACGATAACTGGAAGGAGCACAAGAACATGAATCAAAAACTAGAACTATTGAAAGCCTACAGCCAAGCGTGGAATGACCACGATATTGACGCCATCATGAGCATGATGACCAAAGATTGTGCGTTCTACGCGATTGCGGGTAATGAGGTAGAAGGCACGATTCATCAAGGCCACGAGAAAGTGCGTGTAGCCTTTGAGTCGGCGTGGAAAAACTTCCCTGATGCAGCGTGGTTAGATGGTGACTTCCATATGCTGGATGCAAACCACGCCATGTCTACATCGCGCTTTAAAGGTACAGACCTTAATGGCGGCAAACATGAAGCATTGATGGTGGATTTGTTTACCTTTGAAGGTGACAAAATTGCCATCAAAAATGCCTTCCGTAAAAACCGTCCTCCAGTGACTAGCGGGAAATAATATGCTCCAAGAAACGTCAAAACAGACTATGGCTGAGACGTTAGGGCATGCTACACCTGCTAAACGTCCTTATGATCCAGCCTATGATCCGTTCACCGCACATAGCAATCCTGGTGAAGGTACGGAATATGCGCCTACGTATTGGGTAGGCACAGCTGGTGAACCACCAGAAGATGATGGCCCTATTACCCACGATATAGAAGTGGATGTAGCCATTATTGGTTCGGGCTTCACTGGCTTAACGACAGCCATTTTCTTGGCACAAGAACACGGTATCAAAGCGACGGTACTGGAAGCGAACCGTACCGCATGGGGATGCAGTACCCGTAACGGCGGTCAGGCACAGTGTGCATCTGGCCGGTTAAAGCGTTCGCAGTGGATTCAGCGTTGGGGTGTAGAGACTGCTCTGAAAATGCATCGCGAGTGCGTAGAGGGCATGGAAAACTTCAAAGAGCTGATCAAAGACATAGACTGTGATCCGCAACCTGGTGGTCATTTATACATTGCTCACCGCGAACGCGTTATGCCGGTTCTGGAAAAAGAAGCGGCTTTACTGCGTGACACCTTTAACTACGATGCTCGCATTCTAAGTGCGGACACCGTTCGTAACGAGTGGGTGAATGATCATGAAGCCCACGGTGCGATGCATGAGCCTGAAGGTATAGGCATACATGCAGGCAAATTGGCATTTGGCTATTTGAAAAAAGCCCGAGCATTAGGGGCCACTGTGCACCCATCCAGCCCCGTACAAAGCTGGAAAACCCGCAACGGTTATCACTATTTGCAAACCCCAGGTGGCGTGGTGAAAGCCAAGTCCGTTGGTGTGGCAACCGGTGGCTATACCTCTAACGGTTTGCACAAAGAGGTTAAAAATCGCCTATTGCCGATCTTGTCTAACTCCATGGTGACCCGTCCGCTGACAGCAGCAGAGATTGAGGCCTGCCGTTTTTACACGCATCAGGTATTAACCGATACACGTGTGCTGCGTAACTACTACCGCTTGCTGCCGGATAACCGTTTGCAAATTGGTAGCCGTAGCGCGATTACGGGTAAAGACGCGCCGCAGCGTAAGTATCAAGACCTGCTAGTCAGTGCAATGGAGCGCAAGTTTCCAGAGCTAACAGGCATTGATATTGCCTATTCCTGGTGGGGATGGGTAGACGTTAGCCACGATATGATGCCGCGCATCGTGCAGCCGGACCCACAACAAACTATTTATTACGCACTGGGCTACGGTGGTAACGGCGTGATGTATTCATCACAAGCCGGTAGACGTATGGCTCAGTGGATTGCAGGCAAAGGCCAAGAGCTGGATCTGCCTATATTCCAAGACCGATTACCGTTCCCCAATGTACGGGAAATGGTGGAGTCCGAGTTTTTTGCCCCGTTCAGACGATTTGGTCAGCGCTTCTTGTATCGCTGGTATCACTTGAAAGATGAGGTGCTGTAGGGGCTGAAATCCCCAAGCACCGGAAAAAGGAGTCTGGTGCTTGGTTTTGCTGTAATACACACACACACCTCTGACAAAGAGGGAGGAGACTACGATGACACTCAAAAAATGGCTCACAGGTTCGGTTTGGGCAGCAAGTTTGTTGTTGGCAACAGCTGCAAGTGCTACGACGTTTAAGGTAGCGATTGGTGATGCGGCAGGTGGTACTCAATATGAACTGGGCAAAGCATTTGCCGAACAGTTGAAAGAAAAAAGTGGTGGCAGCATGACCGCTGATTTGTTCCCAAACAGTCAGTTGGGCGATGAGCAAGATACGATTAACGATGCCGCAATGGGGTTGTTAGATTTCTCTATCCTGGCGATCAACAACATTACCCCGTTTTCCCCCAGCGTGGCTGTGCTTACGCTACCTTACGTGATTCAAAGCTTAGAGGATGCCAAAACGCTGACCCAAGGTGACGTAGGTAAAGAGCTTACTGAAAACACCATTCGTGATGCAGGTGTGCGCATTATTGGCTGGTCGTACTCGGGTTTCCGTGTGCTTACCAATTCTAAGCGTCCTGTACGTACATTGGATGACCTGAAAGGCTTGATCATTCGCGTTCCTAAAAACGAGCTGATGATTGCGTCTTACAACGCCTGGGGCGTGAACCCCACACCCATGGCGTGGAATGAAACCTTTACTGCCCTGCAGCAAGGCGTAGTAGATGGACAAGACAACCCCTACATGACTATTTCTGCCATGAAGTTTGATGAAGTGCAGAAGTACATCACACCTATTCGCTACCTGTTTTCGCTTGAACCTTTGGTCATGAGTGAGCAAGTATTCCAAGCACAAACCCCTGAAGTGCAAGCGTGGATTTTGGCTGCTGGTCAAGCCGCCACCGAGCATAGTTACGAGTACATCCAAGCAACGGAAGACCGCATTAAGCAAGAGCTGCAAGCGGCGGGCATGGAGATCGTAGAGCCTGCAAACAATGAGCAGGAATGGATTGAAGCGGCAACCACCAAAGTGTGGCCTGCCTTCTATGACTCCATTGGCGGTAAAGAGCGTTTGGATGCCATTTTGGCCACGCTGAATCGTTAAACCGCGTTTTTCATCAAGAATTTGAAGTACTGCAGACACCTGCCATGAGCCGGTGTCTGCCTTGATGCTGCCTGATGCACGACTAAATCAGGCTAAAGAGTGATGTTGGAGACAGGTATGAGGATAAAAAAAGCACTAGTACACATAGTGGATCATTTTGAAGAGTACATCTGTGCCTTGTTATTAAGCACCTTTGTGATCTTGTTGTTTGTTCAGATTATTTTGCGGCAGTTCTTCGCTTACAGCATCCCTTGGGGCGAGGAGGTCGCAACCTATATGTTTGTGTGGTTTGCCTACTTAGGGGCAGTGGTAGCTGCAAAAATGTCCGCACATAACCGTGTGACATTTCAGTTTAAGTTTTTTCCTCCTATTGTGAAGAAGGTAACGGAATCCATTGCGGATATGCTGTGGGTGGCCTTTAACCTGTACTTCACGTGGTTGAGCTACGACTTTGTGTTCAATCGTATGAATGCATTTTGGAAATCCCAAACTACGGGTATCCCCATGAAGTATTTCTTTATGGTGTTACCGGCTGCTTTTGTACTGATGTCTATACGTATTTTGTGGAATAACTACCTGATCTGGTTTAAACACGTAGAGCTGGTAGACCCTGAAAGCCAAGAGCTGGAAGCAATTAAACGTCAGGGGGCTGAAGCCCGTGACAGCGTGGTGGAAGGAGCCTAAGTCATGGAGCAGTCTATTGTAGGGTTATTGTTTGGCGGTTTTTTTGTACTGCTGCTATTGGGCGCACCTATTACAGTATCGCTAGCCGGTGCTGCCATGTTTGCGTTTTTAGCACTGGGCAAAAATCCCATTTCTTTTGTACAGATTGCGTTTACCTCGGTAGGAAGTTTTCCGTTGATGGCATTGCCCGCCTTTATTTTGGCAGGGGCATTAATGGAGGCTGGAGGGATTTCACGGCGATTAGTCGATATTGCTGAAACCTTAGCGGGGCCGGTTACAGGCGGGCTGGGCATGGCAACCGTTCTAGCCTGCCTGTTTTTTGGTGCAATCTCGGGTTCGGGCCCAGCAACCACTGCTGCGGTGGGCATGCTGATGATCCCTGCGATGACGCAACGTAACTATGACCTGAGTTACGCCTCGGCCCTAACAGCGTCATCTGGCGGTTTAGGGATCATTATCCCGCCGTCCATTCCAATGGTGATTTTTGGTATTTCGGCCTTGGGGTTGCGTCCACCGCCAGAAGCTATCGCTTTGCACGGCCAGTTCTCTACGGTTTCTATTTCCAAACTGTTTATTGCTGGGGTAGTGCCAGGGCTGGTGATGGCCTCTAGCTTACTGGTGATGAACTACATCATTTCACGTAAGTCTGGTTATAAAGGCATGGGTTCAGGCTGGTGTTTGTCGGATTTGAGAAAATCGTTGCGCCGTGGCGTGTGGTCTATTTTTGCCCCTGTCTTTATTTTGGGCGGTATTTATGCGGGCTTCTTTACGCCCACAGAGTCAGCCGTCGTTGCTATTTTCTACACCTTGTTTGTAGGGGTGTGCATTCACCGCGAAATGAGCTGGGCAAAACTGTTTAACTCGTTACGCACGACGACGTGGATTACCGGACGGGTATTGTTGATTTTGTTTGCAGCCACTGTGTTTGGCCGTTTGCTGGTAGAGCAGCGCATTCCGGCGTTGATTGCTGAATCGCTAATCAGTTGGACAGACAACATGTATTTGATCTGGACCATCCTGATCGCGTTCTTGCTGTTTGTAGGCATGTTCATGGAAACACTGGCGGCCATCATGATTTTGGTGCCCGTATTGTTGCCTGTGACCTATATGCTGGGTGTAGACCCAACGCACGTTGGGATTGTGGTGATTTGTACTTTGTCTGTGGGGTTTATTACGCCGCCGTTGGGGGAAAACCTATTTGTAGCATCGGGTATAGGTGGAGCAACTGTAGAGCAAGTGGTAGCCAAAGCATTGCCATTTATTTTGGTGCTAATCGTGGCCATCTTCATCATTGCTTTCATCCCTAGCTTATCGCTGTGGTTACCTGGATTAATGGGGTACTAAGATGAGAACTACGCATAATTTACTCGGCGCAATAGTAGTAGGTGGGGCGATGGTCTTGGCAGGCACGGTGCAGGCAAGCCCCCCTAGCGCAGAACATGCGACGGGGTTGTTGCCTACCCAGATTGGTGAGCAACAGCAGCGTGTGCACGCGCTGTTAGATAAGGCTATAGAGCATATACGTCAAAATGGCCCCAAAGCGGTGAATGATTTTACGCATGATCCGGATTTTATTGATCGTGACTTATACGTGTATAGCCTAAGTCCTGCAGGGCAAATGTTGTCTAGCGGAGGGTGGTCTGCAGGGTTGATAGGGCAGAACGTCTTAGCGGAAACGGACGATGCTGGGCAACCTTTTTTTAGTCAAATGCTGAAACTGGCCAAACAAAATAAGGCCGGTAGTATTGAGTACTACTGGTTCAACCCTAACGATGGCCAAGATGAAATCAAAATCACGTATTTTGAAGTAGTGGATGGCATCGTGGTAGCCGTTGGTTTTTTCCCTGGTTATCCAACCGAGGAACAGGCCAAGCAAATGCTAGAACAAGCGGTGAGCGAATACTTTGCTAACCCGAGTTTGGCCTTGCGTAAGTTCCGTAATAAACAAGGTGAGTTCAGACGTCAGGATCAGTACGTATTTGTGCTGGATAAAGCGCAGCGTAAAGTAGTACTGAACCCGGCTTTTTCTGAAAACAATGATGTATCGGTGGATGATATTGCAGATGTGCAAGGCCAGCACTTTCTACGTGACATGCTGGAAAATGCATCACCTAATAGCATACAAGCCATTGATTACTGGTGGCTAAGCCCTGAAACCCGTCAAGTAGAACACCGACGAGCGTTTTACCAGCAAGTAGGGGATCAGGTGATTGCTGTGGGCACTAATGTGTTCCCAGACTCCACACCCTAACAGCGTGTTATCTGCTCCAAAGTTGCCGGCCTTTTTAGGCCGGTTTTTTTATGTATAAACAGCGTGGCAAGGTAGGTTGCTGCAGTAAAAAGGCGAGCAAGATATGGAGCTCGCCATAGGTTGTGGTTACGTGACGTTTAAGACGCGTATGGCCTCATCTAGCTGGGTGGTTTGTTTGGCCAGCTCTGCCGCAGTGTGATGAATGTTTTGTATCAGGTCGCTGTTTTGATGGGTAGTGTGATCGATGTGCTGTATAGCGATGCTGACTTGTTTCAGACCTGCTGCTTGCTGTTCTGATGCGCAGGAAATTTCTGCCACAATATCAGATACACGTTGGCTGGATTCCAACATGTGTTGTAGATGTTGCCCGGAGCTTTCGGCTTGCTTCACCCCAGCATCCACGCGCTGTACAGAGGCATCAATAAGAGTTTTGATGTCACTTGCTGCACTAGCGCTGCGTTGCGCTAAACTGCGCACTTCAGACGCCACCACGGCAAAACCACGCCCAGCTTCGCCTGCGCGGGCAGACTCTACTGCAGCGTTCAAGGCCAAGATATTGGTTTGAAATGCAATGCTGTCTATCAGTGTCACGATATTGGCAATTTTGGTAGAGCCTTGATGTATATCTTGAATGGTGTGTATGAGCTGTCCCACTTCGTGACTGCCGCGTTCAGCGGTTTTCATGCTTGCAGCGGCTAACTGATTGGCTTGTTGAGCGTTATCCGCATTTTGCTGAACGGTAGTGGTCAATTGCTCCATGCTAGTAGCCGTTTCTTCAATAGAGGCCGCTTGGCTGCTATTGCGCTCGGTTAAGTGTGCATTGGCCTCGTAGAGCGACTGCACAGCTTGGTTAGCTGCTTGAATGCCGTAGCGAGTTTCACCGGCAATGCCAGTTAGGCTTTTGCGCATCAGCTCTAAGTTGTAAAAAAGCTTTTGATGTTCTTCTAAACCACGATGAGCAAGGTGATCTATATCCAGAATAAGGTTGCCTGTAGATATCTGCTGCACGATGAGGTTAGCGTGCTGCAACGCAGGGCTAAGATGGCGTTGCAGGCGCCATGTGTACAGCAACACGCCTACCCCTAACAACGCAGGCAGTAGCACATGGGCCCATGCGGGGCACTCGGCCGGCATGTAGTAGGGGCTTGCCACACAGATAGCAATAGCCAGTAGCGACAAGGTCGTTAGCCTAGTTAATGCGCCAGGAATAGTATTGCGAAATGGGCGCTTTAAGGTGTGCAGAATTCGACGCCACCCAGTGGGGATGAGTAAACCCTCTTGTAAACAGGCTGTGGCACGTTTTTCTTGCAAGGCTTTATAGAAGGTTTCGGCCGTTTCTATTTGTTTTCGGCTGGGTTTGGTTCGTACCGAGGCGTAGCCTACAACTTGTCCGTTTTCATACAGCGGCGACACCAATGCTTGTACCCAATAAAAGCCGCCATCTTTACGCCTATTTTTAACCAGCCCCATCCATGGTTTACCTTTTTGCAAGGTTTCCCAAAAATCGGCAAAGGCCTCTGTTGGCATATCGGGGTGGCGCACAATGTTATGTGCTTTCCCTATGAGTTCTTCGCGCTCAAAACCACTGATAGTGACAAATTCGGGGTTCGCGTAGGTGATGCGACCTTTAAGGTCAGTTTTGGATATCAGGTATTGTTCCGGCCCTAGCTCGGTTTCAATCTGAGTAATAGGCATGTTAATGCGCATGGCAGTGCTCCTCATCGTGTCGGAGTAAGTGCAGCGGGCCTGAGCGTTTGAGGGGCCTGAGTCCGCACGTTAAGTGATATCACGATGGTTACGGCAAGAGAGCGATACGCTTTAAGCCTAAATGGAAACATTGATGAAACAAATGAAACAAGACAAGACTGTGTTCCGTTTTTGCTCAGTATGGGCTTGATATGTGTGGTGGAGGATAGAGGTTTGGACGTGCGATTGACGAGTCAATCGGGGTGTTTCTTGAGGAGTCTAAAGCGTGTAGAGGGGGAGGTTGGGATCTTTCGCACGCAGGCGTTCCGCACAGCAAATTATATCGTTGCTTTTACTGCAAAACTACCAGTTTTCAGTGATATCCAAGTGGGCTTTGTATCTCTAGAATGTACTTTGTTAACAAATGTCAAGCTCAGCGCACTATCCCGAATCAGGATTTTTTTGGGATAGTAGAAATAACTATTATTAAGGTGAGTTTTTTATTTGTTATTTGTTATTGATTTTAAATCTGAAATATTTATTCATTATTTGTTTATTGGTGGTTTTATTCAGATTGAGGATTGATGAAATTTTTAGTAAATAATCATATTGATAATGGAATAAATATGAAAAATTCATCTTCATCTATAGAGCACCAATATAAGAAACAAGAATATATTATTGGAGGTGCATCTGTTTTATCTGTTTTTTTGGGGTTAAATTCGCTTGGTTTAGGGGTGGCTTTGGCTCAAACCTGCACTAATAATACCTGCACAGGTAGTGCCATTGTGAATGCGGATAAAGAAGGTTATTTTGGTGATAAAACATGGTATTTTCGTGATGATACCATTGTGAATTTAACGTCAAAAAAAACGATGATCTATACCCGTGATAGTCAATTGCAGTATAGCGACTATACCTACTTTTATGATAATGCCACGCTAAATGTTAATGCAGCGGATGCTATTAGTGGTGGGCTTCAGACTATCGTCGGTAGTGGCGTTAAGGTGAATGTGAATGCCAGTAGAGGCATCAGTGGTGGGCAGATGAACCTTAAAGGCATACTCAATGTCAATGCGCAGGATGGGATAACCTCAGAGGTGTACTTTGGCGCGGGCGATAATGGTGTGGTGAATCTGAATGTTGCTAAGGCCTACACTGGAAGCTCTATGGGCCTCTATGCTAGGAGCTCTTCTTCTGGCGCAGTCGTGAATGCTAAAGTGACAGATTCGTTGGCAGCTGGTGTGGTGACTTTTCAAGGTGGAGGGCTAATCAACGTTTTAGCGGATAATGCAATAAATAATAAAACTAATATTTATTTTTCGTCTGCATTTTCAAACTATGGTGGGTTGTTGTTTCTAAATGGCCATGATCAAACGCTTTCTGGAATTTCAGAATTAAGTGACTATGCTGTCGCAACTATTGCTAATAATGGTAATTTAGCATCAACGTTGACACTATCTGCTGATACCAATCCTAGTAAAGATGGTTATTGGACGTTTAGGGGGAATATTAAAGACTCCACCACGGCAGCGACAGCCAGGCTTAATCTGGTTAAGTCGGGTTCGCATGATTTGTTATTGGCAGGCCAAAGTACATATACCGGTTCCACTACGGTGAATGCAGGCAAACTGACGGCTGGTAGTGCGACGGGATTAACGACTAATACGGAATACAGTGTTCATGGTGGTACGCTGGATTTAAATGGCTATGACTTAAGCGTCTCTTCCTTTGGTGGAGCAGGGGGCGAGGTAGCACTAGGTAGAGGCACGCTGCGTGTCAATCAAGCGGTTACTCGTGCTTATGCTGGGAGTATGACGGGCAGTGGGGGGCTGATTAAAGAGGGCACGGGCACACTGACCTTATCTGGGCAGAATCGCTATACAGGTAAGACGACGATTAGTGCCGGTACCTTACAAGCTGGCAGTGCAGCCGGACTAGCTGCCAATACTGACTATACGCTTACGGGTGGGAGGCTAGACCTAAACAGCTACAACGTACAAATAGCCTCTTTGCAAGGTTCTGGCGGTACCGTTGCGCTGGGTAGTGCCACATTGAAGGTGAATCAGGCCCAAAATACACAGTATGCCGGCAGTATTGTGGGAGCAGGAAGTCTGGTGAAATCCGGGGCAGGAACGCTGACGTTCTCAGGGGTGAATAGCTTTAGTGGTGGTACCACCATTAGTGCTGGCAAGTTGGTGGGTACTACCTCCAGTTTAGGGACTGGTGCGATCGTGAATAACGCGCAATTAGTATTTGATCAAAGTGGCAGTGGGACACACAGTGCGGATATTTATGGTACTGGCAGCGTGAGTAAAGAAGGTACGGGTACGGTGACGCTCTTGGGGGCAAATGGTTTTAGTGGTGGTACCACTATTCGTGAAGGCAAACTGATAGGTAGCATCTCTAGTCTGGGTTCTGGTGCCATCGTGAATAATGCGCAGTTGGTGTTTAACCAGAGTAGCAACGGGACACACAGTGCGGAAATTTCAGGTACCGGCAGCGTGAGCAAAGAAGGTACGGGTACGGTGACGCTCTCAGGGACGAATAGTTTTAGCGGTGGTACCACCATTCGTGAAGGCAAACTGATAGGCAGTATCTCTAGTCTGGGATCTGGTGCCATCGTGAATAATGCGCAGTTGGTGTTTAACCAGAGCAGCAAAGGGATGCACGGTGCGGAAATTTCTGGTACCGGCAGCGTGAGCAAAGAGGGTACAGGTACGGTGACGCTCTCAGGGACAAATGGTTTTAGTGGTGGTACCACCATTAGCGCTGGCAAGTTGATAGGTACTACAGCCAGCTTGGGTTCTGGTGCCATCGTGAATAATGCCCAACTGGAACTTAATCAAAACAGGGATGGCGCAGTGCAAGCAGCATTGTCTGGAACCGGCTCGTTAATCAAATCCGGTACGGGCACAGTGCATTTAATGGGAAGTGTGGACTATACGGGCGATACTACGATATCCAATGGTGCATTAGCGGTAACGGGGGCGTTTAGACTTGAAAATAACAAAGCCTTGAATCTCACGACTACCTCCGCAACGCCCACCTTGTTGGCCAATACCGTCAGTCTAGGCAGTGGTACTCGTTTTAATTTGACAGGTATTAGTGACACTACTCAACTTGACAGGGTGCTAATTCAAACGACAAAGGGTATTACGGGGGATTTCGCGACGGTGACGGTTGGTGGTTTCCAAGGCGACGTCGACTACGTTACGCTGGTCACGAAAAAATCTAGTGATAACACGAAGTTTCTCGCTACAACGGGGTTGAGTTGGTATGCCGCGAGTAATCTCGCGCATGGCCGTTTCACGTTAACAGGGCACAACAACAGCTTTGACATTGGGGTGGGGTTAAATAATCAAGCTGCCAATGCTGTAACAGGCTGGAACGGCTCAACGCTGACTAAACGGGGTGCAGGTACATTGGTTTTGTGGGCTGATAATGGCTACACCGGTGGAACCTCTATTGATGACGGGACGTTGCAGATAGGTCAGGGGGGGCATACGGGCTCTGTGCTGGGAGCTATCACCAACCGTAGCACGCTGGTGTTTAATCGTAGCGATGCCTTCACGTCAACGAATACCATTTCAGGTAGTGGCAATGTGGTGCAAGCAGGTAGTGGCACAGTGGTTTTAGCCGGTCAAAATAGTTATAGCGGTGGTACAACGATTGCGGCGGGTACGGTATCTGTTGGTGCCGATCATAATCTAGGTGCAACCACTGGAGCCGTGTTGTTTAACGGTGGCGGCCTTGAGGTGACCAATGGTTTTGCGACGGCTAGAAACCTTGCATTGAATGCCGATGCCACCATTACTGTAGCAGCTAACCAAACGCTGGGTGTGAGTGGAAAACTGGTTGGTGTAGGGGCCTTGCTAAAGTCGGGTGAGGGCACATTGCGTTTGGATAATGGGGCTAATGCGTACCGCGATACGGTGGTAGCCAAGGGGGCTCTGATAGGGAGTGCGGCATCACTGAAGGGTAATGTAGGTAATGCGGGTAGGGTGATTTTTGATCAAGCCTCAGATGCGGCGTTCGTGGGCGATATAGTGGGCTACCAAGGTGGTAAGGGCCAGATGGTCAAAGAAGGTCTTGGCCGCTTAACCTTGCAAGGGCTATCTACGCTGGATTGGGCCATTGAGGCAGGTGAGATAGCGACAGCTGCTGAACGTTTTGCGGGTAATGCGAGCTTGGCGGCAGGTTCTGGTTTGATTTTTAATCAACAGCAGCATGCTATTGCCAATAACCTCTTAACAGGCCAAGGCAGTGTGACGAAGCAAGGGGCTGGTGCGTTAATTCTGACTGCCAATAATAGTTATACCGGCGGAACGGTGATTGATGCGGGTATTTTACAGATAGGTAACGGGGGCAATACGGGTTCGGTGGTAGGCGATATCACCACGCAAGGTCAATTAGTTTTTAATCGCAGCAATGCCGTTACAGCTGCCAATACTATTTCTGGTCATGGCGATGTGGTGCAGGCAGGGAGCGGCACACTGGTTTTGGCAGGTCAAAATAGTTATAGCGGAGGTACAACGATTGCAGCGGGTACGGTGTCTGTGGGGGCTGACCATAATCTGGGGGCGGCCACCGGGGCGATAGCATTTAACGGTGGTAGCCTTGATGTAACCACTAGTTTTACGACGGCTAGAAATCTAGCATTGAATGACCATGCCAACATAGCCGTGGCGGCCAACCAAACTTTGGCTGTGAGTGGCAGGCTGGCGGGTGCTGGTGCCTTGATCAAGTCAGGCGAAGGTACATTGCATTTGGATAATACGCGCAATGCCTACCGTGATACGGTCGTTGCCAAGGGTACCTTGGTAGGGAGTGTGGCATCGCTGAGCGGCAATGTGAGCAATGCCGGTAAGGTGATTTTTAATCAGGCTACGGATGCAACATTCGCAGGCGATATGATCAGCTATCAAGGTAGTAAAGGGCTGATGGTGAAAGAGGGCGTGGGCCGCTTAACGTTGCAAGGGACGTCTACGCTGGATTGGACGATTGCTACCGGTGAGGTAGAAACTGCTGCTGAACGTTTTGTGGGTAATGCGAACGTGGCGGCAGGTACAAGCCTGATTTTTAACCAACAGCAGCAGGCCAGAGCTGGTAATGTGATCTCGGGCCAAGGTAGTGTGATCAAGCAAGGTGTGGGTGCGCTTGAACTGACGGCCGATAATGGCGCGTTTGCTGGGATGACTCAGGTGAACGAAGGCCTGCTGGTGGTGAATGGTACGTTGGGCGGTAACCTAAAGGTGGCAGATGGCAGTAGCTTGGGGGGAAGTGGCACAGTTGGGTCTGGCAATGGGTCATTGCTGAGCATGGAGTCTGGCGCAACGCTTGCCACGGGAAACTCTATTGGGACATTGACAGTCAATGGCGATTTGTTATTTGCCTCAGGGGCTTTGTTTGCAGTGGAGGTAGACCCCGCTAGCCAAGCATCAGATCATGTTCGTGTTCTAGGTAAGGCAACGCTTAAAGGGGGATCGGTTGCGCATATTGGTGCGCAGGGTAAATACAATCTGCGCTCACGTTATACCATTTTGTCAGCTCAGGACGGGCTGGCAGGGCAGTTTGAACACGTGCGTTCTGACTTCGCTTTTTTAGATCCCAGTTTATTGTATGACTATAAGGCAGGTTCTATTGCGTTGCAGTTGAATAGAAATGACGTTGCTTTTGCTGAAAAAGCGCAAACTCGTAATCAGCGTGCTACAGCAGCAGCGGTAGATAGTATAGGGGTTGCGGCGGCGCACCCGGTGTACGATGCGATGGCGCTTTTGCCGGATAATGCGGCGTTGATAGGCTATAGTCTTAATCAACTTTCGGGTGAGGCGTATGCATCCACGCGGGGAGCGTTGCTCAACCAAAGTAGTGCCACGCGCGAGTCTGTGAGTAATCGTTTGCAACAGGCTTTTGGTGACGCACCTATTTCGCCTATTGCTGTGCGTGCTGCAGGCTCAAGTGCAGAGCCTCAGGCTACGACAAGCACTGAGCACAATGCCGTATGGGGCACTACGTTTGGTAGTTGGAATACTGCAGACGGGGATGGTAATGCTTCTACCCATAAAGCAACTGTGGGTGGCTTTACTGCTGGTATAGATAGAGCTGTTGCGGATACATGGCGTGTGGGTGTATTGGCCGGGTATAGCCACTCCACATTTAAAAATGATGAGCTTAACTCATCCGCTAAAAGCGATAACTTTACACTAGGGGCTTATGCTGGAAGCCAATGGGCGATCTCTCAAGGGTCGTTGATGTTGCACGCGGGGGCAATGTATACACGACATAATCTAGAGATGAAGCGTAATGTGTCTTTTGCAGACTTTAGCGATAAGGTGTCAGCAGATTATCATGGTGATAGCTTCCAAGTGTTTGGTGAGCTGGGTTACAAGGTAGACGTAGCTTCCCAAACAGCCGTTGAGCCCTATGCAAACCTAGCTTATGTGAAGGTAAGAACAAATGGTTTTACCGAAGAAGGAGCTAAAGGGGCTGCACTGCAGGTTAACGCCAAAAGCAGTGATGCAACGCTTTCTACCTTAGGGGTCAAAGCATCAACTCATTTTGATGTGGGCAATGTAGCGGTTACAGCGCAAGCTAACATAGGTTGGCGCCATGCTTACGGTAATGTAGTATCAGTCTCTACAGCACGTTTTGCGGGGTCTAATACTTTTACGGTAGACGGTACACCGCTGAGCAAAGATGTAGCCTTGACCGAGGTGAGTGTGAGAGTTCAATTGTCAGACCGCACAACGCTAGGGGTTGGGTATCAGGGGCAGTTTGGCTCAGGGACCAAACAAAATAGTGTCTCGGCTAATGTGAACCTTCAGTTCTAAGGGCGGGTATAAACGTAATCACGACACTAGTTTGGGCTAGGGTCGTGATTTTTTTTGTGTATGCGCTTAAAGGTCCGCGCCAAGGATGAGGGCGGTTAGTGCGTACGGATAGGGCTGGGAAGTGCGGGTGATTTTCTCGTGGCCTCGGTATTCAGCACGCGTATGGATTCATCTAGTTCATTGGCTTGATGACTCAGTTGTTGCGTGGTGCGGCCTAGGTCATCGACCAAGAAACCATTTTGACGGGTGACTTCATCCATGTGAGAAACTGCTTGATTGATCTGTTGCAAGCCTATGGATTGCTCTTCAGACGCGTAAGAGATTTCATTGATGATGTCGCTAACCCGTTGCACGGACTCTTCTATGTCGTGCATGGTTTGTGCGGCGTGATCCGCTTTTTGCACGCCTTCATTCATCAGGGTGACAGATTCGTTAATCAGCAGTTTGATTTCACCAGCCGCCTTAGAACTGCGTTGCGCAAGGCTGCGTACTTCACCAGCCACTACGGCAAAGCCTCGGCCGGCTTCACCAGCTCGAGCTGACTCAACGGCGGCGTTGAGCGCCAGAATATTGGTTTGAAAGGCAATGCCCTCAATCAGGCTCACGATCTCGCTGATTTGGTTGGCACTACTGTGAATACCTTGCATAGTTTGCGTCAGCTCGGCAACAGCAGTGCCACCCCGTTTGGCAGTTTGCATGCTGTTATTGGCAAGCTCACTGGCACGTACGGCGTTGTCGGCATTTTGTTTTACCGTAACGGTAAGCTCTTCCATGCTGGCCGCTGTTTTTTGCAAGGAGTCTGCTTGATGTGCCGTGCGTTCAGACAGCAATCGGTTGTCGTGATCTAGCTCTTTAGCGACTTGAATAGAAGCCAATACGCCGCGATGGGTATCTGCCGCAATTGCAATCAAGCTTTTACGCATGATTTCTAGACAGAAATTCAGCTCGCCGGTTTCATGATTTTGTTGTTTGGCGTGCTCGGCGTCGTTGATGTGCAAATCCAAGTTACCCGCAGCAATTTGTTGGGTAATTTGCGAGGCACTTTTAAGCGCTTTATTGACCCGTTGGCTAATACGCCAACCGTAGGCCATGAAGGCTGAAAAACCTACACCTAGAAATAAGCCGGCGGCTAACTGATAGCCTTCAGGAATTCCTTGGTTAAAGGCGGCAACGCTAATGGTGCCTGTAATGGCGGTAGCCAACATCGCCAACCTAAACATGCTGGCGCGTAGTGAGCGATTAAAAGGCCAGCGCGCCCATTGCAGTACACGCCGCCAGCCTGTGGGCACAATGCGCCCGGCTTTAAGGGTGTAGCCGCTAACCTCATCGTTATTAATCTGTTCGTAAAATTGCTCGGCCTCAGCTACTTGTGCATCTGAAGGGCGCACGCGTACCGAGGCGTAGCCCGTGACGTGACCGTTTTCAAATATGGGTGACACTAATGCCTGCACCCAGTAAAAACCACCATCTTGACGACGGTTTTTGACTAGCCCCAGCCACGGCTTGTTGGCTTGCAAGGTATCCCACAAGTCTTGAAAGCCCGCTGGAGGCATATGAGGGTGGCGCACGATGTTGTGCGCTTTACCTAACAGCTCAGTACGAGTGAAACCGCTAATGTCCACAAAGGCAGAGTTCGCATACGTAATGCGGCCTTTAAGATCCGTTTTAGAAATCAGGTATTGGTTGGGATGTACCTTGGTTTCTACCTCGGTAATGGGGTAGTTCTTGCGCACGGCTAAACCTTGTCACAACAGATTTTAGAATTGGGTACTCCTTAACGGTTGATTGCCTGAAAACTTTAGCCATAGTCATAAAGAGTAATAGTTTCTTCTGTCAGTATAGAGAGGGGCTTACGGCTATAATCCTAAGCGTGATCCATCCATCATTGACAGGTTTGTGTGAATTTGAGTCATTCTGATATTTTGGTGCGAACAGAACTGGTAGCGGTTTTGGTTGCCGTGAATCAAGGCCAACCGCGAGTATTAACCACTAGCCAAGGACGCTGCTTGCCAGCTGGGCCTTTGGAAAATACCCACCATTCACTACAAATGGGCTTGCGAGCCTGGGTAGAAACGCAGACTCATCACCCTATAGGTTATGTAGAACAGCTCTACACTTTTGCTGATCGCAGCCGGTTTTCCGCAGCCGGTGAACGTATTATCTCGGTGAGCTATTTGGGGTTAACACGTGAGGGTGACACCCCTAAAGATGCTGGCGTAAGTTGGCAAGACTGGTACCGTTATTTCCCGTGGGAAGATTGGCGTCAGGGCGAACCGGCACTAATACGTGACTATATTTACCCTAAATTACGCGGGTGGGCGGCGGCAGATGCTGCGTTACAACCCGAACGCTGGCAACGCGTTTGCTATGCCTTTGGTTTAGAGGGTGCAGCATGGAATGAAGACATGGTCTTGCAGCGCTATGAGTTGCTGTTTGAGGCCAAGTTAGTGCCCGAAGCACAGCGCGATAGCAGTGATGATCACCCCGGCGATGAAGGTAAGCTAGGCTTACCCATGCGTTACGACCACCGACGAATTTTGGCGACGGGTGCCGCCCGGTTGCGTGCAAAAATCAAATACCGCCCTGTGGTGTTTGAGCTGATGCCGCCAGAGTTTTCATTGTTGCAGTTGCAGCAAGCCGTAGAAGCGTTAGCAGGACGGGGGTTACATAAACAAAACTTCCGCCGCTTAATGGAACAGCAAAACCTAGTAGAGGAAGCGGGTGGCTTGGTGTCTAGCGGTGCCGGTAGGCCAGCCAAGCTGTTTAGGTTTAAAGGTGATGTCGTACTAGAGCGTGCGATTGCGGGTACTAAACTACCGTTAGCACGTCAGGCTCGTTAGTCTTAAGGATGGTGTTATGCAAGCAGCCCAGCCACTTTTTAGCCCACGTCAGATAGCGTTATTGGATGCCGCAGCCGTTGAGGCAGGGGTATCGTTGCAATCGTTGGTGTATGTGGCGGGCACACAAGCAGCACAGGCCATACATGCACGTTGGCCCGATAAAGCCATCGTGGTGCTGTGTGGGCCGGGGAATAACGGTGCGGATGGCTGGATAGCCGCCCAACATTTACGTACCTTAGGACATGCCGTGCGCGTGTGTACGCCTAGTCCTGTAGAAAGTGCGAATGCACAGGTGCAATGGGCAGCCAGTTTGTGGCCAGAGTCGGTATACGCAAGTGATGTGTGCGATGTGCAACCGCATGAAGTAGTTGTAGATGCGCTGTTTGGCACAGGTTTGAATGCCGCCTTAAGCCCTGCTGTACAAACGTGGGTGGCGCAGATACAGAAGGCTGGTGTTCCTGTGTGTGCCTTAGACATTCCCTCCGGTGTGAATGGGGCTACAGGTGCTGTACTAGGGCCAGCGTTTACCGCCGATCTGACCTTGGCATTTTTGAGTGCGAAGCCAGGGCATTATTTGTTGCCTGGACGTGAGCACGCGGGTGAAGTGCAGGTCTTGTCGTTGCCTTTTCCATGGCGTTTATGGCAGCGCTTAGCGAGCGATGACACATTTAGGAAGAGTGTGGGTGTGGTGGCGAATGTAAATACGCCAGCCTTATGGGCAGAGCAATTGCCTAGCCCTACGATGACAGGGCACAAATATCACCGTGGCCATGCGTGTGTGGTTGGCGGTGACCAGCTAACTGGCGCGGCCAGATTGGCCGCTATGGCAGCGCAGCGTGTGGGGGCAGGGCTAACCAGTGTGCTGGCGTCACAAGAAGCATGGCAGGTGTATGCAACGGCGTTACCTAGCAGCATCATGGTGCAAAAAGTGGGGTCGGATAACTGGTCATCTATTTTTCACGACGAGCGCGAGAATGCATGGGTACTGGGGCCGGGCTTGGGCGTAACCAACCATAGCCAGCAGTTGGTTTTGCAAGCCTTAGCTGCGAAGAAATCAGTGGTGTTAGATGCTGACGCCATTACGGCTTTCAAAGATCAGGCTGCGGTATTGGCGCAGCATATTGTGGCACCGTGTGTGCTGACACCGCACGAAGGGGAGTTCGCACGGCTCTTTGCTCGTAGTAACGACAAACTGCACGATGTGGTGAGTGCCGCCAAACAATTAGGAGCTGTAGTGGTGCTCAAAGGGGCCGATACGGTCATTGCCGCAGCGGATGGACGAGTAGCCATTAATACCAATGCACCAGCGTACTTGGCCACGGGTGGTAGTGGCGATGTGTTGGCGGGCATGATTTGTGGGTTGTTGGCGCAAGGTATGCCCGCTTTTGAAGCGGCCTGTGCGGCGGTATGGTGGCATGGTGAAGCGGCGCGACAACACGGCGTGGGGTTGGTGCCAGAAGATGTGATTGCGACACTACCAACGGTACAAAGCCAACTACACTAAGCATTGCGGGGTGCGCCGCTACGCACTATACTGGATTTCATCACAGCGCCTTTACAGGCGCTTTATTTACCATTATAAATACTCTAAATGAGCATAATAGATAAAGGAGAAACGATAATGACCACTCACCATGCTTTGCCGCAGGTGATGCTGGAACCCGTAGTGCGGGCAGCATTAGTAGAAGATTTGGGACGTGGGGGTGACATTACCAGTCAGGCTGTCGTTCCCGCAGGTACCACGGCACGGCTACAGTTGGTGGCGCGTGAAGCGGGGGTGCTGGCAGGAATGGATGTGGCAAAACTGGCTTTTATGCTGATGGATAATACGTGCAGTATCGAGGTGCAGCAGCAAGACGGGGCAGACTTATTACCTGGTACCGTGATTGCGACCCTGCAAGGTGATGCTCAGGCGTTATTGGCGGCGGAGCGTACAGCACTGAATTTTCTAGGGCATTTAAGTGGTATTGCTTCAGCAACTAGGCCTATTGCTCGCGCGATTGCTCCGTATGGTACTAAGGTCAGTTGCACCCGTAAAACCATGCCAGGCATGCGTATGCTGCAAAAATATGCGGTGCGGGTGGGGGGCGGTAGCAATCATCGCTTTGGGTTGGATGATGCTATTTTGATTAAAGATAACCATGTTTCCATTGCGGGAGGAGTACGTGCCGCCTTGACACGGGCTAAGGAAAACGCGGGTTATCTGGTCAAAATTGAATTGGAAGTGGATACCCTGGAGCAATTAGATGAGGCACTAGAGTGTGGGGTGGACATGCTACTTCTGGATAACATGTCCTTACCCATGCTGGCTGAGGCTGTGCAACGTATAGGGGGACGTGCAATCAGCGAAGCCTCTGGCAGCATTACCCCAGAAAGCGCTGTAGCAGTAGCGAAAACTGGGGTAAACCAAATTGCGATGGGTTGGTTAACACACAGTGTGCGTGTGTTAGATATTGGTTTGGACAGCGTGTAATGTGCTGCTGTCCAAACCGGCTACCTTAGTTACAGGCAGTTGCCGTGTTGCTGACCACCACCATGGCGTGGGCCGTTGTTGTGATCACCCATGTTGTTACCGCGGTGGTCACGTCGGTCTCCACGACTGCCGTGTCTATCGCCTCGGTTGTAATCGCGGTTAGCCACTTGCTGTTGCTGTACCTGTTCGCGTTGTTCAGGGGTTAGCACCGCCATACGCTGCGCATGTAGTCTAGTGCGTTGCAAGCTTAGGTCGGCTTCGGCTTTGGCCAATTTTTCGCTGCTGGCTTTTGCTTTGGCTTCATCAAAGGTGGCTGCATTCGAGGTGTCGCGCAGTTCATTACGTGCATCGCGTACTACATTATGCAGGCGTCGCATTTCAGGCTCTTGCTGGTGACGCAGCTCAAACAGTTGGTCTTGTTGTGCTTGTGTCAGGTTCAGATCGCGAAAGTGCGACATGTTAGCGTTAGGGCCTTGGTTACCCGATACTTGGATAGCGCTAGAGGTTGGGGGTGTGCTTTCTACTGCTTGAGACAGAGGGGAAAACACAGCCGCTACGGCAACAGTGGCAGCCAAGAGAGAGGTACGTAGTTTCAGCATGGTGAATCTCCTTTTGAATTAAGCATTGAGCTGATGACTACATAGTAGGGTGGCACTGTGCAGCAAATTGGCAAAAAGTATGGAGAAAATGTGAAGCTTACGCGCTGCCTTCTTCAAATTTGTAGCCCACACCGTAGATAGAACGTATCACCTCTTGCTCGGGGCGTACGGCCTCTAGTTTCTTGCGTAGGTTCTTGATATGGCTGTCTACGGTACGGTCGGTCACAATGCGGTGATCGTCGTAAATGAGGGTTAGCAACTGATCGCGACTAAATACTTGCCCGGGCGAATGGGTCATTAAGGCAAACAATCTGAACTCAACGGGAGTGAGGTCTAAGGTGACCCCATCTAGCTTGGCGAGAAACCGTGTTTCATCAATGTGCACGCCCGATGTCGCTGAAGCTGCAGCAGGGGCTTGCGGTTGATAGCGTCGTAGTACGGCTTTAACACGAGCTACCACTTCGCGCGGGCTGTAGGGTTTGCACAGGTAATCGTCAGCACCTAACTCCAAGCCTAACAGTCGGTCTATTTCTTCGACTTTTGCTGTCACCATGATGACAGGTAGTTGGCTGTGTTGGCGCAGTTCTTTGCAAATGGTTAGCCCATCTTTACCCGGTAACATGAGATCTAACAGCATGAGGTCAGGCTTGAAAGAGGTGAGTGCTTCGTCTACGTGATTGCCATCGAACACGGCATGGCAAGCATAGCCCGCCGCTTCTAAGTACAGCGTGAGCAGTTCTACCAGCTTGGGTTCATCTTCAACGATTAAAATACGTGCAGTAGAGGTCATGATGTTTGTGTTAAAGGAAGCACAACATGAATGCGCACACCGCCTAAGGGCGAGTGTTGCGCTTGAATATGGCCGCCATGAGCATGGGCAATGCGTTCGCATAAGGCCAACCCTAAGCCCGAGCCCCCCAAGGCGCGACTACGGGAGGGGTCTACCCTATACAGGCGTTCACACAGGCGAGGCAAATGTTCAGACGCTACTCCAGGGGCAGAGTCATCAATAAAAATGTGCAAGCTGTCATTGCTCTGATGAGCGTGTAGGTGTACCTCACCCGGCGCATGGGTATAGCGTAGGGAGTTTTCCAATACATTGCTAAATAACTGATTTAAGCGTGTGCTGTCAGCTTGTAAGGTAGGAAGCTGCGGTACATCCATACTCAGGCGTAGCCCTTTGGTTTCTAGACGAGGTCTATACGCGTCATAACAGCGTTGCAAAATAGCATGTAGATCGGTGTTGGGGCGCAGCTCAAACTCTAGGGCACCAGAGTCGGCTAAAGACAGCATATGCAAGTCGTTGATCAGTTGGTTTAGCTGCACCACTTCTTGTTTTAAGGACTGTAGCGTTTCGGGTGTGGGTTGGCGTAGCCCGTCTAGCAAGGCTTCAATCTCGCCTTGCAAAATAGCAAGGGGGGTACGCAACTCGTGCGAGATATCGGCCACCAAGGCCAAGCGTAGTTTTTCGGTGGCGGCTAAGGATCGCGCCATAGCATTGAAGTCTTGCGCTAACTGTCCCAATTCGTCTTGGCTGTGTATGGGAATACGCACGCTGTAGTCACCGGCGGCAACTTGTCGGGTGGCTCGTCCCATGCGTTGTATGGGAGCTAGCAGTAGACGGGCAAGCAGGTAGCTGACCAAGGCAGCCAGCAACACACTGAGCCCAGCAATAGACCATGTGGCCTGCAGTTGTTGTTGCTGGAAACGCTGCTCTGCTGTGCTGGTTAACACGCCTGCATCGGGCGGTGGTGGCGCATAGAGTAGGGTACCAATCAGCGTGCCGTTTTGTAGCAATTCACGGCGTAGCCAGTTGGGCGATTGTCGGCCTAACGAACCAGCGATTAGCCTGTCGTTTGGTCCCACTAAGGCAATAAGTGGCATACCACCAGGACCGGGGCCATGCCCAGATGACCCACCATGGCCGGGGTTACCATGGTTAGGTGAGTCGTCGCTGGTTGCACGCAAGGCTCGCCACCATCGGGACCGGCTTCCCTCGATGAAAGACCAGTTGCCTTGCTGCTCATACTCATCTAATAAGAACGACGCCAACGACTCTACACGTTGTTGTTCGCGCTCTAGTCGGTAGTCCACGAAACCGCGGTCAAAACTCCAGCGAATGGCGCCGCCCATGGCAACAATCAACAAGATGCTGGTTGCGAGTATGGCTAAAAAGAGCTTTAGAAAAAGATTTAGGCGCATGGCAGCTGTCTGGCAACAAGAGGTGCAGATAGTGTAGCGCCTTATGACTAGTTGTCAGTCAACGATGAAAAGTTTAGCGCCTGTTTGGGTGCTTGATCGGTGAGCTTCTGCATTGTCGGCCACCTGATAGCTGATGCCGGGTGTGAGTGTAAAACGACGTCCATCGTCTAGCTCAGTGTCTAAACTGCCTTCTAAGCACAGCAAAATGTGGCCTTTGCTGCACCAGTGGTCGGCTAAATAGCCGGCTGAATACTCCACCATACGCACACGTATATCACCAAAATGGCAGGTGCGCCAGTAGGCTACGCCATGTATGCCTGGATGTTCGGTAGGGGTGATAGTGGACCAGTCAGTAAGGCCAAAGGGAATAGAGTTTAGCTGCATAAAAAGCTCGTAAGCCGTAAAAAGGGGAAGACTAGGTTGTACCGTGGGTAAAAGTGCTTGTCACCCTAGTAATCACCCTGTTTGTGTTGTTAGGCTACGATTGCTGCTGTTGCATCCATTGCAGTGCCTGTTGCAAACGTTCGCAGAACTCTGGCACAGGTGCTGTGGGAGTATGGGCTTGCAGTAAGAAAAACGGTAGAAAATCTACTGTACCGGGCGAGTGCTGGGCAGCAAAGTTTACGTGCTCGGCCAACGTAGCAGGCCAGTAAGCCGATGAGGCGGGACGCAGGATGTTTGTCGCACGAATCAGTTTTCTAGACGCCTCTTTTTGTAAACGTCGTAGATGGTGTTCAGGTGCGGTTTCTTGTAAGCGCTGTAGATAGCCTTGAAGTACACCGTGGTAATCACCATTAACAGCTAGCGCAATCTCACGCGAAGGAGTGAAGGGTTGGAAGTGCTCGGCTAAGTCATCGCCTTGAATACAGCGGCAATGGTGCTTAATCCAGTAACCCCAGCTATAGCGGTTTTGCGCTGCTAGCACTTGTTCTCGTGTACCGCAGTCAATGTCTATCTTGCTCACACTGAAGTGGCGTGCTGCCGTGGTTTCGCACAAGGTAGCAAGCTGTTCGCTCTGTACTGTCGATAAGGGGTGCGTGGTAATTAAGCAGATGTCTACGTCAGAAACCCCAACTTTTGCCATGCCCTTGGCCACACTGCCATACAGGTAAATGCTATCCAAGTTATCACCCACTATGCGCGCTAAGGCGTGGCTAACTTCATCCACTACAGGTTGAAACTCTGCTTGTAGAGGTGTGCTGGTAATGCAAGGTAGGGTAGGGCTGAGGTGCGATTGAGTAGAGCTAAGCATAGCAATGATGAAGATAAATCGTAGGGATAATCAATGCTAATGCCATCAGGTGTAGAGAGTGTGGAGATTAGAACAAGATTTATGGAGCCAGTGTTAACAGCATGGTTTGCGACAGTAAGGGTGAGCCATCGCGTAAGGCTGAGGGTTCACCCACAGCAGTAAACCCGTAGCCTTGGTATAACCGTATGGCAGCCGTATTGGTTTGTGTGACGCCTAACTGTATACGCTGCACACCAACGGCTTGTAGCCATTGTATGGCGGCGTTCAGTAAGTGTTTTCCTGCGCCTAAGCCCCGCTGCTCGGGGGCCACCCACATCTGAAAAAGCTCAGCAGTGGTGGCATTATCCATCGCAAGCTGGCACCACACTAAGCCACAGGCTTGATGATCGTGGTAGGCAATAAAGGCTTTGTTTCGTGGCTGTGCTAAGGCGGTAGCAATGCGTAGCTCCCACTGGCTATCAGACTGGATACATTCAGCTTCGTAGGTACTGCCAAAAGCATCGGGGGAATCTAGCAAGGCACGTAATCGCAGTGTTTTGTGCTGCATCCACTGCTGTGGTTCTAGGGGGAGGATGGTAACCATGGAATACTGATGTAGTGATAAAACAGCTTCAGTATGACACGATTATTTTATGGGTGTAGTGCGACGGTGCAGCCAAAGCAATGACAATACAGAAAGGGCTAACCACGGCAGCAGTATGAGATTCATTAGGCTCCAACCCACTACCTCTAACAGCCACCCAGCACTAAACGAGCAGAGCACACCGACAATAAAAATGACCATGTCGTTGGTGGCTTGGGCACGCGATTTTTCTAAGGGGCTGTAGGTGCTAGTCAGTAATGTGGTTCCGCCTATATACATAAAATTCCAGCCTATACCTAGCGAAATCAGAGAACTCATAAATGACACTAAACTGGTGCCTGTGAGCGTAAGTAAAATATGCCCAACAAACAGTAACGCCCCCACTAGCATGACGCGTAACACCCCAAACTGGGTGATTAGCGATCCGGTAAAAAACGATGGCAAGAACATGGCCAAGACGTGCAGTTGAATGACCGCAGCGGCAGTACCCAGTTCGTGGCTGTGCAGCAGCATCGCCAAAGGGGTGGCAGTCATGGCTAAGATCATGATGCCGTAGCTAGTCGCACCACCAAATAGCGCCACCAAATACGTAGGCTGCGTAACAATAGCCAGCCATGGGCGTGCTGGTGTGTCTTTGTCGGTAACCGCGGCATACACCGGTGGAACATGAAAGCCCTGTAGCACCCCTATGGACACTAAGCACAGCATGGCAATAATCAGAAACGAGCCCAAGTATTGGGGACGCATGAGTGGGCCACCCACCTGCGCTAGTGCAGGCCCAATAAGCGCGGCTGCGACGCCACCCGCTAATACCAGAGAAATGGCTCTGGGCCTGAAGCTGCTATCGGCTATCTCGCTTGCCGCAAATCGATAAAACTGGGCAAAAGCTTGATAGCACCCTATGAGGAAGGTTCCTGCGCCTAAGATGGTTAAGGAGTTTTCTGCAATCCCCAGACTGGCGATAAGACCACCCAGGGTACCTAGCAATGCACCAAGCAAAAATCCTGGGCGTCGGCCTACTTTAGCCATCCATAGCGATGCCGGAAACATCATCACGGCAGTACCTAAAAACATGCTGGCAATAGGCAGTGTGGCCCAGCGGGCGGAGCCGGAAATGGCGGCGCCAGCCAAGGCACCGATGGTCATAACGGCCACATAAACGATTTGAAATAACGCCTGAGCGCTAGCAAGCAGAAACACTTGCTGATGCATGGTTTTTGTGAACATGCGTTAAGCCTTATCGCTGTATGCCTAGTTGCAGTGGATGACAGTCACGCACAGGGCTAGGCAGCGCCTGCGCTGTGCGTGATGCATAAAAATGTATACGTACCAGATGCCAGTGTAAGGAAAGCTGCCCAAGTGTGCTTTCTTATACGGGACTAGATGCTGGGATGGTGCTGATTCAATAAACTAATTGATTGTTATGGGTAGGGGGATGCATTGTCAAGAAAGCATCTTCAACAGGGAGTAACGAGTTGCGAATGATGACTTGTCTTGAAAATGAAATAGTAGGGTATCAAAGCCAGTATTTTGGGTAACTGCCTGCGTTTCTTGCATTATTTACAAAGTAGGCAATCAGCACAATGACTAATGAACCTAACAATACGGGTGATACCAAATAGCCTATGGAGGTGTGGGCAGCAATCACAATCAGAGGGTCTGCACCAGCAGGGGCATGAACTGTTCGAGTGATTTGCATGGCAGCCAGTGCTAAGCCTACGCTGCATGCAGCGGCTAACCAGCCATCGCCAAACAAAAACAGCACTATTAAGCCTACCGCGGTGGCAACCAGATGGCCGCCAACAATGGCGCGAGGCTGAGCTAACGGGGAGTCCGGCACGCCAAAGGCCAGCACACAACTAGCACCAAAGGGGGCCATTAACCATGGTGTGCCAGACAACACGCTTAACCAGCCAGTGATAGCAATGGCGATGGCCGCCCCAACAGATGAGATAAAAATGAAGGTCAATGGTGGAGCGGGGGGCGCGTTGGAAGTAAGTAAGCGACGTAGGGACATGGCTAAGACTCTTTTTAGATAGCGGGTTGTATGGGATTGAGTTAGTATACTGATCAGTATCCTTATGTCAACCGATCGGTATACCTACTGTCATGACTACTGCACAACACATCGCATCTACCTCACTACAACTTTTTTATCGCCATGGCTTTCACGCCACCGGAGTAGAGCTGCTTAGCCGTGAGGCTGGGGTGACCAAGAAAACACTGTATAGGCATTACGCCAGTAAAGATTTACTGATAGAGGCTGCTCTAGCCTTGCGTCATGATTGGTTTATGGACAAAATGCGCCATTTTGTAGAGCAGGTTCCTACGGCCCAAAGACCCATGGCGTATATAGATTTCATTGCTAGCTGGACGCAAGAAGAGGGTTTTTTTGGTTGTGCTTTTATTAATGCCGCAGCAGAGTTCGCGGCGGCAGAAATGACACCACACCAACAGGCGGCCAGTCATAAGCAAGAGGTATTGGATTACGTGCACTCGTTATGCCAGCACGCTCAACTACTACAGTCAGAGCAGCGAGCACAGCAGTTGTATTTGCTTGGCGAAGGGGTGATTGTGAGTGCTCAGGTACAGGGGTATCAGCCAGAGAAAATAGAATCAGCAAAAGCATTAGCCAAATTGGTGTGTTTATCGGGGCAATCACGCTAAAGTCGTAAACCGGTAATTTTGGTTAATCTCTACGTGAATAAATAGTGGCGCTAAGGCATTTGGGTTATGCTGCTACCAGCACGACGCACACTAAAAAGGCGTTGTGTTTTGTTTAGTGCTATCCCAATTTCCTAGGCTATTTGGACTCTAACTATGTGCACCTCTTTACTCTATTTTGATCAGCAAGCAGCCCCCTATGCAGGGCGCACGTTAGAGCTTCCTTTTGATATGCCTTATATCGTGGTGTATCAACCCAAGGGTACAGCGTTTTCATCGCAAGCCAATCAACATGCAGCCTTGTCTTTTACGGCTAAGTTTGGTTTTTTATCCGTTAGTATTCCTAATGGCTCAGTGGATGATCTTAAAACCGTAGAGGGTATTAATAGCCAGGGTTTAACCTTTAGTTTATTGGCGTTTGCTACCACTAAAGGTCCTGACGATACGCTGGATAACAGTACAGCCGTATTGGCGGCCATTGATTTAGGCAATTGGGTGCTATCGCAGTTTGAGTCGGTGGCTGACGTTAAAAAAGCATTGGCAAATCAGCCTGTGTTGACGACAGCCATTGAACAAATGGGCGGTGCTGAAACACCGTTTCATTACACAGTACACGATGCTACTGGTGCGTCAATTGTGATTGAGTATGCGCATGGGAAACAGCAAGTCTATGACAACCCAGTAGGTGTAATGACTAATGGCCCTGACTTTCCATGGCACCTAACAAATCTCAGTAATTACACCTTCTTGTCTAATATTGATCAGTCCAGCTTGACCTTAAATGGGCAAACCTTTCAGCAGCCTGATTCAGGTATAGCAACGGCTGCTTTGCCATCGTCCAATACGGCTGTAGGGCGTTTTGTGCGTGCAGTGTATTACGCGCACTTTAGTGAAAAAGCTAAAGACGCCAACACGGCGGTGACAACGCTGGCGCATATCATGAATAATTTTGATAGACCGCGTGGCATTACAATTGACCCGCAAAGTGCGAACAAAGGCGCCGATGCCATGGCACCTGATGTAATGGGTTTTTCTGGATATAGTTCTGAATACACCACTTGGACATCGCTTACCGATTTGCGTCAGGGCCGTATGTATTTACGTACCTACGATCAACTGAACTACGTGCAGTTTGATTTGCCTACGCTTTTGCAATCTAGCCAACGCATGTTGTTGCCTTTAGCAAAGTTTCAGTCGAGTAGCTTGGATGGCACTGCCTTGCTGCAGAAAACGGCATAAACGCATGCTCTAGCAACAGCGCCTAGGCTTCTAGCAAACCCGCTTCCTACAAGGGCTGCGGGTTTTGTTTTTTATGATGCTGTTGTGCTTAGAGTTCTAACATGTAGCCTCTGTAGTTGGCACTAAATCCTAACTGCACATAAAAGCGGTGACTATCAGGCCGTTTTTTATCAAAGGTGAGTTGTGCAAAGCGGCAGTTTCTAGCTTTGCACTTGGCTATGGCCCACTTGATCATACTTTCTAGTAGGCTATTACCGCGTATGGTGCGTGCTACCCGAATGCTGTTGATTTCACCGCGCCACGCGCCTTGGTAAGACAGGCCGGGGATAAAAGAAATCTGTAGTGTGCCGCAAATAGTGCCATCAATTTCTACAACGGCCAGAAAGTGGTTGGGGTCAGCATCTAACGCGTGAAAAGCGTGCAGATAGCTAGTAGGCAGGGGCCAGCGAGAGTCTTCCCGTTCTTGGCCCAAGACGTCATCGGCAAGGATGGCGACGATTGCTTCTACGTCTGATTCTTGTGCGCGACGAAAAATAGGTTCAGACATATATTCAATCTCCTGTGGGTAAAAGGGACTGCTCTATGTTTTAACGAATGCTTTGTTTTTTGATGACAAGGTACAACACAGAAAGTGTGAAGGCAATACGGTTTGTATAGCGTTAAGGCAGCTTAATTTTGCTATACATGGTGCAACCCTCGGATAGCCCAACCGCACACGACTTACCAAACCATCGTAAGGCTTCGGCATCATTTTGCGGCACGCCTTGCCCTCGGTAATGCAGCACACCTAATTGAAATTGAGCAAGCGCTTCGTTTTGTAGCGCGGCGCGCTCCAGCCACTTATGCGCTTCAGCATAATTTTGTGGTACAGAGTCCCCTTCTATATACAGCACACCCAAGGCCGACTGCGCAAAACTTTCCCCTTGTTCAGCCAATTGACGCATTTGTTCTACTTGTTCTGGCGAATACGAGCTAGCTTGTGCCAACGCTACGCTAGTAAAGGCATGGAGTATTAGGCCGGTGATAAAAACAGGAAGGTTTTTTTTAAACATAACTTATTTGGGAAATGGGTGTAGAGATAGTGTTCACATTATAAGCAATAGATAAACCAGTGTTTGGTGATGGATTTTGACGCGAATACGGAAACAAATAGCGACATAGATACCCAATTACAGTGATAGTGCAATAGTAGTTAATTACCTAACATGGCAGGCATTAAGAACTATTACTTCTGTCAGTCAGAGAGCCCGCTTATGAACCGCATATACCGTGTTATTTTCAATCGCAAATTGGGGCTATGGCAAGTGGCTAGTGAGCGCAGCCGAGGGTGCAAAAAATCTAGCGGGCGTGTGGCTAAGGTTGCGGCTGCGCTGTTGCTGTTGGGAACCAGCGGGAGTGCGTTTGCCTGGGATAGTATTGTGGTCAAGGGAGATATGGATTCCAAACTACCACCTGATCATAATGGAAGGTGGGAACTTCCCGCGGGGTTGGCCATACGGGAAGGTGTCTTAGAGGTTAGGAGTTTTGCTCAGGTGAGGGTTGGGGAAACGCTGCGCTTAGGTCCGGATGAGCCTTTAGGAAATGTCTACGATCTAAAAAAATCAAAGTTGCTAGTGACTGGTTTGTTCTCAGAACTCTCTGCAAAAACCATAGATTTACGGGGAGGGGAGACTTCGTTAGTCGTTGAGAATGGAGGAAAGGTTCAAAGCGGCACAGTGTTTCTTGATGGTTTGGGATTCCAATACACAGCTTTGGGGTTGGTTCGTGGGGAAGGTTCCGCATTACAGGTAGACGGTGAGTTGTCTATCTTAGGAAATGGGAAGCTAGTGCTGCAGGACCGCGCAGAGGTAAAGGCGCAACGTATTAGGCTTGACTCTTGGCGAGAATATGAGATTGATGTGTTTTCTATAGGCTTGCCAGGCGGTTCTATGTTTATTGGCGCAGCCAGTTCTAGTCCCGCGGAGGCTGTGGCGGCAGGGGGAGTACAGGTAGGCGAAGTGTTATTTGATGCGCCTCCAGTAGAGAGGTTTGTGACACACCCACGCTCGTTTAGTCAACATCTTGTGTTTAACCATACTAATAGTGACTATGCTTTTAGGGCTGTTTTACGAACGAATGGGCATAGAGCGACAGACAAGTCAGCCGTAATATCGCACGTGGCAGGTACCACATTATTAACCGCTGATAACTCTGATTTTCATGGGTTCACAGTAGTTTCAGGCGGTAAGCTCATTGTTCAAAAAAAACTGGGGGGTATGGCTGAGGTTACTGGCGGTACATTGCAGTACGGAGATGCTCATAACAAGGTGGCGAATGCTGCCGAGGGGGACCTGAGTGTTAGCGGTCAAGGCAGTACGCTAAGTATATTCAGCGGCTCAACGTTACGTGTGGATGGGAAGTTGGAGATGCAGGACGGCACTCAGCTTTCTATCGGTATGGGCGGTGCAGAAACACCGTTGACTGCGAATGAGGTGAGTTTTGGTGATAACGTTGCGCTGAATATAAATGCGTTGTCCAAGAGCATGCAAAAAGATGCAGTCATTGTGCAAAGCAACAGTGTTATCGCTGGAAAATTACCAGTGATAACAATAGGTGGTGCGGTTAATCCTGTGGATTATTTGCAGTATGACGTTCAACAATCACCCAATAACATGCAGTACTTGCTTAGCTATGGTTTACGGTGGGAGGCTAATAACGATGCTGCACATGGTACCTTCACGTTAGTTGATGCAGGTAATCGTTTTGATCTAGGGGTATCACTAGTGGATCAGGTGGCCAATCCTCTTTTGAATTGGGATGGTGTCACCCTGACTAAAACGGGGCTCGGAACTTTAGCATTACATGGGAATAACAGCTATAGCGGGGACACGATTGTTAAGGAAGGGGCTTTGGAGGTTTCAAGAGATGCCAACTTAGGGGGACCGAATAGCAGCATTCAACTGCATAGAGGAGCGGTATTAGTTACTAAGGCTTCTTTTGCTAGTACTAGGGACCTTCACCTTACAGGGGCTAGCCTTGATGTGGCAGAGGGAACCGAGCTGATATGGCAGGGGCTGATCACAGCCACTGAAGGTTTTACCAAAGTAGGAAAAGGTGTGCTGGCTATAGCTGGTAATAGTCCCCACACGTTTACGGGCAACACGTTTCTTGTAGAGGGGAAGTTAGAGGTCGTAGACAACTTGGCTGGTGCCACCACAGTGCAGGGGGGCAAATTAGTGATCCAACCATCTGCGGTGATGAGTGTAAAAGGGGAGTTAGCATTAACAAACCAAGCTAGGTTAGAGCTAGGGACTGGAGCTGAACAGCCTATTCTAGAGGCCGAGTCGTTATTCATAGCGCAGGACGTTGTACTGCATGTTAATGCGGAGCAGCCGGTTGGTTTTTTGAGTGAGGCGATTCGTACTACTAATGGCATTCAGGGGGATTTCTCCTCTATTACTGTCAGTGGTTTTAAAAAGAAGAAAGGGGCGGATGATTACGACGGTACGTTGAATACCCGTATATCAGAGGATGGCTACAGCTTTGAGATGTTTGAAGACATGAGCTGGACAGCCAATAATAATTGGGCACACGGTACGTTTACGGTTAAGAAAGACGATTTTGTAATGCTTGGGGGATTTGACCTCGGGGATGAAAAAGCTAATCCTAGCTTGGGCTGGAATGGTAAAACACTGACCAAAAAGGGGGCGGGTATTCTAGAGTTTGATGAAGACAGTATCAACACCTATAGCGGTGGCACTATCATCCAAGCAGGTGAGATTTTTGTGTCCAGAGATGAAAACTTGGGAGCCGCCACAGGGGCTGTTACGTTGGAAGGCGGTACCTTAGTAGCAATGGAGTCATTTGCTTCAGCGCGAGATGTACGGATCAACAATAAGAGTGGCATACGTGTTGAGAAGCAAAAAAACACAACAACAACACTACAGTTGACGGGGACGTTAGCAGGCACCAGTGTACTGACTAAAACGGGCCAAGGCTCCTTGATTATCAGTGGCAATAACAGTGGTTTTACCGGTGGTACGGTTGTTTCTAAAGGGACGTTGATTGTATTAGGTACCGCGGGGAGCCAAGCGGAAGTCACAGGCGGTGCCACGTTGCAGTATGGTAACGGTACACAAGGGGCAGCGAATACCTTGCAAACGGATCTGAGTGTGAAGGGGGGGAACAGTACGCTGAGCATACAAGGGCCAGCCACCTTAACCGTACAGGGACAGGTAGATCTAGCGAAGAACACGAAGCTGGCTCTGGGTGTGGGCTCTAGTGGAACAGCTTTGCAAGCTAAGGGTATCACTATAGGTACAGGCGTAGGCTTTACCCTGAGCGGCGTTTCGACGGCGACCAGTACTGACACGGTATTAATTGATACAGCAAATGGCATCACGGGTGACTTTGCGTCCATTAGTGTGGGTGGGTTTACGCAAGGCCCCGTAGACTACATGACCTTAAACACGCGTAAGTCTGCGGATGGCAAACAATACTTGGCGAGCCACGGCCTGAGTTGGACGGCGAATAATAACTTACGAGCCGGTACATTTACGTTGGTAGATGCCTCAGAGCAATTCACCGTAGGCGTGGATCTGACAGATCAGGCTGCGAATAAAGCGACTGGCTGGGATGGTAAAATCTTGACCAAAGCTGGCGCAGGCACTTTAGTGTTAGGCGGTGCTAATAGCTATACCGGTGACACGATTGTGCAAGGCGGCACGGTGTCGGTATCTAACGATAGTAATTTGGGCGCAGCCAGTAGCACAGTGGTGTTGGATGGTGGTGGGCTAGCATCAACCGCGTCGTTTAGCTCGGCACGTAATGTCACATTGAATCAAGCTGCTCATATGGATGTAGCGGCCAATACCGAGCTGAGCTGGCAAGGTGCGATCTCTGGCGCGGGTGGTTTAACCAAAACTGGTGCGGGTACTCTAGTGCTGGACAGCGCCAATAGCTATGCTGGTGTCACAACGCTTGCAGCTGGTACCGTGCAGATCAATGCCGACTCGGCCTTAGGCACGGCGACTAGTGTGATTGTGGACGGAGGTGGGTTAGCGTCTACCGCGTCGTTTAGCTCGATGCGTACGATGGCCTTGAACCAGACTGGCCATATGGATGTGGCTGCTAATACCGAGCTGAACTGGCAAGGCGCGATCTCTGGCGCGGGTGGGTTAACGAAAACCGGCGCAGGCACCCTAGTGCTAGACCGTGCAAATAGCTATGCTGGTGTCACAACGCTTACAGCCGGTACCGTGCAGATTGATGCTGACTCTGCTTTAGGCACAGCCAACAGCGTGGCGTTTAGTGGTGGTGGCTTGGCGACCACTGCCTCGTTTACCTCTGCACGAGATTTCAATCTGAATAAAGCCGGCACGATTGATGTAGCCACAGGTACAACGCTGGGCGTAACCGGAACCGTGGCAGGTGCGGGTGATCTGCGTAAAACAGGTCAAGGCACATTACAGCTTACCAATACCGCGAACGCCTATGGCAACACGTTGGTGCAGGAAGGCACCGTAGAGGCGTCAAGCGCGAGTATTTCGGGGAGCATTGCGAATGCTGGTACTGTGATCTTGAACGAGGCTGCGGACGTCAGTTTCACTGGCCATGTGTTGGCGTTGAATAATCAAGCCGGCCAGATGATCAAACAGGGTCAAGGCCACTTAACCTTAGCCGGGCAGTCTGCATTAGATTGGCATATTGAGGCTGGCCAAGTGTCTAGCGCTGCCGAACGTTTTACGGGCAATGCGGAAATTGATGCAGGGGCAAGCCTTGCCTTGAACCAAGCGGTAGCTGCCCACTATGCAGGCCAGTTATCAGGTGCCGGTTCGCTGCAAAAACAAGGCCAAGGCTTACTACAATTAACCGGTGATAGTTCGGCCTTTACGGGTAGCGTCACGATTGAAGCAGGTAGGCTGGCGGTTAACGGCAAACTGGGTGGTAGCCAAACCGTGGGGAATGGGGCGTTTTTAGGTGGTAATGGCACTATAGGTAGCGGCGTAGGCTCTACGCTAACAGTAGCGCAAGGCGGTACGCTGTCACCAGGGAATTCTATTGGTACGCTGACTATTGATGGCGATCTTGCGCTGCAAACAGGTTCACGCTTTGATGTAGAGGTAGACCCACAAAGCACCGCC
Organism: Paenalcaligenes sp.; assembly: GCA_052103955.1. Lineage (GTDB taxonomy): Bacteria > Pseudomonadota > Gammaproteobacteria > Burkholderiales > Burkholderiaceae_B > Paenalcaligenes. Next base: position 18,068 of record JBQELO010000012.1, on the reverse strand, counting down.
GCCGACCTAGTACACGTAACCGGTAACGCGTCGTTAGCCGGTGGTGTGGCGCACATAGGAGAAAACGGCAACTACAACTTACGTTCCACATACACAATTCTGTCAGCCGATGGCAGTTTGTCGGGGCGCTTTGACACGGTGCAGTCTGACTTTGCCTTCTTAACGCCAGAGCTAAACTACGACTACAGTGCCGGTAACGTCCAGTTGGCGTTGCGGCGTAATAGCACGTCGTTTGCCTCCTTGGCCGAGACTCGCAATCAACGCGCTACCGCCACAGCCATTGACAGCATGGGCGTAGGGGCTGGGCACGCGGTATATGACGCGCTTGCGCAATTACCGAATGATGTCGCCTTACTGCAAAGCAGCTTGAATGCACTGTCAGGTGAAATACATGCTTCCACTAAAACCGCGTTGATTGATGACAGCCGTTTTATCCGCGACGCCGCTACTGATCGTTTGCGTGGAGCGTTTGGGGCGGCAGGTAGTAGTGCTAGTCCGGTCTTAGCGAACCAACAAGTCGTTAACGCGAACACCGCAGGCGCTGCCGCATGGCTACAGCTCTTTGGCAATTGGGGACATAGCGACAGTGATGGTAATGCTCACAAACTCAAACGCCGCACCAACGGTTTTATGTTGGGGGCTGATACCAGTGTGGGCGACAACTGGCGCGTGGGCGCGATGGCGGGTTACAGCCATACGAAATCGGATGTGCGCGATATAGGCGGTTCTAACAAAAGCGATAACTACCACGTAGGTGTTTATGGGGGTGGGCAGTGGGATGCGGTAGGTGTGCGCCTAGGCGCGGCCCACAGTTGGCACGACATGCGTACGAATAGGTCTGTAGCGATGCCTGGGTTGTCTGAAGAGTTAAAAGCCTCTCCTAAAGCACGTACCACGCAGATTTTTGCTGATGTGGGCTACAACGTGGATGCAGGCGTGATGCAGCTAGAACCCTTTGCAAACCTAGCCTATGTCAACCTGCACAGCCAAAGTTTCAGTGAAAAGGGCGGTGCAGCAGCGTTGAAATCCAGCAGCCAAAATAACGACTCTACGTTTATGACCTTAGGTTCACGCTTAAGTGCGGATATTGCCGTAGGTGAAACCAACGTGATGGTCAGCGCATCGGCGGGTTGGCGTCATGCGTTTGGTAGCGTGCTACCTAAAGCCACACAGCGTTTCTCTAGCGGTGAGGCTTTCACGATCACGGGTGTGCCGCTGTCTAGAGATAGCGCCGTACTGGAAGCCGGTGTGGCGATGCAGCTAAGTCGTTCGGTGAACGTAGGTGTGTCGTACCAAGGGCAGTTAGGCAGTGATGCCAAATATCACGGCGTACGAGCGAATGTGGGTATAGCGTTCTAAGTGACGTGCAGTGAACCGTGTGGCAAACAGCCTACTCATAATTCTAGCGGGTTATGAGTAGGCTTTTTTGATGCGGAATAGAAAGAAAAAATAAGGTTGTTGTCTTGAATTGCCCTCTGCAAAGCAAATTTCAGTTGTAGAATAAACCATAAAATAGTTTAGAACTAAAGGAGTTGGCGATGGGAGCAGAGACAGCAGCAGACGCCATTGTGATTGGGGCGGGGCACAATGGTTTGGCCGCAGCAGTAGAGCTGGCCAGTAAAGGTTGGAAAGTGCGAGTGATTGAGGCCAAAAGCTCAGCGGGCGGCGCGGTCAGTACGCAAGAACTCACGTTGCCTGGTTTTAAGCACGACGTGTGTGCAATGAATTTGTCGTCTTTTGCAGGTTCAGCGTTTTATCAGCGCCATAAAGCGGCATTAGAACGCCACGGCTTAGCCTTTGTGCCAGCACAGCACTGTTTTGCGAGTATCTTTAGGGATCACAGCTACCTAGGCGTTAGTACGGATGTAGAAACTACCGTAGCGCGCATACGTAGTGTGTCGGAAAAAGACGCTATCGCATGGCAGGCTATGCTGGAAGACTTTCAGCGTAAAGCCCCGCACTTATTTTCTGTACTTGGCAGTCCCATGCCATCTACCGCGTTGGCAAAAAGTGTATGGCGTAGTTGGCGCGAATTGGGTAAAGATGGCGTGGCCGAGTTGTTGCAGTTGCTATTGGCTACACCGCGCGACTTCTTAGATCGGCATTTTGAAAGCGACTCGCTTAAAGCCATGATGGCAGCGTGGGGGTTGCATGTGGATTTCACGCCAGATACAGCAGGCGGTGCGTTATTTCCGTATTTAGAGTCTATGGCCAATCAAGCCTTTGGCATGGTGATAGGACAAGGTGGTGCGGACACAATTATTCATGCCATGGTGGGGTTGCTGCAGGAGCTAGGTGGAGAGTTGCTGCTGAATGCACCAGTCAAAAGCATAGAGCAAGACAAGGGGCGCGCCAGTAGCGTGGTGTTAGAGGATGGTCGACGTTTTACAGCGGCTAAAGCGGTCATTGCTAACCTTAATCCACAGTTGGTGTTTGGACGTTTAGTAGCTGCTCCAGCCGTACCTACTGCGTATCAGAAAAAAGTGGATGCCTTTCGTCCCGGTTTAGGCACGATGATGATTCATTTGGCCTTAGATGGGTTGCCAGACTGGAAGGCAGGGCCAGAGCTACAGGCTTTCTCTTACGTGCATTTGGCACCTGATTTAGCCATGATGAGCAAAGTCTACGCCGAAGCTGCAGCGGGTTTATTACCGGCAGAGCCCGTGCTGGTTGTAGGGCAGGGAACAGCGCTGGACCCATCGCGTGCGCCCGCTGGCAAACATACCTTATGGGTACAGGTTCGCGTGTTGCCTGCATTGATAAAAGGGGATGCTTTAGCGACGATTCCCGCCGCAGAATGGTCCGAGGTGAAAGGTGCTTATGCTGAGCGGGTGATAGATGTGTTAGCGCATTACGCGCCAGGTGTGCGTAGTAAGATTTTGGCGATGCATGTGATGTCCCCGCAAGACTTAGAACACTTTAATGCCAACTTGATTGGGGGTGATAATCTGTCCGGCAGCCACCATTTGGATCAGAACTTCTTTTTTCGCCCAGTGGCAGGGTATTCCAAATACAAAACGCCGGTTAAAGGTTTGTATTTATGCGGTGCGTCGACGTGGCCCGGTGCGGGAACGGGGGCTGGCTCGGGGTATATGCTGGCAAATTTATTGGCAAAGTAAGTCCTAACAGAAAAGGCCCGTCACTGCAGACGGGCCTTGTGGTTAACAGTTGGGGTGTTTTGAGGGGTTAAAACGGCATGGCTTTGCCATTTCTAATGGCGCCGCGTTTTAGCGTTTCACCATCATCGCTAATTTCTTCAACTAAGCCCTCCACATGGCCATTTTTGACGGAAGCGCGCTTAGCGACGTAGTTGCTGTCGGAGTTGTGGTAGATTAAAAAAGACCCATCTGGAACGCCATTCACCACATAGAGCTCATAGTCTAGATTGCCATTAGGGTGGTAGCTTTTGACCACCCCGTTTGCTTTGCAATTGGTAATGGGGATCGCCAGTTTAGGCTTGCCATTTTCGTAGTAGGTGCGCAGCATGTTGTCAAAGCACCCGTTCACTATCCATGTGTGCTGTTTAAGTGTGCCATCGTCGTAATAGGCCACGAACTCTTGGTCTTCTACGTCTCTAAGCTCTTCCATATCGAAATCAGGAAAAGGGCCTAGGTACGTCTGTATTTGTTGATTAGGTGTAGAGCAAGCTGCCAACATGCTAAGGCAGAGCACATAAAAAGTTTTATGTAATGGCATAAGCCTCTTTCCGTTTGGAATCAAAAGAGCTACTAAGGCGGTTACAGTTGGTAGATACCATCCACCTCGTCCACCCACCACAAGCCTTGCTGGTCTTTGACGAGGCTAATGGAGGAGAATTTCTCCATCCACTCCACAGGGCTATGGCGTGATACGTAAGGTAAGTCTATGTCGTAGAAGTAGGTACGGGACTCATCGTCTCTGTATTTCTTGATATCCGTGATACGTAGGTTTTTGTAGCCACCGCCGCTCTTCACATAGTCACCGATATTTTCAACCGCCACAAATATCAATCGTGTGTCGGGGTCTTCTTCTATCTCGGCTAATACACTGGGTTCCAACAGTTTTTTAATACTTCTGCTATCACCAGAATAAAAGGTGGTAATGTAGGCCATGGCAACGGCATCGGGTGAGCTTTGGTCTACTTTGGAGCCGAAGTTAGCCATAGATACGCAGGCAGATAACAGAACAACCCAGATAGATACCGCAGTGAACTTCAGTAGTTTCATGATGTTTAGATGATTGAGTAGAAGAAAGGGCTTGTTCGTTGGCCAGTAGTATAAGACTGAACGCTAAATCGTCAGGAACTAGGGAACTTAACTGTAGTCGCTGAGTCTGTAATAAAGGAGGGGTGAGCATACTACGTGCGAACCGAGCCTTGGCGATGCAGCATTATCACGCAAAGCGACGTTTACGGTCTGTGCCTTTGCATCTCAATGTGTGATTGCGTAGGTGGCTTATCCCGCGTGTAGTGTAGGGAAATGGCCAATGGTTTTGTGCCATAAGCGTAGGCGTAGACACTAAAACAGCGAATTTTGATTATTTTTAGTTACTTGGGTATTTTTTTGTTTCAAAAGAAAAACAAATAGTACATAATGGCTACACATGTTTTTTCATTCTTGAGAAAGAAATGAAATTTAGACGCCACCACTCATTGAGTTTGGTGGCGTTTTTTTATGCGCGTACTGAGGTGTTAGCTATTGATCTGGCAGGTTAAAAGCTCTTCATCGGTGATTTCCCACGTATCATCGCCAACGATTTGCACACCTTTCAGAATGCACTCATCGTCATCCTCATCAATCAGCAGCACGTCCCATTTGCCGGGAGGCACATCAGTTAGGGTTAGGCTGTCACCGTTCTCCAGTACCTCTGCCTCTAAGTGGTCTTCACCCCAGTTCTTTTGATTGGTGGGTGAGAAATAGATTTCGTAGATATCCCACGACGATTTGTTTATAAACTGAACATTTGCCGCGTTAGTGGTAAAAGGCAATAGCCCAGCAACAAGAGCAAGTGAGAACAAGGTTTTTTTCATTCTTCTTCGTGTCCTAATGAAGATGGTGTTGGCTAATTAATATGGCTGAGAATGCTACCACACAACACTTGCATCTTTAGCCTTGTTTTGGCGCGGGTGAGCAGTGCTATTTACCAGTTGTTGCAATGAACTGAGGAAATAGCAGACATGAATAGTGGGTAATTTTGTACAGTGGCGTAACGCTTGTTTTTGACAATGTTGTGGCGCGCAGCGAGCTGTATGCTACTGGACTCACTCTGTAGGGGAAGAAATGAAAAAACGCATCTTGTTTATGGCCTTACCTGCTATGTTGTTGGTATCGGGTTGTAGTACGACTGGAGATAGTTCTCTGCTCAGTGCGTTAAATCAATTTGCCAGTATCTTGGAAGGGACAACGCCGTTTGTTCAAGAGTCCGAGGAATGGGAAAAGTACAGTATTGATAAAACGGCACAAGGCGTGACCTATTCCGCTGCAGATGCCGCTGATAAACAGTTTGTTAGCCGTAAAGTAGATGCAGAGTATCCGGCTGCCGTTGACCGTTTAGCTAGACCTTTTGCCTTGAGTGAGAGTGCCAAACGTGAGTTAGACGAAGCGAACCAAGGCTATCATTTCAGCTATAACCAGATCATGGTGGTGAAAGATAAAAAAACAGCTAAAACGATTGGCTACTGCGTGAACTACGATGTGAATCGCTGGGAAAATGGAAAACCTACTCCCTGGGACACACAAGGTAATATACAGAAGGGCTTTCTTTACGTAGCAACAGATAAGCCAGTATCGGCTGCAACCGCAGGGCATGAGTTTATCCAGCGCATGTGCGGAACGAGTTTCTATACTACATATAAAAACCCTAATGACTAACTAGAGATCGTTGTTGAGTTACGGTGTCAGCCAGACTGGGGGTGAGTAGAAAACTCAACTAGTTCTGCGTGCTCAAGGTTGTAGCGAGCCAGTGCAGATTTCAGTCTTACAAGCGACTTTCTGGTTAAGTGAGAGCAGTGCGTTTTGCTGCTACTCACTACGAACAGCGCATCTGGGCGTCTGGGCGCTGGTGCGAAGATATAACGAGCTATTTAGAAGGAAGTAGCCTATCCTGTGTTAATGACTCTGCATCTTTGCTTGAGTCACCATTGACCAATGGAGGTCGAAATGGACAAACGGGGTAAAGCTCCTAAGAAGCCGAAGGCTAGGCAATCTGAGCACGCTTCAAGTCAGGCAGAGCGACAAGATCAACTTTCCAGTGAAGGTCTCAAAAGAGAAAGTGCTGCCCATAACCGCAAACCAGTGAACCAAGGTTCAGGCCGCGGTAGATAAAACATCATAAAGAGGGTTTTGAGCCCTTTCCTCTGTATACCCAATACCTAATGTCCTCAAGCGTGGTCTTCACTGTAGTGGCCTGAAACGCTGTGTGATGACGAGTGTTCAGCAGTTAAGCATTTGTGGCCTTCCAGAAGTCAGTTAGGCAGCGTTGCTGATTCAATCCATTAATAGAAATTCCAGTGCCAATTAGAGATGGCAGTTGGAGTATGAGTGACTCCAACACTAGCCGCATTGTGTGCTGACGCCATAGGGAGAGATGTATGAGCAAGAAAGCGAAAAGTAACAAGCAAAGCTATTTGTGCCAGAAAACAAGAGCGGCAGCGAGCAGACTGAAAGGGGAGATTCAAGGCTATGTTTTACAGGACTCTAGAGAGCATAGTGAGAAAATCATTGGGAAGAGCAGTTCAACATGGCACTAAATGAACAAGAAGCAACGGCTTTTGTTGAGGAGCTGTTAGTAGCCTTTGCTAATAGTGGATCCTTGAAAATATTAGGCCCAACAACAGGTATTACAGGTGGGGCAGAGCAAACAAATCTTAAGCGTGGCGAGTATGACGCGAAGTATTTGTCCTCGTTGTTTAGAGTACTAGTGGCAGAACTACAAAAATGACATAGGTACAGTAACGGTTTAAACAATCCAAGCTGAACGGCTCTATGTCATCTTGAGGTAGAGAAATTTTTATCTCTACCCGTTTAGGAAATATAGTGAAAACAGAAAATGGTATTGTGAAGTGGTTTGATAATTCACGGGGCTTTGGTTTTATTACGCCTGAAGATGGTAGCAAAGATCTTTTTGTGCATCACAGCGAAATTCAAAGCGATGAATCTCATAAGAAACTCGAAGAAAATCAACGTGTATCTTTTGTGCTAGGTCAAGGCCAAAAAGGCCCATGTGCAACGCGAGTTCAAGTTCTTTAACCTGATCTTTGCATAACAAAGCCAGGATAGTTAAGTTTTATGCCAGTCACCTTAAAAAAGTGCCGGTTTTTTTTATGTCCAACTAATAGAGGGTCATCTATTGCACGGATGACGTGGCTCATAACCTAGGGCTTTGCTCAGAACGTAAAAAAAGCCCTCGTAAGGGGCTTTGGTGTTATAGCGAATGACTTAGTAGGGTAGCCCTGGAAACCTATTTTTTAGGTTACGAGCAAAATTTCGACGGATTTCGGTTAGTCTTCTAGCGCTTGCTTGTTCTTCCTGCTGTTTAGCAGTTGGTTTGGGTTCAAGCAAAGGGGAGACGTGCAGGGGGCTCAGGCCGCCCTGATTCAGTTTTTGGTAAATCATTAAGATCTCCAACGCTTCTTCATATTGATCATTGAGAGCGGTTGGGAGCGGGTGCTGCCAATAGCGTAGAAAAAAGTGAACGCGTAATAAAGGTTATGGGCGAGCGAATGTGCTGGCCTTTTTTTATGATTGTTGTAGTTGTGTGTTAACGCACCTAAACACTATGGGGCTTAGGGGTATCAAAGTACACCTATACTTTGTAACAGCGTTGACAAGGGAACTGCTGGGGATGCTGTTGTGGCGTTACCTAGTTCGTGCCCGCACCAGGCGGGCAGAAGCATGTTTTTGGGTAGGAAGACTACTTATTTATCTTTCCTGGGTTGTTGTTACCTTCTTTTCTCTGAACATTGAATGCTTCAGTTTTTTTCACGAAGGGAGAAGAAGGTGGTGTCTGGGGTTCTGGTTTCTTCTCAGGTGTTTGTGCGGGTTTTTTGTTTAGGTCAGTCATGATGTGGATCCAGTTTATTTGAATAGCGGGGGCAGAATAAAACCCTGCAATATCGCTTTTGTTTTTGTCACGAAAGTATTTTTGGGAGTAGGTTCAGGCTCTTTGTCACCAATAGGTGGTTCCAGTGGTGGGGGAGGCTGATCTGCATCATTGATCCGTTCTATTTCTGTAGGACGCTTATCACGAGGATCTGTTGCGTCGGGATCGGAGGTGGGGGTGATGAGCTGTGCAGGAAAGTGAGGGATTTTTGTTTTCCTTCCTGTGCTTTGGAGACTACGTGTCATACGGTACTCCTGAATATACTGACGCAGTAATGTTCAGAAAATCTGATCTTTAGCGGCAGTATGTGCTTTAGGGGTGAACCTGAAAGCACAACTTCATACTAGGCTTCTTTCGAAAATTTGCACCATCATATTTTGTAATACATTATCTTTTCATTAAGTTTGATGTGGTAAGTGGATATTAGAGTCTTTTATTGGTTTTTAGATGGGTTATCGTGCTTTTTGTGCCGGAGGTGACTCTGAGGGTAGTGCAGAAATCACCCAATCTAGGCTGAAATGAGGGGGGGCTAGCATTTGGGTTGTAACAAAACACGAAAATAACCCAAGATGCCCAGTGCGTCATGAGTTTTGGAGCATCTTACAGACGAAAAAAAGGCCTGCATGACAGCAAGCCTTTTCTTTGTGGCACATTACGCCGCATTCTTGCGTCGAAGGCTACGCAAACGGAACCAAGCAATCAGAATCCAAGCCATCAACACAAAGCCAAAGTAGCCAAAGAATGGATAGACTGTGCCTACCAAATTGATGAAACCAACCTTGGCACCAATCAAGCCTAGTCCACCGGCAATGGCCGTACCAACGTTGAACTTAAGGGTGTTGGGTGGCAGAATTCGGGCCGAGAACGAATACAGAACGCCTACCGAAGTGGTTAGGATCATGGCAAAAATCACTGCCGATATTAGCGTCCCTAAGAAGGCGGATTGTTCGGTAGCCAACATCAGCATGGGCAAAGCAGCAGAACCAATGGTATCAATACGCCCGAATACGCTGGTGCTAATCAAGACAATTAATATGCCAAGCAGTAACCCACCCACCAGACCACCTAGCAATGCATTGCGTCGCGATGTGGCTTGAGAACAAGCAATCATCAGAAACGGTGCGCCTACCACCATGTTGTAAGACACATAGAGTAAAGCTGCGATTAGCCAATTCCCTGCGCCTTGGGGCTTGGTTTTGGCAATAATGTCTAGCTCATCTAAAGGCAGAGTGCGGGTATTCCAGCTGTAAACACATAGCACAATCATCATCAACACCAATAAAGGTGTGACACTTCCAATAAAAGCCAAGACTCGATTTACACGCAAAAAAACGATTAATACTGTGACCAGCATCACAATAATGCTGCCGTATTCTGCAGGAATCCCCCATTGCTGCTCCATCAACGAGCCGCCACCCGCAAACATCACCACGGCAATGGCATACATAAAGAAGGTGATCATGATGTCAGCGACTAGGCCTAGTCGTGGACCACAAATGAGATATAGCCCCTCTTTAAAAGAGTGCGAAACCGATACTTGGCTTAACTCTCCCACAGCCATACCCAGCACAGCAAAACACAGCCCGCTGACCACGCCCCCAAGCAGCCCCCAATAGCCAAAACTACTGAAAAACTGCAATACCTCTTGCCCTGATGCAAAACCGGCGCCTACTACGACCCCAACAAAGGCCATCGCTATGCCCAGGATGTTTTTAATATTCGACATGCATTTTCCCCGAGGAGCCAGGATTACTATCCCGTGTTTTTAATGTTCCAGAAGAGTGATTTAATCACTAAAAGAAATAAGTAACCCGTAAGGATACCAACGCCAGTGCTTGAATGCCATACACGCCTAGGGAAATCATGGAGGTGTTGGCGGGCGGAGGGTAACGTAAAACTGTGGGTGGTTTTGGTTTTTAGCGCATAAAAAAATGGCCTGCATTTCTGCAAGCCATTCATTTATCTGAGAAGTGTGTGGTGGGCCCAGCTGGACTTGAACCAGCGACCAACGGATTATGAGTCCCGCGCTCTTTAGGTGTTAGTTGATTGATAATGAAAAGGAAAACAGAAAACACTGTCTAATAAAAAATGATTCATAGACGCCTTGTAAGCACGTATTTACGTTCTTCAGGTACTGTATATTAGACAGGGTTTAGGCCTGTTTTATGCTGGTTTTATTCGATTGGATCGTATCGCGCCAGCGGCATTTTACGTAGATCTCTGTTGTGGTCATAGAGTCGTGCCCGCAAAGAGCCTGTATCTCTTCTAAGGGGACTCCCGCTAGCCACATGTCTGTGGCTCCCTTTCCCTTCATATCGTAGAAACCAAAAGAGGGGATAGGCTTGCCGTTTATGGAAGTGGATTTAACGTAGCGTTGAAGCATGCTTGTGAGGCCGCTGTATGTGTAGGGTTCGTTTTTTCGGCTTAATAAAAGGGGGCGTGTTGAGTCTTCAGGAGACCCGGTGGGGCGTATCAAGGTTTGGAGAACTTGCTCGATCTCGGGAGAAACCGCGATATCTACATATGCATCGGTTTTTCCTTGCTGGGTGCGGATTACTTTTACCTTCGTTCCATCGTTTTCGGATTTGATGATGATGTTAGCTGGAGTCCATTTAATGATGTCCTCAGGCCTTTGTAGGGTTCGATAAATCAGATCCAATAGGGCACGAACAGATGGCTGAGCTTTTTTCCAAACGGCCCTATATTCCTCATGAGTAACGTAGCGATCTCGTTTCCTCTCTGGGTTGCGTCGAATGCCGATGCACGGATTAACGGATATCCCAGTACCCGATTGGCGCAGCAGCCAAGTAAAGCAGGCTGATAATGTTGCTTTTTCTCTATTTGCCCGAACAGATCTATTCATTTCTACGCCAACATCTAGGTATTCAGCAATATGATTGCCTTGGACTTGGCTGGGCGTCATCTTCCCAAAGAACGCAATTAGCGGGACAGTTGTCTTTTTATAGTCCTCAAAAGTTCGGGTAGACATGCCGCCTTTATCTCTTGGGAGTTTTGTTCGCTTTTCGCAATGAAGGATGAACTCTTGCAGGTAGTGCTGCATCGTGCCAAAGATATTGTCAGGGTCGTTGTAGTGGTGACCACGTTTGCGAGCCTCAGCGAGATCTGTGCCAATACGCTCCCACCTTCCGCTTGGGTGCACATAATAAAAAGCCCCATGCTTTTGGTATACCCGGGAGGGTAGCTGTAATTCGTTATTTTTGCGCTTGCGCCCCATGTTTATTACCTCCTACTAACCTTAGCAGACGCTCTCGATCGGGGCGTGCTTCCGGCGAAAATGCAGCTGCCTGCTCCTGCAAAACAGTGACTCTTTTAAACTCCTCTCTGGCTACAAGCGCGCGACCGCTTGGTTTTCTCTGTACAACCATACCCAAAGAGCGCATGTATTTTATTTGTGCCATGGGCTGGGTGAGAGGGTCGCAGATACCATCTATTTCTTGATCAGTAAGATATGGCGGCAAATATATAGAACTCATTGGCGCTCCTTTTTGTGTCCAACAAAAACCCGGCTTATGCCGGGTGTGTAGTTGCGTCTGTAGTAACCCGCGCATTGGGGGTGGCGGTACCAACACCGATATTGATGTTTTGGGCTTTGCCTGCAAGGTAGCCTGCTGCTGTGGCTAGCCGGTCTTGATGCTTAGGTTTGGTGTCCCGTCGTTTCTTTTCTGGGATGTCTTGAGTTAGATGGTTTGCTGCCTCTACATCGGCCCTGTGCTGGTCTTGTTCTTCAGGGCTCATGCCGTTAAATATTCTGCTAACAGTCGTAATTACGCCGCCGGCAAAGGCCTCATGGAAGCTATTGCGTGTAGTGGAATTTAAGGGGATGGAATGCTGCTTTAGAAGTTGCTTGTGGTTATCCCATGCGGTAGCTAAGCCTCTGGTAATGACATCGCTTATGTAGAGTGCGATTTCGACCATAGGTTTTTTGCCGTAAAAGGTTATGACTAGCTTTTGCTCTCGGTTGGTATGGTAGGCGGTCTGGCAGCCAAAAATATACCCAATAGCCACATAGAGGCTGGTTTTCCATCTGGCATGGTCTTTGGTGGCCGTTTCAAAGTAGCCGCTTCCAAACTCTGCATCGCCCAATTCCATGTGCGTGATGGCGTATTTTTCCATCATGGCGTCGGCGCGTTTACGTGCAATAGCAGCTTCGTGTTCGTTGCTAGACCCAGCTAGGGCCAATAATTTACGGATACGCTCAACGTAACGAGAGCGGTTGTCATCGTTTTCTGTCATGTGATTTCCAGTAAAAACCCCGCAGCTGCGGGGCGTTTGTCTGTGTCTGCTGTTGGGGGGATTTGTATTTAGTTACATTTGATTTGCGGTGTATAAAAAGCTGCTAAGTAGACTATTTCTGAGCCTTACAGTTGAGGTTCTAAGTCACGCATTTAAATCACAATAACCCTTTCATTTATGCTGCTGTCCAGATATGAGCTTTGGGCAGATATTTGGTTTCAAGAGGTGAGTATGCAGACGTTAGTAGCGAAATATGAGGATGACCCGCCCGGGGTGGTGTTTACATTTCTTGTTTCAGGTGAGAAATTATGGGGGTGGGTGTCTCGCGACAGATTGGAGGTATTGGCTGGGAAACCGTTGAGTATTCAGGGTTGCATAGAAACGTACCACGCCTATAAAGAACAAATTCAAAGCTTCGTGTTACGACAAAAGTCACAACAAGAGTCGCACAGAGAAAGCCTGATGCGTCGACTGATAAAAAGCTTGCAGGTATTTAGTGATGCCAGCTCAATGGCCAGTATCTATAAACGTGATTTTTCATAGATTGAGTAAATTTAGTTTTTGTAGTTAGAAGGCATCAGAGTTTGGTGCCTTTTTTATGGAAATAAAGTGCCAAAATCCTCCCCCTGAAACTCAAAATATAAGTAACCTAATGTTAGGTTTGTATCTGATTTTGGTGTTAGGCTCTCGTGATCTCTGGGGGGTGACATGCTCCATATTGATCAGTGGCTGTTTCTGTGGTTAAGGATTGCTACCTTTTTTACATTAGTGTTTTTATTCTATTTTTTTGTTCTGTTTATTCTCTTTCTATTTAAACGGTGGAAAAAAGACAGGTTTAGAGACTAGGCTATATAGAAAGGGTTTTTGCGTGGTGTTGTAGTAGACTGTTCATGCTGGTGTGAAATAGTCATAATTAAAGAGACGCTTTGTGTTGAGAAGGAGGCAACCATGGATGAGGACGAGTTTGTTAAGTACCAAATAAGCCCTGCTCGTATCGTCTTTGCTTTCCATACGGTAGAGCGTCAAAAAATCACAGCACAAATATCGCTTTACGCACTAGAAAGAATTGTTGGCAGAGAGCTGCGCAATGCTGATATGTGTATAGAGGCTTATGCGTTGCACAAAGAAGCTATACATTCTGTTGCCTTAAACTGTCGTAGCATCAGCAGTAGTGAGCTTGTTACAGTGGCACTTCCAGATGTTTTGAAAACTAGATTAACAGCTAAGGAAACGTCCTTAGGTGAGTAGGATATTGCAGTTTTGAATTGCTCAAGCTGTTGGCGGATGCACAGGGCAAGGCCATCGCAGTGAGCCGTCGCCGGATGGGCAGGTGCAAGGTTGCGAAAGGTCGCTGTCAACCAAGCCGGAAATATCGTTGATTTTGTAAACCCGAACGATCTGAGGATCTGACAATGGATTGTCAGGCGTTGTTTCGGGAATGGCGCCGAACATTGCATCAGCCATTTCGTCGTAATCTGTTGTGTCCCATATAGCGCCGATACCGCCACATTCGTGGCACCCAACCCCTAAGTTGCACTTCATCACTTGGCTATATGGGCCGGTAGGGTATCCATCATTACTTTCATGGCAGCCCGAGCAGGTCACCCAGCTGCCACCACCTTCTGCCAATATATCGGTCACCACTCGTAGTTCAATGGGTGCCGCTCTGCTGGCCAACTCTTTAGAGAGCATGTCCATATCATCTGCATGCTGCTGGCGTTCAGTCTGGATTAGCTTAATCAGGTCTGTTTGGCTTAGGTTTTCGAGTGCTTGTATCTGTGTCATGTGTACCTCATGGCTTAATAAAGGTGATCCAGTGGGTTTTGTTCAGCCGACCTGAGCGGTGGCCATATAAGGGGGCTACGTCGGTGCAGGCCAGAACATCACGCACTGGTATCTGTGTTTCGTTCCATTTGAAATTCAATGTGCCGTGGGGGCGCAGTACGCGGAAGCACTCTGCAAACCCTAGGCGTAAATCTTCGCGCCAGTCGTCGCCTAACTTTCCGTACTTGGCTGCCATCCAGCTGCGCTTGCCAGCCCGTACCAGGTGGGGTGGGTCGAAGGCAACGTGATAGAAAGTGTTATCGGGAAAGGGCAGCACACGGAAGTCCATTTGCATGTCCGGGTGTACATGAATAGCCCTTGTACCGTCCTCTTTGTGAGTGCGGTCGGTAACGATTATGGATTCGTGCCGCATGTCGCCAAACAAACAGCGTTGGTCTTGTGGGTTGAACCACATCATGCGACCACCACAGCAGGGGTCTAGTACAAGGTGTGTCATGTAAAAAGCTCCTATATATAGGCGCAAGAAGGAATGCACTAAAGTCTTGATTTAGTGAGTTGTCGTTTGTAAATCAATTGGGTTATTGAGGAATATCTATGCCCTCTGAGACATTGGGGAGGGCTTTTGAGGTCGTCAAGGCTTTACCGTGCGGCACGAGCTTGCAAAATATTTCCTCAGAGTACGAGTTTTCAACCTGTACTGAGAGTTTTTATGATTTTTAGTAAGCTGATTACGGTATATCAGATTAAGAGAAAGCCTAGGTTTTTCGTGGTTCTTTTCTAAACCTAGTCTTTAGTAGTTAGCGCTAGCTAGAAATTTGACCTTAGAGGCTGTGTCGCTCGTTGTTTTATACCTACTTTTTAGTGATATTCCCTATATTGGGGTTAACGCTAGGATTAAAGATTTTGACCATAATACGCAAACTATAAGTGTTTATTTTTTGTTTTTTATCAATGGGTTATGCGGGTTTTTTGGTGTGAGGATATTTATAAGAGGTTTATGTTTGCTAAGCGGTAATGGTGAGTGTGTTTGGAGGTATGGGGATCGGATTTGTTTTAGGCTTAAAGTAATGGTCATCCTTACTGCTAAACGAGGACTGTTATGTTTTGTATCCCTAAATATATTGTGCTCTGGTTAAATTTAGCTATATTTTACGTAGCCGTCTCATCTGGATATATCTTGATCACATACCTAGTAGCTTGCTTAAAGTATCGTGCTCAGGCGAGTGAGTTATATTCAGCTTCTGAGGCTCCTGGTGCAAAACGAATATATTGATTCAAGTTCGATTGCTTCTGAAACGTACCTCCTAACTCTCAATGAGGAGACTCAAGATGATCCGTAAGTTTATGCTTGTAGCTTTATTGGTAGCTCCGCTCGTAGTTCAGGCTCAAACGATACTACCTACTACTCACTATTTACCTTTAGAGTTGGCAACAAAAGCAGCTCAAGCAACAGTGCAGGCATGTGCTAAAGATGGATATGCGGTGAGTGTTGCTGTTGTGGCTCGAGAGGGGGCTGTACAGGTTTTATTGAAAGAAGATAGCTCAGGCCCACACACAGGTAGCAGCGCCCAAGGTAAAGCGTTCACCGCCGCAGCTATGGGCCGTGATACGGCAGGTCTAGCCGAATTTATTGCTTCCAAGCCAGAGAATAACGGCTTACGTGATATGGATTCACGTATGGTGATTCAAGGTGGTGGGTTACCTATTAAGTTTAATGGTGTTTTAGTAGCAGGGATTGGGGTAGGTGGCGCTCCAACAGGAGCGATTGACGCTGCTTGTGCAATGGAAGGGTTAAAAGCGATAGGAGCTGACCTTTAACTCTTAAAATTTAGAGTAAATTCATAACCGCTACATCTTTTACGGTGTAGCGGTTTTTTTATATGAACTTAGAAAAAAGCTTCTGAGAGCACATGGTTTTCGTAGTTAGCTCATTATTCGTGGCTACGGTATCTCATCTAGTTGTTTCATAACAATTTTTAAAAGATTCCAAATGAGTCAAGTAGTAAGATGTAAGACAAGATTTGGAGGTAACAGCTATGAACGCAGTGATTTTCCTTTTAGTGGCAACTATATTTGTTATGGTTTTCCCCTTTCTCTATGAACGGAAAGATAGGGACTAAAGTTTGTCACTTAGCATGCCACCTTACTTAGCCACATAAGTAAAAGCGTAGGCCATTACTAGGCCCAAGGTTATTGCTAGCACAGACCAGCCCGCACACTTCTTACACCACACGCTTTTCGCCTCCGAGTGCATAGAGTAGATCAGCAAACATGCGACTAAGCTCAAGAGTGATGAGCGACATATCAGAGTTGAATAGTTCGTCCTCATCGCCGGTCATGTGGTTGCTTCGGTCTTTAAGCACGTCCAGCAAGGTGATGCGCTTGATCTCTAGGCCATCGGTCAGCACAAAGCTGATTTTGTCGTCCCATGTAAGTGCTAGGCGTGTGCATTGCTTGCCAGTTTGAATGTGTCGTCTAGCCTCTTCGCCATCAACGCTGTGACGCACGTACTTCACTAATGCACGGTTCTCGGTCGTGGAGCGAAGTTCTGTATCTTGGTCGATGCTGAAGTTTGCAGGAGCCTCATCATCCAGTAGCCAAGAGGTCATGGCCCCACCAGGTGATGTTTCGGTGTAAAGCGGTAGCACAGGGAATGGGTTAATGGTCTTAGCTAGCAGCCCCATCACTTCATCGCCAACACTAGCAGCTGCTGCATCAACACACAGCCAACGGTTTACCGGATCAATCCAGACTTGGGTATCGCGCGCAACGCTAAAGGCGCGAGGCATGAGCTCAGTGATTACCTGCTCTTTGATTTCCTGCATTTGCTTGCGACCGGGTTTGTAACCCTGTTCCTCGGCGATTTTAGCGGCCTTGGCGCGTGCTACCTGATTGATTACGGCGCTAGGCAGCAGTTTCTTTTCGCTGCGCATACACAGTAGGATTTGTCTATTGTTTTGGTAGACTAGGCCGTGTCCGGTGCGTGGTTCAGTCCAGCCGATTGATGTAGGGTCTTGGCTGGTACCGGGCTGGAACTGGTGCTGTTCAAGCAGTTCGGAGAGCTGGGCAGCATCGAGCGCCCACGATGGATCTAAACGGTAGATCCGTAAATTTTTGAGTAACATTAAATTTTCCTGTCTTAGGTACTAGAGCTCTTATGAAGAAAAGCGCCAGTGTTTTATTAGTAATGCTGTTAGCAGGTTGTGCGCAGCCAAACCCAGATCTAGTAGTTCAAAAGGATGTTGATCTCAGTAAGTACGCTGGAACGTGGTATGAGCAGGCAAGATTGCCTAATCGTTTCCAAAGCAAATGTGTGGGCGATGTCCAAGCGGACTATGTTTTACAAGATGGTGGCGTCTTACAAGTAACTAACCAGTGTCGTTTACAAGACGGTAGTGTTGAGGTTGCTATAGGAGAGGGCAGGCTAGCTGGCGGTGACAGTACGTCTAAGTTGGAAGTGCGCTTTGCGCCTAGTTGGCTATCTTGGTTGCCAATGGTTTGGGGTGACTACTGGATTATTCAGTTGCAGGGTGATTATCAATATTCACTAGTTGGTACCCCGAATCGTGAATATCTCTGGGTTTTGTCCCGAGACAAGGAGGGCGACAAAGGAACGGTTCAAGCGTTGCTTGAGTTTGCTGAAGAGCAGGGGTTCGATACTAGCAATGTAGTCACTGCTCCTTAATCTCAGATGTCATTCAGAACGGAATATCGTCATCCATATCAGCCAGATTATCGGCAGGGGCTTGGTATGGGTTGGCGGCAGGTTGTTGGCGTTGCTGCTGTTGTTGTGCCCGTGGCGCGCTGTAGTCATTACCATCAAAATCAGCATCGCCACCATCACGACCACCTAGCATTTGCATCTGGTCGGCAATGATTTCCGTGGTGTAGTTGTCTTTACCGTCTTGGCCTTGCCATTTGCGTGTGCGCAGGCGGCCTTCTACGTAAAC
>JBQELO010000011.1:0-115852 GCA_052103955.1 Paenalcaligenes sp. | reverse complement strand
AGATCTACCATTACCTGAACTTCGACCAAATCGAAGAGTACAAGGAAATTGCTGATTCAGTCGGCATTTAAGCAACACACTTGACCTAAAGTGTATAGAGGGGCTGCATGAATGCAGCCCCTTTGTTTGTGTTGCGTCACAAGGCAACCACCACGCACTACTTCAAGGGTAAACTGACTCATTGTTACTGGCCCCACACTTCTGGCATGAACTCCTCTTTGTTACCTGACTATCAGCACCTACATGCACATGCCAAACGCTTGTTGCACTGTGCAGACGCGCTCAGCCATTCTGTATCCAAAGTGGAAGACTCCTACTGGGAACACTTGGCCGAACAATGCATTGAAACACTGCTGCTTTCTGACGAAAGCACCATTATCGAGCAGCTATTTCAATACCTGAATGAGCACCAGCTTACCGAACACCTAGAGATCATCGCCAGCTTGCTTGAAGGCTGTAGTGAGTCCATCAAACTGGAAGATGCTTCTGGCCAACGCCACGAAGCTCTACTAATTAGTATCCCTATCACCACATGGACGCGTTACAGCTTGCCTGAAGGGCCTATGGAAGCCGAGCTTAGCAAAGCCCTAGAAGCACAACTGCATCAACACATCCTAGCTCCTAATGTAAAAGTCGTACTGCACCCTGAGCTATTGTGTTTTGAAGATGTACCGCACAATCTGCATCAAGCCAGACAACTGTTAGAGTCCCTTGCCAAGCAAGCTTTAGGCGTGCAAGGCAAAAGCACTACCAAACTGCCACCACGCACCGACCACCCTACCTTGTTGGCCGATGCTAGATTTGTGCTGGCGGTGATTATTGCTCCCGAACACTCCCCTCTGTTTGCGTGGCAGCAAAGCAAAGAACCAGCCACAACCATGCAAGATCGCCTGTTGGGCACATGGCAAGAACACAGCCAAGAACTCTTTGCTGGCGTGTTTACAGGCTGCCAAACCGAATACTGGTTACCGAATGCATTTCATGCCAACAACCGCGTTGCAGAACAGCATTTGCGCCCGCTTAACCTTAAAGCGACCGTAACGTGGCTACAAACAGTAGCCCAAATACCTAAAGGGCAATTGACCGCCATAATTGCGGCGTGCGGGCAAGAACAGATCGAAGAATACCGCATCGGCTTTTGCGTAGCCGATAGCGATGTGGTGATACATGGTTGTATCTGGCCACTGTTAGACCCTGATGACCAATCAGACACACTTGCTCAAATGAGTGCCCTACTCAAAGAGCTAGAGAGCGGAGACGTACTATTGCTACCCGGGCTTTACGAACCCGAGTTTTGTGATGATTGCGAAACGCCCTACTTTCCCAATCCGGACGCCCAGTTAGTGCATCCGGAATTCCCTGAACAAATAGATTCAGAACCTCCGCTTCTACATTAATATCCGTGTTTCATTTTGATATTTTCTGCCGTGTTGTTGATAACTACGGCGACATAGGTGTCTGTTGGCGCCTGGCTCGCCAATTGGCAGCCCCTCCGCATCAAAAAAATGTCCGCCTCTGGGTAGACGACCTACAAAGCTTCAAACGTTTGGAACCTCGCGTAGACCTAGTAGCAAACCAACAATCTATAGATGGCGTCACCGTCTACCTATGGAACGAAGATCAGGCTTTCCCTGCCCCCGCTGACGTAGTCATTGAAGCTTTCGCCTGCGAGTTACCCAACTCGTATAAGGCAGCAATCACCTCGCAATCGCTATGGCTAAACTTGGAGTACCTCAGTGCCGAAGAATGGGTAGAAGACTGCCATGCAAAACCTTCACCACAAGCCCAAGGCCAGCATAAGTATTTCTTTTTCCCTGGTTTTACTGAACGTACAGGCGGGTTGCTGCGCGAGCACGAACTGAAGCAACAGCGACTACGCTGGCAACAGGACCAAAGTAACGCCCAAGCGCTGTGGACTAAAATTGGTTTAAGCGAACGCACGCAGATTGAGCTTATGCATGGTCAGCGTCGCCAAATACTGTTGTTCTCGTACCCCTCTGCCCCTGTGATGGCCTTATTGCAAGCCTTACAACAAGGGAATCATGACACCATTGTGCTTAGCCCAACTGCGTTTACACCTGAACAACAAGCATTGGCGAATGATCACCTGCTCTTGCATCAATTCGATTTTGTCAGCCAACAAGAATTTGATCAGTTGTTGTGGAGCAGCGACCTAAACGTTGTACGGGGTGAAGACTCATTAGTTCGAGCTATCTGGGCTGCTAAGCCATTTATTTGGCAACCCTACGAACAAGAAGAAGGCCTGCATACAAAAAAGCTACAGGCTCTACTGAATCACAGCCCTATGAATCAAGCGGTGCAGACGCTAATGCACACCTGGAGCAGTCAAGACAGCCTGCAATTCACAGATCAATATCTGTCATGCATGCAGGCTCCTATGTGGCACAGATGGCGCGAAGAAGCCCTGCAGTGGCATAATACACTCTTGCAACAAGAGGATCTGTGTACACATTTGCTGGATTTCTGTACGAAACACCAGCCTACACAGTAAAATAGTCTTCTTTCGATTTTTGCCCCACACCATCACGTGCGGGGCCATCCTTTACCGGAGTTTCTTTAGTTATGAAAACCGCTCAAGAGGTACGCGTTGGTAACGTGGTGCTCGTCAATGGCGAACCTTTAGTTGTACAGAAATCCGAATACAACAAGTCTGGCCGTAACTCAGCTGTTGTAAAAATGAAGTTCAAAAACTTGCTGACAGGCTCTCCTAGCGAAGCTGTACACAAAGCTGACGAAAAATTCGATATCGTCACGCTGGAGAAAAAAGAGTGCACCTACTCTTACTTTGCTGATCCTATGTACGTATTCATGGATACTGAATACAACCAGTACGAGATCGAAGCTGACAGCATGGGCGACGCACTGAACTACCTGGAAGAAGGCATGGAAGCCGAAGTAGTGTTCTACGAAGGTCGTGCGATCTCTCTGGAATTGCCTACCATGATCGTTCGTGAAATCACTTACACAGAACCTGCTGTACGTGGTGACACTTCCGGTAAAGTGCTGAAACCAGCAACTATCAACACAGGCCACACACTGCAAGTGCCTATGTTCTGCGAAATTGGTGACAAAATCGAAATCGATACACGCACCAACGAATACCGCAGCCGTGTGTAACCCACACACTCTGGCAGTAAAAAAGGATCGCGTAGTGCGATCCTTTTTTTATTGGCTCAGCAATCACCACTACCCCAGCTTACTGCAAACGATCATCGTCTAGATAATCTGGTATAGGCAATACAGCGATGCCTTCCTCGGCTAGCTCTACACACTCCTCTACCGTAGCACTACCACGTATAGCGCGCTCTTCTACCTCACCATTGTGGATTTTCCGGGCCTCTTGTGCAAAGTTCGCCCCTACGTTATCGGCTTGACTAAACAAGTTGCGCACCTGACGCATCACCTCTGCCTGCATAGCGGCCACATCAGCAACACCGGCTGCCGGTGCTGCACCACTAGGCGTAGAGGCAGTTGCTGCAGAGGTAGGCGATGGTTCTTTAGTGTGACGTAAATTCAAGCGTGGCGCCGACAGCATTTTATGCACCACGACGGAATGGCACACAGGGCAACTGAGCAACTTCTGTTCTTGTTGCTGCTCAAAATTTTCCAGAGATTTAAACCAGCCTTCAAATACATGCTGGTTCTCACATTGAAGGTCAAAAACTTTTAACGCCATACCCTACCTAATGAAGGCTACCGTGACAGTAATGCCATCTATTATAGACGCTATCACCTAGCCCTATTTACCCCTTACAAACGCGGCACTGAAGCCAACAATTGTCGTGTAGATTCATGCTGTGGGTGTAACAATACCTGCTCAGCACTGCCATATTCTGCAATACGACCGTTATGCATCACGGCAACCGAGTCTGCCAAATACTCCACCACCCCAAAGTTGTGGGTGATAAACAAATACGCCATACCACTGTCTTGCTGTAGCTGACGTAGCAGGTTCAAAATCTGTGCCTGCACAGAGACATCCAACGCCGAGGTAGGTTCATCACACAGCAACACTTTGGGCTCTACCGCTAATGCCCTAGCGATAGCCACCCGTTGACGCTGACCGCCCGAAAACTCGTGTGGATAACGCTCTGCGCTGTTAGCAGGTAAACCTGTTTGGTCTAATAACGTTTTAATACGCGCCTGACGCTGCGCTTTACTGATATGCGGATGCAATGCTCGTATGCCTTCATCCAAAATATCGCCCACCAACATACGTGGGTTTAGCGAGGCAAAAGGGTCTTGGAACACAATTTGTATTTGGCTGCGTAACGCCTTTAACTGCTGGCGTTGTGCGGTGAGCAAGTTCTGTCCATCTAACAACGCTTCGCCTTGTACGTCGGCCTGACCATCTAGCAATCGCAGCAGCGCTTTAGCCAATGTCGTTTTACCGCAGCCCGACGCCCCCAATAAGGCCAAGGTTTCACCCTGACGCAAGCATAGATCCACATCCATCACCACCGGGATGCTACGACGCTTACGCAACCAACCACTACCCGCCCTGTATGAAACGTGTACTTTTTTCAGCTCTAACACTGGGGGACGAGCAGCCACGTCGAGTAACGATGGCACAGTTGCAGGCTGTACACCCTGCCCTAAAAACTGGCCTCGTTTTTCGTAGGTAGGAATAGCCGCTAGCAGCTCTTGCGCATAGGGGTGATCAGGATGAGCAAAAAACTGTTCTGCTGGTGAGATTTCTACAATGCTGCCTGCTTTCATTAATGCCACCGTATGGGCAATGCGTTTCACCACCGCCAGATCATGGGTAATCAACAAAATACCCAGCCCCATTTCTTGCTGTATCTCTGCCAACAGATCCAAAATCTGTGCCTGCACGGTGACATCTAACGCCGTAGTAGGCTCATCGGCGATTAGCAGTTTGGGCTCGGCTGCCAATGCCATCGCAATCATAATGCGTTGACGCTGCCCGCCAGAAAATTGAAAGGGGTATTCATGCAAACGTTCACGCGCTTGCGAAATGCCCACGCGCTCCAACCACCAAATCACTTTTTCCCATACCGCATCACCGCGTAATGTACTGTGCAACCGTATGGTTTCAGCGATTTGTTCGCCAATACTCATGATGGGGTTTAAGCATGTTGAGGGCTCTTGAAAGATCATTCCTGCCCTACCGCCGCGCAACTGCTGCATACGCTGCTCAGGTACATCAAAAACCGCCTCACCGCCTAAGCCCACTTCGCCTGAACTGATCCACGCCGCATCGGGCAACAGCCGAACGATGGCTTGCGCCGTTAAGCTTTTACCAGAACCCGACTCGCCCACCAACGCAAAGGTACGGCCTTGTTGCACCACAAACTCTACCTCGCGCACCACTTCTTTGGCTTGCTCATCGCTGACCACGCTTACGCTTAATTGAGACACATCCAACAAAACAGGATCAGATTGAATGGGTTGGCTCATCGTGCGGACTCCTTCACAGTACTGGTTTTGCGTCTAAAGCGTTGCAAACTTTGTAATCGTGGTACGTGTAGACGTCTGGTTCTGGGATCAAACGCACGTTGCACCGCATCTGAGAAAATATTGGCCGACAACACCAGCGCCAACAAGAACACAAAGGCGGCAAGTAAGTTCCACCAAATCATGGGGTCGCGGGACATTTCCACCCTAGAGGCATCAATCATGGTGCCAAAGGAAGGCATGCTAGGGTCTACGCCTATACCTAGGTACGACAACACCGCCTCGTACAACACCAAACCTGAAAACTCTAGCACCATGGTGATCAACACAATGTGCATAAGGTTAGGCAAAATGTGCTTCAACATAATGCGCACATGGCTGACGCCAAAGGCTCTGGCAGCCTGCACGTACTCCATCTCACGCAGTTTCAGGGTTTCAGCACGCAACAACCTGCACAAACCTGCCCACCCTGTAAAACCCAAAATCAAACACAGTAATAACAGGCGCAAATCGGCACGCGCAGCGATGGTATCAAAGAGTTCTGGGTGTGCTTCTATATACACCTGCATCATCAACACACAAGCGGCTATCAGCAGCACGCCAGGCACCGAGGTAAGCGTGGTGTAGATGTATTGAATGACATCATCCACCCATCCCTTGAAATACCCTGCGGCAATACCAAAGAACAAGGCTGGCGGCAACATGGCGCAGGTAGTGAGCGTGCCAATGACCAAGGCCGTTCGCACGCTTTTTAACGCTAACGCAATCACGTCGTTGCCAGAGCGATCTGTACCCAACACATAGTAGTTCCCTGCCAGCATGATTAGCGCCAGCGTCATAATCACTAAGATAGATAAAGCTACCCACGCCGCACGCCACGATACACGCTCACTGCCATTACGCCACCACAACGCACGCGATGCCCACCACCCTGCTGCTTGCTGGCGGCGCCGCTGTATATTCCACGCTAACGTATTCACCGCACTCCATGACAACACTAACCATAGCAGGGCATAACCACCGGCAATTTTTAAGCGCTGACGCACATCTTCGTTACGCTCTTCCAAGGTACCAATACCTACGGCTGCTTGTTCTAATGCGGGATAATCACGCAGTGCCTGTCCGTCTAACACCTGTGATTCTTTAAAAAACAGCGTGAGTGAAAAAGGGGCGGAATAGGTACGCTCTACTTTGCTTAACCCCGTGGCGTCTAGAACATCGTCTAACACTGATCGTGCTATGGGCGCATAACGCTGCGGCGCATCGTGGGCACTGCTTAAGGCCGGTAAGGCTTGGCGATAATGAATAGAATCCAACATGCCAATGGTCACAAAGCTCAGCAACACCACAGCCGCCGCCGCGGCAGAAGGTGTACGCCACACACTGGCCCACGCTGAACGCAAAGCGGTAGTACGGCGCACATGCCACACATAACCCAACGAAATCAGTAAGGCAGACCACAGAAAAATATCTGTCCAGAGCAAAGCAAGTTTAGGCATGATCATGACCCAGTGCAGAATGGCTGCTCAACATTTATTCAAACCGGACACGAGGGTCCACCACGGTGTAAGAGATATCAGCCAGAATCAGCCCTACGATGTATAACGCCGACCCTAAAAACACCATTGCTCGAACAATGGATAAATCTTGGGCATTAATGGCATCAATGGTGTAGCTACCCAAACCCGGAATCCCAAAGAAAGACTCAGCAATCAAACTACCCATAAACAGCAACGGTATAGCTGATACCGTACCCGTCAAAATAGGTAGCATGGCATTACGCAGCAAGTGTTTGAACAGTACCGCCTGCTCGGACAAGCCCTTGGCTCGAGCCGTACGTATGTAATCTTTATAGGCTTCCTCTAAGAATAAGCTGCGGTAAAACCGTGATTCCGCACCTAGTCTGGAAATAATGCCTACTAATACGGGCAGTATTAAAAACTTGATGTTTTGCATGCCGTCTAACCAGCCTGAATACGGCACCCACCGCAATACTTTGGCAAATAACCATTGCCCAGCAATGATGTAAAACAGCCCAGAGATAGACAGCAGCACCACGCACACCACCACCCCCGTGAAATCCACCGCTGTCGCCCTAAAAAACACCAGCAATAAGGCAAACAAAATAGAAGCCCACAAGCCCAAAATAAAGGTAGGTATAGCCAAAGCTAGGCTGGGGCCCATACGCTGTTTAATTTCACGGGTGATGTCAGCACCGTTGTCTGAGAAACCAAAATCAAAGCGCAGTAACGGTACGGATCGTTCATAAAAAATGGTGTTGGTCAGTGCCTCGCTACCTGTGGCCTGATCGTTATAAAACAAGGGTTTGTCGTAACCATGCACCTGCTTCCACTGCTCTATTGCTTCGGTACTGACACGCTGCCCCCCAATGGCTAAACGCGCCATATCGTCTGGCGTATTCACCGCAAAGAACAACACAAAGGTCAGCAGATTCACACCAAACAAGATCAGCACGCCGTATAGCAATCGTCGTAGCACATAACGAATCATGGCTGATCCCCCTTGGAGTAATTAGGCACGGCGCGCACAGTTTGTTGCTCACGCTTTTTCACTTGGCGCCACAAATACACCGCCACGCCACCCGCCACTATCAACAGCATCCACAATGGCCACCAATATGGTTGATTCCAGCGCTGCTGGAACACAACCCGGCGTTCGGGGTCAATACGCAAATACTGTAGGGTATTACGTACCATTTGCGACGGCTTTAGGTTGTGTACCCACGCATGGGCAGCACCACCCGATTTAGGAAAGTAGCCAAACATCCAGACGGCGTCTTCTTGCAAAATAGACACCATTTTGCGTATGACTGCTTCTTTTTCCGGGCCGTCATCTAAATATCGCATAGCTTTGAAAAGCTTGTCGTACTCAGGGTTTTCGTAATTCGCCGCATTTTCACCGCCATGGGCTACTTTGGCTTGCGGCCCATAAAGCTGGAACAAAAAGTTTTCCGCATCGGGGTAATCAGCCACCCATCCCCATAAGAACAATTGCGCTGAGCCCTTGCTCATTTTTTCTTGGAAACGGTTGTAGTCACTGGCTCGCACCTCGAACTGCACACCTATGGCTTGCAGCTGGCGGCGCATCCAATCTAACGAGGCACTAGCCCCCATGCCCGTCATGGAATCGTAATACAGGATTAGCGGTGCGCCTGTTTCACTATTACGACCATCCGGATACCCCGCTTTGGCAAGCAATGCTCGTGCCTCGTCCAACGAACGACGGCGTATTTGCCCTTGCTCGTTCTCGTACACCGTAGGGTTCATGCCTTCAGGTAGTGGCTCGTAGCCCACCACACCGGGGGGCAATGGGCTATGAGCGGCCTCGGCTTGGTCATTTTGGAAGATGCTGACGAACTCTTCCCAATCAAAGGCAATACTAATGGCTTGGCGTAAATAACGATTACGCTCAGCTTGTTCTGGTGTATCGCCCTTGCCAACAATGGGGTCTAGCCAGTTAAACCCCATGTAAAACAAACTGGCTTCTGTTGCACTACTTAACTGTAGAGCTCGTTCTTGATACAGCAACGCTTTATCGGGGGAGTCCTCTGCTGCCACCAACATGGCTACCCCATACTCCCCACGTTCTAACTGAGGGATATCGTAGTAGCCTTGCAAAAATTTCCCCATCAACGGCACGCTTTCTTTTTCTATGCTGAAGATAGCTTTGTCTATAAACGGCATAGACTTGCCGCAATCCACTAGCAAGCCTGCGGCTTTATCAGCCTCGCTACCTTCGCACGGGTACGGTTCGCCACGGAAGTTAGGGTTACGCGTTAACTCATGCCTACGGTTAGGAATGTATTCCGTCAACATATACGGCCCAGTGCCTACCGGCCACCGACTAAACGATAAGCCATGCTCTGCCATACCAGGCTGGTGATAAAAGCGATCGGCCTCCCACGGCACAGGGGCCACAAAAGTCATGGCCAACCAATACTTAAACTGCGGGTACTTACCCAATACCCGTATACGCAAGGTGTGCTCATCCAGCGCTTGCACACCTGATAAATCGTACTCGCGCAGATCCAGCCACTGCTCAGCCGGTAAGCCTTGATTCACCTCTTTTAATTGCTCACCATAGTCACGCATACCTTCTACATGGGCTGCCATGGTAGAAAAAATTGGTGACACCACACGCGGACTAGCCAACCGCTTAAAAGCATAAACCACGTCATTGGCCACCAAGGGGCGTGTACCACTTTGTGAAAAATCGGGGATGGCGTACTTACCCTCTAGCTCAGCCTGTGTAATCGGCCAATAGTGGTACCCCCCTGATTCTGTACGTGCAAAAGCAGGATGCGGTTGATACAAGATATCTGATCGCAGGCTAATGTCATACACACTAATTGCGACCTGCTCACCGTCTGCATCCGACGGCAAACGCTCACCCTGAGCATTCAGATAATAGGGTTCTACTACCTCTACCGCGGCCCTAGGCATGAGCTTGTAAGGGCGCTCAAGATAGTGATAGCCGTATAACGGTTCGTATACCGAATAGGTGATAGGCGTTTCGTCGGCAGAATAGCTAGTGGCGGAATCTAAAGTACGTGGCGAACGCTGTGTAAACGCGGTATAAAACACGTTTTCAGCCACTTGCTCTGACGGGTAGGGGTTATTCACCACCTCGTCGCTGCAGCCTACTAGTCCTCCTACCAGCCCCACTACGACACCCAGCCAGAGTTTACGCATTAGTCACACTTCCTCTGTTGCCAGCATTGATAACGCCACACCCAAGGTTCTACCGGTGCAGACTCTTGCCATATGCCTAGGTTATTTTTGCGTGCCTGCTCTTCTAAGCCCAACATCTGCTTATCGCGCAAGAAACGACCACGTTTTTCTTGATTTGCCCACGCATAGCCTGCTGCCACCAACTGACGGTTTAGGCTAGTGTCTTGGCCCGGTAAATTTACATCGCAAATCTTCCGGCCATAGTTGTCCTCCTCATAACAACTTAACTGCACGTTTTTGCCTCCTACCCGCTGATAGAGAAAATCTCTGGATGCTTGGGCATAGGGTTGGCCCGGCTGCTCATCATTTTTATGCGTTTCGGGTGCATCGATACTGGCAAGCCTAATACGATACTGTTCTCTACCCACTTGCACCGTTACGGTATCGCCATCCGCCACACGCACCACTCTACCCTCTAGAGTTTGCATTTGGCCTGTAGTGGCTGTTGTAGGCGTAGGCTCAGACCCTACTGAGGCACTGGGTAACCATTGCTCCCACAACCATGACAGCACAATAAGCGCTACAACCAGTGCTGCACTTAACCCCGTTTTTTTAGCTTTAATTCTTCGCTGTTTCATCTGACCCATCACGTTGATTTCAGTTCCGGTAGTGCTTGATGATTATAAGTTCAACCACCCCTAAGTCCAGCCCTGTTCCCTGCTTTTTTCACCTGACAGCGATGCCCTAATACCTGTTAAAGTAAAGCCTCATATCGGCTTTCAACAGATAACACCCTATGCAATCTAGAACTCTTTGCGGCGCTGGCGCCCTATTACTAACAATTGGTGTGGCAGCAGGCGCGTTTGGCGCACATGCACTGAGATTCATACAGGTAGACCTGCTTGCCGTGTGGCACACAGCCGTACTCTACCAATTGATTCACGGTCTGGGCCTGATTGCATTGGCCGCCGCAACGCCTTTGCTACAACCCCGCACAGCGGCCTTGGCTGGCCCTATCTTGCTGACTGGCTCAGTACTGTTTAGCTTCAGCCTGTACGCATTGGTGATGTTCCAAATCCCCTTTTTGGCCTATTTGACTCCTATAGGCGGTCTGCTAATGGTAGCAGGCTGGGCACTGGTGGTAGTCGCTGCGTGGACTCGCCCTCGTTCCTAATCTGTCTTACAGGAGATTCTTATGTTTCAACCAGCTACGGCCCTGCAAACCTTTTTACGCGGTTTGCCCAAAGCAGAGTTGCACCTGCATATTGAAGGTACTCTGGAGCCCGAACTGATTTTTGAACTGGCTGAACGTAACCATATCCCGCTGGACTACCCCTCGGTTGAGGCATTACGTGCCGCCTACCAATTCCAAAACCTACAATCGTTTTTGGATTTGTACTATGCCGGCGCTAGCGTACTAATTCATGAGGCCGACTTTTACGCCATGACCATGGCGTATTTTGAACGCATCCATGCAGACGGCGTGACCCATACGGAGATCATGTTTGATCCCCAAACCCATACAGCCCGTGGCATAGCCATGGAAACAGTGTTTGCAGGCATTGCTTCCGCCTGTAGGGACGCGCAGAAAAAATACGGCATCAGCAGCTATTTGATCCTAAGTTTCTTGCGCCACCTTAGCGAAGAAGATGCCTTCAAAACACTGGAAACCGCCCTCCCCTTACGAGAGCAGTACAGCGACCTATGGATAGCCATTGGCTTGGACTCTGCCGAGCAAGGCAATCCACCCGAAAAGTTTGCTAAGGTGTACCAGCGCTGTAAAGAACTGGGCTTTAGACTCGTCGCCCATGCCGGTGAAGAAGGTCCTGCCGATTACATTGTGACCGCGCTAGACCTACTGAACGTTGAACGCGTAGACCACGGCGTACGCAGTGAGGACGACCCACAACTGGTACAACGCTTGATCAACGAGCAAATTGCGTTAACGGTTTGTCCACTGTCTAATCTAAAACTGCAGGTGTTTGATGCCATGCATGAACACAACTTAGCCTCGTTGCTGCGCCAAGGCGTGAAAATCACCATTAACTCGGACGACCCTTCGTATTTTGGTGGCTATCTGCTGGACAACTACCTAGCCTGCGCGCATGCACTAGACCTGCACCGCGACGAACTCGTCACCATTGCCATCAATGGTTTCACTGCATCGTTCCTGCCCGAAGAGCAAAAGCGTGAATGGGTAGCAAACATTCAACGTTATGCGGCAGAACATTAAGCATGCCTATTCGCCATTCTGCCCTACCGCGTGAGTTCTACCTACAAGACACCATCACCGTAGCCCAGCAACTGTTGGGCCACTACTTGGTGTTTGAGCACGAAGGTCAAACTCGTTATGGACGCATTGTAGAAACCGAAGCCTACTTAGGCGCTCACGATTTAGCCGCGCATAGCTGCCGTGGTGTAACGCCTAGAACCCAAATCATGTTTGGCCCCGGCGGTTTTGCCTATGTGTACCTTATTTATGGCATGCATCATT
Source organism: Paenalcaligenes sp. (assembly GCA_052103955.1). GTDB lineage: Bacteria > Pseudomonadota > Gammaproteobacteria > Burkholderiales > Burkholderiaceae_B > Paenalcaligenes. The sequence goes on along the minus strand of JBQELO010000011.1, from coordinate 103,228 downwards.
GCTTTAATATTGTCACGGGCCCAGAAGGCCAAGGCAGTGCCGTACTACTGCGTGCGTTAGAGCCATTGGGCGACTTGGGTACCAATACCGCAGGCCCCGGCCGTCTGTGCAAAGCTATGGGTATCACGCGCGAACACAACGGCTACGACATGTGTGATTCAGCTCTGTATATATGCCATCCTGATGGCCCATTACTTCATACGGGTGAAAACATGGTTTCTGCACCTCGTATAGGCGTGGACTATGCCGGAGAATGGGCGTTAAAACCGTTGCGGTTTTTGCTGGATGGTAATCGCTATATCTCTAAACCCGCCCCTAAAACTGTTTGACCTGCACTGACTAACGCCTATGACTTCCACTTCCCCCATAGACCCTTTGCTGCAGATTGCCCTTGCTCCTTGGGTACAACTAGAACAACTGCAACAAATAGAGCGTTCAACCCAACATATACACTTGGTACTAAGCCTTGCTCCTTTGCTGTTGCAACACCCTGAACACTATGCCCATAGTCTTCACGCTTTAGCCGGTAGTGCCATGAGTTGTTTGGTGGAAGGCGCACTGCAACCTGGCTTTACCCAACGCAATGTTGCCTTACATGCGAGTTTGATCCACCCCGAGCCCAGCCAACACTTAGTGCTACACGCTCGCTTATCGCGACAAGGCCGTAGCGTGTCCTTTGCTGAGGCCAGCCTTTATAACAAAGACAATATAGTGATTGCACACTATCAAGGTACTTACGCGTTGCTGAACGCTGCACAGGCCTAAAAAGGCAGGTGTAGCCTAAGGCTGCGAAAGTATTTAAGGCAGGTGATTTTTGTAGGCATACATACTTCTATATGGAAAGGGCTACAAACCTTCCAGTAGCGACATACCCAGGGGAGGCGGAGGAAAACTTTTTTGATTTGGTGTCTCAAATCACAAAAAGTTGTTCCACAGTCCCCCTGCGCATGCAATGGATCTGAACCTTAACGATCAAATCTCGAAGGGTCTAACAAGATACGTCGGTCCACATCCTGTATATCGCGCACCCCACATAACCCCATAGAAACACTTAGCTCATTCGCCAAAATCTCTAAGGCACGCGTAACACCCGCTTGGCCTGCTGCGCCCAATGCATAAAGAAATGCTCTACCAATCATGGTGGCATTGGCACCCAGTGCAACAGAGCGTAATACATCTTGCCCTGAACGCACGCCGCTATCTAACCAGACTTCAGTTTGATTACCCACGGCATCTACAATGGATGGCAAACACGCAATAGTAGACGGTGCACCATCTAATTGGCGGCCACCGTGGTTAGACACCACAATGGCATCAGCACCCGCATCAACGGCGTGACGTGCATCTTCGGCTTCCATAATGCCTTTAAGCACCAACTTACCGCCCCAGCACTTTTTAATCCACTCCACGTCATCCCAAGACAACGTAGGATCAAACTGCTGCTGTGTCCACGACGCCAATGTGCCTAGATCATCTACACCTGCTGCATGACCAATAATATTGCCAAAGGTGCGGCGTTTGGTTTTTAACATGCCTTGGCACCAACGCAAGCGCGTTGCCAAATTCAGCATATTCATTAAGGTAGGACGCGGCGGAACAGACAAGCCGTTACGGATGTCTTTATGGCGTTGGCCCAATACCTGTAAATCCAAGGTCAACACCAAAGCAGAACAATTAGCCGCTTTGGCACGGTTAATCAATGCTTCGATAAATTGCCTATCGCGCATCACATACAGCTGGAACCAAAATGGCGCTTGCGTGTGCTCAGCCACATCTTCTAATGAGCAAATACTCATTGTGGATAAGGTAAAAGGCACACCAAAATCGCGCGCAGCTCGGGCCGCTAAGATTTCACCATCCGCATGCTGCATGCCTGTCAGGCCGGTAGGAGCCAGCGCCACAGGCATACTTACAGGCTGCCCTAACATGGTGGTCGCTAAACTGCGCCCTTCTATATTGACCGCCACGCGCTGCTTGAACTTCAACTGCTGCATGTCGGACTCGTTATCCCTGTAGGTGGACTCTGTCCATGAACCCGAATCTACATAGTCATAAAACATTTTGGGCACGCGGCGACGCGCCAACTGCTGAAAATCAGAAATACACGTAATCTTGGACAGATTATCCACTTCGGCTCTCCAAAGGGCTCATAAATAAGGCAATACTACACACCAACCACCACGCCAGTGTGCGAAAACATCAAGCGTAACGCTTGTACGCGCTACTAGGCCAGTGCAATCGCTAGAATTTTGCCTAGCGGCACTCAAAATGCCGCACTTTCTACCCCTAAAACAGCACCACAACCGACCAAAACAGAAAATTTCACCATAAATGTGCTTTGCATATCAAAAAACGTTGACACATTAAGAAATACAGTGCTATAGTTTCTTTCTCACAGCGGCTGTAGCTCAGTTGGATAGAGTACTTGGCTACGAACCAAGGGGTCGTGAGTTCGAATCTTGCCAGCCGCGCCATATATAGTAAAAAAGCCATTTCTTCGGAAATGGCTTTTTTATTTCTGCTTGCCTAAAAATCACCTGCTACGGTGGGTCGCCCTACACGGGCAGCTATCGCTCAGATAGCTCTACACCACTACCATCCCCAAAACCATCGTGCACCCATACCATCACAGGTACGGGATAACTCCATCCCCCCGCCTTCCACCAGCATTCTGCAAACCAGGCTTTAGTCGTGTTAGCGGCAATACATAGGCCATCAAAGTCTTCGTCTACGAAATAATCTTCGTGAAACGCGTCCATCTTATCTAAGCCCATAGAAAGCTCCATCGCTCTGCCAGGGAAAATTGCAGGGTCACGGTTATCTACTTTGTTATTTTCACCGCTGTAGTAAATCCACGCTGACGGGGTTTCTAGGCCATCTTCACCAAAGAAGATTTGTACTTCAGCACTGCGTACTGTATCTGGCACAGGTTGCGTAAACAGCTCGCGCAACTCGGCAATCACGTGCGTAGCGGCTTTGTCTAAGCAGCGTCTATAACGCGCTTGAAACTGTTCGGTACTTAACCCAAATGGAACCATGCGTAGCAACTCCTCGTGCAGCTAGTAGCGTGTAACCTAATGACAAAGCCGCATCATAACACTCCACTTTGGCATAGCCGCCAAGAAGATCACATGGTTATATTCCCCAACTAGTAAATAATGCTTGCGTCTGTATTATTGTTAATGCTATAGTTTACTTCTCACAGCGGCTGTAGCTCAGTTGGATAGAGTACTTGGCTACGAACCAAGGGGTCGTGAGTTCGAATCTTGCCAGCCGCGCCATATATAGTAAAAAAGCCATTTCTTCGGAAATGGCTTTTTTATTTGTCTTTCTACCCAACATCGCCTGACACGTTTAGTCATAGCGACGTTGAGTAGATAATGCTCTTACCCTTCTTTACTGAAAAGAAGCAGGCAACAACCCTTGTGCCTGTAAGTTCGGCTTTTCATACACAGAGTCCTCTGCCGGGTAACGTAGCGCTTCCACCCCCTTTGCTTTAGCATTAGCCCAAACAATGCTTTCTCCTGCTGGCAACGTATCCATCGGTACAACGTACAACGGATCCTCAAAAGCCTTCAGCGGTGAAACAAATTCCCAGCCTCGCTGTTCAAACGCCTGAATCACCTCGGTAATGGTGTCAGCGTTAATCTGGCTGGTGTGCAAGAGCAGTACATGGGCGGGACTACGGCCTATGGTTTGTACCGCCAAGTCTTCGTAGTATTGGGCACGATTTACTAAGTGCTCAATATAAGCAGCTTGTACCTGTTTGGCTTTCTCTACCTCCCCCTCTTGCAACCATGCCCCATACACTTGGTTGTAATACCAATCGCTAGCATCAATAGATACCGGTGCTGCCTTATAGTTATTACGGGCCATCCACCGGCGCACTCCATCACGCTTCCCTGCCGTATCGCCTTCTTTAAGATAAGGGAAGCGCAACATAGGCACCCAATTTGGCAAGGTGTTAAGAACTGCATCAGCCTCAGTGACGTCACCAATAAAATCGTCCAGTGAAACCTGTGCTGACGCTAGACTGCGATGCTTGGAAGTATGGTTACCAATAGCGTGGCCTTCCTCACCCCATTCTCGAATTAGTCCTAACCCTGCCTCTCCACCAATGCGATCTAGCGCCGGAAACACCATTGCTTGTATATCCGCATTTTTCAGGCCATCTAAAATCTGCTGATTCCACTGCTCTGCACTAGGTTGCTTATCAGGATTTAGGCCATCATCAAAGGTTAAGCTTACGATTTGCGAGAAAGCTGTGGCGGAACATAGCGCCAAAGAGAATGCTGAAATCAGTTGAAGCGCTTTTCTCATAAAACCATCGCCATAAAGTGTATGTGTAGAATAAAAAGGCCCACCAAAAAGTGGGCCTAACCATGCTACAAACTTGGCTTTATAAATTCAACTACTCTATGCGTTGGCCTTATCGTCAATACAGCATTCTTCTTGTTTAACTACCAATCCACGCCACGGCGCAAACACGGCTAAACTTAATGCAGCCAAAACTAACACACTTGTTGCACCGTAAACCATCACCCAACCAAAACCTGAAATTAGCGCGGCATGCAAAGCTTCTATAGGTGAAGCAACATGCGCCACAATGTCGACCTGTTGTTCTATTACCGTGACATCACCTGCTGCGATTTTCTCGGCAAAAAAACGTGTGTTATCGCTATTTACCGCCTGCAATGTATGCACCAAATAGGCTTTAATACCCTCTACCAACACCAGCCCCATCACCGCAATATTAAAGGCAAGCGAAATCATCCTAGCACTGGTATCAGCCCCTGACGCCATACCGGCTCGATCGGCGGATACGGCAGCAGTGATGGTATTAGTGGTTGTAGTATTCGTTAACCCCACCCCTATTCCGGCCAACACACACCCGGGCAAAATGAACCACCCAGGCTGAGCAGATACACTGCCTATTCGCATCAATACAAAGCCCAATCCAATCACAGATAGCCCCAGCGGGATCACCACGCCGGGCTGGTAACGTATTGCCATACGTTCTGCAAACGGCGGCACAAACAAGGTAGGTAAGGTATAGGCCAATAGGGCTAAGCCTGTTTGTACGCTGTCGTAGCCCAAACCCACGTGGAAATAAATAGGCAAGTAAATAATAAACGGCCAAAAACTGAAGTTTTGCCCCATGGATCCCAACAACGCTCCCGAGAATTTTCGTACTCTAAATACCGAGAATTCAATCATGGGCCTAGCAGCGATGCGCTCTGCGATCACAAAAGCGATTGCGCTCACTACAGACAACGCAAGAATCCCCATGGCAGCAGCACTACCAAACCCCAAGACTGGGCCCTGCGTCACGAATAACACCAAACAAAATACGGCGACTGATAAGGTCACAATCCCCGCTATATCTAAGCGTGTAGCATGTGGGTCCAGAGACTCTTGCACCCCCACAATGCAAAGCAGTAACGTGACCACGGCTAAGACCCCGTGTATTAAAAATACCCACTCCCAGCTCGCTAGCGCCAAAATAACCCCGCCCACTATAGGACCAAAGCCTAGGCCAGCACCAAACACAATGCCCCAGAATGCAAACGCTTTGCCCCGTTCGGCACCATCTCGAAATTGGCTGGATAAGATAGCAATCTGGCAAATCAACATCATGGCTGCACTTAAGCCCTGAAAAAAACGGGCTGCTATCAATACCGGCACACTTTCCGTTAGGCCGCAAATGAGCGACGTAATCCCAAACGCCACGATACCAATGACAAATACCCGTTTACGCCCATACCGATCAGCCAAGGTACCTACAGCCATCAAAATGGTGGTCATCGCAATGGTATAGGCCGCCATCACCCATTGCAGTTGCCTAAAGCTCGCCCCCATAACTTGCTCTATGGTGGACAAAATAGGCGGCACACTGGAAATTTCCAGCCCCAGCATTAACGCAGATAAACACACTGCAATCAGCGCAAATTTTTGCTGTTGTAGAGGTGAAAGTGACATAACAAAACCTTTGAAGAAAGCATTACGCAGGTGGCACAATGCGTGCCAACTCAGGCTACTGATCTTAGTCACCGCAAGACCATTCATCAATGCTATGCTTGGGCATATCAGTCACAACAAAATCGAATAGATATGAGTAGACCAACGCTAGATGTGGACTCTGTACAAGCCTTCATCACCATTGCTGATTTTCAAAGTTTCACTCGTGCCGCCGAAGCGCTAGCCACAACCCAAGGTGCCATCAGCGTCAGGCTAAAACGCTTAGAGGACAGATTGGGCTATAAGCTGATTGAACGCACACCAAGGCAAGTACGTCTCTCGGCTGCTGGTGCGCTCTTTTTACAACCCGCTCGCGAATTTATCGTAGCGCACGATCGCGCCGTCTTAGCCTTGTCGTGCCCCTGCCGACGCTTCCGGCTTGGTATTGCCGAACACGTAGCTGGCCCCGAAATCCCTACGTTGCTAGCACGTCTTAACGAACGTGATCCGGCCTTAACCATCGAAGTCCGTATAGAAAACTCACGCGCACTGCTCGATGCCTTTGACCGTGGCGAACTGGATGCCGTCATTGTTAGGCAAGAAGACGATAGGCGCGATGGCGAAGACCTAGGGCCCGAGCATTTTGGCTGGTTTGCTGCCCCCAACTTTCATCAACCACCCGGCACCCCGTTACGGCTTGCCGCTTTAGCTCCGTGTTGCGGTGTACGAGATATCGCCACCCGTGCTTTAGCAAGTGCCGAACTGAACTGGAGCGAAGTGTTTGTAGGTGGCGGCCACGCCGCTGTCATGGCGGCGGTATCCGCCGGGTTAGCCATTGCAGCATTTTCGTGCCGCTTGGCACCGGCTGATACCATAGAAATCAGCCAGCGTATGGGTTTACCTGCTTTGCCGTCGTCGCGAATCATGCTGCACTCTACCCTGACCGACACCCGATCGCGTGATGCCTTGCGTACACTGGCTGCTGCCTACCGAGAACACCGTGCACCATCTTGATGACTGCAGGTTTCGCTAAGGGAACTCGCTATGCACGGAGTTCGCCTACCCATGTATGGAAACAGGCTGCACAAACCTAACAATGCAAGCGTAATGCCCACCCATAGTGGTGAACGCACGCCATAGCCTGCTGCCATACCTAGGCCGCCCATCCAGGCCCCTACCCCCAAGCCTATGTTAATCACAGACGTATGAACCGTATTCACCAATGCCCCGGGGCGTGCGGTACGCATCACACGTGCAATCATGGCCGGGTTCATCGGCACCCCAACCAAACCAATGACGACCAGCGCCCCTACGCCTACTGCCTTATATTCTCCCCACACTGCAAATACTGTTAGTGCTGCCATCAATGCGCACAATCCCCATAGCATGATGGGCATGGCATAGCGATCCGCATAACGCCCCACTACACTATTACCCAGCACATTGGCTGCACCATACAGCGCTAATAACCAAGGGATAGCTGCTGACCTAAACCCTGTGACTTCAGTAAGGATAGGAGCGAAGTAGCTAAAGGCTGCAAACGTTGCTCCTATAATTAAAGCACTGGTCGCATAAGCTGCCCACAAATGACGATTGTTGAACTCGGCTAATTCAGCCCCCAAGCTGAGCACGGCCAACCCTTTGGCGCGCGGTACCAACCCTCCAATCAGCAGCATGCTTAACACCGCTAACGCGACCACCAGCCAAAAGCTGGCTCGCCACCCCCAATGTTGATCAATGATGGTCGCCATCGGTACACCCAGAACGGTAGCCAACATTAACCCTCCCACCACAATAGAGGCAGCTCTCCCCCTAGCCTCCAGCTTGACCAATTCAGCGCAAATAGCCAGCGCCACTCCGAAACACGCCGATCCTGCTACACCCGTGGCTACCCGTGCCACCGACATCACCTCATAACTGCTGGCCATGGCAGCTACCGATTGTGCCGCCGCATAAAAACCCAACAAGCCCAATAACGCTTTTTTGTTGGGCACTCCAAGCCTAAGCAAAACAACAGTAAGCAGGGGGCCTCCCACCACCATACCGATGGCGTACAACGAAATCAGATAACCAATTTGTTCTACCGATACCCCAAACGCTTGCGTTAATGAGGGCATCATACCTGCCACCATAAACTCCGATGTGGTGAGTGAAAAAATGGTCATCCCTAAGATATAAACAACAAGTGGCATGGGTTTCTTCCTTTTACTTTACCGATCAGTACAAAATAAGCACAAAAGAACCGGCACTACGCCGGTCATCACAAATAGAAGTTAATACTTGGCTAGAGTCGCTTCCAGAACATCCTCTAAAAAAGCGCGATCTGGCATAGATTGCCCCAAGAGTCGCAAACCATAGTAACTGGCTAAAACCCCCCTCGCTACACTGGATGCGGGTTGATCTGTAGCCAGCTCACCGCGCTCTTGCCCTGTAGCAATAACGCGGCATAACGCCGCTTCAAGCCTAACCACATAAGCACGATTAATGCTGTCTATCACAGGGTCTTTGCTGCTACGCTCCATGACAGAAAACATGGCCATACAACCGCGCGGCTGGCTAGCATCCATATCGCCTTCTATCCCCCACTGCATCAATGCTTGTAGCCGTTGCTTAGCTGTGCCTGGCCCATTTAAGATCTGGGTTTGCGCTGTAATACCTAATTCTTGGTAATGCGCTAATGCTTGTTCGTACAATTTCTGCTTACTACCAAAAGCGTGGTAAAGACTACCCTTTCCTAAGCCTGTACGTTCACACAACACCTGAGTAGAACTGGCCTCGTAACCATTTTCCCAGAACACGTCCATCGCCGCATTAATCACTGCAGCTTCATCGTATTCCTTAGGTCTACCTATCATTGCCCAGCTCCTTTCAGCCACTAGCATTAACGCATTACAGCACTAGTTTACCGAACGGTCAATATATATAGCACCCCATTTTTTGATCCCCCCCTAAAAACCAAAAGCCCCATAAAGGGGCTTTTGATTGACTTCAGAGCAGTAGTGCTTAGAACTGAATACCCAAGTTAGCACGTACACCATGGTCGTTGGCATCACTACCCAACTGACCTTGGTACGACACACCCAAGGTAACAGAGCGACTTAACTTCACGCCCAAACCAGCTTCTAGTACTGCGCTATCGCGTGACAGTGGCACACCGTATACGGTGAATGCATTACCGGCCGAGAAGCGATGAGTAGATTCAGGCGTTACACCGCCTATAGCATGGCGCCAACCAATAGAGGCATTGGCCATCACGGTAGTCGCACCCACATCCATTTCCGTGCTAAAGCGTGAACCCAAGGTCATGTAGCTAATGTTGGTGTTATCGCTTTTCACCTTCAGAGCAGCCTCGCCACCACGCTCGTTAAAGCTGCGGCTGCTTAGGTTAACGTAGGCCAAGTTAGCAAAAGGCTCCAACTGTGTTTTACCCATGTCGATGTTGTAACCCACGTCCGCAAAGATCTGCGTAGTACGAGACTTAGGTGAGGATTTCAAATCGTCAGAGAAACCTGGGATATTTACTGAACGCTTGGCCGTCATTTCGTGCCAGCTGTGCGCTACACCCACACGTACACCTAACTCATCCCACTGACCGCCACCGTACAGACCCAGATGGTAGTTATCACCTTTGTTAGAGCTGTTCACATCATCCGCATCCGCCTTGGTGTGGCTATAACCTGCCAAGGCACCCACGCGCCATGAACCATCGCCTAGCGGTGTATCAGCACCCACCAAGAAACCGTAGGTACGGCGTTTCAGTTTGTGTGCGTTGCCATCGCTATCGGTATCGCCCCAGTTACCAAAGGTCTGTGCCCATGCGGCTGTGCCTGTAGTATTCGCCTGAGCCATTTGTCTATCAGCCAATACAGCACTGCCGGTGCTACCCGCACCACCAAACGCAGAGCGCATACGATCGGTAGCTGCATCGCGTACGAAGCGGCTATCGTCAATCAATGCCGTTTTGGTAGAACCGTAGATCTCGCCAGACAAGGCATCCAGACTACGTTCTATGACTGCTTGGTTATCTGGCAATTTTGCGATAGCCGTATAGACACCATGTGTAGAAGTGGAACCCATGCTCTCTATACCTCTGGCGGTAGCACGCTGATTAGGCGTTCTGCCGCGAGCATCAAAGGTAGTACCGTTACGCTTCAGGATCAACTGTACTTCGCTACCGCTGTAGTTGTACTTCAGCTCAGGGTTCAAGAAGGCGAAATCAGATTTCACACTATCAAACTGACCGTTTACAGAACCGCCAGCCGTTAGAATGGTGTAAGCCGCATTCAGTTTGTAATCACCGGTTTCCCCTATGTGTGCCACCGCACCAGCCAACGAGGCATTACCTGTGACATGCACCAGATCAGAGGCTGTACCTTTAGGATCAACTTCCACATCAAAGCGTGAACCAGACTGGAATACCAAATCGCCATCTACGGTTAACTTATCAATAGAGTTACCAGGTGATAGCACACCACCTTTAGCAATAGTCACTGTGCTACCACTACCGCTACCAAGAGTGCCATTACCTGCTAAGGTTGCGCCATCAGCGATAGTAGCTTGCTTACCACCCAGCTTGCCGTTCACCGCCAACACGCCACTTTCTACGTTTACGTGACCGTTAAACGCCGAGCTGTCGCCAGTGATTTGCAATGCACCTGCGCCTTGCTTACGGAACTCACCCGTGCCTGCTACTTCGCCGGCATACGCCGCATTGGCGGTTTGGTTAAATGCCAAGGTTGCGCCCGAAGCCAGGTTAGCGTTGCCACCAAAGCGTTCAGCCGCTGTAGTCAATTGACCGGCATCTACCTTCCAATCCAATGCTGACTGACCTGCCAAGGTCAAGTTACCTTGACCCGCTTTCACCATAGTGCCTTTCTGATTATTCAAGCCCACGATGTCGTTAGCAAAGCTTGCATCAGCAGCTTGATCAAACACTACCGTTGCAGCGTTGGCAATATGGCCAGACACACTAGCAGCTTGCGCAACCAAGGTACCTTCTTGCACCAAGGTATTGCCATAGGCATTAGCCGTATTGTTCAGTGTCAGTGTGCCTTGACCCGTTTTTAGCAGATCGCCTTTGCCCGCTACCACGCCATCCACACCCAAGGTAGCACCTGCAGCCACTGCCACATTACCCGTTTTATTCAGAGTAAATTTACGCGCCGAGTTCAACGATGCTGTAGCCGTCAAATTACCGCCCTCAAACACCACTGCACCACTGCTTGCACCTAGGTTGGCATCACTACTAATTTGCGTGATACCTGCGGCCAGTGTTGTATTGCCGGTATAGCTATTTGTACCGGCTAGCGTCAACGTACCTGCACCTACTGTAGTCAGACCACCCGCACCGCTAAGCTCGCCTTGCAGGCCAAGCTCGGTACCATTTGCTACATTCACAATACCTGTTTTGTTGAGGTCAACATCACGTGCAGAGTTAAAGGATGCCGTAGTCGCTAAGGCCCCTCCCTCAAATACTAGGTTTGACGCTGTGCCTAGTCTGGCATCACTGTCAATTTGCAGCGTACCGCCTGCAATAGTCGTCACACCTGCATAGCTGTTGGCACCGCTTAATACCAAGGTACCAGTACCTGCTTTGGTTAAACCACCAGCACCATCAATCAGACCCTGCCAATCCACGGTGGTACCAGCCGCCACATCCACCGCCGCTGTCTGCTGCAAGTCCATATGACGATCAGCGTTAAAGGAGGCAGTAGTCGCCAGCCCGCCACCGTTCATCACCAGATTACTGCTTGCATCGCCCAAGTTTTGATTGCTGGAAATGGACAGTACACCACCCTGCACCAAGGTATCGCCGGTGTAGCTGTTATTGCCGCTTAACACCAATGTACCTGCGCCAGCCTTAGTGAGTGTTTTGCCATCCCAACCCGTATTTGGGTTTGCAGTTTGGTCGCTAAGATCTGTACCCACCACAAACTTCTCGACTGCGGTTGCCAGCGTGAACGTACCGTGCGCATTATTGTTATTGGCTAACCAGCTTAACCCGTACTTGGCAAAGAACTGTTTCTGGTCAGCGGATTTACGTGTACCCACCGTCAGGTAATCCACTGCACCCGATGCGCCACCAACGTTTACCGAAGCAAAGTCACCCGTAATACCCGTAGTGGTATCAATCACGAGTATTTCTTGCTCGCCTGCTTGTGACACGCCATTCAGCATAAAGCCAACGTTTTGGCCTAGGTTGACCTCATTCGCGGTCAGTACTGCACCGTTACTCATTGCACCCAGCGACAACTGCGTGTTATCTGCCATGTTCACGTCGCCAGCAACCGTCAATGTTGCAGGCCCCATCACACCCAGACCACTATCCGTACCGCTAACGTTTACATCACCCGTCAGATTATTGGCTGCACTAGTCGTGCCATTACCGTATTGCAACGTACCACCGGTGACCTCAACAGTAGAGCCTGTGTGTTGTGCATTAAGAGTTAACGTGCCAGCACCCGTTTTCGCTAGGCTACCTGTACCCGAAATAGCCCCCGTAAAGGTAGCATCCGTTGCTTGAGCAAACTCTACCGCACCAGCATTTTTCAGATTACCGCTAATGCTTGCGGCCTCGCCCTTAAGCAAACCAGCCTGCACATCGGTATTACCGTAAGCGTTACCTGTGTTTTGCAGATGCAATGTGCCGGCACCCGTTTTCACCAGGTCGCCTGTACCGCTAACCTTGCCTGACAAAGCCAACTCGGCGCCACTCGCTACGTCTATACCGCTAGTTTTGCTCAGCAGCATTTCACGTGTAGTCGTAAAGGCAGACGAAGCGGCCAGCGTACCACCACTTAGGTTGATCGCATCGGCACCAGTGCCTAGGTTGGCATCACTACTAACCTGCAACGTACCTTCAGCAATATTGTGAGAGATCGCACCGTTTGTGCCGCCCAGCACCAAGGTACCCACGCCTTTTTTATTCAAGGTAGTGCCAGTGCCTTTGACGGTACCATTCCACTCTACCTCGGTATTAGCCGCTACGGATACGGTGGCATCTTTTTGCAGGTCCAGTTCACGCTGCGTCGTAAAACTACCGGTAGTAGACAACGTCGTGTTCTCGCCAGAAACCTGCACTGCACCGCTGGCGTTACCCAAGTTTTCGTTTTTAGCGATAACGAGTTCACCCGCAGCGAGCTGCGTACCGCCCGCATAGGTATTTGTGCCAGTCAGCACCAACTTACCCGCACCAGCTTTGGTTAAGCCGCCTGCCCCCCCTACCGTTCCTTTTACATCCAGCGTAGTGGCAGTTGCTACATTCATTGCACCCGTCTTTTTCAGATCAACCTTACGGGTTAAATCAAACGAATCCGTGGTCGCTAAGTCACCACCATTCAACACCAGTGTACCTGCCGCTGCGCCCAGGTTGTTATTGCGCGAAATCGAAACCGTACCGCCTTCTACAATGGTGTTACCGGTATAGGTGTTTATGGCGCTTAAGGTCAGTGTGCCTGCACCTTTTTTGGTTAATGTTTTGCCATCCCAGTTGGTGTTTGCAGTTTTATTACCTAAGACTGCTATCACGTCATACGTATCCGTGGCATCTACCAGCGTGAATGTACCGTGTGCTTGTGCCCCTGTAGCCAACCAGCTCAAGCCATATTTAGCTAAGTACTCTTTACCACTTTGAGATTTATACCCGCTTACAGTAAGGTAATCTACCGGACTTGCCCCCTGACCAGTAACGCTTACCTCTCCAAAATCGCCTGTAATACCGTTATCGGTGCGAATGACTACTCTCTCTTCATTCTCCATCAGAGGAACAGTTCTGAGCACCAATTTACCACCTGTCAACTTCACAAAATCCGCAGTCAAAACTGGACCTTTACTAGAGACCTCAGCATCTAATGTGGACCCACTTTCAAAAAAAACACCGTCCCCTACTGCTAACGTTGCCGGGCCATAAATGGCCAATGTAGCGTCGTCCCACACAGACAAATTATCAGTGATGCTGCTAGCACCGCCATTGACCCCATCACCATATTGTAGGGTGGAGTCATTCTCGATAAATACTTCAAGGCCACCAGACTCCAGTACTATCAGCTTACCTTCTCTGACCATGACCTGACCTGCATAGCTGGTATTAGCTGCGCCCAGCGTCAAGTCACCAGTACCATATTTATATATTTCCCCACTGCCAGTGATTTCCCCAGCAAATGTTGCATTGGTGTCTTGAGCAAACTCTACAGCCGCGGTGGGCGCATTCAGATGAATATTACCTTTAATGGTTGCCACATTACCGTTAAGCTTACCTGCCATTACCCTAGTATTGGCATAAGCATTAGCGGTATTTTCCAATAGCAGCCTGCCTTCGCCGGTTTTCACCAAATCACCCGTGCCATTCACTTTGCCAGTCAGCGTGAAGTCATAAGGGGATCCTACTTCTATAGTGCTGGTTTTACTCAGCAGAATCTCGCGCGCAGTGGTAACGTGGGCTCCAGAAGTTGCCAGCGTACCGCCACTGAGGTTGATGGCTTCAGTACCTGTACCTAGGTTGGCGTCACTACTAATCTGCAACTTACCTTCAGCAATGTTGTGAGAGATCGCACCATTTGTGCCACCCAGCACTAAGGTACCTTCGCCTTTTTTATTCAAGATAGTGCCCGTGCCTTTGACGGTGCCATTCCACTTTACCTCGGTACCAGCGGCTACCGATACCGTGGCATCTTTTTGCAGGTCCAGTTCACGCTGCGTCGTAAAATTACCGGTAGTAGACAGCGTCGTATTCTGGCCCGTCATGCGCAATGCACTGCTTGCATCACCCAAGTTCTCGTTTTTGGCAACTTGCAGTGTGCCGCCTTCTACCCACGTATCGCCGGTGTAACTATTATTTCCGCTAAGTGTCAGCGTACCTTCGCCTTTCTTCCTGAGCGTTTTGCCATCCCAACCTGTCTCTGCATTGGCTTTCTCGTCTTTTAGATCTTCACCAGCGTTATAGCGGTCCCCAGCATTAAGCGTAAAGTTACCGTTTGCCAGGTTATTGTTTGCGGTCCAGCTCAAACCTTTTTTGGCGACATACTGTTTACCATCAGCAGACTTACGTGTGTTTAGCGCTAAGTAATCTTCGTTTTGTGGTTGATAGCCGTGAACGATGACCGAGGCGAAATCATTCTGAATACCGGAAGTGGTGTTGAACAGCACCAAATCACTGCCCAACTGCGAAACATTAGTAATGCCACTAATGTCTAGCACAGTACCCGTGCCGATGTTAAAGCTATCCGAGGTAACCACTGCTCCGCTGCCTGGTATGACGTCCATTTTCAGTTTGGCGCCGTTATTGATCGCCACTTGGCCAGAAACGTTAAGCGCTGCTGTGCCTTTGATCAATAAAGCGCTGTCCGTACCACTAACGGTTAACGAACTTAATTCGCTCGTCCCCCCTACCCCTGCTGCACCATACTGCAAGGTACCGTTTGTCACTTCTGCGGCACCACCCAATGCATTTTGCACAATCAGTGTGCCGCCGGACACGGTGGTTTTACCTTTGAAGTTAGCGCTGTCTCCAGTCAAGGTGGTGTGACCTGCAATCTGATTCAGTTGGTGGTCGCCTGTACCAGAACTTATCAAAGAAGCTGCAAGAGTATAGTTAGCTTCCGTATGGTTCAGATTCAACTGACCCTTTTTCATTTGCCCAAAATCAATACTGTTTACGTCCAGCTTTCCCGCTGCTGTGGCGTCGGCTGCATTCAGCGATTCAGCTCCTACGTAAATCAGCCCAGTGTAGTCTGCATTTGGGTTACTGCTAACCATTTTAATGTTATCTGCTTTGACTATAGCGCCATCTTGCACCACCAATACAGCACCTAGGCTAGGAGGAACTTCACCCTCCATGGTGATATCATTGACCACATCGAGTCGCGACCCTGTTCCTTTCACTACAACCTTGGCCTGAGCCCCTCCGCCACCAATAATTCTGGTTGTTTTAGCAGAAACGTTACCGCCATCTTCAATATTAACTACACCCGCATCCCCGGGGTTAGGTCCCAGTATTTTTAACTCATTAGCAATCCTGGCACTAGAACCAACACCTGATACTGACAATAAACCGCCTTCACCACTGTCATTAACAACAATTCTATCAGCGACTAGAGATCCACCATTCGTAACCTCTATAGTCCCTTTGCCATTGTTATAGCCTAAACGTATAAGTGCTTTTGCAGTAAAAGAGGAACCCGCTCCGTCAATCACCATTTTCCCAGAGCCATAACTCCTACCGACCTCTACCGTCTGTGTACCAAGCATCTTTACTGTTGCACCACCTTTAATTTCCAAAAGTCCAGTTGTCGTAGTACCTATATTCAATGCACTATTGATATCCCACGTATCTGTAGTACCCGCTGGTAGCGCTGGACTTACATCCCCAGTAGCGGTAATAGTCCCTTGTGCCAAGGCATTCACGCTGATAAACGCAGCAGTCGCCGCAGCCACCAGAGTCGCTTTACGCCCCCCCGATTTTTTACGTGCCTTACTGCTCTCGCTCGCTACTTGCCATAGCCCTAGCTTGGCATTAAAAACAACTCGGTAAATGCGGTTCATAGATGCGCTCTCTGATAAGAAAATCTTACGGTTTTTGATGCCTCGGATTATAGGAAGCGCTCTATCAACCATGATTTCCAAACCTGCGTACTATGTGGCCAGTTGTTACTTGAGCTTTTTTTTCACTACGAGCAGCAATTGTTAGGCTACGTTAAGTTTTCTGCTTGCATAGCGACTAGTCACTCGACTCGTCATTGACAGCGCATTGCGCACCTCAGTCATTTCCACATAAAAACATAGCGTTAATGTTATTAACATCATCGCGACATTCTCAATATTCAGTTTCAAAAGATACAGTTACCTCTCAATCCATTCACTTCTCTGTTGCATAACCTTGCTAATAACGCCACACTTTTTTTCGTGTAGTAAGCGATGATATTAGCTGTCAAAATGGCGGCAAACTCTCGCTAGATAGAGGTTAATGAGGGCTTAGTTTTGTAACTGGTCCAACACACCGTCTACAGCAAAATGCGTGGCTTGTATGTCTGCCCACGAACCCAGCACATCAGTAGGATTAACAAGCCTAAGCGCGGGAAAAGCTCCCGCTTGCTTTGCCACCACATCGGGGTCTCGTACTCGGTAGTTGAACTCGCTCAACACAGTTTGAATCTCTGGTGTGTATAAAAACTGCAAAAAGGCCGTTGCCAGATCTCGGCTACCACGCTCGTCTGCTACGTTATCAACCACCGCCACAGGGAATTCCGCTAACACACTGCTAGGCGGCACAATAATGTCAAAACCTTGATCCCTAAACTCGGGGCTATTGACGATGTTGCGCTCTTCAAATTCGAAGGTTAGTAACACATCGGCCTGACCATTTTGAGCAAAAGCGACGGTGGCTCCTCTGCTACCAGTAGGAAAATTTTCCACATTGGCGAGCAACTTACCTACGAAGTCTCGTATTTGTGCCTCATCACCGTTAAAGGCATGGTGCGCATATAACCAAGCCCCCAAATAGCTGTATCGTGCATTGCCCGAGGTTTTAGGGTTTGAAAAGACAAGGCGCACATCCTCGCGCACAAGGTCATCCCAGTCTTTAATATTTTTAGGATTGCCTTTACGCACCAAAAACGTGATGGTGCTGTAGTAAGGCGAACTGTTATACGGCAGGCGTTCTGCCCAGTCTTCAGCCACAATGCCTCGCTCTACCAAAGCAGCGATATCGGTGACCTGATTCAAGGTCACCACATCGACTTTTTTACCTTGAATAATATCTTGTGCTTGACGCGAGCTACCCGCGAAAGACTGATCTATCTTGATGCTTTGCCCGGTTTGTTGCAGCCAATGCTCTACAAATTTAGGGTTTACTGCTGCAAAGGTTTCACGCGCCACATCAAATGATGCATTTAATAAGCTACTGGCCTGCGCCATAACACTAGAACTACTGATAGCAGCAATCAGCGTGAATATCCCTGTCATTATTTTCATCGTCGTCCTCTACTCCACATAAGACTGGCCTTGTAGCCAAAGCATTTATCCATGCGAAGTATTATGAAGAGCAGCCATAAAAATACGAACGACAATATACTTATGCTCTTATAACTACGTTTTTTCTTTAATAATTTTTAAAATTTTCAATTAAATATAAAAACCAAAAATAAATTAAAAACAATACTAAATTTAAAAAACCAAAAATAAATTTATAAAAACACACCCACCACATTCCTACAAAAAATATAAAATTACATATTATTTAACAAACAAAAATAAATAAAAATTTGAATACACATATCAATTCAGTTAGCATTAAAAAACACACAGCACATAACAAACTATGCGTTAAGATGATATCGCTACCCAAAACATCCTCGTTGCGCGGTAATAATGAACACGCAGTACCACGAACTTCGACCAAGAGCTGCCATGCCTACTCAAACTTTCGCAGGCCTAAAACCTGCCACCTGCCGCTCGTCACACACTAGGCGCTCTACGTCTACCACCTCCCCTGCTCATCGCTACCGCGTGGTTGCTACCGGCATACTGGGCTGCAGTCTGCTCGCTGCTACCGCACTACCCGCCTTGGCCGCTAGCAGCAAAGATGAGGCCGCACTATACAAGTTGTACGATGTACTGGCCGAACGGCTGTTAAGCGATAGACCACTAGAAGAAACCTTGGTGAATGCTTTCCCCATCAAACGCCCCATCAGTTACTTCGAACAACAATTCAACGAAGAACAAGACAGCAAACAACTCTCTGCCCCCGACCCAAGCATTAGCCCTGACGAGTGGGAAGCCATACAAAACTCCGATATTGATGCTTACTCTGAGTCCGGCAATATCTCGTATGCCTTGATGGATTTGGATAACGATGGGCAGCGCGACCTGATTATTGAAAGCTATATAGGCGGTACCGGGCTTTTTAGTTATACCGGCGTACTTAAGCGCTCAGGTGCACAGTTTGTACCTCACACTGTTGCCGCCCTCGAGGATGACTCTCTCATGCCGGGAGAGCTGTTTACCGAAAATGGTAGGGGTGCTAACCAGTGGAGCACATGGGTAGACATCAACGGGCAAATTTATGCCGTGTTTTTCAATGGTACCTTTGGGCAAGAAAAATTTTACTTATTGCGTCCTTTCCATCAAGAGGCCGAGGTGCCAGTCATTACTGTCACCTATAAAACTGAGTTCACAGGGCTAACACCACCCGACAAAAACGCACGCAATAACCTAGCTACCTACATTGATCAAAAAAAGCTCTTTCACGACTTGAACACCATGCAAGAGACCCAGGTTGTGAACGATGACGGCCCTACCGCCTTATGCCCCGTGCCTGCAGATACACCACCCGAAGAAATTGATTCTTACTCCATGGGCAGCGCACTGCATTACAGCGTAGATGGCATAGGCAACGTACCTGTATGGGCAGACACATCGTGCTATGTAGGTTCAGTCTATAGTTACTTCGGGTTGGCACCCGGTGCCAGACGCGCCGAAGCACAAATCCTACTACGTGACCCTTACACCCCCGATAGTGAAGAGCTGTCTGAAATTACCGTATGGGGTGCCAGAAAGCTGCATACCATCGCAGTAGGCTGGGAAAAACTCTAAGCAGCCCTTCTACGTTATTGGCTTCCCCTTTTTTTGTTTTTAGTATGCACACACCATTGCCTTCCGAGGCCACCCATGCCCTAGAAGCGCTGCAACGCACGCTGCACCACAATCTACATTCTGTTTATTTACACGGATCAGCCGTGACCCAAGGGCTACGCCCGCGCAGCGATGTGGATATTTTGGCCTGTATTAACCGCCCCTTGTCTGTGGAGAACCGAGCACAACTCGCCCGCGCCTTGCTCGCTATTTCAGGACACTATCCTACTGACCCGCAAGGACGTAGGCCGCTGGAAGTGATGGTTTTTGTGCTGAATAACACCACCACCGTCCACTACCCCGCTTGCTGCGAGTTTATGTATGGCGAATGGCTACGAGCTGAGGTTGAGAAGGGGATTCTTGCCGGCCCAGAGTCTAACCCCGAGTTCACACTGATTTTGGCTCAAGCGGCGCGTGCCGTGACTCCACTCTACAGCACGGCTAACGCTACACCTCTGCCTGCAATGGCTGCTAGCGATATACAGCGCGCCATGCATGATTTACTGCCATCCTTAGTTGCATCCGTTGAGGGTGACGAGCGAAACGTACTACTGACCTTAGCCCGTATGTGGTACACCACCTGTACCGGTGAATTTACGTCTAAAGACCAAGCGGCACTATGGGCGGCAGAACGCTTGCCTTCCAAGCATGCAGAGTTGCTACTGTATGCCCGAGAAGGCTATTTGCACACGATGAGCGAAGACTGGCAGAGCAAGCAAACCGCCCTGCTACAGACGGTGTCTTTGCTAGAAAAACACATACTACAGGCTCTGCCGTAACACCTACCGTGTTGCTTACTCTTACGATGCCGCATGTAGGGTCAGTAACTCGCCCAATAACGCCTTCTGTGGCTCTACCGCTTGTTTATGCGCTTTACGCAATGCGGCCTCAGAGCCCCAGATGAAATACACCAGCGTTTGAACAGCGTAGCTATCCAACCCACGGCTTTGCTCTAGCAATAACTGCAGTGCCTGCCCACCTTCAAAAACGCTGGCGACTTTCGCTTTGAAGTCGCCATTCACTCGGCCTATTCCATCCACTACGATAGCGCTATTAGCGGTGGTCATACCCTGTGTTTCTAACAAGGTTTTCAAAAACTGCTGATGCACCATTTGGTGTTCGTCATCGACCTGATGTAAGTAGCGCTGTAGCAAGGGCAAATAACGTTCATTGGTTAAGGCCAAGATAAACACGGCATAGCTGCCTGGCATGGCACAGTATTCATTTTCTTGGTCGGTATACCACTCATATTCTTGCATCGCTATCTCAGCATAGCGCTCTAGCTCGGGGTGTAGCTCGGCATACTGTGCCGCATTCGCGAAAAACTGTAGGGTTTTGCCCTTACCCAATTTCGGTACCGGAAACACCGCTTTGGCTTTACTGCTTAAGCGTATTTGGTAGCTATGGGGAAAGCCTTGTTCCAAGACATTACTTAAAAAGTTCAATGCGGCTCTATAGGCGCTTACTGTTTCTTGGCGTATTTTTATGTGTACCTGAGCCTGCACATCATTGGCAAGACACTCTACCTCATCGGTAGTTAAGCGGGTATACGCTGGGTCTATTAACCCACTGCCCGTTTTCAATAAATCGTAAGCGCGCTGATACCCTAGTTCACCCGCCTGATTTAAGTAAGCAATGCCCGTATCGCGGCTGTAACTAGGTTCGTACTGCAATATCAACACGGCGATAAAGGCGAGTAGTTCTACGCTGGCCTGATCTTCCTGCACAAATGCAGCACGGTTTCGTACTCCTATATCGTGGTCTGGCACGATAGAGAAAAACATAGCCGACCCATACAAGGGTTCTACCGTTTCAAAATACCGTGGCAAAAACACGTTATTCGCCCACCTTTTCAAGGTGGTGAGCATGCTATTTCGTACCTGCACCAAGCGCTTAGGGGAAACTTTGCTGAGTTCAAGAATAGTTTTGCAGGCTCGCTCTACCTGAGCTGCGTCGGTTTGCGGATACAACTGCGGGCACAATACATGCTGCAAGAGAAACAACACGTCTAGGTCTTTAGGTGGGTGCTTACCTTGCCACAAGGCGCTGTCCATATAATTGGTTATACGTTGACGCAAGGCGGCTGCACGAGCTTCGTCACGGTGCACCAGCAAAATGCCATGCGGTTCTAGCATTGGGCCAAACTGCGCGGGATACAGCAACTGCACCACCACGGTATGCGCCCAAAACGCATCCCCTTTCTGGCTATCTAGCCACGCAGAGATCTGTTCACGTAAAGCAGGAATAAAGTGCTGCTGTACCTGCTCTGGTGTCCAGCGCTCGGCGAGCGGTACAACAACACTGTGTTCTTGTGTGGATAACTGTACGGTTATACGCATCTTCTGCGCATCTACGGTATTTTCTACGCTAATGCCCAGTTCATCAAACATGCCATCTTGCAAAGGGCTACGCGCCACAATACTTTCAGCGGTGCCATTTAAGCCCTTACGCTTGTGCTCTACTAATTGCTTCAGTGCATCCAGAATGCTGGTGACAAATACCGTGGACTCGTTCATGTGTATACCTACCTGTTTTCCAAGCCACGATTTTGCCACAGTACATCCCAGCTCACGTACTAACTAGTGCTGGTAGCACTGTTGCGCACCGTGTTTTTTATACACGCATACACGCATCATTAGCCCTCAGCACCATCCGCCCTAATGGTTAACAGTGGCTTGCTGTAGTGGTACAAGAAAATCACATACGCCACCACCCACAAGGTGACACTCGCGTCGTACACCGGTAAGGCGATTGTAGGAAACACAGCCACCAAAGGGCCACGCACTACCGCGGCAATGAGCATAAAAGCCAATGCCCAACCTATGCCAGGCAAGGTGTTAATGGGCCGCCCAGTGTGCCCCAAACTGACCCGCGCCATCATGGCCAAAATCATGGTGGACATAGCGCCTATAGTCAGCGCATGAATCGCAATCTCAGTACGCATCCAACCCAATAACGCCCCCGACCATAGCAACAGCGCAATACCAATAAAGTAGTAGCTGACGTGCAGCCCCCACAACAACGGCTCGTGCCAGCAGCGCAGCCCTTCCCAACGTAAGGCACGCAACAGGTTGCACAATGCAGCCAACACACACACTACTGCCATCAGTGTTGGTGAAAACTCTACGCCAAACATGGCAAAAATTTGCCAAACCACTAGAAACAGCACCAACAAAATAGAGCCTATCTCTAGCCCTTTTATGGGTTTAACGGCATCGCGATTAAGCTTTCTGGAAGTAAAAAATGGGATGACACGACCACCTAAAATCACCATTAACAACGTGATTAATAAGATACCCATATATACCGAATGCTGTATTAATAAGAAGTCTGCACGCCACGCCCCCACATGCATGCCTATATTTGCTAAGGCCAGTAACAGCAAAATAGGCACAAACATCATGTTGCGCCATAACTTGGCGCGCCCTACAAGATACGCCATGATGAGTGCCACAGCAGGCAAAAACGCCATGTCCACTACCCCTGTCACGACCACTAGGCCTGACGGTGGAAACGCCATCAACACACGCCCCAACAACCACAGCAACACCAGCAACAATAACAGCACGCCAGTCAGGCTAGGTTGACCTGTCCAATTACGCACGGCTGTGAGCAAAAACCCAGCCACCACCGCCGACACAAAAGCAAACAGCATTTCATGTTGATGCCACCACAACATCGTGCCATAAGGCTGCAATAGCACTTTGCCATGCCAAAACAGCAGCCACACCACGAGAAATACGATGCTGCTTAACGCTGCCAAAAAGAAAAAAGGCCTGAATGCCAATGCCTTATTTGGCATCCAACCTGTACTCATGTTGCTATCGTGTGCCATCACTTACTCCACCAGCAAAACATGCATCGTTGATGCGTTGTTACTTTCGGCTTAGAGGCTACAACTACTCTGCCACCAAACCGTGCTCTACGGCGTACACCGCAATTTGTACCCGACTGGTTAAATCCAATTTCTTCAAAATATTCTGTACGTGAATTTTGACGGTGCTTTCCGCCACATCCAATGTACGAGCAATGGCTTTATTACTATCGCCCCTCGCCAAACATTGCATAATTTCACGTTCGCGCTGCGTTAAACGATTTTGCTGCTCATTGCGGTCTTTACTTGCCACGTTAGTGCCATGTTGGCGAAACTGCTCCACCAACTTCACGGTCATTTGGTTGTCGATAACCGGCTCGCCGGCTGCCGCTTTACGGATGGCCGAGGTGAGTGCCTCTACATCCATATTTTTCAGTAAATACCCTCTGGCACCGTAACTAAGGGCTTGGGCTAACTCTTCCGCCTCTTCAGATACGGTCAGAATAATCACCGCACAATCGGGTAGCTCTTGCACTAACAATTGCAAGGTATCCAGCCCAGATAGCCCTGGCATATTCAAGTCCAATAAGATCACGTCTGGCGTTAAGGCGGTAGCGCGTTTTAAGCCCTCAGCCCCATCTGCCGCTTCGCCTACCACTTCAAAATCATCTTGGCGCATCAACAGCAGTTTCACACCTGAACGAAACAGGCTGTGATCATCAATCAGTAAAATTCGTATAGTCATAGTGTTCGCTAGTGTTATGTCACACCCCTTCTTGCAACGAGGTACGTGCTGAATCATCCGGCCTGTTACCTGATACCAATACCGGCAATACCAACGAGACTTTGGAGCCTTTGCCTACCGTAGAAACTTGTTCTAATGTCGCCCCAATGCGCGCTGCGCGTTCTTTCATAATGCGCCGGCCTAGTTGCTCTCTACCCCCGTGACCTAAGGCCTCTTCCTCGTAGCCCACACCGTCATCAATCACCTGCAAGGTGAAATCCAGCCCTTCACGTATCAGGATTTCTACTTTTTTAGCCTGCGCATGCTTACGTATGTTCGACAGTGCTTCTTGCAAAATAAACAGCACTTGAAGCTGCTGCTCTTGGGTCAGCGCCGTCCCCTCATCCAACCCTTCTGTTTCAAGCTCTACCAATACATCCACTTGTCGTTGAAAACGTTCCACAGTTTCACACACCGCATCTAACAACTCGCCCTCACCCAAACGGCTACGGAAGTTGCTAAGCAGCTCGCGTACATCTTGGTAACTTTCATCCACACCAGCCCGCAACAAAGGCAGAATTTCTTTGGCTTCATCTAGCTTATTGTTTCGTAGCGATTGATCCAGCATTTGCAACTGTAGATTTAAGAAATTCAGGCCTTGTGCAATGCTGTCATGCAGCCCTTGAGCAAACAGATTGCGTTCTTGCTCCATCGCCAATTGACGGGTTTCGCCCAATAAACGCCGGTTTTGTAAGGCCACCCCTAAATGCTTACCCAAGGTTTCCAGTAAGTGGCGTTCACTGGCCGTTAGTTTGCGGCTGGTTTTGAAATGCAAGGAAAACGAGCCTAGTACCTCGTCTTGCGCCACGATCTGAAACACATTCAGACTTTGAAAACCGTCATCCAAACAGTGAAACGATTCAGGGGCGCGTATACGTCCTACATCTTGAATAGACACGGTGCCACTACGGGTAGCCTGCCCACAAAAGCACGCCCCTACTTTGATGCACGATTCGTGCTGCTCGTGAGAGGCCGATAACCCTTGCGAGAGTACGAGTCGCAGATTGTCGTGACGTGGGTCTAGCGTACGTATAGACCCACCGTCTGCTTTAAACTGGCGCATGATGCGGTCTAGAAAACCGCGACACATTTCTTCTACCTCTAGTGGCTGACTTAAAAAAGCCGCCATCTCGTATAGAGCCGATAACGAGGCATTACGTAACGCCAACTGCTGGGTTTTTTCCTCTACTCTACGGCCTAGGTCCAAATATAAGCTGTTGAGTTCTTTAGCCATTAGATTAAACCCGTCTGACAGTTCTCCAAACTCATCACGCCGCTGTATGGGTAATGACACCGAGAAATCTCGCTCTGCCATTCTGTTCACGCCATTACGTAACACTGTGATAGGGAAAAGAATCCATCTATAGACTAAGTAGATCAGCGCCCCCGCGCCAGCTACCGCAATCACCAGTAAAACAACTTGCAGCAAGCGCAACAAAAAGGTTTTTTGTGCGTTATCCACTTCTATCAAATGCACCAGATGATCGGCTTTTTCTAAGAACTCTGGCAAAGCAATCTGATACTGCTGTGTTGCCTCTTGTGTAGACGCCAGCCTTACACTACCTACCATCTGTGAGTACCAATACTGGGTGACTTGTTCTAACTGCTCATGCACCGCCTCGTCACGCGGCAACATCAAGGGTCTAGAAGGGTCTCCCTGGCGTAACTGCTGCAACACAAAGGCTTGTTTGTGCAGTTGCCGGTCTAATCGGGCTGGAACTTTACCCTCGTCATCGTGGGAAAGCGCCTCTAGCGATAACGCCACCTGATTAGCACGCATACGCAACGTTCCAGCATCGTTAATTGCCGCAGCCGCACCTTCCATTTGCCATGACAACCATAAGGTCCAACCTATCATGGTTAAAAAAATTGCGAGAGCCACTACCACACTCGCTGTTAAGCGCGTGGATAATCGCTCCCACAATTTCAGTTGGCCAAGCATTGCAGGCTGGCTATTGCCCATAGAGATACCTCATCGTAAGTGGATGATATCTATAGCTTACACTGATGGCTGCTCTACCGCTTTGCTTCGCGTTCATTTCCCTACTGCATCAATGGACTATCTGCACCCGTAAAGTGTTCCAGACCTTCTATGCGTGCCTGTCCTACCAAGCGTTGCAAAAACTGTCGCCACGCAATGGCTTCGTTAGCTGCACTTAAGGCATCCCGTATGCTGTCGCTGACTTTTTCGTAAGGTAACAATTTACCCTCTGCTCGCCGTAACACTCTTACCACATGCAAGCCATGGCGCGTTTCTAACAAACGAGGTAATACCTGCCCTTCAGGTATTGCAAACACCACTCGTTCAAACTCGGGTACGGTTTGCCCACGTGATAATTGCCCCAGGCTGCCGCCCACCGCCGCAGAACCGCAATTAGAAAACTGCTTTGCCAAGGCTGGTAATTGCTCCGGTGCTTGTTGCACCTGTTCTAACACGGCTTGTGCTCGTTCACGTAACGCTTGCAGGTCTACGTCTGGCGTTACTTGGAACAAAATATGCTCGGCCTCTAAGCACTCACCCACGGTGAAATGCGCTGGATGCTGCTCGTAGTGCCGCCTACAGGTTTCTTCATCAGGCTGTGGCAAGACCACCTCTTTTGCCAATAAGTTATCGATGACAGTGTCGTCAGTCTCGCCTTGCACACCTAAACGATTGGCTTCATCTAGCAGCAAACGCCGCACCACCAACGTGTTTAGCGCCATTTCCAATGGGTTTTCAGACTCTTGATGGTAGCTAAGCTCTTGCTCTACCTCTGCATCGGTAAGCTCAATGCCATTTACTTTGACTCCCATGTGCGTCTCCTTAGCGACGTGGACGTACGAGCTGCCACGCACGACCCAAATAAAACACCGAGGCAAACCCGCTCCACACGTGTACTAAACGGGTAAAGGGGAAAATTACAAACAGCGTCATCCCCATGAACAAGTGTGCTTTAAACACCCACGATGCACTAGCGATATAGGCTGCGGCACCGGATCTAAAGGTCACGATATGCTGTGCCCACGACATCAACAACACCATTTCTTCACCATCCAGATGCTGCATGGACACAAAAATAGTGCTTAAACCCAGCAATAACGTGACCAGCAGCCACACCAATAACAGCTTGTCACCAAACCGTGTTTGTGCCGCAATACGTGGATTGCTTAAACGTCGGTACAGCAGTATTAACAACCCTGCCAAACACATCAGCCCCATAACCCCACCGGCTGCCATCGCAAACACTTGCTTAGTGCTGTGCGAAATACCCAGGAAGTCCCATACCGCGACGGGGGTCAGCAATCCCACCAAGTGCCCAAAAAACAAACCAATAATCCCAATATGGAACAGGATATTCCCTAGTCGTAGCGAGCCGTGATACAGCAACTGAGAGCTATCGCTTTTCCACGTATATTGCTCGCGCTCAAAGCGCACCAAACTGCCCAAAAAGAAAATGGTCAACGCTATATAAGGATAGACGCCAAAAAAGAACTGGTTCAGGCTATTCATGCTGATTCTCCTGTGGATCTCTGACCCGTTCTGGGGTGAAAACGCACCACTTGTTCGCCACCGAAGTTACCGTGCAACAAAGGCTCGGCACCGTCATTGGCTACGCCGAACATTTCTAATGCCTCATCCATATCTCGCACGGGTGGTAACTCTTGCTCTTCAGGCTGCACGTCAGTGCGTGTGCGCAATACGGCAAAAATCGTGGCATACGGGCTTTGGTTCGCTGCCAATCTATTACCTATAGCGGCTAACACATGAATAGCCTGATCCAACAACTCTTGCGATTGCTCGGGTTGCTGCAAACTTAAAAACTCTAGAAACAAGGGGATGTAGTCGGGCAACTCGGCGGACACCAAGTCAAAACCATGCTGCTGATATTCGTTCAGCAGATCCACCATAGCCTGTCCACGATCGCGGCTTTCACCGTGTACGTGCTCAAACAAATGCAAGGAATGGGCAGGATTACGATCAAAGGTGGCGACATAGTTTTCCTGCACTGCAATCACCGACTTAGCAGACAGAAAATCCAATAAGGGACGCAACTGCTGCAACGCTTCGGGGTAATCAATTAACGCCTCGTTCACCTCTGGCAACGCATCCAACAGTTCTTGGTCGGGGTAGTCCAGCAAGGTAGAAAGTACTTTATACAGCAGCATGTTTATCCTCCCCAGCGTTGTTCTGTGCAGCAGGTGTACGTCGTACTTCCCTAGCAATCACAGTAGGAGCACGCTCACCTGTAGCAGGGCCTTTGGGTTTGTCCGCACGATGACGTGGTCTGCCAAACAAGGTGGTCTCTGTTACCCCACCGCTACAGCCATTACCAAAGGTGAAACCACAACTACCTTGGTCGGTGAAGCTGTCTTCGGCCATTTCTTTGTGAGACGAGGGAATCACAAAGCGATCTTCATAGTTGGCAATTGCCATGATCTGGTACATATCTTCTACCGTGGCGGCATCTAGCCCAACGGCTGAAATCACCTCGTGATCGGGCTGTTTGTGTACCACTTCGGATCGCTTGTAAGCACGCATGGCTAACATGCGTTTCAACGCTAAGGTGATAGGGGCTTCTTTACCTGCTGTTAAGAGGTTAGCCAAATAGCGCACTGGAATACGCAAGCTGTCTACGTCTGGGATCATGCTGGCAGCCCCAATAGTGGCATGCGGCATTTGGCCAGATTCAGCAGCCGACTGTATGGGTGACAGCGGCGGTATGTACCACACCATCGGCAAGGTACGATATTCAGGGTGCAAGGGGAATGCCACCTTCCATTCGCACGCCATTTTGTACACAGGTGACTGCTTGGCGGCTTCTAGCCAACCTTCTGGAATGCCTTGTTCACGGGCCTTGGCAATCACCTCTGGATCGTTAGGGTCCAAGAACAAATCCAATTGCGATTCGTACAAGTCTTGCTCATCAGCGGTAGCCGCTGCTTCGGCAATTTTATCTGCGTCGTACAGCATTACACCCAAATAACGTATGCGCCCCACACAGGTTTCAGAACATACCGTAGGCTGACCCGCTTCGATACGTGGGTAGCAAAACGTGCATTTTTCGGCTTTGCCGCTTTGCCAGTTGTAATACACTTTTTTGTACGGGCAACCCGAGATACACATACGCCAACCACGGCATTTGTCTTGGTCTACCAGTACGATACCGTCGTCTTCACGCTTGTAGATAGAACCCGACGGGCAGCTTGCTACACAGGTTGGGTTTAAGCAGTGCTCACACAACCGTGGCAAATACATCATGAAGGTGTTCTCGAACGTGGCATACATATCTTTTTGCACGTTCTCGAACAACTGGTCGCGACTACGCGCAGCGAACTCGCCGCCCAAGTCATCTTCCCAGTTAGGACCCCAGGTGATTTTTTCCATCTTTTTCCCCGTCAACACCGACACAGGTCGTGCGGTAGGCGGGGTACGACTTAAGGGCGCATTTTGTAAATGCTGATAGTCGTAGGTAAATGGTTCGTAATAATCATCAATTTGTGGCAAGTTGGGGTTGGCGAAAATATTCGCCAAGATGCGCAGTTTGCTACCTTGTCTGGGTTTGAGACGCCCTTTGGCATCACGCACCCAGCCACCTTTCCATTTTTTCTGGTTTTCCCACTCTTTGGGGTAACCCACGCCGGGCTTGGTTTCTACGTTATTGAACCAGGCATATTCCACACCGTCTCTACTGGTCCAGACATTCTTACAGGTCACCGAGCAAGTGTGACAACCAATACACTTGTCCAGATTCAATACCATGCCTATCTGTGCACGAATCTTCATTGATGAACTCCTTTACGAATACTATCCAGACTGAGCGGCTCTTCCATCCAATCCACTTTATCCAGCTTGCGTAGCACCACAAACTCATCGCGGTTACTACCCACTGTGCCGTAGTAGTTAAAGCCGTACGCTTGCTGGGCATAACCACCAATCATGTGCGTAGGTTTCAGCACAGTACGCGTCACCGAGTTATGGATACCACCGCGTTTCCCGCTCAGTTGAGAACCCGGTACGTTCACGATTTTTTCTTGGGCGTGATACATGAAACACACACCAGCCGGAATACGTTGGCTGACCACCAAACGCGCCGTGACCACACCGTTCACGTTAAAGACCTCTACCCAGTCGTTATCCACCAAGCCTGCACGTTTGGCTTCGCTTTCGGCAATCCACACGTGTGGACCACCACGGCTAAGCGTGAGCATGCGCAAGTTGTCAGAATACGTACTGTGAATCCCCCATTTCTGGTGCGGCGTCACCCAGTTCAATACCAAGTCGTTTTTGCCTTTACCGTGGGTTTTAAACATAGGTTCCACAGTTTTGGTATCGACTGCCGGACGGTACACACAGAAACCCTCACCAAAATCCAGCATCCAGCGGTGATCTTGGTATAACTGCTGTCTACCCGTTAGCGTGCGCCAAGGAATAAGCTCGTGCACGTTGGTGTAACCAGCGTTGTAGCTGACTTCTTCGCTTTCCAGACCAGACCAAGTAGGGGCTGAAATAATCTTACGCGGCTGCGCTTGTATATCGCGGAAGCGAATCTTCTCGTGAGCCCTACCTTGGGCCAAATGCTTGTGCTCACGACCAGTAATTCTTTCTAAGGCTTCCCACGCTTTTACCGACACATGACCATTAGTTTCTGGCGCTAAAGTCAGTACCATTTCGGCCGCATCAATAGCCGTGTCTAATTTAGGACGCCCTTGGCTAACACCAGCCTCTTGCACCTGTTGATTCAACGCTCCTAGTTCAGAGATCTCGTGCTCAGTGTTCCAGTTAATCCCTTTACCGCCATTACCTAAGCTGTCTAACAGCGGCCCAATGGAAGTGAATTTTCGGTAAATATCGCGGTAATCACGTTTCACTACCGTCATGGACGGTGCCGTTTTACCGGGAATCAAGTCACACTCACCGTACTTCCAGTCTTTAGGATCTAAGGCTTGGCCTAACTCTCCGGGGGTGTCGTGCATCAAGGGGGTCAACACCAAGTCTTCCTGTTCACCCAAATAGTCACCACCAATTTCACTAAAACGCTTCGCTAGCAGTTTGTAGATTTCCCAGTCGGTTTTACTTTCCCATAATGGTTGTACCGCTTCGCTAAGTGGGTGAATAAAGGGGTGCATGTCAGACGTGTTCAAATCGTCTTTCTCGTACCAAGTAGCGGTAGGCAGCACGATATCGCCGTACAAGCAGGTAGTGCTCATGCGGAAATCCAGCACAGTTAACAAGTCCAGTTTGCCTTCGTGCTCTTCATCGCGATACGCCACCTCTAGCGGACGTATGCCGTCTTTTTCCTCGCTAAATACCGCATTTTGCGTACCTAGCAAATACTTCAGCATGTATTCGTGCCCTTTACCGCTGGAACCCAGCAAGTTAGAACGCCAAATGAACATGTTGCGTGGGAAGTTTTCTGGCAAGTCTGGGTCTTCGCAGCTCATGCGCAGTGTGCCTTTTTTCAGGCTTTGTGCGGCATAGGCCACGGGGTCTTCCCCTTTAGCACGCGCTTGGGCCACTACCTCTAGGGGGTTAGTTTGCAACTGTGGTGCCGATGGCAACCAACCCATACGCTCAGACTTGGCATTCATATCAATCATGCTCATGCCGGAATAGCGTGAGGTCTGTGCGGTAGGCGACAACACTTCATCTACCGCCAGTTTTTCATGACGCCATTGCCCGGTATGAGCGTAGAAGAAGGATGTACCATTCATTTGACGTGGTGGACGCGACCAATCCAAGCCAAAGGCTAGTGGTGCCCAACCGAATTGCGGACGTAGTTTTTCTTGACCCACATAGTGCGCCCAACCACCACCGCTTTGGCCCACGCAACCACACATCACTAGCATGTTAATGATGGCGCGGTAGGTCATATCCATGTGATACCAGTGGTTCAAACCCGCCCCCACAATCACCATGGAACGCCCTTCGGTATCGTGTGCGTTCTGCGCAAACTCACGTGCAACTTGTATGACTTGCTGACGTGGCACTGTGGTGTGTTTTTCTTGCCAAGCTGGGGTGTATGGCACATCGTCATCAAAGCTGCTGGCCACATTAGGACCACCCAGCCCACCGTCTACACCGTAGTTGGCCATCTGTAAGTCGTAAACCGTGGCCACCAAAATGTATTGGCCATCGGCACCTATCAGGCGCTTCACGGGTACGCGACGTTGCAACACCTCGTCATGCTCACCGCCAAAATACGGGAAGGCTACTTCTACGGCTTCATCGTGCTCGTTAATCAAACTGAGCTGTGGCACCACTTCACGACCCGAACTGGCATCGCGCATTTCCAAGTTCCAGCGTCCTACATGCCCGCCTTCGTGTTCACCCTCGCCCCAGCGCAAACCTATGGTGCCGTTAGGTACCACCAACTCGCCTGTTTGCTCATCTATTAACAGGGTTTTCCACTCGGCGTTATTCTCTTGGCCTAGCGCGTTATCCAAATGCGATGCACGCAAAAATTGCCCTGGGTGCAGCATGCCATCACGCGACTCCAACATGACCAACATAGGCATATCGGTGTACTGCTGAATATAGCGGCGGAAGTACGCTGATTTATCTGGCCTGTGAAATTCAGACAAAATCACGTGGCCCATTGCTAAGGCCAAGGCAGCGTCTGTACCTTGTCGTGGTGCTAGCCAAATATCGCCAAATTTCACCATCTCACCGTAGTCGCTAGATACTGCTACGGTTTTCGTGCCTTTGTAGCGAACCTCGGTGTAGAAGTGCGCATCAGGCGTACGGGTTTGAGGAACGTTAGAGCCCCACACAATTAAGTAGTTAGCGTTATACCAGTCGGCCGATTCGGCCACGTCAGTTTGTTCACCCCACACCTGTGGACTGGCAGGCGGCAAATCACAGTACCAGTCGTAAAAGCTCAAACAGGTACCGCCCAATAGACTGAGGTAACGCGCACCGGCGGCGTAGCTCACCATACTCATCGCAGGAATAGGCGAGAAACCAATTAGCCTGTCTGGGCCAAATTTTTTAATGGTGTAGGCATTCGCTGCAGCAATGATTTCGGTAGCGGTATCCCAATCGGCACGCACAAAACCACCTAAACCACGCACCGCTTTATAACGACGTGCTTTTTCAGGGTCTTGGCTAATGGATTCCCACGCGGCGATAGGGTCTAAGGTTTTGCGCGCATCGCGCCACATTTCCATGAGGCTGCCGCGCATTAGGGGGTATTTCACCCGCTGAGCCGAGTACACATACCAGCTGTACGACGCACCACGTGGGCAACCCCTAGGTTCGTGATTAGGTAAATCTGCCCGCGTGCGTGGGTAATCGGTTTGTTGTGTTTCCCAGGTGATTAGGCCATTTTTGACATACACCTTCCACGAACAGGAACCGGTACAGTTCACACCGTGCGTGGAACGCACTATTTTGTCATGCTGCCAACGAGCCCGGTACGTGTTTTCCCACTGCCGGTCTTCATTAACCACCTCGCCGTGCCCATCTGCATACGTAGACTTCACACGAGAAACGAATTTCAGCCTATCGAGAAAATGACTCATACTGTTGTCCTCATTGCTCAGCCCACCCTGCTGCTTTGGACTGACATAAAAGAATTGTGATTACGTATTACTGTAGAAAAATTCCGCATAGCAAACCATTCGCCACGCGTATAGTTTTCATGATCAAAAGGCGTAGTCCCTGATAAAAAGAACTACTCCTTTTGAACTAGCGACCTAACATGGCATAGGCGCATTGCGTCTGGCGTAAAACCACCACGTCAGCAGTACACAGCTTAAATAAAACCCTACAAAGCACCACAAAGCGGCACTTACCCCACCCGTCATGCTGATGGAAGTACCAAAACTACGTGGAATGAAAAAACCACCGTATGCCCCAATAGCACCAGTAAAACCCAGCACCGCAGCCGACTCTTTACCCGCATCAATCAGGGCACGACTACGCGCCTCTTCGCCTTTACCTTCTGCATCACGCAAGCGCTCTGTCATGAAAATGATAGGAATCATGCGAAAGGTAGAACCGTTGCCTACACCGGATAAGGCAAACAGCACGATAAACACGCTTAGAAATACATAGAAATTACCGGTTTGCCCTTCAGCAGGAATAACAAACAGCAGCGCCACTACAGATAGCGCCATCAAGATGAAGGTATAAAACGTGACGGTAGCGCCACCCACTTTGTCGGAAACCCAACCACCGGCGGAACGTGTGAGCGACCCTACCAGTGGCCCTAGGAAGGCATAAGCCACCGGATCATTTTCTGGGAACAGCAGTTTGGCCAGCATGGCAAAACCTGCCGAGAATCCAATAAATGAACCAAAGGTTCCTACATACAACCAACACATCAACCAGTTGTGTTTACGCTTAAACACTACCGCCTGCTCTTTAAATGAAGCCTTAGCATCGGCAATATCGTTCATGCCAAACCAGGCTGCCAGTGACGACAGCGCAATAAAAGGCACCCAAATAAAGCCCGCATTTTGTAGCCATACAGGCTGAGCTACGGTGGCATCCACCACCATTTGTGGTGGCCCAGCCAACGCGCCGAACATGCCCACGCTAATCACTATGGGTACGATAAATTGCGCTAACGACACCCCCAAGTTACCTATACCGGCGTTTAAACCCGTCGCCATCCCTTTATGTGATTTAGGAAAGAAGAAGCTGATATTCGCCATGCTGGAGCTAAAGTTGCCGCCGCCAAAACCACAGAGCAGCGCCAGTATCATCAAGGTGTTGTAAGAGGTATCGGGGTTTTGTAAGGCAAACCCCATCCCCAGTGCCGGAATCAGCAGCAGTGCCGTTGAAATAGCCGTCCACCGTCTACCACCAAAAATAGGCACCATGAAGGAATAGAAAATACGTAGGGTCGCGCCAGATAATGCTGGTAATGACGTCAACCAAAACAGCTCGTTAGCAGAAAAATCAAAACCTGCTCTGTTTAGGTTCACGGCCACAATGCTCCACAGCATCCAAATGCTGAATGAGAACATCAAGGCAGGAATAGAAATCCACAAGTTACGGCGCGCAATACGATGACCAGTGGTTTTCCAGAACTGCTCATCTTCTGGCGTCCAACGTTTTAAAACATAACTGCCCATGACTAGTTCCTTATGTGATGATTCACGTTAGGGTCTACGTTGCTCACGCGGCCTCGCTGGCCTTACTGGTTTGCGGTGCGCGAAAACTGAAATGCATCCAAATTAGGGATACACAAACCGTGCCGTACAGCAGCATGAAACTGCTGGAACGTACACCGGTAAGATCCAATAAAATGCCGAAGAGAATAGGCAAGATAAAACCGCCCAAACCACCTGCTAGCCCTACTAAGCCAGACACCGCACCAATGTTTTGGTCGAACTCATCTGAGATAAACTTAAATACCGAGGCCTTGCCTATAGCCATGGCAATACCCACAACAAACATCAAGACAGTGAAGGCTACTGGGCCCAGAGCAATGTGGAAGGTTTGGGGGCCATTGACAGTACGAATCGTAAAATCGGTATCGGGATAGCTCAGCAGGAAAAACGCTACCCAGCACACCCACATTACGTACCATGTGGTTCGATACGCCCCAAACTTATCAGACACCCACCCGCCTACCGCGCGCAATACGCCCCCGGGCAAAGAAAAACAGGCAGCCAAAAATGCAGCCGTTTTCAAACTAAACCCGTATTCACCTATGTAGTACTGCGTCATCCACAGTGATAAGGCCACGTACCCGCCAAACACCACCGAGTAATACTGGCAGTAGCGCCATACACGGGGGTCTTTCAACATAGCGAGCTGTGCAGAGAAGCTAGTGGTTTGACTGGATTGTTTATGACTGGGGTCGGTAGCCGTCAATAACCAAAATATGCCTGCCGTCACTAACAAGGCGATGGAGTACACCTGAGGGATAATGGTCCATGTGCCGCCAGCGGCCACCATTAACATCGGTGCCACAAACTTGGTCAGTGCCGCACCAGAGTTACCCGCACCGAACACCCCCATTGCAAAGCCTTGGCGACTTTTAGGAAACCAACGTGCGACGTAGGGCGTACCGACGGAAAACACACCGCCCACCAAACCTACAAATAGCGCCAGAATTAGGAATTGCCAATATTGCGTGGCGTAAGACAGCAGCCAGATAGGCACTACTGCCACCAACATGGTCAAAAAGAAAACAATGCGGCCACCGTATCGGTCTGTCCAGATCCCCAGTGGCACCCGCACTAAAGAGCCTGTTAACACAGGCATGGCTGCTAATAAACCAAACTGTGTTTCAGATAGCCCTAACTGTTCGCGTATGGGAATGCCTAACACGGCAAACATCATCCATACCGCAAAACAGATGGTGAATGAAAAGGTACTACCTACTAAAACCGAAACCGCTTTACTAGAGTGTGTGCTCATACGTTTGCCCTCCAAGAGCAACAATTCACATCATCTCAAGCGTAGCTAACGGTCTTGCACTGCACCATTCCTCTGGCGAGCAGGCAGCACAACGCAGAAGAACTAGTTATTTAGAACTATGGCTTCTACTTCTGCCAGCAAAGAACACTACAACAACACGAGGAGTCGCCTACGGTGCACATCAACACCTAGCCTTACTCATGAAATCCACGTACTGCTTTGCTGCATTTTTTTATGGTGAAACTTGTTATGGCTGTGATTATGGCCGGTTTATGCGTTTCTTTTAAAAGTTTTACAAACCGTTGCCTGCCTTTAAAACATTGAAAACAATGTCTATACAGCCTTAAAAGTGGGTTTTTCATATCAGTTAGCTGCTTTTTCCTAGAGGAAAGCACTGTCTCGTGCTTTGCCTACTAGGTAGGCAATAAGGCTCCTACACTTCCCTCTCAGCGCCATACGCACAAACATCTACTCTCTTAGTAGACACATAGTGGCAGCATTTCCCAACCTCTTGTTTTTTCTTTTATTTCAATAGTTTAGTGAAAAAAAATAGATACCCCAAGAGAAGCTCACACACTCTGATGAGGTGATTTTTTTGCAAATACCATGTTGCCAAAACACATCATCACCGGTTTCGAACCGTACTGAACAATTATTAACACTCGGCCCGTTACACATTCTCTACAGCAGAATCCGCCAAAAGTAATACAAAAAACCCTGCAAAATTACCTTCCGATACAACCTTAAACCTTTAGAACATAACAAAGACCAGTCCCTCATACACAATACACTCAAAACACGAACACAGAACCTTATGTAAAAAGATGAGCACATGTGATTCTTTATACCCTGACAAGTACAAGAAACCATAGAAGTTATGATTTTTATTGAGTTTTAGTAGATGATCACAAAAAAAAGCACACACAAAACCCAATAAAACACAGAAAACGAAAACACAAATTTAAAGGTTAGGTATGAACATTTATAACTGGCAGTCTCAGGATCGGTATAAATCAATATGCAAATACCTACACAATAGAGAAATTATTTCCAATAAGGATTGGGTTATTGATTCCAACCATTTCAATAGGGAGATTTCTGAAACAGTTTACGCTGGATATACAGTTTGGTCTAAACCAGTTTTAGCTTTAATCAAAAAAAGCAAAACCTTTGAAAAAATAGCATCAAAACCAGCCCAATGGCTAATTGAAGATATTAAATTTAAAAAAGGAATAAATAAAAAACCACATATTAGAGGTTATTTATTTAGAAACATCCTTTTTACCCCTATTTCCTGGTCTCTAGGAAATTTGAAATTGCTTGGAGTTACTCAAAAAAACAAGCAAGTCGTAGCAGCAAACAAACGTTGATAAAACGTTTTTATTACCTTAATTAAGGAAAACTCATTATGAAAAAACATGCATTGAACATCGCTTTGGCTTCTGCTTTGATTTTGCCTGCAGCATTTGCAAACGCATCTACAGGTAACATCGACTTCACTGGTGAAGTAACAACAGAGACCTGCTCCCTTGAAGCAGATTCCGCACAAATCAACGTACCTCTGGGTTCTTGGGCTGCTCACCACATCAATACTCTGGATCGTACAACTGCACGTAAATTCCAGATCAAATTGACTGGTTGCGATCTGACCGTAACACCTTCTGGTGCTACCGGCCCAGTTTCCAAAGCCAACTTCGCTTTCCACGGTGGTGTTGCTAACGCTAACGCCAAAATCCTGAAGCTGAACTCTGCAGGTGGTTTTGAAGCACAAAACGTTGGTGTTGGTATCAGCACAAACCCAAGCGACCTGACAACTGGCCGTGTGAACTTTGACCGTACAGCTCCTCTGACTATGGCTCTGGTTGATGGTGACAACACCATGGATCTGTATGCCTTCTACGAGAAATTCGGCGTAGTAACTGCTGGTCCTGCGAATGCTCAGGCAACCTTTGAAGTAACTTACAACTAATCTTTAGCGATTAGTGGCCATGCCGGTCCACAGACTGGCATGGCTCTCGCTTACCTAATTATGATCAAAAAGCTATCAACATCTGCTGCGGTAGTTTCTGCCTGTCTGCTGAGTACTTCGGCCTATGCTGATACAGCTACTCTTATTATTTCAGGCTCAGTCAGAGCTCCCACTTGTTCAGCCGCCATCGCCAATGGTGGTCAAGCCGTGGATTTCGGTACCGTGGACTCGCGCTTATTGCAGCGTGATGGTTTCACTAGACCCGTTGTCTTTTATATTGTTTTAGAAAACTGCCATACAGATATTTATCAAAACGCTTCATTTAAATTTGATGCAAATACAGTTGCTGGTTCTGGCGATTACCACATTGCACTAAGAAACATACCAAATTCTGCTCAAGGTGTAGCCATTTCTCTCAAAGATCAACTGAACCGAAACATAAAATTTGATAATCAAAGTGCTTTTAACTATCAAATCCATGATGGTAATAACTCACTAAAATTTGAAGCCTCACTAGAACCTACTGATACTAATTGGGCAACATTAGTTCCAGGGAAAATTTCAGCGCAAGCTACCTTTACAGTTAGCTATCTATAACGGTTACACAGGAACTAAAAATGCTAGGAAACAAAAAACTCCTTAAGATCTTTACTCTGGTAGCCTCTACTTTCATTTGTGCTCAAAGCTTTGCTGCCATCCAACTTAATAACACTAGAGTAATTATTCCCTCCTCGAAAAATACAGGTACGGTTGCAGCAAGAAACACATCTAGCGATCCATTTGTAGTGCAAAGCTGGATAGAAGGCCCTGATGGTGAAATGGAGACACCTTTTTTTGTGACTCCTCCATTAATTCGACTTGAGGGTAATACTGATCTCGCATTAAACATAAGAAAAATAGAGGGTAACTTACCAGAGGACAGAGAGTCTTACTTCTGGCTTAACGTAATGGAAATCCCAAAAGAGGATAAAAATTCCGCCAATACGCTAACCCTTGCTGTACGTACTCGAATTAAGGTTTTCTATAGACCTACATCTCTAGGTGCTCCTAATGAGATAGAAAAGGCTCTTGATTGGAAATTGCTTAGAAATGGAGCTCAATGCCAAGTTAGTTTGACTAACACTTCACCATTTAATGTCAATTTTTCTGACATTACTGTGAATACCACTCCTATTTTCGGACAGGGCTATGTGGCACTGCCATTTAGCGAAAAGGTTGCTGATATAGGCGCGTGCCCGGCAAGTGCAGACATACAGGCAGTAATGATTAACGATTACGGTGCATTCGTCACATTACCCACTGTAAAACTTCAATAAAAGAATAATATGAAAAAAACTATCGCGATTCATCTTACTTGCGCTGGCTTATTGTTTACTAGCTCTTTTGCTGTACAAGCCGATGACGGAGAGTTTTTTGACAGTGGTTTTTTATTTCGTCCTGACAATCAAGAATTACCCACAGACTTATCCATTTTCAGTCAAGCTAACCGCGTACTGCCTGGGCCACAGCAAGTCAAAATCATCGTCAACGAACGTTACTATGGTGACTACACTGTTAATTTTATTGCTTCCGAAGAAGGTAAGAAAGATGCCGTCCCCTGCTTTACCATCGCTTTATTGCAGTCTGTAGGCATCAAGACCCTTGCTTTCCCTGAGCAATCTCCTGACGATGACTCTACTACCTGTGTGGATCTGGCTGCTATACCGTCAGCCACCTATAGTTTTGATTCCAACTCATCTAGGCTGACATTATCTATTCCACAAGCGTCCATAGATACATCGGCACGTGGTGCAGTACCTATGTCCATGTGGGACAGTGGCGAAACGAGTTTTTGGGCCTCCTATCAACTCTCTCACTATCGGTCCTCCAATAAGTTTGATGGTGACACAGCGCGGTCAAACAGTACTTTCTTTGGCTTGCGAGCAGGGTTCAACGCTGGTTCCTGGCGCTTTCGTTCCAACGGTAGCCTGTATAGGCAAGACGGTGAACAACACTGGAACACTAGCGAAACCTATGCAGAGCGTGATATCAACGCATGGCGTAGTCGTATACGTTTAGGGGACGTCACCACCGATAGCCGTAACACTGCCTTTACCACCAACCGGGTACGAGGTGTACAGCTGTCTTCCGAAGACGGTATGTTAGCCCCCAGTGAACAAGGTTATGCACCTACAGTGCAAGGCTTCGCGAACTCCAGTGCCAAGGTAACGGTTTACCAGAACGGTAATGTTATCTACTCAACATTAGTAGCTCCTGGACCATTCGTCTTTAATGACTTATATGCCATTCCTGGTGGCGGTGACTTAGAAGTAGAGATTGAAGAAAGTGGCGGGAAAATCACCCGCTACATGCAGCCCTACTCGGTATTGCCTTCTATGCTGCGTGAAGGCCGCTGGCAGTATTCCGCCGCCGTTGGTAAATACAGAGCCTATAACTCTGATTACGATGAGCCCATGGTAGCCCAAGCTACATTTGCGCATGGTTTGACCAATGGTATCACCCTGTATGGTGGTTCCATGGTATCCAAGAACTATTTTGCAAACTCCCTGGGCGTTGCGCTTAACTTGAGTGACTTTGGTGGTCTTTCTACCGACATTGTGCAATCCCATGCCAAGGACCAAGAAGGCAAGCGTTTGAATGGTCACGCCATTCGCGTACAGTACGCTAAAAACCTGCAAGAAACAGGTACTGACTTCCGGTTGTTTGCCTATAGATATAGTTCAGATGGTTATAGGGATTTGGATCAGGTACTGAATCATGCCAGAGTGTATACAGATCCGGTGACAGGCCAAATATACGACACCCGCCTATGGAATAAATCCCATGAGTATCAGGTGTCTATCTCCCAAAGTTTAGGGGAATATGGTTCGGTTTCTGCGTCTTACACCAAAATCCAATATCACTCTAATGTAAAAGCCTCTAACTCGCTAAACCTGGGTTACAACACACAGTTTGGTCCGGTCAACGTCTCGCTGTCCTACAACATGCTAGATTCCGAATGGCAACGTCGCTCACACAACGTTATGCTGAATTTCAGCATGCCATTGGGCAGTGGCTCTACCTATGCCGGCTATAGTTTCTCTAGAGGCAACAACGGTAACTATACCCACGATGCCACCTTATCTGGCTCAACCTTAGAAAATAATGCGCTGAGCTATAACTTGCGCGCAGGTGTATCTAAGGATGACCGTAGCCGTGGCAACAATATTTACGCCAGTTCTAGTTACAAGAATTCTATCGGCCAAGTCGCGGCCAGCTATGCGCGTAGTCATAAAAACACGCAAGGCCAGCTTAGTGTCAGCGGCTCACTTGTGATCGATAAAAATGGTCTTTTGCTAGGCCAATATCTGACCGATACGGCGATTATTGTCGAGGCACCAGGTGCTGCTAACGTCACCCTACAAAGCCACCCTACTATCAGCACCAACAGTGCCGGTAGAGCTCTCATTCCTTACGCTGCCCCATACCGTGAGAATACCGTGTCGCTCGCTCCCGATTACTACAGCGACACTGTGACACTGACTCAAAACATCCAAACGGTAGTACCAACGTACGGTGCGATTGCCGTCGTAACCTTTAATACAGAACAAGGCCGGTCCTACCTGTTTACCGTCAAACACGATGGCAGAAATGTGCCATTTGGCGCTGCAGTTTACGACGCTGAAGATCAACAAAAAAGCATTGTTGGCCCTATAGGCAGGCTGTGGATGACTGGTCTACAAGATATTCAAACCTTTATTGTCAAATGGGGCACTAATGGTAGCGCAAAAAGCTGTGCATTTTCAGTGGATGCCGAAACCCTACCCACCTCTACTGAAACTGTTGAGAAGGAACTACTATGCGAATAATTCCTAGCCTTTTAGGCTTGGTGGTGAGCAGTTGCATGCTCTACACCCCACCGGCAGTAGCCGCTAAATGGGCTGGTTGTGACATTAATGACGGTCAATCATCGAACTATGATGCCTACGTACCCAATAACTATTGGATTATGGCCTGGTCTGGGTTCAGCTCTACAGTTTCTGTTCCTATTACCGCCAAACCCGGAGACATCCTAGCGAGTTGGTCTGGACCTCTTCTCCCTGACCTGCAAGGTATGCAAAACAACCAAAAGGCCGCTGCACGCTATATTGCATTGGGAAACTGTCCTAATGGTGTGGTAGAAACCTTTACACCCACAGGCCAGCTTGGTAGCTTCAATAGCTATATACACAATTTAGCCAACGTCGGTGTAAGATCGTACTATCCCCTACGCAATACTCCCGGTATACATCAGCAAACCTCTAGCTCCACCACTCGTTATAGCCTGCTGTATTTCCCTCCTGGCAGACCAGCGGTTCAGTTAGTATTACTCAGCCAAGCGTGGACCTCAAGCAGCCCCGTGCTGGTCTTCTCTGAAGGAGGCTATATTGCACGAACAACCGTACAAGGATGGGGGGGTGATCTACTACTGCGCTACTACTCGCCTCAATCCG
Source organism: Paenalcaligenes sp. (assembly GCA_052103955.1). GTDB lineage: Bacteria > Pseudomonadota > Gammaproteobacteria > Burkholderiales > Burkholderiaceae_B > Paenalcaligenes. Next base: position 60,250 of record JBQELO010000011.1, on the reverse strand, counting down.
TTACGTTCATCCCTGAACCTTGCCATTTCACGTCGGCTAAAACTATGGATATACTCCTAGATCCCGTGGATGGCGGTCGCTTTACCAGTGTGGGTACTAAACTGGAGACCAAGCAGTTTCAAATGACCATGCGATGTAATGATTACCGCCCCAAACCCAAGGTAACTTTTAGGGGGGCAGCCGACCCAAGTAACGTACCAGGTTTAATGCGCAATGATGCAGCGGGTACCCCTGCACAAGGCGTATCGGTACTATTGGAGCACATCCCAACAGGCGGTGGCACGCCACAGCCTGTCAACCTAGCCGGTACGACTAGCCTAGCCAGCACTACCATGCGCTCTGTTACTTGCCCTGAGAACGTTGGCGCCCACTGCAAAGACTGGACACTTGACCTGCAAGCCAGCTACTACAACACCTCTACTAGCGTTGTCCCAGGGGCTGTGCGTGGACGTGTAGAAGTCACCGTAGAGCATATGTAACCCCTATACGCTTTGTAACCATTCAGATCGCCGCCACAGCGGCGATCTTGCTATGCTTGTTACAAACACCGTTTCAACAAGGAATAGGCATGATTACACTTCCTGAGCGCCCCGAACTGCGGGCAGCTTTAGCGAAAATTATTGCTGAAGTTTGCCGTTGTGATGAAGAAGCCCTGCTCAAAGACCTCCCTTTTAGTGAAATCATTGAGCACTACGACTCACTGGCTATGTTGGAAATTCTGTTGGGCATTGAAGCGCGCTTTGATGTCACCACAGACGATATGTTGCCCCCTGAATACCGCACCCAAGAAGAGGTTGCTGACCTTTTCCCCAAAACATTAGACGAGTTGGCTGACCACACCTACAACGTTGCAGCCCGCTTAAACAAAGAAGAACAAGAAAAAGCCGAAGCGGCTGAAAGCGCTGCTTCGACTACGGAAAGCGCAGAACTCACGCCACAGGCTCCTACCACCGAGCACACCGAGACTGCTCCAGAAACACCGGCCCCTACACCGCGTAAAGCTGCTAAAAAGGCAGCCAAAAAAGCCGCCGGTAAAACAGCGAAGAAAGCGGCTAAAAAAGTAGCAGATGCCGGACTAGACCCTAGCGACACACCAGCCAAACCCAAACGGGCGACTAAAGCAGCTAAAAAGAGCACCACCACGGCAACTAAAGCAGCCAAAAAAAGCACTCCCTCATCTAACTCCTAACTACTGAGTACTGCTACATGAAACGTCGTGTCGTTATCACCTCTATGGGTTTGGTGTCGCCTATCGGTCATGACCCAGAGGAGTTTTTTACCGGATTACGTGAAGGTCGTCATGGTGTACGCCCTCACTCTGAACTTAAACTCAGCCATTCCGTTGGTTGGGTAGATGCCGACTTAAATAAAGATCTGCCTGGCAATCAAAGCATGATGCTGGACCGCGTCAGTAAGATGGCGTTATTTGCTGCCAGACAAGCCCTAGCGCAACAACCCTTATCAGCCGAAGATTTACAGCAAACAGGTGTGTATTTAGGCACAGGTATTGGCGGTATTAAAGCACTGTGTGATGCCGTTGCTGGCCACCACAATATTGGACCAAAAATTGTGCAGTTGGTGATTCCCGCTGCCATGCCTAACGCCCCTACCGCCCACATTGCGCAACTGATGTCATGCACTCAAGAGGCGCAAACTTACGCCACAGCGTGTACCGCGGGCTCTGTGGCCATTGGTGAAGCATATCGCCGTATTCGCGATGGCTATGTAGATACTGCCTTGGCAGGTGGTACAGAAGCTATGATCCAGCCCGAGCTGCTTCGTGCATGGGAACAATTGCACGTTTTATGTTTGGATAAAGACACCAACCCCGAAGGCGGCTGCCGCCCCTTTAGCCTAAAGCGCAGCGGCTTTGCTTTGGGTGAAGGCGCTGCCATGGTGGTAATGGAGACGCTAGAACACGCCTTGGCCCGTGGTGCCACGCCTCTGGCAGAAGTCATAGGCTACGGTGTGAGTAACGATGGTACTCATCCCTTGCGACCTAACCCTCATGGGCAAGCACTGGCAATTTCACGTGCCTTAAAAGACGCTGACCTACAGCCAGAGCAAGTGGAATACATTAATGCACACGCCACTGGCACCATGACCGGCGACCGTATTGAAACTGAAGCCATTAAGTTGGTGTTTGGCGATCATGCTAAACAGTTAGCCGTCAGCAGCATCAAGGGCAATATGGGCCACTTAATTGGTGCGTGTGGCGCACTGGAAGCTGTCAGCACTGTTAAGTCATTGCAAACTAAAATCCTACCCCCTACCCTGCACTTCGCCCCCGGCGACGAGCTATGCGATTTAGACTACGTGCCAAATCACGCTCGCCAACTGGATAAGCTGGATATCGCCATCAGTAACTCATTTGGCATGGGCGGCAATAACGCCGTATTGGTTTTCAAAGCCTACAACGGCTAAGCCTACCTAGCGCATACTCTGGGCGGTACCATTGCATGATGGTGCCGCCCAGTTTCGTTTATCCACACACCTTATAGTTATCCACCTCTGCTGTGAATAAGCTTGGGGACAGTGTGCTAACAAGCCGCGTATCGCTACTTACCATGCCACTTTGCGCCCACATGGCTAGAGAATGCTCACCAGCCTACTGGGCCACGCCTTGCCTAGGCGGCTAGGCAGTGCCATGATAGATCACTACGGTTTGTCCCTGTTTGCCCATGCTAAGCGTCTCGCGCTTGGCATCTGTTATGAAAAGGAAGCACCATGAAAGCCATACAATTATCGTATCCCGGTGGTTTTGACAACTTACGCCTAACTGATCTCCCTCAACCGTCGGCGCCTCTTGCCCATGAGATTCAAGTACACGTAAAAGCCAGTTCCTTGAACTACCATGATTTGCTGGTCGCTAAACACACGGCCGAGGCACAACATGGACGCATTGCCTTATCGGACGGCGCAGGTGTGGTGACCGCTGTGGGGGCAGAGGTGTCTGAATTCAATGTTGGGGATAACGTCGTGTCCTGCTTTTTTCCTACGTGGCAAACCGGCCCTGGCCTATTGGCTGACTTCAGCACCGTACCCGGTGATGGCATAGACGGCTACGCCCGTGAGTATGTCAACGCATCGGTTAACGCCTTTACACTCGCTCCTACCGGCTATAGCCATGCTGAGTCCGCCACCCTGACCACGGCAGGGCTCACGGCGTGGGTGGCTCTGGTTGAGGACGGCAAAATTAAAGCGGGCGATACCGTTTTGCTGCTGGGAACAGGCGGCGTATCCATCATTGCGCTGCAATTAGCCAAGTCCATGGGTGCGCAAGTTATTATTACGACGTCCTCACATGACAAAGCCGCACGCCTAAAAGAGCTGGGTGCCGATCACGTTATTCACTATCCTTCCACACCAGAATGGGGCGACCGCGTACTGGAACTGACGCAAGGCCGCGGTGCTGACATCGTGGTAGAAGTAGGTGGGCCAGGTACCTTGGCACAATCCATACGTGCAGCCCGCATTGGTGGACACATAGCGTTAATTGGCGTGTTAACCGGTTTTTCTGGTGATATCCCTACACGTGAACTCATGGCTAAACGTGTCTCACTACAAGGCGTTCTGGTGGGCAGCCGATCACAGCAACAAGATATGGTACGCGCCTTAAACCAGCAATCTTGGCGCCCAGTGTTAGATAAGAGTTTTGCGTTATCTGAACTACGCAACGCTTTTGCTTACCAAGAATCTGGCCAACATTTCGGTAAAATCACTATAACGATTTAACGTACTAGCCCGAGTAAGCGATACATGTCCTCCCCTTACCTACCCTTAGCCATTGCCATTGTTGCGGAAGTCATTGCCACCACAGCTCTGAAATCTTCTGCAAGCTTCACCCGTGTGCTGCCCAGCATTATCACCGTAGTAGGTTATGCCATTGCCTTTTATTGCTTGTCATTAACGTTGCGCAGCATTCCCACAGGCATTGCCTATGCTATTTGGTCGGGGGTAGGCATTGTGCTGATTTCGCTTGCAGGGTGGTTCATTCACAAACAGAGCTTAGATTTGCCAGCATTAATAGGCTTAGCACTGATTATTGCTGGCGTCATTATCGTGAATGTGTTTTCTAAGAGTGCGGTGCATTAACGCACGCTACAGAAGTTATTCCAGAGGTGCAGCCTGTTGCCCATAGGCTGCCTCAATAACCGTCACCAAATCTTGTATGGTTTTATGCTTAGCCTTATTTTTAGCCACATACATGGAATACAAATGGCGTAATACTGGCTCTGCTTTGTCTTGAAATGGGCTTACCAGTAAGCCCATTTCTACTTCGTGCTGAACAATGCGTTCACACTCCACATAAAAGCCCATGCCCTCTTTGGCGCTTTGTATGGCTTGTATCCCACTATTGAAATGAATGGCATTGCGGAAGTTAAAATCTTCTACGCCATTTGCCTTAAACCAATCCGCCCAATCTACCTCTTGGTTATCGTTAAAAATCAATGGGTACTTCAAGACGTCTCGTGGAGAACGTATTTTATTGGCAAGAATAGGGGCGCAATACGGCATCAACCGGTTAATACCTAAACGCTCCACCCCTTTTTTCTCCATAAACGACTCGCCATAAAGCACGGCAATATCAAACTCTCTGAAACGGTCGGTATTGGGAATGTACTCACTGATCACGGCAAAACTCACGGACTCATCGGTCGCTTTCATGTAGTTTTGCAATACGGGGTTAATGATCTTGCTGCAAAAGGTGGGCGAACTATAAATACGCACCAAGCGCTCATCGGCCGCCGTTACCCCCCGTATGCTGTCTCGAATTTCTCGTAGCCCTTTCTCTACGCCATTTAATAACAAACGACCATCAGCCGTCAGGGCTAAAGCCCTACCCTGACGGCTGAATAGCTCTACGTTAAGATCTTCTTCGAGCTTGCGTATGGCTTGACTCACCGCACTAGGAGACAGAAACAGCTCTTCTGCCGCCAGCTTGAATGACTCCATTCTTGCTGCAACCTCAAAGATCTCTAACCCGCTTAAATAACTTGAAATACGCATTGTCGCCATGCTGACACCACCTTCAATGCCAAATGGCTAATGCTAGTAGTACAGCCTGCCGCTACACAGATGCCAATATCACCTATATAACCCCTCCCCCTCGTGTGCTAGCCACTCCTGTAGCACCAGTTCTACCGTAATACACACGGGCGCCTCTGCTCGCACAAAGCGGCCTGAATACACGACACCTTGGTTATCGGCCACCATGCCAAACAAATTGGCCGCCAATTTTTCGCCATCGTGTTTCACTTCGCCTCGTAGCGTTAATAGTTCTACGGCATAGCCAGTAATATCAATGGGCAAACTAGACGCTGTTGCTGAATCGTTCATTAGTAATTGGGCTCTGAACAAACTGCCTAGGCCCCCTTTTACTAAAATATGATCCATACCGTAGTGCGCACAAATATCTTCTATACCCAATACAAGGTCATCATTGCACTGTAAACGTGCTTTCACAATTCTGCCGGGTTGGCCTTGCAATAACTGTGTGCTCATAGCCTAGCCCCCACCGATACAGCAGAGGGATGAAACACATGCATCTGTGAGGTGCTGTCTTTCTTGGCGACAAAACCAATATCAGCCGTGACCAACACCTGTACAGAAAGCCCTTGCTCGCCTACGATGCAACGCGATAAGTCTAAGTGACCACCAAAACTAGTCTGACTGGATTGCTCCACCAAACACCCGTGGCAATGTACTAGCGGTAACCCATATTGGTCTTCGCCCAATACCGCATCACCGGCTAAGAGCAAGCAAGGCCCAAACTCATGGCCTGCCCCATATTTCACAATAGATTTTCCAGCCACATCAGGGGGAGCGGTATGGCATACCCCTCGTTCTAAATAACCCGGTTGAAAAGACAACAAGGCAAAACGTATGCCTTCTGCATGCTGTAATTGTTCTTGTATGGCCTGACTAATAGTCTGCCCTGCAGGTATATGGAGCAGAAACTCTTTTTCCCCATACGCAGCGGCTGTCAAAGCACGGCTTTGTAACATGGCAACTCCTCCTCCGGTGATGAGGTAATCACCCCGGTATTAACAAGTACATGTCATACTTTATAAAGCTGGGCTACCTTGTGAGTGGCCCAGCATTACCTGCCTACCTAGTCTTAGTAGGACAGCATTTTTCGTATTTCTTTTTTTACGATCTTGCCATACCCAGATTTGGGCATGTGTTCCCAAAAATAATAATGAATAGGTTGTTTGTATCTAGCTACTCGACCTTGTATGAAGCTTTGCATCTCCTCGGTATTTAAGACGGTACCCGCTTTAGGCACAATCACAGCAACACCTACTTCCCCCCATTTCTCGTCTGGTATGCCCAGCACAGCAATCTCGGACACCTGATCGTGAGTGAGGAAAATCTCCTCTATTTCGCGTGGGTACACATTGGAACCGCCCGATATGTACATATCGGAATGTCGCCCCGTAATGTATAAGAACTGCTGCGCATCCATATGGCCTATATCGCCAGTATGAAACCAACCGAATCGAAAGGCTTCCGCATTGGCTTTGTCATTATTGTCATAGCCTTTGAATACAGCAGGCCCACGCACACAAATCTCGCCGGTTTCAAAAGGCGACAAGCGGTGGCCTTGCTCATCTAAGATCGCCACCTCCATGCCAGTACGCGCATAGCCGCATGTGCCTACGCGAGCATCTGGCGTGTCATCGGTATCGTGCAAAGCGGCAGGCAACACGGTGATATTTCCCGTGACCTCTCCCAAGCCGTAATACTGCACCAACACTTTACCCAGCTTTTTAAGTGCCAGCTTTTGGTCGCTACGGTACATAGGTGCACCTGCGTAAATCACATACTTCAGCGAGCTGTGATCATAACGATCTACCGCATCGTGCTCTACCAAAATTTTCACAATAGTAGGTACAGTAAACATGTTATCCACGCCATACTGCTCTACTAATGCCCAGACTTCCTCTGGCTCTAGGCGACTACCTGCCGGCACAATACTTGCGGCTCCACGCGCCACATTGACTAACGCATGTATGCCCGCGCCGTGCGACAAAGGCGCCACCACTAACGAACGGGACTGATGCGTTAGCCCCGGCATCAAATCAGCCAAATGGTTAGTAATCACAAACGCCATTTGCCCATGCGTCAAAATGCCAGCCTTAGGCATACCCGTGGTGCCTGAGGTATAGAAGAACCACAACGGATCGTCATACTGCACATCAACCGCTTGAAACTCACCATACTGCCTATGGCTATCTAGCAGCTGTTGATAGCCATGCTCTTGCTCGTTAGGCTCACCCATCGCAATGACATGCTTAATGCTGCTAGAGGCTTCGTGGCACGCCAACACATGCGACTCATAGCCTTCATCGTAAATGATGACACTCGCCCCGCTATGCTGCGCTAAATAACTGATTTCATGTTCGGTAATACGCACATTGGTGGGCACCCATACCGCCCCCAATTTAAAGGCTATCCAGCAGCTTTCAAAGAGCTGTATGCGGTTCTTAGCATGCACTAAAATTTTGTCGCCATGGCCCACACCTAGCTTTTGCAAAGCATGTGCCATGGCATCGACTCGGGCATTCAGCTCTTGCCAGGTATAGCGTTGAGCCCCCTGTACATACGCTAATTCATGGGGAAGGCGACAACTCACATCGGTGAGTAAAGAACCAAGATTTTTTACAGTAGACAGCATCTTGACCTCGTTTAGTTACACCCTAGCAGGCTGACGTAATTGGCGACGGCGGCCCCACCCATATTAAAGACACCGGCCATATCAGCATGTGGCAATTGCATATCACCGGCTTGCCCCGTTAGCTGCATAGCAGCCATCACATGCATAGACACGCCAGTAGCCCCAATAGGGTGTCCTTTAGACTTCAAACCACCCGATGGGTTAATAGGCAAGGCGCCATCTTTTAAACTTACACCGTCTAAAATCACGCGTGCCCCTTGACCGGGCTCAGCCAGCCCCATTGCTTCGTACTCAATGAGTTCGGCAATAGTGAAGCAGTCGTGCGTTTCTACGAAAGACAAGTCTCCTATACGCAAACCAGCAGCAGACAACGCCTGTTGCCACGCCAAACGTGCCCCTTCAAAAGCGATAGGATCGCGTTTGCTTAACGGTAAGTAGTCGTTTACGTGAGCCACACTTAGGAAATCCACCCTATTGGCATGATTAGGCGTGTAGTGCCTATTACTAATCACCAATGCCGCCACGCCATCAGACACCATGGAGCAATCGGTACGTTTTAGTTTCCCTGCCACATAGGGGTTTTTCTCGGACTCTTGGCGGCAAAACTCAAAACCCAAGTCTTTTTGCAAATGCGCGTACGGGTTATGTGCACCATTGGCATGGTTTTTAGCAGCAATAGCAGCCAACGCATCCAGCTGATCGCCATATCGCTCGAAGTAGGTTTTCGCAATAATGTGGCCAAACACTCCCGCAAAACCGCCTTCTACGTTGGCCTCTTCTTCAGCATACGAACACTTCAGCAAGACCTTACCTACCTCTGCCGTAGGTAGCGTGTTCATCTTTTCGTATCCAATGACTAACGCATGTTTACTTTTACCTGAGCGCACAGCATCCAGCCCAGAGTGCACAGCTGCCGAGCCAGTAGCGCAGGCATTTTCCACTCGTACGGCAGGGCGAAAACGTAATTCAGGCACCTGATTAAAAATCAATGAAGACGGAAAATCCTGATATAAAAAACCGCCGTTGAAATGCCCAATATGTACAGAATCGATGTCTTCCCAATCCAGCCCAGCATGCTCTACTGCTTGAGCCGCCATTTCCGCAATACTGCGCTCTACGTCCAAATTATCTAACTTGCCAAACTTGCTATGAGCCCAGCCTGATATAGAAGCATTAATCATTACACCATCACCTACACATTAAGGTTGCAACACACCCGAAGCCAAAAAACCACCATCTACTGGCAACACATGACCATTGATATACGACGCCCCCTCGGAGGCCAGAAACAGCACCGCTGCCGCAATTTCATTACTGCTGCCATAACGCCCCATAGGCACACGATCGGTATAGGCTTTACGTGCTTCGTCGCTGTGCAACACTTGCGTAAGGGGAGTCTCTATAGGCCCAGGCGAAATACCGTTGGCAGTAATACCGTACTCAGACAGTTCAATGGCCATTTGGCGGGTTAATCCATATACCGCCGCTTTAGACGTGCCATACGCCGCACGCCCAAAACTAGCAATTTCACCGCTGATAGAGGCCAAATTAATAATGCGCCCCCAGCCGTTTTTCTTCATTAACCTGCCTGCATACTGGGATAGCAAAAAAGGCCCTGTCACGTTAACGCGCATCACTAAATCCCAATGCTCTTTGGGGTATTCCAAATAAGGAATGGTTTTGGCAATGCCTGCGTTATTCACCAGTACATCGCAACGCCCGTATTGCTGATCTAAATACGCAAACAAACTGGCAATTTGCTCTTCGGAACCTACATCTAACTTATAGAAGTCCACCGTGCCGCCTTCTGCTCGTAAACGTTCTTGCAGCAACACAGACCCTTCCTCGTTGATGTCAGCAATAACAGTGGTGTATCCATCGTGCGCAAACGCCTCAACAATGGAACTACCTATGCCATTACCACCGCCTGTAATCACGGCTACTTTTTGATTCATCATGCTATTCATCCATTACAAAAAAGCTATGGAAATCCAAGGCACCAGCGCAATGAAGATGGTGGTCACCAACAACACGGCGAGGTATGTCCAACTCTTTGGCATCACGTGATCAGCATTCACTTTGCTGATGGCGCTAGCCGCATAAAAACCTATCCCTAGTGGCGGGGCAAATAACCCTATGCCCATGGAAAGAATGATGACCATGGCGTAATGCACATCGTGAATTCCTAATGATTGAGCAGCAGGAAACACCAACGGCCCAAACAACACAATGGCGGGTATACCTTCCAGCATGCTGCCCAGCAAAATAAATACGACGATACTGACCAACAAGAAACCCACTGCACCACCAGGCATGCTGGTCAGGTGTTCGACCAAATAAGAAGAAAAACCAGACTGTGTCAGCGCCCATGCCATCGCTGTTGCGGCACCAATAATCAGCAAAATGGCACCGGATAACGAGCAGGCCTCTACCAGCAATTTATAGGTATTAGAAAAATCCAAGGAGCGAGTCAGTTGCTGCATGATCAAGGCATACGCAATCACATACACAATGCCAATGGCTGCCACTTCGGTAGCGGTGGCAATACCATTTACCACGCAAAAACGAATCAGAATTGGCAGAAAGATCACTGGCAAGGCATACATTAAGGTACGCATGACTTGGCTCATGGGTGCTCTTTTTACCCCTTTAAGACTGATTTTTCGGGATTTATACGCACACACCGATGCAATCGCCACCGTACACACAAACGCCGGCAACAAGCCACCAATAAACAAAGCGCTAATCGATACCCCACACACCGCCCCCACCGTAATCAACACCAAGCTAGGTGGGATGGTTTCTGTCATGGCACCAGTAGCTGACAGCAAGGCCGCTAATTCATGCTCGTCTGCGCCGCGTTTTTTCATTTCAGGAAATAGTGCGGGTGCTACTGCCGCCATATCCGCCACTTTGGAACCTGAAATACCCGACACCAAGAACATGGCCCCTAAGAGCACGTAGTTCAATCCGCCGCGTACATGCCCCAACAGGGATGACATGAAGTCAATCAGCACTTTAGCCATACCGCTAAGTTGCAGCAGTGCACCTAAGAAGATGAATAGCGGCACAGATAACAGCACCATGTGCGACACACCCTCGTCTATACGACTGACGATGATCATGCTGGGCACTTCGGCCACATGTACCACGTAGGCCAAGGTGGAAATCCCAAAGGCAAACGCAATAGGCACCCCACAGACCACTGCTGCACCCAGCATCACCACAAAGAACAGCACTAGGTTCAGATTGCCTAAGTCGTATAAGTCGTAGGCGAAGTAATCAATCACAAACCAAATGCCCCCAATCACAGCAGCCGATACCAACACGCTGCGCAGGGTGGAACGTTCGATTAACTGCGCCAAGGCTACAAAAATCACCAAGCCAAACCCTACTGGTATGGCAGATGCCCTAAAGCCATCGGGTACGTTTAACGCTGGCGACGTTACCGCCATTTGCTCTGATGCATGTGTAAAGCCTGGTTCGAGTAACAAACACGCAAAGACCAGCACCACCATGAGCCCAAAGGTTTCTAACCACTCACGGTGAAAGGGCGATAACCGGCTCACCACAGCCGTTAAACGCATATGTTCAGAGCGGTTCAATGCAACCACCGCACCCAACATACACAACCAAATAAAAAGTGATTGCGCTAACTCGTCTGACCACACCAGCGGACTATGTAGAAAATACCTAAACACCACACTGATAAAAAGGATGAGTGACTCTATGAGTAGCAACGCTACCGCCAGTGCCTCGACGGTATGCATCACTGCTGTTTTGAAGGCTAAGAAACTATGTTTGAATGAGTAGGTAGTGGGCGCTAACATGACTTCTGCCCCCGAACTCATGACAAGCTCCCAACGGCACTCTCCAGCGTGCTCCACAATTCGTTGCCAAAGGTTTTATGCCATTCTTCATAGAAGCCTGCTTGTCTAAGCTTGTCGCGGAAGGGCCCTGAGTCTACGTCGTTAAAGACCATGCCCTGACCTTCTAGCGTGGATTTAATGTTGAGCGATAGTTGCACCAAATCGGCGCGCTCGTTCATGGCCGCTTGGTTGGCATGTTTTTGAATCAATGCCTGCACATCATCCGGCAACTGCTTAAACTTGTTTTTGTTCGCTAGGAACCAAAAGCCGTCCCACATATGGTTAGTAACAGACAAGTACTTCTGCACTTCGTACAACTTGGCACTTTCAACTAACGTAATGGGGTTTTCTTGACCATCGGCAATTTTGGTCTGTAAGGCCGAATAAGTTTCGGCAAAGTTAATGGTGGTAGGTGCGGCATCAAAGCCCCTGAACATGGATGTCCAGAGCGGGCTTGGCGGTACACGCAATTTCAGCCCCACCAAGTCTTCAGGCGTATAGATGGCTTTATTGCTAGTAGTGATGATTCGGAAACCGTTATCCCAAATTTTTTCAAATGCCATCAACGAGGAGTTGTCTTCAATGGTTTGACGTACTGCCGCCCCTAGGTCGCCATCCATTGCCCCCCATACTTGATCGTAATTTTGGAAGGCAAACCCTACCCCTGAAATCTGAGTATTCGTAATTAACGACCCCAGAATAATGGGCGACAGCATAAAGAAATCTACAGCACCAGAACGTATTTGTGCCAAGGTATCGGTGTCGTTACCCAATTGGCTGCTGGGATAAATACGAATATCGATTTCGCCATCTGACTCTACCGCGATGGCTTCTACCATTTCTTTAGCCCGTATATTCATGGGATGGCTAATGGGCAAATTATTGGCGTATTTCAGCCTGTACTTAGGGCGTTTTTTCGCCCATGCTGGATGAGAATACCCAGCCCCCAATACCGTTGCTGCTGTTAATAGAGAACCCGCTTTAATGAAATGTCTACGCGTAACGTTACTCATGTTGTCTCCTCCGGAAAGGTGGGAAACAGACTTCAGTAATAATGTTTTAGGCTAGTGAAGTCTGCGTTTTTATAATTTATTAACGAGACTATATTGCCCGCGAAACATAGGGCTCACAAACGATAAATTTTGCTTTATAAGTAAGCTTAGCTAACCTATTAGCGCCCCCTATCTCTGCACGATCCGCTCAGCAAAACAAACAATGAGCACTTTTTAACCACGTCTTATAGACCGGCTTAATTAGCTGCTTTGTGACAGATGTCATCAGGCTATCCCCAAGCTTATGCACAGCAGCTGTGTACAACCTACATATAGACACACCACTATCATTTAGATCCAAAAAAATTTGCTCTAAATCAATAGTTTATGATTTAGTTACCGAAACTAAAGTGATGTTGAGCCAAGTCAAACATGGCCCGTAAACGACGGTCTATTCTGTTCCCAATTACAAGATTTTGCTGCTACGACTGCCTGTGATTTAACGTTTATATAGGCACGCATGTGCCACACCTTGGGGGGTAAAGATGAAAAAAACCAAAAATTTGCGCTCAGCCAATAAAACCATGGGTATATTCCCATCGGAAAATAGTGCTGAACAAGCAGTCAAAGAACTTTCTCATATCTTGTCTGACGATGCTTCCCGCATTATTTTGGTAGAGCCCAACGACCCTGCCCTAGAAGCCAAACTCAAAAACGAATACACCCATATGGGTCAGGCCGCTATTTCTGCCCACATTTGGTCTGCCGTATTAGGCGTGCTGGTAGGGGTAGTGTTCTGGGCCATGCTTTACTACTCCAAGATCCCCATGTTCGTGCACGAAGCACCTACCGCACTACTAGGATCTATCTGTGTTTTCTTGCTGATTGGCGTATTGATAGGCTGTTTGGTTGCCTACATGCCCAGCGGCAACAGCATTATCCGCCCCACCAAAGAAGCCACTGCAAACGGCAAATGGGTTGTGATGGCCTATCCAATATCTAGTCGTGAGAAAAAAGCCGCTGTAGCCTATTTTGGCCAACAGAACCACGCTGGAGCATAACTACATTCTCTCTCTTGTACGCCCTGTCATCTGCAGATGTTCAGGGCGTTTTTTATCGCTGTGTTATCCACCATAGTTGTGCATAAGTATGGGGAAAGTGGTAGTACAGTATCACCAACATCAGTAAACACGGGCCTGTTAGAAATATGGTCAAAAACTGCCCATGCCACATTCCTCACAAAATTTAACAACAACATCGTGTTATATACACTGCAAAACGGCTGTTTGCACCCCCTCTATATAACGCAGCGCCGTATACTGATTCTTTTTCCCTGCTTATTGAGAATTCTATGTTGAAAATCGTTTCCCAAGTCGTGACTGCTGGTGCACTGAGCCTGGCCATGTTGAGCCCTGCTGCTGCGCAAGACGCACAAACTATGGTTGGTTTGGCTGAGCTGGGCGGTGTAATGCACGCAGCTGCTGAAACATGCGGTACATACTCCAGCTCTGAGTTGGCTGAAATGAAAACTCAGCAAATGGCAGCACTGAAAGAAATGGGTGTATCTGAAGCCGATTTCAACACAGCCTTTGACTCTGGCTTTAACCAAGGCAAAGAGCAAATCGGTGGTGCTACTGCTGATCAAAAGAAAGAAATGTGCGACGAACTGGCAAAAATGAAGTAAGTTGCTACGCACTCAGGAAGCATCAACTATTGTGTGATGCTTCCTGAACTTGCCACAGCTCGTGCCAATCGCGTGCATACTGAACACGCGTTTCATCTGCACTGACCTTTTTAAAGCCTAGCGCACGCCAAAACTGGTTTGCTGGCTCTTTATGTACATCCGTCTCTAGGTGTACTGACTGTACGGCCTTCTCGCCCGTCCAGCGCAAAATATGCCCCCATAACAAACGCCCATACCCTTGTCGTTGCGACAATGGTCGAATGTAGAACTCGGCTACGTGCGCAATCTCGGTATTTTGCGTATCTACCCATACATTAGCAAAACCCACAGGCACGCGCTCGTCACACAATAACAAGAAAGCCCTAGGCCCTTCAGCATAGCGCTGAATCAGTAGGTCAGCATCGCACTGCTCCCCAGCCCAGTCTTGATCCAGATACTCTTGGTACAGCGCAATAAACGTTGCCCAGTGAGAGGTGTTTGGCACAACGAGGATACTGTTCAACATAGGCTTTCCTTGGCGTGTGGATCTATTTGCTGTGTACTAGGCTATAAATAGCAAAGAGGCATGACAACTACTTAAAACAATACTCCAAAATCTCATCGCCTGCGTCATCAAATTCGCCTGTTGAGGCCCAACCCAAGTATCGATAAAACCCATAGGATCTAACCTGTGAATCGGCTGCACAACTAAGAAATAATCGCTCTAAACCCGCAGCCTGCATATCATTCATCACTAGTTCCAGCATTTTTTTGCCTATGCCTTGGTTTTCGTATTCAGGTAGCAGCGCCAATACCAGTATTTCGCCTTGCTCTACTTCACCAAAGCAGTAGCCCACCACCTGCTGATTGTCGCTACAAACGTAGCCAAAGCTCTCACCTTGCTCTATGCCTGCCGCCCACGTTTCAGCGGTAATACCCAGTTCGGCTAAGTCTTCACGGGAAAATGCATTTTCTCGTGTTAGACCACGAATCTCTATGCATTGGTTTACATCACCCGCTATAGCTGCTCTATAATTAATCATTAAAAACCCAATAAAAATTTCGTTTTACTATGCCAAAAACCATAAAAACAGCCTGTGGCTCTGTCATCTTAAAAAATAATAAGATTTTATTATTAAAAAGAAAGAAAAATCCAGAATCCAACCACTGGGGAATCCCCGGTGGAAAAATAGACTGGATGGAAAAAATAGAAGATGCTGTATGTCGTGAAACCCTAGAGGAAACCAGCCTATGCCTGACCACTCTGCAGTTACTGGTAAATATTAACCACTTTGATATTGAACAAGATGAACACTGGTTGGCAGGCGTTTACCTTGCTACGTCATACCATGGTGAGGCACAACTGGTAGAACCAGAAAAGCACGCCGAACTGGGTTGGTTTAGTCTAGAAAATTTACCTAAACCCTTAACGCAAGCGACTGAACAAGCCATTACTGCATTACAAGCACTACCCACATCTGCTTTTTAAACCTGGTGATACAGGGCCTAACGGTCCCTGTTTTTAACTTATTCTGCTGTATGCAAAGAGCAGGTAGTCTCGGTGTTGGCACTACTGCTCTGTGCTCTAAAAATTCGGTCGTAAACCAGATTAAAGAGGAAGGCAAAGAACAAATAGAAAGCAACAATCCATACATCCATAATCAATGCATCAATAAGCGTTATTTTCAAATACCATGAGATAAATGGTATTAATAAAAACAAAAGACCAAACTCGAAAAATACCGCATGAAATATACGATCTTTTAATGTCTTATCTAGCTTACCGCGCAATTTATAGAGCGCTTTATCATAAATAATGTTGTATATAAAATTCCATAATGTAGCCACAATGGAAGATACGATGCCCACAACCCCCATTGAAGCCACTGAGAAACCTAAAAAATAGGTAAAAATGGGAATAAATAGCAGTAATGCTATCACCTCAAACATGAGGGCGTGCCGTATCCGGTCGGCTAAACTTCTGGCTTGCATCGTCACATCCATATTCAACAACAAAGCTTAGGTTATACAGGCATAATAGGCCTCACACCAAGTTGCTAACCATCGCTTTACTAGATACATGAACCTTTCTATTGATCAGCTTCAGGCTCTGGTACTTGCCGTACAGGCCGGCTCGTTTTCGCAAGCGGCAAAACAAGCGGGCCGTTCGCAATCGGTTATCAGCACACACATCGCCAATTTAGAAGCAGACTTAGGCATACAGATTTTTGATCGCAGCACGAGGATTCCTACCCTTACCGTCGAGGGTGAGAAAATCTATCAAGAAGCCGAATTTATCCTGCAACGCCGCCAACACCTGATGCAAATGGCACATAGCTTCGAGAAACAGCATGAAAGCCGCGTGGTAATGGCGATTGACGAGGTTTTCCCTGAGTCCTTGGTAGCCATCTTATTACGCGAGTTTTCACTGCAGTTTCCACACACTGAAGTAGAGATGTACTTCCCCTTAATGGATGATGTAGAAGACTTGGTAGAACAAGGCACCGTAGACCTAGGGATATCGTGGCGGCAGTCTCCCAGCCGCGATAGCCTGCATTTCAGTCCCATAGGCAGTGTGCCTCTGGTACTGGTGTGCGGGTTGGAGCATCCATTGGGCCACGTTCAAAAAGTAACCGTGGATGAATTGCGCAAACACAGGCAAATACTGATCTCTGGCCGCAATCACAGCCTAAGCAAGAAAAACCTGAAGATTTCGTTAGAGTCGTGGTACGTAGAAAGCCACTGGGTATCCATGCAAATGGTGATGAACCACATAGGATGGGCCTTTGTGTCTAAGTACGCCTACGACAACTTTTTGCACAAAGACCGTCTTATTGTGCTGGAAGGCTTAGATACGCAATTACGCGACATAGACCAAACAGTGCGTATAGATGTGATCACTAGCAAAAGCAAACACATAGGTCCAGCCTTACATTGGCTGATCCAGCACTTCCAACACAGCATGTTGCCTTAAACGACCCGCGTAGCAGCAATTGCCGCTTTATGCATTTGCCAATACGCATGCAGCCCAGCCACATCAGCGGTACACAACAAGGGCATACATGCTTGTAAATGCTCTAATGACCAGCTCCACCACGCCAGATCTAACAACTGCTCTATTTGTTCGTCGTTAAACCGTTTTTTAATGGCTCTAGCAGGATTACCTCCCACCACGCTGTAGGGCTCCACATTTTTAGTGACTACCGCACGGCTAGCAATGACGGCTCCATGCCCGATTTCTATCCCAGGCATAATCAGTGCCTCGGTTCCTATCCACACATCATTACCGATGATGGTATCGCCTGCTGGCGCATACGCATTGACTGAACCCAAAAAAGCAGGCTCTTCAGACATGAAGAAGAAAGGAAAGGAGGACATCCAATCGTGCCTATGGCCTTGATTCCCCGCCATCATGAATGCAGCACCACTACCAATAGAACAAAAACTGCCTATGCGCAGCTTATCCACATCATCACGATCCGGCATCAAATAGCGTGCGCAATCATCAAAAGAATGGCCGTGATAATAGCCTGAGTAATAGCTATAGCGACCCACCTGAATATTTGGGTTGGTTACCTGCTCGGAGAGCAATTTCCCTTTAAAAGGGCTTTCAAAAAAGTTGGTCATAAGTTTTCGTTACTCTGTTCTCTACACCTATCCATTGCGAGGATATGGCGTTGATACGTAGGATGCCCACGTAGACTACAATAGTGTTTTGGGTCCTAGCACCCTACTGTATTCCTATTTTTTACTCTGCACACCTACTACGCTATGTTCACAGGTATCGTTCAAGGCAAAGCACGTATTGCCACGCTTAAAGATCACAATGGTTTACGCACCCTAGAGCTAGAGTTTCCAGCCGGTTTCTGTGACGGGCTAGAAATTGGTGCTAGCGTCTCGGTAGATGGCGTTTGCCTTACTGTTACCGAATTACTGTCAGACACGGCTGCATCGTTTGATGTGATGCTGCAAAGCCTGAACATCACCACCTTGTCGCAGTACCAAGTCGGTACCTTAGTCAACGTAGAGCGTGCCGCCAAAGACGGTGCTGAAATCGGTGGCCACCCCTTGTCGGGGCATGTGGATTTTGTAGGCACCATCAGCGCCATACAAATTTACGATGACAACAAACAAGTACGCTTTACCGTACCGCATGAGTTTTGCCGTTATATCTTTGCCAAAGGCTATATCGCGATCAACGGTGCCAGCCTAACGGTGTCAGAGGTAAACAAACAAGAAAACTGGTTTGAGGTGTGGCTGATCCCTGAGACTCGCCGCGTGACTACTCTGGAAGACAAGCACCTGAATGACCCCGTTAACATTGAAATTGAACGTGGCACCCAAGTGATTGTCGATACCATCCGCGACAGCATTCAAGAAAGCTTAGGTAGCTTGCAACCTTTACTGGAAAAACTGCTGCAAAGCCAAGGTGTATCGTTGGAAGAACAACTGTTTAGCCAACAACTGCAACGTTTAAACCAGTCCACCAAAATTTCCTAACCTGCTTTCGCGGGTGTATAAAACGTCCTGCTGCTGTTATCGCGCAGGACGTTTTTTTTCAGCGCGTCGCACTAACACCCGCACCATAACTAAAGCCACTAACATCAGGCCCACAGCAGACCAGGTGACGACGGTAAATGCCTGATCAAATGCTGTTAATGCTGGTTGTAATAGCCCCTGCCCTACCTCTACAGGCAAGGTACTAACCAAATACCTCACCTCATCCAAGCTATCTGCTGCGCTAGGCAAGTTCATGCTGTTAGCTGTTGCGAACATTTGGGCACTGTAGATGGCCGATAACACACTACCCATTATCGCCACGCCCATTGCACCGCCTAGTTCATAGGAAATCTCTTCCAGTGAACCCACCATGCCCACTTGATTTTCTGGGGCTTGCTCTAGCACCGAATACGATGCCGTCGTCATCGCCGCACTCAGACCGCAGCCTAACAATATCAAGCTACCAGCACGCTGCAAAACACCTGCGTCATGCAGCAATGCAAAACCTAACATTCCCACTAGCGACAGCAGTAGCGATAACACCAGCAACCGTTGATACGGTAAATAACGCATTAAATACCCGCTTAAAGGCCCTGCCAACAACGCTGAAATCGGCAATGGCAGCAACACCAGCGCGGCATTAAAAGGGGAATGCTCTAACACCAACTGCAGTTGCTGGGTAAAGGCAAACTCCACACCCGATAAGGTCACCGTACTTAAAAAAGCGGTGATGACACCAGCACTAAACAGCGGGTTTTTAAAGATAGCAAAACTGAGCATGGGGTGCGGGCCGTGCAATTGCCTGTGGGTAAACCAGCCCAAAAACATGACCGCCAAGCCGGAACTTACCCAAAACTGTGCCCATGAGGTATTGGGCAAGGCCGCTTCTTTTAACGCACTCACTGCAGCGATTAACCCCACCATGACCAACAACGAACTATAGCCATCCCACTTATGAGTGGGTGTAGGGCGGTGTGTAGGCACTACCCATACACTGGCCATCAAGGCCAACAACACAATGGGGACATTGATCAGAAAGACAGAACCCCACCAGAAATACTCTAATAAAATCCCACCCACAACAGGCCCCATTGCCGCACCACCTGCGGCAATGGATGACCACACTCCAATGGCTAAGGAGCGCTCTTTATCATCAGGAAATACTTCACGGATGATGGCGAGCGTAGCAGGCATCATCATGGCAGCACCCAGCCCAAGTAGCGCCCTCGCAATAATTAACACCGTAGAGGAAGGTGAAAAGGCTGCCCATAGCGATGCCAAGCCAAACACCACCAAACCAGCCATAAACATGCGGCGATGACCTATGTGGTCGCCTAATGACCCCATGCCTAGCAGCAGCCCCGCCACCACTAAGGAATATGCATTCACAATCCACAGTTTTTCACTGGTTGTGGTGTGTAATGCCGCACTTAACGACGGTAAAGCGGTATACAACACCGTGATATCCAGCACAATTAACAGCAGCGCACTGGCCACGGTGACTAAGGTAAACCAACGGTAACGATACGGTATTGCACTCTGTTCTAACTGCATACTTTTTACTGCTCTGTTGAAGGATGACTAAATTGCTGATCGGCTAAGCGCCTGTCCTCGTCGGTCACCGACGTCAGCCCGGACAACTGTTTACCCAGCCAATGGCGCAAATCGTCCATATAGCTGTACACCACAGGAATAAACACCAAACTTAATAACGTAGAGGTCAACAGCCCCCCTATCACTGCCGCCGCCATGGGCGCCCTGAAACCAGCATCGGCTCCTGTACTCAGTAAGATGGGAATCATCCCCGCCACCATGGCAATAGTGGTCATCACAATAGGGCGCGCACGCTCCTTACCTGACTGCAATAAGGCCTCTGCTCTATCCATACCGGCACGGTACTTTTCCGTTGCAAAATCCACCAGCAAGATTGAGTTTTTGGTCACGATCCCCATCAACATCAAAATACCAATCACCGCCGACAAATCTAAGGTTGCCCCTTGCAACAACAACCCGGCAAAAGCCCCCCCTATAGATAAGGGCAAAGCCATCAGAATGGTTAACGGCTGCAAGAAATCTTTAAACAGCAGCACCAAGACGGCATACACCATCAAAATACCAAAGCCCATTGCTAGCGCAAATTTCTCGAACATTTCGATCAAAAACTCGGCATCGCCATACTGCATCAGTGATACACCTGAGGGTAAATCTTGCATTTCTGGTAGCGCATAAATGCTTTCCAGCACCGTCCCCAATGACTGCCCTGGCTGTAGATCTGCCTCTACCGCAATGCGACGCATACGGTCAAAGCGCTCTATTTGCGCTGGCCCTACGCCAAAGTTCACATCAGCCACGCTGTGCAACGGTACCGTTCCACCGTGTTGAGACGGCACTCGTAACTGACGTAGGGTTTCAACGTCGTTGCGATCGCGCTCGTTTAACAACACGCGAATAGGTACTTGCCTGTCTGACGCATTAAAACGTGCCGAACTGGCGTCTATTTCGCCTACGGTGGCAATGCGTAACGCTGTGCCTACACTTTGCGCCGTCACACCGGCGCGTGCAGCTTCATCTGTACGCAAGATAATTTGCAGCTCTGGCCGACCCAAAGGCTCTTTAACTTGCACGTTCGCGATGCTAGTTAAGTCCCCCATCTGTTTACGTAAGCGGTGGGCAGACTGCGACAAGGCTTGTCCATCAGCACTGACCAAAATCACCGATACATCGCGATTTTCACCCGCTGTAAACGAAAACTGCACATCTTCAAATTGCGCTAACTCGCCACGCAATCGTTGCTCTATTTGCTTTTGGCTCGCATCACGTTTAGACAAAGGCACCAAGCGTATCAACATAGATCCGCTTGCCACACCCGACTTATCATCGCCACTGCTGCCTACATTGGCCAACACCGCTTCTACTTCCTGGTGCTGTCGTATTTGCTCAGACATCGCAATCATCTTGGCATCCGTTTGCGCCAAGGTAGAGCCTGGTGGCAATTTCACTTGTATAGAAATCAGGCTTTGATCACCCTCAGGCATGAAACCCACAGGAATCAACGGCAACAATAACCCAGATGCCACCAGAAATAACGCCCCTATTCCTAAGGTGCGACGCCTATGATTCAGCGCCCATTCCAGAATAGATAAATAACGTTTCAACAGCCCTTTGACGGGTGCCTGCGCCTGCTGCAATTTGCTGGCCGATAAAGGACGCAAAACATAGGCAGCTAACAACGGCGTCGCCAGCCTAGCCACCAGCAACGACGCCAGCACAGCAGCCGATACTGTTACCCCAAACTGTTCAAAATATTGGCCTATGTACCCACCAATAAAGCTCACAGGTAAAAATACCGCCACAATGGTAGCGGTAATCGCAACTACCGCAAAGCCAATGGCATCGGCCGCATCAATGGAGGCCTGATAAGGGCGCTTACCGAGGTACAAATGCTGCTCAATGTTTTCCACCTCGACAATGGCGTCATCCACCAAAATACCAATCACCAAGGTCAACGCCAGTAACGTAATACTGTTTAAGGTGTAATCCAGCAGCAGCATGACCACAAAGGTAGGCAAGATGGACAACGGTAAGGCAATAGCGGCTACCACCGTCGCTCGCCAACTACGTAAGAACACAAACACCACTAATACGGTTAGTAGCGCACCTTCCAGTAAGGTTTTCATGGACTCTTTGTAGCTGTCTTCGGTGTACTTCACCAATGACAAAATAGGCGTGATGCGTATGTCGCTATTATCTTTTTGCAAAGCGGCGATGCCTGCTTCTACCCGCTTCGCCACCTCAGTGTCACTGGCACCTTTACTACGGAATACCGAGAACTCCACTACTTCGCGCTCGGCTAAACGTGCTTTGTTGCGACTTTCGGCACTGCCATCACTGACAGCGGCAATATCCGACAATACCGCCCAACGCCCGTCCGACAAGGCAATAGGTAGTTCGGCCAATTCAGCCACCGTTTTTGCACCACCTAAGATTCGTATGGCCAGCTCACGCCCACTTAATACAGCCCTACCACCCGGCTCATCTATATTGCTGCGTACCAACTGTGCATTGACCTCTTCAGCCGTAATACCCAAGGCTTCTAAGCGATCAGGGCGTAGTTCTACGCGTATTTCCCGTTTAGCACCACCACCTCGCTGTACACGCTGCACACCTTTCTCGGCCAGCAGCACACGGCTCACTCTATCGTCCACAAACCACGAGAGCTCTTCTGCCGTGCGTTCTGTTGAGCTCACGGCGTAATACAAAATAGCCCCACCTTCCACATCCACACGGGATACTTGGGGTTCTTGAATGCTCTGCGGCAACTCTGACCTAATGGTCGTGATGGCATCCCGCACATCGTTGGTAGCACGATCAGGATCTACCCCTAACTGAAACTCTACCGTCGTAAACGAGCTACCTTCACTTAGTGTAGAGGTGATGTGCCGCACCCCTGCCATCCCTGCCACACTTTCTTCCACCTTACGGGTGATGGCATTTTCCAACTCGCTGGGTGCAGCACCCGGCTGAGTAATGGCCACCGTCACAATAGGAAATTCTACTCGTGGGTTAGAGTTAATAGGCAACTGTAAAAACGCTAGCCAGCCTGCAATGGTTAGCATAAAAAACAGCACTAGCGTAGGAATGGGCCTGCGTATTGCCCATGATGACAACTGCGAATTCATGGCTGAGCACGCTCCAACTCATGCACTTCTACCTGATCGCCATCTTTGACGAATGCAAATGCGGTAGCCACTACACGGTCACCCTTATTCAAACCCTCTACGATTTCTACCCACTGCGCATCTTGCCTACCTATATGCACAGGCTGATACGACACTACGCCCCCGTCTAACACTTTCATCACAGCGGCTTGCCCCTGACTGTCTACCGATACCGCACTAGCAGGCACCGCCGTGGCCAAGGTTTGTGTGGGTAAGGCCAATTCCGCCCTGCCAAACATACCGGCTAACACCACGGCTGGTGTGCTGTGTAACGCCACGCGCACCGTGCCCAAACGCGACGCTTTATCCACCTGTGCCGACAGTAAACGTAGTGCGCCATCCACTGCCTCTGTTTGCCCTGCCCACAACACAGACGCTTGCATACCTGTATTCAACTGTGCGAGCAATCGTTCACTGACCTCAGCCTCTAACTCTATTAATCCCAGCTTCGCCACACTAAACAGTGGCTCTGTTCCTGTCTGTGCACCAGTCTGAGCATGGCGCTGCAAAATTAACCCCTCTACTGTCGCCACGATGCGAGTTTTATCCAGTTGCTCTTGGCTTTCTGCTAATTCGGCCTGCGCTCTAGCAACTGCTGCTTCGGCTGCCCGCCAGTTGGCTGTAGCCGCATCGGCTTGGGTACGGCGCTCATCCAGCGTTTGTGCACTTACCGTTCCCTGAGTGAGTGCTGTCACTCGTTTTAGATTTTTCTGCGCTTCATTATGCAAAGCCTGCTTTTCTTGCCGTTCTGCTAACGCACTCGCCACACCCGCTTGCGCACGCTGTACCTGTGCTTGCTGCACGGTGCTATCTAGTTCGGCCAACAATTGCCCTTGCTGCACACTATCACCCTGCTCTACCAACACCCGCTCTATGCGTAAACCTGTTAGCGCGGTGCCTACTTCCACAGTGTCTCGTGCCACCAACGAACCGCTAATACGTGCCTGTGGGTGCAACACCACCTCATCTGCCGTGGTGGTGCTAACGCGCAACATAGGCTCACTAGGCACAGACTCTTTACCCGAGAGCAGCAACCATACGCCCAACGCTACCAGCAGGCAGAGTGCACCCACTCCCCACGCGTTGCGCAGGAACCCCGGTACATACATTCGATTTTCTGTAGAACGATTCATAGTGATGCAGCAAACTGTACAAAAATTTGTTAGACTGATTAGTCGATCTATTATTTAGAAGATAGTTTGCTCTGTCAACTTTTGCTTGTAACCATGCACTCATATAGTCCACTAACCTTGCGTCGTACCTTCGCCGTGCTTAGCCTGAGCGTGGCTCTATCCGCTTGCACCAGCATGCCTACCCTGCCACATCAACAGGTAGCGCTTTCCGCTGAGTGGGCGCAACAACATGCCATGCTTGCTCAAGCCCCAGCGGTAGACCCTGCTTCGTGGTGGAACAGCTTTAACGACCCCATGCTGAATGCGCTGGTCGCGAAAACCCAAGCAGAAAACTTGTCTTTAGCACAAGCTGCCTACCGCTTGCACAGTGCTCGTGCATTAGTGCAACAAGCCGTAGCAGCAGGCCTACCCGAGATCAGCGTGAAAGCAGAAACCCAGCATCAGCGCAAACTGTCGTCCTCGAACAATGCCTCACCATTGCTAGACCCTACTATTGATGGTGATCTAGCTCCTGACTCTGAACGCACCACAGGCTACTATCAGGCGGGCTTTGATGCGGCATGGGAGCTAGACCTGTTTGGCCGCGTATCGTCACAACGTGACTCGGCCCAAAGTGCAGTGGGTGTGGCCTACAACGACTTGCGTCATGTACACGTCAGCGTGGTGGCCGAAGTCGTACGCAACTACATAGAATTACGTGCTCAACAACAGCGCCTCGCCCTAACAGACCAAAATCTAGCCGATCAACACTCGTTATTTCTACGCACCCAAGAACAACATGCTGCAGGTTTGTTGGCTGATTATGAAAAAGACCAAGTCCATACCGACCTGATCAGCCTGCAACAACAGCGATTACAACTGCAGCAAGCCGTACAACAAAGTTTGCTGCGTTTAGCCGTGCTCACAGGGCAAAGCAGCATTGATAACACCCTTAGCCTCATCGCGCCTTTACCTAATCCTGAGCACTTGGGCTTTACCTTGTTGCCTGCAGAGCTTGTACGTGTACGCCCTGCTGTAGCACAAGCTGAATTTAAGGTGGCTCAAGCCAGCGCTGAACTCGGCGTTGCCCAAGCTGATCTTTACCCCCGTTTACGCTTGCTAGGCAGCTTAAGCATTAGCGATAACCTCACCGGCAAACCTTTACTGGGCCGCACAGAAATCGCGGGTGGGTCATTCTCGTTCAACCTCCCCTTACTGGATTGGGGGGCACGACGCGCTGTGGTCAACGCCCGCGAAGCGCAATTAGCCGAAGCAATTTTGGCTTACAAAGAGGCCGTACTTGAAGGGGTTGAGGAAACAGAAAATGCATTACTGGCGGTCTATACCCACACCCAAGCCGTAGAACAAGCACAACAAAAACTACGCTTTACGCAGCGTGCATTAACACGAGCACAGGAACTCTATCAGCAAGGCATGATACCTATGCATGAGCTATTAGATGCTTCGCAAAAAGAACGTCATAGCCAAACGGACGTGGTGAACGCTCAGGCCGAACAAGCCGTAGCTGTTATTGCCTTGCACAAAGCGGTGGGTGGAGCCCAATTACCTGCTGAGTTACTGGACACACAAGCAAAGCTGCACCCACCATCATAACCATTAAGGCTGCGGCGGCGCGGCCTCTAGTAACCATACCTTCATATCGCCAATCACGGTGTCCAGATGGCTTTGGCCCTCAGCGTCCTCAAATACATGGTTCAGTTCAGGATAAGGTTTATAGTGAACATTGCTGCGCCCAGCCGCCTGAACTTCACCCATCATTTGTTCAACTGCTACAGGGCTGACGGACTCATCTTTCCCGCCTTGCATCACCAAAACTGGGGAACGTACTTTCATTAAGGTTGCTTGCTGATCGTGCTCTTTCATGGCTTTCCACCATCGCACGCCATGATCGCCGATCGCTGCTTCCTCGGTAGGTGCCTGATCCAAAAACACAAATAAATCGTCTACGCTTTTGGCTATATCAGGGCTAATATCTTCTGGGGGAACCCCTACTGTCATGCTGTATAGCATGTCGTCTTTGAACCAACGTCCGCCGCCGTTAAACGCAATGGTGGCATCCACCGCCTCAGACTGAGCCGCCAGCATAATCGCTGTCACAGCGCCTTCACTGCCGCCCACTACGATCACCTGTTTGTAATCACCCTTTTTCTTCACCGCCTGCAACACCGCTCGGTAATCCTGCACACGTTGATGCAAACTATCGTTGAACAACATCGCTACAGGACAGTCTGAACGAGAAACCTCAGAGCTCCATGCCAACGAAGCATCGATGCCGTACTTATCCACAGTTAACACATCGGCATCAGGCAACATGGGCACAAAGACTTCTTGTATACGCGGATTATTCTGCACGCTATTACAGTCTGAGCCCTGCATAATGACTAACAGTTGTTCTGCTGGCTGTGATTCAGCTTGCTTCACATAGTAGGTAATCGCAGAACCATCAGCGCGTGGTAAGGTTGCAGCCGTTTGTGCCACAGCAATGGAACCCGTACACATCAACATACTACCCAGTAGCCATTGTTGCCACTTCCCAGCCCCTGTACTGCTTGATCTATACACGTCCTACTCTCCTATAGGTTATTCATTCAATCTCGCACCACTACACTACACATAAAGCATGGTACACGCTGGCCATGCCTCTGCTGTAGGCTAAAAGTGTGTCATCACACTACAAATACCCTTCACCGCAACCCATGTGCGCTAAACAAGTCTTTATAAATGGCTTGCACCACCTCGTGTTTACTACGGTTGTAATCTTGCGCATTGTTAGTAACGCCCGCCGCGTTGAACTTGGATGCGGCATAACGCAGCCTATCGGCCTCATGCTGGCACAACCAGTCCCTAAATAACAGGTGGCGTATATGTTCCGCACAACCGGGAGCAAACACATGCAAATTCACCCGTGGTGCGTCATGACGCAACATGCGATGCTGGTACCACGATGGCTCACGCACAGTCAGTGTATAGCCCAGTTTTTCTAATGCAGGCACATAACTGGCCTCGTCCGAGGGAGATGCCACAATCAGGTCTATGTCAATAACGGGTTTCGCGGGTAAGCCTGGCACAGCAGTAGAACCCACATGCACAATACTCAACGCTGTCGCTCCTAGTGCCTGTTGAATACGGTCGTGTTCATGCTGATAGCGCACAGCCCATAAGGGGTCATACGGCAACACATCCATTTGCTCTATGCGCGGTTTACCTACCACCCACGGGTTTTCTGTGGGGTCTCCCTCGGCAAAGGTAGTGATGGCTTGTTTTTCATCTTGCGTCCACATACTACGTGTTACGTCATCTTCATTCACGCTTTTCCCCAGCATTTGTATAATCAATTAATTCGTTGAATCTTTACGCTCTGCTTATGACTATTGTCTGCCAACCCTTGGATAACCCCTCTATAGGGGCTTTGGCTGATATTGCCCGCACATTGGCAAACGAACACCGCCTTGCTTTGCTAGTGCTGCTGCAACACGAAGAATATTCAGTAGAGCAATTAGCCGAGTACAGCGGTTTATCTATAGCCAATACATCTCAGCACCTACAAAACCTAAAACGTGCAGATATGGTGCAAGCCCGACGCGACGGTAAATACATTTACTACCGTGCGAGCGCTGGCCCCGTGCACGCTATTTTGAGCAGTCTGCAGCAGTATCTCGCCTTCCAACACGGTCAAATTCACGCGTTGCTCACCGACCATCAACACCAACGTGAACGTTTAGATGGTTTGTCTATAGAAGAACTGCTGGCACACATACACAATGACAGCGTAGTGCTGCTCGATGTACGCCCAGACGATGAATTCCATGCAGGCCATATACCCGGAGCCCTGCATATCCCTATGGCTACCTTGCAAACTAGGCTGCACGAACTCCCTACTCAAAAAACCATTGTTGCGTACTGCAAAGGCCCTTACTGTTTGCTCTCAGAAGAAGCCGTCAACATGTTGCACGTTAATGGTTTACTGGCCACACGATTGCCTGCCGGCTATACCGCATGGCAAGCAGCAGGACTACGAACCTCACATAGCCCCACCACCTAAAAATTTAGGCGGGCTCTGGCCGCAAGGCTTTACGTATCATTTTCTCTAGGATATCCAGCTGCGCTTCCCACTTAAAGCCAGGCTGCATAATGCTGCGCCCCAAGACGCCATCGCCTAACATGAGCAACCATGTAGCGGTGGCTTCAGGTTCTAGCTCTAGATCTATTTCCCCGTTTTTCATGCCCTGCTCTATTAACTGGGTTAATTTTTGTTTGTTGAAGTCTTCATTTTCCAGAAAGATGGACATGACCTCGGGGTTGCGAGCCGCTTCGGCACCTACTTCTAGGCTTAAACGCGCCGAAATAGGGTCGTGATTCATCACATCAATAATGGTGCGAATAATCTGCACTATAGAATCCACTACTGTTTTTTCAGTGGAACAGCGCTCAAAAATCTCGGTAAGCAGTTCTCTATCTTCTTTGGCGATTTCTTGGATGATCTCGTCCTTGGTGGCGAAGTAATGAAACACGTTACCTGGGCTCATCCCCACTTCCTTACAGATCTCAGCAGTGGACGTGGCATGAAACCCCTTTTGGGAAAAACACACCATAGCGGCCTCAACAATTTCCTTACGTTTGGCACGCTGTTTATCGGTTAACGGTTTGCTGCTCATACTTCATTCACCTCCTTAATTTAAAAATAGACTAATTGGTCTACTTATTAAATCACTTTTTCATTCTTGCGCAAAGCGCGGTTTCAATATGGTATAAATACACTGTTTATTTATACAGTCAAATTACCATGCAAACGCCACGTCCACTACAGGCTACCCCCGTGCTGCTAGGCGCACTGGAAGCTTCCATACAATGTGGTTTCCCCAGTCCTGCACAAGCCCAACAACACAAACGCCTAGACCTTAACGACCTGCTCATTCACCAACCTGAAGCCAGTTATGTCGTACGTGTACGCGGCCCTTCTATGCGCGATGCTGGCATAGAGGAAGGCGATCATGTAGTGGTAGATCGATCGCTACCCCCTAAGCATGGACGTATTGTGCTGGCAGTAGTAGATGGGGATTACACCATCAAACGTTTGTATCAACAGGCGGGGGAAATCAAATTGCAAGCGGCTAACCCGCAGTTTGCCGATTTGGTTTTCAAAGAGGGACAAGAATTAGTCGTGTGGGGAGTGGTCACATGGGTGCTGAAAAACCTGCTACCCGTATAGCCCTTATCGACGGCAACAGCTTTTATTGCTCGTGCGAACGGGCAATGAACCCTGCCTACGAAAACAAGCCTGTAGTAGTGCTGTCTAACAATGATGGCTGTGCTATTGCACGCACCCAAGAGGCCAAAGCACTGGGCATACGTATGGGCGCCCCCTGGTACCAAATACAGCACCTTGCCCAACAACAAGGCCTGATTGCCCTATCGGCAAACTTTCCACTGTATGGCGATTTAAGCGACCGTATGATGAGTGTGATTGGGCAATTCTCGCCACACCAAGAAATCTACTCTATAGATGAAAGCTTTTTAGACCTAACCGGCCTACCCGATAGCGGTAGAAGCATCGCGCAAGCACTACGCCAACGCGTACGTCAATGGGTAGGCATTCCTACTTGTGTAGGCATAGGCAGCAGCAAAACCTTAGCAAAGGTAGCTAATTATTTTGCCAAACGCCTACCTAAGCTTGAAGGCGTATGTGATTTAAGTGGGCTTAGCCAACCCGCCTTATTACGTGCCATTCGCCATGTACCCGTGGCGGACATTTGGGGTGTGGGTCGCCGCTTGGCACCACAACTGCATGCATTACGTATTCATACCGCCGCCGATTTAGCGCAGTCTGACCTCGCCATGATCCAACGTCGGTTTTCTATTGTGTTGGCTAAAACGGTACAAGAGCTACGCGGTATTTCCTGCCTAGAACTAGATCAGCTACCCGAACCCCGTCAGCAGTTACTGGTATCACGCAGTTTTGGGCAAGCCGTGACGCAATTGCACGAACTATGGCCAGCCATAGCCAGTTTTACCAGTGAAGCCGCTGAGAAACTACGAGCACAGCAATCGCTTGCCGGGGTACTGCATGTCTTTGCCCGCACCAGTCCCTTTAGAAGCACAGCACAACATGCCGGGGTTGCTACCCTTAGCTTGTCGCGCCCAACACAAAGCACATCGGTATTACTGACTCACGCCGAACTAGGGGTGAAGCAGTTTTTCAAACCTGACATGCCCTACACCAAAGCAGGGGTTTGCCTTATGGATATTCACCCCAGTCAGCAATCACCACAGCAAGGTTCATTATTTGATGACGTGTTTGATACTGCTACTACTGCTGACCCTGTGATGCAAACCATAGACCTATTAAATGCGAAGTTTGGGCACCACACTGTGCAACTAGGCAGCACCTTACATGACCCCACTGCCAAATGGCATTCCCTACAACGTCGATTATCCCCATACCGAACTACCGATTGGGATCAACTGATTGAGGTCTGGCACTAAGGCATCATCAGTGGCACTGATGAATACCATCAGAAAAACGAAATCATAATTAACAAAGATAATAAGAATCATGGTATGGTATTTTTAAATTAATTAATAATAAAAATCAAAATATACCAAAGGATATTCATCCTATACCAAATACAAAGCCTAGCATCTGTATTATAAAAAAAAGCCGTCTTATACTTATGAAGTCGATACAGACCAGACCTCGTTAGGTAAGGCTCCTGTACGGAGAAAGGCTACTGCCCAGAAACGTCCAAAGACGCCAATGGGTTTGAACAGAAACCATCGACCTAAGGTGGTTTATAACGTAGCTAGGGTTTAGTCCCTTATGCCGTACAGTGCTAAAGCTCAATGATTTGGGGTGCATTGGCAGCCTGCTTTTGTGTGCTGCCAATCTGGTGCATGAACAACGGTGACTCGCCTATTCTGGCCACACCTTGCGAAAGCACGGCCCCATTCTGGAGAGGCGTGTTTTCATTGCCTGTTAGTTCCCCAAACTAATGGACACCGTTACGGTGTCATCCTCTGGATGAGCCGATAAACCCCATGCACAGCAAGGTGTTTTACATGTTAAAGCTCTATCAAGCCCCTACAGCACATGCTGCTGATCAGGCCGTTGGCCGTGTCAGCTGGGATCACCACGTCAACCCAGGGCAAGACGTGGTGCGTTCACTGGCCAGCACGTTTTCTCTGGATATTAAGACCCTGCAAAAACAGTTGGGTCCATCCTGCCGCCCACTGGCTATGGAGTATCAGGGCACCACGATTATCACGCTTGCCGCTACCAAGAAAAACTCACCCGATGCCAAGCGCCTGTTTGACATGGAATACCTGACTATTCTGGTACGTGACCAGCACATTGCCACCTTAGGACAAGACTCTAATCAGTCCTTGCACCACCTGCTGAACACCTTCAATAGCACAGGCAACCACACCAGTGTGCACGCCGTACTATTTAGCATTTTAAAAGTCTGTGCCCGCAAATTTGTGGAAGCACTTTCTGAAATTAATAACAAAGTAGAAGAAATAGAAAATGGATTAAAAACATCCATTCAAAATAAACAAATATTCCATCTACTTGAAAATAATAAAAATCTTAATCTTCTATCTAGCACGCTTAAATCTAATTTAAATATTTTGAAAAAAATACAAATTAGAAAGCAATTTTATTCTGATGAATCCAGTCATGCTTTATTAACGGATGCCATTATTGAAACCGAACAAGCACAAAGCATGGCCGAGATTCATAACATCAACCTCAGTAACTTGATGGATGCGTATTCAGCCGCTGTCGAGAACAACCTGAGCTTGGTGGTTCAGTATTTATCTGTATATGTCATCGTCGCTGCCGTCCCCATGGGACTAGCCAGCATCTATGGCATGAACATCCCTTTACCTTTCCAGGATGAACCGTACGCCTTGGCAACACTCGCTGGTATTGCCCTGATTATCGCCACGTTGTTGGTGGTCACCCTCAAGGTCCGTCGGATCCTCTAAGTTTCTGGAGAAACCCATGCTGCACATTTACAAAAGCGATGCCCAAGGCTCCCTCATCACGGTTAACGAGATCACCCACAACAGTCTGGTGTACTTGGAAAACCCCACGGCCGCAGAAATTCAAAGCACAGCCAAAACACTGAATATCCCTCTGGATTTCTTTGAAGACTCACTGGACAAGAACGAGCTGCCACGCATAGAAAAATCCAGCAACGCATCGCTGATCGTGGTGAATGCCCCCGTGCGTGTGTCGGAAGAAAGCGCCAAAGACGGCGTACCCTACAAAACCGCACCTATTGGCCTGATCCACACGCAAGATAACTTAGTGATTGTGGCCCGTGAAAAACTGCCCTTTATTGCTGACCTAATCAAAGGTAAATACGGCGACTACCAGTCTTTCATGAAAACCCGCATCAGCTTGCTGTTGTTCAAAGCCGTATCTCAAGCCTTTGACCACAGCTTGCACCAGATCAATCACCAAGTCAGTGCTCTACAGAAAAAGATTAAATCCTCGTATCACAACAACGAGCTGTTTGGCCTGATCAACCTAAACAAAAGTTTGGTGTACTTTTCCACCTCGTTAAGCGCCATGTCTATTTTGTACAAACGCTTGATGGAAGGTGTGGATATCAAAATTCATGACGAAGAAAAAACACGTCTGAACGATATCTTGATCGACATTCAGCAATCGGCTGAGATTACCGAGATGCGTCGTGAAAGCCTAAGCAACCTGATGGATGCTTACGCCGCCATTATTCACAACAACCTGAACTCTGTGCTGAAAATGCTTACCACGCTTACCATCGTGATGATTATCCCCACGATGATAGGCAGCATTTTCTCGATGAACGTGGCCTTGCCATATGAAGAAGAGTGGATGTCCACAGTAGTGGTCAGTATTGCCATGGTGCTGATTAGCACCTTCTTAGTGGTGCTGTTCTACAAGAAAAAGTACCTGCGCCTCTAATACCGCCCTGCCCTTGGAACCCATTTCGCACGAGAAACCATCATGAAAACTATCTACTGCAGCCGTAACAACGAGCTCACCAAAGTTGAAAAAATTCGCCAAAACAGCTGGGTGCAATTGACCAACCCAACGTTAGACGAGATTCACGACGTAGCCACCACCTTGAACTTGCCCATTGAGTTCTTAAATGATGCGCTAGATGCTGACGAACGCCCACGCATCGAGCACCGTGGCCCCGCTACCTTGTTGATGCTGCACATCCCTTACAGTGATCCTACCGTCAAAAATCTGTACGACGATGTGAAGTACAAAACCATTCCATTTGGCATCATTCTTACCGGTGGACACATGGTAACGGTGTGCAAGGAAAACGGCTTTATCAACAAAGACTTCTTTGTGCAGCAAGGCTTGGTTTTGGATGAGCACAACCAAAGCTATAACCTGTTTGCCATCTTGAATCAGGTGGCTCACGTGTTTGCCGATGCCAGTAAAACACTGGATGAGTCTATTAGCAAAGCCGAAGACGAACTGTCTAAGTCGTACCGCAACCAAGAGCTATACACCTTGCTGTACCTGAACGAAAGTTTGATCTACCTGACCACGGCCCTGAAAAACCTCATGCACGTAATGAACCGCATGCAGCAAGACAACCCTCTGCCTATGGATTCGCGTGCCAGACTGTTGTTTGAAGAGGCGTTGGTAGAGGTTGAACAGGTGTACTCCATTACCAAAATCAGCCAGATCAACCTAAATAACGTGATGGATGCGTACGGCAACATTATTCAGAATAACGTTAGCCACATTGTGAAGCTGCTAACTGCCGTGACGATTGTGCTGTCTATCCCTACGCTGATTGCCAGCATTTACGGGATGAACGTGCCTTTGCCTTATCAGGAAGAGCCGGGTGCGTTTACGGCCATCATTATTAGCATGGTGGTGATTAGCGGAGTGGTGGCATTGTTCTTCCAGAAGAAACGCTACTTCTAAGCGAATGAAAAAAGCCCAGTGTATGCTGGGCTTTTTTATTGCTGCTTTCTTATAACTAGATCACCCCAGCAGCAACACAATCACCATCCCCCACAGCGTCAGAAACGTATTGCTAATCGCGTAAGGCACGGTATAACCCAACATAGGTACATTACTTCCAGCCGCTTCAGCCACCATCGCTACCGACGCGGTACTGGTACGTGCACCACCGCAGCACCCTAGGTTAATGGCTGGGTCAAAGCGGAAGATGTATTTGCCGATTAACGGTGCCAGCAGCATAGGCAGGCTGGTCGCAAATAAGCCCCAGAAGAACAGTTCTATCCCTACTTCTTTTACCCCTTGGATAAAGGTAGGCCCTGCGGTAATGCCTACTACGGCAATGAACACGTTTAACCCTACCGAGTTCATGAACCATAGCGTAGCGCTAGGTACACTGCCCAGTTTGGGCTTAAAGCTGCGTAACCAGCCGAAGATCAAACCGGCTATCAACGCACCACCCGAGGTAGACAGGGTAATAGGTACACCGCCTATAGGTACAACGATTGCACCCACCAAACCACCCAGCACAATACCGGAACCTACAAACACCATGTCGGTCACGCTGGTGGGTCTGTCGGCAAAACCGAATTCCTCAATGACGGACTCCACATGTTTGCGACTACCGCTCACACTAACGATGTCACCACGGTGCAATTTGGTTTGTGCTTGCACTGGGATTTCCACCCCTACGGAGCCACGACGTATACGAGTGACATATACCCCACGTGCGCACGGGCTTTTAGAAAGCTCTAACAACGTTTTGCCGTTCGCATTTTTGCTGGTGACCACCACATCAATGGATTCAATGGGAATCTGTAGTAACTCTTGGTCGGCTACTTCTTCGGCACGATTAGACCAATCTACTAAGGTCTCGTGCCTACCCGACACCGCCACCACATCCCCCACCTGCAACACCGTATTGCCATCAAACTCAATGATCTTACCGTTGCGACGCAGGTTTTCTAGGAACAGACGTTCACCACCTGTCATGCCCGCCTCGGCTTCAGCCACCGTTTTACCCGCAATAAAATCAGGTTTAGTCAGTTTGAAGGCGCGCACAATGTACTGGTACCACGCCGACTGTATGCCACCGTCTGGGGCGCCCTCGGACATTTCTTTTTCGTAACGAGCACATTCTTCTTGCAAGTTAATGCGCAAGATTTTGGGCCCTAGGTACGCAATAATCCAACCCGTACCTACCGTACCAAACAGGTAAGTCACGGCGTACGCGACCGGAATCGCATCTAACTGTGCCTGAATTTGATCGGCACTCATATCCAGCCTGTTAATGGCATCGGTCGCCAACCCAATAGAGGCTGAAATGGTTTGTGTACCCGCCAATAAGCCAGCAGCCAAACCTGGGCCATAGCCCGACAACACCGCAGCCAAATATACCGAAAACAAGCACAGGCACGAGATCACAATAGCAAATACGGCTTGCGGTAAGCCGTCGTTCGCCACCCCACGCACAAACTGCGGCCCCACACCAAAGCCCACAGCAAACAGAAACATGATGAAAAACACCGACTTAATGTGCGGTGAAATATCTATGCCTATCTGACCAATAATCACCCCGGCCAACAGCGTGCCGGTCACTGACCCTAAACTAAAACTACCAAACTTCTTACCACCTATCCAATAACCAGCCGCTAAGGCTAAGAAAATTGCCAGTTCAGGATAACTACGTAAGGTTTGCTCTACCCAATGCCAAATTGCCATATTTCCCCCTACTACGCCAATAACGGCCAGAACTACTGCTAGTCTGGCCGTTATACATGGTTAACCCATCGTTGCGTTAACGAATTTTAAGTAACTGTAGACCACGGCTAGCTTCATAGCCATGCACTTCCTTCACGTCCAACTTACGCATGAATTCGATAGTGTCACGACTAATCACTTGGCCTGGTACCAAGATAGGAAAACCGGGTGGGTACGGAATCACCATTTTTGCCGACACCATAGGAGGGCCATCTTTTAGGCGTTTATCGCATTCCTCGCTATTTAAGGCCACATACTCGCAGTTTTCTTCTTTCCAACTCATGAAGAAAGCCTCACGAATATTGCCCTCTACCGCTACAGCACCATTGCTGTCATGACGGAACTTCTCGTGGAAGTGACTAAAGTTAGGCAAATCAGGCACATCGTGCATCAAACTGTTCACACGCTCTTCAAAACGCAATCGCCCTTGCTCGCCTGTTTTAGTCAGTTTTTCTTCCACATCACTAGAAATTTCCAGCAAGACACGGATTAAATGCGCCACGTCACTGCGTGTATTGTTGATGTTGGACTGTAGCAAGACCGAGTTACGCGAGGTTTTATTCAACTGAATATCAAACTTGTCGGCCAACAGCTGTTTAAACTGTGTACCGTCAAAACCTGCCGTACCGCACACCAAGGTAATACGTGTTGGGTCTAGGAAGAACTCGTCATCCCTAATACTGCATACGGCGTCATCCCAATTCGTGCCTTCTACCAAGAAATCTTGGAAACCGCTTTGGCGGAATTCAGCAGGAATCATCTTGTCCGCGCCCAGCACTTGGAAATAACGCGAAATAAGCGGATGTTTATTAATTTGGCTGCGTATATCAAAGGCAATTTGGATGGCGTTATTCACCAAACCATAGCCTTCTAACTCCATTTGCCTACGTGCCACGTCTAGCGACGCAATGAGCTGCTGATTCGGGCTGGTGGTGGCATGGGTAAAGATGGCTTCGTGCAGTTGAGGTTCAATGCTGTAGAAGTCTACGTCTTTCACCAACACCATAGACCCCTGCCTAATGGCCGACATGGATTTATGGGTAGAGTTAGTCTGATACACACGCAAGCGCACTAAACGTGGGTCAGGCAACAAGTAGGTGTTAAGCAACTGTTCATCGCTAGGGTTGCTACCTAACTCGTGTTGTTGGCGTTCGTATTCTTCCACCGAGGCAGGATCAGTTAACCATTTCTCTATGTACGACGCTGCACCCATTGCAGTGCGTGGTCGCAAAAAAGGTGACCAATGCGCAAAACCAAACCAGGCCTCATCCCACAAGAACACTAAGTCGGGTTTAATCGCCAAACACTCCAACATCACACGTCTAGTGTTATAGACGTGCCCATCAAAGGTGCAGTTAGTCAGGTCTACGGCTCGCACCTGATCCAACTTGCCTTCTTTTTTCAGGTTCAATAAGGCACGCTTAATATTTTGCAGGGGCACCGCACCGTACATGGAGTATTCCTTCATGGGGAAGGCTTCCACGTAATACGGCTGCAAGCCACCTAACACCATGCCGTAGTGGTGCGACTTATGGCAGTTCCTATCCACAATGATGATGTCGCCAGGCTGTGCAATGGCCATCAGCACCATTTTGTTCGAGGTGCTGGTACCGTTAGTTACAAAAAAGCAGTGCTCTGCCCCAAAGGCTTTTGCCGCACGTTCTTGGGCTTTTTTAATGTTGCCCGTGGGCTCTAACAAGCTGTCTAAGCCACCTGTGGTAGCAGATGACTCGGCCAAAAATAGGTTCAAGCCATAGAATTCGCCCATGTCGCGAATCCAATCCGACTTAAATACCGATTTACCGCGAGCAATAGGCAACGCGTGGAAGGTACTAATGGGCTTGCTAGCGTAGCGTTTTAAGTTATCAAAAAACGGTGTTTGATAACGTGCTCGCACCCCTTCTAAGATAGACAGGTGCAGCTCCATAGGTTCTTCTACTGCGTACAACACACGGCGCACACTCTTCGCGCGTTCATCGCTGGCAATTTCTTCTGGGCGTAAATCCGAGAGCAGATAAATATCCAATTCTGGACGGTAATTCGCTAAGGTTACCGCCAACTGCAGGGCCAAATGGCTTTCATCCACATGCACATCCAGCTCTCGGATCGCTTGGTCTAGCAAGGGTACCGACTGTTTACTTTTGAAGTCTATGCCTTCAAAAATAGCCACCGCGCAAATATTGCTATTCACCGAAATGGCGCAAAAAGCATCTTGGAAGTTATCCACCACCACCGGCTCGTATACAAAGTCATCTTCTTTGCGGCGTTGTGCACGCAATAGCTGCACGTTACGCTCTACACGAGGGCTATTTCCAGGGGCTACAACCAACACCTCGAAATACGGGCGGCCACCACCTAGGCTCTCGCCTTCATGGCGCAGATCGCCATAATGGTCTACATCGTTGCTGGCTTCCCATTCGCGCGAATCGTCTTTGTAATAACGCGCCAAAATGGCAAAAGAAATGCGGCTAGCTAACTCTACAAAGGCCGTGCTGCGCCCTGCCTGCAAGTGTGCTGCCAGCGTCGCCATCAAATGACGGCCCGGGTAAGCATGCAGAATTTCTAGATCACGTAGGTGTTGGAATTTTTCTTGAACTACCTGATCTTGCCCCTCGTTACGGGCCCATTTTTGGGCGGCAACTAAAAGTTCACGCCAGAGGTCCGATCGTACGGCCCCCAGTGAAAATATCTGATCAAGGGATGACGTACCTACTCGCGAGCTCATACTTTAACTCCTATACAGACCAGCTAACCTCAAATGAGGCTGCCTCAAAAAAGGGGGTTCTGTGAACCATACCGTAGTTTTATGCAACCAAACGTTTCTATTCAGCACAAAAAATAACAGGTACGGTTCACTTCACTTTCTATTGAGTGTGAAGTCTATATAGCAGGAATGACACGCTATTTACATTAACAAGCGAGAACGCAATTGCTCTATGTCAGTTGCCTCGATTTTCAAGCCATCCGTCACGTAACTCAGCACTGAACCGTACTGCGTATCTAGCTCATCAAAACTTTGCTCTAGGTACTGTGCGCTTACTCCCCACAAAATACGCATAACGTCTTCACTCATGCCATATTCCGCTTTCAAGGAACGGTGATAATACTGTTCAGTCAGCATGTAATCCGCCAAGATATCATCACGGTGTACACCTAGCATGCTGAGCAGCAATGCCGATGCAAAGCCAGTGCGGTCTTTACCTGCCGTGCAATGCACCACTAAGGGCTCATCAGCAGCACATACTGTACGTAAACACTGCGAAAAGTGGGCTTGATTATTTTGGTGGAAATCGTGATACATGCTTTGCATGTACTGGCTAGCTTGTTCTGGGGTCACATGCCCATGTTGCTGCACCATACCATCTACCAAGCGAGCGACCTCAGGCTCAATGCCACATACGGTGTGCTGCAAGAACTGATAGTTATACGGTTTTTTCTTACGTTCAAACTGCCCACGTAAATCTATGCTTTGGTTCACTTGTAAGGCTTGCAGCTGCAACTGGTCAGACGGTGTTAAATCGGCCAAATGGGCTGATCTATAGAGGGTCTGCCAACGCACATGCCCACCATCAACACTTTGGTATCCGCCCAAATCACGAAAATTCGTTACGCCTTCAAAAGCAACGGCACGTTGCCCTTGTACATTTTGCTCTGTATCCATTAAACCTTCCTGTGACGAGTTCAAAGTGGCAGGCTTAGCTACTCTGCTTATTTCAGCCTATGGTCTGAATCTTGATCTTGCCGTTTCTGACGGCTTTCCTCTATAACCTGCTTAAAACCTTTAACTACTAGGTAAACCACGGCTATGGCACCAAAAATAAATAAGGCAATTCTCATGGCCTTTACCCCTATTTGCGCTGATTTGTAGTCATTATAAAGGCTTAAGTAGACAAGTCTCGTACAAACCTAATAATCGCAGGCAATAAAAAACCCGCTAAAGCGGGTTTACTGACTATGGCGTACCTAGAGTGGCACGACTTTTCTACAGGATAGCGATAGCCATCACACGTCTATACAGTGATTATTCACCGCTGTCTGCGCTGACACATACACCTGCCTAAGATCTACTGCGCGCAGAAATGAAAAAAGCCCTTGATAAACAAGGGCTTCATTCAAATTTCGCTGGCGGGAATGGAGGGATTCGAACCCTCGATGCGGGTATAAGCCGCATGCTCCCTTAGCAGGGGAGTACCTTCAACCTCTCGGCCACATTCCCAGCAAAAAAACTATTCTAGCACGAGTAAAACAAATTTTGCTAGCCCTAGAACGTTTTTTTCCTCTGTACGCGGAAAATACCGCGTACTACCGATTTACTGAGCCTTTTCTTGGTCCAGTTCAAAGGCTTTGTGCAGCGCACGCACCGCCAACTCCATGTACTTCTCGTCAATCACAACGGAAGTTTTGATCTCGCTGGTGCTGATCATTTGGATATTGATGCCCTCTTCGGACAACGCGCGGAACATAGCGCTGGCCACACCGGCATGACTACGCATACCAATACCCACGATGGATACTTTCGCCACTTTGCTGTCGAATACGATTTCGCCTGCACCCACTGCTGGCCCAATTTGGGTTTCCAACAATTCGTTAGTGCGATCAGCATCAATACGATTTACAGTGAAAGAGAAGTCGGTAGTGCCCTGTGCAGACAAGTTCTGCAGGATCATGTCTACGTCAATGTTAGCTGCAGCGATTGGGCCCAAGATGGAATAGGCCACCCCTGGGGTGTCAGGTACGGCACGCAGGGTAAATTTGGCTTCATCACGGCTAAAAGCGATACCCGATACAACGGCAGCTTCCATTTTTTGATCTTCCTCGAATGTAATCAATGTGCCCGAGTTTTTCTCTTCCTCGAGCGCAATTTCTGGGTCGGTAAGCGATGACAACACGCGTACCGGCACACGGTATTTACCTGCAAATTCTACGGAGCGAATTTGCAGTACTTTAGAGCCCAGCGATGCCAGCTCAAACATTTCTTCAAAAGACACCACGCTCATGCGACGAGCTTCTGGCACCACGCGAGGGTCAGTAGTGTAAACACCATCCACATCAGTAAAGATCAGGCACTCTTCAGCACCCATCGCTGCAGCAATCGCTACCGCCGAGGTGTCGGAACCACCACGACCCAAGGTCGTAATGTTGCCGTTGTCATCAATACCTTGGAAACCCGTCACAATCACGACGCGCCCAGCATCCAGGTCGCCCTTAACGCGGTCGCTATCAATAGATTTAATTCGGGCCTTTGTGTAGGAGGAGTCGGTATGCACGGCCACCTGCCAACCAGCGTAACTACGTGCAGGCACACCCATTGCGATCAACGCCATAGCCAGCAAAGAGCTGCTAGCCTGTTCGCCAGTTGCCGCAAGCATGTCCTGTTCGCGTGCATCGGGGCGTGGGCTAAGTTCTTTAGCCAACCCTAATAAACGATTAGTTTCCCCTGACATAGCAGAAGGTACGACTACGACCTGGTGACCGGCCGCATGCCATTTGGCCACGCGTTTTGCGACATTTCTGATGCGCTCCACAGAGCCCATAGAAGTGCCGCCATATTTTTGAACGATCAAGGACATCTTATTACTCGAAAATCAATAGAAGTGGTGTCTGTACCTAAAAATGCCCCATGCCTCACCGGCTTCGCAAGGTGCGTATCCCCCAAGGGGCTCGCTTTT
Source organism: Paenalcaligenes sp. (assembly GCA_052103955.1). Classification (GTDB taxonomy): domain Bacteria; phylum Pseudomonadota; class Gammaproteobacteria; order Burkholderiales; family Burkholderiaceae_B; genus Paenalcaligenes. Next base: position 18,288 of record JBQELO010000011.1, on the reverse strand, counting down.
GCCTTGGGACGGCCCGGTGGCGAAAAAGGGCCATTCTATTCTAACGATATTTCCCGTCGTCGAATGGGGCATTTATCAGACTTTTCATGCATATTGTTGCAAAATTACACGCCCTTGGCGACAAATCACGTAAAACTCGCCATGTTTTACTTTCATCTGCCTATCAAAACCCAAGGCATGCAAAGTACGCATTTGACGCATCATGTCATCCAAGCGTGCTTCAGTAGGCATTTTCAGCCCCGCCAACGCTAACCAATGTCGCATCACTTGTGCTTGGCGCGCCGCGCTTAATTCGCGCCACGTTTTCAAATCAAAACTATGATCGCGCTTGCGGTAATCCAACCGCTGCAAATCTTCAGCCGCGACTTCTTCCAATAACTGAGCTGTGTCTCGGCTTAGCTTCGCATGGCGGGTTAAGACCTTTTGCCAACCGGGCCAGCGTGCATTTAAATGCGGTTTTAAGCGCTCACGTACGGCGCCTCGCGTGTAATCGTCGCTGACGTTGGTGCCATCTTGTACCGGCGTCCAATTCAATGTAGCCGTGAGTTGCTCGCCTACAGCCAACAATACGCTACGAGGCATATCCAACCATGGGCGAAGCACTGTAAAGCCCTCTCGCTGGCTTACAGGCGCCATAGCGCCCAACCCCGTAGGCCCCGACCCCCGCAATAAGCGCAACAAGACAGTTTCAGCTTGATCATCTTGGTGATGCGCCACGAATAGATGCTGCACACCTACGCGTTGACACAGTGCCTGAAACGCAAGATAGCGTGCATCGCGTGCAGCGGCTTCAATACCGGTACCCGACAATAGGTCTACGCATACGCGTTCTATATGAAGGGTCGCCCCTAGATGGTGAGCAAGCGTTTGTACATGGTGCGACCACTGGTCGGCTACGTCTTGCAGCCCGTGGTGCACATGAAAACAATGTAGTGGCAGGTTGAGTGCTTTGGCCCAAACGGCCATATGCAGCGCCAAGGCTGCCGAGTCCACCCCACCACTTAACGCAACCGCAACCTGCTGCACAGCGGGTTGCGGCAGGTTGCTATACAGGTTGTGGATGGACTGCAATAACCGCATATCGCACAGTTCAGCCAGCGGATGGGCTTGTATCTGTGCGAGCGGAAATTTAGGAACGAACTTCCTGGAAACGACCATAAGACAGCAAACGCTCCAAGCGACGCTCACGCAGTTGCTCAGTGCTTAAACCAGACAACTGGCGTAAGGATTCGGCCAATGCACGACCCAATTGACGGGCCATAGTAGCTGGGTCACGGTGTGCACCACCCACAGGCTCATTCACAACGCGGTCGATCAGCTCTAGGTCTTTCAAGCGTGGTGCAGTAATCGCCAAGGCTTCTGCCGCTACCGACGCTTTATCAGCACTACGCCACAAAATAGACGCACACCCTTCTGGGGAAATCACCGCGTAAGTAGCGTATTGCAGCATCAACACAGTGTCTGCCACAGCAATTGCCAAGGCGCCACCAGAACCACCTTCACCAATAATGGTAGTGATAATAGGCACATTCAGCTCAGCCATGGCGTACAGGTTATGACCAATAGCCTCGGACTGACCGCGCTCTTCCGCGCCAATACCGGGGTAAGCACCGGGGGTGTCTACGAAGGTAAAGACAGGAATATTGAATTTTTCGGCCAAGCGCATCAAACGCAGCGCTTTGCGATAGCCTTCAGGACGAGGCATACCGAAGTTACGACGTGCACGCTCTTTGGTATCACGGCCTTTTTGGTGACCAATCACCATGCAAGGCAAACCGTTAAAGCGCGCTAAGCCACCAACAATAGCTTGGTCATCGGCATACATACGATCGCCATGCAGTTCATGGTAGTCTGTGAAAATTTCATTCACATAATCCATGGTGTAAGGACGTTGTGGGTGGCGTGCCACCAACGCTGTTTGCCAAGGCGTTAATTTTTCGTAGATGCTACGTGCCAGCGTTTGGCTTTTTTGTTGTAGCCTGCTGAGTTCTTCCGAAATATCAACAGCAGAATCCGTTTGAACAAAACGTAACTCTTCGATCTTGTTTTCGAGTTCGGCAATAGGCTGCTCAAACTCTAGAAATGTATTTCGCATTGTTGTGTCTTCGGGTTAATCGCTAATTCATTCGCTTTCGACAACAGGTTCTAGGCTACGCCACAAATACCAAGTTGCCACCGTACACCAGGGAGTCCAGGCCTGAGCCACTTCACGTGCCTCAAAGCGGGATACTGGCTCACCACTGTAATAATGTTGGGAGATAGCCCGAATCAATCCGGCATCATCCAACGGTAATACATCCGCACGATGCAGGTTAAATATCAGGAACATCTCCGCTGTCCAGCGGCCAATGCCACGAATGGCACAGAGTTCTCTGATAATGGCCTCATCGTCCATATCTTGCCAACTTTCTGGGTTTACCTTGCGCTCTTTAAAATGCAGCGCCAGATCCAGAATATATTCGGCTTTACGTTTGGGCATGCCCATCTGTTGCAAGGCTGCGACTTCCAACGCTAACACATCGGCTGGCGTTGCAGGCGCCTCAAAAGCATTATTAAACCGTTCCCAAATCGCCTCCGCATTGCGGCGACTCACTTGCTGACCAATCACAGCACGTACCAACGTGGCAAAAGCTTCTGAAGGCGGTTTCAGGTGTTCTTCAGCAAACGTGGGGATGATTTTACGCAGAATCCTATCGCGTTTCATCAAATGTGTTTTAGCTTCATCCCAATAATGCGGTTTATGCACTATCTTTGCTCCTAGGCTCGACGCCACTGCGTGACGCCACCAGCCTTGTCTTCTAGCTCTATACCGGCTTCTTGCAATTGCTTGCGCACGGCATCAGCCTTGGCGAAATCGCGGTCTGCTTTGGCTTGTGTACGCTCAGCAACCAACGCATCAATAGCGTCATCGCTAAGCTGATTTTCGGTAGCGCTTTGACGCGCATCACGCACATAGCGCGATGCGGAACGTAAATACTGAGCAGGGTCTTTCTGCAACAAGCCTAATACACCACCTAATGCTTTCATCAAACCAGCGCTTTGTTGGCACTGATCGCGGTTAGCTGCCGCAGATAGCTCAAACAATACCGCTACGGCACCAGCCGTATTGAAATCATCGTTCATAGCAGCCGCAAAACGTTGCGCTGCTGGCAAAGACCAATCTATATCTTGTTCTGCTGCAGGAACGTTTGCCAAGGTTTGGTACAAACGGTCTACAGCGTGTTGCGCATCAAATAGGTTATCTGACGCGTAGTTTTGCGTGCTGCGATAGTGATTACGCACAATAAAGAAGCGCAACATTTCGGCTTCACGTGGATTCGCCACGTAAGTAGACTGATCTGCTGCATCGCCATCAACGGCAATGGTTTGACGGATATTGCGGAAATTGCCCAACGATTTGGACATTTTCTCGGCATCTACCATCAAGGGACCACAGTGCATCCAGTAGTTGGCCATGGTGCCGCCAAACGCGCCTTCAGACTGTGCAATTTCGTTTTCATGGTGTGGGAATTTCAGATCAGGCCCACCACCATGTATATCCAATGGCATACCCAACAAGGAATGACTCATGGCCGAACACTCAATGTGCCAACCCGGTCTGCCCAAGCCGTATGGGGATTCCCATTTGGATTCAGCAGGCTCTTCGGCTTTGGCGGATTTCCACAACACAAAATCCAGTGGGTCACGTTTGCCATCAGCCACCGCTACGCGTTCGCCTGCACGCAGATCATCTAGCGTTTTGCCCGACAATTTGCCGTAGCCATCGAACTTGCGTACAGCAAAGTTCACATCGCCGTCGCTGCCTTGGTAGGCCAAGCCGTTTTCTTCTAGCTTGCCAATAATGCCCAACATATCGCCCACATACTGCGTCGCGCGAGGTTCGGAATCTGGAGACTCCACACCCAAGGCTTTTTCATCCGCATGCATGGCTGCAATATAAAACTCGGTCACTTCGCCCAACGTGCGATTTGTTTCTACCGCACGACGAATAATCTTATCGTCGATGTCTGTAATATTGCGGACGTAGTTCACCTGATAACCTGACTGACGCAGCCATCGCTGAATCACGTCAAAACTTACCAACATGCGTGCATGCCCAAGGTGACAAAAATCGTACACAGTCATACCACACACATACATGCGCACAACGCCAGCCTGGCTAGGCTTAAATTCTTCTTTGCTACGCGACAATGTATTATAAATGTGCAACATGTACAGTAATCACTTAAAAATCAATACGATAGAATAAAAAATCACGCCAACGCAAGCGTGAATCACCACCGATCCACCAGACACGCTAAAATGACGGATCGTAAAGTATACCAATAAAGGCATCTGACTTCGTGAACCAGACTCTTAATCGCCTGCAAGCGTGTGTATTCGCCTCGCTTTTCATTATAGGGGGTATTTCCAGCATTGCTCATGCTCAAACACCACCCTCCAAGCTCTCTGTTCAAGATCAAGAGATTTTCCCCGCTGAAGTACGGGAAGAACGAGGCTGGAAAGGTTTGGCCCGCATTCTGGACTCTGTTAGCCCCGGCGCTGACACCTCACGCCCGCTTACTGCCAGCGAAATCACCCAACGCATACAACGAATGTTAGATGCAGGGCAAACTGCCGAAGCCTTGGACTCCATCGAAAAACGCTTGGAACAACGCGCAGCACGCAACGAAATAGGCTCTGACGTACAACTGTTGTTTTTACAGGGACGCGCCTTATCTGCACTGAATCGTCATGACGATGCTATTGCTGTCTACCAACAACTCACTATTGATGCCCCTGAATTGCCCGAGCCATGGAATAATCTGGCCGCAGAATATATGCGCCAAGGCAAACTGATGATGGCTAAAGAGGCCTTAGAAATGGCATTGGCAGCAGACCCTAACTATAGAGTCGCACGCGCTAATTTGGGTGAAGTACAGCTAATGCTTGCTAATGAGTCGTTCAAAGCATCCGGACAACTCGGTCAAGCGCGTACACAACAAACTCAGCAAATTCTGCAACAATAGTTTTTTATCTATTTTTAACGAGCATCGCCTATTATGCAAAACTTACCCATATTCAAGTCTGCGCATGCCCTGGCTATGCGATTTTTTACTCTTGCCGCCCTGCTTTGCTTTGCAGGTCTGGTGTTTTCACCAGCACATGCGGCCTCATCAACTACAACACAAGGTAGCGCCATGAGCACAAACCAAAAAGTTAAACTGCAAACTAACAAAGGCGACATCATCATTGAATTGAACGCCGAAGCAGCACCTAAAACAGTAGAAAACTTCATCGGCTACGTGCAAGAGGGTTTTTACGACGGTACTGTTTTCCACCGCGTCATCAACAACTTCATGATCCAAGGCGGCGGTTTTGAGGCTGGCATGAAACAAAAAGCCACCAAATCCCCCGTAGAGAACGAAGCCAACAACGGTCTGAAAAACGACGAGTACACTCTGGCAATGGCTCGTACCTCCGACCCACACTCCGCTACAGCACAGTTCTTCATCAACGTTACCAACAACGACTTCTTGAACTTTACTTCCCCTACACCTAACGGTTGGGGTTACGCCGTATTCGGTAAAGTAGTTGAAGGCCAAGACGTTGTAGACAGCATGAAAACCGTGAAAACCGGCAACAAAGGTTTCCACCAAGACGTGCCTGTGGAAGACTTGGTTATTGAAAGCGCCACTATCGTTGAATAAACGGGCGTTACGCGGCACCGTTTGGCTTGCCGCGGATATACACCTGGGGCCGCAAGGCCCCCACACAGCAGCGGCCTTCTACCAGTTTCTGGAGCAGGCCGCTGACGCATGTGAGCACCTAATTCTAGTGGGGGATATTTTCAACGCATGGATTGGTGACGAACAAATACGCGCACCCGAACCTTGGCTGCACACGGCCTTGCAACATTTGCAGCAGTTTAGCCAACGTAAAAAACTCTACCTAGTACGGGGCAACCGCGATTTCTTGATTGGTAAGGAACTGGCCACCTTTTTACAGGCCGAACTATTACCTGATCAACTTATTCTGCGCACGGACGCCTTTGAGTTTTTGCTCATGCACGGCGACGAGCTGTGTACAGACGATCACAGCTACCAGCGATTTAGACGCATTGTGCGCCACAAGCTCACACAAGCGCTGTTCTACAGTTTGAGCCTGAAAAGCCGCCAACGTATTGCTAACTTTTTTAGAAAACGCAGCAAAGCAGCCGGCCAACACAAAACCTATCAGATTACCGACGTCAATGCAGGCGCCTGCCTAGATATCATGCTGCTGAATAACCAGCCCACGCTGATACACGGCCACACTCACCGCCCAGCCTTGCACCATCTGGATGCGCAACACCCCGACTACCGCCGCGTCGTGTTGCCCGACTGGGAGTTCGACCACAGCCAGCCACCGCGTGCTGGATGGTTGTCTATTACCAGCGAACACATCACTCTGCACCGCCAAGGTCATGACGACCTACTGTGCGATGTAGTCTCAGCGCCCCCACAACAGCAACAAGCCAACGTATAAACGTTGGCCTGCGTGTTCACTCGTATCGCTGCAAACCTTAGTCGATGACGTCAGGAATGATCGTTCGCTGAATAGAGCTATCTAAGGACTCGTAGCCAAAGTAATTAATCAGTTCGTACAACTCGGCACGTGTTTGCATATGCGGTACGCTGCTTGCCGCAGAACCCGTTTGTTTCAGGCTGTTATAGAAGAGTTCCATTGCTTTGGCCGCAATACGTAAGCTGGACACTGGCCAAATCGCCATGTCGTAGCCTAATTTCTCAAACTCTTCCGCAGAAGTTTGCGGCGTACGGCCAAACTCCGTCATGTTTGCCAACAAAGGTACATCGATTTCCTTAGAGAAAATCTCGAACTCTTCTTGTGTTGTCAGTGCCTCGGGGAAAATTGCATCAGCCCCAGCTTGCACATACATTTTGGCGCGAGCAATAGCCGCTTCTAACCCTTCGCTGCCTGCAGCATCGGTACGCGCAATAATACGTAGATCACGTCGCGCTTTAGACGCTGCTGCAATTTTGGCTGCCATATCTTCTGGGCTGACCAACTGCTTGCCATTCAAGTGACCACATTTTTTAGGCAGAATTTGGTCTTCTAGCTGTACTGCTGCCACACCCACGTCTTCAAGTTCACGCACCAAACGCATCACGTTTAGCGCTTCACCAAAACCGGTGTCGCCATCCACCACCAAAGGCAAACGCGTCACACGCACTATAGCTTGCGCACGCGTCACCAACTCTTCCATCGTAATCAGGCCCAAATCGGGCAAGCCCAACGATGCCGTTAACGCGCCACCTGACAGATACAGAGCCTCAAAACCGGCATCGCGCGCCAACAAACCACCAATGGGGTCATACGCACCCACAATGGAAATGAATTTCTTCTGTTCCCAGTAGCTTGCCAGTTGAGCACCCAGACCACGCGGTTGCGGCTGCTCTAACCACACAGCTTTTGCATCGGTATTAGTCATTTTTCCATCCATTCATATAACGAAATTTATAGCGTAGGCACGCACACAGCACCTTCCATCAGGCGACGCTGCGTGCGCACAATACTTGCCGAAAGAATTTTCGGTGTAGGCGCACCTTCTTGCTGCACCGAGTCCACACCCACCTGCACTACCCCGCTAGGTGACCCCAAACGTATAGCGCGTAAATCCACGCCATCTCCTAAACACTGCTGCACCACACTGCCAGCAATAGCGGCCGCTGTTGCCGTAGCCAACGACACCGTAATAGGCGCTGCTCGATGCGGCTGCCCTGCAGAAATCATGCGCACCATCACATCCACATCACGCGCTGCGATTTCTAGGCCATTAAGCGCCGTATAGGTTTGTGCCTTACCTACCATGCATAATTTAGGGATAGCAATAATGCGTGCCGCTTCTTCCATAGAGGCGGCAATCCCCATACGTACCGACGCCGCCTGACGCAAATGCTCTAAGTCAGCCAACAGCGTGGCATGCGCATCTACCGCATCAGGCATGATGTCAGCACTAACACCTACCACCTCTGCTTGCACAAACACGGCGGGAATCGCTGAGTCCACTAACGTGGCCTGTACGCTGCCACCCTGCGCGGTAGGCAGATCAACTACCACTGCCTCGGCGGGCAACATACCTCGACCACGCGTATTAGCTGGGTCTTCAAAACTTAAGGTGACGGGCGCCCCTGCAGAGGCGAGCCCAGTGATACGAGTGCCCCCATTCACACATGCCTCACCCTCTTCAACCGAAAAGCGCGACACAATAATCTTGCCGGAGTTGGTGTTATGAATACGCACCACACACTCCCCATCCCTAGGGCCGGCCACCATCTTTTCGTCGTAAGCAAAAGGCCCAACTGCCGAGCTCATATTGCCGCAGTTACCGCTGTAATCCACTTCTGTGCCAGTAACCGAGATCTGCGCAAAGGTGTAGTCCACATCGGCACCCTCTACTGAACTGGGGCCGATAATGCACACCTTGCTCAACGATGACTGCCCACCCCCCATACCATCTAACTGCCGTGCATACGGATCAGGGCTTCCCAATGCCGCTAAAAAAATAGCGGGCCACTGCTGTTGATCCGTAGGCAAATCGGCACGTTTCAACATGAGCGCCTTAGAAGTTCCCCCGCGCATAAATACAGCGGGTATACGGTATTGATGGGCCATGCCTGTTGTCTACTCCACGTTAGTTTCTACTTGGCTGGAGAATGCTTTCCAGCTTGCTGTTAAATGACGACGCATCAATAACGCGGCTAATTCACTATCGCGATCCATGATGGCCTCGACAATACGTTGGTGCTCTTTCAACGCCACTTGCCCCCTGCCCCGCACATTTTTATGCTGCGAACGCAATAAGACCAGTTGCGGATACAGCTCTTCACTTAGCGCACGCCTAATCAGCTCATTACCGCTTAGCTGCGCAATCAGGTTGTGAAAATCTCTGTCGCCACTACGGTGCAAGTAAGCACCCGAAGGGTGACTTGCCACCGAGTGCGCATCCATTTCTAACAACGGCTGCAATGCTGCCTTAGCAGAATCATCCACATTCAGTGCTGCCAATCGTGCTGCTTCCGTTTCTAATGCCGCACGCACTTCATAAAGCGCCTTCGCATCTGCCGCGGTCATGACGCGTACGCTTGCACCAATATTGGGCGTGAAGGTCACCAACCCCAAACCCGCTAAGCTACGCAATGCTTCACGCACCGGACCGCGACTGATGTCAAAACGCTCCGCCAACACCACTTCCCCCAACCTATCACCAGGCTGCAGTTTTCCAGCCATGATGTCATTAGCCAGTTCTTGAGCAATCTTCATACTTGCCGAACCATGGCCTTGGGTATCAATACCTGACATTGTAAACAATCTTAGTCTCGCAATAAAAATAGCTAGGGTGTGTTTTTATGGAAATATAGCATTAACCCCTTAATAAAACACATATTCTAGTACAAACCCTAATTGATGATAGAAACCTATGGAAGTCCAATAGCCCTACACATACACACATTGTAAACATTTTCAGTTTGGCGCTCTGCCTTCATCAGGAATAAACAATGAATTTCAAACGCATCAAAACATGGGCAGCCACATTGCTGGTAGGTAGCTCTCTGACACTGACTGCTGCTGCACCCGCTGTAGCGCAAAAAGCAGATAACTGGCCTAACCAACAAATTACCTTTGTGATTGCGTTAGGGCCTGGTGGCTCTGCTGACCGCACCGCACGTTTGGTTGCCCAGCAAATGCAAGAAAAACTCGGTGTACCTATTCGTGCCATCAACCAAGAAGGCGGCGGTGGCCATGTAGGCCAAGTGTATTTCCGCAATATGCCTAAAGACGGCACCTTCTTTCTGGTCACCTCTATTCATCCTTACATCAGCAGCGCCATTCTAAATCTGGATGCCGACTACAGCTTGGATGATTTTGCTTTTGTGAATGGTCAATGGACCGACATGGACTTATTTGCACTGAATGCCAAACTGCCCTACCAAACGTTGGACGAATTCATTGCCGCCATCAAAGAGCAACCCGGTAAATTTCGCATCAGCGTAGTACCTGGCTCCACTGGCCACATCAACACCATTCAAATGCTGCAGGCCTATGGTTTAGAACCGGATGCCGTCAATATCGTGACCTACCAATCCGGTAATGCTGCGCGTACAGCCGTAGCCGGTGGTCAAGTGGAAATGGCCGTACTGGCTGCAGATGGCACCCTGCCTATTGCCGAATTTATTCGTCCCTTGGCCGTAGCATCAGACGAGCGTTTAGCGGACTGGGATGCCCCCACCCTAAACGAAGCCCTGCAACAAGCAGGCCACGAACCTGTGCAAACTTTGGTAGGTTCCATGCGTGGTATTGCAGCGCACGCTGAATTCAAAGCACAGTACCCAGAACGCTTTGAGAAATTTGCCGAAGCCTACCGCGAAGTACTCTCTAACCCTGAGTTCAAAGAAACCCTGAAAAACCAAGGTATTGGTTCAGACTGGCTGGGCCCTGATCGCACCACCGAGATCATCTACAAAAACTTTGAAGTACTAGAGCAGTACAAAGATCAACTCTAACAGCCTTGGGTCTGGCGGGCTTTTTGACTGCTACGTCAGTCGCCAGATCCTCCGCTTTGGACTATCCCTACATGGCTACACGAATTTCTCCTACACATCTGGTGTTTCTGCTAGCGGTTTGCGCAGCCGCTATTTTCCTCAACTGGAGCGCCTTCTCGGCTTCAGACAAACTCTACAACCTTATCGTCGTGGTCCCCAGCGGCATAGCCTGCCTGTTACTGGTGATCTGCATTGCGATTAGCAGTTTACGCAAACCCGCCACCCAAGCACCTGCATCCCCCAGCGAAGCTCAGGCCGCTAAAAAATCTACCCTAGGTGACTTATTACTACTAGGCGCTTTTGCGGTGTTCTGCCTTAGCCTGACTACAGTAGGTTTTGATGTCGCCACCTTCGTGTTTGTCTGGGTAGGCATCTTGATGGGCGGCGAGAAAAACAAAATTGCACCACCAATTTTTGCGTTTCTGTTCACCTTTGCACTGATCAAAGGGTTTGGCTCGCTCTTCCCCTTCCCTATGCCACTTCTGGTGTTCTGAGATGATTGATACTTTTGCTTTTTCTCAGTCTTTGGGCTTGCTGTTCACCAGTTTTGACCCTTGGCTATTTGTCATTCCCGGCCTAATTATTGGTCTGGTTTTTGGCGCCGTGCCCGGCTTGCAAATCTCTATGGCGATGGCCGTATTTTTGCCAGTGACCTGGGCAATGGACTTCCTGCAAGCCATGCTGTTCCTAACCGCCATCTTCACGGGTGGCGCTTACGGTGGCGGCGTTACCGCCGTACTCATGAACATACCGGGATCATCCTCCAGTGTGGCCACTGCCTTTGACGGTTACCCTATGGCACGCCAAGGCAAACACAACGAGGCACTGGGCATCGGGCTAGGCGCTTCTGTCGTGGGCACTTTCATTGGTTACGCCCTGCTGATGCTATTGATTCAACCCTTAGCAGGTATGGTATTGCGCCTAGGTCCACTAGAAATGGTGATGATTGTGCTGTGGGGCTTGGCCTTAATTGCCACGCTAAACGATAGCACCGTACTTAAAGGCTTATTAGCCGGTGCTTTTGGCTTACTACTTAGCCAAGTAGGCATGTCCTCCACAGGTACCATGCGCGCCACCTTGGGCACACCGTATCTGATTGATGGCATTGCTGTAGTACCCGCCATGATTGGTTTGTTTGCCGCTTCCGAGTTATTGCGCTTGCGCTCCAGCACCTACTTAGTGGAAGACAAAGCCGCTCGCAGCATTTCTTTGCGAAAAATTTTGGTGGGCTTCAAAGAAGTCTTCAAATACCCAAAAATTCTGCTCAAAGGCAGCTTTATTGGTGCACTAATTGGCGCGGTACCCGGTGTAGGTTCCTCCGTCGCGAACTTAGTGGCATACGGTGAAATCCGCCGTTCCTCTAAAGAACCTGAGAAATTTGGTACCGGCTGCACCGAAGGTCTGATTGCCGCCGAGTCCTCTAACTCGAGTTCAGAGGGTGGTTCCATGACAGCCCTACTGGCCTTAGGTATCCCTGGTGGTGCTGCCACAGCCGTATTGCTGGCAGCTTTCTCGTTCCACAATCTGGTTGGTGGCCCCTCTTTTATTCGTGACCAGCGCGACGTGGTCTACGCCATTATTATGGGTAACTTTGGTCAGGTAATTTTGCTGGCTATTGTGGCGCTGATGATTCTGCCTATTTTAGGTTTGGTCGTGCGCATCCCCCTAAACTACTTGGTGCCTTCTGTATTGGCCTTATGTGCATGGGGTGGTTTTGGCATCACCGGCACTATCGCTGGCCCACTGACTGTTATGGTATTTGCTGGTTTGGGCTGGTTAATGCGCCGACACGACTACCCCGTCGCCGCCACAGTAATTGGCTTGCTGCTAGGCCAAATGACCGAAAGCGAACTGGTGCGTACCCTGCAAATTTCCGGTGGCAACCCACTGAGCTACATTACAGAACGCCCCATCGCCATTGGCCTGCTGATTCTGTTCGTTGTATCGGTCATTATCATGCCTATGTTACGACGCCAGAAAATGAAAAAAATGGCGCAAGCACACTAAGATGATGAATAGTGTCTCTCGCTATATGCAATCTCGCGCCAAGGGTTTAATCGCCCTTGGCGTGGGCTTATTAGGTGGCCTAAGCTTCATACAAATAGGCTTGTCACTACCGTGGGTGTTGGGTAGTTTAGTGGCCTGCTCGCTTGCCGCACTGTTCGGCTTGAAATTAGCAATTCCCTCGGCATGGCGTGGCTATGCCTTGGCGATGCTAGGCACCATTCTAGGCAGCAGCTTTGCCCCTGAAACCCTGCACACTCTTAGCCAATGGCTGCCCACCCTAAGCGTCATGCTGATTCTAACGGTGGTGTATTTTCTTATTAGCTTCAAGGTGCTGGCACGCTGGTCTGGCATGAATCGCATTAACGCCATTTTTTCTGCCATCCCCGGTGGGCTATCTATAGTGAGCGCCTTAGCCGATAGCTACAAAGCCGATAGCCGCCGCATCGCACTTAGTCATTCTGCTCGCTTAGTTGCTCTGCTCGCCTTAACCCCTGTTGTGTTGCATTACGTAGGGAATTATGAGCTACCAGCCAGCACCATCCCCCTAGGCCAACACGCCATACAAGAAGGCTTTTCGTGGATGTCGCAACTGGTCTTACTGGCCTGCGCTGTTAGCGGGTGGTTACTGGCCAAACGACTACGTTTTGCCACCGGAATGCTGCTATTCCCTTTGCTGTTTTCGGCCATTTTGCATGCATCGGGTTACACCCAAGCCGTAGCTCACCCAGCCGCTGCCGCCCTATCCCAACTGGTTATAGGAACCAGCGTAGGAGTGCGCTTTGTAGGCTACAGCTGGAAAGTCTTAATTAAAGACGGATGGTTATCCATACTAGTGGGCATAGGCTTGGCCTTGCTCGCCGTAGTGTGTGCTTTAGCTTTACACACCCTAACTGGCGCACCTTTTGGTGCCGTATTCCTAGTACTGCTTCCCGGCGGCGCACCAGAAATTGGGGTGATGGCATTAGCCTTAAATATAGACCCAGCCATTGTGACCACGCACCACCTGATACGAGTGCTATTTTTGGTCAGCTTCCTAGGTTGGGTAACCAGTCGACTACCAAACAGCACAACATAAACTAACGCGACGACTACCCCTTGCCACAAAAAAACCCGATTCAAAAGAATCGGGTTTTTTATTCTTATATATATCTATTAGACATATAACCACAGCAACACTACGGCACCTAATGCAATGCGATACCAGGCGAATGGACGGTAGGTGTGGCGCGACACGAAGCGCAGTACGGCTTTCACCAAGAACAATGCACTAAAGAATGCCAGCACGAATCCTACCGCAATACCCCAGCCTTGTTCTACGTTTAAGCTGGCACCGTTACGATATAAGTCGTAAACCGTCGCGGCTAACATAGTAGGCATCGCTAAGAAAAATGAAAACTCAGTGGCTGTTTTACGGTGTACGCCTGCCAGCATCCCACCCACAATGGTGGCGCCGGAACGTGATGTGCCAGGAATCATTGCAATACACTGCGCAAAGCCCACAACCAACGCCTGCTTCCACGTAATTTCTTCTAGCGAGTAGGCTGTGGCCCGCTCGGAAGTGGCTGTAACACCCTCTTCTACTTTGTAATTAGGGTGCTGTTTTGCATAAGCAGGCTTACGCTCTACCCACAGCATAATGAAACCACCAATCACCAAGGTAAATACAAATACCAAGGGGTTATGAAATAGCGATTTAATATATTGAATAGTCAAAGCACCAATTACCGCTGCAGGTAAAAAGGCAATGATTAGGTTTCGGGTAAACATCATTTCGGTACGATCACCGCTAAATGTGCCTTTTACCAATTGCCAAATACGCGCTCTAAATAACCAAATTACGGCCAGAATAGAACCGAACTGAATCACTACCTCAAAAACTTTATTGCTGTCTGAAGGAAAGGATATCCACTCGCCCAGTAGCAACAAATGCGCCGTACTGGAAACCGGAATAAATTCAGTAAACCCTTCAATCAGGCCCAAAATCGCAGCTTTGATTAAGTACAGCGTGTAGTCAGTCATGAAAACCCGAAAATAACAAAAATCGATTAAGAGTGAGCTGTGTATAACACTAGCCCCTGTACAGAACACAGACGGTGGTCTGCCTTGCTGTGTGCTGTAGAAAACAGGAGTATTTGAACACGACCCAAGACCAAATCACAATGGGCTGTTTACGCCTGCTTACCTATCACCACATCAAAACCGTACCCACCAATAAAAACACCCCAAAACCACGATAGCGCTTTGGGGTGTGTTTTACTTTTCTACTGTTTACTCAGCCAAATGCACCAACATTTGTGTGAAGATTTTTGGTGTGGCGGCAATGATATTGCCCGACTCGTACCAGGTTTGTTCGCCCGCAAAGTCGCCTACCAAACCACCGGCTTCTAGTACCAACAACGCACCAGCAGCCATATCCCATGTTTTCAACTTAGTGGCTACAAAGCCATCTAAACGACCACATGCAACGTAAGCCAAGTCAAGCACGGTTGCACCTACACGGCGTACCGCAGCGCAATCGCTTAGCATGGCAGAAAACGGGGAGGTGCTTTTAACTACGCCACCCGAATCAGCCACATGAGCACCCAGCAACGCATCATGGTATTTGCGCAAGCTGGAAACACGCATACGACGGTCGTCCAAGAACGCGCCACCGCCACGGGTTGCGTGGAAGATTTCGTTTTTAGCAGGGTCAAAAATCACGGCATGCGTAGGCACGCCTTTGTTCAACATAGCGATAGAAATCGCGTAGTGAGGAAAGCCGTGAATGAAGTTGGTAGTGCCATCCAACGGGTCTATAACCCATACGTTTTCAGGGTTGTCATTGCCCTCTGGCATAAGTTCGCCAGTTTCTTCACCAATAAAGCCATGATCAGGGTACGCAGTACGCAGTATGTCAATAATGGCTTCTTCGGCTGCCGCATCAATTTCGGTTACGTAATCACCGGGGCCTTTGCGGCCAACTTTGATTTTTTCTAGATCCACGCTAGCACGGTTAATGATGGTGCCTGCTCGGCGTGCCGCCTTGATGGCGGTATTCAGCATGGGATGCATAGATAATCCGTTTGGTAAAAATTTCCTGCTCTTGTGCTGCCCGAATGCAATAATAGGGCTACAAAAGCTTTCTGTATCAACGTATTTATGACACAAACATCGGCACACACCAACCACCCTGCCTTCGAGCAGGTTCGCTTCATTATGGTACGGCCCAGCCATCCCGGTAACGTAGGGGCTGCAGCACGCGCAATCAAAACTATGGGCTTTAAAGAACTGTGTTTGGTGGCACCAAAACATGAGCACATTACCGAGCACGCCGAAGCGATTGCTCTGGCCAGTGGTGCAACCGATGTTTTAAGCCAAGCCTCTATCGTACCAAGTTTAGAGCAAGCATTGGCGCCTGTTTCACTTTCTTTTGCGCTAACAGCCAGACCACGTTATCTGGGCCCCCCTCCTTTAGACATACGCCAAAGCGCCACACTAGGTGCGACGCACTTGGCCGAAGGGGCTGGGAAAATCGCGATTGTATTGGGCACTGAGCGTACAGGGCTTAGTAATCAAGAGCTAGAAAGCTGCCAACACTTGTGCCATATACCGGCGAATCCTGAGTACAGTTCGTTAAATGTTGCCCAAGCGCTGCAACTGGCTGCATGGGAGCTGCGTTATGCATTATTGCAACAGTACGAGCTGGAAACCATGCCTATAGCCTTAGGCAAAACCGACCCAGGCAAGGCATTAGCCACAATGGGGCAGTTGGATGCATTTATGACCCACTTTGAAGAAGCCTTGGTGGACGTAGATTTCTTAGACCCCGAAAATCCTAAAAAATTGCCTACCCGCATGCGACAAATTTTTAGTCGTAACCGCTTAACAGTAGACGAGGTCGCTATGCTGCGCGGTATGTGTACGGCCATGCGTAAAACGGCTAAACAAGCCAAGTCATAATTGGCTGCAATAAGCAAAATACGTATTCCTTAAAAGCCTAGCCCGTGTCATGCGGCTAGGCTTTTTTGTAGGCACGTAAAACGCTTATTTTGGCGTTACTGCTGCGGGTTCTAACACCTGCAGCAAAGTAGATAAATGCTGATCCAACTCAGCCAGTTGCTCTACTGCCATTGTTGCTAGCATCTGGCGCTCGTTATCCACATGCACCGCCACCACCTTATTGATCAGCTCTACCCCCACATCGGTTAACTGCACCAACATGCTGCGCGCGTCTTGTTCGTTAAGCAGGCGCACTATCCAGCCTTTGCTTTCCAAACGTTTTAATCGGTGTGTCATGGTGCCAGAGGTCACCATTAACGTAGAAAACAACACTGTGGGGCTGAGGCAATACGGGGTACCGCTGCGTCGTAGCGCGGCCAACACATCAAACTCCCACAAGCACAAGCCAAACTCAGCAAAACAAGCGTCTAAGCGTTGCTCTAACAACATGGCGCAACGGTTTATACGCCCTATGGGCCCCATGATTTCCACATCTAAATCAGGCCGCTCACGCCGCCACTGACTCAAGATTAGCTCTACTGCATCGTTTTTTAGTGCCATGACTAGCCTTTGCATTTATCTTGACTTCAAGACAAATAACTCTCAGAATGAAATTATCTTAAATTCAAGATTAATCCAAAATGACTGCTCCTGTCTCTACTTTTCCGTGGCGCGATAGCCTATTAACTGCACTGGCTCCGGCCATTTGGGGGTCCACCTATATTGTGACCTCTGAAATTCTGCCACCAGACAGACCTTTCACGGCTGCGCTTATACGTGCGCTACCTGCTGGCATATTGCTGGTGTTACTCACTAGAAGACTGCCCTTGCGGCAAGACTGGTTACGCCTGATTATCTTGTCCGCCCTAAACATCGGTATTTTCCAAGCCCTACTTTTTGTGGCTGCTTATCGTCTACCCGGTGGTTTAGCCGCCGTGCTAGGTGCTATACAGCCATTACTGGTGATGGTGTTAGTCTGGGCCGTGGACGGTAAATCGCCAGCACAAACGACACTATGGTCGGCAGTGGCAGGGGTAATAGGCATGGCGATTTTATTGTGGTCACCACAAACCCAATTTGAACCCATAGGCGTCATCGCCGCCCTATTGGGTGCTGCCAGTATGGCGGCAGGTATTTGGTTGACACGGCGTTGGCAAGTCGGGCTACCCGTCCTGGCGCTTACTGGCTGGCAGTTGCTGTTGGGTGGCGCCATGCTGGCACCCGTTGCTTACCTAGTCGATGCACCCTTACCCCAGTTAACCGCCGCCCAATATTTAGCTTATGCGTACTTGTGCTTAGCGGGTGCACTATTAGCGTATGTGTTGTGGTTTAGGGGTATTGTGCGTTTACCCACTGTGGCGGTGTCTTCACTGGGCTTGCTTAGCCCTTTAACCGCTGTGATTTTAGGATGGGCGCTGTTATCTCAAGCCATGAGCGGCTCTGCGTTAATAGGACTGGTCATTGTGCTTATCAGTGTGTTTGCCGTGCAATGGACGTCCACCCAGCGCTAAGCCAGAAAAAGGCCATTGGGCGTTAACCCAATGGCCTAAAGAACTGCTCCCTAACACCTGTACTCACCATAGTGTGTCTTATGGCACGCTATGGTTTTAGAACGCTACACGTACCTGCACCTGTGCAGAGTGATCACGCTGCCCATTACCCAGTTCCCCTTTATAGCCTACGCCCAGCGAGGAGTAACGGCTTAGCGATAGTTCAGCAC